>CAWFOB010000003.1:0-79270 GCA_963817375.1 uncultured Thermoleophilia bacterium | reverse complement strand
CCTCCTCGCGCCGCTCGCTTGCGAAGAAGTGGATGCCGTCGACGAACCGCACCCAGTTGCAGCGCGTGCACATGACGAGCGAGTGCGTGAGCGCGCTGTCGGCGAGGTAGCGCACGCCGCGCAGCAGGTCGCCGTTCGAGACGCCCGTCGCGACGACGATGACGTCGCCCGGCGCGAGGTCGTCGCTGGTGAACACCCGGTTGATGTCCTCGATGCCCGTGCTCGCGGGCGGCGTCGATCTCGCGCGCGCGACGTCGGCCACAGCTGCGCCTGCAGCTCGCCGCCCAGGCAGCGCAGCGCGGCGGCCGCGAGCACCGCCTGGCGGGTGCCGCCGATGCCGATCGCCAGATGGTCGTTCGTGCCGCGGATGGCCGCCGAGATCGACGCCGTCACGTCGCCGTCCTGGATCAGCTTGATGCGCGCGCCCGCCTGCCGGATCTCCTCGATCAGGTCGTGGTGGCGCGGACGGTCGAGGACGATCGTCGTGATGTCCTCCGGGCGCCGGCCGAACGACTCGGCGATGCCGCGGACGTTGTCGCCGACCGGCGAGCGCAGGTCGATCCGGCCGCGCGCCCGCGGGCCGACCGCCATCTTGCGCATGTACATGTCCGGCAGCGTCTGCATCGACCCGCGGGACGCGATCGCGAGCATCGACATGGCGCCGCTCGCGCCGCGCGCGACGATGCCGCTGCCCTCGATCGGGTCGACCGCGAGGTCGACTGCCTCGCCGCCGGCGCCGACCTGCTGGCCCGCCTGGAGCTCGTCGCCCTCCTCGGCGCCGATCACGACGTACCCGTCGATCGGCTGCTGCGCGAGCGCGTCATGCATTGCGTGGGTCGCGCTCGCGGCCGCCGCCTGGTGGTCGGCCCGGCCCAGCCAGCGGGCGCCCGCCAGCGCGGCGCGGTCGGTTGCGCGCGCGTACGTCTCGCAGATGCAGGCCGGCCGCTGCTGCTTCTCCGCCTCGACCGTCTCGGGGGCTGTCTGGGTCACGAGGAAGGTTCTACTCGCTCGGTCGCGTCCAGGACAAGGCCGATGACCTCGCCGACCGCCGATTCCACGGTCGGCCGGTCGACCACGGGCACGTCGTTCCGCCGCGCGCGCTCGACGATGTAGTCCTGGAGCGCGCGGATGTCGGCGAAGTGCTGCACGTACTTGTCGAGCGGCCGCAGCCCGCCGGTCGCCGCGTCGCGGATCTGGAAGTGGTCGAGGTGCTCGTCCTCGTCGCCAATCGCGACGACGCACTGGACGACGACCGGCCCCTCGATCGGCGGGATCATGCCCGGCACGAGGTGCACGCCCTCGATCACCATCGACCAGCCCTCGTGCAGCGCCCGGTCGAGCGCCGCCTGCACGCCGACGAGGACGTTGCGCGTCTGATCGAGGAAGCCCTGGCAGCCATCTGCTCCGGCATGTCCGGCGTCGCCGACGCGCGCCTCGAAGCTCGAGTAGTGCACCGACGGCATGAAGTCGCGCGAGAAGAACGCCCGCATCGTCTGGCGGATGAAGTCGGTGGACGTGACGCGCGTGATCCCGAGCCGGTAGGCCGCCTCGGTCGCGATCGTCGACTTCCCGGTGCCGGTGGCGCCGCCGAGGAGCAGCACGATCGGCACGTCGAGCTCCTGGAGCCTCCCGTAGCGGCGGAGCCGCTGCGCCGCGTTCGCGCCCGGTGTCGCCGAGCAGCTCGGTGGCGACCTCCTCGACGCGGTCGAGCGTGATGCCCTCGCCGTTCCGGGCGGCCACCTCGCCGCTCCAGGCGCCGCGCCAGCGCGTAGGCGGGCTCGGGCGCGAGCCCCGTGGCCATCAGGGCACGCGCCATCAGCCCCTTCGAGTAGCGGGGGCCGCCGTGCGCGCCGAGCGGCAGCGGCTCGAGCCGGCGCGGCTCGGTCACCGCACGCCCTCCCGGGCCGGGACGAGCGAGCGCAGCGCGGCGTCGAGATCGGGCTCGCCGGGCAGCACTCGCAGGTCCGCGTCGGTCAGGACGACCGGGATCCCGCGGGCCAGCGCGGCCTCGGCGACCACGTCCACGGCGGCGGCCTTGAGCTCGACCAGGAAGACGTCGGCGTCGAGGCTCTCGACATCGTGCCGGAGCGCGGCGCGGTGCGCGAGGTTGCCGGACACGGCCACGTGCGTGGCGCCGTGCTGGTGTAGCAGGTGATCGGCGAGCAGCGGGTGCACCTCCTGCGGCGCCGTCGTGAAGAACGCGACGCGGCGCCCGGCCACCGGCTCGAGCGGGCGCGGGCGCTGCACCGTGGCGACCACCGGCACGTCCTTGACCGCGCGAACGGCGCCGGCAAGCGCGTGCGCCGCCGCCCGGTCCTCGCCATGCGTCACCACGACGAGGTCGGCGAGCAGGATCCGGTACGCGTTCAGGTAGCCGGTGGCGAGCTCGGGCGGCTGGTGCGCCGGCACGACGAGGACCAGCGCGTCCGCCGCCACCGGCGGCAGCGCCGCGCCGCTGCCGTCGAAGACCAGCAACTCGGGGTCGAGCGCCAGCGCCGCCTCGACGCCCTCCAGGACGTTCGAGCTGCCGACCGCGCCGGCCAGCCCGCCGCCGGCCCGGCGGCAGCCGACGGTGGGCACGCCGGTGAGCGCGGCCGTCTCGAGGTGGTCGGAGGCCCCGTGCAGGCCGGCGCGCGTGCGCTCGAGAAGCGACTCCAGGTCGGGGCGCTCCTCGATCACCTCCGGCTCGGGCGGCCCGCCCCGCCCCATCGCGACCACGACGACGCGGCGGTCCTGCGCCAGCAGGCGTGCGACGTGCCCGGTCACGGCCGTCTTGCCGACGCGCTTCCCGGTGCCCGCGATCGCGATCGACGGCACGCCGACCGGGGCGAAGCCAGGCGGGTCGAAGCGGAAATCAGGCCCCTGGTAGACGACCCCGGCGGCCAGCACCCGGCTCGCGAGCGCCAGCCGTTCGCGCGGGCCGAGAACCGGCTCGTCCGAGAGGTCGTAGACGACGTCCGGCTCCCAGGCCAGCGCCTCCTCGAGCGTCCCGGCCAGCGGGACCCCGTAGTCCTCGCCGCCGAGCAGCTTCTCGCCGCCGCCGGCGAGCCAGGCGCCGATGACCTCGTAGGGCAGCTCGGCGAGCGCAGCGCGCACGACGGGCGCGTAATGCTCGCCGTCGATGACGGCAACCGCGCGCGCTTCCATCAGGAGCGGGTGGTGACCTCGTCCTCGATCCGGTCGGTGTACTTCTCGTACGCCCGCGTCTCGGTCGAGAACTGGATGATCCGCTCCGACCCGTGGAACGGGTACTTGCGCCACACGTCCACGTGTGTGCCCGTGATCTCGACGATGTTGTAACAGGGCCGCGTGTTGCCGCGTAGGCGCGTGGTCGACACCGTGCCGGTGTTGACGACGAACAGATCCTCCAGCCGCCACGCGTACGGGACGTGCTTGTGCCCGGCCAGCACGAGGTCGACCTTCGACCGCTGCAGGCACTCGATCGCGTCGCCCGCGTCGAAGACGATGTTGCGCTCGCGCCCGGTGCCCGGGATCGGCAGCAGGTGGTGGTGCATCACGAAGATGCGCAGATCTGCCGGCCCGGAGAACTGCTCCTCGATCCATGGATAGCGGCCACGGCCGATCTGGCCCTCGTCCAGGTCAGGCTGGGTCGAGTCGACCGCGACGACGGTGATGGCACCGACGCGCAGCACCGAGTTGCGGTCGCCGAAGAGTTCCTCGAAGTGCACGTAGCCGACGTTGCGCGAGTCGTGGTTCCCCGGGATGACGACGAACTCCTGGCACTCGATCTTGTCGAGGTAGCGCTTCGCCTCGAAGTACTCCTGCTTGAAGCCGAAGGTGGTCAGGTCGCCCGAGCAGATGACGATGTCGGGCTCCATCTCGTTGATCTCGGCGATCGCGCGGTCCATCAGGCTGGGCACGAAATGGGCCCCGCCGCAGTGGACGTCGGAGATGTGCGCGATGCGAAACGGGTTACCTGCCACCGTGGCGGGCATCTTAGGAGGCATTGACGAGGTGGACATCGTCACTCCGGCGTGCTGGTCGTTCCCAGGCAAGGACGCAGGGCGCGTTCGTATGCCGGCATACGGGCGCAACCGAGGACGCAGCATGGGGGCGTCCAGCGCGTCGGGGTGACACATCGGCCACCTCGTCAAGGCCTCCTAAAGGCATCCGAACGCGATGCTAGGCTTCCGTCGCGTGTGGAAATGCCCATTTTCCAGGCAAATTCGCAAATACCCGCGCCCCGCTTCCAGAATGACGTGGAACGCGAGTGCGCCAAGATCCTCGACTACTACGGGGTGCAGTGGGAGTACGAGCCCCACACGTTCGTGCTCGAACGCGACGCCGACGGCCGGGTGGTCGAGGCGTTCACCCCGGATTTCTTCCTGCCCGAGCAGGGCCTCTACCTCGAGCTGACGACGATGAAGCAGTCGCTCGTCACCCGGAAGAACCGGAAGCTCCGCCGGCTGCGCGAGCTCTACCCGGACGTGCGCGCGAAGCTCTTCTACAAGCGGGACATCGAACGGCTGGCGCAGCGATACGGGCTCGAGCTCGCGATGTAGTGGCGCCCGCGACGGCCGACCCGCGCGTCGGCGAGCTCTACCTCGGCGCCGACCAGATCGCCGCGCGCGTCGCCGAGCTGGGCGCCCAGATCGCGGCCGACTACGAGGGCCGCGAGCCCCTGCTCGTCGCGCCCCTGAAGGCGAGCCTCATCTTCTGCGCGGACCTGTCGCGCGCGATGCCGATCCTCCACCACCTCGACTTCGTGGAGCTGGCCGGCTACGACGGCGGCAACGGCGGCTCGATCAAGCTCCTGAAGGACCTGGACGCCCCGATCGCCGGCCGCCACGTCCTGATCGTCGAGGACGTGATCGACACCGGCCTCACGCTCAACTACCTCTGCAAGACGCTGTTGCTGCGCGGCCCGGCGTCGCTGAACGCGGTCACGCTGCTCGACCGTCCGTACCGCCGCATCGTCGAGGACCTGCCCGTCCGCTACGTCGGCTTCACCGCGCCGGACGAGTTCTTCGTCGGCTACGGCTTCGACATGGACGAGGGCTACCGGAACCTGCCCGACCTGCACGTCGCCAACGTCTAGGCGCGTGAGCGCGCAGGAGGAGATCGACCTGCTCCTCCGCAAGGAGCTCGCCGTGGCCCGCAAGCTGCTCGAGGAGAACGGCCGGTTCTACCCGACGGCCTCGTGGATCGACCGTGACGGCGAGCTCGCGTTCGTGGGCGGCCCCACGGGCGGCATGTTCGCGCGCGCGACCGAGATCCTGGACATGCTCTACGCCGCACTGCGGCAGAAGGCCGACGAAAAGGCAATCCGCGCGTGCGCGGTCGCCGTCGACGTCCGCGTCGTCCCGCCCGGCGAGACCCGGAAGACGGGCGCGATCCTCGTCACGATCGAGCACGCCGAGGCGGATCCTGTCGACGTCGTGCTTCCGTACAGCAAGCCGAGGTTCCGGCGCGCCATCGAGTACGGGGAGCAGTTCGCCGAGCCCGGCGCGCGGAAGATCTTCCTCGAACCCAGTTAGTGGCTGTCAGCCACTAAGTCGGTTGCGCGGGTCAGAGGTACCCGAGCGGATCCACGGCGGTGCCGTTGACGCGCACCTCGAAGTGGAGGTGCGGGCCGAAGCAGTGGCCGGTGCAGCCGACGTAGCCGATCACCTGGCCCTGCTCGACATGGTCGCCGTAGCCGACGGCGAATCCTGACTGGTGCGCGTACGCGGTGGCGATCCCGCCGCCGTGGTCGATCACGATCAGGTTGCCGTAGCCGTCCTCCCAGCCGGCCGTGATCACCGTGCCGGCTGCGGCGGCGTGGATGGGCGTGCCGTAGCCGACGCCGATGTCGATGCCCTCGTGCATCCGGCCCCAGCGCATGCCGAAGGGGCTGACCACGGGGCCGTTGACGGGCCAGATGAACCCGGACGCGGAGCTGGTCGCGTGGTAGATGGACTGGGTCGGTGAGATGGCAGGCGACGCCGCGGCGGCGGCCGCCGCCTGGGCGGCGCGGATCTGCGCGCCGAGCTGCTCGGACACCTGCGCGAGCCCGGCCGCCTCGGCGACTGCGTCACGATGCTGGTTCCGGACGGTCGTGAGTGCGTCCAGCTGCGACTGCCGCGCCGCGGCCAGCCCGCTCTTCCGCGCCAGCAGAGCGTTCTGGAGCTCCAGCTCCTGGGCCGTCCGCACGGCGATGACCCGCGTCGCGGCGGCGACCTGCTCGTGCGTCTGGTGCGTCTGCGCGCGCAGCGTCTTCATGTCGTCGCGCGCCGCGCGCACGGACGCGGAGACATTCGCGTCCTCGTTGCCGACGGTGCTCATGTAGTCGATCTGGTCGAGCGCGTCGGTGAAGCTGGCCGAGGAGACCAGCACGTCGAGCGTGCTCGGCCGGCTTTCCTTGTAGAGCTCCACCACGCGGTGGTCGAGCCGGGCCATCGCCTTCGTGTACTGGCTCCTGAGGAAGTTCAGGCGGGCGGTCTGGAGCTCGAGGAGCTGCGTGAGCCGGACGAGCCGCGCGCGGTGCAGCTCGAGGTCTGCCTGCAGCGATTTCAGCTTCGCGGCGACGTCCCCCGAGCGGCGCTCGAGCGCGCGGATGTCGCCGGTGACGCTCGAGATGTGCGACGAGAGCGCGTCCTCCCTCGCCGCCGCGGCCGCCATCCTGGCCCGCAGCTGGGCGAGCTGCGCGTCCACTGCCGCCTTGTGCGACACGTCGTCGCCGGCAGCCTGCGGCGCCAGCACGAACGGCAGCAGCAGCAGCAGCAGCAGGAGGGGCAGTCGACGGGCCATAGGAGGGGGTTCGCGCGGGAGGGCGCCGGCCCTGCGCGCTGGTGGCACCTGTTCTTTCGGAGGGGCGAGTCTAGCGCCTCATTCGGCCGAAATCATCCCCGGGCCGACACGAACTGCCTGCAAAACGCGGTCGTCGGAGTCTGCGGGCTCCGGCGGGGCCGGCGTCTCGGGCGGCGAGTCGATCGCCCGCAGCGCCGCCGCCGCGCGAGCGCGCAGCGGGCCGACCTGGTCGGCGTAGTCCTCGTCGGAGACCTTGCCGGTGCGGTGGTCGAGCTCCAGCTCGGAGAGCGCCGCCAGCGCCCGGTCGCGCTCCTCCAGCAGCTGGAGGCGGCGCCGTTCGGCCGGGTCGACGCCCGCCAGGCGGTCCAGTTCCTCCGGCACCTCCGGCTCGCGGATGAACGGCAGCGCGACGGCGACGATCGCCGCGATCGCGAGCACGGCCGCGAGCAGGAGCGCGACGCTCACGCCTGCGCGTAGGCCCGCTGCTCGGCGTAGCGCGTCGCGAGCCGGCGCTGCTCGCGGGCGTCGGGCCACATCGCGACGACCGACCCGAAGATGAAGACGAGGCCGGAGAGCCAGATCAGGTTGACGAGCGGCTTCACGGACGCCTCCAGGTGCACCGAGCCGTCCTTGTTGATGACCGCATTCAGAAACAGGTCCTCGCCGGTCAGGTAGTCGCTGCGGATCGCGACCTCGCGCGACGTCTGGTCCTCGGCCTTGTAGTAGTTCTGGCCGGGATTGAGCGTGCCGAGCACGTCGCCCCCGCGGCGCACCAGGATTGGCGTCCGTCCCTCGACGATGTTCGGCACCGTCGTGTAGCGCGGCCGCCCGGCGGTCAGGGTGTACTTCCCCACGTCCATGGACTGGCCGGGACGCAGGGTGGCGGTGCGTTTCGAGTCGTACGCGTTCGACCCGACGATGCCGACCGCGAGCAGCACGATGGCCGCGTGCACGATGTAACCGCCGTAGCGCCGGCGGTTGCGCCCGATCAGCGAGGTGAACGCGCGCGGCCAGCTCTCCCGCGCGGTCGCGTGCCGTGCGCTCGTCCCGCGCGCGAACTCGAGCGCGATCGAGGCCAGCACGAAGGCCGCGAACGTGTAGCCGATCAGCCCCGGGATCGAGGAGCCGGCACCCAGGAAGACCAGCACGACGCCGGTCGCGAGCGCGGCCACTGCCGGCCAGGCGAACGTCCGCCCGAGCGAGCGCAGCGACGCACGGCGCCACGCGACGAGCGGCCCGATGCCCATCAGCAGCAGGAGCGGCAGCCCGAAGACGCGCAGGAAGAAGTTGAAGTACGGCGAGCCGACCGTGACCGTCTCGCCGCGGACGGCCTCGGACACGATCGGATAAATAACTCCCCAAAGGATCGTCAGGCAGAGCGCCACGAGCAGCAGGTTGTTGTAGAGGAACGTCGCCTCGCGCGAGACGATCGACTCGAGCCGGGTGCGCGAGCGCAGCATGTCGAGGCGCGAGAACACGATCAGGAGCGACGCAGCGGTCACGAACGCGATGAAGCCGAGGATCCACGGCCCGACCGAGCTGAACGAGAACGAGTGCACCGAGTTCAGGACGCCGGAGCGCGTCAGGAACGTGCCGAACAGCGAGAGCAGGAACGCGCCGATGACGAGCAGGACGTTCCAGATCTTCAGCATCCCGCGCTTCTCCTGGATCATCACCGAGTGCAGGAACGCCGTGGCCGCGAGCCAGGGCATCAGCGCCGCGTTCTCGACCGGGTCCCAGGCGTAGTAGCCGCCCCAGCCGATCTCGACGTAGGCCCAGTGCGAGCCGAGCAGCTGGCCGACGCCGAGGAACGTCCAGGCGAGCAGCGTCCAGCGGCGTGTCGCGACGATCCAGAGCTCGTCCGTGCGGCGCGCGAGCAGTGCGCCCATCGCGAACGCGAAGGGGATCGTCAGCCCGACGTAGCCGAGGTAGAGCAGCGGCGGGTGAGCGAGCATGTACGGGTTCTGGAGGCTCGGGTTGAGCCCCGCGCCGTCCGCCGGCGGAGGCTGCGTGTTGAACGGGCTCGTGACGAAGACGAGCAGGAAGGCGAAGAACGTGCCGACGACCCCGAGGATCGGCACCACCCAAGGCAGCAGCGTGCGTGCGGGCCGGCGGGTGAGCAGCAGCACCGCCGACGAGAAGATGCTCAGGATCAGCAGCCAGAGCAGGAGCGAGCCCTCCTGACCGCTCCAGAACGAGGCCGCCGCGTAGCCCTGCGTCAGCTTGCGGCTGGTGTGCTCGGCGACGTAGCTGAACGAGAAGTCGCGGCGCAGGAGCGCGGCCTCGAGCACCACGGCGGCAACGACGATCGCGCCGAGGGCGGCGTAGAGCGCGTTCTGCGCCGAGGCTGCGAGCCTGCGCCGCCCACGGAAGGCCGCGTAGCCGCCGGCGCCGACCGCCCAGAGCTCCAACCCGAGCGCGATGACGAGCGCGCCGCGCCCGAGCTCAGCCAACTACGCCGCTTTCTTCGCTGCCTGGTACTTCGACGGGCACTTGGTCATCATGCTGCCCGGCCGGCCTACGAAGACGCCGTTACGCACCGTCCCCTGCAGGGAGATCTCGCGGCCGCCCTTGAACTGGTCGGGCGGAGCGTCGCGGTAGACCACCGGGAAGCGCGCGGTGCCGTCCCGGTCGCGCAGCAGGAACCGCTGGCCGTCGTCCGCGAGCGGCGCGATCGTGCCGGAGACCACGGTGCCGACGAGAACGACGCTGCCCTTGTGCTGGGCGACGTTGCTCGGCTTCACCTGCGGCGTGCCGCCGGCGATGGCGACGTAGACCAGGAAGATCGCGAGCACGCCCGCGACGGACAGGGCGATGATCAGGCGCGCCGGGCTCTTCGTGCGGGGCACAGCGGCAGTCTAGCCCTGTGGATCGGGAGATCTGATTAAGCGGTCAGCGCTCGGCAGGAGCGGGGCGGCGCCCGGGGATCCGGTACCCGTGCTCCTCGCAGAGCGAGCCCGGCTGATCCTCCGTGAGCGCATCGCAGTAGCCCTTGCCGTACGCGGCGCGCAGAACGCGCCGACGACCTCGACGTTCCACTCCGTGACCTCGCATGCCTCCCGCCAGAGGTCGGTCAGGCGGAGGTCGATGTCGAGCTCGAGGAGATCGATTCTGCTCGGGCGCTGTGGCATGACTCGCAGGGTAGGAACGGCGTCGGACGGACCATCGTCGGCTAGCGTGGCGGGCAATGGGTGAGATCCGCTTCGGGCCTGCGCGCGTGCCGTCGCACGACAGCCCGGACGAGGCGATCGCGATCCTGCTCGACCGCGGCTACACGGCCTGCGAGATCGACTTCGAGGGCGGCTTCTGGATGGATTACGACTGGGCCGGCCGCTTCGGCGAGCTCGCCCGCGACGCAGGAATCGCATTGTCCGTGCACGCGCCGCTGCCGGCGTTCCTCGGGCACGTCGAGCGCGGCAAGAAGTTCAACATGGCGCTCGGGATGCTCGACCACACCGCCGGCATCGCGGTCGCGGCCGGCGCGGAGGTGGTCGTCTTCCACCCGGGCTTCCTGCTCGGGCGCGAGCGCGACCAGGCGCTCGACGACGTCGTCTCGCAGCTCGGCGACCTGCACGCGCGGCTCGAGCAGAAGGGCCGCCTCGTGCCGTTCGGCGTCGAGGTGATGGGCCGCGTTCGCGAGCTCGGCACCGCCGACGACGTCTTCGTGATCTCGGAGCGCACCGGCTGGATCCGGCCGGTGATCGACTTCGCGCACATGCACGCGACGAGCGACGGCGCCTTCACGGACGTCGACGCGTTCGCCGCGGTGCTCGAGCGCGCCGACGAGCTGCTGCCGCGAGCGCGCGCCGTTCCACATCCACTTCTCGGACATCGCGTATGCGAACCGCAACGAGACGAAGCACCTGCCGTACGGCGAAGGCACGCTGCGCGCGGAGCCGCTCGGCGAGGCCCTGAGCCGCTTCGAGCGGCCGGCGACCGTGATCAGCGAGTCGCCCGGCGAGGAGTCGCACCAGGCCGTCAAGGCGGCGCTGCTCGGCGCAGCGGCTAGGTGAGCCCGGCGACCGGCGGGGCGCTGCACTCGGTCTCGCCCGAGCCGTGCGCCGCCTCGTCGAGCTCCGCGACCCGCTCCTCGTACGGCCGCGCCTCCTCGGCTCGGCCGAGCTCGGTGAGGAAGCGTGCGAACGCGCGCAGCGGCTTGCGCTGCATGCTCCGCCACTCGGTCTCGCCGAGCATCTCGATCGCGTCGCGGAAGAGCCCCTCGGCCTCGTCGTTTCGACCCTGCGCCTCGCGGACGAGCGCGAGCGCAGTGGACGTCGTGATCCGCGAGGTGATGTCGCGCGGCGTGAGCACCTCGCGCGCCTCGAGCGCGAACCGCTCGGCCTCGTCGACTTTGCCCTCGCGCAGCAGCAGCTCGGCCAGCGCGCGGAGCGCCTCGACCAGCGTGCCGCGGCGGTCCATCTGCCGGAGCATGCGGATGGCGTCGCGCAGCAGCTTCTCGGCGCGTGCGGTGTCGCCCTGCCGCTCCATCACCGAGGCGAGGTGGCGGAGGATGCCGGCAAGCGACGCGGTTGCGCCCGCCTCCGACGCGAGGTCGCGGGCGTGCTCGTAGGCCTCCGCGGCCGCGTCGAGGTCGCCGCGCCGGTCGGCGAGGTCGCCCTGCGACCGGAACGCCTCGGTGCGCGCGTGCAGGCTCTCGCTCGCCTCGGCCAGCTCCATCGCCCGCGGGAGGAGCTCTTCCGCTCGCTCGTCCTCGAGCCGTGAGAGCGCGACCCCGATCAGGCTCGTCAGCGCAAGCGCGGCCAGGTCTTTGCGGTCCAGGCGGTCGCCGAGCGCAAGCATCTCGCTGCTGTACTCCTCGACCGCGCCCAGGTTGCCCGTCCACCAGCCGAGGAGCGCGAGGATCTCCAGCGTGTCGTAGCGGGCCTCGTCGTCCTGGCCGTCGACGAGCTCGAGCGCGCGCAGCGCGAGCGCCCTGCCCTCGTCGATGTCGCCGTCGCGGTAGATGACCACCTCGGCGAGCGCCGTGCAGGCGCGCGCCTCTGTGGCGGTGTCGCCCACCTCCTCGGCCGCCTCGCGGACGGCGCGCATCTCCACCCACACGGTCGGGATGTCGCCCAGCCGCCAGGCGGCGCGCGCCGCCTGGAAGCGGCGCTCGAGCGTCGGCTCCAGCTCGGCGGCGCGCTTCAGCTGCCGGCGGGCGGCGCGGTTCGCCTCCTGCGCCAGCGCCCGCTTGCCGGCGCGCGTCAGCGCCGCGGCGGCCTCATGCGTCAGCTCGGCCGGCGCCTCGCCGTCGAGCTCCGTCGAGCAGGGCGACGGCCTGGTCGAGGTGGTACGCGCGGATCTCCAGCAGCTCCTCGCCGGCGCGCTCGCCCAGCCACGCGGCGAAGCGGTCGTGGTAGGCCGCGCGGGACGCCTTCGCGAGGCCGGCGTACGCGACCTCGCGGATCAGCACGTGCTTGAACCGGAACGCGGTCTCGTCCTTGAGCGACGACCGCGTCTCGCGCGCGATGAAGTCGCGCAGCATGAGGTCATCCATGACCGCGTCGAGGTCGTCGAGCTCCGGGGACAGGTGCTGGACGGCCCCGTCCCAGAAGACGCGCCCGACGATCGAGGCGCGCTGGAGCACGCGCTTCGCGTCCGGCTGCAGCCGGTCGATGCGGGCGGCGATCAGCGCCTGCAGCGTGTCGGGGATGCGCCGCGCGCGGCCGTTGCCGCCGTCCTCGACGAGCATCCGCACCATCTCCTCGACGAAGAGCGGGTTTCCCTCGGTCTTCTCGAGCGCCGCGCGCTGGAGGTCGAAGGAGAGCCCGCCGTCGCCGCTCGCCTCGACGAGCGCGGCGACCAGGTCCTCGCTGTCCTTGTTGCTGAGCGGCTCGAGCTGGATCGAGGTGGCCCGCACGCGGCCGCCGCCCCAGTCGGGGCGCATGTCGAGCAGCTCCGGGCGCGCCAGCGTGACGAGCAGGAGCGGCGTGTCCTTGACCCAGGTGGCCAGGTGCTCGATCAGCTCGAGCAGCGGCTCCTCGGCCCAGTGGATGTCCTCGAAGATCAGCACGAGCGGCTGCGGCTGGGCCATCCGCTCGGCCCACTCGCGCGCGGCCCACGCGATCTCCTGCTGGCTCCGATCGCCGGAGACCGCCTCGAGCACGCCCGACGCCAGGCCGAGCAGGTCGGCGACGGCCTCGGCCGGGCAGCAGTCGCGGAGCTTCTCGAGCGCGACGTCGAGCGGGTCGTCGTCGGCGATGCCTGCCGCGGCCTTGACCATCTCGGCGAGCGGCCAGTACGTGACGCCCTCGCCGTAGGGGAGCGCGCGGCCCCGGAGGACGGTCGCGCTCTCGAGCGTTGCGGCGAACTCCTCGACGAGGCGCGTCTTGCCCATGCCGGGGTCGCCGAAGACCGTGAAGAGCTGGGCGCGCCGGTCGCGGACCGTGCGCGCGTAGGTGTTCTCGAGCAGGTCGAGCTCGTTGTCGCGGCCGATGAAGGGCGCCTCGAGACGGCCGTCGCGCGCACCGTGGTCGCTGACGCCGGTGACTGCCCATGCCCAGACCGGCTCGTCGCGGCCTACGACCTCGATGGGGCCGACGTCCTCGAGCTCGAGCCGGCCGAACGCAAGCCGCTGCGCGCCGGGGCCGATCAGGATCTGGTTCGGATCGGCGGCCTGCTGGAGCCGCGCGGCGATGTTGACCGCCTCGCCGGTGGCGAATGTCGACTCGACGTCGTCGGTCACGACCTCGCCGGACTCGATGCCGATGCGCGCCTCGAGCTGCAGTCGGCGGACCGCGTCGAGAATTGCGAACGCGGCGCGGACGGAGCGCTCGGCGTCGTCCTCGTGGGCGACGGGGATGCCGAAGGCGGCCATGACGGCGTCGCCGGCGAACTTCTCCACGATCCCGCCGTGCTGGGTCACGCATTGCGAGACGTCGTCGAAGTAGCGCGCGATGCGGCGGCGCACGACCTCCGGATCGGCGCGCGAAACCAGTTCGGTCGACCCGACCAGGTCCACGAACATCACCGTGGCCAGCTTGCGTTCCACGCTCACAAGTGTAGAAACGGATTCGGCAGGGCTGCGATTCCCGTGTTTGCAGGGAAAAACCCGCTCTTTCCGGCAGCGGCGGATGCGCGGACGGGAGTGCCTCTAGCATCCGGGGGTGCTCGACCCGAAGGTGTTCAAGGCGTACGACGTCCGCGGGCTCTACCGAGCGGAGCTCGACGAGGAGGGCGCCCGGGCGATCGCACGTGCGTACGTCGAGCAGTTCGAGCCGGAGCGGATCGCTGTCGGCCGCGACATGCGGACGATGTCCCCGTCCATGGCTACGGCGGTGATCGAGGGTGCGGCCGAGGCGGGCTGCGACGTCGTCGACATCGGCATGGTCGGCACCGAGATGACCTACTTCGCAGTCGACCATCTCGGCCTCGAGGGCGGGATCATGGTCACCGCGTCGCACAACCCGAAGGAGTACACGGGCATGAAGATCGTCCGCCGCGGCGCCCTGCCCGTCGGCGGCGACTCCGGGCTCTACGACGTGCGCGACCGCGCCTTGACAGGGATCGGCCCTCGAAAGACGCGCGGCTCCGTCACGCAGGCCGACGTGTATCCGGGCTTCGTCGACCGGGTGCTCTCGTTCGTCGACGTGCCGTCGATCCGGCCGCTGCGCGTGGTCATCGACGCCGCGAACGGGATGGCCGGCGCGATGCTCCCGCCGATCCTCGAGCGCCTCCCGCTCGATGCTGTCCGCTGCTTCTTCGAGCCCGATGGGACGTTCCCGAACCACGAGCCGAACCCGCTCTTGCCCGAGAACCGCGAGTTCATCGTGCGCAAGACGCTCGAGGAGCACGCCGACCTGGGTGTCGCGTACGACGGTGACGCCGACCGCTGCTTCTTCGTCGACGACACCGGCGAGTTCGTGCCCGGCGACTTCATCACCGCCCTGTTCGCCGAGTCGATCCTCGAGAAGGAGCCGGGCGGCAAGGTCATCTACGACGTGCGTGCGAGCTGGGCGGTGCCCGAGACGATCGAGCGCGCCGGCGGCGTCCCGCTGCTGAACCGCGTCGGCCACGCGTTCTTCAAGGAGCGGATGCGCCGCGACGGCGCCGTCTTCGGCGGCGAGGTGTCCGCCCACTACTACTTCCGCGACTTCTCGCAGTCCGACTCCGGCACGGTCCCGTTCCTGCTCATGGTCGAGCTGCTCTCGAAGCGCGAGCAGAAGCTCTCGGAGCTGCTGCGCCCGTACCGCGAGCGCTACTTCCTGACCGGCGAGCTGAACACGCCGGTGAAGGACGTGGCCGTGAAGCTGCAGGAGCTCAAGGAGCGCTTCGGGGGAGAGGGCACTGTCTCGCACCTCGACGGCATCTCCGTCGACGCCGCCGACTGGCACATGAACGTCCGCCCGTCGAACACCGAGCCGCTGCTCCGCTTGAACCTCGAGGCGCGCTCCGAGGAGCTCATGGAGCGCAAGCGCGACGAGGTGCTCGAAGTCATCAGAGCGTAGGGGCTGTCCCCGAAGGGGGCTGTCCCCAGTTGTTTCGGCCGGATTCTGCTGTGGGTCCCATGTGTGGTCGCACCCAGGGCGTATAGGGACAGCCCCCTGCAGGGACAGCCCCTGGCTGGGAGGGGCGGCCCTATAAGCGCGACGAGAGCGCCTCGACGAGCTCGCCCTGGAGCCACGTCAGCCACGCGTAGAACGCGAGCTCGCGTGCCCGCGGGTCGTCGCGCGGGATGCCGTTCTCGTACAGCTCCTCGGTGACGCCGAGCCGCTCGCCCAGGACGAGCCGCGCGTCGTTCAGCGCGCCGCACCAGGCGGCCGCCTGCTCCTCGTCGAGGCGGTCCGAGTCGAGCGTTGCCTCGACGGTGTCGAAGGCGGCGAGCCGCTGCGCCTCCAGGTCGCCGCGGACGAGCTCGGCGAACGCGGCGCTCGCCTCCTCGTCGTCGCGATACGCCGGCGGGAAGAGCCGCCCGGCGGCGGGGTCGCTCGCGACCACGAGCGCGCGCAGCTCGGCGCAGAGATCGCGCACGGCCTCGCGCTCGGGCGCGCCTAGCTTCACGCGGTAGCCGCCCCCCTCCAACGGCTTGAAAGGCCGGCGGAACAGCAACGTCTAGTCCTGCTGCATCGTCGCCCAGAGCCCGTGCGCATGCAGGCGGGCGACGTCGGCCTCGGCCTTCTCCTGCGTCCCGGTCGAGACGGCCGCCTTGCCCTCCGCGTGCACCTGCCACATGAGCTTCTCGGCCTTCGGCTTCGCGTAGCCGAACAGCTTCTGAAAGACGAAGGTCACGTAGGTCATCAGGTTGACGGGGTCGTTCCAGACGATGACCACCCACGGGCGGTCCTCGACGGGCGACTCCCACTGGTCCGGCTCCTCGGTGCGGAGCGGAGCCTGGATCGTCTGCGAGCTCACCCGGCCATTGTGCATTCAAAGACCCCATAGGATCGAGAGCCGTGACCTCGCTCGAGCTCGGCCGCATCTCGACCCGCATGCCCCCGTTCAAGTACTCGGCGCTGACCCGTGTCGGCTTCTCCGACACCGACGCGCAGGGGATCGTCTACTACGGCCGTTACCTGCCCTACTTCGATACCGCGCGCGTCGAGTACCTCCGCCACCTCGGCCGGCTCCGCGGCGACGGCGAGCACGAGTTCGTGATGCGCGCCTCGGCGCTCGAGTACTACGCCCCGGCCCGGTTCGACGACCTGCTCGAGGTGTTCATCCGGGTCAGCCGCCTCGGCCGCACGAGCGCGACCTTCGATGGCGCGGCGTACCGCATGGAGGACGACGCCCTCATGGTCACCGCGCGCCAGACGCTCGTGCTCGTCGACCTCGACGAGCGGCGCGCGGCGCCGATCCCGGAGGCGTACCGCGAGCCGATCCGCGCCTTCGAGGGCGAGGATCTCGAGGAATGAGCGACCCCTACGCGGCCGCGGCCGCGGTCGTGGAGCGCGGCGGCGACGCCGACGACATCCTGCGCGGAGTGCTGGCGGCGCTGCACGACCACGGCGTCGCGTACGCCGCGATCCGCTTCGTCGAGGAGGGGAACCTGGTGCCCGGGCCGACCGCCGGCGCCGGCGAGCCCGCCGTCACGGTGCCGGTGGAGTTCGACGGGCAATCAGTGGGGGAGCTGGCCCTTTCGGACGATGACCCCGGGCTCGCCACACGAGTGGCGGAGCTGGTCGGCCCCTACGTACTCGTCGGCTGGGATACCGGCGGCGAGACCTGGGATCCGTAGCAGAAGGCGGCGCGGGCCCACCCGTCGTCCCCGTGACAGGTGGGCGCCGCAGCCTTGCCCCTCCCCCTGCTCTCCTTGTAGGGGCTCGGCCCCGATCTGCCTATCCCTCATTCGAGGTATGAGCCCGTTTGGGGGATGAATCCCCCAAACGGGGCGCTACGGCTTGATCAAGCCGCTCTTGGCCCCGAAGATCCCTCGTTCGAGGTACCCCTTACGAGGACGGCGTGACGCGGTTAGCGTCGAAGACGGCCTCGAGATGGCGCAGCGCGTTCAGCAGGCTCCGGAGCGAGCGCACGTCGCCGATCTCTGCCGTGTACCAGTTCTTCGCGAGCTGATCCTCGACGTGGCCCCCGTACTCGACGATGTTCGCCCCGTACTCGGCGAACGTCCGCGCGACGTCCTCGAGCAGGCGCGGACGGTCCCACGCGTCGACGGCGATCTGGACGCGGAAGCTCTGCGTCGAGGCCCCGTCCCACTCGACCGGCGTGAACCGCTCCGGGTTGCGCCGCAGCGCCTTGACGTTGGGGCAGTCACCGCGGTGGATCGTGATGCCCTTGCCGAGCGAGATGTAGCCGACGATGTCGTCGCCGGGCACCGGCGTGCAGCACTTGGCGAGCCGGACGAGGACGTCCCCGGAGCCCTCGACGCGGATGCCGAGGTTGGTCGAGCCGACCGCACGCTTCGCCTTCGGCGCCTTCAGCGGCACCGGCTCCTCCTCGACGACCTCCTGCGTCTTCAGCTGCTGGAGCAGCTTGTTGACGATCTGCGACGGCTGGAGCTTCCCGGAGCCGAGCGCCAGGTAGAAGTCCTCCGCCTTCTTGAAGCCGCTCTCGCGGATGACCTGCGCGAGCACGGCCGAGCCGGCCAGCTTGCGATACGGCAGGTTCTGCTTGCGCAGCGCCTGCTCGAGCGACTCGCGGCCGCGCGCCTCGGTGTCCTCGCGCGTCTCGCGCGAGAACCACTGACGGATCTTGTTCCGCGCGCGCGACGACGCCGCCAGCGAGATCCAGTCGCGAGACGGGCCGCGGCCTGACTTCGAGGTGAGCACCTCGACGCGGTCGCCCGAGTGCAGCTGGTAGCTGAGCGGGACGATCCGCCCGTTGACCTTCGCGCCGACGGTGCGGTGGCCGACGTCCGTGTGCACGGCGTAGGCGAAGTCGATCGGCGTCGCGCCGGCGGGCAGGCGCTTGACCTCGTACTTCGGCGTGAAGACGAAGACCTCCTCGTCGAAGAGGTCCTTGGCGACCGTCTTCATGAACTCCTGCGGGTCGGGCTCGTCCTGCTCCCAGTCGATCAGCTGCCGCACCCACCGCGTCCACTCGTCGAGCGCCTTCTGGCGCGGGTCGCCCGCCTTGTACAGCCAGTGCGCCGCGATCCCGAACTCGGCCGTCCGGTGCATCTCGAGCGTGCGGATCTGGATCTCGAGCGGGCGGCCGTGCGGACCGATCACGGTCGTGTGCAGCGCGCGGTAGCCGTTCAGCTTGGGCATCGCGATGTAGTCCTTGAAGCGGTTGGGCATCGGCTTCCACAGCGAGTGGATCAGCCCCAGCGCGCCGTAGCAGTCGCGCGTGCCCTCCTCGTCGGCGCGCTCGACGATGACGCGCATCGCGGTCAGGTCGTAGATCTCGTTGAACTCCTTCCCGCGCTTGCGCCATCTTCTCGTAGATCGAGTAGAAGTGCTTCGGGCGGCCGGAGATCTCGGCGGGGATGTCGACCTTGTCGAGCTCGGCCTGGAGCAGCAGCGAGGCCTCCTTGACGTGCTCGTCGCGGTCGGCGCGCCGCTCGCTGACCATCGCCTTGATCTCGTCGTACTTGCGCGGGTGCAGCGTCTCGAACGCGAGGTCCTCGAGCTCCCACTTGATCGCGTGGATGCCGAGGCGGTGCGCGATCGGCGCATAGATCTCGAGCGCCTCCCTCGACTTCTGGATCTGCTTCTGGCGGCCGAGGTACTCGATCGTCCGCATGTTGTGCAGCCGGTCGGCGAGCTTGATCAGGATCACGCGCAGGTCCTGCGCCATCGCCACGATCAGCTTGCGGTAGTTCTCGGCCTCGGCCTGCTCGCGGCTCGCGAACTGGATCCGGGTCAGCTTGGTGACGCCCTCGACGAGCAGCGCGATGTCGTCGCCGAACTCGGCCCGGATCTCCTCGATCTCGACGTCGGTGTCCTCGACGACGTCGTGGAGCAGCGCCGCCGCGATCGTCTGCTCGTCGAGGTGCAGCTCGGCGCAGGATCTTCGCGACGCCGAACGGGTGGTTGATGAACTCCTCGCCGGAGCGCCGCTGCTGTCCCTCGTGGTGCTCCGCTGCGAAGGCGAACGCCGATGCGACGAGCTCGGTGTCGACGTCCGCCTTGTAGGCGGTCGACGTCGGCGATCAGCTCGTCGAGGAGATTCTGATGCCGGCCAGCGGCCTCGACGACGGCCATCAATGAAGTGTACTGGGCGGGATTTGGCTCACCTTCCCGGCGGCAGGACTGCCGGCCCGAATCCCGAACCCGGGCGGATGCTCCTCAGACGACGTCACCGCAAGGCCGCGCAGCTCGCGCGGATGCTCATCCAGCTCGAGCGGAACGCCGCCCGCCCGCCCCGCGGGGGCGGCGCGCGGCGCATCTCGCTGCGCAAGTCCCGCGCCTCAGGCCAGCTTCTGCCAGCGTCGCCGGCTCGGCTTCCGCGAGCAGCGCCCGAAGCGTCTCGGACTCGAGCAGGTTCCGCGACGCCGTCCCGCCCGGCTCGAGGCCGAGCTCGTCGAAGACCTCGCGCGCCTGCGCCGTCCAGGCTGTCTTCCCCGGCCCGCCACTCGGCCGGCCAGCTCGGCGCGCAGCTCGTCGTAGCGCGGGTCGGTCTCGCAGACGTCGCCGGACGACGAGCTGCGGCGCGACCGTGCCGTTCCAGTGGTTCTCCTCGAGGCGGAAGACGACGTCGAACGGCGCGGCCGGCGCAGCGAGTCGGGCTGCGCGCCGAAGCCGAAGGCGATCGCGCTGCCGGCCGGGATGCCCTCGTGGCGGACGCGGAAGCGGAGGTGCTTGCCGTCGCCGACCGTGGCCGGCTCCTGCGATCTCGCAGCCGGGCGCGAGCAGCGTGACGGCCGGGTTGCCGAGCCCGAACGGCGCGAGCCGGCGAAGCTCGGCGCAGAGCTCGAGCGTCAGCGCCGTGCCGGGCACGACCGCGTCGACGACGGTGACCGGCTCGAGATCCGTCGGGCGTGAGCGCAGCGTCGGCATGCGCGGCGAAGGCGGCCGCGAACGCGTCGCACCGCCTCGGCGCGTGATCGAGAGGCCGGCGGCGGCGCGGTGGCCGCCGAAGCGCTCGAGATGGTCGGCGCAGGCGGCGAGCGCGGCGTGGAGGTCGAAGCGCGGAGATCGAGCGGCCGGAGCCCTTCCAGTCCCCGTCGGTGCCGGCGATCAGCACGACCGGGCGGCGGTACCGCTCGACGAGCCGCGAGGCGACGATGCCGATCACGCCCTCGTGCCAGCCCTCGTCGGCGACGACGTAGCCGCGGGCGCGCCGGCGGGCCTCGGGCCAGGCCTCGACCTGGGCGACCGCCTCGCGCAGGATCCGGTCCTCGACCATCTGCCGGTCGCGGTTCAGCTCCTCGAGCCGCTCGGCGAGCGGCCTCGCGGTCTCCTCGTCGGTCGGCGAGCAGCAGCTCGAGCGCGATCTCCGGCCGGCAGAGCCGGCCGGCGGCGTTGATCCGCGGCGCGAGCCGGAACGCGACGGCGCCCTCGTCGACCGTCGCCGGGTCGACGCGCGCCGACGCGCATCAGCGCGGCAGGCCCGGCTCGTGCGTCGCGCGCGAGCGCGCTGCAGGCCCGGCGATCGCGAGCGCGCGGTTCTCGTCGACGAGCGGGACGACGTCGGCGATCGTCGCGAGCGCGACGAGGTCGAGGTGGCGCTCGAGCGCCGGATGGTCCGGCGCCGAGCAGCGCCTGGCGCGAGCTTGAGCACGACGCCGGTGCCGCAGAGCTCCGGGAACGGGTACTCGGACGGCCGCGTGGCGACGATCGGGCAGTCGGGCAGCGTCGTCGCCGGGCCGGTGATGGTCGGTGACGACGACCTCGAGCCCGAGCGCGCGGGCGTCGGCGACCTCGTCGACGGCCGTGATGCCGCAGTCGACGGTGAGCACGAGCCCGTACCCTTCGTCCGCGAGGCGCTCGATCGTCTCCCCGGACAGGCCGTAGCCCTCCTCGAAGCGGCTCGGCAGGTGCCAGTCGACGTCGGCGCCGAGCTCGCGCAGGACAGATGACGGCGAGCGCGGTCGCGCAGATGCCGTCGACGTCGTAGTCGCCGTGGACGCAGATCCGCGTGCCGGCGGCGATCGCGGCGCGGATCGCCGCGCACGCGCCCTCCATGTCGCCGAGCAGGAACGGGTCGTGCGCCGGCGCCGCGCCGTCGAGGAACGCACGCGGCGCCGCGGCGTCGCCGTAGCCCGCGGCGGACGAGAACGCGCGCGGTCGTCTCGCGTGACGCCGAGCTCGCCTGCCAGGCGGCGCGCAGTGTCCGGATCGCAGGGCGGAGCGTCCACGACATCGGACACCTGACCGTACGGCGAGAGCCGGACGGCACCCGGCCCGCGAACCGGGCTACGGCGCATCGAACCGTCACGAATCCGTGCCGGAAGCGTCACGGGGCTGCCGCCGACCGCGGGGCTATCCTCCCGACCGTGACGCAGACGAACTACTCGCTCGGGGGAGGACTACGTCGGTCGAGTTCCTCGGCTACCGCGTTCTCCTTCACCGCGCGCGACTTCGAGGAGCGGGTCGTCGCAGCGGCCGTCAAGCTCGGGCTGTCCCGGACAACGAGCTCGACGACGACGAGACGGCCGACCTGGTCGAGCTCGCCGCGGACGGCCGCATCGACGCGCCGCGAGCCCGCTCGGCTCGTACCTCGTGCGCCACTGGGAGCGCGATCTCGCTCGTCGGCGGCGAGTCGCTCGTCTACTGGCTGCGCAAGCTCGTCTTCCGCGGCGCCTGGCTCGACCACCGCGTCAAGGAGGGCCTGCTCGAGGTCGCGCTGGGACGACGACGACGGCCGACTTCGGCTACCGCGACCCGAACGGCGACCGCGCGCTGCTCGAGCTCGCGCCCGTGCCGTCCTGGCACGAGCTGCAGTTCCGGCCGCTAGCAGCGCCGAGTCAGGCCGCTCTGGCGGCGACCGGCGATCGTGCCGGCGCTCGAGCGGCTCAGGATCCGCGAGATGCGCGCCGACCGGGACGATCACGCCTCGGCGCGCCGTTCGCAGCGACCGGGCCATCGGCGTGACGAAGCCGTAGCCGGGCTCCGGCCCGATCGACCTCGCCGGTACAGAGCCGTCGCGAGCTCGACCGTCATGACCGCCTGCCGTGCCAGCTGCTCTCCGCGAAGCCTCGACCGCTGTGGATGCGGTCGACGAAGTCCTCGAGCGACGGCCCGCCGCTGTCGCGGGGATCCAGAGCTCGGGCTCAGAAGAGGCTGCGCGTCGACCTCGGCGGTCGCGCCCGACGTGCTCGCGCCCGAGCTCCGTGACGACGCGCCCGCGCGGCGTGCGCTGGATGAAGCCGAGCTGGAGCAGGTACGGCTCGTAGACGTCCTCGATCGTGTCCGGCTCCTCGCCGAGCGCGACGGCGAGCGTCGACAGGCCGACCGGCCCGCCCTCGAACTTGTCGACGATCGCCTGCAGCAGCTCGCGGTCGATCCGCTCGAGCCCCTGCTCGTCGACCTCGAGCAGCTCGAGCGCCTCGTCGGCGATCGCGGTGGTGATCGCGCCCTGCGTGGCGCACCTCGGCGACGTCGCGCACGCGCCGGAGGATGCGGTTCGCGATGCGCGGCGTCCCGCGCGAGCGCCGCGCGATCTCGTCGGCGGCCTCGTCCGCGATCTCGACGCCGAGGATGCGCGCCGAGCGGCGGACGATCGTGCGCCAGCTCCTCCGGCTCGTAGTAGCCGAGCCGGAACGTCATGCCGAAGCGGTCGCGGAGCGGCGTCGTCAGCAGGCCGGTGCGCGTCGTCGCGCCGACGAGCGTGAACGGCGGCAGGTCGAGCGTCAGCGTCCGCGCCGCCGGCCCCTGGCCGACGACGATGTCGAGCCGGAAGTCCTCGAGCGCCGGGTAGAGGATCTCCTCGACCGCGCGGTTCAGGCGGTGGATCTCGTCGACGAAGAGGACGTCGCGCGCCTCGAGCGCGGTCAGGATCGCCGCGATGTCGCCCTTGCGCTCGAGCGCCGGGCCGGCGACCGTGCGGAGGCCGACGCCGAGCTCCTCGCGGATGATGTGCGCGAGGCTCGTCTTGCCGAGCCCGGGCGGGCCGGCGAGCAGGACGTGGTCGAGCGCCTCGCCGCGCGCCGTCGCCGCGTCGAGCGCGATCGCGCAGCTGCTCCTTGACCCGCTCCTGCCCGACGAAGTCGTCGAGCCGGCGCGGGCGGAGCGAGCGCTCGAGCCTCCTCGTCGTCCGGCTTCAGCGCCGGCGCCAGGAACTGCTCGCGCTTCCGTCATGCCGCCTTGAGCGCCAGCCGGACGCGCTCCTCGGCCGGGAGGTCGGGATCGACCTCGGCGAGGGCCCGCTCGGCGTCGACGACCGAGTAGCCGAGCTCGACGAGCGCGTCGCGCGCGACGAGCGTGTCCGCGGGTGCCGCGGCCGGCGGACGGGATCGCCTCGGCGCCGACCTTCTCCTTCAGCTCGAGCACGACGCGCTGGGCCGTCTTCTTGCCGATCCCGGGAATCGCCTCGAAGCGAGCGGTGTCCTCGAGCGCGATCGCGCGGCGGAGCTCGGCGGGGGTCGAGCCCGAGACGATCGCGAGCGCGACCTTCGGCCCGATCCCGGAGACGCTGAGCAGCTGCTCGAAGAGCTCGCGCTCGTCGGCGTCGGCGAACCCGTACAGCTGGAGCGCGTCCTCGCGGACGTGGAGGTACGTCTCGAGCGTGACCTCGTCGACCTCGCGTGCGCGCCGCCGCGCCCGCGGCGTCGCCTGCACGAGGTAGCCGACGCCGCCGACGTCGAGCACGAGGCCGTCGCCGGACTCGCCGGCGAACCGGCCGCGCAGCCGCGCGATCACGAGGCCACCGCCTTGAGGAGCGGCGGCGCCAGCGCGTGGCAGATCGCGACCGCCAGCGCGTCCGAGGCGTGGTGCGGCGTCGGCCGCGTCTCCAGCGCGAGGATCGCCTTCACCATGCGCTGCACCTGCCCCTTCTCGGCGCGGCCGTAGCCGCAGACGGCCTGCTTGACCCGCGCGGGCGCGTACTCGGTGCAGGGCACGTCAGCGCGGCGCGAGCGCGACGAGCACGGCGCCGCGCGCCTGCCCGACGGAGAGCGCGGTGCGGGCGTCGACGCCGACGAACGACTCCTCGAGCGCGACGGCATCCGGCGCGTGCTCCGCGATGAGCTCGACGACGCCGTCGAAGATCGTCTTCAGCCGGGTCGCGGGGTGGTCGCCGGCGCGTGTCCTCCACGTGCCGTGCACGAGCGCGCGCAACCGGTTTCCGTCGAGCTGGACGATTCCGTACCCGCACGCAGCCGTCCCGGGGTCGATGCCGAGAACCTTCACGGAGAGACAGTAGGCCGCGGGGCGGACGACTCCTTCAGGGCCCGGCGATACCCTCAGCACGTGCGCAGGGTCATGTTCGCGGCGCTCGGAGGGGCGGCGGCGCTCGCCGCCTCGGCCGCAGCATGGGCCGGCGACGTCCAGACGTTCCAGGTCGCCGCCGCCGGCCAGCCGGCCACGGCGGGGTTCGCGCCCGACGTCGCGCTCATGATCGAGTCGCCCGGCGCCTATGTCGCCCAGGCCCCCGGCATGTGGGCCGGGCCTGCTGCGCAGACGGGCACCGCCACGATGGGCTGGGCGGTGACCTTCCGCGACCGCACCACGGACGTCGTCACGACGGCCGCCGCCGCGAACACGAACGGCTGGCCGCTCGACCAGAAGTACAACATCTCGATCCCGCTCTACGTGAGTGGGCGCCTCGTCGGGACGCTGCCCGCCTACGCCGTCATCACGCAGTCGGGCGGCGACGCGAAGGCGCGCTTCGAGGCCTCGCTCGCCGTGCCGCTCGGCATCGGCGCGCAGGCGGTCGTCCACTACACGACCCCGACGCCGGCGACGGACACGAACCTCGTCGACGGGATCCTCGCCTCGACGTGGAACCGCGGGCAGATCCTTCAGGCCCTCTCGCTCGTGCGCGTGCAGGGCAATCTCGCGCCGAAGACGATCTCCATCCGTTTCGACCCCCGGCGTCAGCAGCTCTTCGGCAGGGTCGTCGACCCGTTCTTCAACCCGCTCGTCGGCGCGCCGGTCGTCGAGCAGCGCTGGAACGGCAGCGGGTGGCGCAAGGTCAGCGTCACCCACACGAAGGCGGACGGGACCTACCGCGTCGCCGCGGCCGCCGGGCGCCTGCGCACCGTCGTTGTGAACGGCGCGACGAGCCTGCCGAGCACCGAAGTCCGCCGCTAGCCGGCGACGGTTTCGAGCACGCGCTCCGGGATGTCGAAGTTCGCGTAGACGTCCTGGACGTCGTCGTTCTCCTCGAGCGCGTCCATCAGCCGCACGATCTTCTTGGCCGCCGACTCGTCGTCGACCTCGACCGTCGTCTTCGGCAGCATCGTCACCTCGGCCGAGTCGACCGTGAACCCGGCCGCCTCGACCGCCTCCCGGACGCCCGCGAGATCCTCGGGCGCAGCGGTGATGCGGAACTGCGACTCGTCGCGCTCGACGTCCTCCGCCCCGCCCTCGGCGGCCGCGAGCATCAGCTCGTCCTCGTCGACGCCGTTGGCCTCGACCAGCACGAGCCCCGTGCGCTCGAACAGCCAGGCGACCGCGCCGGTCGCGCCGAGGTTGCCGTCGTTCTTTGCGAACAGGTGCCGGACGTCGGCGGCCGTGCGGTTGCGGTTGTCCGTCAGCGCCTCGACGAGCACGGCCACGCCGCTCGGCCCGTACCCCTCGTAGACGACCGTCTCGTAGGCGTCCGCGTCGGCGTCGGTGCCCGCGCCCTTCGCGATCGCCCGGTCGATGTTGTCCTTCGGCATCGAGTAGGAGCGCGCCTTCTCGATCGCGTTCTGGAGCGCGAGGTTGCCGGCCGGGTCGCCGCCTCCCTCCCGGGCCGCGACGATGATCGCGCGCGAGAGCTTGGAGAAGAGCTTGCCGCGCTTGGCGTCGGCCGCGCCCTTCTTGTGCTTGATCGACGACCACTTGCTATGCCCGGACATGCGCCTCCTCCGCGACCAGTTGCAGGAACAGCTCGTGAATTCGCGTGTCGTCGGTCAGCTCCGGGTGGAACGACGCGACGAGGAAGCGGCCCTCGCGCACCAGCACGGGCTCGCCTGTCGAGCTCGGCGAGCACCTCGACGCCCGGCCCGGTGTCGCGGACGCGCGGGGCGCGGATGAAGACGCCGCGCAGCGGCTTCGGATCGCCCTCGAGCTCGAGATCGGCCTCGAAGCTCGCGACCTGGCGCCCGTAGGCGTTTCGGTCGACCTCGATGTCGACGAGCCCGAGATGCGAGCGGTCGAGCACGATCATCCCCGCGCACGTGCCGAAGACCGGGCGCGTGAACTCGCGGACCGCGTCGTCGAGCCCGTAGAGGCGCATGAGCCGCATGAACGTCGTCGACTCGCCGCCCGGGATGACGAGGCCGTCGAGGCCGTCGAGCTGCTCGGGCTTCCGCACCTCGACGGCGTCGGCGCCGAGCCGGCGCAGCACGGCGACGTGCTCGCGCACGTTTCCCTGCAGGGCCAGAACGCCGATTCGCATGCGATCAGTCTAGGCGCGCTCGAGCTCGTCGAGCTCGGGCCCGAACAGCGCCAGCGCACGCTCGGCGCCGAGCCCAACGAGGATCGCGCGCGCCTCGCGGGCGAGCTGCGCGGCGCCCTCCCGGTCGCCGCGCCGCGCGCGGAGGTCGGCCACGGCGGCGAGCTGCGCTGCGATCCCCGCCTGCCAGCCCGCGCGGCGCCGCAGCTCGAGCGCCTCCTCGTGGCGGCGCTCGGCCGACGCCGCGTCGCCGGCGTCGTCGTCGCAGAAGGCGATGTGGCGGAGCGCGTAGGACGCCGTGACGTCGTCGGTCGCCCGCGCGTACGACTCCTCGAAGAGCGGCCGCGCGGTGCCGTGGTCGCCGCGGACGACCTGATGCACCAGCCCGACATGGAAGAGCGACTCGGCAACACCGGGCTCGTCGCGGATCTCGCGCCGGATTTCGAGCGCCCGCTCGAAGAGCTCCATCTCCCCGGGCGGCTCGCCGTGCGAGCGGTCGCGCAGGAACTCGCCGTGCAGGGCGAGGCCGCGGCGTGCCAGCGCGAACGCCTCGAGGCCGCGGTCGCCGCGCTCGGCCGCCGCGCGCTCGACGTCTGCGATCGCCTCGTCCAGCTCGGCGCTGCGGTCGCGAATGAGCAGGTTCTCCTCTGCGAGATCGAGCACCCGTTGGACAAGCGGGTCGGTCACGTGCCGCGGGCCATGTCAGTCGGCGGAGCGGGATTCACTTCCGCGCAGCCACGTCGTTCGAAGTCGCGTGTGACTCGAGAGCGGAAGGGGGAGCTCGAGGCGGAAACGCGAGCGCAGCGAGGGTGCCCCCTTCGAATAGAGCGGCGTCACGACGCCGAAGGCGTCATGGCGCCGCGGTCTCCAGGGCTACCAGCCGCGGGTCTCGAGCAGCTCGGCCGGGTCGAGCGACGCGGTCGAGATCCCGACCATCGGCTCGCCGAGCCCCTGCGACACGCGCGCCAGGATCTCCGGATCCTCGAAGTGCGTCGTCGCCTCGACAATCGCCTTGGCGCGCAGGTCCGGGTCTCCCGACTTGAAGATCCCCGAGCCGACGAAGACGCCGTCGGCCCCGAGCTGCATGCAGAGCGCCGCGTCGGCGGGCGTCGCGATGCCGCCGGCCGTGAACGTCACGACCGGCAGGCGCCCGTTCTCGGCCACCCACTTGACGAGCTCGTACGGCGCGCGCAGCTCCTTGGCCTCCGCGTAGAGCTCCTCGTCGCGCAGCGCGCCGAGGCGGCGAATGGTTCCGAAGACCGAGCGCATGTGCGTGACCGCGTTGACGATGTCGCCGGTGCCCGCCTCGCCCTTGGTGCGGATCATCGCCGCGCCCTCCCCGATCCGGCGCAGTGCCTCGCCGAGGTTGGTGCAGCCGCAGACGAAGGGGACGGTGAACGTCCACTTGTCGACGTGGTGCTCGAGGTCGGCCGGCGTGAGCACCTCGCTCTCGTCGATGTAGTCGATCTCGAGCGCCTGGAGGATCTGCGCCTCGGCGAAGTGGCCGATGCGGCACTTGGCCATGACCGGGATGGTCACGGCCTCCTTGATCTCCTCGATCTTGGTCGGGTCGGCCATGCGCGCCACGCCGCCGTCGCGGCGAATGTCGGCCGGCACGCGCTCGAGCGCCATGACCGCGACGGCGCCCGCGTTCTCGGCGATGCGCGCCTGGTCGGCGTCGGTGACGTCCATGATCACCCCGCCCTTGAGCATCTCGGCGAGGCCGGTCTTGACGCGCATGGTGCCGAGGTCGGCCATGCGTCGATCTTACCCGGGAGACGAGAGGCGCCGGGCCCTGAGGCCCGGCGCCGTCAGAAGAAACCTAGGAGCCGAGGCGCTCGCGGAGCGCCGGCTCGCCGAACTTCCGAAGCTTCCGCCGCAGGAGAACCGCAGACATGTGAAACCCCTTTCGTTCCGCCAGTGTGTTCGTCCACGCATCCTGGTCGGCCGCCTCCCCAAGGGCATCCCCCTGGAGGGTGAGACGGGGCATCCCTCAGGGTGGGGAACGTGCACCTAGCCGAGGGCCGAGGCTGGCTGTACAACGTCAAGCGCCGGGCGGGCCGGGGAGCCGACGAGCCCCAGTCGGCTCGATTCTCCCCCACCGGTTCCGCCCGGCCTCGTCTCTATCGGCACGAGCCGGGGGCCTGTTTAGCCGTCACCCGCGGCGAGGGGATCCCCCTCAGCGGCGCCCGGTGAGGACCGTCGCGGTGTGCTCGTCGCGGTAGGGCCGCTCGCCGCCGAGAGGGATCAACGCCTCGGTGATCGCTGCGATCACGGCGTCGACGTCGGCGTCGCGGTCGGCGAGCTGGCCGGAGAGCGGTGTTCCGCGCGCCCAGCCGATGGCGACACCTTCCGCTGACGGCACCTCAGATGCGAACGTGACGTCCTCGAATACGGCGCCCGTCCAGCCGGCCGCCTCCATATCGACGCGGATGCGCTCGTGGTCGCCGTAGCCGTACGGCGTGTTCAGGAACTGCGGAGGGTCATCGGGGAAGAGGCGCTGCAGAAGGTCCTCGACCGCACCGGGAGTGCGATTGTCCTCGAGGTCGTGCCATGTGTTCCCGAGCAGGAGACCGCCAGGCACGAGCACGCGCCGGGCCTCGCGGAACCCCTGCGGCTTGTTTGGCAGGAACATGAAGCCTGCCGCGCAGACCACGACGTCGAACGACTCGTCCGCGAAAGGCAGGTCCTGTGCATCCGCTGTCTGCCAGGTCACCCGCTCGTCGACGACGGCCTCGCGCGCGTACGTGATCATCGACTCGTTCAGGTCGGTCGCGACGACCCGGGCGTCGTCCGGGAGCGCCTCCAGGAGCCGTCGGGTGAGGATTCCGGTGCCGCACGCGAGTTCGAGGATCCGGACGCCGTCGCGGATCGGGATGCGCACCACGAGTTCGGCCGCGATCGGATCGAAGATCATGTCTTTCAGGTATCGGTCGTAGTACTCCGGGACCGAGCCCGAGAAGCCGGTCGGGGAGCTCGACACGGCGCCATCTTATGGGCCCGCCTGGATTCGAACCAGGGACCAACCGGTTATGAGCCGGCTGCTCTCACCGCTGAGCTACGGGCCCGGTGTGACGAGCGTACAGACGGTTGCTGTCACATCGGTTTCAGGCAGCGTGGATAGACTCGAACCCGCGTGCAAGGGGTGCGGGAGATACGGAACGCTCTGGCATGAAGGTCTTCCAGCGCGAGACACACCTGCGGACGACGGGTGGCCTGACGGTGACCGACATCACCGACGAGGTGAACGAGGCGGTCGCCGAGAGCGGCATCCGTGACGGGATCGCCTGCGTCTACTCGCCGCACACGACCTGCTGCGTCCGCGTGAACGAGTGGGAGACGGGCTTCCTCGAGGACTTCGCCCGCATGCTGCAGGGGATCGTCCCGAGCGACACCTACTACGCGCACGACGACTGGGACCGGCGCACCGAGAACCTGTGCCCCGAGGACATGGAGATGGGCAACGGGCACTCGCACTGCATGGCCATGCTGCTCGGGCCGGCGGGCGAGTCGGTGCCCGTCGTGGGCGGCGAGCTCGCGCTCGGCACCTGGCAGCGCGTGCTCTTCCTGGAGCTCGACCGCGAGCGCGACCGGCGCTGGGTCGTCCAGGTCGTCGGCACCTAGGCACACGGAACCGACTTAGTGGCTGTCAGCCACTAACTCCGGGTTTCCGGAGCGGCTGCGCACCGCCACGCCACTGCGCCTGACACCATGAGGAAGCCTCCCCCGCCTCACCCGTTCGGAGGTCGGGACGACTCACCCACTCGATCCCTCAGATGAGGGATTCACGCGCCGGGGCCGCCGTCGCATGCTGAGCGAGCGGATGCGCCCGGGGGGACGCATTCGCGGTGAGACAGGGGGAGGCAGCAGTGCTAATCGATGGTGACCGGGAACGGGAGGACCTCGAGACGGTCGTGCGCTCGTGGCGGTTCGAGCAGTTCGTCCGCCTCGGCTTCAACACGGAGCTCTCGAGCACGCTCGCGGCATCCCGGGTCGATCTGAGCCAGGTGCGGAGGCTGATCCAGTCCGGCTGCCCGCCGGAGACAGCCTCCAGGATCGTTCTCTAGGGGGAGGGTCACGCGCCTTCGGGGCGCGAGCCGCGCGCGGCACGCGCGCGGCTTCCGGGGCGGGGTTCCGTGCGGCGGGCCCCGCCCCATGAGCTATTCAAGGGGCTGTCCCGCGGCGACAGCCGCGGGGCTGTCCCAACAAAAGGTGACTCTTCAATCCCGCAGGAGCCGTCCCAACCGAGACTGACTTTCAGTCCCCGCAGGGAGCTGTCCTCGTGTTTGACCGAAAGCGCGGCCACCTCGGCGGAATGGATTGAGCCGACGAGCTATGACCCGAACACTGGGGACAGCCCCCGGCTGTCGCCGGGGACAGCCCCTGAACGGGCCTGGCCCATGAAGTCACGCCCCGCTAACGCGGGGGTAGGACAGCCCCCTTCGGGGACAGCCCCTGAACGGGGACAGCCCCTGAAAAGGCCACCGGCCGGCGGCCATCCGCTGGCCACCGGCCGGTTCCGCACCTGGTACGGAGGTGCGTCTACCCATCTCGACTCGCCCGGGGCGCGGCCCTACCCGGTTTCCGGGACGGGGCGCTCGAGGGCTGTCCCCGGATCGTCCCGGGCCGACCGCGCCAGGATGCCCCGAATGGGTGATTCGACTCCGGATCCTCGGCCGATACCAGTTCAGTACCGGGTTTCCGGGACACCGCAGACGATGACCGACCAGCGCTACCGCTTCCTCTTCGAGACATCGACCGACGCGATCGTCGTCGGCGACCCCGACGGCACCATCCGCGAGGTCAACCCGGCGGCGTGCCGGCTCTTCGGGTACCAGCCGGATGAGCTGGTCGGCCGCAACGGACGGGAGCTCTGCGCGCCCGAGTGGCTCGCCATCGCCGAGCAGCGGGCGGAGCGAAAGCTGCAGGGGCTCGAGGATGTCTCGGTGTACGAGTCGGTCGTCCTCGACCGCCTTGGGACGCGAATCCCCGTCGAGGTCCGGTCGACGCCGATCAGCGTCGACGGCAGGGTGACCGCCCTCCATGCGGTGATGCGCGATCTGACCGAGCACAAGCGGGTCGAGACGGCGCTCCGCGAGAGCGAGGAGCGCTTCCGGCTCGCGTTCGAGTCCGCGCCGATCGGCATCGCGCTCATCGCCGTGCCGGAGGGACGCTGGCTCCGGGTGAACAGCGCGCTCTGCGACCTCCTCCGCTACGACCAGGACGACCTCGTAGGCATGTCGTGGCGCGACCTGACCCATCCCGACGACCTCGCCGCCGACCTCGCCCGCGCGGCCGCGATGCAGCGGGGGGAGCTGGGCCCGTACGAGGTGGAGAAGCGCTACCTGCGGAAGGACGGCAGTGTCGTCTGGACGCAGGTCAACGCGTCGCTCGTGTTCGGCACGAGCGGCGAGCCGATCTACAGCATCGCCCAGTTCCAGGACATCACCGAGCGCAAGCGCGCCGAGCTCGTCGCCGCCCAGGCGCGGCGGCGGCACGCCGACGCCGGGCCGCTGACGCCGCGGGAGCGCGAGGTGCTCGCGCTCCTCGCGGAGGGGCTGACCAGCGCCGATGCGGCGGCGCAGCTGGGCCTGAGCGCGGAGACGATCGAGACGCACGTGCGCCGGGCGCTGCGCAAGCTCGGCGCTCGCTCGCGCACCCATGCGGTCGCGCTGGCGCTACGGCTCGAGCTGCTCGAGGCGCCCGCTACGCCGGTCGCGTGATCTCCGTGGTCAGGCGGGCGGCTGGTCGCCGACCGCGCCGCCGAGCCGGATCACGCTGTAGAAGACGCAGTAGGCCAGCGCCAGGAACGCGGTGAACACCAGCGTGACCCCGGCCGTGCGGGGATCGGGGTGCGCGACCCGCTCGGCGATGCTCGAGAGCAGCGGCCCGGGCCGCGAGACGACGTCCCAGGAGTTCCAGCGCTCGAAGCGCCCGAGGTAGATCCCGAACGACGTGAGCGCCAGCACGCCGCCGACGCCGAGCCAGACGAGCAGCGGCGACACGACGCGCCGCGCGACGACGTGCATCAGGTACAGCGAGGCGAACCCGAGCGTCAGCCCCGTCCAGGCTGCGGTCGACAGCAGTGCGACGTCGTACCAGACCGGCGCCGCCTGCCAGTCGCGGAGCAGCTGGAAATCGGTGATGAGGTAGGGCGCGTTCGGGAAGAACAGGAGCCATGCCGCGCCGCCCGCCAGGACGACCCAGCGCGGGCGCCCGCGGCGCGCGGCGTCGTAGACGAAGAGCGCCAGGAGCAGCGGGATCCAGGCGAGCGTCAGGTTCCAGACGAGGTTCGCGTAGGTCGGCTCACCCGTGTAGACGCGGCGCGCGACGATCATGCCGACGGCGAGCGCAGTCAGCAGGCCGAGCGAGAGCACGACGGCGAGACGACGGCGGCTCGGCGCAACCTCCATGGAACAAGGGTAGCCCTCTGGTCGAGCGGGCAACGAGGACGCGCGCTAGCGGCTCGGCATCTGGGCGGCGAACGACTCCGCCACCTCGTCGAGGAGCCGGCGCACGTCGGGGTTGTGCTCGGGGTCCCAGCCTTCGAGGAGCCCGGCGAGGCGTGAGCGCCCCGCGGCGACGAGCCGGTCGTGCGTGTCGCGGCCGGACGCGGTCAGCTCGACGGGCCGGCCGCCGTCGCCCGTGACCAGGCCCTCGTCCGCAAGCATCGCCAGCGTCGCGTGCAGACGTTCGGGCTCGACACCCAGGTCGTCTGCCAGGTCGTGCTCGTCGACGGGCCAGCGGCGCTCGGAGAGGCGGGCGAGCAGCCACGCCTCCGGCGGCGCCAGGTCGACGCGCGCATCGGCGGCGACCCGCTCGTACATGCCCCACCGCTCGTCGCGGCGGGCGAGCGTCGTCAACTGCCGCTCCAGCTCCCTGAACGAGTCGCCGTCGCTCGGCGTGGCAATGGCCTCCGCCACGCCCTGGGTCTCCGCAGTCTTCCGGAGCGGGATCTCCCGCAGCAGCCACGTGAGCCCGAACGCGACGAACATGAGGACGGCCGCGACGACGAACACCGGCGCGAGCGCCGCCGTGAACGCGTCCAGGTAGCGCGCGTGCACCTCGGGAGGCAGGTGCCTGATCGACGCGGGGCTCGCCGAGCTCGGCAGGCCGTGCGCGCCGGCGAGCCGTGACGCCAGCTCGCTGTTGAGCCGGTTGACGAAGATCGTCCCGAAGACGGCGACGCCGATCGATCCGCCGATCTGGCGCGACAGCGTGGAGCCGGACGTGGCGACGCCGAGCAGCCGGTAGTCGACCGCGTTCTGCGACGCGAGCACGAGCACCTGCATCGTCATTCCGAGCCCGAGCCCGACGACGGCCATGGCGCCGATCGTGTACGCCTGCGAGGTGGCCGAGTCGAGCTGCGACAGCAGCGCCATCCCGATCGCGGTGATGAACGTGCCGACGATCGGGAACGGCTTGTAGCGACCCGTCTTCGTAATCAGCTGCCCGCTGACGATCGACGACACGAGCAGGCCGGCCATGAGCGGCGTCAGCTCGAGCCCCGAGCGGGTCGGAGTCGCGCCCTTGACGACCTGGAGGAAGAGCGGCAGGTAGGTGATCGCGCCGAAGAGGGCGAGGCCGACGATGAAGCCGACCGCGCTCGCGACGCGGAAGACCCGGTTGCGGAAAAGCTCGAGCGGCAGGATCGGCTCGGCGGCGCGCGACTCGATCCACACGAACAGCGGGGCCAGCACGGCCGCGATCGCGATCAGCCCGATCTCCTGCCACGAGGCCCAGCGATAGGTCGTCCCTCCGAAGGTCGTGAAGAGGACGATCGAGGTCAGGGCGCCGGCCAGTGCGGCTGCCCCCGCGTAGTCGATCGTGTGGCGGACGTGCGCGACGTGCGGCCGGAAGGTCGCCCCGATCACGACGAAGGCGAGGACCCCGATGGGGATGTTGACGTAGAAGATCCAGCGCCAGGAGAGGTTGTCGACGAAGAAGCCGCCGAGCAGCGGCCCGATCACGGTCGACACGCCGAAGACCGCGCCGAAGAAGCCCTGGTACTTGCCGCGCTCGCGCGGCGGGATGATGTCCCCGATCACGGCGATCGTGACGACGATGAGCCCGCCGCCGCCGAGCCCCTGGACGGCGCGGAACGCGATCAGCTCGGCCATGTTCTGGGACAGCCCGCAGAGCGCCGACCCGATCAGGAAGATCACGATCGCGGTCTGCAGCACGATCTTGCGGCCGTAGAGGTCGCCCAGCTTCCCGTAGATCGGCCCGACGATCGTCGAGGTGAGCAGGTAGGCGGTGACGACCCACGAGATGTGCTTGAGCCCGCCGAGGTCGCCGACGATCGTCGGCAGTGCCGTCGCGACGATCGTCTGGTCGAGCGACGCCAGGAAGAGGACGAGCAGAAGCGCGCCGAAGATCACGCGGACGCGGCGGCGTTCTTCCACCGCGGAAGTTTGACTAGTAGGCGCCGAGCTCGCGCAGCCGCTCGTCCGAGATCCCGAAGTGGTGGGCGATCTCGTGGACGACGACGTGGCGAACGCCGTCGCGGAGGCGGTCGGGGTCGGTGCCGTACACGCGCTCGATCGGACGGCGGAAGATCGTGATCTTGTCGGGCAGCGCGCCCGTGTAGGAGGTCGTCCGCCGGGTGAGCGGAACCCCCTGGTAGAGGCCGAGAACGGACTGCCACGGCGGCGCCTGCTCGTCGACGATCACGCCGACGTTCGACATGAAGCCGGCAAGCGGCTCCGGCACCGAGGCGATGGCGTCCTCGACCAGGCGCTCGAACTCGAGCGTCGTGAGCTCTTCCTCCATGCTCCGAACCGTAGTGACCTGAACGTGCCCTGAAGAGGCCCGCCTGCCGTCCGCCTACGCGCGTTAGGCTCCGCCGCGGTCATGAACACGCGCCACCCAGCCATCATCATCGCCGCCGTCGTGATCGGGATCGCCCTGATCGTCCTCGGGATCGTCTACTGGGTCGAGCCGGCGAAGTCGCTGCCGTCGTTCATCCCCGGCCACGAGGCCGGCTCCAGCCACCACCACGTGAAGCACGGCATCGCGGCATTTCTTGTCGGGGTCGCGCTCCTCGTCTTCGCCTGGTTCCAGACGGGCAAGAAGACCGAGGACGCCGGCGCCGTACCGTGATCCTCGCGTCAGCTTCCGAGCCGATCACCTACCTCCAGGCGATCGTCCTCGGCCTGCTGCAAGGCGTGACCGAGCTGTTCCCGATCTCCAGCCTCGGCCACAGCGTGATCTTCCCGCAGCTCTTTGGCTGGAACATCCACCAGAACGACGACTACTTCATCAGCTTCCTCGTCGCGACGCACCTGGCCACGGCGATCGTCCTGTTCCTGTTCTTCTGGCATGACTGGATGCGCATTTTCAAGGGGCTCGGCCGCAGCTTGCGCGACCGCGGCATCGGCGCAGACGACACGGACGCCAAGCTCGGCTGGCTGCTCGTCGTCGGGACGATCCCGGCCGGGATCCTCGGCCTGCTGCTCGACCATGCGCTCCGGTCGGTGTTCGCGTCGGCGCTGTCGGCGTCGATCTTCCTGATGGTCAACGGGCTGCTGCTCTTCGGGTTCGAGGCGCTGCGGCGCCGCGCGCCGCAGACCGACGAGGACGACGACACCCGCATCGCCCGACAGGTGCAGTTTCCCGGCGCGTTCCTGGTCGGGGCGCTGCAGGCGATCGCCCTGATCCCCGGCCTCTCGCGGTCGGGCGCCGCCATGGGCGGCGGGCTTGTCGTCGGGCTGTCGCACAAGGACGCGGCCCGGTTCGCCTTCCTGCTGGCGACGCCGATCATCGGCGCGGCCGCGCTGCTGAAGATCCCCGAGCTGGCCGGCTCGCAGGGCGACGGCGTGCGCGGGCAGGCGCTCGTGGCGTCGCTCTGCTCGGGCGTGACCGCGTACTTCGCCGTGCGGTTCCTGATGCGCTACTTCGAGACGCGGACGCTGATCCCGTTCGCGATCTGGTGCCTGGCCTTCGGCGGCTTCTGCACCGTCTACTTCCTGGCCACCTGAACCGCAGACCATTGCTTGTGGCTGACCGCCACTTGCCGCGGAGTTAGTGGCTGACAGCCACTAACTCCGACCGTGCGGGTCATGGCGCGCTGTCGGCACACCTACGTGACCGGCTCGCGGCGACGATCGCCTCATGGTTCCGAGCGCGCGCCGGTACGACCCTGTCGTGGACAGGCTCGTCGCCGAGCTGGACGATCCGGCGGCGTCGATGGCCGAGACCTGCCGGCGGGTCGCCGCGCGCGTCCAGGAGCTTGGTTTCACACGCCCGAGCCTCGTGCATCTCCGGACGCTCGTGCGCGCCGAGCGAGACCAGCGGGAAGCCGAGCGGCGACGCGCCGAGGAGCTCGGGGAGATCGCTCGCGACATCGTCACGGGAACGCTCGCCGGCCGTGTCCCGGATCCGCACTGGATCCTCGATCGCTTCGAGCGGGCGAACCGGTGAGCACGTGCGGACTTTGTGGCTGTCAGCCATACCGCGCGAAGTGTCAGCCACTAACCGGTGGCCGTGGGAGCAGGGCGGCCTACTTGACGAAGCGCTGCACGCAGGCGAGCGCGCTCTGTGCCATCCCGCGCCAGCCGGTGTCGATGACCAGTGCGGGGCCGCGGCCGGGGATCTCCGCGAGCTCCGTCACGCCCGGGTTGCGCTCCTGCTTCTTGAACGAGCCGCGCGCGGCCTCGTGCTCGGTGACGGTGGATGTTGCGGTGTTCATCTGACTTCCAGCTCCGCGCTCGACGACCCCGCCGCGAGCGTACCCCGCTCGGCAGAATCCACGGGTGGAGCTCTCCGCGCAGGACAGCCTGATCCTCGTCGGCGTCATCGCGGCGGCCGTTGCGGTGCTCGCGACCGCCGAGACGGTGCGCGTCCCCTACCCGATCCTGCTCGTGCTGGGCGGCCTCGGGCTCGCGCTCATCCCCGGCATGCCAACCGTCGAGCTCGACCCGCGGCTGGTGCTCGTCGCGATCCTGCCGCCGCTCCTCTACGCGGGCGCGTACTTCACGTCGCTGCGCGAGGTGCGCGCGAACATCGCGGAGATCTCGCTGCTCGCCGTCGGGCTGGTGCTCGCCACGATGATCGTCGTCGCTGCAGTCGCGCACGCGCTGATCCCCGGCCTCGACTGGCCGACCGCGTTCGTGCTCGGCGCGATCGTCTCGCCGACCGACCCGACGTCGGCGACCGCGATCGCCGAGCGCGTCGGGCTCCCGCGAAGCCTGGTCGGGATCATCGACGGCGAGAGCCTCGTGAACGACGGCACCGCGCTCGTGGCGTACCGCTTCGCGGTTGCCGCCGTCGTCACCGGCTCGTTCTCGCTGGTCACCGCGCCCGCCCACTTTGTCGGAAACGTGGTCGGCGGGATCGCCGTCGGCCTCGCCGCGGGCTACCTGGTGCGCCGGGTGCGCCGGCGCCTCGACAACCCCCCGCTCGAGCTCACGATCGCGCTCTGCAGCGGCTACATCGCCTACCTCCCCGCCCAGGCGGCCGGCGTCTCCGGCGTGCTCGCCGCCGTCACGATCGGCGTCTACATGGGCTGGCACACGCCCGAGCTGACGACGGCGCAGACGCGCCTCCAGGGCGCCGCCATCTGGGACATCACCCTCTTCATCTTGAACGCCGTGCTCTTCACGCTGGTCGGCCTCCAGCTGCCGGGCATCGTCGATGCCCTGAGGGGGCTGCGCTCCTGGCAGGACCTCGTCGCCTGGGCCGTGCTGCTCACACTCACGGTGATCGCGATCCGCTTCGTCTGGCTCTTCGCGACCTCCTGGCTGCCGCCACCCATGCGCCCTGGTGACGGCGCGGGCGGCTGGCGGTCGAACGTCATCCTCGCGTGGGCCGGGATGCGCGGCGCCGTCTCGCTCGCGGCGGCGCTCGCCCTCCCGCTGACGACGGACGCACACCAGCCGTTCCCGAACCGCGCGCTTGTCATCTTCCTGACGTTCGCCGTGATCCTCGGCACCCTCGTCGGCCAGGGGCTGACGTTCCCGACCGTGATCCGCCTCGTGGGCATCGAGGACGACGGGCTCGCGGAGAAGGAGGAGGCAAAGGCGCGCATCCGGGCCGCGCAGGCGGCCCTCGAGCGCCTGGATGAGATCGCCGCGGAGGGCTGGGCCTACGACGACACGGTCGAGCGCGCGCGCGGGCAGTACACCTTCCGCGTCGACCGCTACAAGGAGCGCTTCGACCCCGAGACCGACGGCGCGCGCGAGGCGCGCTCGGCCCAGTACCAGCGCCTCCGCCGGGAGCTGCTCGCCGCCGAGCGGGGTGCGGTCGTCGACCTGCGCCGGCGCGGGACCATCGACGACGACGTCGCCCGCCGGGTGATCCGCGACCTCGACCTCGAGGAGGAGCGCCTGGACCTCTGAAGCCCCTCGGCCGGTCAGGCTTGCATGCACATCGTCATCCCGGCTGAGTTAACGTCCGGGAACGGTCTCCGAGTCGACACCGGCGCCGGCTGACCAGCCGGCTCGCGGCCTCGACGCGGCGCTCGAGCGGGCGGGCGGCGTGCGGGGCGTCCTGGTCCTCGCCGGGGTCGCGGCCGCCTACGTCGGCGCCGCGAAGATCGGCCTCGAGCTCTCGGTCGCGCAGGGCATCGTCACGCCCGTGTGGGCGCCGACGGGCATCGCGCTGGCCGCAGCAGTGCTGCTCGGGCCGCGCCGCGCGTGGCCCGCGGTGGCCGCCGGCGCGTTCATCGCGAACGCGACGACCGGCGCCTCGATCCCGCTCGCCGCCGCCGTCGCGGCCGGGAACACGCTCGAGGCGGTCGCCGGCGCGCTGCTCCTCCGGCGGGCCGCGTTCCGGCCCGCGCTCGACCGCGTCCGCGACGTGCTCGCGCTCGTCGTCCTCGGCGCGATCGTCAGCACGGCGATCAGTGCCACCAACGGCGTGACCGCACTCCTGATCGCAAACCACATCTCGATCGACGACTACGGGTCGAAGTGGGTGCTCTGGTGGACGGGCGACGGCATGGGCGATCTCGTCGTCGCGCCGCTCATCCTCGTCTGGGCGACGAAGCCCCCACGCGGGCTGTCCCGCTGGCGGCAGATCGAGGCGGTCACGCTGCTCGCGGCGCTCGCGGTCGTCGCCTCCACGGTCTTCTTCAGCGCCTGGCGCTATCGAACGTTGCTCTTCCCGTTGCTGATCTGGGCCGCCCTTCGCTTCCGCCAGCTGGGCGCGGTCACGGCGAGCTTCCTCTGCGCGGTGATCGCCGTCGCCGGAGCGGTGCGTGGGAACGTGCCGTTCGGCCACGACACTCCGACGGAGACGGTCGAGATCCTGGCGGGGCTGCTCGCCGCGGTCACCGTCAGCCTGATGATCCTGGGCGCCGTCCTGTCCGAGCGCGACACGGCCGAGCAGCGGCTTGCGGGCGCCAACGCCTCGCTCGCCGAGGCGCAGCAGGTGGCGCACATCGGCAGCTGGGAGTGGAGCATCCCGGACGACCGGATCACGTGGTCGGACGAGATGTACCGGCTGTTCGGCGTCGAGCCGGGCAGTGGGATGGACTACGAGGCCTACCTGGCGCGACTCCACCCCGACGACGCGGCCCGGACGCGCGACCTCGTCGCGCGCGCGTACGAGAAAGGCGGCGCGTTCGCGTTCGACCACCGCGTCGCCCGCGACGACGGCACCGTCCGCTGGCTGCACGGGCGAGGCCGGGTCGTGGAGGGCGCCGATGGCCGCCCGGTGCGCATGGTCGGCACGGCGCAGGACATCACCGAGCGCCGCAAGCTCGACGAGCTGCGCGACACGATCCTGTCGACGGTCTCGCACGAGCTGCGCACGCCTCTGACGGCGATCCTCGGCTTCGCCCTCACGCTGAAGGAGCGCGGCCCCGGGCTGCCGGCCGGGACGTACGCGACGATCGTCGACCACCTTGTCGAGCAGGCGACGCGCCTCGAGCGGCTGCTCGCCGACCTGCTCGACCTCGACCGCCTGCGCCACGGCGTGTACGTGCCCACGTTCCGGCCGACCGACGTGGGCGAGCTCGCTGCGCAGACGGCCGCCCGGTACGCGGATGTCGGTCACGACCTGAAAATCCAGACGGTGCCTGCCGTCGCGGACGTCGACGCGCCGAAAGTGGAGCGCATCGTCGAGAACCTGCTCGCCAACTCGGTCAAGCACACACCGCCCGGCACCGAGATCCTGGTGCGGGTCGCACCGGCCGGCGAGGGCGTCGAGCTCGCCGTCACCGACAGCGGCCCCGGCGTGCCGCCGGAGAGCCGCGAGGCCGTCTTCGAGCTCTTCACGCGCGCGAACGGAACCGAGGCGCCGGGCACCGGCATCGGCCTCTCGCTCGTCGCGCAGTTCGCCGCGCTGCACGGTGGGCGCGCCTGGGTCGAGGACGCTCCGGGCGGCGGCGCGAACTTCCGCGTCTGGCTGCCGTCGCGGCAGCCCGCCTAGGCGCGCGCCAGGGCGGGCCCCGTCGGCGCGAAGCGCGACGCCGCCTTCAGCACCGGCCAGGCGGTGATCCGCACGGAGCGCGCGGCGACCACGAGCGCCGCGTCGTGCGCTGGGCTCCAGCGGAGGTCGTAGCCCGCCCGTAGCCGCTGCCCCAGCAGCCACGCCGTCGAGAGCCGGTGCGCCGGCACGAGCAGGCGCATCGGCGCGGGCAGCGGCGCGTCCAGAACCACCCGGGCGACATCGCGCGCGGGCGGCGTCACGACGAGCTCCGGGCCGCCGAGCATCTCCTCCACGTACGCGCGGAACTCGCCGAGCGTCGCCGGCAGCACGCCGTCCGGCACGCCGACGAGGCGCGCGACGACCGCCATCTCGCGGTAGTACCGCTCCTCATCCGCGGCGTCGAGCCGGGCCACGAAGCGGGTGAAGGTGGAGAGCGACGAGTGGACGAGCGTGGCATGGACCCAGAGCATGAGGGCCGGGTCGTCCGCCCGGTACGGCGTCCCGGCCGGGAACGGGCCTACCGTCGCGGCGAGCGTCCCGTGGACGCGCTCGTGCACGCGCTGGACGGCCTCCCCCGCCCACTCCGCCTCCTGCTTCGTCCCGTACGCCATCAGGTAGAGCGCGCGCAGCGTGCGCAGCAGCCGCCGCCAGAGGTCGTCGCGGTAGTCGGAGTGCTGCGTGACCCCGGCCGCGACGAGCGGATGCGCGACCTGGAGGAGCACGGCCGGCCCGCCGCCGAGGAAGGGCACGACCGGCGAGTTGCCGAGCCGGCGGATCAGGCTCTCGGGCGGGAAGTAGCCGTCGCGGCTGGCCATCCGCTCCGCGTGCGTCCGCTCGGGCACCCCGACAGGGTGCCTGGCAGCTCAGCCGCTGTCGAAGTCGATCACGAGCCGCGGCGGGGACTCGAGCTTCTGCACCTTGTAGCCGACCTTGCCGGCCAGCCCGATCGTCCACGTCAGCACCGACTCGAAGTCGCCCGTGCGGACGACGTCCTTGACGACGGAGGTGCCGGCGTCGGCGCCCGAGATGCGTCTCGGCCCCTTGTAGACGATCTTGCCCTCGCCGGAGTTGAGGTCGAACCCGGAGGCCGGCTGCATCAGCACCTGCACGTAGTCGGAGCCGGCCACGTTCACGGTCTTGCCGGACCCGTCCTCGGAGATCGGCGGGTCGACGTACGAGATCACGTAGCCGGGCACGAAGTCGTCGAAGGTGAATGTGACGCGGTCGTAGCCGGCGTGGCGCCCGACGGCGAGCCCCTTCATGAGCGCGTAGAAGTCGGCGTTCGACGTCGACGTCAGCGGATCGGTCGCTGCTCCGGACAGCGTCCCGCCGCTCGAGCCCGAGCTGCCGCAGGCGGCGGCGAGGAGCGCCAGGCAGGCGGCGAGAACGGCGGCGACCGGGCGGGGCACGACGGGATCGTATTAGTGGTTCCGGAAATCGACGGCCAGCCGAGGCGGCGAGGCGAGCGTTCCGACGCGGAAGTCGACGGCGTCCGACAGCCCGATCGTCCACGTCAGGACGGCCTCGAAGTCGCCGGTGCGGACGACATCCTGCACGACCGAGGTTCCCGAGTCGGCGCCGGAAATCCGCTTCGGGCCCGTGTAGACGAGCACGCCCTCACCGGTAGCGAGGTCGAAGCCCGACGCGGGCTCCATGCGTACCTGGACGAATGCTGACCCGTCGACGGCGACGGTCTTGCCGGAGCCGTCCTCGTGGAACGGCGGCTGGACGTACGTGACCTTGTAGCCCGGGACCGTGTTCTTGAAGGTGAAGGTGACGCGGTCGTAGCCCTCGTGCCGGCCGACGGCGAGCCCGTTCATGAGCGCCGTCTCGGCGACGCTCGCGGTCGAGGTAACAGGGTTCGTCGAGGCGTCCGGCATCGCGTCGATCCCGCCGGTGCTCGTCGCGGGGGTCGTTGTCGCAGAAGTCGTGTCCCCACCCGCCTGCCCGGAGCCGCCGCACGCGGCGGCGACCAGAGCGAGGGCGGCAGGGAAAGCGACGAGCGCAGCGCGCCCCACGCCTGAATTTTAGCGCGCTTTGCGGCTAGTTCTGCCTCACGCCGGAGAGCTCGACGAGCTCACGCAGCATCCGGTTCACATCCGCCCCGCGGTCGAACCGGAGGTGGCCCTCGGCGTCCAGCGGCCACTCGGACGCGTCGCGATCCCAGGCCAGCTCCAGGCCGTTCCCGTCCGGGTCACGGAGATAGAGCGCCTCGTGCGTGCCGTGGTCGTTGGCGCCGTCGAGCGGCCAGTTCGCGCGCATCAGCCGGCCGAGCGCGTCGGCGAGCGCTTCGCGCGTCGGGTAGCGGATGGCGACGTGGTAGAGGCCCGTCGTGCCGGGCGGAGGCGGGGAGCCGCCCTTCGACTCCCAGGTGTTGAAGCCGAGGTGGTGGTGGTAGCCGCCGGCCGACAGGAAGAGGGCCTGGTCGCCCATCTGCGAGACGACGTCGAAGCCGAGGATGCCGACGTAGAAGTCGCGGATCCGCTGGATGTCGGCCGTCTTCAGGTGCACGTGGCCGATGTCGACGCCGGGGTCGATCGGCCGCTCGGCCTGCGCGGCCGGGGTGACAGTCGTTGCGTTCATGCGGTCAGTATACTTGATCGCGCAACTATCTGTCGAGCGGCTTCCTGCCCTGTGCGAGCATCTCGACGAAGCTCGCGATCCGGCGCGCCCGCGTCTCCGGCCGCTTCGCGTCCTGCGTCCGGTAGAGGACGGCGTAGCGGTTCTGGCTGTCGAGCTGCTCGAAGAACGCGAGCGCCTTCGGATTGGCCTCGAGCGCCTGCTGGAGGTCGTCCGGCACGGTGATCCGGCTCGGTGAGTCGTAGGCAGCATCCCAGCGGCCGTCCGCCTGCGCCGCCTCGACAGCTGCCACGCCCGCCGGACGCATGCGCCGCTCCTTCGTCAGGCGCGCGATGTGCTCGCGGTTGATCTTCGACCACTTGCTGCGCTTCGTCCGCGGCGTGAAGCGCTGGAGGTAGTACGTCTCGTCGAAGCGGGCGACCTGGCCGTCGATCCAGCCGAAGCAGAGCGCGATCTCGAGCGCCTCCGCGTAGTTGACGGTGGTGACGCCGGTGTTCTTCTTGGCGAACTTGAGCCAGACGCCGCGGGCGTCCGCGTGATGCTCGGAGAGCCACTCCTCCCAGGCAGCCTGCGAGGGCAGCTCCTCCACCGGGAGGTCGTCCGCCACGCCGGGATCATGCCGCGATGGGCGAGGCCAGCCGGCCGTCCTGCATGCGCAGCACCCGTTGCGCCTTGGCGGCGACATCCGGGTCATGCGTGACGAGCACGATCGTCTGGCCGTGCTCCTGTGAGAGCCGCGTCAGCAGCTCGATGATCTCGGCGCCCGTCGCGGAGTCGAGGTTGCCGGTCGGCTCGTCCGCGAGGACGACGCGCGGCTCGGTGGCGAGGGCACGGGCGATGGCGACGCGCTGCTGCTCACCGCCCGAGAGCTGCCCGGGCAGATGGTCGGCGCGGTCGCGGAGGCCGACCTCGGCGAGGAGCGCGAGCGAGCGGGAGCGCAGGTCGGCGTCGGTCACCCCGGCCGGAGCGAGCTTCGCCTCGACGTTCTCGAGGGCGGTCAGCGTCGGGATCAGGTTGAAGGTCTGGAAGACGAAGCCCAGGGCACGCAGGCGGATCTGGGCGAGGTCGCGGTCACCGAGCGTGTTGACGTCGCGACCCTCGAAGAACACCTGGCCGGCGCTCGGGCGGTCGAGCGTGCCGAGGAGCTGCAGGAGGGTCGTCTTCCCCGAGCCGCTCGGCCCCTCGACGGCGACGATCTCGCCGGCGTCGATCGTCAGGTCGATGCCGTCGACCGCGCGGATGACGGTGCCGCCGCGCTGGAACGTGCGCGCGACGCCGCGAAGTTCGTACAGCGGCGTTCCCACTACTCCACCTGCCTCAGCGCGTCGGCGGGGCGCAGGCGCGCGGCGCGGAAGGCGCCCGCCGTCCCGGCGATGAGGCCGCCGGCGACGGCCAGCCCGAATCCCAGCGCGAGCAGGCCGGCGGTGAGCGGGGCGTCGAGCGAAACGGAGGTCGTGGCAGTGCGCGACAGCGCGCTCCCGAGCCCGAAGACCCCTTGCGCGCCGCCCGTCGTCGAGCTGGCGCTCAGGCTCGGGCCGAAGGCGTCGATGGCAACCGCGGCTAACACGCCCAGCACGACGCCCAGGAAGCCGCCCGCGACCGCGGTCGCAAGGCTCTCCCCCACCACCTGGCGGATGACGAGCCACTGCGACCAGCCGAGCGCCTTGAGCGTTCCCAGCTCGCGGACGCGCTTGCCGATCGAGGACAGCGTCAGGAGCGCCGCGAGCAGGAAGGCGGCTCCGGCGGCGAGGATGGCGAGGACGAGCCCGAGGTCGTGCGAGAGGTTGGAGGCGTCGACGAGCGAGCCGTTGATCGAGTCGGCGACCTGCTTCGAGCTCGCCACCTGAGCGTTCTGCCCGAGCGCCTGCTCGATTTCCTTCTGGACGGTGCCGACGTTGCTGCTGGAGTCGGCGCGAACGAGGACGACGTTCGCGAGGTTCTTCTCGCCGGCGAGCGTCTGCAGCTGCGTCTTCGTCAGGTACACGTCGGCGCTCTGGCCGCCGAGCGGCGGCTTCACGAGCCCGACGACCGTGACCTTGCTCCCGTTCAGGTTGATCACCGAGCCGACCTTCAGGCTCTGGCGCTTCGCGTAGCTCGTGCCCACGAGCGCCTCGCCGCTGCGGGTCAGGAAGCGGCCGCTCGTGAGCTGTGCCGGCGTGACGAGGCTGATCGAGCGCTGCGCCGGGTCGATGCCGCCGATCGTGTACGTGGCGCTCGTGATGTTCGTCTGCGGCGGGTCGACGACCTGGCGCAGCGTCTGCTCCGGAGTCGTGATCCGCGCTTGGAACTGGCGGAACCGCGCCGGGAGGCACTTGCGGGCGGCGGCCGAGTTGAAGATGCCGCCGCCGCCGCCGCCCCGGCGGAAGCCGCCGCCGCTCGGCGGCGCGTTGTTCGACTGGCCGATGCCGGCCTTCTGGAAGCACTTCTGCATCGCCTGGAACTGCGCCGGGGTGGGCGGCTTGATCTGCCGCCGGATATTGATCTGCTGCCCGCCGGCCTTGATCTTCGCAACGATCTTCGGGACGACCCCCTCTTGATGCACCGCCGACAGCACGAGCCCGGTCGTGACCGACTGCACGCCGGCCAGCGAGGCGATCTGGGTCGCCTGCCCCTGCGGAAACGTCAGCTGGGTGCCCGGCAGGAAGAAGTCGTGGACGAAGTGGGTGCCCGGCTTGCCGAGCTTGGAGAGGTCGGTGACCGCCGACTGGTTCGCCTGCACCAGCTCCCGTCCGCCGCCTCCCCCGCCCGGGCCGACGCCGCCGCCGCCGAAGCCCTGATCCTGCTGGGCCGAGAGGGTGACAGTGAGGTCGGTGCCGATGCTGGAGAGCGGGTTCAGCGCCGTCTTCTGCGCGTGGTCGAGGCCGCGCGAGAGGCCGGTGATCGCGACGACGAGCGCGACGCCCACGGCAAACCCTGCGAGCGTCAGGACGGTGCGCGCGCGCCGACGGACCAGCTCGCTGCGCAGATAGCGAAGGTAGAACACCGGTCAAAGCAAAACACGGCCGGCTAAGACCGCGCTAAGAGTGCTCTAAGACTTCTGTTGCCCACGCTGGCGCCAGCGATGAAGCTCTTTCGACTTGAAGCGCGATTTCGACTCGGGCGGCGGCGGCTTGGGGTCATGCTCCTCCAGCCACTTCGCCGCCTCGTCTTCCGGGTCGAGGCCGGTTTGGCGCTCGCGCTCGGCCCGCTTCTTCGCCCCGTCGTGGGTCGGCTTGCGCACGGGCGCCACGCTACCCTCACCGCATGACCGAGGAGATGACCCGCGCCCAGTACGACAAGCTCGCCGCCGACCTGGCCGAGCTGGAGGGCCCGAAGCGCGCCGAGGTCGTCGAGGCGATCGCCGTCGCGCGCGGCTACGGCGACCTCTCCGAGAACTTCGAGTACCACTCGGCGAAGAACGAGCAAGGGCTGCTCGAGCGGCGGATCACCATGCTGCGCGCGCGCCTCGAGAACGCCACCGTCGTCGACGGCACCGGCTCCGAGGTCGTGCACGTCGGCCACACGATCGTCGTCGAGAACGAGAACGGCGACCGCATCGAGATCGAGCTCTCGCCGCTCGGCGGCGCAGGCACCGCCTCCCCGACCTCGCCGCTCGGCGCCGCCGTCCTCGGCAAGCGCGTCGGCGACACGGTCGAGGTCGCCGCACCCCGAGGGGCGTGGAAGGCCACGATCCTCGACCTGCGCGACTGAGCCCGCCGTGAGTGACGCGCCGCCGATGGAGCTCGGCTACGCGCGCACCGACCTTCGCCGGCGGCTGGTGGATGCCGTTCTGCGCGGCGAGAAGACGGCAACGGCCGGCCTCCGCTCCGACTACGGCCCGGACGATCGCCTGCCGGAGGCGGGCGACCGCTCGCTCCTGCTCGGCTGGGACGACGAGCCGGTCGGCGTCGTCGAGACGACGGAGGTACGCGTCGTTCGCGCCGGCGAGGTCGACGTCCAGTTCGCGCGCGACGAGGGCGAGGGCTTCGAGTCGGTCGCGGACTGGCGCGCCGCCCACGAGCGCTTCTGGGCCGGCCAGGCGATCACGGACGACACGCTCGTCGTCGCGGAGCGCTTCCGCCTAGTGGAGCGGTACTAGCCGTGGAGGTCGAGGCCACCGACTACCACACCGCCGGGGAGCCGTTCCGGATCGTCACCGCCGGCGTCCCGCCGATCGGCGGCAGCACGGTTGCGGAGCGGCGCGAGCAGGCGGCCGCGCGCCCGGACGTCGACGCGGTGCGCCGGCTGCTCTGCCACGAGCCCCGAGGCCACGCCGACATGTACGGCTGCTTCCTCGTCCCGCCCGACGACGACGGCGCCGACCTCGGCGTCCTCTTCTGGCACAAGGACGGCTACTCCACGGCGTGCGGGCACGGGACGATCGCGCTCGGGGCCTGGGCGGTCGAGTCCGGCGCCGTCGCCGCGCCGGCCGACGGCACCGTCGACATCGCGATCGACGTCCCCTCCGGGCGCGTCGTCGCCGCGGTGCGCATGCGCGGCGGGGCCGTCGAGGCGGTCGCGTTCCGCAACGTGCCCTCGACCGTCGTGGCGCGCGACGTCCAGGCGGCCGGCACGACCGTCGATGTCGCCTTCGGCGGCGCGCTCTATGCGTCGCTTCCTGCCGGGCGCGTCGGGCTTACGGTCACGCCCGAACGCCTGCCGGAGATCATCGCCGCCGGCCGGGAGATCAAGCACTCCCTGAGCGGCACGCCGGTCGCACAGGTCGCAGGGGATCCGCGCCTGGAGGGTATCTACGGCGTCATCTTCCACGAGGAGCTCGGGCCGCTCCACCAGCGCAACGTGACCGTGTTCGCGGACGGCGAGATCGACCGCTCGCCGTGCGGCTCCGGGACCTCGGCGCGCCTCGCGCTGCTGGCGGCGGACCGCGCCCTCGGGCCGGGGGACGAGCTCCGCCACGACTCGATCGTCGGCACGACGTTCCTCGCCCGCATCCTCGGCGAGACGCCGGCCGGCCTCCTCACCGAGGTCGAGGGCACCGCCTACCGCACCGGCGAGCACCGCTTCGTGCTCGACCCGCGCGACGAGCTTGGCACCGGGTTCGTCTTACGTTGAATCCGGCCTGATCGCCGATTCACCCACGGCTGGGGACTAGGCATCCAGGCCCGGCCGTGCAACACTCGAATAGCCCAATCCTCCGACGAAAAGGCCCGCAATTGCGGGCCTTTCGTCTGTCCCGGGACGCCCCCGTAGAATCGCCGCGTGGCTTCGGCTTCCGTCCACCCGAATCCCTTCATCCGCGGCAAGCGCGTCTACCTGCGCCCGCTCGAGCGCGAGGACATCGAGCGGACGGTGCCGGCGATCAACGACCGGGAGATCGCGCACTTGACGGGCTTCCACATGCCGGTCGGAAAGGCCGGCGCCGACCGCTTCTTCGAGGAGGAGGTGTCGAAGAAGCACGGCGAGTCGGCCTACTTCTTCGCCATCTGCGAGCTCGGCTCGGCCGAGCTGATCGGCGAGTGCGGCTTCCACGACCTCCGTGGGGGCATGCGCGCGGACGTCGGCATCTTCATGCTGCCCGGCTATGTCGGGCGCGGCTTCGGCACCGACGCCATGAACGCGCTCGTCGACTTCGGCTTCGGCGAGCTGCTGTTCGAGCGGATCGGGCTGGTAGTCGACCCCGACAACGAGCGCGCGATCGGCTCGTACGAGAAGTGCGGCTTCACACGCGAGGGCGTCATGCGCGCGTACCGCCGCCACCGCGGCCAGATCACGGACGCCCTGGTCATGTCGATCACACGACCCGAGTGGGAGGCACTCGACCGGCCACGGTCCTGGGACTACCCGCGGCCCAGGGCGAAGAAGGGGCCAGCGGGTAGCACGCGAGCCCGATCGCGAACGCGATGAGGTGCCCCGCGTCGGCGTAGCTCGAGTCGACGGCGAGGTAGAGAAGCAGCCCGCCGGCGACGACGGCGACGACGAGGACGCGCCACCGCCGCGGCAGCCGGTAGACGAGCACGCCGGCGACGGCGAGGAACCCGTAGCTGGCGCCGACGTCTACCGAGTGCGTCACAGCGCGGTCGACGGCGTCGGCCCGGACGGCGACCCAGAGCCCGGCGGCGGTGATGACGGTCGCGCCGACGTGCCCGGCCGCAAGCACCGCCGCCCAGCGCAGCGTCCCGAGCCAGTGCTCGGCCGGGGCGAGCACGAGCGTGAAGAGCACGCACCAGGCGAGTGCGTTCCACGGCGCCGCCACCCAGAACGCGCTCTCGAAGAGCACCCGGACCGGGTGGACGGCAAGCTCGTGGAGGTTGGTGCTGCGCTCGAGCACGAGCCGGTGCGCGCGCCTGCTGCCGGCCGAGTCGAGCACCCAGGCCGTCGCCAGGATGACGGCGAGGTAGATGTAGGTGCCGGGCGCGCTCCGGACCCATTCGCGAAGCGCAGCCATCAGGGGCGGCGCGCGCGGACGAGCAAGTCGAGCGCCACCAGGTCGCCGTCGCGGCGCTCGACGACGCCGGCCCGTTCGACCTCGAGGCCGTCGAGATCCCCGGCCACCTCCTCCGGCGTGGCGAGCACGCGCGGGTCCTGCGGGCCCCCGTGGCCGTGCTCGAGGTTGCTGCGATCGTGTGCGACGACGAGCAGGGTGCCACCGGGCGCCACAGCCGCCGCCGCGGCCCGATGCACCCGGCCACGCTCGTCGGCCGGGAGCTGGAGGTACAGGATCGCGACCAGGTCGAACGCCTCGCCCGGCGCGTCGTACTCGAGCAGGTCGGCATGTACCCAGGTCGCTTCGACGCCGCGGGCGGCTGCGAGCCCCCGCGCCTTCTCCAGCGCGACCTCGGCGAAGTCGACGCCGGTGACCTCCCACCCGCGCTCGGCCAGCCAGACGGCGTTCCGGCCCTCGCCGCAGGCGAGGTCGAGCGCACGGCCCGGCGGCATGCCGGCAGTCTCGGCAACGAAGCGGCGGTTCGGATCGCCGGTCCAGATCAGCTCGCGCGCGGCATAGCGGCGGTTCCAGTCGTCGCGCTTCACGCGCGCAGAATGCCTGCGTCAGGCGCCGGCCACAGCTCGCCGCGGGTCAGGTCGACGCTGCCGGCTCCGCCGCCGCGGCGGCGCCGGGGTCTTTCTGGCCCGGCTGCACCGTCGGGATGACGCCCGCCAGGAAGATTGCCAGGATCGTGACCAGCGCGAGGATGGCGAGCGCCGTGCGGAGCCCGTCGATCCGCGCGTCCTGGTAGGCGGCGATCGCGTCATCTGTCGCGCGCGACCGGAGGTGCGTCTCGTCGAGCGCGGCGTTGAGATCGGCGTCGGAGATGAACGGCACCCCGCCGGTGAGCTTGACGTTCGCCTGCTGCTTCACCCGCTCGGGAATCGCGCTCGAGTTCTCGATGTTGGTGAGGAACGAGGTCGTGAGCGTCGCGATGAGGATCGAGCCGGCGATCGCCGTCCCGAGCGAGATGCCGAGGTTCGTCGCCGTGTTCTGGATGCCGCCGACCTCGGAGGTCTGCTCGTCGGGCACCGCCGAGACGGTGACGCCGCCGAGCTGCGAGGCGAGCGCCCCGATGCCGAGCCCGATCAGGAGCATCGGGACGAACACGATCTCCGGCCCGGCGTCCACGTCGAGCAACGCCAGCAGGACGACCGTGCCCGCGAGCAGGGCGAGCAGTCCGACCCGCACGACGAGCCGCGGCGAGACGCGCGGGAACAGCTTCGGGATCCCCACCGCCGCGAGGACCAGCGTCAGCGAGAGCGGCAGCAGCCGGACGCCCGTGGCGATTGCCGACAGGCCGAGGCAGACCGAGAGGAACAGCGGGACGATGAAGAAGAAGCCGCCCTGCACGAAGAACTGGAAGAAGAACATCGTCAGTCCGCCAGCCAGCTGCCGGTTCCGCAGCATCGAGGGGAGCAGCAACGGTTCCTGGCCCTTCGCCGCGACGCGGTTCTCCCAGACGAAGAACAGCCAGATGACGAACAGCCCCGCCACCATCAGCCAGAGCGTCGGCGAGACGTTGCTCCACGAGGGCGCGCCCTCGGACGGCCGGATCCAGCCCCACTCCCCCGCCTTCAGCACGCCGAACACGAAGAGCGCGAGGCCGAGCGCCGACAGCACCGAGCCGCCGTAGTCCAGGCGCGGCCGTTTCTCGACCGGAGCGTCGTTCATGCGCCGGGCCAGCAACAGGATCGCGGCGCCGATCAGCACCTCGCCGGCGAAGACCAGGCGCCAGGAGAGGTACGTCGTGAAGGCGCCGCCGATGAGCGGGCCGGCGGCGACGGCGATCGCGCCGGCCGCCGCCACGAGGCCGTAGGCGGCGGCGCGGCGCTCGACCGGGAAGTTGCTCGCGACGAGCGCGACGATCGCGGGCAGGATCAGCGCCGCCCCGACGCCCTCGAGGAACGACCAGCCGAAGAGGAGCGTGGGCAGGTTCTGCGCGATCGACGTCGTGAACGAGCCGCACACGTAGATCACGAGTCCGATCGAGAAGGCCCGCTTGCGCCCGATGATCGCTCCCACCTTCGCGCCGGTGAGCATCAGCGCGGCCATGACCAGCGTGTACGCGGTGATCGCGACCTGGATGCCCGACACGGTCGTGCCGACGTCCGCCGCGACCGTCGCGATCGACACGTTCATCACGGACGAGTCGAGGATCATCAGGAACTGCGCCGCGGCGAGGGTGAGCAGGACCTTCGATGAGGCCTTTGCGACGGCGCCGGGCTCCATGCGCGACACCCTTGCAGGGCGCGCCGGGCGTTGCGTCACCCGGGTCGGATGAAGCCGCGGGGCCTCAGGCGGGAGTGCGCCACGGGCCGACGGTCACGTCGCCCGTCTCGACGCCGAGCGTCTCCGGCTGCGGGTGCGCTCCGAACCATTGCGCGTAGCGGCGCCCGAGCGGTGCCGCCGTCACGCCGTGCGCGAGCACCGACAGCCCGATCGTCAGGAACACCGTCGTCAGCACGACACTCTCGTGCGGCAGCTCGCCCTGCGCCTCGACCAGCAGGACGGCGAAGACGATCGAGGCGAGCCCGCGCGGGCCGAACCAGCCGAGAAAGGCGACCGTCTGCCGGCGCGCGCCGGTGCCCGCCATCGCGATCGCGACCGGGACCATCCGCACGACGGTGAGGCTCAGAACGGCGTACGCGACGACGGCCCACGTGATGTCGCCGAGCGCCGGCTCGAGCAGCACGGCGCCGAAGACGACGAAGGTCGCCGCCCCGAGCAGTGCGCCGAGCTCCTCGACCATGTACCCGACCTCGCCGCCCATCCGCCGGCGCAGCCCGCCGAAGACGACGCCGCCCACGAAGGCGGCGATGAACCCCGACCCGCCGGCCGCGTCGGCTGAGGTGTAGGCAAGCGCGGCGCCCGCGACAGGCGCGACCTGGAGCCACGCCGGCTGGACGAGCCCGCGTCGGCCTGCAACCACCACGACGGCGGCCGCCGCCGCTCCGCCCAGGGCGCCGAAGACGACCCCGTACCCGATCGCCTCGGCGACCAGCGTGGCCGCGCTCTGGTCGCTCACCAGGCCGGCTTCGGCCGATGCGAGGGCGACCGCCGCGGTGAAGACGGGCACGCAGAGGCCGTCGTTCAGCCCGCTCTCGACATTGAGACCCTGTCGGATCCGCGAGGGGAGCGCCGGCAGCGTGACGACCGTCTGCCCGAGCGCCGCGTCCGTCGGCGCGAGGATGACCGCCAGCACGAGCGCCTCGGGCCAGGCCAGCGAGCCGAACACGAGCAAGGCCACACCGAGCCCGGCGGCGATCGTCAGCGGCAGCCCGATCCCGAGCAGGCGCGCCGGCACGCCGTACTCGCCGCGCAGAGCCCGGAGGTCGATGCGCGCGGCATCGCCGAACAGCACGACGGCGAGCGTCGCCTCCGCGAGCAGCTTCACCGTCTCGCCGTTCGCACTGAATTCGACGATGCCGAGGACGTTCGCTCCGAGGAGGAGCCCCGCGCCGGTGAACACAATCGGCGCGGTCACCGACGTGCCGTCGAGCCGCGCGGACACGGCCGCGTAGCCGAGCACGACCAGCGCGATCGTCGGGAGCGCCCAGCTCATCGGCGGACATTACGGTGCTCCGGTGGACCGCGTCGCGGCCGAGAGCTGGATCCGCTCCCACGTCGAGCCGATGGGCCCGATCGAGCTGACCCACGACCGCCCCTGGTCGCAGGTGCTGCGCGTCCCGGTCGCCGGCGGCGTCGTGTGGTTCAAGGCCTGCGGCGCCGTGCAGGCCTTCGAGGCGCGGATGACGGCCCAGCTCGCGGCGCGCTGGCCGGGCCTCGTCGCCGACGTGCTGGCCCACGACGAGGAGCGCAGCTGGCTGCTGACCGCGGATGCGGGAACGCCGCTCGGCGCATACGGCAATCCGCCCGAGCCGTGGCTCGAGCTGCTCCCGCGCTACGCCGAGCTCCAGCGCGGCGAGGCCGCGCACGCCGGGGACCACCTTGCGGACGGCGTCCCAGACCTGCGCGTCGAGTCGTTCCCCGAGCGCTTCGACGATCTGCTCGCGTGCGAGCTTCCGCTCGACCCGGACGAGATCGAGGCGCTCAGGGCCTTCGCGCCGCGCTTCGCCGAGCTGTCGGCCGAGCTCGCGGCGACGGGGATGCCCGCGAGCGTCCAGCACGACGATCTCCACCAGGCGAACGTCTACGACCGCGACGGCGTGCTGCGCGTCCTCGACTGGGGCGACTCGTCCGTCTCGCACCCGTTCGGCTCGCTGATCGTGACCTTCCGCTTCCTCGAGGAGGCGACCGGCCTCGCGCCGGGCGACCCGTGGTTCGGACGGCTCCGAGCCGCGTACCTGGAGCCCTGGGGGCCGGGGCTCGAGCAGGCGCTGGATCTGGCGCTCCGCGTGACCGCGTTCGCGCATGCGTTCGCGTGGGCACGGCAGCGCGACCACCTGCCGGACCACGAGTTGCCGCGCTTCGACCGCTGGTTCGCCGTCATCCTGCGGCGGGCGCTCCGGTCAGCCGAGTAGCCGCAGGACCTCGTTGCAGACGTCCTCGCAGCGGCGGCACTCCTCCGCGCAGAGCCGGCAGTGCTCATGGTGTCGGGCGTGGCGACCGCACTCCTCGGCGCAGACCCGGCACGCCTGCGCGCAGCCCTCGAGCGCGGCGCGGACGAACGCCTCACCGGCGGCCTGACGGGCAAGGATGCGCCCGGTCGCCGCGCAGACGTCGGCGCAATCGAGGCAGTCGCGGATGCAGGCGACGAGCTCGCCGCGGGCGTCCTCGCCGAGGGAGGCGTCGGCGCAGCTGATGCAGGTGGCCTCGCACGTGAAGCACTCCTCGATGCAGCGCGCGAGCGCGTCGGCATCGACGAGCGGCGGGCTAGGGTGAGCCGCGATCATCTCCCGCATGGACATGGACGCTCCTTTCGTCGGGACGCCGATGATTTGCGCGCCGCACGAGCGTCTACACCTGCGAAGCGACGAAAGGAGACGACGTGCCAGGCATCACCAACATCGGCCGCGTGATCATCCCGGTGTCCGACCAGGACGCGGCGATTGCCTTCTACACGAACAAGCTGGGCTTCGCGGTCATCGCCGACGTCCCGTACGGCGAGGGCGACCGGTGGGTCGAGGTGTCGCCCCCGGACGGCGGCGCGGCCATCGCGCTCGCGCCCCCGATGGGCGAGTTCCAGCCGGGCCACCAGACGGGCATCTCGCTGTCCACGCGCGATGCGCGCGCGGAGCACGCCGCGCTGAAGCAGAGCGGCGTCGACGTCGACGACGAGCTGATGGGCGGCGACGGCACCGTGCCGCTGCTCTTCGGCTTCCGCGACAGCGAGGGCAACAACCTCATGGTCGTCGAGCAGCAGGCGTAGCCGGCCGGGTGCCGGACGAGGCGGTCAGCCTCGCCCGGCATCCACGCCTATTCGCGGCGGAAGCCGTACTTCGCAACGACCCACGTCCCCGCGAACGCGAACGGCCCGAGGGCGATCGCGCACGGGATCGTGGTGCTGCTGCCACCCGCGCTCGTGCTGACGAAGTCGGGCCCCCAGATCGCGGCGACGGTGACCGCCACCCACATGACGGCGATCGCGAGGGAAGCCCACATCTCCGAGACGAGCAGCTGCGGGATCACGCGCGGCTTGTCACCAGCGTGGTGCGAAAGCGTCGACACAGACACCTCCTCTTTGCACGCCCAGAGTCGCGCGCAGACCGATGGCCGCCATCGGTGCGAACCCGTATTGATATGCGGATGGACCGGCGCGTGATCCTGGTCGAAGGCGCGAGCGACCGCGCTGCGCTCGAGGCGCTCGCGCTCCGTCTCGGCCGCGACCTGGACGTCGAGGGGACGGAGGTCGTCCCGATCGGCGGCGCGCAGGCGATCGGCCGTGCGCTCGCCCGGTTTGCGGGCGCCCGGCTCGCGGGCCTCTGCGACGCGGGCGAGGAGCCCGACTTCCGCCGCGCCCTCGAGCGGGCAGGGCTGGGCGAGAACCTCGACCGGGCGGGCCTGGAGGCGCTCGGCTTCTTCGTGTGCGAGGCCGACCTCGAGGAGGAGCTGATCCGCGCGCTCGGCGCCGAGGCCGTGCTCGACGTCGTCGCCGCCAACGGCGAGCTCGGCCCGTTCCGGACGCTCCAGAAGCAGCCGGAGTGGCGCGGGCGCCCGGTCGAGGAGCAGCTCCGCCGCTGGCTGGGGAGCGGCGGCAGCCGCAAGATCGTCTACGCGCGGCTGCTGGTCGACGCGCTCGCGCCCGAACGCGTGCCGCGGCCGCTCCGCAGCGTGCTGGCCGCTGCGGCCTAGCTGACGAGCCGGTCGATGTCGGCCGCTGCCGACTCGAGCGCGCCGGCGACGTCCGCGCGCCCGGCGTAGGCGTCGAGGAGCGCCTGCACCCAGCGGCGCGCGATCTCGAGGTAGTTCGCTGCGGGCGAAGCCAGCACGAAGGCGTCGCGCTCGACGAGCGTGCGCGCGACGTCGTGGAACGCGCCCCACCCGGCCGTGTGCGCGCGGAAGCGCTCGTCCTCCCAGATGCTGGTCCGGGTCGGGTTCATGTTCCCCTCGAAGGCCGAGCGCAGCAGGAAGTCGCGACCGGTGGCCCACTCGACGAACCGCCACGCCGCCTCTTTGTCGGCGGCACGCGTGTTCATGACCACCGACCAGGTCCAGAGGTTCGGCCGCCGCAGTCCCGTCGGCCCGGCGGGCGGCGGCGCGTAGCCGATCCGGCCGACGAGCTCCGACGTCGCCGGATCCTCGAAGTAGGCGACGTAGTGGTCTGAGTCGACAATCAGCGCGTAGCGCCCGCGCGCGAAGTCGAGCGCCAGCTCGTACCAGCGCTGGTCGAGCCAGTCGGGCGGCCCCGCCTCGTGCAGCGCCGCGATGAAGTCGGTCGTCGCCTGGACGGCGACCGGACTCGCGATCGCACAGCGCCCGTCCGCGAAGTCGGACCCGCCGTAGGACCAGAGCTGGGTCGCGTAGCCCGTGTACATCGTGTGCCAGGCGTCGGTCCCGCGCTGGGCGAAGCCGTGAACGCCGCCCGCGCGGGCTACCGCCCGCGCCGCTGCGAAGTACTCCGCCCACGTCGCGGGGACGGCGAGGTTCGACGCCTCGAGCACGGCCGGGACGTAGGCGAGGTTGTACGACTCGCAGTTCACCGGGATCTCGAGCAGCGGCCCCTCGCCGAGCGGGTCACCGAAGCGGCCGCTCCAGCGGTTGCAGGCGAGCAGCCGGTCGACGAAGTCGCCGATGTCGTAGCCGGCGACGAAATCGTCGAGCGGCTGCACGAAGCCGGCGGCGACGTGCTCCCAGAGGAGCACCGGTCCCGACATGTAGACGTCCGCGGCGTCCTCCCCGTCGAGCAGGTGGTGGATCCGGTTCGAGAAGTACTCGTCGCTCGGAATGATGCGAATGTCGAGCTCGATGCCCGTCTGCTCCTCGAACTCGCCGGCGTGCCGCTCGACGCTCGCGACGTAGGCGTCGGTGTCGGGCCCGAGGAAGCGGACGGAGGTCACCGGCCGAACGTATCGCCTTCTCGAACACCGCGGTAGGCTCGCGCGAGGTGGAGCAGGACCCATTCGAGGCGGTCGTCGACGCGACGCGACGCACCCGGCTGGCGAGCGAGCGCACGTACCTCGCCTGGTGGCGGAGCGCGCTGGCCGCGTTCGCGGTCAGCCTCGGCGTAGGGAAGATCGTCCCGACGCTGGCCGGCGGGTCGGCGGTCGGGTACGAGCTCGTCGGCGTCGGCTACGCCATGCTCGGCGTCGCGTTCATCTCGTATGGGTACTTCCGCGAGCGCCGGCAGGAGGCCGCGCTGCGCGAGGGGCGCTTCGTCGAGTTCGGCCCGGTCGCCGCGGCCGGGTTCACGATCGCCGGCTGCCTCCTGGGCCTCGCGACGGTTCTCGTCGTGATCCTCTGAATGGTCTTACATTCGATACTCGACGCGATCGGCGACACGCCGCTCGTGCGCCTCGGCCCGTGTGCGCCGGCGAACGGTGCCGAGCTCTGGCTGAAGCTCGAGTACACGAACCCGACCGGCTCGATGAAGGACCGCATGGCGCTCGCCATGATCGAGGGCGCGGAGCGAGACGGGCTGATCGCGCCGGGCGACACCGTCGTCGAGTACACGGGCGGGAGCACAGGCCCTGCGCTGGCGCTCGTCTGCCGGGCGAAGGGCTACCGCCCGCTGATCGTGATGGCGGACTGCTTCACCGAGGAGCGCTTCCAGCTGACGCGCGCGCTCGGCGCCGAGATCGAGGAGATCCCGTCGGTCGAGGGCCGGCCGAAGGTCACGGCGCAGGACATCCACAACATGGTCGCGCGGGCCGGCGAGCTCGCCGCGCAGCCGGGTCACTACGCGACCGACCAGTTCAACAACCCGTACATCGTTCCGGGCCACCGCGAGCGCCTGGGCCGCGAGATCTGGGAGCAGACGGAGGGGCGCGTGACGGCGTTCTGCCACGGCATGGGCACGGCCAGCTCGGTGATGGGCGTCGCCGACGCGCTGCGGCCGCGCGGCGTCTTCATCCAGGCGCACGAGCCGGCCTCGTCGGCGGCGATCGCCGGAGGCGAGCGCAGCGCCTTCCTGATCCAGGGCTGGACGGGGATGGTCATGCCGCACTGGGACCCTGAGCGCGTCGACCACCTCGAGCCGATCGGCGACGACGAGTCCGTGGCCATGACGCTGCGGCTGGCCCGCGAGGAAGGCATCTTCGCCGGCATCTCCACGGGCGCGAACGTCGTCGGCGCGCACCGGCTGGCCGAGCGGCTCGGCCCCGACGCGGTGATCGTGACGCTCGCCGTCGACAGCGGCTTCAAGTACCTGAGCGTCGCCCCCTACCTTGACCTCTAGCGTCGCCGTCCTTTCCGACGTCCACGGGAACGCCGTCGCGCTCGAGGCCGTGCTCGCCGAACTCGCCGCCGACCCGCCGGAGCTCGTCGTCCTCGGCGGCGACCTGACCTGGGGGCCGTTGCCGCACGAGACGGCCCGGCTGCTGCGGGAGCTTCCGGCGCCGGCACTGCTCGTCCGCGGCAACGCCGAGCGCGCGCTCTTCGAGCGGCGCGCCGAGACGCCGCGCGAGCGCTGGCTTCTCGAGGCGCACACCGAGGACGACATGGCGTTCCTGCGCCCTGCCGTCGAGGGCGTGACGGTCGACGTCGCGGGCCTCGGGCCGGTCCGCTTCTGCCACGGCTCACCGCGCAGCGACGAGGAGCTGATCACGCCCGGGACACCCGAAGAGCGGCTTGCCGCCGCGGTCGCGGGGCGGCCCGAGCGAGTCGTCGTCAGCGCCCACACCCACCTGCAGTTCGACCGGCGCGCGGCCGGCATCCGCAGCGTCAACCCGGGCAGCGTCGGCATGCCGTATGCCTGGGAGCCGGGCGCCTACTGGGCCGTCCTCGGGCCGGACGTGGAGCTGCGCCGGACCGAGTACGACGTCGAGCGGGCGGTGACCGCCTACCGGCTGACCGACGACCCGCTGGCGGAGCAGATGGCCGAGATCCTGCTCTCGCCGCCGACGCCGGACGAGGTGGTCGCCCACGCCGAAGCGCTCGAGTTCTCGGGCTGACAATCGATTTCTCAGGCTGACCAAGTAAAAAAGTGTCGATTGCGGCGCCGCCCGTCCGTCGTCATCGCGACACCGACGAAAGGAGCGCACCATGAAGTACCTGCTGCTGGTCTGCTGGGACACCGAGCGCATGGACGCCCAGGAGGAGCCGACGGAGCCGCCGCCCGACGAGGGCTTCTGGTGGGTCGACGAGCTGCGCGCGCGTGGCAAGTGGCTGATCGGCGACCAGCTCGCGCCGCCGCGACGGGCGCAGACGATCCGGGTCCGCGGCGGCAAGACGCTCGTCACCGACGGCCCCTTCGCGGAGACGAAGGAGGCGGTCGGCGGCTTCGACCTGATCGAGGCAGACAGCTTCGAGGAGGCGGTTCAGATCGCGGCCACGCACCCGAACGCGGAGTTCGGGGCGATCGAGGTCAGGCCGCTGTGGGGGAACTGACGAGCGGCGCGACCCGGGTCGCGAACAGCTCGATCGCGCGCATGACGTCGGCGTGGGCGACCGCGCCGATGCTCATGTGCGCGAGGTAGCGCTGCGGGCCGAAGAGCTCCTGGATGCGATTGATCTTCTCGGCGACCTGCTCCGGGGAGCCGAGCGCGAGCGGGCCATCCGGCGCACGCAGCGCGTCGAGCTCCGCCCGGCCCGACGGCGGCCAGCCGCGCTCGCGACCGATGCGGTTCATGACCTCGAGGTACGGCGGCCCGAACGCGGCCACCGCCTGCTCCTCGGTCTCCGCGACGAAGGCGTGCGTGTTGATCGCCAGCGTCGGCTCTCCCTCGTGTCCCGCCTCCGCCCAGGCGCGCCGGTAGAGCTCGGCGAACGGCTGGAAGCGGGCAGTCTGGCCGCCGATGATCGCGAGCGTCATCGGCAGCCCGAGGCGCGCGGCGCGCACCACCGACTCGGGCGTGCCGCCGACCGCGACCCACACGGGCAGCGGCTCCTGCACGGGCGGCGGCCACACGACCGCATCGGCGAGCGGAGCGCGGTGGCGCCCCGACCACGTGACGCGCGCCGAGTCGCGGATCGCGAGCAGCAGCTCGAGCTTCTCGGAGAAGAGCTCGTCGTAGTCGCGCAGGTCGTAGCCGAAGAGCGGGAACGACTCGGTGAACGAGCCGCGCCCGGCCATGATCTCCGCGCGCCCGCCGGAGATCAGGTCCAGATGCGCGAACTGCTGGAACACGCGCACCGGGTCGTCCGACGAGAGCACCGTGACGGCGCTCGAGAGGCGGATCTGGCTCGTCTGGGCGGCGATGGCTGCGAGCACGGTGGCGGGCGACGAGACGAGGTAGTCCGGCCGGTGGTGCTCGCCGACGGCGAAGAGCTTCAGGCCCAGCTCGTCCGCCAGCCGCGCCTCCTCGAGCAGGTTCTGCATGCGCTCGACCGGCGGCTGCCCCGGCGCGAGGTCGGCGAAGGTGACGAGGCCGAGATCCATGCGCCTGAACCGTAGACTCCGGCACGTGGACGGCTACCGCGTCGCGAGCCTGGACGAGATCGAGGAGATCACCGACGGCCGCTGCCCGTACCGGCCGGTGCGGCACCACTTCGGCATCACCTCGTTCGGCCTGAACGCCTGGACGGGCCACGCAGCGGGCGACCGGATCATCAACGAGCACGACGAGGAGGGCCAGGACGAGGAGCTCTACTTCGTCTGGCGTGGGCGCGCCCGGTTCGAGATCGACGGCGAGGACGTCGACGCGCCGGCCGGGACGTACGTGTTCGTCTCGCCGGAGTCGAAGCGGACGGCGTTCGCCGAGGAGCCGGAGACGACGATCCTGGCCGCCGGCGCGACCCCGGGGCAGACCTACACGGCCGGAGGGTGGGAGCTCTGGGCGCCGGTGAACCCGCTCTACCTGGCCGGGCGATACGAGGAGGCGGCAGACAGGGGCCGCGAGCTCGTCGAGGCGAATCCCGGGTACTCGAACCCGCTCTACAACACGGCATGCTGCGAGGCGCTCGCGGGGCGGCCGGCCGACGCCGTCGACCACCTGCGGCAGGCGATCGAGCTCTACCCGCCGCTGCGCGAGTACGCCCGGAAGGACTCGGACTTCGACCCGATCCGCGACGAGCCGGCCTTCCAGGAGCTCCTGAGGGACTGACGGAGGTGGAGCGGGCGGTCGAGCAGCCGGTGCGCGCGGCCGAGCTGGTCGCGGTGCTCTCGCTCGCGACCGATCTCGGCACGGGCCAGCCGCTCGAGCACGCGTTGCGCACGGCGATCTTCGCCGTCCGCCTCGGCGAGCTCGCCGGGGCCACGGACGCCGAGTGCTCGGACGCCTACTACGTCGCGCTGCTGCACGCGGCGGGCTGCACGTCGAACAGCCACGAGGCGGGCCAGCTTTTCGGCGACGATATCGGCCACCGGGCCGCGTTCTTCCTGATCGACACCACCGACCGTGACGCGGTGCTCGCCTTCTACCGCGAGCACGTCGGTGCGGGCAGGCCCCCCGAGGTGCGCGAGCAGATGCTCGAGGCCGTCCTGGCCAACCCGGCGCGGGGTCGCGAGTCATTCGCGGCCATGTGCGAGGTTGCGCAGCGCTTTGCCGGCTGGCTCGGCCTCGGCCCCGGCGTCCAGGCAGGGCTCGAGTTCGTCTTCGCCCGCTGGGACGGCCGTGGGATCCCGGACGCCGCCGGCGAGGCGATCCCGCTGCCGGCCCGCCTCCTGCACGTGGCGAGGGACATCTCGCTCTTTCTCTCCGCCGAGGGCTCGCATGGAGCCCGGGCGATCGTCGAGCGCCGGGCGGGCGCCGCCTACGACCCGCGTCTCGCCGGCCTCGCAGCGTCGCACTTCGACGAGCTCCGCGGCGATCTCGACGAGGAGCAGATCTGGACACAGGCGCTCGACGCCGAGCCGCTGCCCCGGATCTGGGTCGAAGGCGAGCAGATCGATGCCGCCTTCGGGGCCATCGCCGCGCTCACCGGCCTCAAGTCGCCGTGGCTGCGCGAGCACTCGACCAGCGTGGCGGAGCTCGCTGAGGCGGCCGCCTGGCGGATGGGCCTCGAGGCCGACGAAGTGACGCTCGTGCGGCGCGCCGCCCTTGCGCACGACGTCGGACGCCTGGGCGTGACGAACGCGATCTGGGAGAAGCCCGGCGCGCTTGGCTTCGGGGAGTGGGAGCGCGTCCGCCTTCATGCCCACTTCACGGAGCGCGCCTTCGCGCAGTCGTCGACGCTGAGGGCGATCGGCCTCCTGGCCGGCTCGCACCACGAGCGCCTCGACGGCTCGGGCTACCACCGGGGCTCACGCGCGACGACCCTCGACCAGGGCGCGCGCATCCTCGCGGCCGCCGATTGCTACGTGGCCATGCGCGAGGCGCGCCCGTACCGGGACGCCCTCGACGCCGAAGCGACGGAGGCGGAGCTCAGGCGCGAGGCGCAGGACGGGTGCCTGGACGCTGATGCGGTCGACGCCGTCCTCGCCGCGGCCGGGCACCGCGTCTCGAAACGGCCGCGCGAGCTGCCGGCGGGGCTCACGCGGCGCGAGCTCGAGGTGCTGCTCGCGCTCGTGCGCGGCCAGTCGAACCAGGGGATCGCCGACGAGCTCGGGATCTCCGTCAAGACCGTCGGCAGCCACATCGAGCACGTCTACCGCAAGGCCGGCGTGCGCAGCCGCGCCGCCGCCACGGTGTGGGCGTACGAGCAGGACATCATGGGGCGTTCGCCCGATGCCGTGCGCCCTGGCGCGCCGTAGCGTCGTCGAGACAGCCGCGTCGAGCCCGGCGCGGAGGACGACAAGGAGGCGACGATGATCCTGGCAACGACGCAGATCGAGGACCTGGACCGCTTCGTGGAGGTCTTCTCGACGAAGGGCGCCGAGAAGCGGGAGCTGCACGGCTCGAAGGGCGCGCTCGTGTTCCGCGACCCGAACGAGGAGGACCGCGTCTGGGCGCTCTTCGACTGGGACGCCGCAGGCTGGCAGAGCTTCGTGTCCGATCCCGACGTCCCGCCGATCATGCAGGCGGCCGGGCACAAGGGCCGGCCGCAGGCGGCCGAGCTCGTCGGGCGCTACGGCGCGTAGGAACCGCGGATCCGGCCTTCGTCGCGGCGAGGGCCGGATCTGCCTACTGGCCGGCGAGGCGGCGGATCTCGGCGGCGAGCATCGGGTCGACCTCGGCGCGCGCCTCCAGCCAGCCGAGGATCGCGAGGGCCGCCTCGCGGTTCCGGTCGTAGCCGGGGACCAACTGCGCGAGCGGAAGCACGTCAGGCCCCCAGCGGCGCTCCACCCCGCGCTCGATGACGAACATGTCCTGGCGCGGGCCGGGCTCGGTCAGCTCGAGGTGGGTGAGGAGGCGGTCGACCGCGTAGGACTGGATGAGGCGGGTCGCGGCCAGCCGCTCGCCGCGTGCGTCGCGATGGAGGCCGACGTAGAGGTTCGTGAGCGCCTCGTTGACCTGGTACTCGGGGTCGGCGTGCGGCGAGGGCTCGAGCGGCTTGCCCGAGCGTTCGATCCCGGCCGGCGCGTCGTCGCGTGCCCACACGAGCCGGCCCGGCGGAAACGAGCCGGCGTGGAGCTCCACGACAGTGAAGATCGCGTACTCGGCGAAGAGCCCGTCGGCGAACAGCACCTTTCGCCCGTCCACGCTGTTCGCGAAGCTGAACTGAACCGGCCCGAGCGCCTCGAGCCAGTCGATCGAGTCGAGGTAGCGCTGCTTGGCGCCGTCGTCGACCACGACGAAGAAGTCCATGTCGGAGTGCTCGTCCAGGCGGTCGAGGTCGACGCCGACCGAGCCGAGACCGATCAGGGCGATCGCGTCACCGCGGCGGGCGAGCACGGCTCCGAGCTCATCCATGCGCTGCAGCAGGCGTTCCGGGATCGACATCGCCGCGGACGCTACCCGGCTCCTAAACGACCAGTGCCTCGACCAGGGGCCCCGACTGGTGCGATCGGCGGCCGACCGCACGATGATCCTCGCCTCGGCAACGACGAGACAGGAGGCTGCCATGACCACCGCGATGCAGGCACCGGGAATCACACGGACAGACCTTCAGCGCCAGGACCTCAGCGTCCCCGGGCGCGAGGTGATTCAGAACCGCGTCGACATCAGCCCGGAGGCGCCGGCGTTCCGGCACAAGCATCCGGGCGAGGAGATCATCTATGTGCTCGAAGGCTCGCTGGAGTACTCGATCGACGGCCGGCAGCCGCGGACGTACGGGGCCGGCGAGGTGCTGATCGTCCCTCCCGAGACGCCTCACTCAGTCAGGAACGTGGGCAGCGGCAACGCGGCGGAGCTCGCGACCTACTTCGTCGAGCAGGGTAAGCCGTTCCTCGTGCTCGTGGACTGACGCATACGTTCCCGCCTGTGACGTGGTTCGAGCTCGAGACCGTCTTCCGCGACGAGGGGATCGAGATTAGACCGGTCGTCCGGTAGCTCTTCAGCTCACGCTTTCTTCCCATTTAGGGTGAGACGCATGCCCCGCGTCCCACGCCCGAATCTGATCGAGCGGCGCATGTCGCGCTTCCTGCGCGAGCCTCCCTCCGTTCGGACCGCCGCCGGCGTCATCGTCACTGCGACGGCGGTCGTGGTCGTCGCCGGCGGTGTCGCCATGCGGCTGCTCGACCACGACGAGTACCCGAACGTCTGGGTGGGCATGTGGTGGGCTCTGCAGACCGTGACCACCGTCGGCTACGGCGACGTGACCCCCGCGCACACCTCCGGACGGATCGTCGCCACGTTCGTGATGCTCGAGGGCATCGCCTTCCTCACGATCATCATCGCGGCGATCACCTCGACGTTCGTCGCGCGGGCCGAAGCGGAACGCGACGCGGCGGAGGACGCCGACAAGGCCAGGGCGGATGAGCGACTCCAGGCCGGGCTCGACGACCTGCGAGCACGTCTGGATCGCGTCGAGGCCATGCTCTCACGCCTCTCCGAACCGTGACGGCCGGGTCGGCGCGCGACCCAGAGCGCCGCCACGGGCAGGGCTGACCCGAGTCGGCAGAGAATGCCCGCGTGATCTTCGAGCGCGAGCTGGAGACGATGCCGCGCATGGAGCTCCGGTCGCTTCAGACCGAGCGGCTCCGGGCGCTGGTCGGTTCCGTCAAGGAGCGGGTCCCGCTCTACCGGGAGCGCCTGCGCGATCTCGAGCCGGGCGACATCGGCTCCGTCGACGACGTGAAGCTTCTCCCCTTCACCCGCAAGGACGACCTCCGCGACACCTACCCGTTCGGGATGCTCGCGGTCCCGCGCGCGCAGCTCGCCCGCGTCCACGCCTCGTCCGGGACGACGGGGAAGCTGACCGTGGTCGGCTACACCGCGGCTGATCTCGACCTGTTCGCCCGGGTGAACGCGCGCGCCCTTGCGATGGCGGGAGCAGAGCCTGAGATGGTTCTGCACAACGCGTACGGCTACGGCCTGTTCACGGGCGGTCTCGGCCTTCACGCCGGCGGCGAACGGCTGGGGATGGCCGTCGTCCCGGTCTCCGGCGGCATGACCGAGCGGCAGCTGATGCTGATCGAGGACTTCCGGCCGGATGTGATCGCCTGCACGCCCAGCTACGCGCTGACGCTTGCCCAGGCGTTCGACGAGCGAGGCGTCGCGCCGGACGAGATCAGCCTCCGCTTCGCGCTCCTCGGAGCCGAGCCGTGGACGGAGGCCGTTCGAGAGAGCATCGACGCCGGCCTGGGGGTACGCAGCACCAACATCTACGGGCTCTCCGAGGTGATCGGGCCGGGCGTCTCGTGCGAGTGCGTCGTGGAGCGCGCCGGCTCGCACGTCAACGAGGACCACTTTCTCCCCGAGGTCGTCGACCCGGAGACGGGCACGCCGCGCGCCGAGGGCGAAGAGGGCGTTCTGGTGCTCACGACGCTGACGAAGGAGGCCCTGCCGCTCGTCCGCTACTGGACCGGAGACATCACGAGCCTCAGCACCGCCGAATGCGAGTGCGGGCGGACGCTCGTGCGCATGGCACGGATCACTGGACGGGCCGATGACATGCTGATCATCCGCGGCGTCAACGTCTTTCCGACGCAGGTGGAGGCCACGCTCCTGCGCCTGACCGAGCTGACGCCGAACTACCGCATCATCGTCACCCGCACCGGCACGCTGGACGAGGCCGAGGTCGAGATCGAGGTGAGCGAGACCTTCCTGCGGGAGGCCGGCGCCGAGAGCCTCTCGGAGGAGCACGATCATGTCCGCGAGCTGCGCGCGCGGAGCGAGCGTCTCCTCAACGAGACCATCGGCTGCTCGCTTCAAGTGAGCCTCGCCGCGCCGGGAACCATCCCCCGCTCGGAAGGCGGGAAGCTCCAGCGCGTGGTCGACCGCCGAACGCTTGCCTGACGAGCGGCCTGAGACGCCGGGCAACCGGTCGTGTGGAGGCCTCTCTCGCTAGCCGCGGATGCGACCGGGCCTGAGCGGGCGTGCGTGGGCGCTGACCTTTTCGAGCGCGCGGATGAGCGCCTTGATGTCAGTCTCGGTGAGGTGCTGGGCGCTGGCGGCGCGTTGCCGCTAGGACACGCTCGCTCCGTGTCGCCCCGAGCTTGAGCCTGGTCAACACCCCTGGGCCGATCAGCGCCGAGCAGCCACTACAGCGTGTGGAGAGGCACCTCGTAGAACTCGACCGTGGAGCGGCTGCCGGCGTTGCCAGGCCCCGCGTTCATCGCCGTATCGCCGGTTCGCATCGCCTCCTCGCTGTCGAACAGCGTCACCCCGAGCATTCCTCCCGACTCGTGATCGACGAGAAGCAGGAACGTCGCGTCTGCAAGCTCGGGTGGAAACGACCCCGCGTCAAGGGCGGAGCGAAGTTTCTGCACCCTTGCGTCAACGTCTGCCGGGTCGCCCTCGAACCTCGCCACGCGCGCCCACATTTCAGCTAACCGAGTCGCGGAAGGCGACGGCCTCCCCGGCGATGGCGGACGATTCCTCGATCGGCACGATCGGATTCGTCGTGAAACGCAACCACGGCGCCCACGGGGCCGTGGTACGGGCGAGCGCGGCAGCGCTCTCGGCCTCGATCAGCGCCACACCTCCTCCGCCATCGGCGAACCCGTAGAACCCCTTGAACTCGGCTCCCGCTGGTGGCTGCCATTGCGAGAAGACGCCGAGCGACCTGCGAATGCCATCCTCGCTCGTATCGATGAACTCCCAAGTGACGTGAAAAAGCACGGCCGCTTCCCTTTCTGACGCTGGCGGGCACGACGAACCACCCGGCAGCCGACTCTACGCCGCCGCCGGATCAGGCGCCGCGACTGGCTCTGACGATCCCGCCGGCGAGCCCAAAGAGTCCAGTCCGTCGAGCGACAGCACGCTCGGGTGCGCCAGCGTTCGGGAATGACCCCCAAAGGTGCGGCGGGTGGGTTGCCGCTCTACGCTGATCTGATCTGTGATGAAGAGATCGACCACGGGCAACGGCAGTGGGGCTTGCTGGGGACGTTGAGGGCCGCTTCGTGATCCGGCATGGATTGCGGCTGGCGGATGGACGTCGGATCGAATACGCGGAGCTTGGCGACCCCGCCGGGGTTGCGGCGATCTACCTCCACGGGACACCATCGTCGGCGAGCGAGGCGCGTTCGCTTGACGCAGCGGCGCGCCTGCGGGGCGTCCGACTCGTCTCGCTTGATCGGCCGGGCTATCTGCGCTCGGACCCAAATCCGCGCGGCTCTTTGATCGGTGTCGCTGAGGACGTCCTCGCCGTCGCCGACGAACTGCGGCTCGGCCAGTTCGCCGTCGTGGGATTCTCCGGCGGGGCAGGCTACGCGCTCGCAACAGCATCGGTGGCGGCCGACCGAGTCACGGTTGTGCACATCGGGGGCGGTCTGTGCTCGCTCGCGGGCGAGGCCGGGAGAGATCTTCCCTGGCGGCGACGGCTCCCGTTGAAGTGCATTGCGGGCGCCCCCGTGATCTTCGCCCCACTCGTTGCCGGCGCCTTCCGTCTCTTCCGGAGAGACCTCGCCAGACGGCTCGATTCCCCGGCCGAAGCCGCTACCTGGTTCTTCAAAGGCCCTGCCCGGGGGGCCCAGATCAGCGCCGTCGCCCAGTACGTGCGAACCACCGCACCCGAGGATCTGCGCGACGACCTGACCGACCACGCAGCGGGCACGCGGGCAACCCGCGCAATAGTCGACGACCTCCGCGCCTACGTCACGGCGTGGCCGTTCGATCTCAGCGCCTTGACCGCGCGAGTCGAACTCTGGCATGGGCGCAACGACCCGGTCGTCCCCGTCGTCTTCGCCGAGAGAATGGCGTCAGAATTGCCGAACGCGGCCCTTCATGTCTTCGATGGTGAGGGCCACTTCGTCTTCCACACTCACGTCGATGACATCGCAGCGTCGATTCAAGAGCACGGCGGAGACTGAGCCGGGCAAAAGCGGGTGGCGCGGCGTCCCGGCAAAGGCCGCTTGCGTGCGCGAGCGCGCTATCGACTGACTTGATCTCGTAGACCACCCCGTGCGAACGACGGCAGCTTCGTCATGGGAATCGCAGGACGGCGCGGTCGTCGACGAGCCCTAACTGCGATCCGGAAACCTCCATGGTCCGGAGCCTTTGCGGGGAACTCTGTGGTTCCGTGCGCTCAACCGTTGTGTGCGTGAGAGAAGTCCGCCAGCGTGTGGGCCGCGTGCCAGTCCAGTCCCAGCGCCTCGAACCGGTCAATCGCCTGACTGATGAGCGCGGAGTCGCCCCGAACGAGCCCGAGAGCGCGCAGGGCGAAGGGCTCGACGTACGTTCCTGGCTGAACGAGAGGAATCGCCGACTCCTCGACCGCGTCCGTGCGCCCGAGTGCGAGGAGGACGTCCAGGCGGGTCGTCACACCCAGAAGGTGACCGTGCGTCGCCCAGTACCACAGGTCCATCTTCTCCAGTAGTCCCTCCTGCTGCTCGAGGTCGCCGCGGATCAGAGCGAGGCGCGCCCGCAGCGGATCGAGGAACAGCTGGTAGCCGGCCATGCCGAGCTCCTGCTCGGCGCGCTCCAGGCGGCGCGCCTCGTCCGCGTCGCCGCGCTCGGCGCAGGCGACGGCGCACGACAGCAACAGGCTTGCGTTCAGCACGCACGGGGTCGCGACGTTCGCCGCGACACTCCGCTCGATGCGAGGCTGGAGCTCGCGGATCGCCTCCCAGCGGCCCGCCAGCTCCTCGACAAAGAGCGTCGAGGCCACCGCATGCACCATGTGGTGCGCGCTCAGCCGTGCGGCGATCTCCTCGAGCCGGCGAGCGTGGGCTCGTGCCTCGTCGAAGTGTCCGAGGCCGAGCTCGTAGACGACGGACCAGTACGCGTTCAGGGCCCGGTGATCCGGGTCGGTGATCCTGTCGGCGAGCGCACGCGAACGGTAGTCCCAGACGAGCGCCTCGTGGTACTCGCTGGTCACGAACGCGATCCCGGCGTGGGTGTCGTAGCCGTACGAGAGCAGCTCGACGTCATCAAGACGCTCGGCGATCGCAATCGCACGGTCGGCCGCCTCGACGTCGTCGCTCCGATTGGCGCGCGTCAGCTCCGCCTTTGCGTGGGCGCGGCTTCCGGGCTCGGCCAGCTCGAGTGCCCGGTCGGCCCAGCCACCGACGAGCTCGTCGTCGGGCAGACGCTTCCACATGGCCGCGCGCAGCGTGCTTACGAGGCCGAGTTCCGCGTAGAGCTCGGCAAGCGTTTCCCGCTCGCTCGTCGCCTCAGTCGCCCTCAGCATCGCCTCCCAGTACGCCTCACCGTCGAACTTGAGCGCGTTCGCGCGAGCTGTCGCCCACCAGAGGTCGACGTGTCCCGGCTCGAGCTCGAGCGCGCGGCGGAGCAGTCCGAGCGCCTCCTCGATGTCGAAGCGGCCGACGGCGAGGTCGGCCGCACGGCGGAGCCAGGTGACGGCCTGCGCGCGGAGGCGCGCCAGCTCGTCGTCTTGCCCCGACCAGGCGAGGTCGGCGTCCTCGGGTCGTACGGCTTCGGCGTAGTGGTGCGCGAGCATCGCCGCGTGCTCGTCGCCTCCGTCGCTGGTGCGCTCGAGCCAGGCGGCGAACAGCGCATGGAGCCGGGCGCGTTTCACGGTCGGGAGGCTTCCGTAGGCGACCTCGCGCGTGAACGCGTGCTTGATCACGAACTCGCGCTCACCGGCGAGCGAGGAGCCGGAGCGATGGCGGATGAAGTCACGGTCCTCGAGCAGCTGGAGGTCCGGGTCGACGTCCCCGAGCAGCTCGTATACGGGACCGGCCCAGAATGTGCGGCCGATCACCGCGGCCGCCTGAAGGCCCGCCTTGTCGGCCGGAGCGAGCAGGTCGATTCGCGCTGCGAGGACTGCCCGCAGGTTGTCGGGTACGGCAAAGTCGCTGGCAAGCTCGCGTGCGGTCCAGGTGCCGTTGTGCGGCTCGAGGACGCCCTGGTCGATCAGCGTCCGGACGAGTTCCTCGACGAAGAACGGGTTCCCGGCGGCGCGGTCGACCACGACGGCGCGTACGGACTCCGGCAAGTCCGCCGGGACCAGCTCCTGGAGCATGCGGGCGGAGTCCGCCTGGGAAAGCGTCTCGAGCCAGAGCGTCTGCCCATCGCGGCCACGCCCGCGCCCACCCCATGCAGGCCGGCTCTGGGCGAACTCGAGCCGCGCGGTCGCGAGCAGCAGCAGGGAGCCGCGGACGTCCTGCAGTCCGGCCTCGAGGAGGTCGAGCAGCGCCTCGTCGGCCCAGTGCAGGTCCTCGACGAGCACGACTGCCGGCTGCTCGGCGACGAGCTCGTCGAGGAAGGACACCCAAGCCTGCCGCAGCCGGTCGCGCGCGGCGAGCGGATGGATGTCCGCCGGCGCCTCCAGCCCCAACGTCAGGCCGAGGATCGCACGACGACCGAGCCGACGCCGTATCCGGTCGGGCGCGTCGCTCTCGAGGAGACCGAAATGCTCACGGACGATCTCGCCCAGCGGGAGGTATGCGACTCCGCTGCCGTACGACTGGCAGCGTCCCGTGCGCCGGTGAGTGGCGGGCGACCCCTCTCCCAACCACTCCCAGAACTCGCGGATCAGGGTCGTCTTCCCGATCCCGGCGTCGCCCATGACCGTGACGAGCCGCGGCTCCCGTTCCTCGACGGCCTGACGGTACGCGTGTTGCAGCGCGTTCAGCTCCGGCTCGCGACCGACGAAGGAATGGCGTAGCCCGCCCACGCCCCGCGGCCGCATGAGCGAGACCGCGCAAACGACCCGGCGGCAGGTGACCCCGCCGGCCTTCCCTTTCGCCGCGACCGTCGTCTGCTCGCTCAGCTCGAACGCGCCTCCGACAGCCGCAGCGGTGCGTTCACCAACGAGGATCTCGCCCGGCTCGGCGGCCTGTTCGAGGCGCGCGGCGACGTTGACGGCGTCGCCCGTGACGAATGAGCTGCCCTCGCGCGGCTGTCCGACCACCACGTCGCCCGTGTTCAAGCCGATGCGCAACGACAGCGTGTCGCCGAACAACTCTTCGAGCCGGCGCTGCATCGAGAGCGCGGCGTGGATGGCGCGCTCCGCGTGATCCTCCTGCGCAGCGGGCGCGCCGAACGCCGCCATGACTGCGTCGCCGACGAACTTCTCGACCGTTCCACCGGCGGCGCCGATCTCGGCTGCCATCGCGTCGTAGAAGCGGTTCAGCAATGCGCGCGTTCGCTCGGGATCCTGGGAGCCGGCGAGCTCGGTCGAGCCGACCAGGTCGGCGAACAGCACGGTGGCGAGCTTCCGCTCCTCGGTCGACCCTTCCGGCTGGGTGACCATGACCGGACTGGCGCAACTCGGACAGAAATGAGCTTCGACCGGCAGTAGCCGGCCGCAGCTCGGGCAGAACGCCACGTCACGATTGTTGCTTGTTTGAAACGCAGTGACAAACGGCCGCCGGCTCGGTCCGCAGCGCGACCGCGTATCTCCGTGAACTAGGAGGGGCTGGCGCTCGGAACGTGCGTGCGGTCGTGCGTCTGCCCGGTCCCGGCCGACCGCCGAGTGAACAGGTCTAGCAAGACGGAGAGGATGGCGATGACGACGATCGCAGTGAGCGCCGCGGCGATCAGCACACACTCAGGGGACAGGACGCCCCGTTGTGCGAGTGTGCGGGAATGTCGACGTCTGATCCGATCGCCGAGATCATCGGGGACTACCGAGCCTTCGCAGCGATGCAGCGCGACCGTCTTGTTGCCCGCGGCATCGACATCGCGCCCTACCCGCTCAGCCACCTCGCCGTCCGCGTCGCCGACTGGGACATCTACATCCACCAGCGCACTCTTCTCGAGCGCCATGCGAGGGCGAACACCGAGAACGTCTGGAACGGGCGTCCGATCTCCAAGGTCGTGCTCGCCGAGCCGCTCGATGTCCTCGACGGGACTCCGGTCTCGCTCATCGAGCTCATCCCGCCCGTTCACCAGCGCGTCTACCGGATGGGCCTCGAGCACCTCGGCGTCGTCGTCGGTGAGGACGTCGACGACTTCTCACGAGTGCATAGGGCTGCGCTAACCGGTCAGCAGTTTCAGAGTCCCGACAACGAGCCGTACTACGTCCTGTTCGAGGACTTCACCCACGTGAAGTTCTACCGCCGCTCCTTGTACGACGCCTGCGTCCTCGGCGGAGCGCGCTTCGACGGCTTCAGCCACGCCGACGACTGGGTGCCACAGCGGCTGGTCACCGCCACCGGCCCAAACCCGCTGCCGCGCTGACCCAGGCTGCTGCCGGAACCGCTCGGTCAAGCCAGAGATGGAGGCGGCGGGAATGTGACGCTGCCCGGATCGCGACAGCAGGACCGGCCGCCGGCGTCGCGAACGTCGTCCCGCATGGGTGAGGAGACGAAGGTCGAGCGCTGGCTCGAGCGCAGGCTTGCCCGTGCCGCGAGGCCCAGTCAGGCCGCGGTCATCATCGCCACGGTGACCATCACGATCACCGTTGCGTCCGGCCTCCTGATGACGGTGGCCGATCACCACAATTTCCCGTCGATCGGCGGCGGCCTCTGGTGGGCGATTCAGACGGTGACGACGGTCGGCTATGGCGACGCGGTGCCGACGAGCGTCGCCGGCAGAATCGTGGCGACGTTCGTCATGCTTGGTGGGATCGGGTTTCTCAGCGTTATCACGGCCGCGATCACCAGTGGGTTCGTCGCGCGGTCGCGTGAGGAACGGCCCGGCCGCGCGGACGCCCAGGCGTCGGCCGAGGCGCTGGCCGAGATCGTCGTGCGGCTCGACCGGATCGAGAGGGCGCTGACCGAGCGCACCTGAGATCCGCCCGGTCATCGTTCGTACTGGAGGCGGCGGGAATCGAACCCGCGCAACGTTTCAATCGGTTCGGTCCGCGATGTGATCGCGCCAAGACCACACCGGCTCGTAGCCCAGTAGGTTCCGGGCCTTCTCGATCGAGAGAAGCGTGTCGAAGTCGCCGGTAGTGAGCCGACAGGGCACCGAGGGGTAAATCTCAGCCATCAGCTGCCGGCTCGGACGATTCATGACGGTGTCCGCTGCGGCGACGATGAAGTGCTCTGCGCCCACATCGGCGTCGAGCGCGAGCCTGCAGCTCTGGGCGACGTCGCGAGCGTCGACGTAGCCCCACAGATTCCATCGCCGCAGCGTCGCGTCGCTCCAGAAAGAAGGAAACCTCTCGTAATCCTCCGGCTCCATGATGTTCGAGAAGCGAAGCGCGACGAACGGCGTGCCGGACCACCGGTACAACTGACGGCCAAGCTCCTCTGCGAGCAGCTTCGAAAGCGCGTAGCTCGACTCGGGATACGCCGGGTGCTCTTCGTCGATCGGCGCGTACGCCGGTTGTTCCCGCTCGAACGGGAGCCCGAGGATGGTCTCGCTCGACGCCCAGACAACTCGTCGCAGACCGAGCAGTCGCGCCGCCTCGCAGACGTTGTAGGTGCTCAGCATGTTCGTCCGAAAAGTCGTCTCCTCGGTGTGGATTCCCGGGGCAGGAATCGCTGCCAGGTGAACGACGGCCTCGACACCCGCCAGGCACTCGACCGCTTGGGCGAAGTCGGTCAGATCGGCGAGCAGAAACGCCCCAGGCGATTCTGTCGGCGAGACCAAGTCGACACCCAGGACGTCGTGCTCATGCTCGACCAGATCACGGACAACTGCCCGACCAGCCTTCCCGCTCGCTCCGGTGACCACGAGCCTCACGAACGCGAAGCTTACGAGGATTGGCGTGCGCGGTCGGGCTTAGTTCCAGCGCAGCCCGCGGAGCTGCTCGAGGTCCGGGTTGCCGCCGCTGCGTGACGTAATCGACCTCTGGGCCGATCGGGAACCGCGGATGCGAGCGAAGGTCACGTCCGTAGTACAAGCCAAAGATGGAGGCGGCGGGAATCGAACCCGCGTCCGCGGACGCTCCTGACAGAACATCTACAAGCTTAGGCCGCCCTTTGGTTTCGCCCGGCGGCCGGTGAACGGCCGACCTGCTGCCGGGCTAGTCCTCCTTCAGTGTCGCGCCGCGGGCGAGTGACTCTCCGTTGGCGCCGAGCCCGTTTTCTGACACCGCTCTCCCGAGCCACGGGCCGAGCTCGGAGCGATGCCCTTCGCTACTGGTTAGGCAGCGAGCGGGAGTGCGGACTCATCGTTCGCACTTGCGTTTGTTTTCCGGTTGTTTTACGAGGCCGACCGGAGACCTCGGCTTGCAGCTCTGCCGGAGTTACGACCACGTCGAGACCAGGTCGCCCCCGTATGTGTGTTCGCTTCCCATCGTAGCCGCGGAGATCCGTGGAGCCGCTGATGCGCACCACTGCAGCCGGATGGACGCTTGCCCCGATGAGCTCCACGCATCCGACGCACCCGTCCTTGCCGGAACTCGGCAGGCGCGGCAGCGGCTGGGTCGCCGCACAGGTCGTGCTGATCGCGGCGATCGTGCTGTCGGCGCTCGCGGGCGCCGGCTGGCCGTCCGCAATCGCACCCGTCGCGTACGCGGTCGGCGGCGTGCTCATCGCCTCCGGGGCGGCGCTCCTCCTCTCCGGCGGCATCGGGCTCGGCTCGGCGAGGGCGCTGACGCCGTTCCCCGCGCCGCGAAGGGACGCGAAATTGCGGACGAACGGCGCCTACCGGCTCGTCCGCCACCCGATGTACGCCGGCGGCATCCTGGTCGGCGCCGGCTGGTCGATCGTCTTCGCAACCGTGCCCGGCGCCGTGCTGACCCTCGTTCTCGCCGTGTTCGCCGACCTGAAGTCCCGGCGGGAGGAGCTCTGGCTCGACGAGCGCTTCCCCGACTACGGCGACTATCGCGCGCGCACGCCGCGGCGCCTCATCCCGTTCGTCTGGTGAGCTACGGCGTCTTGTACGCGCCCGCGGCGTCGACGTCGACCGTGCCGGCGCCCGAAACGTAGACCTGCAGCGTCCCGCTCTGCACCGAACCGAGTGTGAAGCTGACGAGCTGCTTCGGCGTCCGTGACGCCGCGCTCAGGCTCTGCGTCACCTGCGTAATGCCATTCCAACGCAGCTGGATCGTGCCGCCGCCCGGCTGCTTCGTGACCAGCACGCCGATCTGCTTGCCGGCCATCGTCGGCGACGTCAGCGTCGACCCAACCGACGTCGACCGCGACACGCTGCCGTTGTAGAGGTCGCTCGCGCTCACCGTCGACCACGAGCCCGAGCGCGTCAGGGACGTGTCGTCGAGCGGCGCGACCGTGCACACCTCCGGGCTGTACGCAATCGTCGTCCACCCCGCGTTGTCGCGCGCGCGCCCCGAGAAGCACGTCGTCGAGCCAAGCGTGCCGCTGAACACGGCGCTCGTCGCCGGGTTCGCCGACTGCCACGCGACGTACGACCCGAACGTCGACGCGTTGCTCGCCGCCTGGCGGTAACGGATGTCGAAGTTCTTGACGCCCGACCCGATGCCGTCGTCGCCCGTCCACGCTGCCGTGAAGCTCGGCGAGGCCTGGAAGGGCGACAGCGTGTTGATCGCCGTCGTCGGGCCGACGTTGTCGAACTTGAACGTGTCGGAGACGAGCGGGCCTATGTTCCCGGCCGTGTCGATTGCCGCCGCGTAGACGGTGTGCACGCCGTTCGTCGTGACGTTGCCGCCGCCGCCCGTGTACGGGCAGCTCGACGGCAGCTGCGCGAACGACGTCGGCACGGTTCCCGGGTCGAGCACGCAGCGGATCTGCGCGACGTCGGAGCCACCGGAGTCGACCGCGGACGCCTGGACGAGGACGTTGAACGTGTACCAGCCGTTCACATCCGGCGTGGCCGGCGTTCGCGCGATCTTCGTTGTCGGCCCGGTTCCGTCGATGACGAACCCGAAGGTGTGCGTCGCCCCCTGCTTGGTACTCGCAGCCACGAAATGCGGCCCGTCGCCGGTCACCGTGAACGGCGCCGTGTAATCGGCGTTCTGGGCGCCGTCGAGACTGTAGGAAATCGGGTCACCCGACGAGAGCGTCACCTGGACGCCGCTCGTGTACCAGCCGCTCGCGCTGAGCGTCCCGGCCAGGGTGTGAGTGATCGGCGACGCGCCCGGCAGCTGCGTGTCCGGCGGCGCGACGAGCGGCTCGACCTGGACCTTCTTGCTCGATACGGCGACGTTGCCCGCGGCGTCGGCCGCCTCCAGGTAGTAGTCGATGTTCTGGCAGCCGGCCGGCGTGACTGCGCCCCCGCCCGACCAGCGGTTGCCACCGGCGGGTGTCAGCGAGCTCGTCCGCCACACGCCGTTGCAGTCGCGGTAGATGACGGCGACCGCTTTTACCGTGCCCGGGGCGCCGTTCTGGTCGACGTCGGTGACCGTCGCGGCCAGCCCGATCGTGCCCGTCGCGCCGACGCGAAGCGTCTCGAGCTCACCGAGCGTCGGCGACGTCCAGTCGGACGAGTTCGAGTAGAGGACGTCGCCTGCCAGCCGGGAGTAGTTGCGCTGCACGCCGTTGATGCCGAAGGTCGGGCCGCTCGAGCGGAAGAGGCCGACGATCAGGTTCAGCCGCTGGCGCTGCCCGGTGATGCCGGTGAATGTCGAGATGCTCTGCGGCTTGCTCGGGAACGCCGTCACGCCGGTCAGGTTGGTCTGGTCGGCCGACGTGTCGGTGACGACCTGGCTGAACACGGCCGTGAACGGCGTCTCGTCGCTGACCGGCGAGTTGAGCAGGCGCAGGAACGCGCCGTGCGCAACTCCCACGCTGGCCGGCTCGGTGATGTCGAGCGAGACGAGCGGCTCGAGCGGGCGTCGCGGCGTCGACTGGATGCCGTTGTCGGCCTTGTAGTACTTGCCGACGCCGGCGATCGTCACCGGCGTGAACGTCGGCGAGACGTCGAACGACGCTGCCTGCAGGTTCGTCGCCGGGTCGGTGTGGAGCGGCGGCGGGGGCGGCGGCGCGGGCGGAATGCCGGAGCCGAGCCGGAGCATCGGCAGGCCGTAGAGGTTCCACTCGTTGACGACCTTGGCGTCGTACGGGCTGATCACGCCGAGCGTGCTGATGTAGTCCTGCTTCGCGGCGGCGACCGCCTGGCCGACGGTCAGCGAGCCGTCGAGCTTGCCCGCAAAGATGGCGCTCAGCCGCTCGGAGTAGGCGACGTCGACGGTGTCGCCGAGCCCGTACCCGGTATTGCCTATCCAGCCGAACGCGCCGGTGCCGAGCATGGCCTGGCCCCAGTCGGAAGCGAGGACAGGCTGCGCGCTGAAGATCGCGTCCGAGACGACGAGGCCGGCGTGGCAGCCCATCGAGAAGCCGAGCTTGCCCGCCATCGCGTTCACGCCGCGCGACGTGATGTCCGTCGTCGTGACGAGGTTCGTCTGCGTGCCGGCGGCGTTCTCGTTCGCGGGGAGCAGACGGTGGTGGTCGAAGTGCGCGTTGATCGACAGGATGTTCGGTGCCGTCCCCGACGTCGGGAACATCCCGGCGAGCAGCTGGGTGTTCGTCCAGGTGTTGTTGATCAGCGTCTTCGCGTTGGCGCCGAAGGCGGTCGCGAACGGGGCGTTGACCTTCGTCGCGCCGTCGCTCAGGAAGTCGTAGCCCGACACGAGCGAGGCGGCCGGCGTCATCAGCCCGTTGGCGCTCGTGAAGGCGTCGATCGTCTTGGACATGTCGGCCGGCTTCTCGACCAGGCGGCCGGAGGCGAGCTCGGGAACGAAGAGCTCGTGTCCGAGGAAGTCCGGTGCGCCCTTGTCCGTCCAGACGTCGTCGGTCAGCAGGAAGCCCTGGCCGGTCGAGCCGCGGTACTCGTTGTTGGTCGTGCCGAGCTGGTCGGCGTAGCCGATCTCGTTCGCGACCTGCGTCTCGTCCGGAACGCGGGCGAACGGGATGACGTCGTCGCCGCCGACGAGGACGATGTACTTGACGTTCGGCGCGGTCGTCTGCAGCGTGTCGAGGTAGCTGCCGATCGTGCGCACGACGGCGTTGGCGCGCTGCGGATCGCACGGCACCTGGTACCAGTTGTTGTACGCCGTGACGACGTTGCTGTTCGCCTCGACGTGCACGACCGAGCCGGTGATGCCGAGGTCGCTGCGGCCGGCGAGTGCCGACAGCTTGCTCATCAGCGTGTTCACGTCGGCCGCGGCAAAGCCGGGCGTCGAGCGCAGCCGCGCCTCGTCGAGCGTGTTGGTGCTCGCGCTCAGGGCAGGCGTCGGGCCGGGGGCCGTCCCGTTCGTGTTCGCCATCGTGCGCGGCGCGCAGGCGCCGAGGTTCGGCGGCGCGGTCTGCTCGACCTCGAGCACGTACGGCTGGTTCGCGTCGGTTCCGGCGTAGTTCGAGATCTGGATCGTGTAGAAGCCGGTCTCGCCCTCCGAGATGAGCGTGAGCTGCTCGTCGGCGTTGCCGCGGTTATCGGACTGGCCGCGGATGACGTTGCCGTTCGCCGTCAGCGGGCTCGACGGGACGTCCTGCAGCGTCTCGGGAGGCAGCGGCTGCGACTGCTGGTTGAGGTCCGGCTCCAGGTCGGGCAGCTGCGTGTTCGT
>CAWFOB010000002.1:0-363571 GCA_963817375.1 uncultured Thermoleophilia bacterium | reverse complement strand
TCGACCGGGGTCGGCCTTGTGAGCCGTACCGTCAGCGAGTTGCCCTTCGCCGCGACTCCGGCGATGTGCTGTGCCTTGCCGTGTGCGTAGGCGGCGGCGCCGACGATGTTCATCGGGAAGTTGCCGGCATCGCTCTTCATCCGCGGGTTGAGGGTGCGCTCGATCGTGTACTTGAAGGTCTTCGCCGTCACCGGCGCGTTCGAGGGCGGCGAGAAGCGGAACCCCTTGCGAATCGTGAAGGTGTAGGTCTTCCCGCCGTCGGACACGGTGGGCAGCGCCTGCGCGACCTCGGGAACGAGCTGCGTCCCTGCCGGAGCGGGCTTGTCCGGGTAGTTGAGCAGCTTGGCGCAGGTCGCGTACTCCAGCTGCCAGGACGCCGTGTTGTAGGCCAGCGCCGGGTCGGGCGAGTCGACATCGTCCTGCGCAGACGAGCCGCGCGGCACCTGCGGCGGGCGCGCCGACGAATCCGGGAGCGAGCGCCCGGACGCTCACCCAGACGCGTCCGCCGCCGATCGCGACCGCCTGCGGGATGCCTCCCACGGGAATGGTCGTGGTCGTCAGCTCCGACGGCGTCGGATCGATGCGGGTGACCGTCCCGTCGCGGCTGTTCGCCACCCAGACGCCGTCGGCGTCAGCGGCGATGGCGACCGGGCTCGCGCCGACGGTGATCGTGTTCGTCACGCCGCCGCTCGAAGGGTCGATGCGGGTCACGGTGCCGGACAGCGTGTTGGCGACCCAGATCGCCCCCGCACCGAAGGCGATCCCGCTGGGACCGTTGCCGACCGTCGTCGGAGTACTTGCCAGCCCCGTCGCGGAATCCACGCGGGTCACTCGGTCCGTTCCCGGCTGGTTACCCAGATGGAGCCCGGAGACACGGCGAGGCCGCCGACGAGCGCGTTCGGGTCGACGCTGCCGACGATCCGGCCGCCGCGCAGGCGGGTGACCGGCCCGGCGAGCCCGCCACCCAGAGGTCGCTGCCGCGCGACGCCGCCACGGGCCGCCCACCCTTGAAAGCGTTCCCGACGATCGCCGGCGGGGCGACGGTGTCGAACTGCGGATCGATGCGGTGGACGCCGACGGGCTGCGCGATCGAGGTAACCACCCAGACTGCGCCCGGCGTCGCCGCGAGCGTGCTCGGCGTGTCCGGCAACGGGAGCACCTTCGTCACGCTGCTCGTGGCCGGGTCGATGCGTGCGACCGTCTGGTCGTGCGGATTGGCGACCCACAGCGAGCCGGCGCGCGTACGTCACGGCGCCCGGGCTCGACCCGCCGTTCTGGAGCGTCGATGCGACCCGGTTCGAGGACGGGTCGATCTCGGCGACGCCGTTCCCCTGCACCGTGACGCCGCCTCCCGAGTCACCCTGGCCGAGCGCGAAGACCGGGATCGCGACGGCAGCCGCCAGCACGCCGACAGCGCCGCGCCGGCGTACATGCGCCGCCGCTTGCGGCGCGAGCGCGACGTCGAGCGTCTTCAGCGGCCCGAACTTGCTCGGCAGGCCGTCGATCTCGAGCTGGTAGAGGTGCTGCGGCTGGTCGATGTCCTTGAGCCGGCGCTCGCCGAGGTCCGGAATCGTCACTCCGGGCGGCAGGTCCTCCTCGGCCAGCCCTTTGGTCGTCCAGGACAGCAGCACCTGGCCGCCGTGGCCGGCGGCGCCGATCCTGCGCCGCGCGGTGCACGCCGATGCCGACGTACCGGTCCTCGCCCACCTTGGGCTCGCCCGTGTGCAGGCCCATGCGCACCTTGACGTCCTCCCGCCAGGCGGCGCAGGTCGCGCTGGGCGTCGACGGCGGCGGCCACCGCGTCCGCCGCGGTCCGGAAGGCGACGAAGAACGAGTCGCCCTGCGTGTCGACGACCCGCCCGTCGTGCGCGGCGAAGGCGGCGCGCAGCAGCTCGGTTGTGCTCGGTCAGCGAGCTCGTCGTAGCGGTGCTGACCGCGCTTCCGAGCAGCCGCGTCGACCCCTCGATGTCGGTGAACAGGAAGGTGACGGTTCCGGAGGGCAGCCCCGCGGTGGCCATCCCGCGACAGCGTCTCTGCCGGAGGGCGCTACGTCAAGCGGTGGCGAGCGCGGGCCGGCGGATTCGCTCCGCCGCGAAGTACGAGCCGATCACGAGCATGGCCGCGAGCGCCTGGGCGGCGAGCCCCTCGACCGTCGGGAAGGCGGCGAACCAGAGGTTGACGAAGCCCGGGAACTGGATCCCGATCGGCGTCGCCGGCAGCCAGCCCGCGAGCTGCATCTCCTGGACGCTCTCGCCGACCATGACGAGCAGCACGAAGCCGAGCAGGATCCCCGTGGCGACGAGCATCTTCCGGTAGGGCAGCCGGCGCTGGGCCGAGAACGTGATCGCGCCCGCTCCGACGGTGAGCGCGAAGCCGATCGCGACGCCCTCGAGCACCGCCGCGTCGCCCGAGCGGATGCGCAGGTTCTGGAGGAAGAGCACGACCTCGAAGCCCTCGCGGTAGACGGCCGTGAACCCGAGGATCCCGAGCCCGAGCAGCGCGCGCCGGCCGGCCTCCGGCGTCGCGACGCGCCGCCGCACCTTGTTGTGCGCCGAGATCCAGCCCGTCCAGTAGATCTTGTGGAAGAACCAGTTCATGACCACGAGCAGGACGGCGACGGCGAGGAGGCCGGTGGCGGCCTGCAGGTCGAGGCCGGGGCCGCCGAGCGCGCCGATCAGCAGCGATCGCGACGAACCACGTGGCGACCGATGCGAGGAGCGCCGTGCCCGCGCCGGCGGCGACCGGCCGCCGGAGGCCGCGGTTCGCGCCGACGAAGCTGGCCGTCAGCGCCGCGAGCACGAGCACCGCCTCGAGCCCCTCCCGGAAGACGAGCAGCCCACTGTCGAGCACGACCGCCCCGTGGCTCAACGGCGCGTCGGTCGCCGTCGGGTCCACGACCCCGTCCGGCGAGGTGACCGCCTTCCAGGTCAGCGCGGCGATCGCGACGCCGGCGACGAGGCTCCAGGCGGCGCGGCGCAGCAGGCGACGGCGCGCGGCGAGCTCTTCGGCGGTCTCGCAGTGGAACATGTAAGGGGAACCTTACAAACCAGAGTTAGTGGCTGTCAGCCACTAACTCTGGTGGCGTGCAAAGACGACAGGCACAGCGAGCGCGAGCATGGCCAGGGCGTAGAAGTAGTAGAACGGGATGGTGAGGTAGAAGGCGTTCGCGGCCAGCGTCCCGGCGAGCGCCGCGGTGAAGCCCCACGCGAGCGGCCGCACGCGCCGCGCGAGCGGGTCGTGCAGCTCGGCGAGGCCGCGGCCGAGGCGGCGCGCGACCCCGAGCCGGTGGAAGACCCAGACGAGGAACGCCGCGAAGACGGCGGCGCCGACGATGCCGGTCTCCACGAAGAGCGCCACGTAGAACGAGTGCGGCCCCCAGTTCGACTTGCCGGTGACGAACTCGTAGTAGACCGAGAAGTTGTTGTAGCCGAGCCCGAACAGCGGGTGCGAGTGCAGCACGTTCGGGATGAAGCTGTAGACGTCGAAGTGCGGCGACGCCGCCGCCGCGTTCGTCTGGATGCGCGACTTGATCACCGTCTCGAAGAAGTTCTGGCGGCGGCTCACCACGGCGAGCAGGACGACCGCCACCCCGCAGAGCGGAACGAGGAAGCGCGCGGTCAGGAAGTGCTTGCGGTAGGGCAGCGCGAGGACGAGGAAGCCGACGGCGAGGCCGAGCGCGGCCGAGCGCGACAGCGTCGCGATCTCCACGATCAGGAAGAACGCGAGCAGGACGGCGAGCGGGCGCCGCCAGCGGTGGTCCTGCTCGAGGCGCAGGTAGAGCGGCGTCAGCAGGAGCAGCGGCACCACCAGCATCACTCCGAGGTGGTTCGGGTCGCCGGTGAGCGCGTTCGGGCGGTAGACGCTCTGCCCGCCGACCGCGCCGTAGATGTTGATCGAGCTGGCCCCGCCGGTCAGCGGCGAGAGCACGAGCGAGTCGAGGTCGCCGCCGCGCTCGGCGTAGCCGAGCTGGAGGACGCCGTACGCCGCGTTGGCCGCGAAGCCGGCGATGAACGCCGTCAGCGCACGCCAGTAGAAGGCCTGCGAACGGCGCACGACGTACGCCAGCCCGACGACGAGGAAGGTGAAGTGCACGCCCCACTTGACGACGCCCTTCACGAACTGGTTCAGCGCGTCCGTCGTGTCGAGGTCCCAGAAGCCGATCAGGTAGACGGCCAGGAACGTCGCGCCGAACGCGGCCGCGATCAGCACGGTGCCGGGCACCGTCCCCACGCCGCCGCCCTCCTCGACCCACGCGCCGAGCAGCGTGAGCAGGAACAGCGCCGTGACGATGTCGGACAGGTTGATCGTGCCGGCGACGTTCCAGTGCACCTTCTCGAAGGTCATGACGAAGAGCGACGCGAGCAGGAGCCAATCGGCGGCCTTCTTCATGCCAGCGACCTCACCAGGTCGGCGAGCTCCTCGACGCGCGCGCGTCGCGAGAGCCGCTCGCGCCACTCCTCGCTGAGCGGCGTCGCTTCGAGCGTGCCGGCCTTGAAGCGCGCATCCAACTCCTCGAGCGCGGCGCGCATCCCGTCGATGTCGTCGGGCGCGACCACGACGCCGACGCCGGTCTCGCGCAGCAGCTCGGCGGCGGCCCCGTCGGGCGGCACGACGGCGAGGATCGGCCGCTCCGCGGCCAGGTACTCGAACACCTTCCCGGAGAGCACGCCCTTGCCGCGGCCGCCGGCCTCGGGGATCAAGAGCAGCAGCGCCTCCGACTCGCGCTGCAGCTCCAGCGAGCGCCGGCGCGGCACGTAGGGGAAGAGCTCCAGCCGGTCGCCGAGCCCGCGCCGCTCGGCCCACTCGCGATCCTCGCTGCGGAAGCCGCCGACGAAGCGGGCGACCGCGTCGACGTCCGAGGAGGCGAGCGCCTCCAGGAACGGCTTGGGGTCGCGCTTGCCGAAGAAGCTGCCCGTGTGCGTGATGCGCAGGCGCTCGCCGCGGTGGTACTCGAGGCCGGCGAAGTCCTCGAAGTCGGAGCCGTTCGAGATCGTCAGCACCCGGCCCTTCGGGTCGAGCGCGCGCGCCTCGTCGGCGATCGCGTCCGAGACGGTCACGATCGCGTCGGCGGAGCGCGCGACGAGGCGCGCGACGCCGTGCTCGACCTTCTCCTTCACGCGCACGGCCGCGCTCTCGGCGCGCCGGTGCGGGTGCGCGACGAGCGAGTCGCGCAGGTCGGCGATCCAGCGCACGCCGGTCGCCTTCTTCGCGGCGGCGCCGACGAGGTGGATGGAGCCGGGCGGCGACGTGGTCAGGACGACGTCGATCTCCTCGCGGCGCACCGCCTGGATCGCAGCCGGGATCGCCGTCGCGTTCCAGGTCACGCTCGCATCGGGGACGAGCGCGCGGCGGAACGCGAGCGACGCCTGCGTGCCGAGGCGCTCGAGCCCGCCCTTGCCGTGCAGCTCCTCCGCGGGCCGCCGTCCACGCGGCCCGATGTAGCGGACGCGGTGCACCCAGGCCTGGCTCGGCGGCTGCAGCTCGTCGTCGCGGTGGATCCACTTCGAGTCGTCGGGCGCGAGCACGTGCGTCTCGATCCCGAGCGCCGGCAGGTAGGTGGCGAACTTCAGCGGCCGCTGGACGCCGCCGCCGCCCGCGGGCGGCCAGTACATGGTGACGATGAGGATGCGCACTACTGGAGGCGGTACAGGCTGTACTTGGCGTCCTGCCAGACCGGCTGGATCGTCATCGGGGTCCTGTTGCGGTTGGTGTTGATCACGATCCACTGGGCGCCGTACCGGCGCGGGAATCGAGAGGTCTCCCGTCTTGAAGAACGCTTGCGCGTCCTTGTAGCGCTGGTACGGGCGGTTCTCGGTCGTGTCGGCCACGTGCGCGGGTGGGTCGTTGGCGACGTAGACCGGCAGGAACGCGCCGATCCGGTAGTCCGTGTCGGCGTCCGAGAAGACGACCTGGCCGGCGGAGGTCCGGCTCTTCAGCGCGGAGAGCAGCCCGGGGCTCAAGTCGTTCGTCGCGTCGTGGGCAGGCGTTGTCCAGTTCGCCGCCGCGTGCACGCCGATCGGCAGCACGAAGAGGACGGCAGCGAGCGCGCCGATGCGTTCGGCGCGTTCGTGCAGGCCGGGCCAGCGGATGATCGCGGCGACGGCGAAGGCCGCCGAGCCGGCGAGCACGGCAGTCCACGTGACGTACGCCGGGCCGCCGTCGTGGAGCCGGTAGCCGAAGTCGCCCGGGAAGGCGAGCTGGAGGCCGATCCCCGCCGCGAGCGCGAGCGGCAGCACCCAGAAGCGCAGCAGCGTCGTCAGCACGAGCACCCCGCCGGCGAACGCGAACGCGAACGGCAGGAAGCCGGCCGCGCGGCGCGCCTGCGAGATCGAGACGAGGTCGGCGAAGGTCGGGAAGAGCGCCGAGGTCAGCGTCACCGTCAGCACCGCGAGCGACCCGCCGAGCACGAACGCCGACCAGCGCCGCAGCGGGACGAGCGCCGCCAGCGGCAGCAGCACGAGCGCCGCGATCGCGATCGCGCCGCCGCGGCCGAAGACCTCGGGCGCCAGGCGGTAGCTCGCGTCCGAGAAGACGTCGAGCTGGTCGGGGTACTTCGCGATCGCCGCGTGCAGCGCGGTCGTGCCCGGGTCGTGCGAGACCGTCTTGTGCACGATCGGCAGCAGCGCCCCCGCGACGGCGACCATCGGCACCGAGAAGGCGCCGAACGCGATCGCCGCCGGCACGAACTCGCCGCGGGCCATGATCGTGCGCGCCAGCAGGTAGCCGGCGAGCGGCACGGCCAGGAAGACGGCGTAGGTCGGGTGCACGAGCGCGATCGCGAGCCCGGACGCGGCGAGTGCGGGCAGCATCGCGGTCGAGCGGTCGCGCAGGTACGCGAAGAAGAGCGCGATCGCGGCCGGGACGAGCAGCTGGCGGCTCGCCGTCGGCGGCAGCGCGAGCGCGTTGTAGGCGCCGCCCGAGCCGGGGGCGAGCGAGATCAGCCCGACCTGCGCGACCGCGACCGCGACGGCGGCCGCGCGGCTCGAGAACAGCGCGTGACCGGCCTCGTACGCGACCAGCACGGCCAGCGGCGCCAGGATGCTCGACTCGTGCCGGAGGACGAGCGCTGGGTCGACGCCGGCGAGATCCGCGATCAGCGCCAGGAAGCCGTGCCAGAGCGGGAACGCGTAACCGGGGTGCAGGCCGCCGTCGATGAACTCGTTCACCGCGTGCAGCGAGAGCCCGTTCAGGGTGTCGAGCTTGCGCACGCGCGCGAGGTGGAAGAGCGCGTCGCCGGAGAGCACCGGCGCGACGCGCCAGAGCGCCGCGCCGAGCACGACGCCCCCGCCGAGGAGCAGGAGCGTTCCCAGCTTCGGCTGGACACGCACGCCGCGCAGGGCGAACGGCAGCGCGATGGCCGTCAGTGCGATGAGCGTGATGACGGCCGTCTCGATCGAGCCGCCGATCGCGAACATCACCGTCAGCGCGAGCGCGACCGCGGCCAGCGCGAGCGGCAGCGTCGCCGCGATCCCGCGCAGCGACAGCGCCCGCGCGACGAGGAAGCCCGGCAGCAGCACGCAGCCGGTGGCGAAGGCGAGCCGCAGCGCAAGGCCCACGCCGGTCTCCGGCAGCAGCCGGGCGACGAGCAGGCCCGGGATGACGAGCAGGGGCAGCAGCGCCGAGAAGGCGAAGGCGGGCCGCGGGCGCGCGTAGGAGCGGCCGAGCTCGATCGTGCCGTCGGCGCCCTTCACGCCTCGACCCCTGCGAGCGTCGCGACCGGCGCGGAGGCCAGGTAGCGGGCCGCGTCGCGGTAGCTCTGCCCGCGCTCGCCGCGGAAGACGGCGCCGCGGAGCAGCAGCGAGAAGCGGAGCAGCCGGCGCGTCCGCTCGGCCGCGTGCAGGCCGTGGTGCTTGGCCATGAAGCGGACGTGGCCGCGCACCAGCTCCTTGAACAGGCGGCCGCCGTGTGAGGCGCCGAGCACGTGGTACGCCTCGGCGCCGGGGAAGAAGAGCACGGTCCAGCCGGCCTGCCGGAAGCGGTACATCCAGTCGGCCTCCTCGCTGAAGAGGAAGTAGCCCTCGTCGAGCTCGCCGACCTCGTCGACGGCCGCGCGGCGGACGAGCATGCAGGCGCCCATCACGAAGTCCGCCTCGCGAACCTCGTCGTACGCGAAGCCGTTCGCGTAGAACGCGTTGAAGAGCTTCGTCCGCGGCCCGAGCTTGCGCAGGCCGAGGAACTCCGTGGCCAGCCGCCACTGCGTCGGGAAGCCGCGCACGGAGCGCTGGAGCCGTCCGTCCGGGTAGCGCATGCGCGGCCCGATGACGGCCGCGTCGGGGCGGGAGGCGCCGAACTCGGCCAGCCTCTCGGTCGCGCCCTCGGCCATCCATGCGTCGGCGTTGAGGATGAGGAACCACTCGCCGGTCGCCTCGTGCATGCCGCGGTTCCAGCCGGCGCCGAGGCCGAGGTTGTCCTGCTCGACGAGTCGAACATCGGGGAACCGGTCGCGGACGAGCTCGACCGTCCCGTCGGTGGAGCCGTGGTCGACGACGATCGTCTCGTGGCCCCGCACGCTCTCGAGGCACCTGTCGATGTACGGCATCGCATTGAAAGTGACGACGATCGCGGAGACGCCGGCCGCCATTGCAGCCTAGCCCGTGCTGCGGCGCAGATCCGGCCGCGCGGCCCCGCGCAGCCCCTCCCAGAGCAGGATGCCGAGCCCTGGCAGCGCCAACGTGACGGTGACGAGGAAGAAGAGGAAGCCGGCGGCGAAGGCCTGGTCGGCATCGACGCCGAGCGCGCCCAGGAAGCTGACGAAGAAGGCCTCGCGGACGCCGATCCCGTTGATCGTGAACGGGAACAGCAGGACGATGAACAGCACCGGCCCCATGACGTAGAACGGGCGCACCGACAGATCGATCCCGACCGCGCGGGCGCAGAGCCAGACCGGGAGGATGCGGATGACCTGGACGCCGAGCGTGACGAACGCGAGCCAGACGAGCAGGCGGCCGTCCTTGCGGTAGGCGTGAACGCCTTCGTAGACGGCGCGCGCGGGGCGCTCGATCCTGAGCCGGCGGGCGAGCGGCACGAAGCGGACGAGATGGCGGCGCGCCCAGGACGAGAAGAAGACGAAGCCGAGGACGACGGTGCCGACGATGAAGACGCCCTCGAACCAGAGGTAGGCGTTGATGTTGTAGCGGCCGATCGCGAGCGCGAAGCCGATCGCGCCGAGCACGACGGTGGCGATGCCGCCGAGCGCGCGGTCGAGGATCACGCTGCCGGTGGCAACCCCGGCCGTGCCCGGGTGGCGGCGGGCGACCTCGACGATGCGGACGGCGTCGCCGCCGAGCGAGGTCGGCAGCACCTGGTTGGCGGTGTAGGCGATGAAGTACGTGCGCGTGAGCCAGGAGAGCGGCTCGCGGATCGCCCGGGCGCCGAGCAGCTGCTGCCACCGCCACGCCATCGGGACGGTGGTGACGATCATGATCGCCGCCGCCAGCGCGAAGAGGCCGAAGTCGGCGTTCCTGAGCACGTCGGCCGTCTTGGCCAGGTCGATCTTCCAGAGGATGTAGCCGACGCAGAGGGCCGTCACGGCCAGCGTCACGGCGAGGCGGACGGGGCGGCTCACGTGAGGCGCTCGTGGACGCGGCGGAGCGCGGCGGTCGCGTCGCGGATGTCGTCGTCCGAGTGCGCGGGCGAGAGCGGGAGGCTGAGCACCTCGGCGCCCGCGCGCTCCGCGACGGGGAGGCCCTCGGCGGGCAGCTCCCTGTATGCGCTCAGCTGGTGCACGGGCAGGAAGTGGATGCTCGTGCCGATGTTCTCCTCGGCGAGCAGGCGCTGGTAGTCGTCGCGAGTGCCGCCGGCCGCGGCGGGGTCGACGCGAACGACGTAGAGGTGCATCGCGTGGGTGTCTCTCGGGTCGCGTGCGAGCGGCTCGATGCCGTCCAGCTCGGCCACGGCCTCGTCGTAGAGCTCGAACTGGCGGCGGCGCGCCTCCGTATGGGCAGGCAGCTTGTCGAGCTGGACGAGCGCGATCGACGCGAGGACGTCGGAGAGGTTGGCCTTGTAGCCCGGGCGCGGGATGTCGTAGAGCGAGCCGTGGCCGCGGCGCATGACGCGCAGGTCGTCGACCGCCTGGGCGAGGTCTTGTCGAGTCGTGGCGACGAGCCCGCCCTCGCCGGCGGCGATGTTCTTGGTCGCGTAGAGCGAGAAGCAGGTGATGTCGGCGACCGAGCCGATGGGGCGGCCGCGGTAGCGGGCCTCGGCGGCGTGGGCGGCGTCCTCGACCACCGGGAGGCCGAGCTCGGCGAAGGCGTCGAGGTCGGCCGGCTGGCCGGCGAGGTCGACCGGCATGACCGCCTTCGTGCGTGGCGTCATGCGGCGACGTGTGTCCTCGGGGTCCAGGTTCAGGTCGGTTTCCCTGACGTCCGCGAGCACCGGCCGGGCGCCGCAGTGGACGATCACGTTGACGGTCGCGGGCCACGTGATCGGCGTCGTGATCACCTCGTCGCCGGGGCCGACGCCGAGCGCGAGCAGGCTGAGGTGCAGCGCCGCGGTGCCGGAGGAGACGGCGAGCACGTGCGGCGCGCCGCAGAGCTCGGCGAACCGAGCCTCGAGCTCGGCCGCCTTCGGGCCGGTGGTCAGCCAGCCGGAGCGGATCGTCTCGGCAACCGCGGCGACCTCCTCGTCGCCCACGGCGGGCGGCTGGAAGCCGAGAAAGGTCGCCCGGCGCTGTCGCGCGGTCTGCATAGCGCGGAAGCGTACGTTGCTCAGGGGCCGTCCCCGTCTCAGCGGGGGCTGTCCCTCGTGTTCAGGGCAGGAACCCGTTTCAACGCTTGCGAGGTGCGTAGGGGCCGTCCCCGTATCAGCGGGGGCTGTCCCTCGTGTTCAGGACAGGAACTCGTTTCAACGCTTGGAACAGGAGGTGCGTAGGGGCCGTCCCCGTGTCAGCGGGGGCTGTCCCTCGTGTTCAGGACAGGAACTCGTTTCAACACCAGGGACAGCCCCCCGGCTGTCGCCGGGGTACAGCCCCTACGTGACGCGGAATGTGATCCGCTCGGCGGCCGCATCGGCGTTGGCCACCGCGCCGAGGGGCCGTCCCCGTGACAGCGGGGGCTGTCCCAAGCGTTCAGACCAGGAACCTGCCCAGACACCAGGGACAGCCCCCCGGCTGTCGCCGGGGTACAGCCCCTACGTGACGCGGAATGTGATGCGCTCGGCGGCCGCGTCGGCGTTGGCGAGCGCGCCGTCGCGGGTCGCGCCGGTCGCGATGATCGCGCCCGCGCGGTCGGGGCCCGTGCGCAGCAGGCCGAAGCGGTGGCCGGGCCGGCGGTACATGCGGACGTCGAGCACGCCCGGCGCTGCCTGCGCCTCGGCGATGCCGTCGATCGCATCGAGCACGCCCCGCGGCGCGACCAGGAAGCGCGTGCAGGCGCCGCCCGCGCGCGGCCGCGGGATCAGCGCCTCCTCGTCGACCGGCTCGCCGAGGGCGGCGGCGATCGCCGCGCCGTTCAGGTCGACGCCGATGGCGGCGTGACAGAGCTCGGCGTCGTGGCCGCCGCCGAGCCGGGCGGCGACCTCGATCACCTTGGGGCCGTCCGCCGAGAAGCGGATCTGCGTGTAGGTCGGGCCGTTGTCGATGCCGAGCGCGCGGGCGGCTTCGGCGGCGATCGCGCCGGGGTCGTGCTCGGACGGCCAGGCGTGGGCAAGCGCAACGCCGAACGCGGGCGGCTCGGCGACGAGCCGGTCGGTGACGGTGAGCGTGTGAAAGCGGCCGTCGACCGAGAAGCCGTTGACGGTGATCTCCGGCCCGTCGATGAGCTCTTCGACCAGCCAGCCGCCCGTGCGCGACTCGGCGTTCGCGCGCTCGGCGGCGTCGGCGAGCTCCTGACGATCGAGGACGACCGAGAGCCCGCGCTGTCCCTGGCGGTCCGGCGGCTTGACGACGCAGGGCGGCGGGATGGCGTCCTCGTCGGGCGAGTGGCCGACCATCCAGCGCGGCTGCGGGACGCCCGCTTCCTCGAGCAGCTCGCGCTGGCGCGGCTTGCTCGTCGCGGCCGTGGCCGCGTCGGGCGAGATCGGGTGGGGCAGGCCGAGCCGGTCGGCGATGCGCGCAGCGATCCCGACGGGCCAGTCGGTGCCGGGGGCGATCAGGCCGTCGACGCGCTCGGCCTCTGCGAGCCGTGCGATCGCCTGCTCGTCCTCGGCCGAGATGATCGCGCGCCGGTCGGCGAGCGGGAAGCCGACGGCCGACGCGTCGCGGTCGGCGGCGATGACGAACAGGTCTCTCGTGCGCGCGGCGCGGAGCAGCCCGAGCTGCGCGGGCCCCGCGCTTAGGACGAGAAGACGCCGGCCGGCGCCGGGCGCGCCGCCCTCCACCACGCCTCATTCTCCCGGTACCAGGCGACGGTGCGCTCGAGCCCCTGCTCGAAGCTTGTGCCAGCGCGCCAGCCGAGCACGCGCTCGGCCTTCTCGGTCGAGCCGATGTGGCGGTGCACCTGGCCCGGCCGCTCGTCGACGTACTGCTTGAGGTCGTCGGGCTTCCCGAGCAGGTCGAGCACCGCGTCGGCGATGTCGGAGACGCTGATGTCGATCCCGGTAGCGATGTTGAAGACCTCGCCCGCGACGTCGTCGAGCGGCGCGGCGATGATCGCCTCGATCGCCTCGGCGTCGTCGTCGACGTAGAGCCAGTCGCGGCTGGCGTCGCCGTCGCCGTGGATGGTGAGCGGCTCGTCGAGGAGCGCCGACGTGATGAAGCGCGGGACGACCTTCTCCGGGTGCTGGCGCGGCCCGTAGTTGTTGAACGGGCGCACGACCGCGATCGGGAGGTCGTAGGTGACCCAGTAGCTGTAGGCGAGCCGGTCGGCGCCGGCCTTGGTGGCCGCGTAGGGGCTGCGCGGGTTCAGCGGGTGCTCCTCGTCCATCGGGTCCGACTCGGCGGTGCCGTACACCTCGCTCGACGAGATGAGGATGAAGCGCTCGACCGGGTGCGCGCGGGCGGCGTCGAGCAGGATGCGAGTGCCGTCGACGTTCGTGGAGACGAACTCGCGGCCGCCCTCCTCGATCGACTTCTCGACGTGCGACTCGGCGGCGGCGTTGACGATCACGTCGACCTCGGCGACGACGTCGCGGACGAGCTCCTCGTCGCAGATGTCGCCGTGGACGAACGAGAGCCGCGGGTGCGAGAGCACGTCGGCCAGGTTGTCGATGTTGCCCGCGTACGTGAGCGCGTCGAGCGAGACGACCTCGTACTCGGTCGCCGCGAGCAGGTGGCGGATGAAGTTCGACGGGATGAACCCGGCGCCGCCGGTTACCAGGACTCGCTTCATGGCGCGGGAATCTACCGTGCCGGGCTCAGGCCGGGACGCGCTGCTGTCCCGCGACGCGGGTGGCCGCGAGCCGTTCGAGCCACGGCAGCGCCCCGAGCCGCTCGAAGATCTCGCCGGCCTGGTCCAGAAGCGGCTCGGCCTCGCCGACCTCCCCAGCAGCGAGCAGCCACTCGCCGTGCTCGAGCAGGACGACCGCGAGCCAGAACACCGTCCCGAGCTGGCGGAAACCGGCCTCGGCCGCCGCGTATCCGGCCTCGGCGGCCACGTCCGCGCCGGCAAGGCGGGCGCGGAAACGGTGCGCCTGCGCCGCGAGGTACGGAGGCATGAGCCCGCCCGGGATCGCGTCCAGCGTCGCGAGGAGCTCCGCGGCCCGCTCGGTCTCGCCGAGCGCGAGGGCGGCCTCCAGCGCGTGGACGAGGCCCTGCTTCGTCGTCTGGTAGCTCACTCCAAACGTCGCCCGGGCGAGGTCGGCTGCCTCGATCGCCAGCGCGAGAGCGTCCTGCGGTCGGCCCTCGGCCCGAAGGAGGCTGGCCCGCGCACACATGTGGTGCATCCGGTTCTGCGCGTTGCCCGTGTCCTCCTCGAGGTAGGCGAAGAGAGCCAGCAACCGTCTCGCCTCGCCGAGGTCGCCGCGCTGCAGGTGGATGATCATTCCCGAATCGAGGAGGCCGGCCGTCGTCGCCTGGCTGAGCCGGTCTTCGGGGATCTCGGCGGCGTTGGCCAGCGCCTCGTCCCAGCGGCCGAGCATGGCCAGCGGGAAGGTCATTTCGGCGAGCACGGCCCATTCAGCGGCTCGCGCGCCGCGCCGCCGCACGATCGCGAGCGCCTCCTCGAGGTAGCCGAGCGCGTCCTCGTAGCGGTCGCGATGGAACGATTCATCGGAGAGGTTGAAGAGGACGATGCCGGCCAGCTCCCACAGCTCGTGGTCGAGCGCGATCGTCAGCCCGTGCTTCAGAAATGCGAGCGCCTCCTCGGGATGCCCTTTCCTGGAGGCGAGCATCGACCGGGCCGCAAACGTGCGCGCGAGCACCTCCGGCAGCCCGAGCGACTCGCCGATGTCCAGCGCGACCGCCAGCCGGTCGGCCGCGCGCTGGTGGTCACCGGTGAAGACGTACGCATATCCGACCCTCGATGCCAGGTAGGCAACGGCCTCGTCGGGCTCCCCCACCGAGATGGCGTCGAGCGCGCGCTCCGCGCGCGCGATCCCCTGCTCGGAAAGGCCCCGTGTGAAGTCCAGCTGCGCGAGGCGGCCCGAAACAAGGGCCGCGAGACGGGTCTCATCCGCCTGCTCGTACGTCGTGAGCGCCTCCGTCAGGCCAGCCTCGGCAGCTTCGTAGTCCCCGTCGTGGTACGCGTGCCAGGCCGCCCGGTCGAGGAGCTCCGCGCGTTCCAGCGCCTCGTCCGCGAGCACGGCCGCCTGCGCGAGGTACCGGTGCGCCTCACGCGCGGCGCCGAGCGCGTCGGCGCGCTCGCCGGCCCGGACGAGCGTCTCTCGCGCGCGCCGCCGAACGTCACCTGCGTCATCGGCGTCAGGGACTGCTGCGTGCGCGTCGAGGTAGTGCGCGGCGAGCACCTCGGCGAGCTCGTCGTCGGCATATGCCTCCTTGATGAAAGCGGCCGCCGCGAGATGGCGCGTCCGGCGCTCGCGCCGCGAGAGCGTCTCGTAGGCGACGTGGCGCACGAGGTCCTGCAGGAAGCCGTACTGCCCTTGCTCCGGCGAGCGTGGGTCGGCCTGCAGCGAGAGCACCTCCTTCCGCACGAGCGACGAGAGCACCGGCGCGAGCGCCTCCCCGGGCGTTCCGGACACCGCGGCGAGCGCCCGGCTCGTGAACGTCTTGCCGAGCACGGCGCCGTCCTGGAGGAGCCGGCGCTCCTGCGGGTCGAGGCCGTCGAGCCGCGCGGCGATCAGCGCCTGCAGCGTCTCCGGCACGTCGAGCGCCTCGATCTCGCCCGACGGACGGTAGACGGCGCCGTCGGCGACGAGCAGGCCGCGGTCGAGGAGCATGCGCACCGTCTCCACGGCGTAGAGCGGAACGCCCTCCGCCCGCCCGAGGATCCGGTCGCGAAGCTCTTCTGGCAGGCCCGGGACGAGCCCACCGAGGAGCTCCTCCATCGCCTCCGCCGGGAGCGGCTCGAGGTAGAGCGACGCGAAGTTCCGGTGCCCGGCGCCCCACGTCGGCCGCCGCTCGAGCAGCTCGGGGCGACCGAGCGTCATCACGAACAGCGGGCTGGATCGCGACCACTCGAGCAGGTACTCGACGAAGTCGAGCAGCGACTCGTCGGCCCACTGGACGTCCTCGAACACGAGCACCGTCGGAAAGGCGTCCGCCAGCCGCTCGAAGAAGAGCCGCCAGGCGGCGAAGAGGTCCTGCTTCTCGCCGGACGCCTGCTCCCCGAGAGCGAGCAGCTGCACGAGGCGCGGCTGGACGAAGCGCCGCTCGTCGTCGTCCAGGAGGTGCTCGGTGAGCGTCGCGTCGAGCTTGGCCAGCGCCGCCGCGGCGTCCTCCTCCTCGCTGATGCGGCACCGCATCCGCACCATGTCCGCGAGCGCCCAGTAGGTGACGCCGTCGCCGTAGGACAGGCACCGCCCGCGGTGCCAGTACGCGTTGTCGGCGAGCCCGTCGACGTATTTCTCGAACTCCCAGGCGAGCCGCGACTTGCCGATGCCGGCGATGCCGGTAACGGAGACGAGGTAGGAACGCCGTTCCTCGGCGCTCGCGTGGAACAGATCCTTGATCTTGCGCAGTTCGCGGTCGCGCCCGACGAACGGCGCCTCGAGGCCGGCGCCCTTCAGCGCGCCCTGGCGGCCCGACGTCACGCGCAGCGCGCGCCAGAGCGGCACCGGCTCCGTCTTCCCCTTCAGCTCGTGCTCGCCCGCCGGGGAGTACGCGACGGCGGCCTCGCTCGCGCGCCGGGTGGCCTCGCCGACGAAGACGCTGCCCGGTTCGGCGGCCGACTGGATCCGCGAGGCGGTGTTGACGAGATCGCCGGCGACCATGCCCTCCCCCTCGGCGCCGATCGTGACGGCCGCCTCGCCGGTGAGCACGCCGGCGCGCGCACGGAGCTCCGGCGCGCCGACCTCGTCGCCGAGGGCCGTGACCGCAGCCACCAGGTCGAGCCCTGCGCGCACGGCCCGCTCGGCGTCGTCCTCTGTGGCGGTCGGCGTGCCCCAGACCGCCATGACCGCATCGCCGATGAACTTCTCGACGGTGCCGCCGTACAGCTCGATCAGCCGCCGGCACGTGTCGAAGTAGCGCGAGAGCAGCTCCCGCACCTCCTCGGCGTCACGCGACTCCGAGAGCGTCGTGAATCCGACCAGGTCGGCGAAGAGAACCGAGACGAGGCGGCGCTCGGCGGCCGGAGCCCCACGCGCCGGGGCGCCGCGAGCGGCCGGGGCGCGCGGAGCGCCTAGCTGCGCGCCGCACTCTCCGCAGAACTTCGCCTCGGGCGGGTTCTGCGCTCCGCACGTCGGACAACCGGGCGAGAGCGAAGCGCCGCATTCGATGCAGAACTTCCGAGCAGTCTCGTTCTCCATGCCGCAACTCGGGCACGTCATGCGGAGACCTCCGCTCGCTCGGGCGCTCCAGCTTCGAGCCGGTCGAGCCAGGGCGTCGCCCTCAGGTACTCGAAGACCTCGCGCGCCTCGGCGAGGAGCGACGCATCGCCGGTCAACTCGCCGTGCTCGAGCAGCGTGACCGCGAGCCAGAAGGGCATGCCCAGCTCGCGGAAGCGCCCGGCGGCGTCCTCGTAGCCCGGCCGCATCTCGCTGCCAGGCGGGCGCGGAAACGCCTCGCCTGCGCGTCGAGGTACGGCGGACGCGAGCCGGCCGGAACCTGCTCGACGAGAGCGAGCAGTTCCTCGAGCTTGGCCGACTCGCCCAGCGCGAACGCCGCTTCGATCGCCTCGACGAGGCCCTGCTTGATCGCCTGTGCCGAGATGCCGAGCGTGCGACCCACCTCGATCGTCGCCTCGCCGTCGCGCGAGCGCCTCGGAGAAGCCGGCCTTCCGCACGGCGCAGCGCGGCGCGCGAGCCGAGATAGCAGGAGCGCTCCTGGACGTCGGTGGACTCCTCGAGGCGGGAGAACATCGAGAAGATGCGGCGTGCCCGTCGAGCTCGCCGCGCTGGATGTGGATCTCGACGGCCGACTCGAGCAGGCTCAGCACCACCCCGCCGGAGTCGATCTGCTCCGGCGTGAACTCGGCGCTCGCCGCCTGTGCCTCGTCCCAGCGGCCGAGCATGTAGAGGGGGTACGTGCGCTCGGCCAGCATCGCCCACTCCTGCGGCCGGTTTCCGACCTTCCGCGAGAGGGCGAGCGCCTCGTCGAGGTACCCGAGCGCCTCGGCGTACCTGTCGCGACGGAAGCTCAGGTCGGAGAGGACGAAGTAGCCGCTGCTGGCCTCGTCGACGAGATCGTCGTCGAGTGCGATCACGAGTGCCTGCCTTCATGAGCGCCCAGGCCTCCTGCGCATGGCCACGGCTCTGGGCGACCGCGCGCCTTCGCCGTCAGCGCGAGCACGAGCGCGCGCCGGGTACGCGTGCGCCTCGGCGATGTCGAGCGCCAGCTCGGCGCGCTCCGCCGCACGCTCGAGATCGCCGCTGTACCAGTAGCCGAGCGCGAGGCGCGCCGCGAGCAGCGCGAGATCCTCGTCGGGCTCGTCGGCCGAGATGACGGCGAAGGCGCGCTCCATCCGTGCCAGTGCCTCGTCGCGACGCCCGGTGAACGCATCGAGCCTCCCGAGCCTTCCGAGCATCCGGGCGGCGGCATGCGTGTCGCCCTGCGCCTCGTGCAGCTCGATCGACTCTCCGAAGAGCCGGCGAGCCGATTCCGGATCGGCCGCCCTCGCGGCCATGTCGCCGGCGCGACCGAGCAGCGCTGCCCGCTCGGACGGCGTCTCCGCAAGCTCCGCCGCCTGCTCGAAGTAGCGGCGGGCCTCCGCGGCCGCCGCGAGCGACTCCGCACGCTCGCCCGCGCGCACGAGCATCGCCTGTGCCTTGCCCTTGATCTCCGCCGGCGTCCTCGGCGTCGGGAGCGGCCTCGTGGGCGGCGAGGTAGTGCGATGCGATCACCTCGACCACCTCGTCCTCGTCGGCGGCGAACGCCCGGCTCAGGTACTCGGCAGCGGCGAGGTGCTTCGCCCGGCGCTCACGCTTCGAGAGCGTCTCGTAGGCGACGTGGCGGACGAGATCCTGGAGGAAGCCGTACTGGCCGTGCTCGGGCGAGCGGGGGTCGGCCTGCACGCCGAGCACCTCCTTGCGGACGAGAGCGGTGAGCAGCGGCTCGAGCTCGACCTCGGCAGCCGGCGAGCGCAGCCAGCGCGTCCTTCGTGAAAGGTCTTGCCGAGCACGGCCGCGTCCTGGAGCAGCCGCCGCTCCTCGGGCGAGAGCCCGTCGAGCCGGGCGGCGATCAGCGCGTGCAGCGTCTCCGGCACCTCGAGCGCCTCGACCGGTCCCGCCAGCCGGTACGCGGAGCCCTCCTGGACGAGCAGGCCGCGGTCGAGCAGCATGCGCACGGTCTCGACCGCGTAGAGCGGGACGCCCTCGGCGCGGTCGAGGATCTGGTCGCGGAGCGTCGTCCGGAAGCCCCGGCACGAGCCCGGACAGGAGCTCCTCCATCGCCTCGGGCGGCAGCGGCTCGAGGTAGAGCGAGGTGAAGCTGCGCTGGCCGGCGCCCCAGGTCGGCCGGCGCTCGAGCAGCTCCGGCCGCGCGAGCGTGATCACGAAGATCGGGTGGTTGCGCGACCAGTCGAGCAGGTACTCGACGAAGTCGAGCAGGCTCGCGTCGGCCCACTGCATGTCCTCGAAGGCGAGCACGGTCGGATAGCTCTCGGCCAGGCGCTCGAAGAAGAGCCGCCAGGCGGCGAAGAGGTCCTGCTGGTCGCGCGCCTGGTGCTCGCCCAGCGCCGAGCAGGTGCGCGAGGCGCGGCTCGACGAACGCTCGCTCCTCGGGGTCGAGGATGTGCTCCTCCAGGGTCGCGTGCAGCTTCGCGCGCGCCGAGGCCGGTTCCTCGTCCTCGGCGATCCGGCAGCGCATGCGCACCATGTCCGCGAGCGCCCAGTAGGTGACGCCCTCGCCGTAGGAGAGGCAGCGGCCGCGATGCCAGTAGATCGTCTCGGCGATGCCGTCGAAGTACTTGTAGAACTCCCACGCCAGCCGCGACTTGCCGATCCCGGCGATGCCGGTCACGGAGACGAGATGCGCCTTGCGCTCGTCGGCCGAGGCGTGGAAGAGATCCTTGATCTGGCGCAGCTCGCGGTCGCGGCCGACGAACGGCGCCTCGAGGCCGCGCGACTTGAGCGTGCCCTGCGCGGCCCGAGACGACGCGCAGCGCGCGCCACAGCGGCACCGGCTCGGCCTTGCCCTTCAGCTCGTGCGCGCCCGCCGTCCTCGTAGACGACCGTCTGCTCGGTCGCCCGCCGCGTCGCCTCGCCGACGAAGACGGTGCCCGGCTCGGCGGCCGACTGGATCCGCGAGGCGGTGTTGACGAGGTCGCCGGCGACCATGCCCTGGCCCTCGGCGCCGATCGTCACGGCCGCCTCGCCGGTGAGCACGCCGGCGCGCGCACGCAGCTCGGGCGCGCCGACCTCGTCGCCCAGCGCCGACACGGCGGCGACGAGGTCGAGCGCCGCGCGCACGGCGCGCTCGGCGTCGTCCTCGGTCGCGGTCGGCGTCCCCCAGACGGCCATCACCGCGTCGCCGATGAACTTCTCGACCGTGCCGCCGTAGAGCTCGATCAGCCGGCGGCAGGTGTCGAAGTAGCGGGAGAGGAGCTCGCGCACCTCCTCGGCGTCGCGCGACTCGGAGAGCGTCGTGAAGCCGACGAGGTCGGCGAAGAGGACGGAGACGAGCCGGCGCTCGGCGGCCGGCGCTTCGCGGCGAGGCGGCCGGCGCGTCAGCCGTGAGCGGCGTGCCGCACTCGCCGCAGAAGCGCTCGTCCGGCTCGTTCGCGGCCCCGCACGCCGGGCAGGCGGCGGTCAGCGGCGCGCCGCATTCGGCGCAGAACTTGCGGCCCTCGCGGTTCGCCGCACCGCAGCTCGAGCAGGTCATCGAGCGGAGCGTACTGCGGTCAGCCCAGCTCTCTCTCGACGATGTAGAAGCGCCGTGACGGCTTCCGTACGATCTTGTAGCACAATACGTGCTACAAGTTGCTCATGGCGCGCTCGATCCATGTCCGCCTCGACGAGTCGTCGGCGGCGGCGCTGAGCGTCGTCCGCGGCGACGGCCTGACGGATTCGGAGGCTGTCCGGACGGCTCTCCGGGAAGCCGCCGCGCGACGTCACGCCCGCTCGGCGATTCGTGACGAGGTGCGCCGCCTCGCCACCGACCAGAACGATCGCGACGAGATGCGGGCGATCCGCGAACAACTGGCCGAGCTCGCGCCCTCGCTGCAGGACTGACGTGGTTCGAGGCGAGGTCTTCCGTCTCCCCGCGCCGCGTCGCACACGCGGTCGTGAACAACGCGGCGCACGCTACGCGGTCGTCGTCCAGGCAGACGAGCTCCTTGGCCTGAGCACGGTCATGGTCTCACCGACGTCGACCAGCGCCCTGCCGGCGAGCTTTCGACCCCCGATCGTCCTGGAGGGCACGGAGACGCGAGTCCTTGTCGAGCAGACGACCGTGGTCGATCCGCAACGCCTTGGGCAGTCTGCAGGACGTCTCGGCGCGGGGGAGCTTCGTGCCGTCGACGAGGCGCTCGCCCTCGTCCTCGGCCTCTAAGCACCCGAGCGGATCCGCCTAGAGCTCTTTCTCCACGATGTAGAGCGGCCGCCCCTCGACGTCGCGCTGGATGCGGCTGAGGTACTCGCCGACGAGCGCGAGCACGAACCCCTGCATCGCGAGCACGTAGAGCACGAGCACGCCGAGGAAGAGCGGGCCGGGGAAGTTCGAGTTGTCGATCCAGAACACGACGCCGTAGATGCCGAGCGCGGTCGCGACGAACGCACACACGAGGCCGAGCGCCACGCCGAGCCACTGGATCGGCTGCGGCCAGAAGCCGACCACCACGTGCAGCGCCAGCCGCAGCAGCCGCAGCGGCGAGTACTTCGACGCGCCGTCGCGCGCGGCGTGGTCGACGTCCACTTCCACGACCGTTGCGCCGCTCGCGACCACCAGCGCCTTCGTGAACTTCTGGCGGCCGATCGCGCCGAGGAGTGGCTCGAGCGTCGTGCGCCGGTAGGCGTTGAACGCGCAGCCGAAGTCCGAGATCGGCACGCCCGTGAACCGCCGCAGCAGGCCGTTGATCACCCGCGACGGCATCGTCCGGCCCGCGCTGTCCGCGCGCCCGACCCGGCGGCCACTCGCCACGTCGCTGCCCGCCTCGACGGCTGCGACAAGCTTCGGGATCTCCTCGGGCGGGTTCTGAAGATCGCCGTCCATGGTCACGACGATGTCTCCACGCGCGCGCGAGAGGCCCGCGTGCATCGCCGGGTGCTGGCCCGCGTTGCGGCGGAAGCGGACGCCGCGCACGCGCGCGTCGGCCTCGTGCAGGCGCTCGACGGTGGCCCACGTGCCGTCGGCGGAGCCGTCGTCGACCAGGATCAGCTCCCACGGCTTCCCCTCGGCGTCGAGCGTCTCGGCTACGCGCCGGTACAGCTCGTCGACCGTCGCGGCCTCGTCGTAGAGCGTGACCACGACGGACACGGCCGGCTGCACAGGCTCAGGCCGCTCTGAAACGACCCGCATCTCCGCCATCCCGCCGCGCAACCTACCTCGATCGAGGGCTTGTCGCGGTTCGCACGTGCTGCAAGACTGGCCTCACGGTGTCCGCGTACGCCCTCCGCGTCGCCGAACTTCGCGACGATCGCTCCCACGGTGGAAGCTGGCTGGCGCGGCATGCCGTCGAAACGCTCGTCCTCGAGGCCGCCGCCCCGGCAGCCGACGCGGAGGAGCTGCTCGAGCATCTTCTGGCCGTCGCCCGTGAGCTCGCCGCCGCACGGCCGGAGCTCGGATCGGTCACCGCGGCATGCGGACGGCTGGTCGCGGCGGCCAGCCGCAGCTGGGCGCTCTCGGCCACCGAGATGCGCCGGCTCGTGCTCGACGAGGCCCGCGCGCTGCTCGACCAGCGCGACCGGGCGGCACGGTCGATCGCCGTCCAGCTCGCGCCGCGGCTCGAGGGCAGCGTCGTCCTGACGCATTCCGCCTCCGCGGTCGTGCGTGAGGCCGTCCTGCACACGCCGCCGGAGCGCCTGTTCTGCACGGCCTGCGACCCGGACGGCGAGGGCCGTGTGTTCGCCGACGAGCTGCGCGGCGCCGGCATCAAGGTCGAGCTCGTCGAGGACGGCGCCGGCCCGCTCAAGGCGCGCGGCAGCCGGCTCGTGCTGCTCGGCGCCGACACGATCTACCGCGACGGCACGCTGCTCAACCGCTGCGGCACCCGCGCGATCGCCGAGGCCGCCGCCCAGTCGCGCGTGCCCGTCCTCGTCGCCGCCGAGTCGATCAAGGTGGCGCCCTTCCCGACACCCGACGCGCCGCCCAACCCCGATCGCACAGATCTGACGCCACCCGACCTCGTCGAGCAGTTCGTGACCGAGGACGGCGCGATCTCGCCGGACGACGTCCAGACGCTCTCCGACCGGACGCCGTTTCTCCGGGAGGGCTACGAGCTGATCCGGGCGACGGGCGAAGTGCCCGCCGCCCGGTAAGGCTCTCTAGGCCGCTTCGAACTCCGGCACGAGCTCCTCCGCCTCCTGGCGGCGGCGGCTCGGGATCAGGAACGCGGCCAGCGCGCCGAGCGCGACGACGCCGGCGCCGATCAGGATCGCGGCGTCCATGCCGTCCGCGAATGACTGCGGCGATCCGTACCCGCCCACGTGGGCGAAGACGGCGGCCAGGACGGCGACGCCGAACACGCCGCCGAGCTCGCGGATCGCGTTGTTGGCGCCCGATGCCTGCCCCTCCTCCTCCCGGCCGACGGCCGACAGGACGACGTTCGCCATGGGCGCGAAGAAGAGCGCCATGCCGACCCCGGCGATGATGAACGGCGCGACCAGGTCGCGGTACGCGATCGTCGGCGTCGTCACGAGGCCCATCCAGAAGAGCGCGCCCGCCTGCAGCGCCAGGCCGGTGCCGATGATCGCCTTCTTGGAGATCCGGTCGGACATGGCGCCGGCGATCGGGGCGATGAACATCGGCGCGAGCGTCCACGGGAGGATCCGCAGGCCCGAGCCGAACGGCGAGTAGCCCTGCACCGTCTGGAAGAACTGGCGTCAGCAGGAAGATCGAGCCGAACATCCCGAAGAACATGAACAGGGACGAGAGGTTCGCCAGCGAGAACGCGGCGTTGCGGAAGAAGCGCATCGGCAGCATCGGCGCCTCCGTCCGCAGCTCCCACTGCACGAACGCGACGAGCAGGAGCGGCGCCGGCGACGAAGGCGAAGACGATCTCGGGCTGACGTCCAGCCGTGCTCGTTGGCGCTGACGAGGCCCCACACGATCGCGAACAGGCCGGCGCTGACGAGCCCGAGGCCGGGCAGGTCGAGCCGGCCGCCGGGGCCGTAGCTCTCGGACAGCCGCGACCACGCCGAGCGGGATCAGGACGAGCCCGATCGGCACGTTCAGCCAGAAGATCCACTGCCAGGAGATGCCCTGGACGATCGCGCCGCCGACGAGCGGGCCGAACGCGACGGCGAGGCCGGAGATGCCGCCCCAGGCGCCGAGCGCGAGGCCGCGGCGCTCGGGCGGCACGGCGGCCGAGAGGATGGTCAGCGTCAGCGGCATGACGATGGCGCCGCCCGTGCCCTGCACCGCGCGGGCGACGTTCAGGACCTCGACCGACGGCGCCAGCGCGGCGGCGATCGAGCCCAGCGTGAAGATGCCGACGCCGAGGGTGAAGATCCGGCGCCGGCCGAAGCGGTCGCCGAGCGCCGCGCCGGTGAGCAGCAGCACGGCGAAGGTCAGCGTGTACGCGTTGACCGTCCACTCGAGGCTCGAGAGGGACGCGTGCAGGTCCTTGCGGATGACGGGGATCGCCGTGGTCACGACGAGGTTGTCGAGGGTGACCATGAAGAGCGCCGTCGAGGTGATGACGAACGTCCAGATCGTGCGGGTCCTGGTGCTCACGTTTGCTCTCCTTTCGTTACGAAGTAGTCACTAACTTTCAGCAGAAAAAAAGAGGTGCTCACTCTTCGCTCCCCGGGCAGCCGGCGAGCAGGCGGCCGGCCCAGCCCTGGGACGTCTTGTCGAGGCCCATCGAGGCCATCACGTTGAGCAGCATCCCGTACGCGAAGAACTTGGTGATCTCCTCGGGCGGCTCGCCGGATGCGCGCTCGACGAAGGAGACGAGCTCGCCGTAACCGGTGCGCGCGGCCTCGCGCACGTCGGGATCGGACGCGGCGGCGTACAGCTCCATCTGGAGCATCAGCCGGCGGGGATCCTCGTTCAGGAGCCGCATGTAGGCCTGGCCCATCGCGTCGAGCGCATCCTTGCCCTGCTTGCCGACGGCGGCCTCGCGCATCGCGCCGAGCGTCTCCTCGAAGCAGCCCGCGGCGGCGAGGCGGAAAAGCTCCTTCTTCGTGCCGAAGAGCCGGAAGATGTAGGGCTGCGAGATGCCCGCCCGCCGGGCGATGTCCTCCGTGGACGTCCCGTGCAGGCCGCGCTCGGCGAACTCGTGCCGAGCGGCGTCGAGGATCTCCTCGCGGCGCTGCTCTGCGCTCATGCGGACCTTGATTGCCACGCCCGATAAGTTAGTGACGACTTACTACGCTGTCAAGAGCGCTTTCTCCCGGTACCACGACACGGTGCGCTCGAGGCCCTCGTCGAGCTCGACCTCTGCATCGAAGCCGAGCAGCTCGCGCGCCTTCTCCACGTTCGGGATGCGGATCTCGACGTCGGCGTAGTGCAGGGGCTGGAAGACGATCTCGCCGGGGCAGCCGGTCAGCGCCTTGATGCGGCGGGCGAGGTCGTAGATCGTCACCGTCGAGCGCGGGTTGCCGATGTTGAAGCTCTGCCCCACCGCGGCCGGGTGCTCGAGGCAGACGAGCACGCCCCGCACCATGTCGTCGACGTAGCACCAGGCACGGATCTGAGCGCCGTCGCCGTGGATGGTCAGGTCGCGGCCGGCGAGCGCGGCCTCAGTGAACGCCTTGATGGCGCCGCCGCCGACCTGGCCGGGGCCGTAGACGTTGAACGGCCGCACCGTCACGGCGGGCAGCTGGAGCTCGTCGTGGTAGGCGTGCGCCATGTGCTCGCCGGCGAGCTTCGAGACGGCGTACGTCCAGCGCGCCTCGCCGACCGAGCCGATCGTGGTGACCTGGCCCTCGCGCGCGTTGATCGCGTGCGTGCCGAAGACTTCGCTCGTCGAGAACTCGACCAGGCGCTCGAGCGTGTGATTCGTCGCGAGCGCCGCCTCGAGCACGTTGTAGGTGCCGATCATGTTCACGCGCATCGTCCGCACGGGGCTCGCGCGGACGGTGTCGACGCCGGCGATCGCAGCGCAGTGGACGATGTGCGTCACGCCCTGGGCCAGCTCGCGGATCGCGTCGGCGTCCATGACGTCGAGCTGGTGGAAGTCGAAGTTCGGGTGATCGGCGAGGTCGGTGCCCGTGAGCGCGTCGCGGTGCAGGTTGTCGGCCGCGATCACCGTGTTCGCGTCGACGAGGCGGCGCGCGACGGTCGAGCCGATGAAACCGGCGCCGCCGGTGATCAGCACGCGTTTTCCGCTCAGGGCCACGCGGCGATCTTAGACAGGCCCCGCCGTTCTTCCCCGTCTGCGCCGGACGGTTCCGGGGAGAGATCGGCACAGACTTGGCACGAAGGCCATGCCCGGGCGGAGCACGTCCAGGGGACAGTCCCAGGTTCTTCGGGTCCGTTGAGAGGCGCGGCCAGGACGGTGACCGGGATAGGATCGGCACAGTTCTGACGCGAACGCCAGGTCCGGGCCGACCACGTCCAGGGGACAGTCCCCGGTTTTTCGGAGCGTTCTAAGAGCCGGCGATGGCGGCGAGGTCGGCCACGACGTCGGCGAGCGGCCGCGATGCGTCGACCTCGTGCGTGCACCCGGCGCGGAGGAGTGGCTCGACCTCGGCCAGGTCGGCCAGGATCCGCGACCGCTCCTCCTCCGACTTTCCGAACGGGTTGTTCGTGCGCGCATCGATGCGGGCGAGCATCACGTCGGCCGAGGCGCTCAGCAGCACGACGGCGTCGAAGCGGTCGTAGAAGCGGTCCTGATTTTCGACGCAGCCCGAGACGAAGAGCGTGCCGCCGTCCTCCGCGAGCAGTTGGGCCATGCGGTCCTCGCGCCAGAGCTCGCCCTCCTTCCAGCCGGGCTCGTCCGTGTCCACCGTCCGGAAGCCCATGCGGGCGAGCTCGGCCAGCGCCGAGGACTTGCCCGTCCCGGACATGCCCGTCACCAGGATCCTCACCCGCATAGCATCGCCGCCGTGAACGGGCGGACGCTCCTCTTCGTCGGCGCGGGCCGGCATCAGCGGCGCGCGATCGAGCGCGTGCGCGAGCTCGGCGCGCGGGTCGTCGCGGTCGACCGGAACGCCGAGGCGCCGGGGCTACAGGTCGCAGGGGTGGGCGAGGTCGTCGATTTCGCCGACGTCGATGCCGTCGTCGAGGTCGGCCGCCGGCACGCGGTCGAGGGCGTCATGACCGTCGCCGCCGACCGCGCGGTGCCGATCGTCGCCGCCGCGGCGGAGGAGCTCGGCCTGCCGGGCATCGGCCGCGAGGTGGCGCACCTGATGACCAACAAGATCGCCATGCGCCACGCCCTCGCCGAGCACGGCGTGCCGCAGCCGGCGTCCGCCGCGGTGCGCACGCTGCGCGAGGCGCGCGTCGCCGCGGAACGGATCGGCTTCCCCGCGGTGCTCAAGGCGGCGGACTCGGCGGGCCAGCGTGGCCTCTTCCTGATCGAGAGCATGGACGACCTCGAGCTGCACCTGCACTCGTCGCTCGCGTACTCGCTCGAAGAGGAGGCGATCCTCGAGAGCTTCCACCCGGGGCGCGAGGTGAACGCGCTCGTCGTCGTCCGCGGCGGCGAGCCGACCGTGGTGACGCTCTCCGACCGCGTCCGGCCGGCGGGCGTCGGTTTCGGCGTCGCGATCGCGCACGTGTACCCGTCGACGCTCTTCGGCGACGCGCTCGACGCCGTGCGCGAGACGGCCGTCCGCACGATCCGGGCGGTGGGGATCCGCGACGGCATCGCCTACCCGCAGGTGCTCTGGGGCGACGACGGGGTCGCGCGGCTGATCGAGGTGGCGGCGCGCATTCCCGGCGGGCAGATGGCTCTGGTCGCCCGGTACGGCGTCGGCGTCGACCTCGTTCAGATCGCGATGCTGCAGGCATTCGGCGAGCCCGTGCCGGACGAGCTGATCACCCAGCGGGAGGAGCAGCCCCACGCAATCTCGTTCCTGACCGCCGAGCCCGGGCCGCTGCCGACGGGGCGGCTCGAGCGCGTGAGCGGCCTCGATCGCGTGCTCGCCTTCCCCGGCGTTGCCGAGGCCGAGCTCTACTTCCAGCAGGGCGAGACGATCCGGCCGGTGCAGGTGGACGGCGACCGGCGCGGGTTCATCGTCGCGCTCGGGGAGACGAACCTCGAAGCGGTCGAGCGCGCCGAGGCGGCGGCCTCGCTGCTCGACGTGGAGGTCTCGTGACCTGCCCGTTCGACGTCGCTCACTACCGCGAGCTGCTGCAGGCGGCGAAGCAGGGCGGCTACCGCTTCGCCGTCTTCGACCACGACCCGCAGGCAGGCGACCTGTTCCTGCGCCACGACGTCGACCTTGCACTGCCGGCGGCGGTGGAACTGGCCGGCGTCGAGGCCGAGGAGGGCGCAGCCGCCACCTACTTCCTCATGCGCGAGAGCGTCTTCTACAACCTCGACTCGGAGGAGGGGCGCTGGGCGATCGAGCAGCTCCGTGCCCGGGGGCACCGCGTCGGCCTCCACGCCGTCTGGCCGAACGCCGGGCTCGACGACCGCTTCGACCCGGTGATCGCCTGGCACAACCCCGATCCGCCCTACATGTCGGCGCCCATCGACGGCGCGGTCAACGTCATGCAGCCGCCGTGGTTCGCACAGGGGCACTACCGCTCGGACTCCAACCAGCACTGGCGCAGCGGCTGCCCGCACGAGGAGCTCGCGCGCAGCGAGTTCGAGTGGCTGCAGCTCCTCACGCACCCGGAGATCTGGGTCTACCCGGGCGGCTCGATGCGCGAGACGATGCTCGCGATGCTCGCCGCCGAGCGCGAGCGGCGCCTGGAGCAGCTCGCGAACGACAGAATCGACCTCTCGTGAGGCTCCTGACCATCCTCGTCAGCGCGTCGGGCGCGCCGGGCACGGCTGCGCTCCTGCACGCGCTGCGCGAGAACGGCGAACGGCCGGTCCGCCTGGTCGGCACGGACATGTCCGAGCGCTCGATCGGCCGGCACCTCTGCGACGCGTTCCACGTCGTGCCCGCCGGGTCGGCGCCCGATTTCGCGGATGCGATGCTCGAGGTCTGCCGCCAGGAGAGCATCGACGCGGTGCTGCCTCAGTCGTCGTTCGACCTGGAGGGGCTCGCGGGCGCGCGCGAGCGGTTCGAGGACGTCGCCGTGCTCGTCTCGTCGCCGGAGGCGATCCGGCGCGCGAACGACAAGGCCGAGACGTACGCGCTGCTCGACAAGATCGGCGTGCCCGGCCCGGCGTGGCGGCGCGTCCGCGGCGGCGAGGCGGTCGCGGCGGCGGCGCGCGAGCTCGGCTACCCGGACGTCGACGTCTGCATGAAGCCGGTCTTCTCCTCGGGCTCGCGCGGGTTCCGCGTCATCTCGGCGTCCGCCGACCGGCGCGAGCAGCTGCTGACGAACCGGCCCGGCGTCGCCGAGGCGATCCGGCTGGACGAGCTCGTCGAGCTGCTCGGCGAGGACAACCAGACCGAGCTGCTCGTCATGGAGCTGGCGGCCGGCGGCGAGCGGACGATCGACGGCATCGCGCGAAACGGCCGCATCCTCTTGGGCCATGCAAAGACGCGCGAGGCGATGCGCGCCGGCCTTGCCATGTTCTTCCAGACCCTCGATGACCCCTGGCTGATGGAGATCGCCGGGAAGATCGTGGCCGAGCTCGGACTCGACCATTTCTTCAACATCCAGCTGGTCGGCGACAGGGTGATCGAGATCAACCCGCGGATCTCGACGATCGTCTACCAGGAGGACCTCAACCTCCCGTACCTCGGCGTGAAGCGCGCGCTGGGCGAGATCGACGACGACGGGCTGGCCGCGCTGGCCGAGCGGATCCGGCCGACGCGGAAGGCGCTGCGCTACTTCGACCAGGTCGAGTGGGACGACTGAGGGTCGTCCACTGCCCGGTCAACATCGCCGGGGTCCCGTGGGCGAACGTCCAGGCGCTGCGCGACCTCGGCGTCGACGCGCAGCTCGTCGTCTTCAACCGCGGCAAGCTCCACCCCGACGCCGACGTCGACCTGCGCCGGCCGGACGGATTTCTCCGCGGTCAGCTGACGCAGTGGCGCGCGCTCGCCCGCCTGCTGCCGAACACGGACATCTTCCACTTCTACTTCGGGCTCACGCTCGTGCCGAAGTCGGTGCAGTTCCCGCTGCTCAAGGCCTTCCGGAAGAAGTCGCTCTTCCACTACCTCGGCTCGGACATCCGCGGCAAGACACCGGAGCAGCTGGCGTACGGGAAGCGCGCCGGCGCGGAGGTCGTCGGCTCGTACGACGCGATCCGCTGGGTGCCGGAGGCGGACGTCGTACCGCCCGGGATCGACCTCGCGAAGTACACGCCGGTGCCGCCGAGCGACCGCGAGCGGCCGGTCGTGCTGCACGCGCCGTCGAGCCGCGGCCGCAAGGGCACCGAGCACGTCGTCGCCGCCTGCGCGGAGCTCGACGTCGACCTGCGCATCGTCGAGGGCCTGCCCCACGAGGAGGCACGGCGCCTCTACGAGGAGGCCGACATCGTCGTCGACCAGTTGAACGCCGGCTGGTACGGGCTCTTCGCGATCGAGTCGATGGCGCTCGGCAAGCCCGTGCTGACCTACCTGCACGACGAGGCGGTGCGGCGCACCGAGGAGGCGTTCGGCGTGCGCGTGCCGCTGGTGCCGACGACGAAGGAGACGCTGCGCGAGGACCTGCGGCCGCTGGTCGAGTCGGCGGCCGAGCGGCGGCGCATCGGGGCCTCGAGCCGCGCCTACGTGGAGCAGGTGCACGACCTGCGCCGCATGGCCGAGCGGCTGCTCGATCTGTACCAGCGCCTGCCCCGTTGAATCGGGCGGCTCGCTGCGGGAAGATCGCGCCGTGGGCGCCGAGTACCGCTTCCTGACCACCTGGCACGTGCCGGGTGCGACGCCGGAAGAGCTGTACGACATCATCGGCGATGCCACCTCGTTCCCTCGCTGGTGGGGCGACGTCTGGCTCGAGGTGACGGGAGACGGCGGCCCGCCCCGACCGGGCCAGAACGTCACAGGTCCTGGCCCGGGGCTTCCTCCCGTACAAGCTGCGCTGGCAGCTGACGATCCTCGACGTCGACCGGCCGCGTCGCATCACGCTCGGGGCCTCGGGCGACTTCGAGGGCGGTGGCGAGTGGACGTTCGAGCCGGAAGAAGGCGGCACGACCGCGCAGTTCGACTGGCGGCCGATCGTCGAGAAGCCTGGCGTGAAGCAGCTGACGCCCATCCTGCGGCCGCTCTTCCGCAAGAACCACCTCTGGACGATGAAGCGCGGCCGCGAGCACATCGAGGAAGAGCTCGAGCGCCGGCGGCGCGAGACGCCGTAGGCGAGGGCTACCGCCTCAGCGGAGAGCCGGACCGACCTGCAGAGGGTGCGCGACCTGCGGCGCGTCGCGGAGCGGCTCCTCGACCTTTACCGCCGGCTGCCGCGGTGACCGGCCGCGCCGGAACCGCCGCTCGAGCCAGCGCGTCGACGCCCACCCGGCCACGACTGCCATCACGGCGGAGACAGGGCCACGGCCGCCGAACAGGAAGACGGTTGCCTGCCACACGTAGATGCCGTAGCTCACCGACCCGATCCAGACGAGTGGTCTCCACGCCAGGAACCGCGATCCATGCTCGACGGCCCAGAGGATGAGGAAGACGGCGACGACCGCCACGGCCGGCAGGACGACCGCGTACGCGAAGGGGCCGGCGGGCACGACGGTGGCCGCGACGAACGCGGCGAGCCCGACCCAGCCGCAGCGGGCGCCCAGCCGCCGAAGCGGCGAGAGGAGCCCGCCCGAACGCGCGGCCGCGACTGCCGCCCCGATCAGCAGCCCGTCACAGCGGGTGTCCGGGCCGTAGTGGACGTGGGGCGTGAACCCGTGGTGGACGACGAGGTAGGCGCGCCAGGCGATCACCGCCAGGGCGCACGCGGCGAGCACTGCTGCGAGCCTCGCCGGCCGGCCGCGATGGAGAACGCCCAGGAGCACCGGCCACGCCAGGTAGAACTGCTCCTCCTGCGCAAGCGTCCACATCGGCGTCAGCTCGAGCGGAAGCGAGCCGCCGGCCATCCGTACGACGTTCCCCGCGAACACTGCGCACACCGCGATCCCCGCGAAGCTGCGGACGCCGACGGCGTCCTTGCCGATTGCGAAGGCCAGGACGCCGAGCAGCGCGGTCACCGCCATCACGCCCACGAGCGCCGGCAGCAGCCTCCTGGCCCGCCGGCCGTAGAACGCGCGCAGCGAGATGCGGCCGGTCGCGTCGCGCTCCTCGATCAGCAGCGTCGTGATCAGGAAGCCGGACAGGACGAAGAAGAGATCGACGCCGAAGAATCCTCCGGGCAGGCCGACGAAGTGGTAGGCGACGACGGCGAGGATGGCCAGCCCGCGGATCCCGTCCAGGGCGGGGACGTAACCGAGGCGCTGCGTGGTGCGCGGCGACACCACTTGGGGAATCGCCGCGAGAGGCGTGTCGGGACAGTCCCCGAGTAGGGGACTGTCCCCTGGGCGCGTACCCTGAAGCGACCTGAACGACGGCCTCGGAACCCAGATCGGGCGCCTGGCGCGCCACTCCGCCATCTACGGCCTCGGCGGGATCGTCTCGCGCATCCTCGCCGTCTTCCTGCTTCCGCTCTACACGTCGTACCTCCACCCGAGGGACTTCGGCGAGGTCGGCGTGCTCATCGCGCTCTCCGCGGTCGTCGTGACCGTGCTCCGCGGCGGTGTCCAGAGCGCCTTCTTCCGCTTCTACTTCGACTCGAAGGAGCGCGCCGCGCGACTGCTCGTGCTGCGGACGAGCTTCTGGTACACGATGACCGCGGCGACGCTGGGCCTGCTCGCCGGCGTCGTGTTCGCGCCGCAGATTGGGCGCCTCGTGGGCGTGCACAACTCCGAGCTCGTCGCCGCCGCCTTCGTCGGCGTCTGGGCGCAGATGAACTGGGAGCAGCTCACCTCGCTCTTCCGGGTCGAGGAACGGTCGGTCGCGTACGTCATCGCCACGCTGGCGAACCTGCTGGTCACCGTCAGCGCCACCGTCCTGCTCGTCGTCGGCCTGAACAAGGGCGCGCTCGGCGTGATCGTCGGCAACTGGATCGGAACGCTCGTCGTCTACCTGGCCCTCGTCCTGTACCGCCGCGAGCAGCTCGGGCTCCAGTTCAACCGCAAGCTTCTCCGCCAGATGCAGCACTTCGGCTGGCCGCTCGTGCCCGCCGCCCTGGCGCTGATCGGGATCAACTTCGCCGACCGCTTCTTCCTCTCGCACCTCGCCGGCCTGAACGAGGTCGGGAAGTACGAGCTTGGCGTCCGCATCTCGTCCGCGATGGTGCTGCTGCTGACGGCGTTTCGAACGGCCTGGCCGGCGTTCGCATACTCGCTCGAGGACGAGCGCCAGGCGAAGCGGACGTACGCCTTCGTGCTCACCTACCTGGTCTTCCTCTCGTCCTGGGTCGCACTCGGCCTGGGCGTGCTCGCGCCGTGGATCGTGCGCCTCCTCTCCGGAAGCCCCCTGTACTGGGACGCGAAGGAAGTGGTCGGGATGCTCGCCTTCGGAACGGCCTTCTACTCCGCGTACATCGTCATGGCGATCGGCGTCGGGCGCACGCGGAAGACACAGTTCAACTGGATCATCACCGGCATCGCGGCGATCGTGAACTTCGCGCTCTGCATCGCGCTGATCCCGACGTTCGGGATGGTCGGGGCAGCCTTCGCGACGCTCGTCGCGTACATCGTGCTCTTCGCATGCATGACGTTCTGGGCCCAGCGGATCTACCCCGTGCGCTACCAGTGGGCGCGCCTGATCAAGATCGTCGGGCTCGCCGGCGCGCTGTCTGTCGGCGCGAAGCTCATCGACGCCCCGCTCGCGCTCGCGATCGGGATCACGATCGTCTACCCGTTCCTACTCGCCCTGCTCGGCTTCTACCTGCCGGCCGAGCGGCGGCGGCTGCGGGCGATGTACCGGCCTAGGGCTCGGTATGGATGACGACGTCCGCGATCTGCGGCTGCTCGCGGCGGATCTGCTCCTCGATCTCGCTCGCGCGCCCGTGCGCGTCTGCGAGCGGAGTGCCGGCGTCCAGGCCGACGGTCACGTAGGCGACGAGCTTCCCGTCGGTCTCGACGAAGCGCACCTCGCGCGGCGCTGAGCCGGTCGCCTCGCGGACGATCCGGGTCACCTCGGCGTCGACCTCGCCGTCCTGCGTGCGCCGGCCGACGACCACCTCCACGAGCGGCTCGATGTGCGTCTGCACCGTCCGCGCGTCCGGCACGGCTTCGTTGATCGCGTTCTCCACCGTTGTCGCCACCGCGTGCGCCTCGTCGAGCGACAGCTCGCCCGGAAGCTTCAGGTGCAGCGAGATGTCCGGGCGGCCGTCCACGTCGACGACCGAGATGTTGTGCACCTCACGCACGCGCGGAACGCTGAGCGCGGCCGCCTGGACGCGCTCGGCGACGGTCCCGCCGGTAACCGGCTCGACGTGGACGACAACGTCGCTCTCCGGCAACGCGCGGTCGAGCGCCGACTCGACCTCGTCGGCGGCGGCGTGCCCCTGGGCGACAGCGGCGTCCGACGGGACGCCGATCACCACGTCGACGAAGTGCCGGCCCGCCGCCTGGCGCAGGCGCAGCCGGCGCAGCTCCACCGGCGGCCGGATGCCCGCGATCGCGCGCTCGGCGACCTCACGCGCGGCGGCCGGCGCGCGGTCCATGAGCACGTCGACGTTGCGCCGAGCGAGCCGCCCGGCTGCGACAAGTACAAGTCCTGCCACGAGCAGGGCGGCTACGGAATCCGCGTTCGGGTAGCCGGCGCGGGCGACGAGCAGCCCGGCCAGGACGGCGCTCGTGCCGAGCAGGTCGCTGCCGAAGTGGAGCGCGTTCGACTCCAGCGCGGCGCTGTGGTAGCGGCGTGCCGCCCGCCGCGAGACGACGAGCCGGCTGACGTCGATCGCCATCACCACGACGACGACCCCGATCACCCACCACTGCGGGTTGACCTCGGCGCTCTTCGCGCCGGTGATGCGGCCGATCGCGTTGTACGCGATGAAGAGAGACGCGAGCATCAGGAACGCCGCCTCGGCGAGCGCGGCGAGATGCTCCGCCTTGCCGTGCCCGTACTGGTGGCCGACGTCGGCCGGCCGCACCGCGACACCGATCGCGAAGAAGGTGAGCAGTGCGGCGACCAGGTCGGTGCCGGAGTGGATCGCCTCCGAGACCAGCCCGAGGCTGCCGCTCGCCAGGCCGGTGCCGAGCTTGAGGGCGACCAGGCAGGCGGCTGCGCCCACCGAGACGAGGGCCGTACGCCGCTGCGGGCTCACCGCAACAGCGTATTCCCGATGAAAGTCCGGCTACGCCATGACGACTTTCGTCGGGGACTACGAGATAGACGCGACTTCGCGCGACGTGACTGCGGCGGGGCAAGCCCGCCTCCGTCGAATGCGGTCGGCGGAGGCGGGCGAAGCTCCGTTCAGGCGGGCGTCTGGAAGAGCCCGAACACGGCGCCGGTCGGATCGCCCGCGATCGAGAAGCGGCCGACTCCCTCCAGCGACATCGGCTCCATGTAGACGGTGCCGCCGAGATCCTTCACCTTCGCAGTGCTCGCGTCGACGTCGTTCGTCATTGCGTAGACGAGCCAGTGCGGCGGCGAGGGATCGCCCGGCATCTGCGTCGTCGCGCCCGCGCGGTCGGTCTCGCCGTCGTTGAACAGCACGTAGGTCATGCCGCCCATGTCCGACTCCTTGGCCGTCCAGCCGAAGACGTCGCCGTAGAACTTCTTCGCGCCTTCGAGGTCGCTCGTGTGGAGCTCGTCCCAGCCGAAGACGCCCTGTGGGGACCCCGCCTCGCCGGCGGGCGAGAACGCGGAGATGACCGCGCCCTGCGGGTCCATGATGATCGCGAACCGCCCGACGTCCGGGATGTCCTCGGGCCCGAAGACGACCTTGCCGCCTGCCTTGCGCGCGCGCTCGGCGGCCGCGTCGGCGTCGTCGACGAGCACGTGGCCGACCCAGTGGTTGGGGGCACCCTCGGGCACGGGCCCGAAGCCGCCGTGGGTCTGGCCGTCCTTCGAGATCATCGGGTAGTCCATCTCGCCCGGCTTGAAGACCTCGGTCTGCCAACCGAGGAGCTTGCCGTAGAAGCCCTCGGCGGTCGCGGCGTCGTTCGACATGTGGTCGTGCCACACGAAGGTGCCGGTCGCCGTCTTCGTCGGCGTGCTCATTCGTGCCTCCCTTGCTCGATTGTCGTCGACCATAGTGGCTAAACTTCTTCTTCGCAACTATGAAGTTCTAAAGAAGAACCATGCCGGAGCGGACCTACAACCAGTACTGCGGCCTCGCCCGTGCGCTCGACCTCGTGGGTGAGCGCTGGGCGCTGCTCGTCCTGCGCGAGCTCACGCTCGGCGGCAAGCGGTTCACCGACCTGCGCGAGGGACTGCCGGGCATCGGGACGAACGTCCTCGCCACGCGCCTGCGCGAGCTCCAGGCCGACGGGATCGTGCGGAAGCTGCGGCTGATGCCGCCCGCCGACACGACGGTCTACATGCTCACCGACTACGGCGTGCGCCTCGTGCCCGCCATGCTCGCCCTGGGCCGCTGGGGCGCCGAGACGATGGGGCCGCGAGGCCCCGACCAGGAAATGCGCTCCAACTGGCTGGCGGTCGCGATGCAGGCGTTCTTCCAGCCAAGTGACGTCGACGCCACGGTCGAGCTCAACCTCGCGGACGGCCCGTTCCGCGTCGAGATCGAGGGCGACCGCATCGACATCGGCCCCGGGCACGCACCCGACGCCGACCTGCGCATGACCGTCGACGACGCGGCGCTGCTCGGGTACCTGCGCCGCGAGGCCCCAGCGCCGAAGGCGGAGGGCGACCAGAAGCTGCTGCGCCGGCTGCCCGAGATCTTCGCGTTCAGCCGCTGATCGTCAGCCCGAGCAGGACGACGTTCAGCGCGACGATCACCGCCGCGACGGCCCACGCGACCACCGACGTTCCCCGGCGGTTGACGAGCGCGCCCATCAGCGAGCGGTCGCGCGTGAAGAGGACGAGTGGGATCAGCGCGAACGGGATCCCGAACGAGAGCACGACCTGGCTGACGATCAGCGCGGACGTCGCGTTCACGCCGAGCGCGATGACGATCAGCGCCGGCGCCATCGTGATCGAGCGGCGCAGGAAGAGCGGGATCTGCCGGTGGATGAAGCCCTGCATGACGACCTGACCGGCCATCGTGCCGATGGACGACGACGACAGCCCCGACGCGAGCAGCGCGATGCCGAAGGCGATGTCCGTGTGCTGCCCAAGCTGCTGGGCCGAGCCCGTGGTAGACGTCGTCGAGAGCCGAGACGCCGGTCAGCCCGGACGCGTGGAAGACAGCCGCGCCGATCAGCAGCATGCTCATGTTGATCAGCCCGGCGATGACCATGGCGATGATCACGTCGATGCGCTCGAAGCGGAGGAGGCGCTGCTTCTCGCGCGGGTTCTCCCCCACGACGCGGCGCTGCGTCAGCGCCGAGTGGAGGTAGATCACGTGCGGCATCACCGTCGCGCCGAGGATCCCGGCGGCGAGCAGCACGCTCTGCGAGCCGTCGAAGCCCGGGATCAGACCCGACGCCGCCCCGGTCGTGCTCGGCCGGGCGTGGAACACCTCGAAGGCGAAGCCCGCGAGGATCACGCCGACGAGGCCGGCGATCACCGCCTCGAGCTTCCGGAAGCCCTTGGCCTGGAGCGCAAGGATCCCGAACGCCGCCACGCCGGTGATGAGGCCTGCCGGGAAGAGCGGGATGCCGAACAGGAGGTGGAAGCCGAGCGCGGCGCCGATGAACTCGGCGAGGTCGGTGGCCATCGCGATCACCTCGGCCTGCAGCCAGAGGAAGAACGTCGTGCGGCGGCCGAAGCGCGCACGGCAGACCTCGGGCAGGTTCATGCCGGTGGCGATGCCGAGCTTCGCGCTCAGCGTCTGGATCAGCATCGCCATCAGGTTCGAGGCGACGATCACCCAGAGCAGCAGGTAGCCGAACTTGGCGCCGGCGGCGAAGTTCGTGGCGAAGTTGCCGGGGTCGACGTAGGCGACGGCGGCGATGAACGCCGGGCCGAGGAACGGCCAGAGCGCGCGCAGGCCGCGCCGCTCGCCGCGGAGCGAGCGCTGAGCCGCCTCGAGGACGCGAGCCTCGCCGGGGAGGACGTCCGCGACGCCGTTCGGGCTCGGAACGACATCGACGATCTTCCGCCACCTCAGCAGGGCGACACCTCGATCTGGCCCGCGAGCTCGCGCGAGAGCGAGCGCTCGCCGCGGCTCGAGCGGACGGTGACCGGGCCGCCGAACGGCTCGGCCGCGCAGACCTCGACGCGCTCGCCCGGGACGACGCCGATCTCCGCGAGGTAGCGGAGCAGGCCGGCGTCCTCGTCGGGGACACGCCCGATGGTCGCCGCGCCGCCCGGCTCGATGGCCGTCAGCGGCGTGAAATCCGTCGGCGGGATGCGCAGCTCGGCGTCCGGGATCGGGTCGCCGTGCGGGTCGGTGGTCGGGAAGCCGAGCGCCTCGTCCATGCGCTGCTCGAGCTCCTCGGAGAGCACGTGCTCCCAGCGGTCGGCCTCGTGGTGCACCTCGTCCCACGGGACGCCGAGCGCCTCGACCAGGAACCGCTCGACGAGCCGGTGGTGGCGGACGACCTCGAGCGCGACCCGCTCGCCGGCGGGCGTGAGCGTCACGCCTCGGTACGGCTCGTGGTCGACCAGCTTGAGCTTCGCGAGCTTCTTCAGCATCGCGGTCGCCGAGGCGGGCGCGACGCCGAGCTCCGCGGCGAGCGCCGAGGTGGTGACAGGGCCCTTGCGCGACAGCGTCCAGACAGCCTTGACGTAATCCTCGGACGCTGCGCTTAGACGTGTCATACATCAAGTTTAGTCATGGCTAAACTTGCTGTGCACTACACGAAACGTGGCCGACGCGCGTCAATACAGGTGGATGGCGACGCTGGCCGAGATCGAAGCCGCATACCGCAGCTCGGTGCACCGGTACCGCGGCGTCGCTGCGGCGATCGTTCGCGACCGTGACGTGGCCGCGGATCTCGTACAGGAGGCGTTCGCCTCGGCCGTGCGGCGCAGGTCGCGCTTCCGCGGCGACGGCCCGCTCGAGGCGTGGCTCTGGCGCACGGTCGTGAACGCGGCGCTCTCGCACGTCCGGCGGCGGCCGGCTCCCGTTGTCGTTCAGCACGCCGCCGAGCCGGCGCCGCACGACGAGGTGCGCGACGCCGTGGCCGCGCTCCCCGAACGGCAGCGGATCGCCGTCTTCCTGCGCTACTACGCCGACCTGGACTACCGGGCGATCGGGGAGATCCTCGGCGTCACCGACGGCACCGCCCGCGCCAGCGTCCACGCCGCGCAGGCGACCCTGCGCCAGACCCTGGAGGTGGTCACATGAGCACGCTCGAGCAGTGGCGGTTCGAAGCAGACGGCGGCGACTGGGACGACGTTGTCCGGCGCGCCCGGCGGCGGCTTCCGTTGGGCCGGGCCGCCCTGGCCGTGGCCGCGGCACTCGTCGTCGCAGGGCCGGCGCTCGGCCTGGTCACGACCCTACGCAGCGGCCACCCCAGGCCGTTGCTGACGGCGGAGCTCTCGAGCCCTGGCGGCGCTCACGGCACGTTCACCGCGTTCTCACCCGGGTTCTGGATCGCCAGGCACGGAGGGCGGCGCCTTCCGTTCACGCACACGCGGCCGCTCCTCGTCGGCTGGAGCGTGCGCGTGCCGGGCACCGTGACGACGGTGCGAATCGGCACGCGGATGCTCTGCGCGCCGTGCGCGAAGCCGAGGGGCGTGCTCCGGCTGAAGCCGGCGGCGGCGCTCGAGCTGCTCACCGGAAGGCCCGTCGTCACGGTGACCGCCGGCGGCACGACGCTGCGGGGAACGCTCCGCTTCTAACAGCTCCTCCCTCGGACGAGGGTCGCTCGATCGGGCGGGGCGGCCGATCACCGCGTCGTGCGCCCCGCTTTCGCCGCCCTGCTCGTTGCGCTGGTCCTGGCGCCGGCCGCCACCGCCGCCGGCAACCCGGACGTCGCCGCCCTGCAGGTCGGCCTCTCAGAGCGCGGCCTCTACTTCGGGACGATCGACGGCAACGCCGGCCCGTCCACGCTCACCGCTGTGCGGGCGCTTCCGGGCCTCTCAGCGACGGGCGCCGCGGGGCTGACCGGCTCCCGAGTTCGTCGCGCGCTCGGCGCGTACGGCGCGCATCCGGTGGGCAGCCGCGCCGTCGCCGCAGGGGCAAGTGGTTGGGACGCGGCCGCGATCCAGTTCATGCTCGCCTGGCACGGCTTCCCCTCGGCGACGTTCGACGGCGCCTTCGGCTCGCACGTGACGCGGGCGCTCGAGAAGTTCGACGTCTGGGCCGGCCTCCCGGTCAGCGAGGTCGCCGGCCCCGCCGTGATCGCGGCCCTGCAGCAGCCGCTGCCGACCTGCCCGATCGCGCTGAAGCCGCCGCTCGACGGGCCGCCCGGGAGCGGGTTCGGACCGCGCGGCAGCACGTTCCACACGGGCGTCGACTACCCCGCGGCGGTCGGCACCCCGGTGCACGCGGCCGCGCCCGGCCGGGTCACCTGGGCCGGCCCGATGGCCGGCGGCTGGGGGATCGTCGAGACGATCACGCATCGCGACGGCGTCACGACCATGTACGCGCACCTGTCGAAGGCGATCGCGCCCGCGTCGGCCGCCGCGTGACGACCGGCCAGGTCATCGGTGCGGTCGGCCAGAGCGGCCATGCCTTCGGGCCGCACGTGCACTTCGAGGTTCGCGTCCGTGACGCGGCCGTCGACCCGTTCACCGGGCTGAATCGCTCCTAGTGCGCGTGGGCGTGCTCGTCGCGGAGCGCCTGCCGCGGCAGGTGTGACGCGAGCGAGGCGGCGAGTACCGTCGTGACCGGAACGGCAGCGATGAGGCCGATCGAGCCGACGAGGGTGCCGACGATCTGCTCCGCGACCGCCTCGTTGTTGACCGCATCGGTCGAAGTTCGTGCCGCCGATGCTGAAGATGAGCAGCACCGGCAGCGAGGCGCCGACGTAGGCGAGCACGAGCGTGTTCACCGTGGCGGCGATGTGGTCGTGGCCGACGTCGATCGCGCCGCGGACGAGGTCCCTTGAACCCGAGCGCGGGGTTGGCGCGGCGGAGCGCCATCACGGTGGACGACTGGCTGACGGTCAGGTCGTCGAGGACGCCGAGCGCGGCGATGACGATGCCGGCGAGGAGGATGCCCTGGAGCGAGAGCGCGGTAGTCGTCGCGCCGAGGAAGACCGATTCGTCGGAGCCGACGCCGCTGAGGTGCGTCGCCTCGGTGAAGAACTGCGCCAGCGCTGCGGTCAGCAGGAGCGCCGCGGCCGTGCCGAGCGTCGCCGCGATCGCCTTGGCGCCGAGGCCGTGCGCGAGCGGGATCGTCGTCAGCATGACCGCGAACGAGCCGACAAGCGCGACGCCGATCGGGGAGCCGCCGTGGAGGATGGCCGGGACGACGAACTCGACCACGATCAGGAGGCTGATCCCGAGCCCGATCAGCGCGCGGAGCCCGCGCAGCCGGCTGGTGATCAGTACGAGCGCGCAGAAGAGAACGGTGAGCCACAGCATCGGCCGGCCGCGGTCGACGTCGGCGAACGAGTAGGCGCTCACCGGCCGGCCGTACGCCTTGGCTCCCGGCGGGAGGTTGTTGCGGTACATGCGGACGCGGTCGCCGACGCCGAGCTTCGGGTCGGTCGGCGAGAGGCCGGTCACGAACGCCGCGCTCTGCCCCTTCCCCGAGCCGCCCTCGATGCGGACCGTCACGCGGCGGCACGACGTCGCGCCGGGCGCGCCGCAGCTGGTCGCCGCAACCGCGGTCACGGCTGCCGGGACCGTATGCGGCTGCGTGAACTGCCGCCCGGTGGACTTCAGTGACCCGTGCGGCCAGAGATGGACGACGCCGATGACCGTGACGGCGACGAGGATCCCGAGCGCAACCAGCATGAGCTGGGCCGTGAACGACCGGTACACACGGGCAGCGTGGCTGCGAGGGCGGACGGCCTACGCGCAGGCCGGGCAGACGCCCGAGACCTCGACGCTGTGCGTCGTCACCTGGAACCCGTGCGCGTCGCCGAGCCGCGCCAGCCACGGATCGAGGTCGCACTCGTCGAGCTCGACGACGCGGTTGCAGCGCTCGCAGACCAGGTGGTGGTGATGGCCGCTACCGCAGAGGCGGTAGCAGGCCTCGCCGGGGCGGTGGGCGAGCACGTCGACAGCACCGCCGTCGGACAGCGCCGCGAGCGTGCGGTAAATGGTGGCCAGGCCGACGCGCGAGCCCCGCGCTCGCAGGCGGTCGTGGATCTCCTGGGCGGTGGCGCCATTCGGTTCCGCCGCGAGCTCCTCGAGGATCTCGAGGCGCTGCGTCGTCGCACGCAGGCCCAGGCCGGTCAGGAGTTGCGCAGTCGCCATCTCGCCGTCTATGCTACCCAACTTGCGAACGAGAACCGTTCTCATTCTCATCGGACTGATCGGCTCGCTAGCCGCCTGCGGAAGCTCGGGCTCCGGCGCCGGCCGCAAGGAGGTCGTCGCGGCCTTCTATCCGCTTGCCTTCGCGGCGCAAACGGTCGGCGGCGCCACCGTTGACGTGAAGAACCTCACGCCTGCAGGCGCGGAGCCGCACGACCTCGAGGTCACGCCGCAGGACGTGAAGGACGTCAAAACGGCCGACCTCGTGCTGCTGATGGGCGAGGGCTTCCAGCCCCAACTCGAGCAAGCGGCCGGCTCGGGCAGCAAGGTGCTCCGCCTCCTCGACACCCCCGGGCTCGGCCGCGCAGCGGACAACGACCCGCACGTCTGGCTCGACCCGCTTCGCTACGCGCTGATCGTCAAGCAGATCGGCAAGGCCCTCGGCCGGCCGGACCAGGCGCAGAAGCTCGTCGCCCAGCTGCACACGCTCGACGGCGAGTACCGCCGCGGGCTCGCGCATTGCACCCGCAAGGCGATCGTCACCAGCCACGCGGCGTTCGGCTACCTCTCGAAGCGATACGGCCTCCGCCAGGTCGCAGTCGAAGGGCTCGTGCCGGAGGCCGAGCCGACGCCCGGCGCGTTGCAGAAGGCGATCGACGATGCTCGCTCCAGCGACGCGACCACCGTCTTCACCGAGCCGCTCGTGTCGCCACGCGTCGCAGACACCGTCGCACGCGAGACGGGTAAGAAAACCGCCATTCTCGACCCGATCGAGGGCCTTACCAGCGCCGAGCAGGCGCGCGGCGACGATTATTTCACCGTCATGCGCGCGAACCTCGCCACGCTCCGTAAGGCCCTCGGGTGCAGCTAGCCCTCGAGCTCCGCGGCGTCTCGTTCGCCTACCCGGGCGGGCCGCTCGTGCTCCGCGACGTCGACCTGGCGGTGCAGCCGGGCGAGTTCGTTGCGATTGCCGGCCCGAACGGCGGCGGCAAGACAACGCTGCTCCGCATCGCGCTCGGCCTCGAGCACCCGACGCGCGGGACGGCCCGGCTGTTCGGCGAGCCGGCGGACGCCGCCACGCACCGGGCGCGGATCGGGTACCTCGCGCAGCGCGCCCGCATCGGCATCGAGGCGCCGGTGACCGTGCGTGAGCTCGTCAGCCGCCGGCACCGTCGCGCGCCACGGCGTGCTGGGCCGCGCGAGTGCGGACGACCGGGCGCGGGTTGCGGACTCGATCGAGCGCGTAGGGCTGACCGCGCAAGCGCGGCGACTCGTCTCGCGGCTCTCGGGCGGTCAGCAGCAGCGGGCGTTCGTCGCGAAGGCGCTCGCCGCGGGCCCCGCGCTGCTCGTCCTCGACGAGCCGACCGCCGGCGTCGACGTGGACGCGCAGGAGTCGCTCGCGCGGCTCCTCGGCGAGCTGCACCGCGACCTAGGCGTGACGATCCTCTTCGTCTCGCACGAGTTCGGGGCCGTCGAGCCACTCGTCGACCGGCTCGTGCTCGTCCGTGGGACGATCGTCTTCGACGGCAGTCCAGACGCCTTACCCGGCACCTGGCACGACCCGTCACACGCCCATGTTTGAGCTCGAGTTCATGCGGCTCGCGTTTGCGGCGGGGGCGATCGTCGGCCTGCTCGCTCCCGCAGTCGGCTTCTTCCTCGTGCAACGGCGGCTGAGCCTGATCGGCGACGGCATCGGCCACGTCGCGTTTGCCGGGGTCGCGTTCGGCTACCTGGTCGGCATCGACCCGGTGGCGACCGCGCTCGTCGCGTCGGTGGCCGGAGCGATCACGATCGAGTGGCTGAGGGCCCGGCGGCCCGCGGCGGCCGACCAGGCGCTCGCGCTCGTCTTCTACACGGGGATCGCCGCCGGGGTCGTCCTGATCTCGTCGGCCGGCGCGCTCAACGCGAACCTCTTCGCCTTTCTGTTCGGCTCGATCCTGACCGTGACGCGCAGCGACCTCGTGCTCGTGGCCGTTCTGGGGGTGGCCGGGTTGGCGGTGGTTGCGGTGCTCTACCGCGCGTTCGTGGCGGTCGCGCTCGACGAGGAGGCGGCACGTGTGTCAGGTGTCCCGGTTGGCGTGCTGAACGTGCTGCTCGCGGGGCTCGCCGGCGTGACGATCGCCGTCTCGATGCGCGTCGTCGGCGTGTTACTGATCGCGGCCCTCATGGTGCTGCCGGTCACGGCCGCGTCGCGGGTCGCGTGGAGCCTGCTTTCCGCGCTGCTGCTCGCGATGGCGATCGGCGTCGGCTCGGTCGCGCTCGGGCTGACGGTCTCCTACTACGGCGACCTCGCACCGGGCGGGGCGATCGTGCTTATAGCGGCCGGCACTTCGCCCTCGCGGCCGCTGTCTCCACGCTCTCCGCGCGCTTAACAACCGGGTAGGCAGAATCACCGAAATGCGGGGTCTTTTCGTGCTGGCAACAGCACTGGCGGCGCTTGCCGTCGCGACGTCGGGCGCATTCGCGAAGGGCGGACGCGGCGACGAGAACATCGGCTTCGGCTACGGCAAGGACGTCCGCTACGCCCGCGCGCTCGGCTACTGCAACGCCTTCCAGAACCGCAGCGAGGCGCGCTATGCGACGTGCCTCAGCGACGCGCTGTTCTCGCTCGTCAAGGGCCGCAACTCGGCCACCGAGATCCCGAAGATCGACCAGTACGTGTCGACGCTGACCGGCTACCTGCCTGCGCACTGCCACGTGCTCATGCACTCGGTCGGCCGCCGGTACGCGGCGTCGGTGCACCTGACCCTCGAGAAGCTGCTCGACTACCTGCCGCGCTCGAACAGCGCCAACTGCGCGGCGGGCTTCGGGCACGGGCTGCTCATGGACCTGGCGCCGCAGCTCGGCAGCCTCAGCCCGCAGGAGGCGGTCAAGGCGTGCGCCGGCGCGGAGACCCGCTACCAGCGCTACAGCTGCACGCACGGCGAGGGCCACGCGTACATGCGGCTCTACGGGGAGCAGCTGCCGTACGCCCTGCACGCCTGCCGCCTGCTCGGGCCGGACAGCGCAGCGGACTGCGCCGCCGGCGCGTTCCACGACTACTGGATCGCGGTCGCGGGCCTCGACCAGGCGAAGAAGCCGTCCGACCCGATCACGTCACCGCGCCTGCTGTGCGCCAGGGAGGCGGGCGGGTTCGTGCGCGGCTGCTGGTACCGGGCGCTGCTCGAGCGGCCCCCCGCGAGGGCGATCCGGACGCCCGGCGACGTCTACCGGGAGTGCCGTGGGCTGCACGGCACCCAGCGCGCCGGATGCACGATCGCGTCGGTCGTCGTCGCCGCCGACGACCCGTTCGCCGAGATGGACATCTGCGTGGCGATGCACCGGCCCGGCGCGGCCGACTGCGTGCGCGGCATACGCGTCGGCGACCTGAACGCGAGCCCGCAGTCGGAGCAGCTGGACCTGATCCGCCGGTGCGCCAACGTCTTCCACGGGGCGCAGCACGCCTGCTACCGCTGGCTGGGGATGACGCTCAACGTGGTCACGAACGGCGACTTCAAGAACAACGGCTGCAACGAGCTTCGCTTCGTCGCGACCCGCGAGGCCTGCAAGGAGGGCGCCGCCGCATACGAAGGCCCGCTCGAGACGTTCTCGTGATGGCACCCGAGAACGTGCGCGTCGAGCACGACGGCGTGACGCTCGCCGGCAGCTACTCGCCCGCGGGCGACACGATCGTGATCGCCCTGCACGGCGCAGGCGAGGGGACGCGCGGCTACTACGAGCACCTGCACCGGCTCCTGCCGCCCGCCGGGATCGGTGTGGTCACGTTCGACCGCCGCGGCGAGGGAGCGTCGACGGGAGACTCGTCGCGCGGCCGGTTCGACGTGCAGGCGGGCGACGCGCTCGCGGTGCTCGACGCCGTCGGCGCGGAGCGTGCCGGGTTCTGGGGCGTCAGCCAGGGCGCGTGGATCGGGCCGCTGGCCGCCGTGCAGTCGGATCGCGTCGCGTTCCTCGTCCTCCTGGCGGCCACCGGCGTGACGCCGTCGGAGCAGATGATGTACGCCGTCGGCGAGCAGCTCCGCCTCGCGGGCTACGGCGAGGACGTCGTCGCGCACGTGCTCGAGCTGCGCCGCCGCTTCGAGCGCTGGGTGCACGGCGAGCCCGCGGATGACGGCCTCGAGCAGGCGCTCAGGGCCATGCTCGACGAGCCGTGGCTCGAGCTCGCCTTCCTGCCCCCCGCGCTGCTCGACGACGAGGGCCGCCGGCTCTGGATCGAGGAGATGGACTTCGACCCGCGGCCCGTCTTCGCGCGGGTGCGGTGCCCGACGCTCCTCTTCTACGGCTCCGAGGACTTCTGGTCGCCCGTCGAGCCGAGCATCGAGGCCTGGCGCGGCACGGGCGCGGAGGTCGTCGTCGTCGAGGGCGCCGACCATGCGCTCGAGCTGCCCGAAGGGACGCCGGCGCCCGAGTACGTGCGCGCGATGACTGCGTGGCTGAACGACAGAGGGCCGGGATGATCCCGGCCCTCTGTCGTCGTGCCCCTTTGGCGTGCGGCCTAGGGCGCCGTGACGCAAACGGCGAAGGCCGTGAGCGTCCAGTGCGAATCGAACCCGCCGGCCCTTCTCAGCGAGGGTTCGCCGTGCGAGGATCGGTACTCGTGCCGACGAACCGCCGCCTCTCGATCCTGGCGATCGCTCTCACGGCCGTGGTCATCACGGCCGCTCTGGCCTCGTTTGCTCAGGGGGCTTCCGGCGTGAACGCGTTCGTGGTTCGCGGTCTCGTCTCGGATGGCTATCTCGCCGGCGCCACGGCCGACTCGAACCTCGTCAACGCCTGGGGACTCGCCGCGAGCGCGACGGGGCCCTGGTGGATCTCCAACGAAGCGACCGGAACGAGCACGCTCTACGACGGAACGGGCCAGAAGCGATCGCTCGTGGTGACCGTGGCCGGAGGCCCGACCGGGATGGTCGCCAACGGCACGACCGGGTTCGTCGTGAGCGACGGCTCGGCGTCGGCGCCCGCGCGCTTCATCTTCGCTTGCGAGGACGGGAGGATCCGCGGCTGGGCCGGAAGTGTCCCGGCCGCGAACTCCAACGTCAGCGAGGTTGCGGTCGACAACGCGCATCGGGGGGCCGTCTATCGCGGCCTCGCCGAAGCCACGGCGCCCGATGGCTCCACCTACCTCTACGCGGCCGACTTCCACGGCGGACGCGTCGACGTCTTCGACTCGAACTGGCAGCCGATCAGGTGGAAAGGCGCCTTCGTCGACCGCAAGATCCCAGCCTGGTACAACGAGTTCGGGATCCAGGCGATCGGCGGCCGGATCTTCGTCACCTACGCCTCGCCGGCCCCGCCTAACGGGAACGACGCGCCGACCGGCGGGTACGTGGACGTCTTCGACCTGAAAGGGAAGTTGCTCGCGCGAGTCGGACGGATGGGCCCGCTGAACGAGCCGGTCGACGTCGCGATCGCACCGCTCACCTTCGGAAAATTCGGAGGCGATCTGCTCGTCGGCAACTTCGGCGACGGCCGCATCGGCGTCTACCGCGAAGTGGACAGCAACCGGTGGGCGTATCTTGGCGCGTTGCGGAGGCCGGATCGCAAGATGATCGCGATCAGCGGCCTCTGGGGGATCGAGTTCGGCAACGGGGGGTCGGCCGGGCCGAAGGAAACGCTCTACTTCACGGCGGGTCCGCATAGCTGGCACGGCGAGAGCGAGGAAAATGTCCGGGGCCTCTTCGGCACGATCACTCCCGTGGGCTCCTCCTAGGCGACGACCCGGTAGACCTGGAAGCACTCCGCGTACTCGCGGTTCACGTTTACGCCGTGGGTGCGCGCGAGGTTCCAGATGTACTCGGGGTCCGAGTAGCGGCGGTGCTGCTGCGACTCGTACTTCGAGAGCGCGGCGACCTTCCGTTCCAGGTGCCCGCGCTCCAGTGATACGTACGCCTGGTACTCGAAGTGGAAGTTGTTCCAGGGGATCTCGTAGCCGAGGATCGTCGTCCGCTTGAACGCCCGCAGGCCCTCGGCGGCGACGACCTGGTGGTCCTGGTGCACGTCGTACACGGACGGCTGCAGGACGGCGTCCGGGCGCCACTCGTCCCACAGCGCGACGAGCAGCTCGAGGATGTCCTGGCGCCGCTCCGGGAAGGTGCGCACCTCGAAGTCGTGCACCGTCAGATGCGTCTCGGAGATGCCGAGCTCGTGCGTCGCCTCGCGCACCTCGCGCGCCAGCGTGTCGGGCGGGAAGCCCTCCGGCAGCGACCTCGTGGCGGTCGAGAAGGCCACGTAGCGCACCTCGGCGCCCGCGTCGACGAGCCGCGCCATCGTGCCGCCGCAGCCGAACTCCCCGTCGTCGGTGTGCGGTGCGAGCACCAGCACGCGCTCCCAGCCCGCGATCACGGCCGTTCCGCCTCCGGCGGAACGGCTAGGGCCGGAGCCCCAACCGAGGCCGAGCGCCATCGCGGCGCCGGCTCCGCCTCCCGCGCCTCGACCCAGCCTCGGCTGAACACGACCGCCGCGAGCGCGAAGAGCCCCCACGTCGTCGGGTCTTCGAAGAACGCGTTGTAGAAGAGGCTGTGCACGCCAAGCGCGGCCAGCGTCGCGCCGGCGACGAGCGCGACCTGCCCGCCGAAGCGCGGCCCCGCCACGCGGAACGCGGCCAGCAGGCCGGCGACGAGCAGCCACGCGAAGAGCGCCAGCCCCACGATCCCGGTCTCGGCCGCGACGGTCACAGCTGTGTTGTGCGACGCGCCCGCCTTCGGCTCCTTCCCGCGCACGCCCGTCCGCTGGGCGTAGGCGCGCTTGAAATCGCCGAGCCCGACGCCGGCGAGCGGGTGGTCGCGCGCGATGTGCAGGCCCGTCGTGACCTGGCCCCAGCGGCCGCTCGTCGCGTGGTTCAAGCCCTTGTTGAACGAGTGGCGCGTGGTCGGGATGGCGAGCGCGACCAGGATCGCCACAACTGCGGTGATGCCGACGACGGCGATGGCGCGCCGCCGCCAGACGAAGACCGCGACGATCAGCGTCCCGGCGGCCAGCGCGGCGAAGCTCGACTGCGAGAACGACACGAGCAGGCCGAGCCACACGAACGCGATGCCCGCGATCGCCGCCCAGAGCAGCCGGCCGCTCAGCCCGTACAGCACCGGCACGAGCGTGGCGAGGATGGCCACGACCAGGAACCGCCCGTAGATGGACGGGTCCCAGAACAGCGAGTTGACCCGGAAGAAGAGCTCGCTGTGGTACGCGTTGCCGATCCGCACCTTGTTGTTCCAGAAGACCTCGTGCGTGGCCCACTGGAACAGCCCGACCGCGGCGAAGACGACGGCGAGCCCGGCGAGGAGCGCGTAGACGCGCAGGACCGTCGACCGTGTCCACTCGAGCCGCGCCAGCGCCAGGGCGAGCAGGCCGAAGGGCAGCACGAAGAAGACCATCTCGATCGAGCCCTCGCGCACGTCATCGGTCCAGGCGAGGGAAAGTCCGAACCAGACGCCGATCAGCGCGAGCGGAATCGCGAGCGGGCCGAGCTCCCTGTCGCGAAGGTCGCCGTGCCAGAGCTGCCAGGCGAGCAGGACGGCCGCGCCGGCGACGATCCCGTACATCGGGATCAGCAGGTTCGCCTCGGTCGAGCCGACGTGCACCGGCACGCGGGCCGGGACGGCGGCCAGCGCACCGAGCGCGAGCAGCCACGGCCAGCGAGCGAGGACCCACGCGATCCCGCAGACGGCGGCGAGACCGAAGACGGCGGCCGCTCCGAGCAGCGGACGATGCCCGGACGGCGCCAGCAGTGGCACGAACGCGAGCCCGCCGATCGCCCAGAGGGCAAGGCCGGCCAGGCGCAGATCGCGCCGGCCGGAGACGAGCAGCAGCGCCAGCCCGGCCGCGGCCACCGGCCCGGCGATGCGCGCGAGCTCCACGCTGCTCACGGCGCCGCCCCTCGCACGTGCACGCGCAGCGGGCGCGATGAGTGCGAGCGGTTGCCGACGAGGTCGACGGCGCGCAGGAGCAGCACGTGGACGCCGGCGGCCACGGGCCGGCCGTGCACCGTCCCGTCCCAGGTGAACGGGCGCGCGCGAACGCGCGGCCGGGTAACGACGGCGCGGTTCCCGTCCACGCGGAGGATCACCTGGCCGGGCTCGTTCGTCGTGTAGCGGATGACCACGCGTCGGCCGCGGGTGAGCACGCGCGGGGAAACCGAGACGTGGGCGAGGGTCGGCGGGACCGGGTCGTACCGGAACACGGTCGGGATCGTGATGGTCGCGTCGCCGCGGGCCAGGTGGACGCGCAGGCGGTACGGCCCGGGCGCGGCGAAGCTCGCGCCGAGCCCGACCTGCGCCCGCCCGTTCCAGTGCAGCTTCACGGGGCCGTGTCGCGGCTCGTTGTCTACGAGCGTGACGACGGCGTGCCCGTTGCCGTCCACGACGGTCACGGTGATCTTCTGGCGCTTGCGCAACTTGAAGCGCAGGCGCGCGGGATGGTGGGGCCCCGCGACGCGGTCGAACCGGACGGCGTAGACCGGGCTGCGCTCCTGCTTCAGCCCCTGCGTGACGGCGAACGCGACCGCAGTTCCCGCGAGCAGGAACGCGACCAGCAGCATCGGGGCCCACCGGGTCACGGCGAGGGGAGTCTACGGCTGTCCAGGCGGCGTTCCTCCCCCATCCGAGGGACACTCACTCGGGCGCAAACGGCCGATTGTCCCTCTGGAATGTCTGTCAGGCTGCCGCGCGCATCGTTGTGGGTGCTGTCGGGGCTGCTCGCCCTCTACACCGTGCACCTCGCGCTCAGGGCCGGGACGCACGGGACGACGAGCCGCATCATCGACGACTGGATCTACAACATGGCCATCGTCGCCATCGGCGTGATCTGCGCCTCCCGGGTGCTGCGCCCTGACAAGGAACGGTGGGGCTGGCTCCTGCTCGGCTCGGCGATCGCGGTCTGGGCGCTCGGGAACACGTACTGGTCGTTCGCGTTGACGGACCAGAACTCGGTCCCCTCCTTCGCGGACGCCCTCTGGCTCGCGTTCTACGTGCTCGCCTACGCCGGCATGGCGCTCGTGTTCCGCGCGCGGCTGCCTCGCGTCTCCGTGAACGTCTGGACCGACGGGATCGTCGCCGGGCTGACGGTCTCGGCGGTCGCCGCCGCGCTCGTCTTCGACGCGATCCTGCAGGCGACGCACGGCAACACGGTCTCGGTAGCGGTGAACCTCGCGTACCCGATCGGCGACACGGTGCTGCTCGCGCTCGTCGTGGCCGCCGTCGGCCTCTCCGGCTGGCGCGTGTCGCGGAGCTGGGCGCTCGCCGCCGCCGGCTGCGCCGTGTTCGCGGTCACCGACAGCATCTACCTGTACCAGGTGAACGCCGGCACGTACGACCAGTTCGGGCTGATGAACATCGGCTGGCCGCTCGGCTGCCTGCTGCTGGCCTACGCCGCGTGGCAGCCGCCGAAGGCGGCGCAGCGGCGCGCGAGGAGGGCTGGAGCGGCATCGGCGTCTCGGTCGGCTGTGCGTCGATCGCGGTCGGCGTCCTCGTCTACGACCACTTCCACCGCGTCGGCGGCGTCACGATCGCCCTGGCCTCGGCCGCGCTGCTCGCCGTCCTCGTGCGACTGGCGCTGACGTTCCGCGACCACCTGCGCCTGATCGAGTCGACTCGCACCGATGCGCTCACGGACCAGATCACGGGCCTCGGAAACCGGCGCGCCCTGCTCGAGCACCTCGACGAGTGCCTCGGCCGGTGCAGCGACAGCCGCCAGCTCGTGCTCGTCCTCCTCGATCTGAACGGATTCAAGGAGTACAACGACAGCTTCGGCCACCTCGCCGGCGACGCGCTGCTGGCGCGGCTCGGGCGCCGCCTGCAAGCTGCCCTGCCGGCCGGCGGACGCGCGTTCCGGATGGGCGGCGACGAGTTCTGCGCCGTCGTCATGGCCGACGCCGTGGCGGCACCCCGGCTCGGCGCGCTGGCGGGCGTCGCCCTCTCCGACACCGGCGAGGGTTTCGACGTCGACTCGGCCTGGGGCCTCGTCGTCGCGCCGGACGAGGCGTCGACGCCAACCGAGATCCTCAAGCTGGCCGACCGGCGCATGTACTCGTCGAAGGCGGAGCGCTCCTCGCTCGGCCGCCAGACCGCACGGCTGCTGATGCGCGCGCTCGAGGAGCGCGACCCGGCACGTACCGAGGAGGTCTCACAGCTCGCAAACGTCGCCGTGACGGTCGGGCGGCACATGGGGCTGAGCGACCGGCGGCTCGAGCTGCTCCGCCAGGTGGCCGAGCTCCACGACGTCGGCAAGATGGCGATCCCGGACGCGATCCTCTTGAAGACCGGGCCGCTCGACGACGACGACTGGGTCTTCGTCCGCCGCCACACGCTGACCGGCGAGTGGATCCTGTCCGCGGCGCCCGCGCTGACGACGGTCGCGAAGCTCGTCCGCTCGACGCACGAGCGCTGGGACGGCGCGGGCTACCCGGACGGCCTCGCCGGCAAGCGGATCCCGCTCGAAGCGCGCATCGTCGCCGTCTGCGAGGCGTACGCGGCCATGCGGGCCGATCGCCCCTACCGCGCCGCCCTGACGCACGAGGAGGCGCTCGCCGAGCTCCGCGCCGGCGCCGGCGAGCAGTTCGACCCGGCCGTCGTGGATGCGACGACCGCGGTGCTCGAGGCGCCGCTCCGTCTCGTCGAGCCGATCGCCGCCGCGTAGAAGCGCGTCACAATAGGTCGCGTGACCGACCAGGCCGTCCGCGAGGAACGCAAGGTCGTCAGCGCCCTCTTCGCCGACATCGTCGGCTCGACCGCGCTCGGCGAGCGGCTGGACGCCGAAGAGGTCAAGCTCGTGGTCGGCGACGCGATCGGCCGCATCGTGCGCGAGATCGAGGAGCTCGGCGGGCACGTCAAGGACCTCGCCGGCGACGGCGTCCTCGCCTTCTTCGGCGCGCCCATCTCCTTCGAGGACGACGCGGAGCGCGCCGTGCGCGCCGGGCTGCGGATCGCGGAGGAGATGCGCCGGTACGCGACCGAGGTCGAGCAGGCGTGGGGCGTCGAGGGCTTCGGCGTCCGCGTCGGCGTCGGCACCGGGCCGGTCGTCCTCGGCGAGATCGGCGCCGGCTCGCGGGTCGAGTACGCGGCGTTCGGCGACACGGTGAACGTCGCTGCGCGGCTCCAGTCGGCGGCCGAGCCGGGCCGCGTGCTCGTCGACGACGCGACGGCGCAGGCAATCGAGGGCGTGTTCGAGACCGGCGAGCCGGTGATGCTCGAGCTGAAGGGCAAGTCAGGGCCGGTCGCGGCGCTGACGGTGCTGCGCGCGCGGGCACGGGGTGCGCGGCGGCGCGGGCTCGCGGGGGCGCTCGTGGGCCGCGACCGTGAGCTCGAGCGTGCCGACGAGTGGCTCGAGCGGCTGCGCGGCGGCAACGGCGGGGTGCTCGTCCTCACCGGCGAGGCCGGCATCGGCAAGAGCCGCCTGCTCGGAGAGCTGCACCGCCGCTTCGACGAGGAGCAGGTCGAGGGAGCGCAGCCCGTGTGGCTCGAGGGGCGCTGCATCTCGTACGGCGAATCGCTCCCGCTCTGGCCGTTCCGCGACCTGCTGCGCGCCTGGCTCGGCGTGTCGGTCGAGGAGCCCGAGCTGCGCGTCCGCGTCCTGCTGCGCCGGCGGATCGAGGAGCTGTTCGGCGCGCGCGCCGGCGAGATCTACCCGTACCTCGGCTCCGTGCTCGGCGTGACGCTCGAGCCGGACGCGGCGGCGCGCGTCGACGCGCTCTCGCCGGAGGCGCTCCAGTACCGCACGTTCGAGGTGCTCGGCGCGCTCCTGGCCCGGCTCGCAGAGGACGGCCCGGTCGTGTGCGCGATCGAGGACCTGCACTGGGCCGACCCGACGTCGGTGCAGCTGGCCGAGCGCACGCTGCCGCTGACGGAGGACGCGGCCGTCCTGCTCGTGCTCTCCATGCGCGAGGAGCGCGACCACCCGTGCTGGGCGCTGAAGGAGCTCGCGGCGCGCGAGTACCCGCACCTCGATCGCGAGCTGGCGCTGGAGCCGCTGTCGGGAGACGCGGAGCGCGAGCTGCTCGAGTCGCTCACCGGCGCGGGCACGCTGCCCGACGAGCTCGCCCGCCGGATCCTCGCGCAGGCCGAGGGCAACCCGTTCTTCCTCGAGGAGCTCGTCCGCTCCCTCATCGACGCGGGAGCGCTCGCGCGCGACGAGGGCGGCTGGCGCTTCGATCACGAGGTGGCGGTCGAGATCCCGCAGACGGTCGAGCGCGTGATCGTCGCGCGCATCGACCGGCTCGACGCGACGACGCATGGCGTGCTCACGGCGGCGGCGGCGCTCGGGCGGCGCTTCGGCCTGGCGTTGCTCGAGGGCGTGACCTCACTGAACGGCGAGGTGCGCGACGCGCTGCACGAGCTCCAGCGGCTCGACCTGATCCGCACCGAGCGGCGCTGGCCGCAGCCCGAGTACCGGTTCAAGCACGCGCTCATCCAGGAGGCCGCGTACCGGATGCTCGTCGGGGAGACGAGGACCGATCTCCACCGGCGCGCCGCCGAGTGGCTCGAGCGGCAGCACGCGGGCAATACCGACGAGGTCGTCGGGCTGCTCGCCTACCACTGGCTTGCGGCCGCGGACGACGACAAGGCGATCGCGTACCTGACCCGCGCGGCCGACCGGGCTCGGCAGGAGTGGGCGCTCGACGAGGCGGTCGAGCACTACCGGGCGCTGCTGCCGCTGCTCGAGGCGCGCGGCGAGCGGCAGGAGATGGCGCTGGCGCTCTTCAAGCTGGCGCTCGCGCTCCACACGGACCTCCGCTTCGCGGAGGCGAACGACGCCTACCAGCGGGCGTTCTCGCTGTGGACGCCGCCGGCGCCGCCGGCGTCGGCGCCGACCGCGACGCTGCGCGTCGGAACCAGCTTCCTGCCGAACGACTCCGACCCGAAGTCGGCGATCGCGTGGCCGAACATCCAGCTCTGCATGCAGCTCTTCGACCGGCTCGTCGAGGCGTGGCCGGAGCGGACGATCGTGCCGGCCCTCGCCGAGCGCTGGGAGATCTCCGACGACGGGCTCCGGTACGTCTTTTGCCTGCGCGAGGGGCTGACCTGGTCGGACGGCACGCCGCTGACCGCGCACGACGTCGAGTTCGGCATCAAGCGCGTGCTGGATCCCGCCAGCCCCGGCTCGTCCGTCGCCATCTACTTCGTCCTGGAGAACGGGCAGGAGTACTACCTCGGTCAGTCGAGCGACGCCGATCGCATCGGCGTGCGCGCGCTCGACGACCGCACCGTCGAGTTCCGGCTGGTCGCGCCCGCGCCGTACTTCATGAGCGTCATGAACCGCCCCGACGGCGGGCCTCAACCGCGGCACGCTGTCGGCGCCGGGTGGACCGAGCCGGACGCGCAGGTCGTGAGCGGCCCGTTTCGCACCGTCGAGCGCACCGATGACCTGCTCGTGCTGGAGCGGCGCGAGGGGGAGCCGATCGCGCGCCCGGGCAACGTGCGGCGGCTCGAGTTCTTCCGCACGGCGATCGCGGATGCGCTGCCCTCCTACGACGAGGGCGCCTCGGACATGATCACGGTCCGCTACACGCCGAAGCTCGCGGATCTCATGCCGGGCGCGGTGCACCCGGACGCCAGCCTCGGCCCGGCGGCGTGGTCGGCGTACCTCCGCTTCGACCACTCGCACCCGGCGGTGTCGAACATCCACCTGCGACGCGCGCTCGCGCACGCGATCGACCGCGACGCGCTCGCCGCGGCGGCCGCGGCGAACCTCGTCGTCGCCACCGGCGGCGTCGTCCCGCCCGCGCTCCAGGGGCACACGCCCGACATCGCGCTGCGCTACGACCCCGACCTCGCGCGCGCGGAGCTCGCGCAGTCCGGCTTCGACGGCGAGCTCGAGCTGGCCGGGATGCTGGTCTGGGAGGAGCTCCTCGGCGTCATCGCCGCGGGGTGGGAGGACGTCTTCGGCGCAGGGGTCGCCATCCGCCACTGGTCGTGGCAGCGCGAGGAGGCGATGGAGGTCGGCGGCCGCGCCGACAAGGCCTACCTGCGCGTGACGGGCTGGTTCCCGGGCTATGCCGACCCCGAGTACTTCCTGCGCCTGCTCTTCCACTCGGACAGCCGGACGAACGAGGGCGGCTTCTCGAACGCGGCGTTCGACGACCTGATCGAGCGGGCGCGGCGCGAGCGCAACGGCCGCACGCGGCTGGAGCTGTTCCACGAAGCCGACCGCGTCGCGGTGGTCGAGCAGGTGGCGTGCATCCCGCTCGTCTACGGTCGCAACGTGGCGTACGTGAAGCCGTGGGTGCACGGGTGGTGGGAGTTCGGCAAGTCGTCGTCGTCGTTCGCCGACCTGGTGGTCGAGCGGCCGTGAACGCCGAGATCGTCGACGGCGACATCACGCAGCTCGAGGTGGACGCGATCGCGAACGCGGCGAACGACCACCTCTGGATGGGCGCTGGCGTCGCGGGCGCGATCAAGCGCGCGGGCGGCGACGAGATCGAGCGCGAGGCCGTGGCGAAGGGGCCGATCCCGGTCGGGTCCGCCGTTGCGACGTCGGGCGGGCGGCTGGCTGCCGCGCACGTCATCCACGGCGCCGTCATGGGCCAGGACCTGCGGACCTCGACGGAGCTGATCGCGCAGACGACGCGGAGCTGCCTCGAGGTCGCGGACGAGCTCGGCGCCCGGTCGGTCGCGCTGCCGGCGTTCGGGACCGGCGTCGGCGGGATCCCCGTCGGCGGACTGCGCCCGGCGCGATGCTCGGCGTCATCAGTGCGTACGAGCCGCGCTCGCTCGAGCGCGTAGTCGTGGCGGTCTACGGCCGCGAGGCCGAGGCCGCGTTCAGCGCAGGCTGACCCAGGCGAGCAGCGTCGCGAGGACGATCGCACTCGCCGCCAGCGGCGCAGAGCGGCGCACGGGGAGGCGCGGCGCGGACGGCCCGGCGAGATCGATCGCGATGAGCGTCGCCACCGATCCCTGCGGCATGGCGAGGCCGCCGACGGCGAGCCCTATCGACGCGGCATAGGCGCTCGGCGCGCCGGCGAGCAGGCCAGCGACGCTCGCGCTGATCGGCAGGTTGTTCATGAGCGCCGCTGCGGCCCCGACACCGAGCGCGGTGACGAGCATCACCGGCAGCGTGGCGCTCGAGCTGCTCGTGACGTGGACGCCGAGTGCCAACAGGAGGACGAGGAGCCCCATGACCTGCGCGGCGATGCGCCACGGTACGAACAACCGGGGACGGTCGCGGCTGAGCAGGAGGAACGCCCCGACCACGACTGCGAACGGCCAGCAGGGCGCGATCGACAGCAGCGGCGCGGCCCACGCGGCGAGGCCGGCCGCGGCCAGCGCTGCGGCCGCGCGGCGCTGCTCGCGGGTGAGCGCCGCACGCCGCCCATCCGCAGCCGGGTACCTCCGGGTCAGGACGCGGCGGTCGCGGAGCGCTGTAGCGCCGGCGCACAGTGCCGCCGCCGCCAGGGCGGGCACGGCCATGTGCGCGGCGAAGGCGACCGGCGAGACGCCAAGCTGCTGCATCACGACGAGGTTGGTCGGATTGCCCTGCGGAACGGCGATCGAGCCGGCGTTTGCCACGCTGACGACGCCGCCGAAGAACGGCGCCAACGGGACGTCGTGCTCGCGGGCGAGGACGAGGACGAGCGGCACCATCAGCACGACGGCGCCGTCCAGCGAGACGACGGCGGTCAGCGCGAAGCAGAGCCCGCACACCAGGCAGTAGAGCCGCAGGTACCGGCCGCGCGCCGCATGCGCCAGGGTGACGGCCGCCGCGCGGGTCAGTCCGACCCGTTCCACGAGCACGGCCAGGGTCAGAGCGGCCGTGAGGAAGACGAGCAGCGGCAGGACGACAGCGACCGGCTCGAGGACGCCTCCACGAGCGAGCTCGACCAGCGCAAGGAGCAGAACGGCCGCCGCGACCCTGGAGCTCTGTGGCCGGATGGCGACCGCGGCGACCGCGCCGCCTGCGAGGATCCCGTGAAAGATAAGTCCTGTTATCACTTAAGTTTACTTAACTATGCCACGACCTCGCCAGCGGCAAACCGATGCCGCCGTCGCCCTGGCGGCGCTCGCCCCACTCGTGACGCGGTGGATGGAGCGGCTGCTCGCCGGCCACGAGCCGCCGCTGACCGTGTCGCAGTTCGTCGCGCTGCAGTCGATCGCGCGCGAAGACGTATCCGCCTCAGAGCTCGCGCTCCGGACCGGCGTCTCGGGAGCGGCTGTGTCGCAGCTCCTGAGCGCAATGGTCGGAGCCGGCCTCGTCGAAACACGCCCGGCAGAGGATCGCCGCCGCCAGCTGCTCGCCCCGACCACGACCGGGACGCTCGCGCTGGAGTCGGCGGAGCGGCTCGTGCACGCCCGCCTGGCTGAGCTGCTCGGCGATCTCCCTCGACCGGAGACCGACGCGCTGACCCGACTCCTTCCCCGAGTCGAGGAGCTGCTCGCCGGTGTCCCTCCGCCGCGGCGCCCGCCGCGGCCGCCTCTCCCGCACCGCCCGCCCGGCTAGACGTACTCCTCTGCCTGCTCGTACGCGTGACGGCGATCGACTCGGCGCTCCTCGTCCGCGTCCGGCAGGAACCAGCGCTCCGCGATCGCGGTCGGGACGACGGCCGAGAGCACGACGACGGTGATCAGCAGCGAGAACTGCGTCTTGTCGATGATCCCGGCGTTCAGCCCGTACAGGGACGAGATCGTCCCGAAGGTGAGCCCGGTGCTCATCAACAGGGTCGCGAACGTCGCATGCGGCCGCGCAGCGCGACGCGCGAGCGGCAGCACGAAGGCGACCTTCGGCACGATCTTGGCGGCAAGGAGAATCGCGAGCAGCCCGAGGTTCGCGAACACGGCCGAGAGCGACACGTTCAGCCCTCCCTTCAGGAAGAAGAACGGCGTCAGGAACGCGAACGCGACGACTCGGAGCCGCTTCTGCTCCTCACGGTGCTCGGCGTAGTGCCGGCTCATGACGAGGCCGAGGACGAACGCCGGCAGAACGGCGTGGCCGTTCGACGCGTTCGCCAGCACCATCAGGAGGAGCAGACAGGCGAACACGAGCTTGATCTCGGGTTCGATCACCCGGTCGCCGTAGCGCCCGAAGAACCACGGTGCGATGCGCGGGAGGGTGAGGATCAGCGCCACCGAGACGACGAGGAACAGCGGGTACCAGATGTTGGGCTTGATGAAGATCGCCGAGAGCGCGAGCGCCGTGCACAGGTCGGTGACGAAGGTCGCGCTCATCAGCAGCTTCCCGATGCCGACGTTGGTGAGGCTGCGTTCGACCAGCACCGCGTAGACGACGGCGAGCGACGTCGTCGAGAGCGCGGTGCCGGCGATCAGGGACGCCTTCGCCGTCCAGCCCAGCGCGAGGTAGGCGACCAGCGAGGCCACGACGAAGGGCCCCGCGAACGAGGACACGCCGATCCCGACGGACGCCTCGAGCCGTCGCCGCATGTATGCGGGATCGACCTCCATCCCGGCGAGGAACGTGAGGACGATCGAGCCGAACGAGGCGATGAAGTCGAGCCACTCCTGGCTCGAGATGTTGAAGACGTTGCCGAGGACGATCCCGAAGCTGAGCTCGATGAGCGCGACAGTGATGCCGAGCTCGACCGACACCATGCTCGCGACGAGCACGGCGACTGCGAGAACTGCGCCAAGCTGAACCGGATCCACACCTGACCTCCACTTCGCGTCGATTGACGTTCGGTAGAGGCCATCAGCCCTCTAGGGGCGGTTGGGCGCGAGCCTCATCGCGCAAGCAGTCGAACTCTAGACCACTGCAGGCGTCGTCGGCCGGACGTAGACCGTCTGGCCGTCGCTCAAGTCGAGCTCCTCGGCCTGGGACCGCGTCGCCTGCACGTAGACCTCCTCGCCGCCGGCGAGCCGCAGCTCGACGCGCACCTCGAAGCCGAGGTGCACGACCCGCTCGACCGTCGCGCGCTCGGTCGTCCCGTTCGGCTCCAGCGTCAGCTCGAGGTCGTGCGGGCGCACGTACTCGCCGCCGAGGCGGGCGACGGGGCCGACGAAGGTCATGACGAACTCGTTCGCCGGGTGCTCGTAGAGGTCGCGCGGCTTGCCGACCTGCTCGATCCGGCCCTCGTTCATGACCGCGATCCGGTCGGCGACCTCCATCGCCTCCTCCTGGTCGTGCGTCACGAACACGGTCGTCACGTGCACCTCTTCGTGGAGCCGCCGCAGCCACGCGCGCAGCTCCTTGCGCACGCGCGCGTCGAGCGCACCGAACGGCTCGTCGAGGAGCAGGACCCTCGGCTCGATCGCGAGCGCGCGCGCGAGCGCCATGCGCTGGCGCTGGCCGCCCGAGAGCTGCGACGGGTACCGCTTCGCGAGCCCCTGGAGCTGGACGAGCTCGAGCAGCTCCCCCACCCGCTGCCTCGTCTCCGCCTTCGGGCGCTTACGGATGTCGAGGCCGAACGCGATGTTCTTCTCGACCGTCATGTGCTTGAACGCGGCGTAGTGCTGGAATACGAAGCCGACGCCGCGCTTGCGCGCCGGCACTCCGGTCGCGTCCTCGCCGAGGATGTTGACGTCGCCCTCGTCGGGCTGCTCGAGGCCGGCGATGATGCGCAGCAGCGTCGACTTGCCGCTCCCGGAAGGCCCGAGCAGCGCGGTCAGCGACCCGCCCGGGATCGCCAGCGAGACGTTGTCGAGCGCCGTGAAGTCGCCGAAGCGCTTCGTGACGCGGCGGACGGCGATGGCCATCAGCGGCCCTGCCTGGGCCGGAACGCGGTCATGAGCGTGAGCGTAAAGATCGCCACGAGTGCGAGCACGACCGAGGAAGCGTAGGCAGCCGTGTAATCGAAGTTCTGGTACGCGTTCTCGACGTGCAACGTCATCGTCTCGGTCTTGCCGACGATGCGGCCTGACATGACGCTGACCGCGCCGAACTCGCCGAGCGCGCGGGCGGTGGTCAGCACGATGCCGTAGACGACGGCCCAGCGGATCGCCGGCAGCGTAATGCGGCGGAACGTCTGCCATGGCGAGGCGCCGAGCGTCTCGGCCGCCTGCTCCTGGTCGGTGCCGATCTCGCGCAGCACCGGCACGACCTCCCGCACCACGAACGGAAGCGAGATGAAGATCGTCACGAGGATCATTCCGGGCAGCGCGAAAACGATGTCGACGCCGTGGGCGGACAGCCACGGCCCGAACCAGCCCTGCTGGCCGTACAGGAGCAGGAACGAGAGCCCGACGACGACCGGCGAGAGCGCGAGCGGCAGATCCACGAAGGCGTTCAGCAGGCCGCTGCCACGGATCGGGTAGCGGACGATCGCCAGCGCGCAGAGGATCCCGAAGATCGTGTTCGCAGGCACGGCGATGATCGCGATCTCGAGCGTCACCTTCAGCGCGTGCACCGCGTCGGGCGACGTGATGGCATCCCAGGCCGGGCCGATCCCATGCTCGAAGGCGCGGTAGAAGATGAGCCCGACCGGCGCCGCCAGGATCAGCGCCAGGTAGCCGAGGCCTGCGACCCGGATCAGCCAGCGGCTAAGCATGCTCCCACCTCGTGAAGCGGCGACGCAGCGCGCCGATGCCGAGCAGGACGGCCAGTGAGATCGCGAGCACGAGCACGGAGACCGCGGCCGCCGAGCTCGGGTCGCCGCTCTCGATGCGGCCGAAGATGTAGACCGAGAGCACCTCGGTCTTGAAGGGCAGGTTGCCCGTGATCAGCACGACCGCGCCGAACTCGCCGACGGCGCGCGCGTACGCGAGCGCGACGCCCGACAGGATCGCCGGGAAGATCACCGGGAAGACCACGCGCCGGAAGGTCGTGAACGCCGACGCGCCGAGCGATTGCGCGGCCTCCTCGGTCTCGCGGTCGAGCTCGATCAGCACCGGCTGCACGGTCCGGATGACGAACGGGACGGTCACGAAGAGCAGCGACACGAGCACCGCCGTGCGCGTGAACGCGATGTCGATCGGAGTGGGGCCGTTCGGCCCGTAGAGGGCGAGCAGCGTCAGACCGGCGACGATCGTGGGCAGCGCGAACGGCAGGTCGATGATCGCGTCGACGAACCGGCGCCCCGGGAACGTGTCGCGTACGAGCATCCATGCGATCACCGTCCCCATGACGGCGTTGATCAGCGCCACGAGCGCCGACACGACGAGGGTCAGCTTCAGCGCCGCCACGGCCTCCGGGGCAGTGATCGCATCCCAGAAGCTCGACCAGCCGCCCTGACCGGCCTTCCACGTCAGCGCCGCCAGCGGGAGCAGGACGATGACGCTCAGGTAGCCGATTGCCACACCCTGCGTGAGGAGGCCCGAAGGCCTCCTCACGCGGGTGCTCGGCAGATCTGCTGCGCGAACGGCCAAGCCCTACCCCTTGCCGATGATCTTGGCCATGATCCCGTCGTTCGGGTCGAAGAACTTCTTGTCGACCGCTGGCCAGCCGCCGAGGTACTTGATCGTGAACATCTGCGGCCGGACGGGGAAGGAGAAGCTCTTCGCTGCGCTCGTGACCACGGGCCGGTAGCCGTTCTGGGCCCAGATCTTCTGTGCCGCCGGCGTGTACAGGTACTTGACGAACGCCTTCGCCGCGGCCGGATTGGCGGAGTTCGTCGTGACGGCGATCGGGTTGTCGATCCGCAGGGTCGCCTTCGGGATGTAGTAGTCCTCGCGGATGCCCTTCGAGTTGGCGTAGAGCGCCTCGTTCTCGTAGGTGAGGAGGACGTCGCCGCGGCCGGCGGCGAACGTGTTCAGCGCGTTGCGGGCGCTCGAGTCGAGCGAGACGACGTTCTTCTTGAAGAGCGTCTTGAGGTAGTTGACGGCCTGCGTCTTCGTCTTGCCCTCGCGCAGCATGGCGCCGTAGCCGGCCATGACGTTCCAGCGCGCGCCGCCCGACGTGAACGGGTTCGGCGTCACGACCTGGACGCCCGGCTTGATCAGGTCGTCCCACGTGCGGATGTGCTTCGGGTTGCCGGGACGCACCACGAAGCAGACGACCGAGCGGGTGATGATGCCGTCGTACTGGTTCTTGTTCCAGTTCTTCGCGACGAGCTTGTCATCGACAAGCAGCTGCATGTCCGGCTCGAGCGAGAGGTCGACGACGTCGGCCTTCAGCCCGCCGATCATCGCGCGCGCCTGATCGCCCGATGCGCCGTACGACTGGCTGAACGAGACGTCCTTGCCGGCCGGCGTCGCCTGGAAGGCCGGGATCAGCTGTGCGAATGCCGGCTGCGGTGTCGAGTACGCGACGAGCGTGAGCTTCGTGTCCTGACGCGCGGCGCCGGCGGCCGAGCCGAGGACGAGCGCAACGATCCCTGCAAGCAGGAGCAGACGACGCATGGAACCCCCTAGTGATTGACAGCGCTAATGACGACTATTTGCACTGTCTATCTACCTGTCCTGAGGGGCAGGCGTCAAATCCGAAGCGGCAACACGCGCACGGAAGCGATTTCGCTCCACCACGCCGAGCGTGACCAGCCCGGCCACGAGCGTGACGATCATGAGCAGGTTCGTCTGCGGCAGGTCGAGCAGCTTCACCCCGCTGACGGCAAGTGTGGTCGCGAGCGCGACGCGCAGCGTGCGCTCCGGGATGTGCAGCGTCATGCGGCTCGTGAGCAGCACCCCGGGGATCGAGCCGAGCAGCAGCCAGAACATGGCGTGCAGGTCGACGTTGCCGTGGATCAGGTGGCTGATCCCGGCCACCCAGAGCAGCGCGGCCGCGTGCCAGATGTCCGTGCCGACGATCTTCGCCGCGGTGAGCGGGAAGACGAGCATCATGATCAGCCCGAAGAACGTGCCGCTGCCGACCGAGGTGAGCCCGACGACGAAGCCGCCTGACGCGCCGAGCGCGACCGCGATGATCTTGTCGCGGCGTGAGAGCAGGAACGGCGCGTCGTCGGACCGCGCGCCGATGTTGATGAACGTCTTGGCGACGAGGCCCACCGCGCCGACCACGAGGGCGAAGCCGATCACCTGTGCCAGGGCGTCATTGAGCCCCGCGCCGTACGCGTTCTCGAGGTAGTCGCCGAGCTGGACGCCGAGCAGCGACATCGGCGCCGAGCCCAGGAACATCCAGAGCGCGAGATGCGCGTGCACGGTGCCGAGCCGGCGGTGGCGGGCGGCCCCGAAGGACTTGAAGACGGCGCCGTGGAGGATGTCGGTGCCGACCGCCAGCGTCGGCTTGAAGCCGAAGAGCAGGATAAGGAGCGGCGTCATCAGGGCGCCGCCCCCCATCCCGGTCAACCCGACGAGGGCCCCGATGAAGAGGCCCGTGATCGTGAACTGCCAGGTCATGCCGTTTTCGCTTTAGAAAACGGTTAGGAGCGGTAGGCCTTGATCAGCACCTCGGCAACTTCGGTTCGCGTGAACTCCTTCGGCGGCACCTCCCCGGCCGAGAGCATCTCCCGTACCTTCGTCCCGGACAGGAAGACGTGATCGTCCCCGCCGTGCGGGCACGTCTTCGGCGTCGCCATCTGGCCGCAGACCTTGCACCAGAACGCGTGCTCGAAGAACATCGTCTCGATGTCGAGCTCGTGCGGCTCGAACTCGTCGAAGATCAGCTGCGCGTCGTAGGTCCCGTAGTACGAGCCCACGCCGGCGTGGTCGCGGCCGACGATGAAGTGCGAGCAGCCGTAGTTCTTGCGGCAGATCGCGTGCCAGACCGCCTCGCGAGGCCCCGCGTAGCGCATCGCGGCCGGGAAGGCCGCAACGACGACGCGATCGGCCGGGTAGTAGTTGCGGACGAGCACCTCGTAGCACTCGACGCGCGTGGCGGACGGCACGTCGTCCGACTTGGTGTCGCCGACGAGCGGGTGGATCAGCAGGCCGTCCACCGTCTCCAGCGCGCCCTTGGTCAGGTACTCGTGCGCGCGGTGGATCGGGTTGCGGGTCTGGAAGCCGACCACGCGCTTCCAGCCGCGCTCGGCGAACGTGCGGCGCGTGTCGGCCGGGTCGAGCGCCAGCGCCGGAAACGGCGGCGTGGCCCGCTGGAAGACGGTGACCTTGCCGGCCAGGTAGAGCGGCTTCTGCTCGTAGAGCCGGGCGACGCCCGGATGCTCGCCGTCGGTGGTGCGGAAGCACTGCTCGGCCTCGCGCTCCCTGTCGTACGAGTAGACGGAGTCGACCTCCAGCACGGCGAGCGGCGTGCCGCGCTCGTCCACGAGCGCGACCCGGTCGCCGCTCGGCGCCGCGTCGACGGCGAGGCAGACGGGCAGCGCCCACGGCAGGCCGCTCTGGAGGCGCATGTCGTCGACGACGCTGCGGTAGTCGTCCTCGGCCATGAAGCCCTCGAGCGGCGAGAGCGCACCCGACGCCAGCATGTCCAGGTCGGACGCCTCGCGCGAGGTGATCGTGACGGTCTCGAGCGAGTCGAGGTCGCCCGGGCGCTCGCCCGTGCGGTCGACGAGGTACCCGCCGTGCGGGCGGATGAGCTTGTCGGTGGCGACAGTGGTCATCGCATTCTCCGCGACTCGACCAGGCGAACCGAGAGGGATCGAACGCGTGCCCAAAGAATCGAACCGCCACCCCGCTGAAGACGCGTTCGAGTCATGCCGCCACCTCTGCCCGGACAAGGCCCAGCTGCTCGAGCTTGGCGACGATCAGCCGCGCCGACTCCTCCGGCTCGTGCTCCTCGGTGTCGATGACCAGTTCCGCGTCGCGGGGCTCCTCGTACGGGTCGTCCACGCCGGTGAAGCCCTTGATCTCGCCGGCGAACGCCTTGGCGTAAAGGCCCTTCACATCGCGGCGGGCGCACTCGTCGACCGACGCCTTGATGTGCACCTCGACGAACTGGCCCCACTCCTCGACCATGTCGCGGGCCTTCTGGCGCGTCTCCGCGTACGGGGAGATGGCGGCGGCGATGACCGCCCCGCCCTGGCGCGTCAGCCGCGCAGCGACCCAGCCGATGCGCTCGATGTTCGTGTCGCGGTCCTCCTTCGAGAAGCCGAGTCCCTTCGAGAGGTTCATGCGGACGGTGTCGCCGTCCAGGTACTCCACGACGCAGCCGCGGCGGTCGAGCTCGGGGCCGACCAGGTGGGCGATCGTGGACTTGCCGGCGCCCGAGAGCCCGGTGAACCAGAGGGTAAAGCCGCCCTCCCGCTTGTGGTCGCTCTCGGGGTGCTCGTGGGCGTAGATGTGGCCAACCTGCTGCGCAGGTTGGTTAGACGTATTCGTCACACGCTTCCTTTCTGTTCACTAACCGATTCGCCGACAGGCGAATCGGCATGTATTCCGCATTCCAATTTGTCTGACCCCGCCCAACGGCCCGCCCGCTCCTCCTCGTCGGGGGCGATCGGGCGGGTGCAAGGGATGCACCCGATCGACCGGTACCCCGTCTCGTGCAGCGGGTTGTACGGGATCTCGTTGACGTTGATGTAGGCCCATACGCGCTTTTCATCCCAATCCGCGAGCGGATGGACCTTCCAGACGCCGTAGCGCTCCGACCACTGCAATTTCGGCGTCGTGGCGCGGCTCGGCGACTGGTCGCGGCGGATGCCAGAGATCCAGGCGCCATACGGCTCGAGGGCGCCGATGAGCGGCTCGACCTTGCGGATGTGGCAGCAGCGGTCCGGGTCGCGCTCCCAGAGGTTCGGCCCTTCCAGCTTGTGCTGCTCGGCGACGGTGATCACGGGCGGGCGGATCAGGTTGAGGCCGTAGCGCTCGACGAGCGCGTCACGCGTCTCGTACGTCTCGCGAAAGAAGAGCTGCGTGTCCAGCTCGATCACGTCGATCGGCAGGCCGAGCTCGGAGACCATGTGCACGAGCGCGGACGACTGCTTCTGCCAGGAGCAGGTCAGGCAGAGCCGCTGCCCGAACTCCTCGTAGGACCAGCGGAGCAGGTCCTCGGCCGACATCGCCTCGAAGTCGACGTCAGGGAGTGCCGGCGCGGTCGCCATCGAGCAGCACCTCCTTGATCGTGTCGGCGCGCAGCCCGAGCCGGAGCGTCTCGAGCGGGATGACCTCGTCCGGCGGGATGTTGCCGAGGTTCACGTCGGGGCCGAAGTGCTTCACGAACCAGGCCTGCGAGGTCTTGGTCGGCGCCTCGAAGATCACGTCGTCGACGGCGATCTCGTGCGCGATCTCCTCGAGCAGCCCGGTGCGCATGTCGCCGTCCGCGCGGAAGATGCCTGCGGTGCCGCCCTCACGGCCCTCGGTGATCACCTTCCAGGCGCCGGCCTCCAGCTCCTCCCTCAGCCACTGCACCCACTGGTAGGGCGCATAGACGGTCTCCGAGTCCTTGGAGCCGACCTCGGAGAGGACGGTGAAGTCCCGTGCCAGGTCGGCGATCAGCTCGAGCTTGCGCTCGCGCTCGATCTCGATCGCGCCGTCGGAGATCTCGACGTGCGAGAAACGGTGGTCGGAGAGCCACTTCTTGTACTCGTCGACCTTCCCGCGCGCGTAGACGGCCTCGAACAGGGTGCCGCCGCAGACGACCGGCGTCTCGAACGAGCGATAGAGCGCGATCTTCTTCTCGAGGTTCTGCGTGACGTACGAGGTGCCCCAGCCGAGCTTGACGACGTCGACGTAGTCGCCGGCGGTGTCGAACATCCCCTCGATGTCGCGGAGGTTCAGGCCCTTGTCGATGACGTGCGTGAGGCCGCGCTCGCGCGGCTTCGGGTCGCGCGGGGGCAGGTCGAGAAAGCCGTCAGATCCGAGCAAGGATTCCCTCCAGTCGTTTGCGCGCCTCGGCCTGGACGTCGTGGTAGAGCGAGTTGCCGTGTGCGTCGATGCCGACGGTCAGCGGGCCGAAGTCGCGGACCCGGAACTTCCACAGGCACTCGGGCATGAGCTCCTCCCAGGCGACCTCTTCGATCTCCTCGATCTGGGTCGTCTCGAGCGCCGCGGCGCCGCCGACGATGGCGAAGTAGACCATGCCGAGCCGCTGCATCGGCTCGATCGCCTCGTCCGGGAACCCGCCCTTGCCGCAGATGGCGCGGACGCCGTACTGGGTGCCGAGCGGCTCGGTGAAGCGCACCATGCGCGCCGAGGTCGTGGTGCCGATGCAGACCTTCTCGTAGCGGCCCTCGCCGAGCTTGCGGACGCCCGGCGCCGTGTGCAGCAGGAATGCGCCGCGCAGGTCCATCGGCGGCTCGACGCCCTGGTCGAAGATGCGGATCTGCGTCCGGTCGCGGATGCCGATGATGTGGCCCTGGACGACGACCTCGTCGCCGGCGCGGAGCTTGAGGATCTCGGCCTCGTCGGTGATCGGGAACGTGACTTCGTGCGTCGCCATTAGCGAGCCTCCTCGGGCAAGTGGCTGACAGCCACAAAGTCTGGTTCGGGAGCGATGTGATGCCGCGTCATCAGGTCTCTAGGCCTCCCGGTCGAACTCGACGGAGCCGTCCGCGGCCACGTGCGCGCTCGCGCGGCGCGCGGCCCAGCACTGGTAGTTCACGGCCACCGGGTTCAAGGTCATGTGCGTGTCGGCGTGCTCGATGTGGCACTGGAGCACGGTCACGTCGCCGCCGAGGCCCATGGGGCCGATGCCCGTCTCGTTCAGCAGCTCGAAGAGCTCGTCCTCCAGCTGCGCGACGATCGGGTCCGGGTTACGCGTGCCGACCGGCCGCGTGATCGCCTCCTTGGCGAGGTACATGGCGTAGTCGGCCGAGCCGCCGATGCCGACGCCGACGATCCCCGGCGGGCACGGCTTGCCGCCGGCGCCGACGATCGACTCGAGCACGAACTGCTTGATCCCGCGCACGCCCTCGGCGGGGACGCACATCTTCAGGAAGCTCATGTTCTCGGAGCCGGAGCCCTTGGGCACGCACTTGACGTCGAGGCCGTCCCAGTCCGGGATGAACTCCCAGTGCACGATCGGCAGCCGGTAGCCGATGTTCGGGCCGGTGTTCTCGCGCGTGATCGTGTGGACGGCGTTCGAGCGCAGCGGGTGCTCGAGCGTCGCGCGCGCGGTGCCGTCGCGCAGCGCCTCGTAGATCCGCGCAGGGTGCAGCGGGAAGTGCTCGCCGACGCGGCACGTGTAGACGGCGATGCCCGTGTCCTGGCAGACGAGGTTCGACTGCGAGTCGGCGATCTGGACGTTCTTCAAGATCGTGGAGAGCACGCGCTGCCCCGGCACCGACGTCTCGCGCTCCGCCGCGTCGGCGAGCGCGTCGCGCAGGTCCTGCGGGATGTCCTTCAGCGACCAGACGTAGAGGTGCGCGGCGGCGTCCTCGACAGCCTGCTGCATGTCGGTGGCCGTCAGCGTGCTCATGTTCGCGCGGCCTCCGCCGCGTGGGCGCCGGCGCGACGCCCGAAGACGGTGCACTCGAGCAGTGAGTTGCCCATCATCCGGTTGCGGCCGTGCGTTCCGCCCGCGATCTCGCCGCAGGCATAGACGCCGTCGAGCGTCGTGCGGGCGTGCTCGTCGATGACGAGCCCGCCGTTCTGGTAGTGCAGCACTGGATAGGTCAGGATCGGCTCCTTCAGAGGATCGATGCCGGCGGCACGGTAGCGCCGGAGCATGTAGGGCAGGGAGACGTCGGCGTCCGCCTCGGGGATGCGCGTCGTGTCGAGGTAGACCGCGGGGCGGCCGTCGGGCGTCTCGACGCCGCGCCCGGCCTCGACCTCGCGGACGATGGCCGCGGAGACCTCGTCGCGCGGCGCCAGCGACTCGGTGAACTCCTCGCGCTCGGCGTTCAGCAGGACGGCGCCGTACGCGCGCGTCGTCTCCGGGATCGAGTAGCCCTGCATCCCGGCGGGCCAGGCGCCGCCGTTCGGGTGGTACTGGAGCGCGTCGAGGTCACGCGCCTCGGCGCCGAGCTCGAGCGCGATCCGGGTCACCTCGCCGGTCGCGCCCGGATGGTTGGTCGAGAGCTCCCCCCGCTCCTCGGCCTCGCGGTAGCAGCGCCCGCCGGCGGCGAGCACGACGGTGGCCGCCTCGAGGTCGTGATCCCCGACACGCGCGCGCCAACCGCCGTTTGCCCGCTCGAGGTCGAGCAGCGGCGCCTTGGTGAACACCTCCGTGGAGGATCCTTCGACGGCGTCGCGCAGCGCCTTGGTGATGGCGTGGCCGGTGCGGTCGCCGACCTGGAGCAGCCGCTTGCGGCTCGCGCCGCCGCAGCGCGCCAGGCGGTAACCGCCGTTCTCGCGCGTGAACTCGACGCCCAGCTCCTCGAGCCAGTGGATCGCGGACGGGGCCTCCGAGGTCAGCACCTCGACGAGGCTCATGGAGGCCGTCTCATGCGACGAGCGCCACACGTCCTCGGCGTGGAGCTCGGGCGAGTCGTCCTCGCCGAACGCGGCCTGGATCCCGCCCTGGGCCTTCGCCGAGTTGCACGACTGCAGCGAGCCCTTGGCCGCGATCGCTACGCGCGCGCCCGCCCGCTCGGCCGAGACGGCGGCCGCCAGCCCGGAGGCACCGCTCCCGATCACGAGCACGTCGAAGTGAGACGTCTCCGCCACGGGTTCCGATGCTATCAGGTTTACCGAATAGACGACATTGCGCAGGCTTATTCGATCGCCAGCGCTCGATTGCTGGATCGCATCGCCTCCCCCAGCGACGGCGAGGGCCCGCTTCCGCGGGCCCTCGCTGTGGTTGGGTGTCGGTTGGAGTTACGCGCCGGCGGGCACCGCCGGAGCCTCGGGAGCCTCGGGCGCCTTCTCGCCCTCGTAGCCGATCCGGGGCAGCCACTCGAGCCACCGCGGCAGGTACCAGTTCCAGTCGCCGAGCAGCTTCATCGTGGCCGGCAGCAGGACGCCGCGGACGATCGTCGCGTCGAGCAGGATGGCGGCGGCGAGCCCGACGCCGAACTGCTTCAGCATGATGATGTCGAGCGTCCCGAAGATCGAGAAGACGAACACCATGACGATGGCGGCGCTGGTGACGACGCCGGCGGTCTGCTTGATCCCGTAGGCGACGGCGTCCTCGGTCTTCATACCGCGGTCGTACGCCTCGCGGACCCGGCTCAGGATGAACACGTGGTAGTCCATCGAGAGCCCGAAGAGGATCACGAACAGGAAGACGGGCAGGAAGGCGATCACGCCGCCGGTGTAGGTGAAGCCGAGCAGGCCCTTGCCGACACCGTGCTGGAACACGATCGTGAGGATTCCGAACGCCGCGGCGACGGAGAGCAGGTTGAGGATGACTGCCTTCGCCGCGATCACGATCGAGCGGAAGGACAGGAGCAGCAGGATGAATGCCAGGATGAGCACGAACGCGAACACGTAGGGCGCCGTGTGCTTCATCTGGTGGTTGAAGTCGACCGACTCGGCCGTCTGGCCGTCGACGCCGACCCACTTGACGGAGTCGAGCGCACCGACGGTGGCGGGGACGAGATCCTCGCGGAGCGTCTTCAGCGAGCGGATCGATGCCTCGTTGGTGCCGTTGCCGTTCATCGAGAGGCTGACGACCTCGACGGTGCCGGCCCGGTTGACGTCGGTGGCGACGGGGTCGTGCAGCTGGCCGGTGGCGAGCGCCTTGCCCACCAGCGCCCTGATCGAGTTCTGGATCTCGGGCGTCCGGACGTTGTCGGCCTGGATCAGGACGGTCGCGGGGATCAGGTCGCCCGGGAACGCCCTCTGCACCTTGTTGTAGGCCTGGATGGTCGAGATGTTCTGCGGGAAGGCTTCCGCGCCCGGCTGGACGAGCTTCATCCCGAGCGCGGGAGCCGCGATCACGACCAGCACGCCGGCCGAGAGGACGGCGGACAGGACGGGCCGGCGCAGGACGCGGTCGAGGATCGCGCCCCAGACCCGGCCGTCGCTGCGCTGCTGCAGGCGGCCGAGGAACGGGATGCGGCCCCTCTCGACCTTGTCGCCGAGGCGGCCGAGCAGCGCCGGCAGCACGGTCAGCGAGCCGAGAACGGCGGTGGCGACGACGATCATCGTGCCCATCGCGAAGCCGCCGAACGTCTTGTTGCCGGTGAAGAACATGCCGGCCATCGCGGTCATGACGGTGAGGCCGGAGATGAGCACCGACCGGCCGGAGGTGGCGGCGGCGGCCTCAAGGGCGGCCTCGGGCGACTTGCCGGCGCGCCGTTCCTCACGCTCGCGCTTCAAGTAGAACATCGAGTAGTCGACGCCGACGGCGAGGCCGATCAGCAGGATGACGGCGAAGATGTTCTGGTCGACCGGGTACCACTGGCTCGCGACGCCGATCAGGCCCATGGTCGCGAACACCGAGGTGAGCCCGAGCAGCAGCGGGATCCCCGCCGCGACGAGCGCCCCGAAGGCGACCAGCAGGATGAGCAGCGTCACCGGAAGCGAGAGCTCGCCGGCCTTCTGGAGGTCCTTGGTGAAGACGTCGTTGATCTGGTTGTCGATGGACGCGTCGCCGACCTCGCTCATGGTCACGGCCGGGTGCGCCTTCTGGAGCGCCGCCGTGGTCGCGAGCAGCGCGGGCACGTGCTTGTCGGCCTTGGTCAGGTCCTTGGTGCGGAGCTTGAAGGTGACGAGCGCCGAGTGGCGGTCAGTCGAGATCTGCCCTTCGTTCCCGGGCGCGTACGGGGAGTCGACCGACTTGACGTAGGGCTTCGCGGCGAACCGCTTCGCCGCGTCAGCGACGGCGGCCTTGAAGGCGGTGTCGCCGGTGGTAAGCGTCTTGCTCTGGATGAGGACGCTCTCCTCCGGGGTATGCCGGAATTGGTCGTAGGCGATCGAAGCGGCCTTGCCGGACTCGCCGTTGCCGCTCTTCTCGGTGATGAGGGTCTTGGTGCCGAGCGCGGTGCCGAGGGCGGCCGCCACGATGACGAACGCGAGCCATCCGAAGGTTGCGGTCTTCCAGTGGCTTGCGCTCCAGCGACCCATCCGGGCCGCGATGTTGTTCGAGCGCTTCAGGGGTGACATTTCGATCTCCTTGTTTGTGAGGTCTGCGTTGCACCCGGAGAATCGCGTCCGGGGGTCGCTACGGGAATGCGGCCAGCAGGCGTCTGGGGGTGCGGTTTCCCACACCCCCAGACGGGCCTGGCCTCGGCCTGTCGAGTGCGGTGTTCGGGCATCCCCATGACGGTGCCGGGCGACAGGGGCGGCGACAATCCGGAAACACCCTGGTCCGACCCTGAAAGTGCGCGCAGCGAGAGGGCCCGCCGTGGCGGGCCCTCTTCGCTGTCGAGCTGGATCGGTTGCTACTCGGGCTGTGCAGGCACCGGGAGCGGCACCGAGGCGCCACGCGGCGTCTCGTCGTGCTCCAGGCTCGGCAGCCACTCGAGCCACCGGGGCAGGTACCAGTTGCGGTCGCCGAGCAGCTTCATCGTTGCGGGCAGGAGCACCGCGCGGATCAGCGTCGCGTCGATCAGGATGGCGGCCGCGAGGCCGATGCCCATCTCCTTGAAGTCGATGATCGGCATCAGTCGCGAAGACCGCGAAGGTGACGACCATGACGACGGCGGCGCTGGTGACGACACCGGCGGTCTGCTTGATCCCGTGGGCGACGGCGTCCTCGTTCGAGAGCCCGCGGCCGTAGGCCTCGCGCACCCGGCTCAGGATGAACACGTGGTAGTCCATCGAGAGCCCGAACAGGATCACGAACAGGAACATGGGCAGCCAGGGCGTGATGCCGCCGTTGGAGTGGAAGTTCAGGACGCCCTCGCCCCAGCCCCACTGGAAGACCATCACGAGGATGCCGTAGGCGGCCGCGACGGAGAGCAGGTTCAGCAGGACTGCCTTGGTGGCGACGACGATCGAGCGGAACGCCGCCGTCAGGATCAGGAAGGCGAAGATCAGGACGAACGCGAAGACGAGCGGGGCCGTCCTGGTCATGCTCTGAGCCCAGTCGTGGTCGGCGGCCGTCTGGCCGGTGACCGCGTAGTCGACGCCGCTGACCCGGCCGAGCGTCGCCGGCAGGAGGTCGTTGCGCAGGGTGGAGAGCGCCGCCTTGGAGGTGCTGTCGACGCCGTTGCCCGCGAGCGGGATGTCGACGGTGGCGACCGTGTGGTCGGCATTCGAGTCGACGACGATCGGAGCCTTCATCTGGCTGCTCGCCAGGGCCTGCCGCTTGAGGTCGGCGATGGCTGCCCGGACGGGCGGAGCGGTGACATCGTCGGCCGTGACGGCGACGCGGGCCGGGTCGTTGCCGTTCCCGAACGCCTTCTGGAAGTGCTGGAGCGGAGCGACCTCGGCGATGTTGACCTGTGACGGCGTCGTGGCGGCCGTCTTGAGGAAGAAGGCCGGAGTTGCGAGCGCCACGAGGACGGCGCCGGCGGTGATGACCGAGACGACGGGGTGGCGCAGGACGCGGTCGAGGATCGCGCCCCAGACGCGGCTCTCGCCGCTCGAGCTGCGCAGCCGGTGCACGAACGGGATGCGGCCCTTCTCGACCCGGTCGCCCAGCTTCGAGAGCAGCGCGGGCAGCACGGTCACGGAGCCGATCATCGCGACGAAGACGACCATCATCGTCCCGACGGAGAAGGACATGAACGTCTTGTCGCCGGAGAGGAACATGCCGGCCATGGCGATCATCACGGTGATGCCCGAGATGAGCACGGCACGGCCCGAGGTGGCAGCGGCGGCCTCGAGTGCGGCACCCTCGCTGCGCCCGGCGGCCCGCTCTTCGCGTTCGCGCCGGAGGTAGAAGAGCGAGTAGTCGATGCCGACCGCGAGCCCGATGAGCAGGATCACCTCGGAGATCTGGTTGTCGACCGGGATGAACTGGCTCGGGATCGAGACGAGCCCGTTGGTCGCGAAGACGGCGGTGATCGCCAGCAGGAGCGGCACGAGCGCCGCGACCGCGGAGCCGAAGACGAGCAGGAGGATGATGAGCGCTGCCGGCAGCGCGAGGAGGCCGACGGCGGCGAGCATGCTATTGAACTTCGCGTCGAGCTTCTTCTCTGTGCTGACGCTGCCGAGCTCCTCGATGGTGACTGCGCGATGCCCGGCCTGGACCTTCGCGACGGCCGCTTCGATCGTGTCGATGTACTTGGCCGCGTGGAGGTAGTCGCCCTTCGGGGTGAACGTGATCATGACTGCGTGGCCCGAGGCAGAGATCTGGTCGCTGTGGCTTGCGACGAGCGGCGACTTCAGGTTCTGGACCTTCGGGAACTGCGCGAGCGTCGTGGTGACGTCGTTGATCGCCGCCCGGAAGGCGGGATCCTTCGGCGTGAGCGTCTTGGACTGGATCAGGACGACCTCGCCCTGCTGGTCCTCCTTCTGCTTGAAGCCGGCGGCGATGATCTTGTCGGCCTTGCGGGCCTCGCCGACGTTGGTGTCGGTGGTCTTCAGGTACTGCGTGCCGACGATGTTCCCGGCGGCGAAGGCGGCGATCACGAAGACGAGCCAGCCGATGACGGCGGTCTTCCAGTGATTCGCACTCCAGCGGCCGATACGTGCCGCTATGTGGTTCGAACGCTTCAGAGGTGACACGGGATCTCCTTCGTTGGTGATGCGTGCTTGGGTAAGGCCACCGTCCCACCGGCCGGCCGCGGGCGGCAGGTGGCCAGCAGGCGTCTGCACCGGGAGCTAGCACCACCCCTTCGAAGGCGCTTTGCACAGGCCCCCGGGCGGCGTACGCTGGCCTCGTGGCGCACACCGGCCCCGTCCGCACGCTCGAGGAGGCGGCGCTGCTCGAGCGGATGCAGCTCGTCGCACAGGCGTTCCGCCCGTCCGCGCCGGTCGACCGGCGGAGCCTGTTCTCGGGCCGCACAGACCAGATCGCCGAGCTCTTCTCCGCGGTCGCCCAGCCCGGCCAGCACGCGGTCGTCTACGGCGAGCGCGGCGTCGGCAAGACGTCGCTGGCCGCCGTGGTCGCGGAGCTGCTCGCGTCGAGCGGCGTGCTCACTGCGCGCACGACGTGCGACTCGGGCGACGACTTCTCGTCCGTCTGGCGCAAGGCGCTCGGCGAGATCGCGCTGCACAGCCAGAGCCGCGGGATCGGCTTCGCCGCCACGACGACGGACGTCGCGACCCCAGCCTCGGCCGTCCTGGGCGACGCTGCCGTCACCCCGCATGCCGTTGCGCGCGCCCTGGAGGCGCTCGCCCGGACTCGCCCACTCGCGATCTTCCTCGACGAGTTCGACCGCCTCTCCAACCCGGTCGACCGGGCGCTCTTCACCGACACCATCAAGCAGCTTTCCGACGATGCCGCGCCGGCGACGCTCGTCCTCGTCGGCGTCGCCGACACCATCGACGAGCTACTGCGCGAGCACCGCTCCATCGAGCGGGCGCTGGTGCAGGTGCGCATGCCGCGCATGGCGCGCGCCGAGCTGGCCGAGGTCGCACGCCGGGGCATCGAAGCCGCGCAGATGACCATCGAGGAGCCCGCCGTCGACCGCGTCACGGCGCTGTCGCAGGGCCTGCCGCACTTCACGCACCTGCTGACCCAGCTGGCGGCCCAGGGGGCGCTCGCCGAGCGGCACGCAGACGTCGGCACGCCGGAGGTCGAGTTCGCCGTCGAGCGCGCCGTCCAGCGCGCGCAGCAGAGCGTCACCGAGGCGTACCTGCGCGCCGAGGTTGCCGGGCCGGCACTGCTGGCTGCGGCGCTCGCGGAGGACGACGAATTCGGGTACTTCGCCGGCGTCGAGGGGCTCGAGCAACTGGCGGAGCTCGGCGTGCTCGAGCGCCGCGACACCGCCGAAGGCCCGCGCTACCGCTTCACCAACCCGCTGCTGCCGCCGTACGTGGTCATGCGCGGCGTCGCCGCCGGCGTCGTCGAGCTCTAGCCGCGCAGGAACGCCAGCACGGCGAGCACCCGCCGGTGGTCGTCCGATGCCTGCGGGAGCCGGAGCTTGTTGAAGATGCTCGTCACGTGCTTCTCGACCGCGCGCTCGGTCACGACCAGGCGCTGGGCGATGCCCTGGTTCGAGCGGCCTTCCGCCATCAGCTCGAGCACCTCGCGCTCGCGTGGGGTCAGCTCGTCGAGTGGGTCTTCGCGCCGGCGGCGCCCGACCAGCTGCGTCACGAGCGCGGGATCGAGGGCGGAGCCGCCGTCGGCGACCCGGCGCACCGCGCCGACGAACTCGTCGACGTCGGCGACGCGGTCCTTCAGCAGGTAGCCGACGCCCTCGGCGCTCTCGGCGAGCAGCTCCATGGCGTATGACGGCTCGACGTACTGGGACAGCACGAGCACGCCGACGCCGGGGTGCTCGGCGCGGATCTGCTGCGCCGCGCGCAGACCCTCGTCGGTCTGCGTGGGCGGCATGCGGATGTCGGTGATCACGACCTGCGGGTCGTAGCTGCGTACTTTGAGCAGCAGGTCTTCGGCGGTGGAGGATTGGCCGACGACCTGGAATCCGGCGTCGGTGAGCAGCCTGGCGATCCCCTCGCGCAGCAGGACCGAGTCCTCGGCGAGGACGACGCGCGTCCCCTCCCCGGCCGCCCAGGGCTCGGCGGCGCCATCGGTCCGGAGCGCCGGGAACTCGGCGTGCAGCCCTTCCACGACCAGCTGATACAGGCGCTCGGGCCGCGGCAGCCCCTTCAGCTCGTACTCGCCGAGGTCGCGGAACTCGGCCTCCTCGAGCGACGCGAGCAGGTCGTGCGCGGATTGCGAGACGAGCACCTGGCCGCCGTGCCCTGCGGCGCAGATCCGCGCAGCCCGATGGACGTCGAGGCCGACGTACCCGCCCTCGGCCGGAGTCGGCTCGCCCGTATGGACACCCATGCGGACGCGAAGCGGCGCCTCGGACGGCCAGTCGTGGCCGACGAGCGCCCGCTGTGCCTGGGCCGCGGCATGGACGGCGCCGCGCGTGCTGTCGAACGCAATGAAGAACTCGTCGCCGCGGCAGTCGATCTCGTGGCCGCCGAACTGCTCGATCGCCTCCCGGATCAGGCGGCGGTGATCGCCCATCACGGCCGAGTAGTCGTCACCCAGCTCCTGGACGAGGCGCGTCGATGCCTCCACGTCGGTGAAGAGGAGCGCGACGATGCCGACCGGGAGATCGCTCACCAGCCGATCCTACGGCGGCCGGGGCGCCGGCTGTGCGCCGGCGCCCACGGCGGGAGGGAGGTCAGGCGGGCTCGGGAACCGCGCGATGCTCGGCGGCGGCGGCGCCGCGGTCGGGCGGCGCGTAGGCAAAGGGATGCTCGAAGGCGTCGAGCGCCGAGGTGGTCGGCACCTCGATCTCGAAGCGCTCGCCGGTGCGGGCGTCGTCGACGGCGACGACGACCCGGTTGTCGTCCTCGTTCCAGAGGAGCGTCACTTCGAGGCCGTCACCGGCGCGGTGGGCGAGCTCGCGAATCTTCTGGGGATCGATGGTCGGCATGTGAGTTCCTCTCTGAGCAGTCATTGGAGTAGACCGAGGCTCGCACGAGTGCTCATCGGTGGCGAGGCGGCCAGCAGGCGTCTGGGGGTACGGCCAGCCCTACTCCTGGGCGGTCGGAATCTCGGCACGCACCCGCGTGCCGCCGCCTTCAGGGCTGTCGACAGAGAGCGTACCGTCGAGGGCAGACACTCTGTCGACCAGCCCGCGCAGGCCGGTGCCCTTCGCGGGATCGGCGCCGCCGCGGCCATCGTCGGCGACCTCCACGACCGCACGCCCGTTCAGGCGCTCGACCGAGACGCGCACGCTCGAGGCGTCCGCGTACTTGACCACGTTGGTCAGGGCCTCAGCCACGACGTAGAACGCAGCCGCCTCGACCGACGCCGGCAGACGCTCGTCGGGCATCTGCGCGAGCTGGACGGGGAGCGGCGCGCGGTCGGCGAGCGACTCGAGCGCCGGGCCGAGCCCGCGGTCGGTGAGGACGGCGGGATGAATGCCGCGCGCGAGCTCGCGCAGCTCCTCGAGCGCGAGCGCGAGCTCCTCGCTCGCACCGACGAGCAGGCTGTCGGCCGCCTCCGGGTCGTTCTTCACGCGCGCCTGCGCGAGCCGCAGCGACAGGGACAGCGAGACGAGACGCTGCTGGGCGCCGTCGTGCAGGTTGCGCTCGAGGCGTCGCCGCTCGGCGTCGCCGGCCTCGACGATGCGCGCGCGCGAGCGGCGCAGCTCCTCCTCCTGGGCGGCGCGCTCGGTGACGTCGACGCCGCTGATCAGGACGTACCGGCGGCCACGCTCGATCTCCGGAAGCGCCGTGCACGTCCACGCGACGAGACGGTCACCGTCGCGGCTACGCCAGCGGGTCTCGGCGGACTGCGGCTCACCCGTGTCGGCGACGATCCGCACCAGCCGCTCCGTCCTGGCCGCGTCCTCGGCCGACGAGACGAGGGTGAAGAAGTTCTTGTGCCCCGCGTCCTCGGCGCTGAGCCCGGTCAGCTCGCGCAGCGCGTGGTTGATCGGATGGTGGCTCATCGTCCCGTCCCCGCCCACGACCGCGAGCAACGCCGGGGTCGCATCGCCCATCGCGCTCAGGAAGTCACGTTGGGCAAGGAGGTCGAGCTCCGCCTGCTTACGGTCGGTGACGTCGCGGACGACGAGGTAGTACTCATCACCGCTCGGGACGACGCGGGACTCCAGGTGTATGGCGCCGCTGTCGTCCTTGAGCTCGTACTCGATCACCTGGACTTCCCCCGTCTCGCGCGCAAGCTCGGCGGACGCGCGGACGCGCTCGATGACCGCTTCCGGGATGCCGATGTCGTCCACGGTCCGCCCAACGAGACCATCGGGATCGAGGAAGCGCGTGACGCGCGCCATGCGCACATCGAGGAACCGGTGGTCCTCGTAGGCGATCCGAAAGATGTTGTCGGGGATGCCGGCAAGCAGCGCACGGCTCCGACGCTCGCTCGTCTCGAGCGCGTGCTGCGCGCGCAAGCGGTCGGTGACGTCGCGAACGGTGACGAAGTACTCCTCGTTGCCGCTCGGAACGATGCGTGCTTCGAGGTAGAGCGGCTCTCCGCCGGCCTCGACCGCGTATTCGGTCGACTGGACGCGGCCCGTCGCGAAGGCCGCCTCGGCGAGCTCGATGAAGCGCTCGGCGAGGTCGCCAGGCAGGCCAAGGTCGCGCACCGTCCCGCCGATGAAGCGCTCCTGCGGGACCGGCAGACGCGTCGGATCGGCCCACCGGATGTCGAGGAAATGATGGCCGTCGCGCGAGACGCGATAGATGTTGTCGGGCACTCCCTCGAGCAGGGCGCGGCTGCGGCGCTCACTCGTCTCGAGCGCCTCGAGCGCGCGCACCCGGTCGGTGATGTCCCGGATGACGACCACGACCTCGTCCTCGCCGCTCGCAACGACCCGGCCCTCGCGGCTGTGCAGCTCGCCGCGGATGTCGGTGTTGTACTCGACGTTCTGCAGCTCGCCCGTGTCGAGCGCCCTGGCGACCGCTTCCTTCATCAGAGGCCCGCGATGGTCAGGGAGGAGCTCGAAGAGATTCATGCCGATGAACCCCTCGGGTGCACTGAAGGTGATGTGCCGCTCGTCCGCATGCCAGTCGACGACGGTGCCGTCGCGGCGGATGCGGATCATCGCGTCGGGGATGGCCTCGAGGAGCGCTCGGTTCCGCCGCTCGCTCGTCTCCAGCGCGAACTGCGCGCGCTCCCTGCCGATCGCGACGCGCGCGGCATCGGCGGCATCCGCGAGCAGCTCGCGCTCGTCGAGGAGGGCTTCGTCGTGCAGCAGGCCGCCGAGCGGCTGGCCGTCCGCCTCGATCGTGGTGGCGGCCCGGCCGGCACCGGGGCGCTCCAGCTCGCGCGGATTGCCGTCGATGTCGACGTACTGCACGCGTTGCGCGTCCCAGAAGAGCAGCTCGGCCGCCGGGTCGGCGAGCGCATCTCGCACGGCGGCCTGCGTGTCGGCGAGCGACGCGCCATCGGGCAGGGCGATCAGCGCCCGGCCGAGGCCCGCGCGCGCGAGCCGCGTGCGGAGTAGGCCGTGCAACAGGAGGAAGGGCACCGAGAGGAACGCGAGCGCCGCCAGCAGGTCGAACACGTTCGACGCGATCGACGAGATCGGCTGGAGCGCAATCGACACGCCGAAGAGCGCGACGCTGAGCCCGCCGGCGAGCAGGACGGGGCCGAGCAGGCGCCTCGCCGCGCCCTGCGAGCGGCGCCACCGGAGCACGATCGCGACGCCGACGGAGACGAGGAACGCAGCCGCCAGGACCTGCACGATCGTGACCGCCGCGACCGAGGCGGCATGGTTGTCGTCGACGAGCACCGCGTTCGCCGGGCAGTCCTTGCACGAGGCCGGGTCCGGCTCGAACAGCGCGATGGCGATGTTGGCGAAGATCGCAAGCGTGTAGCCGGCGCCGACGACCAGCCGGTCGCGCCGCGTGCCGAGCTCACCGCTCGGATACGCCAGCAAGGTGTGGACGAAGACGGCCGCCCAGAGAGCGCCGAGCAGGAAGCCGATCGTCCAGAGCCACGAGTTGTTCGCGTAGGCGAGCCCGTTGAAGAACCAGGCGAAGCCGACGCCGATGAGCAGCAGGCCGGTCCGGTTCTCGGGTCGGCGCGTCCGCGCGACAAGCCCTGCGCCGATGAACGCCCAGCCGACGAGGAGGGCGACGGCGACGAAGACGGGGGACTGGATGTTGTGGTCGGCCGTCGCGGCAAGCGCAACCGCCGCACCGCCGGCGAGCAGCGCCGCCGGGACGACGATCAGCCAGAGCCTCGCGGCCGCTCTCATCCGAGCAGCGCTGTGATCGCCTCCGCCGAGATCTCGGCCTTGGGGACGAAGCCGCGGGCGCCGGACTCCTCGACGAGCGAGCCGAAGTCGCGTGCGTCGCGGCTGGAGGTGAGCACGATGTCGGGCCTCGAGCCGTTCGACGTCAGCTGCGCCGCAACGGCAAAGCCGTCCATGTCGGGCAGCTGGACGTCGAGGAGGATGAGATCCGGGTGGAGCGCGCGCGCCTGTGCGATGGCGGCGGCGCCGTCCTCCGCCTCGCCGACGACGGTGAAGCCCTCGCTCTCGAGCAGCGCGCGGGCCATGCCGCGGAAGCTCGGGTGGTCGTCGACGATGAGGACGGTCTTGCTCATGGCTCCATCGTCGCACGGGAGACGGCTACACGCCGTACGGTTAGCCACACTCTTTCAGTAAGCGGCGCGGAGGATCTGCTCGATGTCCTCCGTGGTCGCCCGGCGCGGATTCGCCCGTGCCGCCGGGCGATCGACTGCCGCGGCGGCCACCTCCGGCAGGTCGTCCTCGGGCACGTCGAAGTCACGCAGGCGCTCGAAGCCGCCCAGGCGGGCCAGCCGCTCGGTCTCAGCCGCTGCGTCCCCGCCGAGCGCCTCGCCGAGGCGGGCGAGCTGGTCGTGCGCAACCGGCTCGTTGAAGCGCAGCGTCGGCGCGAGGACGAGGGCGTTCATGGCGCCGTGCGGCAAGCCGTAGCGCCCCCCCAGCGCCTGGGCGATCGCATGGGCGAGGCCCATGAACGACACGCCGAGCGCGGCCCCCGCGTGCATCGCGCCGCGGAGCAGCCGAGTGCGCGCGTCCAGATCCTGCGGCGCGGCGAGGACAGCCGGCAGCGCCTCGGCGATCAACGCCGCGCCGGCCAGCGCGTCCTCGTCTCCGTCGGGATTGCGCGTCGTCGTGTACAGCGCCTCGGCGGAGTGCGCGAGCGCGTTCATGGCCGTGCCGGCCGTCTCGGCCGGCGGCAGGTCGAGCGTCAGGCGCGGGTCGTAGACGATCCCGGCCAGCGTCGCTCCGCTGCCGCCGCCCTTGATGCCGCGCTCCTCGTCACGCGTCCCGAAGAACGTCGTCCACTCGGCGCCGGAGTAGGTCGTCGGTACCGAGACGACCGGGAGACCGATCCGGGCGGACACCGCCTTCGCGGTGTCGATGGCGCTGCCGCCGCCGAGCGGGACGACCGCATCCGCGCCCGCCGCGGCCTCGACCGCCGCCTGGACGCTGTCGGGCGGCGTGTGCGGGCGCACGCCCGTAAACCGGCGCTCGACGGGAACGGACGAGTCGGCGAGCCGCATGCTCGTGATCAGCAGCGGGCGCTCGAGGCCGAGGTCGCGGAGCAGCGGGGCGAGCTCGTCGAGCCCCCAGCGGACGATCACGCCGCGAGCCGCTCGCGCGCGAAGGCGACGAACGCGTTCGCGGCACGCGTGAGCGGCCTGCCGGTCGCGCGGACGAGCGAGATCTCGCGCGCAGGCTCGAGCCCGTCGACCCGGGCGGCTGCGACGCTCCCGGCGGCGAGCTCCGTCTCGATCGCCGAGCGGCCGATGAAGCTGACGCCGTAGCCCGCGAGCACGGCGCTCTTGACGGATTCCTGGAGGCCGAGCTCGAGCCGAACGTCGAGATCGCGGAGACGCGTGCCGATGCCGCGGAGCTCGTCCTCGATCACGAGCCGGACGCCGGCGCCTTCCTGCATGATGATCAGCGGCTCGGCGACAAGCTCGTCGACGGAGATCGTCCGTCCCGCGAAGGGATGGCCCGGCGGCGTGGCGAGCACGACCTCGTCGCGGAAGAGCGGCTCGAAGACGACGGAGCGGTGCCGGCGCGACGCGCCGACGACGCCGAGCTCCACCTCGCGGCGGGCGACGTGCTCGACCACCGTCTGGGTGTCCCAGACGGAGAGCGAGACGTGGACGGCCGGGTGCGCGCGCTGGAACTCGCAGAGCAGGAGCGGGACGACGTTCTCGCCGGGGCCGGTGGAGGCGCCGATCTCGACGGTGCCCGTGAGCTCGTCGTCCTCGCCCGAGATCTCGTCGAGCAGCTGCTCCTCGAGCTGGAGCAGCCGCTGCGCGCGCCGGTAGAGCAGCGCGCCCGCCTCGGTGGGCTCGACGGTGCGGCCGGAGCGGTCGAGCAGCCTGGTGCCGACGCGCTTCTCGAGCCCGGCGACCTGGAGCGACACGGCGGGCTGGGAGAGCCCGAGCTGCTCCGCGGCGCGCGAGAAGCTCTTGCGATCGACGACGGCGACGAACGCCGCCAGCTGGCGCGTTTCCATAAGCGCTGATTATGACGGGCGCGCTATCTCATAGGGGCTGTCCCCCACGCGAAGCGGGGGGCTGTCCCTGGTGTGCAGCCCGGTTCCTCGTCTGAACACTGGGGACAGCCCCCGCTGACACGGGGACGGCCCCTACGTCCGGCCGAGCACGGCAAGCACGTCCGCGCCGTAGCGCTCGAGCTTCGTCGGCCCGACCCCCGGGACGCCGGCGAGCTCCGCCGGCGTCCGCGGCGCGATGCGCACGATCTCCGCGAGCGTCGCGTCGTGGAACACGACGTACGCCGGCACGCCGTCCTGCTGGGAGCGCTGGAGCCGCCAGTCCTTCAGCGCGCGGTAGACGGGCGGCAGGTCGGTCTCGACCGGGCGCGGCGGCTTCGACGGCGCGCTGACGCCCAGTTCCTGCAGGAAGCGGCTCGGCTTGCCCGCCCACGTCACGACCAGGTGTGTGCGCGCCCGCGTCAGGCCGACGTACAGCAGGCGCCGCTCTTCGGCGATCTCGTCGTCCGTCTTCGAAAGCCGCGACGGAAGCTCCTTCTCCTCGATGCGCGGCAGGAAGACCGCGTCCCACTCGAGGCCCTTGGCACGGTGCAGCGTCAGCAGGTGCACACCGCGGCCGGCCTCCGGGCCGAAACGGCGATGGAGCTCGTCGATCCAGTCAGAGATCTCGCGCTCGCCGTCGTCCAGCTCGCGGGCAAGGCGAACGAGGCGCGCGAGATCGTTCTGGCGAGTCAGCTCCCGCTCGCCGAGGCCATCCGGCACCGGGTCGACGAGTCCCTGGTCTCGAGCGCGCAGTGCGACCGTCGCCGCAAGGGGGCCGCGGGCGCCGCGGAGTGCCTTCAACAGCTGGCGAGCGCCATCTCGAGCGAGCAGCGAGGCGCCCTGGAACGGCATCCCGGCCTCGTGGAACGCCTCCTCGAAGTCGGCCGAGCGGGCATTTGTGCGCAGCAGCACTGCGACCTCTTCGAGCGGAACGCCGTCCAGCTCGCGGATGCGCTCGACCACGAACGCCGCCTCGTCGTCCGGCGAGGCGAAGGGGCGGAGCTCGGGCTCCGGCCCGTCCGGCCGCGTCGCGCGCAGCGTCTTCTCCGCGCCGCCGAGGTTCGGCACGAGCCGGTTCGCGAGCTCGAGCACCTGCGGCGTCGAGCGGTAGTTCGATTCGAGCCGGACGACCGTGGCGTGCGGGAATCGCGACGGCAGCGCGAGCAGGAACTCGGGCGTCGCGCCCGTGAACCCGTAGATCGCCTGGTAGTCGTCGCCGACCGCACACAGCTCGTCGGACGGGCCGAGCCAGCGGTCGAGCAGCTCCTGCTGGAGCAGGTTGACGTCCTGGAACTCGTCGACCGTGAAGGCTCGGTAGCGCTCGCGCACGGTCGCGAGTGCCTGCTCGTCCTCGTCGAGCGTGCGGATCGTCAGCTCGAGCAGGTCCTCGAAGTCGACGCGGCCTGCCTCGCGCTTCCAGCGCTCGTAGCGCGCGTAGACCTTCTGCATCAGGTCGGGCGGGATCGGCGGCGTGTGCCCGCCGAGCGAGTCGAGGTACGTCTCCGGTGTGACCCGCCGGCTCTTGGCACGCTCGACCTCGGTGGCGAGATCGCCGGCCGGGCGGAACTTGTAGGCGCCGGGCAGGGAGCGCGAGAAGTTGCGCAGGGCCAGCACCTTCGAGGACAGGATCTGGATCGGCGCGTCCGGCCGGAAGTAACGGAGCTGCGCGAGCGCGGCCGCGTGGAACGTGCGCGCCGCGACCCCCTGGACGCCGAGCTCGCCGAGCCTCCGGCGCATCTCGCCCGCCGCCTTGTCCGTGAACGTGACCGCCAGGATCGCGGAGGCCGGGAACGCGCCCGTCGCGACCTGATTCGCGATGCGCCGGGTGATCGTCGTCGTCTTGCCGGAGCCGGCGCCGGCGAGGATGCAGACCGGCCCACGGGTCGCTTCCGCGGCACGCCGCTGCTCGGGGTTCAGGCCGTCGAGGATGTCCACGCGCCGAGCCTACTGGCGCGCCCGGCTTGCGCCCGTGTCAGCTCTGTGCCGGCTGCGTGACGGAGCTTGCAGGCAGCGGGACGTCGGAACGGACCGGGGCGCCGACGGTCTGCGAGAGCCGCGTGACGAGCCCGAGGGTGTCGCCGTCCTCGACGAGCTGCTCGAGCTCCACGAGCTCGCCGTCGAGCCACGCCGCCTCGACGGGCGGGCGGCGGGCGCGCCGGATCTGCGGGTGCGGCGTCTCGGCGATCTCCTCGCCCTCGCCCCAGAGCTCCTCGTGGAGCTTCTCACCGGCGCGTGCGCCGGTGATCTCGATCGCGATGTCGCGACCGGGCTCGCGTCCGGAGAGGCGGATCATGTTGTTCGCGAGGTCCATGATCTTGACCGGCTCGCCCATGTCGAGCACGAAGATCTCGCCGCGGCCGCCGATGGCGCCCGCCTGGACGACGAGCGAGACGGCCTCCGGGATGGTCATGAAGTAGCGGGTCATCTCCGGATGCGTGACGGTCACCGGGCCGCCGCGGGCGATCTGGCGGCGGAAGATCGTGATCACGCTGCCGGCGGAGCCGAGCACGTTGCCGAAGCGCACGGCGACGAAGCGGGTCGAGATGTCGCTGCGGTGGCCGTAGGCCTCGATCACCCACTCGCAGAGCGCCTTGCACTGGCCGTAGACGGCGCGGGGGTTGAGCGCCTTGTCGGTCGAGATGAGCACGAAGCGGCGGGCGCCGAACTCGACGGCGACGTCGGCGACGATCTTCGTCGCGAGCACGTTGTTGCGCACCGACTCGACCGGGTTCGCCTCCATCAGCGGCACGTGCTTGTACGCGGCGGCGTGGAAGACGACCGACGGCTTGTAGCGCTCGAAGACCTGCCGCATCCGCGTCCGGTTGCCGACGTCGGCGAGCACCGGGATGGCGGCCGAGAAGCCGCGCTCGGCGACGAGCTCGCGCTCGATCTCGAACATCGGCGTCTCCGCCTGGTCGACGAGGATCATCCGCTTCGGCCCGACGCGCGCGATCTGGCGGCACAGCTCGGAGCCGATCGAGCCGCCTGCGCCGGTGACGAGCACCGTCTCGCCGGCGAGGTACCCGGCGACTGCCGCGATGTCGACGTCGACCGGCTCGCGGCCGAGGACATCCTCGACCTCGACCGGTCGGATCTGCCCGGCCAGGCGGTCGGAGATCAACTCGTAGAGCCCCGGCACGGTCTTGACAGGGACGCCCTCGTCGCGGGCGATCTCGACGATGCGCTGGCGCTGCTCGCCGGACGCGGACGGGATGGCGATGATCAGCTCGTCGGGACGGTGCTCGCGGAGTAGGCGCGGGAGGTCCGCGGTCGTGCCGAGGACGCGCACGCCCTGGACGCGGAGGTTCCGCTTCCGCGGGTCGTCGTCGACGATCCCGATCGGCGTCGAGCCGAGGACGCGGTTCCTCTGCAGCTCCCGGATCACGAGCTGGCCCGCGTCGCCCGCGCCGACGACCACGACCTCCTTGCCGTGCGAGACGATCGAGCCGGGAGCCGGGCGCTCCACGATCGTGCGCGCGAGCAGGCGCGAGCCGGTGACGAGGCCGAGCAAGATGATCCAGTCGACGACCATGACGCCGACCGGGACGCGGAAGCCGGGCACCGGGTTCCAGAGGTAGACGGCCGGCAGCACGACCAGCGACGCGACGGTGACGCCGCGTGCGAGCGCCCACATGTCCCGCGTGGACACGTACCGCCACCAGCGGTTGTAGAAGCCGAAGGCGACGAAGACGACGAGCTCGACGACCACGACGACGAAGAGCGTCCGGTCGAAGAGCCGCTGGTACGGCCGCGGCAGGTCGCCGTCGAAGCGCAGCTGGAACGCGAGGTACCACGCGACCGCGATCAGCAGCGCGTCGGCCGCGACCTGCGCGACCCGGTACCGCGTCACCGGGACCATCTAGCCCACGCCCACCCGCGACGCCTGGCGGATCGTCTCGACCACGCGCTGCTGGATCTCGGGCGTGATGCCGGCCCACAGCGGCAGCGCGAGGTTGTCTGCGGCGGCCGCCTCCGTCTCCGGGAGCGAGCCTTCACCCCAGCCGAGGAAGCGCAGCGCCGGCTGGAGGTGCAGCGGGACGACGTAGTACGAGGCGGACGCGATCTCGGCCTCACGCAGCGCGGCGGCAAGGCGGTCGCGCTCGGGCGTCCTCACGACGTACATGTGGTACACGTGGCCCGGCTCGTCGGCGGGCAAGTCGCAGAGCTCGCCGAGGCCCAGCTCGGCGTAGCGCGCAGCGGCCTCGCGGCGCAGCCCGTTCCACTCGTCGAGCTTCGTCAGGAAGAGCCGTAGGACGGCCGCCTGGAGCTCGTCGAGGCGCGAGTTGTAGCCGACGAACTCGAACGTCTTCTTGGCCTTGGAGCCGTGGAAGCGCAGCATGCGCACGCGCTCGGCGAGCTCCGTGTCGGTGAAGGCGCAGAGGCCACCATCTCCAAGGCCGAAAAGGTTCTTGGTCGGGAAGAAGCTGAAGGTCGAGGCGACGCCGGTGGTCGCGATGCCGGCGGCGCCGAAGGCCTGTGCGGCGTCCTCGATGATCGGCACGCCGAGCTCCGCGAACGCGTCGAGCGCGGCGGGGCGGCCGAAGAGGTGGACCGGCATGATCGCCTTCGTCGCCGGCGTGATCCGCCGTTCGACGTCGGCGGGGTCGAGGTTGAGCGTGACCGGCTCGACGTCGGCGAAGACCGGCGTCGCGCCGCGGCGCGCGATCGCCTCGGCCGTCGCGTAGAAGGTGAATGCGGGGCAGATGACCTCGTCTCCAGGGCCGATGCCCATGCCGTCCATGACGAGCACGAGCGCGTCCGTCCCGTTCGCGACGCCGACCGTCTCCGGCACGCCGAGGTAGGAGGCTGCCTCCTCCTCGAAGGCCTTGACGTTCGGACCGAGGATGTACACGCCGGAGTCGACGACTTCGGCGAGGCGAGACAGCACGTCTTCGCGCAGCGCAGCGAACTGCGCGCGCACGTCTACGAGCGGCACCGGCACGGCGGTCACGAGTCTAGCGGGGCTTCTGGCGGGACGGCGGCTGCGCGTTGCCGACGACGGCTACGCGCCCGGTACACGACATAGCCGATCGCGAACACCACGAGCGCCGCAATCGCGTAGTCGACGAAGCGGAAGTCGTTGTGGAAGGTCTCCCAGCTCTTGCCTGCCGCCCAGCCGATCGCGGCCAGCCCGAAGCACCAGATGGCCGAGCCGATGAGGGTGAGGACGGTGTACGGGCCGAGCCGCATGCGAAAGATCCCGGCCGGGATCGCGACGAACGAGCGCACGACCGGTGTCACGCGGCCGAGCAGGGCCGCCGCGTCGCCGTAGCGGCCGAACCAGGCCTCGGCGCGGCCGAGTTTCTCGGCGTCGAGGTGCAGCCAGCGGCCGTGGCGCTCGACCAGCGGGCGCCCGCCGTAGACGCCGATCGCCCAGCCCATCACCGCTCCGAGCGTGTAGCCGATCGTTCCCGCCAGCGCGACGGCGAGGTACGCCTGCCACCCGCTCGGGAACTGGTGGCCGAAGAGGACGACATGCTGGCCGCTGAAGGCGCCGGCCGCGAGCGCGCCCGCGTAGACCATCACCAGCTCGCTGGCCGCGGGGAATACCGCGTCGATGAACATGAGCAGGAAGACGGCGTAGAGGCCGTAGTCCCCGATCAGGCTCTCGAGGTGGGACGTGACGCTCGCGAGGGGCAAGGGCGCGCCGAGGCTACCGGCGGACAACGGCGAACGGCGCCGTGAGCGCGATGGCGCCGAGATCGTTGGTCGCCGTCACCCTGGCGATGTACGCGCCGGAGTAGGCGCGCGCGCCGGCCTTGGAGCGACCGTCCCAGCGGACGGACACCGGGCCGGGCTGGGCCGATCGTCCCGTGTACGTGCGGAGGGCCGCGCCCGCTCTCGACTGGATCGCGACCGTCCACGAGGCAGGGGCGGCAAGGGTGAAGCCGACCGTGAGCGAGCCGCCGGCCGTGGTGACGGCGACGGTCGCCGGCGTGACGCGCAGCGCGCCGAGCGTGGTGTTGAGGACGAAGGGCCTGTCGGCGGTCGAGTCGCGGCCGAGGTCGTCCTTCGCGGTCACGACCCAGTCCCAGGTGCCCTGGGTGTCGACGGTCGAGTCCGCCTTCAAGCCGGTCCAGACGTCGGTGTACGTCCCGGGCGCGCGTGCCTGGGCGGTCTCGATCGGTCGTGTCGTGCCGAGCGGGTCGACGAGGCTGACCGAGACGGTCGACGGGCGCGCGACGCGGTACTTGAACGTCTGCGTCTCGTCGATGCCGTCGCCGTTCGGCGACAGCTGCGCGGACAGGAGCGGCGGCGCGTACACGCCCGCGTACGTGACGGCGAGCATCTCGGAGACCGGCTGCTCGGCGGAGGTGGGCCGGTCGAGCAGCTTGCCGTCGAAGGCGAGGGCGGCGGCCTTGCCGCTTTCGAGCGCCGCCCCGACGGTCACGCCTTGCTTCGCGAGCGTCTGCGCCAGCTCGAAGTTCGTCATCCCGACGCTGAAGCCGGGCAGGCCGCCGTCGACGACGACGAGGACGACGCTCCCGTCAGCCTTCTGGCCGACGGCGGCGCGGGCGGTGCGGCCGGCGAGGACGGCGGCGGAGAAGTCCTCGCGTGCGTTGAAGATCGCCTTGCCGTCACGGACGAGGAGCGGGCCGCCGGCGAGGCCGTTCACGATCGTCGACCAGTCCGGGTTCATGACGAGCCGGAACGTGACCGAGGCCCCGACCGGCGCCTCCTCGGTCAGGCGCTGGGCGGTGGTGCCGCGGGCGACGAGCACGCCGCCGCCGGGCGGAATCGGCGTGAGGCCACCGGAGCGCAGCTCGGTGACGGCAGCGGTATGCACCCCTCCCGGCACGACCGCGCCGAGCGTCGGCAGGACGGCCTCGACGCTTCCCGGCTCCGAGGGCGTCGTCGTTCCCCACGCAGGGGTGTAGAGCGTCGCGCCCAGCGCGCCGGGCCGCCGGTTGACGACGACGGCGCGCCGCTGGCCGTTCCCCTGCCAGGTGGCGTTGAGGCCGACGCGCTCGATCCGCATCGTCCCCGCGGCGTCGAAGCCGATGCTGGAGCGCTTCACGTTCGTCGTCGCGTTGAGCACGCCGGACTGGATCAACACGCCGGAGGGGACGCCGTCGGTGGTCGAAGTGTCCCCGTCGATGCCCACGATCGTGCCCGTCGTCGTGAGCCGCTTCTGCATCGAGGTGAGCGTCTCCTTGCCGAGCAGCGTCCCGTTCGAGAGCACGGGCGCGACCGTGTAGAGCCCGCCGGGGCGCGGCGCCGTGACGACATGCACGGCCTCGGGGCCGAAGCGGGAGAGCACGAGCTGCCGGTCGTAGGTGACGCCCGGCATGAGCACGGTCGGGTCGGCGTGCGCCGGCACGGCGAGGACGGCGGCGAGAACCGCTACGGCGAGGCTGACAGACGAACGCATGACCCGCGCCGAGGGTACCGGGGCTCGGGGCTGTCCCCGCAGGGGGCTGTCCCGCACGTCGTGCGTGCGAACACGCGAGTCAACCGACGTCCGGCCGCGCTCGCCCGACAGGACAGCCCGGAAGACAGCCCTAGAAGGTCGGACGACGCGATACAGCGTGTCGCGCTGCACCGGCGTCTTGCCCAGGGCGCGGATCACGCGGACGAAGTCGTCCGTCGTCGCGCGGTACGTGGTGCCGGCGGCCGACACGACGTTCTCCTCGATCATCACCGAGCCGAGGTCGTCGGCGCCGAAACGCAGCGCGACCTGGCCGATCTTCATGCCCTGCGTGACCCACGACGACTGGATGTGGGCGACGTTGTCGAGGTAGATGCGGCTGACCGCCTGCGTCAGCAGGTAGTCGAAGGAGGTCGGCATCGACTCACGCGGGACGATCTTGCTGAGCCGGTTGCCGTCCGACTGGAACGTCCACGACGTGAAGGACCGGAAGCCGTGCGTCTCGTCCTGCAGCTCCCGGATGCGGCGCATGTGCTCCACGCGCTCCGGCACCGTCTCGACGTGCCCGTACATCATCGTCGCGGTCGTCGACATGCCGAGCCGCTGCGCGTGGCGCATCACGTTCAGCCAGGCGGCCGTGGTCGTCTTCTTCGGCGCGATGATCCGCCGCACCCGGTCGACGAGAATCTCGCCGCCGCCGCCCGGCAGCGAATCGAGCCCCGCGTCGCGCAGCTGCGTGAGCGTCTCGGGGACGGTCAGCCGCGAGCGCCGCGCAATGTGCTCGACCTCGGGCGGCGACAGGGCGTGCAGGTGGATCGGGTAGCGCGCCTTGATCGAGCTGAACAGGTCGACGTAGTAGTCGACGGCGAGGTCCGGATGGTGGCCACCCTGCATGAGCACCCCGGTGCCGCCGATCGCGAGCGTCTCCTCGATCTTCTTGAAGATGACCGGCTTCGGCAGCAGGTACGCCTCCGAGCGGTCGCCCGGCCGCCGGTAGAAGGCGCAGAAGTCGCAGTCGGTGACGCAGATGTTCGTGTAGTTGAGGTTCCGGTCGACGATGAAGGTGATCGCGTCCGGGTCGGTGCGCCGCGCGCGCAGCTCCTCCGCCGCCCGGCCGACCGCGACCAGGTCGCGGGACTCGAGCAGCGCGATCGCGTCCTCGTCGCTGATGCGCTCGCCTTCGACCGCGCGGTCGAGGATCGTGCGGACGGTTTCCCGCGCCGGCGCGGCGATCGTCGTCATGCCGGCACGCGCTCGTGGAGGAAGCGCAGCTCCGGTACCTCGTCCAGCTCACCGACATCGTGTGCCAGCTCCAGGAAGCGGACGAGGCCGCTGCGCTCGCGTGGCCCGAAGCTGTAGCGCAGCTGCTCGAAGTAACGGGCAATCCACCCGGCCGGGTAGCCGTACTGATCACTCGCGGTGCGAGCAAGCTGCTCCGGCTCGCGCCGGGCGCGCTTCACGGACGCGACGAGTGCGTCCTCGAGCTCACCCAGCCCCTCCAGCGGCGGCTCCGCGAACGCCCACACGGCAAAGACCATGGGGAGGCCGGTGCGCTCGAGCCAGAGCCGGCCGAGGTCGTAATGCGGCGTCGGGTCCTCGAACGAGCTCCGCAGGGCGGCGTCGCCGATCAGCATCGTCGCGTCCGCCTCCTCGCCCAGCGGCACGTGCTCGGCGCGCGGCAGGAGCACCTTCGTCAGCACGACTGAGGTGGCGCTCTCGGGCGTCACGGCCACGGTGCGCACGTCCGCGAGCCGCCCCGGCGCGATCAGCTGGATCGAGCCGACGGCGCCCTCCGAGGAGACGCAGACGCGGCGCAGCATCGCGAGCCGGTCAGCGTGCCGCGCCCACTCGATCGACGAGATCGGCGCGATGTCGACGTCGCCGTCCAGCAGCGCCTGGTTGAGCTCAGTCGGGACGCCGGTGACTTCCTCGACGGTCGCCTGCAGCTCGTAGAAGATCGGCGCCATGTTGAGGTACGAGATGCGGCCGATGCGGATCACGTGGTCGCCTTTCGAATAGACGCGCGCGCGGGTATTCGGGTCCCGACCCGCCCCCTGCTCGGTGTCAGCCTAAGCGGAGAAGGCGCGCGGATGTGTGACGCGATGTGCCGAATGTGTGTCATGCGCTGAAGGTGGTCACCACCGGTGCAGCTCGTTGTAGAGCGAGTCGCGCTGCACGGGGATGCGCCCGGCGTCGCGTACGAAGCGCACCAGCTCGTCGATCTTCTGCTCGGTGCCACTGACGGCCCCGGCGGCCTGGAAGATCTTCTCGCGCACGACCGTGCCCTGGACGTCGTTCGCGCCGAAGTGCAGCGCGAGCTGGGCCATCGGGAGGCCCATCATGATCCAGTAGGCCTTCACGTGCGGGACGTTGTCGAGCATCAGCCGTGCGACCGCGATCACCTTGAGGTCCTCGGAGCCGGTCGTGAACTTCCAGCCGCGCCGCTCGAAGACGGTGTTCTCCGGGTGGAACGCGAGCGGGATGAACGACATGAAGCCGCCGGTCCTGTCCTGCTGCTCGCGCAACCGGATCAGGTGGTCGATCCGCTCCTCGTAGGTCTCGACGTGCCCGTAGAGCATCGTGCACTGCGTCGGGATCCCGAGCCGGTGCGCGTGGTCGTGGACGTCGAACCACTCGTTCGGATGCTCCTTGCCCGGCGCGACGAGCGCGCGCACGCGGTCGGCGAAGATCTCGGCGCCGCCGCCCGGCATCGAGTCGAGGCCGGCGTCCTGCAGCACCCGCAGCACCTCCTTGTGCGTGCAGCCCTCGAGCTTCGACATGTGGTGGATCTCGGACGCCGTATAGAACTTGAGGTGCACGTCCGGCAGCGCCACCTTCAGCTTGCGGATCAGGTCGGCGTAGTACTCGAGGTCGACGTGCGGGTTCTCGCCGTTGACGCAGTGGATCTCGGTGAACTGCGAGATTTCGTACTGCGCGACCGCGTCGGAGACGAACTCGTCGCTCGAGATCGTGAAGGCGTCGCCCTGCTTGTTCGTCCGCGCGAACGCGCAGAACTTGCACTTCACCCGGCAGACGTTCGTCTGGTACAGGTTGATGTTCTGGACGAAGTAGACCTCGTCGCCGCCGCCGCGCACCCGGCGGGCGAGGTCGGCGAGCTCGCCGAGGCCGAGCAGGTCGTCCGTCTCCATCAGCGCAACGCCGTCCTCGAAGTCGAGGCGCTCGCCCGCCTCCACCTTCTCGCGGATGGGCGCCAGCAGATCGGTCGCGTGCGGGGCGAGCAGGGTCATCTACCGCTGTCTATCAACGACGGCATAGGTGAGGGCGGCCAGATCGTCGCGGCGAGGGTGTCCGTCGAGCGCGTCGCGGGCGCGCTGGGCGTAGCGATCGGCGAGGCGGCGTGACCGTTCGAGCGCCCCGGAGCGGGCGACGCGGATCAGCACGCCGTCCAGCGGGCCGCCGAGCAGTGCCGGCTCGCACGGCCGCATCCTCGCGCGCAGCGAGGAGGAGCGGCAGCGTCGGCGTGCCCTCGCGCAGGTCGGTGCCGCTCACCTTGCCGGTCTCGAGCGCGTCGCCGGTGCAGTCGAGGATGTCGTCGGCGATCTGGAAGGCGACGCCGAGCGAGAGCCCGTAGCCGGCGAGCGCGCGCGTCCCGGCTGCCGAGCACGCACGCGGCCTCGAAGAGCTTCCCGGTCTTCAGCGCGCAGCGCTCCAGGTACGCCTTGACCGTCACGTCCGGGTCGTGCGCCTGGGTGCGCTGGAGCGCCTCGCCCCGGGCGAGGCAGAGGCAGGCGTCGGCGAGGACGGCGAGACCGTGGACGTCGCCCTGCTCCGCGAGCTCGGCGAACGCGCGGGCGAAGAGGTAGTCGCCGGCGGCGCGTGCCGCCTCCGGCCCGTAGCGCGACCAGGCGGAAGCGCGACCGCGGCGAAAGGCCGCGCCGTCGATGAGGTCGTCGTGGACGAGGCTCGCCATGTGCACGAGCTCGACGGCGACTCCGGCGGCGATCGGCGGCGCGCTGTCCGGCGACGCGGTCAGGTAGACGAGCAGCGGCCGCAGGCGCTTGCCGCCCGCGGCGAGCACGTCACTGCCGACGTCGGCGACCACGCCGCCGTCACGCGCGACCGACTGCTCGAGCGCGGCCTCGAGCGTCTCGAGGTAGTCGCCGACGTCGCGTGCGGCGAGGATCTCGGCAACGGCCGTCACGCGGCCACCGCCGTGTGCAGGGCGACGATGCCGCCGGCGAAGAGCCGGTACCGGACATCCCCGAACCCGGCGCGCTCGATCGCCGCCCGCAGCTCCTCCGGCCCGGGGAAGCGGCGCACGCTGGCAGGGAGGTACGTATAGGCGTCGCCGCCGGGCAGCACCTTGCCGAGGACGGGCACGACGCGATCGAACCAGACGCGGAAGAACGGGCGCAGCACGCCGGTCGGCTGCGTGATCTCGAGGATCCCGAGCCGTCCGCCGGCGCGCAGCACGCGGCGCGCCTCGCGCAGCCCGAGCTCGAGATCGTCCAGGTTGCGGATCCCGAATCCGGCCGTTGCCGCGTCGAACGACGCGTCCTCGAACGGGAGCGCGAGAGCGTCGCCCTCGACCCAGAGCAGGTCGGGCGCCTTGCGCTGCGCGCGCTCGAGCATGGCCGGCGAGAAGTCCAGCCCGGTCACGCGCCCGCCGGCCGCCGCGTCGGCGACGGCGAGGTCGCCGGTGCCGCAGCAGAGGTCGACCACGAGGTCGCCGGGCTTCACGACCGCCGTGGCCGTCTCGCGCCGCCAGCGCCGGTCGAGGCCGGCGGTCATGACGCGGTTCATGGCGTCGTAGACCGGCGCGATGCGGTCGAACATCGAGCGCACGTCCTCGGCCGGCAGCCGCCCGGACGAGAACGGCGCAGCCTCTCCGGAAGTGGCAGGTCCCTGCTGGACCGGTCCTGGGGACTGTCCCCCAGGCATGTCTGCTTCAGACGGGTGTGGAGACTTTGTCACTGATTCGTCATGGCTCACGGGGAGTCTCTAACCCCCCACTCCGGGACCAGCGCGTTCTCGACGCCGAGCTGGTCGAGACAGCGCCCGACGATGAAGTCGACGAGCTGCCCGACGCTCTCGGCGCCGTGGTAGAAGCCCGGCGCCGCGAAGAGCACGACCGCGCCCGCGCGACGGACGCGCAGCAGGTTCTCGAGGTGGATCGTCGACAGCGGGGTCTCGCGCGGCACGAGCACGAGCTTGACGGTCCTCCTTCAGCGCGACGTTCGCCGCCCGGTGGATCAGGTTCGCCTCGCCGCCCGACGCGATCGTCCCGACCGTCGCCATCGACGACGGGCAGATGACGTAGCCGCCGACGCGCGCCGAGCCGCTGGCGTACGGCGAGCCGTAGTCGGTCGGGTCGTACACGGTCGCCGCACCCTTCACCGCCTCGGTGAAGCGCGCGAGCACCTCGTCGCGCGGCAGCGTCGGGTCGCCGTAGAGCTCGGTCGCGAGCACCTGGATCCCGGCCGCCGACGCGCAGACGCCGACCTCGCACCCTGCCCCGGCCAGCGCGGCCACGAGACGCGCGGCGTACGGCGCGCCAGATCCCCCGGTAATGCCGAGGAAGACGCGCACGCGATCCGCGGTGGCTACCCGCCGCCCTTGGAGGCAGCGAGGAAGGCTGCGACCTGCTGCAGCTGCACGTCGCTGAGGCTGCCGCCGTCCTTTGCGCCGAAGATCGGCATGACGTTGTTGCCGAACTTGCTCGGGTTGGCGACGTACTGCGCGAAGAACGCCGCGTTGTTGGTCTTGCCGATCGCGGTCAGGTCGGGCGCGCCGAGGTTCGAGGTGCCGGACCCCGCGTAGGTGTGGCAGTTCAGGCAGCCGGCCTCGGCGAAGATCTTCGCGCCGTTCTGCACGTCGGGCGTCGTGGGCAGGTTGTTCGTCTTCGTCCACTTCGCGACGAGCGACCGGCGACTCGCCCGCGGCCAGCTCGGCCACCGTGGCGCCCTTGTAGGTCAGGACGCCCATCGTCGCGATGGTGAGCGCGATCGCGACGAGTGCGACGGGCCGGCGGAGCAGGCGCCGCTCGCGGCGGCGATCGAGGAACGGCAGCGCGAAGAGCAGGATGATCGCGATCGTCGGCACGCCGACGGTGCCGAGGATCACGAGGTTCGGGTTCTTGAAGATCCGCAGCAGGTAGAAGAGGAAGTAGAAGTACCAGTCGGGCCGCGGGTTGAACGTGATCGTGCCCGGGTCGGCGGGCTGGGCGAGCAGCGGGCCGAGCCACCCGGCGTCGCCCGGCGTCTCGCTCGCCGTGTACTTCCAGATGACCGCGAGCACGATGATGACCGTCACGACGACGAGGCTCATCACCGTGTCGTGGAACATCGCGAACGGGTAGAACGGCTTGCCCCGCTCCTTGACGTCGCGCTTGTAGCGCGCGAACTCCTCGCGGCGCTCGTCCTGTGCGCGGCTCATCGCTTGTACCCCCCGCGTGGCGCCGGCTGGACGAGCCCGGTGCGCCCGTTCGGCTGCGGCTCCGGCTCCGGCCGCTCGCGGCCCGCCGCTTCGTCCGACCACGGCGGCGACGTCACGCCGAGGCGCACGACGAGGTAGAGGTGCAGCGTGATCAGGCCGATCAGCGCACCCGGGATCACCAGCATGTGCAGCGCGTAGAAGCGCGTCAGCGTGTCCCCGTTGATCTCGGCGCCCGCTCGTAGGAACTGCGACAGGAACTCGCCGACGAACGGCGCCGTCCCGTTCAGGTTGATGCCGACGACCGTCGCCCAGTACGCGGTCTGGTCCCACGGCAGCAGGTAGCCGGTGAAGCCCTCGAGCATCCCGAGGATCAGGAGGATGACCCCGACGATCCAGTTCAGCTCGCGGGGGTACTTGTAGGCCCCGAACAGGAACACGCGGGCCGCGTGGAAGAAGAGCAGGATGATGAAGACGCTGGCGCCCCAGCGGTGCATGCCGCGGACGAGCCAGCCGAGCGTGAGGTCGTTGGTGATGAACTGGATCGACGCGTACGCGGTCGCCGGATCGGGCTTGTAGTACATCGCCAGCACCACGCCGGTCAGCGCCTGGACAATGAACGCGGTCAGGGTCGCCGAGCCGAGGGTGTGGAACCAGCCCGTGTCGCGCGGCACGTTGCGGAAGAGGAAGTACTTGACGCCGCCGATGAGCCCGGAGCGCTCCTCCAGCCAGTCGAGCGGGTACATGACCACCGTCTTCACGACCGACGGCTTGCGATTCCGATCAGGAAGCGGCGGCATCGTCTATCTCCCCGGCGGCTGGATCGGGTACAGCCACGACTCGACCCCGTCGACGTGCTGGCCGGGACCGGTCAGCGGGTAGGCCTGGATCTTCGCGTTCGCCCCCGTCCCGGTGACGTGGGCGACGCTGTACGGCTTGTTCAGCACGAGGTTGCGGCTGACGATCGAGAACTCGTAACGGTCGAGCGCGCGCACGGGCGGGCCGGCGGTGCGGTTGCCCTCGGTGTCGTACTGGCCGCCGTGGCACGGGCAGCCGAAGCCGGACGGCGCTGCAGGGATCAGCGTGACGGCCGAGCGCTTCTTGTTCTGGATGACGCTGATCGTCTTCCGCTGGTTCTCGGCGACGAGGCCGTTCGGCTGCACCGGGCAGCCGAGGTGCGCGCAGCGGTTGGAGATGATCGTGAAGCTGAGGTTGCCGTTGTTGCGGATGTAGGCGACCCGGTGGCTGACCTCGCCGGCCGTCGGGTCGCGGAAGAACTGCGTGATGATCCACTTGCCCTCGGGGAAGTTGTCGAGCGGGCCGAGGTTGACGTCGTCGTACTCCTGGTCCTCGAAGGACGGAAGAACGACGAATCCGAGCACCGGGATCGTGACGAGGGCGCCGATCAGCGCGGCGAGCCCCAGCGTGCTGGCCTCGAGGAAGACGCTGCGCGGGTACCGGTTGTCCACGCCCTCGTCGAACATGTCCGGCTCCGGTGCCGGCGCCGGCACCGGCGCCTTGGGTGCCGTGGCCGGCTGGGGCGCTGCCGCCGGCCCGGGCGCGGCCTGCTCAGCGGTGCCGCGGTACTCGCGGGTTGCCTCGCGCGCCCAGAGGAAGCCGAAGACGACGGCGATGACCACGCCCGCCACGACCGCCGTGGTGCTGACGATCAGCCCGGCGAGGATGCAGACGATGCCGACGGCGAAGCCGATCGGCCAGATCGTCGGCCCCGGGCCTGACCCTCCCTCGCCGTTCGCCACGAGTGGTTCCCCTGCCTCCTTGTCCTCGCGCCCGCAGTCCTTACGGACGGTCGCCGCCATTCAAGCCGCGGGAATCCTTACACGTCAACGACGTGACAGCCGCCGCAAGCGTCGCGCGCGGCCGCCGTTCGCGCTCGCGGCCGCCGCGGCGATCCCGTAGTCGGCCCAGCGCCGGTCGACGAGCTCCCTGATCTCCGGCGTCATCTCGATCTCGGGCGGCCACTCGCGCGCGCCCTCCTCCGGCCCCTTGGCGGTGGCGTCGATGCCGATCTTCCCCGAGATGAACTGGAGCGTGGTCGCGTGGTCGAGGTGGTCGGCCGGCCCCTCCGTGAGCAGGATGTCCCGCTTCGGGTCGACGTTGGCCCCGACGTAGAAGAAGACCTCCTCGTAGTCGTGCACGTCGACGTGCGCGTCGACGACCACGATCGACTTGGAGAGGCTGAGCATCCCGAGGCCCCAGATCGCGTGCATGACCTTCTTCGCGTGGCCCGGGAACGCCTTGCGGATCGAGACGATCACGCAGTTGTGGAACGCACCGGCGACCGGCAGGTCGTAGTCGACGAGCTCCGGCAGCGTCATGCGCACGGCGGGCAGGAAGATCCGCTCGGTCGCCTTGCCGAGCCACGCGTCCTCGGCCGGCGGCTTGCCGACGACGATCGACGGGTAGATCGCGTTCTCGCGCATCGTCATCGCGGTCACGTGGAAGACCGGGAACGGCTCGGCCGCCGTGTAGTAGCCGGTGTGGTCGCCGAACGGCCCCTCCTGCGTGAGGTCGCCCTGCTGGACGTAGCCCTCGAGGACGATCTCGGCCCCGGCGGGCACCTGGAGGTCGACCGTCTTCGCCTGCACCATCTCGACCGGCTCGCCCTTCAGGAAGCCGGCGACCATGAACTCGTCGATGTGCTTCGGCAGCGGCGCGGACGCCGAGTAGGCGGCGACGGGGTCGAGGCCCAGCGCGACCGCCACCTCCAGCCGCCCGTCGGTAGCGAGGTAGTCCATGCGGCCGTCCTTGTGGATCTGCCAGTGCATCGCCGTCGAGCGCTCGTCGAGCACCTGCATGCGGTACATGCCGACGTTGCGCGACCCGGTCTTCGGGTCCTTCGTGATCACCGCCGGGAGCGTGATGAACGGGCCGGCGTCGCCGGGCCAGCAGGTCTGGACCGGCAGGCGGGAGAGGTCGACCTCGTCGCCGGTCAGCACGACCTCCTGCGAGGCGCCCCGCTTCACGACCTTCGGCCGCGAGTCGGCGATCGACTTCAGCGTCTTGAGGCCGCGCACCTTCTCGGCGAGCCCCTGCGGCGGCTGCATCTCGAGGATGTCCTCGAGCCTGGCCGCGATGTCGTCGAGCCGCTCGACGCCGAAGCCCATGCACATGCGACGCTCGGTGCCGAACTGGTTGATCAGGAGGGCGTGCCGCGAGGCCTTCGGGTTCTCGAACAGGAGCGCCGGCCCGCCCGACTTGACGGTGCGGTCGACGATCTCCGTCACCTCGAGGTACGGGTCGACCTCGGCGGCCACGCGGGTGAGCTCTCCGTTCGACTCGAGGAGCCGGATCCACTCGCGCAGGTCGCCGGGCGGCGTCACGGCGGTGAGTCTATGGGGTCGTCATAGCCAACCCCCGGCGCGAAGCAGCGTCACAAGAGGTGCCGATGCTCACCTGGCGCACGCCGACCGCGCTCGCCCTCACCGCCTCCGTTGTGGCGACGGCGGTGACTGCGCCGGCACTGGTGTCCGGGCCGTCGCCGTTCCAGGGCTGCGCCTCCGCGCCGGCGTTCGAGGGGGCGGAGGTCGAGCCGTCGCTCGCAGCCGACCCGAAGCACGCGAGCCGCCTGGTCGCCGTCTACCAGCAGGACCGCTACCACGGCGGCGGTGCGCGCGGCATCGTTTCGGCGGCGAGCACAGACGGCGGGGAGACCTGGCGCAAGACGGTGCTCCCCGTCAGCGCCTGCGCCGGCCCGAACGCGCGCCAGGCGCCCTTCGCCAGCGACCCCTGGGTCAGCGTTGGCCCCGACGGCCGCATCTATGCGTCCACGCTCTCCGACGTCGTGTCGGTGACGGCCTCCGCCGACTGGGGGCGCACGTGGGCGAAGCCGGTGCTCCTGCGCGGGCAGTACGGGCTGACCGACAAGGAGGCGGTGACGGCCGACCCGCGCAGGCGCGGCGTGGCGTACGTGACGTGGTCGGACTACCTCTCGACCAGCCCGCCCGGCACGACCAGCGACGAGGTGGTGTCGATCACGCGCGACGGCGGGCGGCACTGGAGCGCGCCGCGGGTCGTCGTGCGCCACGGCCAGGCCGCCGGGCCGGAGGACGGGCAGATCCTCGTCGACCCGCGCACAGGGACGCTGTACCTCTTCACCGCGTGGATCCGCGGCGGCTACGCGACGCCGACGCGCCCCGCCTGGTACCTCGTCTCGCGCTCGGTCGACGGCGGGCGTCACTGGGGCGCGGCGCGGCTTTTCGGGACGGGCACGCCCGCCGCGCGCCGGGGCGGGCCGGTGATCCGCACGTCGCCGCAGGTGCCATCGTTCGCGATCGACGGGCGCGGCGCGCTCTACGCCGTGTGGCAGGACGCGCGGCTGTCCGGCGGCGCGCACGAGGACATCCTGCTGACGCGCTCCACCGACGGCGGCCGCCGCTGGAGCGCGCCGCGGCGCGTCAGCCGCCCCACGTCAGGTGCCGCGATCATCCCGGTGGTCGCGGCGCGCGGCAACGGGTCGATCGCCGTGCTCTACCTGGAGCTGGGCTCCCAGTACCGCCTGGCGCGCTCGTCCGACGGCGGCCGGCACGTCACGGACAGCGCCGTCTCCCCGGACTTCGCGATCACGGACGCGCCGCAGATCACGCCGAGCCCGCTCGTCCCCGGCGGCTACTTCGTCGGCGACTACATGGGCGCGGCGCCGCTCGCCGGCGGCGGCTTCGGCGCCGTCTTCGTCACCGCGAGACCTGCCGCCGGCAACAGCACCGACGTCTTCTACGCGCGCGCTGCGTAGGCCGCGGCCGCCTCCTGCGCCTCCGCGAACGTCAGCCGCCGGCCCGCGACGCGACCGGCCTCGACCTCCGCGCTGCCGTCCTCGACGACGCGGGCCGCCAGCTCGTCGATGTCGTCGCCGACCCAGCCGACGGAGCGCCGTTCGCGCTCGGCCTCGACCGCGCCCCACAACATCCCGGCCGGCTCGTCGTCGCCGCGCGCCCGCGCGACGGCCGCGACGAACGCGACGACGTACGTGGACAGGATCTGCTCGTCCATCGACCGGCAGAGCGCAAGCGACGCATTGCTATGCGCGAGTGCCTCGTCGGGGCGGCCGAGCTTCAGCGCGTACTCCGCCTGGTTGATCTCGCCGATCGCCTCGAACCAGGGGAAGCCGATCTCGCGCGCAAGCTCGATCTGGCGCGCGTTCATCTCCATCGCCTGCTCGACGTTGCCGTCGGCCGCTTCGAGCTGCGCGAGCGCCCCCAGCGCCTCGGTCTCGAGCCCGAGCGAGCCGAGCGCCCGAGCGCGCACGAGGTTCTCCTCCAGCAGCTCCCGTGCATGCGCAGGGTCGCCGTCCTGCATGTCGCACATGGCCAGGCGGTGGCGGATGTGGATGATGCCCAACTCGGCGCCGAGCTCCTCGTACAGCGCGAGGCACCGCTCATAGAGCGGACGCCCCCGGTCGTGATCGCCGGAAACCTGTGACGTCCCGCCCAGGACGCGCAGGGAGCCGGCCTCCAGCGCGGGCGGAAGGTCGCCTGCGCGATCGAGGAGGGCCTCGATCCGCCGCATGCCCTCGGCGGGATCCTGACCGACCCAGAATTGCTCCAGCCCGACGGCGATGCGCAAGCCGAGCGCGGGATCGTGCTCGACCGCCCAGTCGAGCGCCGCGCGGATGTTGTCCTGCTCGGCCTGTGCGATGTCGTGGCGCATCGGGCCCTGATCGAGCCGTTCGACCGCCAGGAACGTCGCGTCCGCGACGTCGGCGAAATGCTCGGCGTGGCGGCGGCGGATCGCGTCCGCCTCGCGGGACGCGTCGAGGCGCTCAGTCGCGAACTCGCGAATCGTCTCGAGCATCCAGAAGCGGTCGCCGGTTCGCCGCACGAGGCTCTTCTCGACGAGCGACTGGAGCACGTCGAGATCGGCGTCGCACACGGCCTCGGCGGACTCGAGGGTGCAGCCCGGGAAGACGGCGAGGCGGGCGAACAGCCGCCGCTCGTCCTCGTCGAGCAGGTCGTGGCTCCACTCGATCGTCGCGCGCAGCGTCGCCTGGCGGGGATCGGCGTCGCGGCCGCCCTTCAACAGGTCGAGCCGCTGCCCGAGCCGCTCGACGATCTGCTCCGGGGGCAGCACCTTCACGCGCGCCGCAGCGAGCTCGACGGCGAGCGGCATGTCGTCCAGGCGCCGGCAGAGCTCCTCCACAGCGGGGCTCGCCGGGACGCGCGCTCGCTCGCAGAAGAGCGTCACCGCCTCGCTGTTCTCGAGCGGCAGCACCTCGTACTCCACCTCGCCGCGGACGTTGAGCAGCTCGCGTGACGTCACGAGGAGGCGCAGGTTCGGGCATGCCTCGACCACCTGCCCCAGCTCGGGCGCCGCCCCGATCACCTGCTCCAGGTTGTCGAGCAGGAGCAGCTGCTCCCGCTCGCCGACGTGCGCCGCGATCGGGCCCTGGGCGCCGACCGCCTGCGCGACGGTCGGGACGACGAGCGCCGGGTCGCGGAGCGTCGCGAGGCCGACCCAGAAGACGCCGGCCCGGAAGTCGCCGACGAGCTCGGCTGCGGCCTCGATCGCCAGGCGGGTCTTCCCGGAGCCGCCCGGGCCCGTGAGCGTCACGAGCCGCGCGCCGTTCCGAAGGGCGGCCGCCACCTCGCGAACCTCGCGCTCGCGGCCGACGAAGCTCGACGCCGGCCGCGGCAGGTTCGTGTTCGCGATCGTCTTGAGCGGCGGGAAGACCTCGTCGCCGAGCTGGAAGATCCAGACTGGCTCGTCGAAGTCCTTGAGCCGGTGCTCGCCGAGGTCGCGGCAGACGATGCTGTCGAGCAGGTCGCGGGTTGCACGCGATAGGACGACCTGGCCGCCGTGACCGGACGCGGCGATGCGGGCGCCGAGGTGGACGTCGAGGCCGACATACCCCTCGCCCGTGCGCTCGGGCCTGCCGGTGTGAAGGCCCATCCGCACGCGCACCGGCCCGCCCGACAGCGCGCGCTGCGCCGCCGCCGCGGCGTCCGCCGCGTCGCGGGCGTCGGCGAACGCGTAGAAGAACGCGTCGCCCTGGGTGTCCACTTCGGCACCGCCGGCGAACGCCTCGCGGACGACCCGGCGGTGCTCCGCGAGCGCCTCCGCGTAGCCGTCGCCGAGCTCGCGCAGCAGGCGCGTCGAGCCCTCGATGTCGGTGAAGACGAAGGTGACCGTGCCCGCGGGAAGCTCAGGCATCAGCGAGCAGCGCCTCCGCCGCCTCCTCTGCCGTGAGCCCGCGGCCCCGCCGACGCGCCGCCTCGAACGCGGGCGTGACCGCCGCAAGGACCTCGCCCGCGTCGTCCTCGCGCTCCGGCCACGGGATGCGCCGCCGTGCCTCCTCCGCCTCGACAGCACCCCACGCGAGGCCCGCGGCCTCCTCGTCGCCCTGCTTCGCCGCGACGAGCGCGACGTTGATCAGCGAGTAGACGAGGTTAACCCTGTCGTCCATCTCGAGCCGAAGCTCGAGCTCGCGGCGGACCGCAGCAGCTGCCTCGTCCGCGCGCCCGAGCTCGAGCGACCATTCGGCCAGCCCGCCGAGCTGGTTCGCCTCCCACCAGCGGAACCCGCTGTCTCGCGCTAGCGCGATGCTGCGGCGTCTCAGCTCCACAGCCTGCTCACGGTTGCCGTCGCGCCATTCGAGGACGGCGACGAGGCTGAGCGCCTGCGACTCGCCGCTCGTCGAACCGAGCCTGCGGTGCAGCTCGAGCGACTCCTCGGCCAGCGCGCGTACGCCCTCCGGGCCGCGCACGTACAGGCTGTGCGTGCCGACACGATGCGCCATCGCCGCCACGCCGAGCTCGTCCCCGAGCTCGCGGTAGAGCACGAGCGCGCGCTCGTACGCCTCCATGGTGACGAGCGGGTCGCCCATCGCCATGGCCGACGATCCGAGCGAGCGGAGGGTTGGGGCGAGCAGGTCACGCGGCAGCTCGGCCTCGTGCGCGAGGACTGCGGACACCCAGCGCCGCCCTTCGGCCGCGTCCTGGGTGACCCAGAAGTTTTCGAGGCTCGTCGCGAGCCGGGCCGCCAGCGCGACCCGACCCGTGTCGAGCGCGAACCCGAGCGCTTCCCGGAGGTTGCCCGCCTCGCCGAGCGCGAGGTCATGCCGCTGCTCGGCGCCGCGCAGGATGGTCTCCACCGACAGCCCGAACGTCGCCGCGAGCTCTGTGTAGTACTCGGCATGGCGCAGCCGGACCCCGTCGTCCTGGCCGCTCTCGCGCAGGCGCTCGGCGGCGAACTCGCGGATGGTCTCGAGCATCACGAACCGTTCGGCATGCCGTCGCAGCAGGCTCTTGTCCACGAGCGACTCGAGCAGGTCCACATCGGCGTCGCAGACCGTCTCGACGGCTTCCAGCGTCGCCCCGCCCGCAAACACGGCGAACCGGCCGAACAGGATCTGCTCCTCCCCGTCGAGGAGCTCCCAGCTCCACGCAATGGTCAAGTTCAGCGTCCGCTGGCGCTCGGGCAGGTCGCGTGCGTGCGACGAGAGCAGCGGCAGCCGCTGGTCGAGCCGCTCGAGCAGCGCGGCGGGCTCGAACACCTTGACGCGCGCCGCGGCGAGCTCGATCGCAAGCGGCAGACGGTCGACCCGCTCGCAGATCGCGGCGGCCAGCTCGTACGGGATCTCGCCGTACGCTGCGGCGCGCTGCCGGAACAACTCGACGGCCGGGGATTCGGGCAGCGGTCGGAGCGGGTACTCGCGCTCGACGGCGATGCGCAGCGCCTCGCGGCTCGTGCCGAGCAGCTGCAGCCGTGGACAGGCGGCGAGGAGGCCGGCGAGGTCGGCGGCGGCGTCCACGACCTGCTCGATGTTGTCGAGCACGACGAGCACCTCCCCATCGCCGACGTGCCCGGCCACATCACCCCGGGCACCGAGCGCAACGCCGATCACGGGCAGCACCAGCGCTGGGTCACGCACAGCGCTGAGGTCGACGAACCAGGTGCCGTCCGCGAAGGCCTCCGTCACCTCGGACGCCGCCGCGATCGAGAACCGCGTCTTCCCCGTGCCGCCGGGCCCGGTGACGGTGACCACTCGTGCGCGGTCGACGGCCAACAGGCGCATGACCTCGACGAGCTCCTTCTTGCGGCCGATCAGCGGGTTGGCGGGAGTGGGCAGATTCGTCTGGTAGAGCGAGCGCAGCGGCGGGAAGTCGTCCTTCCCGAGCTGGTAGATGCGCGTCTCGCCCACGTCCTTCAGCCGGTGGAGGCCAAGGTCGCGCAGCTCCTGCCCGCCCAGCAGACGCGCCGTCTGCTCCGAGACGAGCACCTGGCCACCGTGACCGACGGCCGCGACGCGTGCGCCGCGGTGGACGTCCATGCCGACGTAGCCCTCCTCCGTCACCTTGGGCTCGCCCGTGTGCAGGCCCATGCGCACGCGCACGGGCGTCGGGGCCAGGGCTCGCTGGCCGGCGGCCGCGGCCGCAGCCGCATCGGAGGCGCGCGCGAAGGCGACGAAGAACGCGTCGCCCTGGGTGTCGACCTCGACGCCGTCATGGGCGGTGAACGCCTCACGCAGGAGCCGCCGGTGCTCGGCCAGCAGGTCGGCGTAGGCGTCGCCATGCTCGCCGAGGAGGCGGGTCGAGCCCTCCACGTCCGTGAAGAGGAACGTGACCGTGCCGGCGGGGAGCGTGGCCATGCGGCAACTAGCATCGCGCGGGATGTTGAGGTGGGCAACACTCGTGGCGGCCGTCGGGCTGCTGCTCGTCCCGGCGACGACCGGCGCCGGCGGGCCGGGCACCTGGACGCGCATCCAGCCCGGGAACGCGACGGACGCGACGCCGGGGCTCGCGCGCACGGCCGACGGCACGCTGCACGTGGCCTGGGTGCGCGGCGGCGGGGCGAGCGCGGACGTCGTGCAACAGGCGATCTCGCCGAGCGGTGCGCTCACCGGCCAGCCGACCGTCGTCGCCGGCAGCTGGCAGGTCGTCAACCCGGATGCAGACCTGCTGTCCGTCAGCGGCGGGCTGCGCGCCGTCTGGGCCGGCGTGCGGGCGGGGGTCAACGGCGGTCAGGTCGTCGCCTCCTCGTCGACGGACGGCTCGTCGTGGTCGGCCCCGACGCCGATCACCGACGGGGCCTCCGGCGTGTCCGCCTCGGGCATCGGTGCGGCGGCCGGGCCGGGCGGCGTCATGGCGGCGGCGCAGGGCGACGTCGCGCCCGGCACGAACCTCGTCCACGTCGGCAGCGGGCCGGACACGCGCTACGAGAACGGCGGCTGCTGCGCGTTCGACCCGGAGGTCGCGGTGGACGCGGTGACCGGGAAGTTCTTCGTCGCCTGGTTCTCGTCCGCGCCCGGCAGGCAGGGGCTCTGGACGCAGGAGGTCTCCAGCGCCGGCCTCGTCGGCTCGGCGGCCCATGCGCCGGGCTCGTCGAACACGGACTCGTCCGCCGCCGTGCGGCCCGGCCAGCGCACCGCGCTGGCGGGGCGCATCGGAGCCGGCGGCGTGTACCTCGCCTACGGCGCCGGGTACCCCGCGTTCGGGACCGTGCAGCTCGAGCGAATCGGCCGGCAGCCGGTCGCTGTCGCCCGCTCGAGCCGGATCGAGCACGTGGGCATCGCCGCCGGGCCGGGCGGGCGGCTATGGCTCTTCTGGTCGACGGGCGACGGCTACGTCGTCACGCGCAGCAATCGCGCGGCCACCAGGTTCGAGAGCGTGACCCGCGTCGCGCTCCCCGAGGCGGGCGCCACCACCTACGGCCTCTACGGCGAGGGCTCCGCCGGGACGCTCGACCTCGTGGCGCATGCGGGCAGCGGGTCGAGCATCCCCGACTGGCACACACAGGTGCTGCCGCGGCTTTCCCTGACCGTCGTCTTCAGCCGGACGGAGAAGAAGGGCGGCCAGCTGCTGCGCCGGCTCTCGCTGCGCGTCACGGATGCGGGCGACCCCATGTCCGGCGTGACGGTGAAGCTTGCGGGGCGAGCGCTGCGGACGGCGGCCAACGGCCGCGTGTCCGGGCTGTTCCCGTCGACCGGCAAGCAGGCAGGCGCGAAAGCGACGAAGGCCGGCTACGCGGCCGCGACGACGCGCGTCAGGCTCTAGTACGAGGGCTGCTGCCGGCGCCGCTTGCGCCGGCGCTCGCGCAGGTAGTGCGAGGTCGTGCCGATCGCGATCACGCCGATGAAGACGAGCCCGACGATGAGCATGGCGCGGATGACATCGCGGCCCTCGGAGACGGCGTCGGCGAGCACGTGCACGGCGTGAATCTACCCCAGCCGCCGCTCGTGCGCGGCAAGCGCCGTTTCGACCGCATCGTCGCCGGCCGCGGCTCGCGCGAGGGCGAGCAGGGGCTCCCCGTCGCCCGCCCGGAGCGCCGCGCGCGCCTCTTCGAGGCGGCCCGTGCCGAGCAGCGCGGCCGTCCCCGCCCATGCGGCGCCGTCACCGTCCCGCTCCTCGGCGCGCAGCTGCGCGCACAACGAGATCAGCTCGGCGAGGTCGTTGACGCCGGCTGCGCTCGCCACGGCCGCCACGCGCACGAGCCCGTGCGCGTAGAGGTAGTCGCCGAGCAGCAGCACCGTCGTCCGCTCGGCCGGCGCGAAGAGCCGCGAGCGGCCGTAGTGCACGAGGTAGCCCTCGTAGATCGTCTCCAGCCCGAGCGCGAGCGGCTCCTCGGCCAGCGGCGAGAAGACGGCCTGGAGCTCGCGCTCGGCCGGCGGGCGCAGGGCCTCTGCCCACAGCGGGCTCTCGCCGGCCGCGCCGCCCGCGAGGTCGCCCCAGAGGTCAGTGACCGGAGGCGAAGAAGTCTGCAACGGCCTCCACCGTGCGATCGACGTCGGCGTCGGAATGGGCGGTCGAGACGAACATCGCCTCGAACTGGGACGGGGCCACGTAGATACCCGCGTCGAGCAGATGGCGGAAGAGCGCGCCGTACCGCTCGGTGTCGGCCCGCTGCGCGTCGGCGTAGGAGTGAACCGCCTGGCCGGTCATGAACAGCGTCGCCATCGCGCCGACCCGCTGCACCACAGAATCCGGCGCGGCCTCGCGCAGCCCGGCCTCCAGGCGCGCGCCCGTCTGCTCGAGCTGCTCGTAGACGGCGTCGTCCCGCAGGCGGCGCAGCACGGCCAGCCCGGCCGCGGTGGCCAGCGGGTTCCCCGAGAGCGTGCCCGCCTGGTAGACGTCGCCGACCGGCGCCAGCCGCTGCATCAGGTCGCGGCGCCCGCCGAACGCGGCGAGCGGCAGCCCGCCGCCGGCGATCTTGCCGAGGATGGTCAGGTCCGGGATGACGCCGAAGCGCTCCTGGGCGCCACCGCGGGCCACGCGGAAGCCGGTGATGACCTCGTCGAAGACGAGCAGCGCGCCGGAGAGGTCACAGAGCCGCCGCAGCCCCTCGAGGAAGCCCGGCACGGGCGGGACGACGCCCATGTTCCCCGCGATCGGCTCGACAAGCACGCACGCCAGCCCCTCGCCGTACGCGGCCACGGCCTCGGCGGCCGCGTCGAGGTCGTTGTAGGGGCAGATGACCGTGTCCGCCGCCACCGCCGGCGGGACTCCCGGCGTCGACGGGATGCCGAGCGTCGCCAGGCCCGAGCCCGCCGACGCGAGCAGGGCGTCGACGTGGCCGTGGTAGCAGCCCGCGAACTTGAGCACGCGGTCGCGGCGCGTCGCCGCGCGCGCGAGCCGGATCGTGCTCATCGCCGCCTCGGTGCCGGAGGAGACGAGACGCACCTGCTCCACGGACGGCACGGCGTCGACGATCTCGGCGGCGAGCTCGACCTCGCCCTCGCTGGGCGCGCCGAAGCTCGTGCCGTCGCCGGCCGCCGCCCGCACGGCTTCGACCGTCTCCGCATCGGCGTGCCCGAAGAGGAGCGGCCCCCAGGACATGACCCAGTCGAGCAGGCGCCGACCGTCGGTGTCCTCGAGGTACGCGCCCTCACCCCGGCGCACGAAGAACGGCTCGTCCAGCCCGACGGCGCGCATCGCGCGCACCGGCGAGTTGACGCCGCCCGGGATCAGCGCCCGCGCCCGCCGGGCCAGCTCGCTGCCGGCCGTCACAGCGATGGCGCGAGCTCCCTGGCCCAGTACGTGACGATCAGGTCGGCGCCGGCGCGGCGAATCGCGGTCAGCGACTCCAGCGCGGCCTGCCGCTCGTCGAGCCACCCACGCGCCGCAGCCGCCTTCACCATCGCGTACTCGCCCGAGACGTTGTAGGCGGCCACGGGCACGTCGAACCGCTCGCGGACGGCGCGGATGACGTCGAGGTTCGGCAAGGCCGGCTTGACCATCAGCACGTCCGCGCCCTCGGCGACGTCGAGCTCGCACTCGCGCAGCGCCTCGCGCACGTTGCCGGGATCCATCTGGTAGCCGCGCCGGTCGCCGAAGGACGGCGCCGACTCGGCGGCCTCACGGAACGGTCCGTAGAAGGCGGAGGCGTACTTCGCGGCGTAGGAGACGATCGGCAGCGACTCGTGCCCGCCGTCGTCCAGGGCAGCCCGGATCGCAGCGACGCGGCCGTCCATCATGTCGCTCGGGCAGATGACATCCGCACCGGCGTCGGCATGGCTGACGGCTGTGCGCGCCAGCAGCTCGAGCGACTCGTCGTTCAGGACGCCGTGCTCGTCGACGACGCCGCAGTGGCCGTGCGACGTGTACTCGCAGAGACACACGTCGGTGAGGAGCAAGAGCTCCGGGAAACGGTCGCGCAGCTCGTGCAGCGCCTGCTGGATGACGCCGTCGGGATCCCAGGCGCCGGAGCCCACCTCGTCCTTCGCGGCCGGGATGCCGAAGAGGATGACCCCCGGGATGCCGGCCGCGGCGGCCGCCTCGACCTCGCGCGGGAGATCGGCGACCGAGTAGCGCCCGAGCGCGGGCAGCCCCTCGTTCGCGCGCGTGTCCGGGCCGACGAAGAACGGCATGACGAGATCCCGCCGGTCGACGCGCGTCTCGCGGACGAGGTCGCGGAGCGCGCCGGTGCGGCGGAGGCGGCGCAGTCGGGTCTGCGGAAAGGTGGACATGGGGCGATTGTCGCAGCGTCAGAGCAGCAGGCGGCGGGCTGCGTGCCGTGCAAGCCCCCAGAGGACGGCCGTGATCGCGACGAGCCAGGCCGATTCGACGGCCAGCGTCCGCCACGGGCTGGCGTCGTAGAGCGCCGCGGAGAAGAAGCGCAGCGCGTGCTCGACGGGGAAGAGCGCACCGATCGCGCCCGCGAGGCGCACCGCGTCGGCCGGCACGACGGCGACGAACGCGAGCGGCAGCGCGAGCGCCACGGCGGCGAGCAGCGCCGTCCGCGCGTCGCGCGCGAGCGCGGCGACGAGGCAGCCGAGCGCGCCCAGCGACGCACCGGCCAGCAGCAGGCCCAGCGTCAGGAGCGGCAGACGCGACCACGGCTCGCCGCCGCGGACGGCGGCCGTCTCGATGACGATCCCGAACGTGAGCGCCATCGCCGTCCCGAGCACGGCGGCCACGACGGCGCCCAGCGCGACCTTCGCCGTGAGCAGCTCGCCGAGGCTCGCGGGGAGCCGCCCGATCACGTTCTCGTCCCGCTCGGCGGCGAGCGAGCCGGCCGCGAGCAGGAGAGCGAGCAGCCCGACAGTCAGCGTCAGCGCGTAGGCCTGAACCTGGGCGGAGAACGCCCATGTACGACCGCGCTCGGGCACGTGGACCAGGGCGATCGGGTTCGCCGTCGCCTTCAGCGCGTCGCCGGTCTGCGCGAGGGCCAGCCGGGCCGCGCGCACGAACCGGCGCACCTTGAGAACGGCCGGCGTCTGCGGCCCGGCCGCGAGCAGGCGGTCGGTTCTCCCGAGTCCGAGCACGTCGAACTCGCGGCCCAGGAAGCTGCCCTTCCCGCCGTGCTCGAGCAGGTTGACGTACTCGAGGTTCGAGCCGATGTAGGCGCCCTGGAGCTCCTGGTTCAGCGCGTAGACGAACGCCTGCACCTCGCGGACGATGCGCCCGGAGAAGGGGCTCGGGCTCGTCTCCAGCTCGAGCCGGGGGCTCCGCACCATCGCGCGCAGGTCGGAGACGAACCCGTGCGGGATGCGGACGATCGCGATGACGCGGCCGGTGTCGAGCTGGTGCCGGGCCTCCCTGTTCGTGAGGCGGACGATGTGCACCTCCCGGCCGGCGCGGTCGATCGCAGGCTTGATCCGGAACACGCGGTCGCCGACCTGGAGCGACGGCGGCAGCCCGGCTTCGTCGACCAGGGCGACGCGCGGCTTCGTGCCGGCGTAGGCGCCGACGAGCGCGACGAGCACGGCGACGACGAGCGGGTAGCCGACCGCCGCTGCGAGCAGCAGTGGCGAGCGGCGGAGGATGCGCAGGTCCTTCTGAAGGATGAGCGCGGCCCGCCTCACGCCAGGTGGCCCTCTTCGAGCACCAGGAGACGCGTCGCATGGAGGGACGGCTCGTCGCCGGCCTGCGTGGCGAAGACGACGGCGCCGCCGGCCGCGCGGCGCGTCGCCGCGAGCTGCCAGAAGCGCTGCCGCGCGTGCTCGTCGAGCGCCGCCGTCGGCTCGTCCGCCAGCAGGAGGTCGGGATCGCCGAGGAGCGCGAGCGCCAGGTTCAGGCGCTGGCGCTGCCCGACCGAGAGGACGCCGCTCGGCCGCGCGTCGCCCGAGAGCCCGAGCGCCTCGAGCAGCGCCGTCGCGCGTGCGGGCGGGTCCGGCTCGCCCGCCAGCCGCGCGAACAGCTCGATGTTCTCGCGCGGCGTCAGCCTCCCGTAGTGGCCCGCGCGCTGCGGCGCCCAGCCGACCGACGTCCCCGGCGCCCGTTCCACCCGGCCGCCGCTCGGCGGCAGCGACCCTGCGAGCAGCGCGAGCAGCGTCGACTTGCCGGCGCCGTTCGGCCCGACCAGCGCGACGGCCTCGCCCGCGGACACCTCGAGGTCCGTGGGATGGAGGGCGACGTGGTCGCCGAACCGGCGCGTCACCCCACGCGCCGCGAGCAGGACGGTCAACGCTGCGCTGCCGCCGGCGGGTCCTGCGCCTCCTGCACCGGCGTGAGCTCGGGCGGCGCGAGTGGCCCCTCGGCCTCGGGCTCCACGTCTACGGGGATCGCGACCTCGCCCGGCTTCCACGGCTCGAAGACGACCCGCTCGGAGAAGAACTCCCAGAGCGCGCGCATCACGGCGAGGAGCGGCAGCGCCACGAAGATCCCAAGCAGCCCGTAGATCTCCGCGCCCGCGAGCAGCCCGAAGATGACGAGCAGCGGGTGCAGGCGGAGCGCGGTGCCCATCACCTTCGGCACGACGACGTGCCCCTCGAGCTGGTGGATACCGAGGAAGAGGAGCGTCACCCAGATCGCCGACACCGGGTCGACGACCAGGGCATACGCGATCGGCGGCACGGCGCCGAGCCACGGGCCGAGGTACGGGATCAGCTCCGCGACCGCAACCCAGGCGCCGAACAGGAGCGCGTAGTGCTGCATCCCCTGGGCGGCTCCGAGCACCCCGAGCAGGTAGAGGCCGATGCCGGCGCTCGCACCGATGATCAGCGAGATGAGGGCCTGCGCCTTGACGTAGCCGATGAGCGCCTGCTCCACGAACGGGAGCAGCGACTCCTGGCCCTCCCGGGGCGGGAAGCGCCGGTCGAGCGAGGTTCTCAGCCGCCCGAAGTCGAGCAGCATGTAGATCGACCCCACGAAGATCAGCACGAGGCTGATCAGCAGCTGGGCGACCGACAGGGCGGCGCCCTCCAGGAAGTTGATGATCCTGTCGCTGTAGCCCTGGATGTTGCGCTCGCGCAGACGCTTGACCAGCTCGTGCCCGCGCGTGGAGACGTCGACCCGCTTGAGCCCGTGGTGGTCGAGCCAGGCCTGCAGGCGGTTGACGTCGCGGTCGGCCGCGGTCTGGCCGGTTCGTCCGTCGACCTTCGTAACGTAGGTGTTCACCCGCTTGGTGGCCGTCGTCGCCTCGTTCACAACCGAGGTGCCGATCGCCGCCAGGATCAGGACGAGCGCACCGGCAAAGCTGAGGTAGACGATCGCGATCGAGATCCCCCGAGGCAGCCGCAGGCCGATGAGGCCGCGGACGATCGGATCGAGCAGGAGCGCGATCAGCGCCGCGACGAGAAACAGGAAGACGACGTGACGCACCGCGCCGAGCACCACCCAGAGCAACAGCAAGACCAGCGGCAGCCCAACGAGCTGGATCCAGCGCGGAATCTGGATCCGCGGAGCGTCCTGCATGGCCGCGATCGTAGCGCCGGCGGTGGGCGGCGGCCCGCCCGGCGCAGGCATCTGACGGCCGTCCCGACCGACCTGCGCCCGCCCGCCTGGGACTGGTCCTGGGAGCAGAACGGGTCACTGGCGCTCTCCCCGCATGAACTTTGGGAAGATTTGCCACTACACTCCCCCCGCTCCGTGTCACAAAGTCCGTCACAAAGTCGCCGGTTGCGCGTCGCGAAGGCGTCGAGTACGGTCGCGCCGATGCCTCGGCGGTCCACCAGCCCGAGGCGCCGCCAGCGGCGGGCGCGTCCGCGCCTGCACGCCGGCCGCGTCGTCGCGGCCGCGCTGATCGCCGTCGCGGTCGGCGTCACGCTGCTCATGACCGCGTTCTCGGGGAACGAGGCGCGCGTGCGCGCGGCGACGCTGGTCGCACCCGCGCAGCGCCTGCTCCCGGCCCGGCCGCTGCCGCAGGTGATTGCGACGCGCGGGACGCTGCGGCTCGAGCTGCCCGTCGCGCAGAGCCGCGTGACGGCGATCGGGTACCACACGCCGTCGACGTCGGGCGACCTGTCGCTCAGCCCGGTCGGCCAGCCGGCGAACGAGGGGCTGCTCGCGCGGGTCGCGCACAAGCTCTTCGGTGGGGGTAGCGGCGGCCTCCGCTACTACCTGCTCGGCGGCACCGGCGGCTCCGACACCGGCGTGCTCAACGTCGGCGCGCCGTCCGGGACCGACGTCTATTCGCCGGTCGACGGGACGGTCGTCGGCCTGACCGACTACGTCGTGAGCGGCAAGCGCTACGGCGTGCGCCTCGACATCCAGCCGGCGGCGGCGCCGGCGCTCGTTGTCTCGCTGACGAACCTCCGGCCCGATCCCGGGCTCAGCGTCGGCTCGACGGTGAAGTCGACGGTGTCGAAGGTCGGCAACGTCATCGACATGTCGCACGTCGAGACGCAGGCACTCGCGCGCTACACGCAGGATCAGGGCAACCACGTCGCGGTCGAGGTGCGCCAGGCGACCGCCCTCGCCGTTCCCTGAATCTCCTTCACGTAGCGGACGTCTTCGGCTCGCCCGGCCGTCGCGCGGTCGAGCAGCTGCTGCACCCGCTTCGCGAGGAGCTCGACGTCGACGTCTGCGTCGTGAACGGCGAGAACGCCGCCGACGGCTCCGGGCTGACGCCGCGGCTCGCAGAACGGATTCTGGCGGCGGGCGCGGACGCGATCACCCTCGGCAACCACGCCTGGCGGCGACGCGAGCTCCTGCCCTACGCCGACACGTCGCCGGTGCTGGTGCGGCCTGCGAACATGTCGCGCCACGCCCCGGGCCGCGGGCTGACGGTGGTGCCGGCGCGCGACGGGACGCCCGTGGCCGTCATCAACGTGATGGGGAAGCTGTACCTCGACATCGCCACCGGCCCGTTCGAGATCATCGACGAGCTCGTCGACGAAGCACGCGCGGCGACGCCCGTCGTCATCGTCGACGTCCACGCCGAGGCGACGAGCGAGAAGGTGGCGATGGCGCGCTGGCTCGACGGCCGCGTCACCGCGGTGATCGGCACGCACACGCACGTGCAGACGAACGATGCCCGCGTACTCCCGGGCGGGACGGCCGCCATCACCGACGCCGGCATGACCGGCCCCCACGACTCGGTGATCGGCGTGAAGGCCGACCTCGCGATCGAGCGCATGCGCACGGGCCTCCCGGTCCGGTTCGAGCCGGCGGACGGCGGCGTGCGCCTCGAGGGCCTGCTCGTCACCTGCAACGCGGACGGCCGTGCGACCGCATGCGAGGCGATCAGGCGGGAGCTTTAGCCGGCTCCGCGGCCGGCGCCCGTCGCAAGGCGAGCTCTCGCACGGGCAGCACGAGCACGGCGATGATCGCGAGGAGCACGAGATCGCGCGTGAAGACCAGCCATGACGCCGTCGTCGCGTAGTCGTTGACAAGCGCCCAGTAGCGCGTCGGGAACCAGAACTGCGTCAGCACGAGCGCGAGCCCGAGCAGCGAGCTCGCGATCAGCCCGCGCCGGCCGGCGACCAGCGGGACGAGCGGGATCAGCCAGATCAGGAACTGCGGCGACAGCACCTTGCCGAGCACGATGAAGGCGCACACCGTCGCCGCGAAGTAGCGGACGAGCCGCTCGCGGTCGGCAGGGCCGCGGGCGAACGAGACCCACAGCGCGACGACGACGGCAAGCTGGAGGAGCAGCATCACCACCGCGAGCACGTCGGCGCCCGTCCCCGAGAGGTTCTGCGAGCCGGAGTTCGAGGCCGTGTGGAGCCCGATCCCGGTCAGCTGGTGCGCCGCGAGCAGCACCGCGGCGCCAAGGCTCTCGACCTGGAGGCCACGCGTCGCGTGCAGCGTGACCGTGTTCCACATGCCCCCTGGTGAGAGCACGAAGAACGGCAGGACGACCACGAGCAGCGTGCCGCCCGAGATGGCCGCGCAGCGGATCGCCTCAGCCCGTCCGTGCCGCCGCCACGTGTACGCGACCGCGATCGGGATGAGGACGAGCGGGAAGACCTTGACGGCGGCGCCGAGCCCGAGCAGGCCGGAGCCGATGCGGTCCCGCCCGAGCAGCAGAGCGGCGAGCGCGGCCACCGTCAGCGCGGCCGGCAGGTAGTCGAAGCGGGTGCGGACGACCGACCCGAGCAAGAGCGGCGCGAGCGCGGCGAACGCGAGGGCGGCGACCATCGGGGGCCCGCGGCGCCCGAGCGCGCGGAGGCAGACCAGCATCGCCCCGAGCGCGGCGAGCGCGCAGAACAGCATCGAGCCGTCGAAGACGTTTCGGTAGCCCGCACTGCCGTTCCCGATCGTCGGGAGCAGGAAGGCGGGCAGCGCGGCCGGCGGGTACTCGAGGTGGAAGTCGCGGTACGGGATCTGGCCGGCGGCCATCGCGCGCCCGTAGCCCTCGTAGACCGGCACGTCGGTGATGACGATCCGGTTCCAGATGCTGAAGTGGAGCAGCGTCCAGGACACGAGCAGCAACACGACCGCACCCGCGGCGGCGAGCACGGTGCGCCGCTCGGTCGCCTCCCGCGGCAGCCAGGCCGGCACCTCCGACCGTGTCAGAGCCGCCGGCGCGAGCACGGCAAAGGCGACGAAGGGCAGGAACCACGGGATGTAGAGGTAGAACCAGTGGATCAGCACGAACTCGAACCCGATCAGCAGCGCGCCGGTGAGCGCCGCGAGCTGGAGCGGGCTCTTGCGCTTCGGGACGAACGCGAACACGACGGCCGCGATGACGACCACCGCGGTGAGCACCTTGCGCAGCCAGGCGAGATCGGGGATCCCGCGCGCGTGGTACTGGCCCCAGTCCCAGAGCGAGAACGGCGAGTGGCGGTCGAACTGGGAGACGAAGGTGCGGTCCCAGAAGACGCGCACCTCGCGCAGCGGGTGCGGCTCGAGGAAGAGGATCCAGAACGCCGCCAGCGTCGTCAGCGCAAATGCCGCGGCGAAAATCAGGATCGGCCGCGGCCGGCGGGTTAGAACGCCGTCGGGGTAGGTCGCCCAGAGCGGCACCACGATCAGCGCGGCCATCTTGGTCCACGCAGCGAGTGCCGAGCCCACGCCGCGACCGGCGGGCGACGTCGCCGCCCAGAAGCCGAAGATCAGGAACGCCGGCATGATCGCGTCGTTCGTGTTCGCGTTCGACGCGTACTCGGTGAAGGGGTAGGCCGCCCACGCGAACGGGAGCGTCACCGCCAGCCGCCAGCCGCCGAAGCGGCGCCCGACGAGCAGCAGGCCGAGCATGGCGATGATGTCCCAGAGGATGCTCGTGAAGTGGGCCGCGGGTAAGTCGTCCCACCGCCCGGGCCAGCCGAAGATCCAGAGCCCGGGCAGGTAGGCCTGGTAGGAGACGGGCCCGTACGTGTCGCCCGTCTCGTTCGCGGATCTCGCAGCGCCCGTTGGTCTGGACGCGGTCGCGCACCGCGCCGTCGGCGTTCGTGGCGCCGCACTTCGGCAGGTCGTCCTCGATCGGCATGTGCCCGTACGGCGCGTTGCCGGTCGCGATGCGCTGCGCACCGATCACCCCCGCGTAGCCGACGTCGATCACGTTCGAGGTCTCGGTGTTGAGCCCGACGCGGAACCCGACGAGGAAGATCGTCGCGGCCGCGAGCAGCCAGATCGGCCAGACGGGCGCCGATGCGCGCACGGGTCTGCCCCTGAAGCCGATCCACACCATGCGCCCGATCAGATAGGCCATCGGCGGGTAGGCGAGCGGCACGCTCGCGAAGACGTCGCCGGCGTTGTAGTAGGCAGAGCGAGACGCCGAACGAGAGCAGGACGAGCAGATCGAGGTTCCGCATGGAGAGCACCTGACGTCGGCGGAGGTTCGCGAGGCCGAGGAAGAAGACGGCCGAGAGCGTCGAGCCAGATCCACGGGCCGTTCAGCTGCTTGCCGCCGAACGCGCCCTTGTAGCCGCGCGCCATCGACCACGCCACCTGCGGCCCGGTCCAGGCCTCGATGACGCTCTTCGACGCGTCGTCGACGCGGCCGCGCGCGATCTCGCCCGCGGCGCCCCGACCAGACGTGCACCGTCCACGAGCCGTCGCTCGACGTGAAGGTCGCGTCCGTCGTGCGGCCCTTCTGCGGGTAGCGGCTCAGCCAGTCGTGGACCTTGGGGTTGCGGAGGAAGATCGCCGTCGCGCCGGCCGCGGTCAGGTGCTGCTGCTGCTGCGCGACGAACGGCGCGAACGGCGTCTGGACGATGCGGCCGTGCTTGTCGTAGACCGGCGCGGTCGGCGTCGCGCTCAGCGCGGCCGGCGCAAGAGCGAGCGCGATGAGCGACGCGGCGAGAAGCGTCCGGCGCACGCGGGCAGGGTGCCTGCTCGTGCGGGGCGCTGCCGGGCCGCTCAGGCGCCGTACCGGCGGACGCGGAACGACCAGAGCTTGTTGCCGATGAAGTTCACCGGCGTGACGAGCACGATCGCGATCGCCTGCGCGACGAGCTTCCCGAGCCCGAGCCCGATCAGGAGGTGCAGGCAGAGCAGGTTTGCGCCGAGCGCGAGCAGCGAGACGACGAAGAACCTCGCCCCCTGCGCCCCGAGGTGGCCGCGCTGACCCCTGAACGTCCACTGCCGGTTCCATATGTAGTTGTTCGTCACCGCGACGAGGAAGGAACACACCGCCGCGAGTAGGTAGTGGACACCCGCATTGATGAGCAGCCAGTAGACGCCGAGGTTGATGGCGTAGCCGGTCGCGCCGACTGCGCAGAACTTCCCCAGCTGCACCCAGTTGTGCGACTGCCGGAGCGCGTGCGCAGCGCGCCTGCGCCCCACGAGGGCTGGTGGTGCCGCGACTGCCTCGCCCGATTCCACGGCGGCCGAGCCTAGCGGACGCGGATCGGTCACAGCACCGGGCCTTCCCCGATCAGCGGCACGAACCGGACGGGTGTCGTCCGCACGACCGCGGGCCCCTCGGGCGTCCGGACGACCAACGAGAGCAGCTGGCCGGTGCGGTCTCCGAGGGGAACGACGATGCGGCCGCGCATGACCAGCAGCTCATAGAGCGCCTCCGGGAGCCCCGCGGCCGCGGCCGCGACCGCGATCGCGTCGAACGGCGCCTGGCCGGCGAGCCCGAGCGTCGCGTCGGCGGCGATGACCTTAACGTCGCCGTAACCCGCTGCGGCGAGGTTCGCCCGCGCCTGCGTCGCGAGCTCGGGGATGCGCTCGACCGAGACGACCTCGGCCGCGAGCTCGCAGAGGACGGCCGCCTGGTAGCCCGAGCCCGTCCCGACGTCGAGCACGCGCTCGGTGCCGTGCAGCTCGAGCGTCTGTGCGATGAGCGCCACGATGTACGGCTGCGACATCGTCTGACCGGCGGCGATGGGAAGGGCCGCGTCGTCGTAGGCGTGGCCACGCGCTGCTGCAGGAAGGAAGGCTTCCCGGGGCACCCGTTCCATCGCGGCGAGCACGCGCTCGTCCGTGATGTCCCGGGTTCGCAGCTGCTCGGCAACCATCGTGCGCCGAGCCTCGGCGAAGTCAGGCGACACGGGCGGCCGCCGCGGCCTCGACCCCGAGGCGGCGCGCGACGAAGGGCGCGATGTCGACGATGCGCGGTGGCGGCGGGCCGGCCCCGACCGAGAGCATCGGCACCTCCGAGTCCCCTGCGACCAGTGAGCCGTGGCTGCCCCCGCCGACGTGCAGGCGGCCGCCGATGTCCGCGAACTCGTAGCCCTCGGCCGCACTGGCGAGCACCTCGCCTGCGCGTGGGTTGGCGAGCGCCTCCCAGACGCGCTCGAGGCCGTTCGGGTCGGCGAGCAGCGTGCCGTCGCCCGTCAACTGCCATTCCCCATCCGCGGCGGGGCGGAACCGGAGCTCCTCACCGTGGCGTCGGACGACGGCCTCCTCGCCCGCGCGGTAGAGGACGGCGTCGACGGCCGGATCGCGCTCGAGGCGGCCGGCGACCTCCTCGACGCCGGTACGGGCGGCGGGCAGGCGGTAGACCTGGGCGAAGCGGTTCGAGGCGGCGACGAAGAGCTCGGCGTCGTAGTGCGGGCCGCGCGACGAGAGCAGCGGCACGTCGGCGAACGCGCGCTCGAGCTGCACGCCCTCGCGCACGCCGGTCTGCCCGTGGTCGGAGCACAGGATCAGCTCGTAGCGCTCGAGGAAGGCGTCGCCGCCGCCCGCCGCCTCGAGCAGCGCCCCGACCGCCGCGTCGCTGCGGGCGAGCGCCTCCTCTGCACCGCCGGGGCCGCGGGCGTGGGAGGCAAAGTCGTAGTCGGGCAGGTAGTAGACGAGGAAGTCGAAGCCGTCGCGCGTGACGAGCCAGCGACCGACCGACGCGGCGTACGCGTCGATGGAGCCGAGCGAGCGGTCGCGTACGGCGAGCGGCGCGCCCGTGCGGTCGGACTCGAACAGGCTGTAGTAGAAGAAGCGCGACGGCCCCTCGACCGCCGGGACGAGCGACCCGAGCGTCGAGCGGTGGACCACCGGGCCGCGGTAGACGGTGAAGTTCACCGCAGCGGTCGTCAGCCCGGCGCCTTCGAGCGTCTCGAAGATGGTCGGCGTCTCGCGCGAGAGGTGGTCGCGGTTCATCGTGATGACCGCGTCCCGGAGGGCCTGCCGCGACCCGACGGCCCGGATGGCGGCGAACGAGGAGCCGTACTCGACGATGCGGCTGTGCTCGCGGTCGAACCAGACGAGGCCGGGGATGCCGTGCTGCGACGGGTGCGCGCCGGTCGCGATCGAGGCGAGGCAGACGGGCGTCAGCGAGGGAAAGGTCGAGACCCCGCGCCGGTACTCGCCGTGCTCGGCGAGGAACGAGAGCGCGGGCGCGGTGCCGCGCTCCACCGCGTCCTCGAAGACCTGGGGCGTGAGGCCGTCGATGACGACGAGGACGACTTTGCGGCTCACGCCAGCGAGCGGAGCCCCGCGTACCGCCGGCCGCCCCGCCGCCGGACGAGCAGGGCGAGCACGGGCAGTGCGATCGCCTCGAGGTAGCCGACGACGGGGATGAGCGCGAGCGCGGCGCCCACCAGGCCGACCAGCGTGGCGAGGACGGCGGTTCCGGTCCGCGTGCCGCCCCGCGCGAGCGCGCCGCGGACGAGCTGGCCGGCGCCCGCACCGCCGAGCAGGCCGCCGATCGCCCCGGCGATCGCCTCGGCCGTCCCCGAGAGCCAGAGCCCGAGCAGCACGCCGATCACCGCGGCGATCGCCGCCGGCAGCGCGAGGCCGCCGCGCGTGCCCGCGAGCCAGCCCGCGAGCACGACGCCGATGCTCGCACCGAGCCCGAGGAACAGGCCGACGACGTACAGCGTGTGCACGCCGGCCAGTGTAGAGACGTGCCCTTTCGGGGAATCCGAAAGGCGCCACCCGACGTAGGGTTGGCCACACCCCCAAGGAGGAGGAGGCACATGCGCAAGACCCTGTGGGTCGCCGCGGCCGTAGTGGTCGTCGGTGTCCTCGGCTCGGCGACGTTCGCGCTGGCGCACGGAGGCGGCAAGAACATCAAGGCCGACCAGCTGAACGGCTACAACGAGACGCCGACCCTGTCGACCGACTCGACCGGATCCTTCAAGGCGAAGATCGACGACAAGGGACAGACGATCACCTACACGCTGTCGTACAGCGGCCTCGAGGGCGACGTGCAGCAGGCCCACATTCACATCGGCCGCCCGGCGATCGCGGGCGGGATCATGGCCTGGCTGTGCCAGACGGCGGCCAAGCCGTCGCCGACGGCCGGGACGCCGACGTGCCCGCAGTCGGGCACGGTGTCCGGCACGCTGACCCCGGCGAGCGTCCTCGCGGTTCCCGCGCAGGACGTCGCGGCAGGCAGCTGGCAGGAGTTCGTCGACGCGATCCGCAACCAGGCGGCGTACGCGAACGTGCACACGACGAAGTTCCCGGCCGGCGAGATCCGCGCTCAGGTGCGGACCGACGGCAAGGGGCACGACCACTAGGGGATGAGTTGGGGGCCCGGGCAACCGGGCCCCTTTTACTCCTCGAGCCGCCGGATGACGTCGAGCCCGAAGGCGGCCGCGCGAGCGCCGTCGACCACGCGGTGGTCGAACGTGAGCGCGACATAGGCGATGGGCGCGACCGTCACCTGACCGTCGCGAACGACCGGGCGGTCGGCGATGCGGCCGACGCTCCAGATCGCGACCTCCGGATGGTTCACGATCGGCGTCTGGAAGAGACCGGCGAGCTTGCCGGCGCTCGTGACGGTGAACGTCGAGCCGCGCAGATCCTCGGGCGCGAGCGTGCCGTCGCGGGCGCGCTCGGCGAGGCGGCGAACGTCGGCATCGAGCTCGTCCACCGAGCGGTGGTCACAGCCGCGCACGACCGGAACCACGAGGCCGGCGTCCGTCTGGACTGCGACGCCGAGGTCGTAGTGGTCGAGGTAGACGATCGCGTCGCCGTCGAAGCGCGCGTTCAGCTCCGGGAACTCCTTCAGAGAGAGCGCGCAAGCCTTGAGCACCATCGCGACGAGGCGGCCGAGATCGACCTTCGAGAAGTCGCACTCCTCGACCCACGTGACCGGCGCCACCTCGCGGTGCGCGCGGGCCATGTGCTCGGCGATCAGGCGGCGGACGCCGCGGAGCGGCACGCGGGCCGCGGGCTTATCGCCCGCGGCTAGTCGGACGTCGTCCTCGGTGATGCGGCCGCCCGGACCTGTGCCTGTGACCGCGTCCAGGCTGACGCCGAGCTCCTGGGCGATCTTGCGCACCAGGGGCGTCGCCTGGATGCGAGCCGCGGGCGCCGTCGGGGCGGCCCCTGGTGACGTCCTAACGGTTTCGGCGGCGTCAGCCGCCGAAACGGCCTCGCCGTCGCCGATCACCACGATGACCGTCCCGACCGGGACGACGTCGCCCTCCTGCGCCAGGATCCGCGCCACGGGCCCGGCGGCGGGCGACGGGATCTCGACCGTCGTCTTGTCGGTCTGCACCTCGACCAGCGGGTCGTCCTCGGCGATCACCTGGCCTTCCTTGACGAGCCAGCGTGCGATCTCGCCCTCGGTGAGGCCCTCGCCCAGGTCGGGCAGCTTGAACTCGTACGCCACGGCGCGGAAACCTAGCTGCGGGGGCGCCCTACCCAGGCGTCTGCCGGCACGATCAAGACGCGGAGCCCGCCCTCGACGCGCCACAGCGACACCGCCTGCTCGTCACCGGCGAGCTCGGCGGCCGTCTCGCGCGGGACGTACCCCGCCTGCAACGTCCGCTCCTCGTTCCAGATGCCGACGGCGTTGGGATCGTGCTCGTTGTCCGGCTCGCGCACCAGCGCGAGCCGCCGCCCCGGGTCGAAGGACGCCTGCGCGAATGTGTCGGGCCGGAAGGTCACACCCGCCACCGGCACGACGCGGACGCGCTCGTCCTCCCAGCGGACCGGCTCGCCGGTGGCCGCGTCGCGCAGGAAGTAGCCGTCGCGGCCACGCTCGAGCCAGAGCCGCAGCCGCTCGCTCAAGCGTCGAGCAGGCGGCGAACCGCCGCGGTGACGCGCTCGACCGAGGGCATGTACGCGTCCTCGATCTGCCAGTACGGGTAAGGCACGTCGTAGCCGGTCACGCGCAGCACCGGCCCCTGGAGGTCGAAGATCGCCTTCTCGGCGATGACCGCCGCCAGCTCCGCGGCGTAGCCGCACGTCCTCGGCGCCTCCTGGACGATGACGACGCGTCCTGTCTTCGCGACGGAGGCGAGGAGCGCGTCCTCGTCGAGCGGCTTCAGCGTTCGGATGTCGAGCACCTCGACCGAGGCCTCACCGGCCAACGCATCGGCCACCTGCTCGGAGAGCGGCACCATCGACCCGTAGGCGACGAGGGTGACGTCCGTGCCCTCGCGCGCAAGCCGCGCCTTGCCGAGCGGGACGGTGTGCTCGCCCTCGGGCACCTCGCCGCGGAGCGTCCGGTAGTGCAGCTTCGGCTCCAGGATGACGACCGGGTCCGGGTCGCGGATCGCGGCCGCGAGCAGCCCCTTGGCGTCGGCCGGCGTGGACGGGATCGCCACCTTCACGCCCGGCGTGTGCACGTAGTAGGTCTCCGGCGAGTCGTCGTGCAGCTCCGGCGCGCGGACGCCGCCGCCGTACGGCATGCGGATGGTCAGCGGGAACTCCATCTGACCGCCGGTGCGCCAGCGGTAGCGGCCGACGTGGGTGATCAGCTGGTCGAGGCCCGGGTACGAGAAGGCGTCGTACTGCATCTCGACGACCGGGCGGAAGCCCGCCATGCAGAGCCCGACGGCGGTGCCCATGATCCCGGCCTCGGCGAGCGGGGTGTCGACGCAGCGGTCGGGGCCGAAGCGGTCGCGCAGCCCGGCGGTCGCGCGGAACACGCCACCGGCACGGCCGACGTCCTCGCCCATGACCATGACGTCCTCGTCGCGGGCGAGCTCGACGTGGAAGCAGTCGTTGATCGCCTCGACGACCGTCAGCTCGGCCATGGCAAGTGGCTCTCCGCGAAAATGTCGAAGTGACGACTGCGCGCCGAGCCGCGCGGCGGCGAGCTAGTGGCTGTCAGCCACAAAGTCATGATGGGTCGCCCAGGATCCGCCGCAGCTCGTCGAGGTCGCGCCCGAACGAGGCGGGCGGGTCGACGAAGGTGTTCTCGAAGAGCAGCGCCGGGTCGGCCGGCGGCTCCGCCTCGGCGGCCGCGATGCCCTCGCGCATGAGGTCGACGGCCTCGGCGCGGACCTGCTCGACGTGCGCATCGGTGAGGACGCCCAGCCGCTGGAGGTAGGCCTCGTAGCGGCCGACGCACTCGCGCTTGCGCGCTTCCTCCACCCGCTCCATGTCGATGTACGCCTTCGGGTCGTCCGCCGTCGCGTGGGGCGCCGCGCGGTAGCTGACCGCCTCGATGAAGGTCGGGCCGTCGCCGGCCCGCGCGCGCTCGACCGCCTCCCGGGTCGCCTCGTAGACGGCGAGCACGTCCGTGCCGTCTACGCGCACGCCGGGCATGCCGTAGCCGGCCGCCTTGGCGGCGAGGTTCTCCGCCTTCGTCTGGGCCTCGAGCGGCGTCGAGATCGCCCAGTGGTTGTTGTTGCAGAAGAGGATGAGCGGCGCGCGCATGACGGCGGCGAAGTTGGCGCCCTCGTGGAACGAGCCCTCCGACGTCGCGCCGTCGCCGAAGTAGGCGATCGCGCAGGTGTCCTCGCCGCGCAGGCGCTTGCCCCAGGCGAGCCCCGCCGCGTGCGGGACGTGCGTGGCGATCGGGACGCAGATCGACGCGACGTTGTAGTCGGCCGGGTTCCACCAGCCCGCCGGGTGCCCCCGCCACCAGGAGAGCACCGTCGACGCCGGCATCCCGCGCAGGAGCCCGATGGCCGACTCGCGGTAGCTGGGAAAGATCCAGTCCGAGCGCCCGAGCGCGAACACGGAGCCGACCTGCATGGCCTCGTGGTTCCAGTAGATCGCGTACGTCCCGATGCGCCCCTGGCGGTGGTAGACGACGGAGCGCTCGTCGTAGGTTCGCAGCAGGACCAGGTCGCGGTAGAGCCGCAGAAGGTCGGCCTCGGTGAGGCCGTCGACCTCGCGGTCGGACGCGGCCTCGCCGTCGCCGATCACGTGTCGAAGCTCGTGCTCCACACCGAGAACCTGCGCCATTCCAGGCGGAATCTACCGTCGTAGGATGGCCAGGTGACGGAGGGCGCCGAACGAGTGCTCGCCGTCGGCGGCGTTGCCTTCGCAGCTGTCCTGCTCGCGTCCGGCGTCATCGACGACGACCAGACCGACGCCTACCTGCTCGGCCTCGCCTCGTTCTTCCTCGTCGGGTTCCTCGGCGCGCTCCGCGCCGAGCTCCGCGCCGCCGAAGGCGAGACGTCTCCGTTCTCGGCCACCGCGGTCATCGGCGGCTCGGCCGCAGCCGCGGGCTACGCACTGGTCGCCGCCGCCTACGCCGCCGGGGGCAACGTCGACCCGGCGCCGATCGCATTCGCCGTGTGCTTCCCGCAGGCGGCGGTGCTCGGCGCAGCCGGAACGGCGATGGCGCGCACCGGCGCCGTGTCGGGGATGCTCGGCTTCGCCGGCCAGGCGCTCGTGCCGATCCAGCTCGCGACCGCGCTCGTCCTGCTCTCGAACACCGACCACTGGGCGCTGACCGTCGCGCTCGGGCCGTTTGCAGCCTGGGCGGCGGTCACCGCGGTGCTGCTCCTGCGCCCGAAGACGCCCGCCTCGCCGGCGACGAACGGGCACCGGCCGCGTCCGTAGCTACACCAGAACTTCGACGGCGTCGCGCTCGGCCTCGAAGACGGCCTCGCTCACGTCGCCGAGGTCCTCCCCGTCCGCCTGGAGCGGCAGCGGCTCGTCGCAGCGCACCACGATCCGGTCGGCGTCGTGCACGTAGATGACGTCCTCCGCACGCTGCTGACCCCGGCCGAGCAGCATGTAGCCGACGAAGCGCGGGAGCCCGCCCGGGCGGACGGCGCGCGGCGCAACCAGGTCGAGGCCGAGCTCGAAGCGCGCCTCCGGGGCGACGCGCAGCGGGAGCGGGCCGGCGTACGAGTACGGGTCGGCGTTGGCGACGAGCGCGAAGGCGGCACGGCCGAGGCCCTCGACCTCGAGCACCGGCTCCAGGCGGCCGCGCCGCTCGACGAGAAGCCTCCCGGCCGCGAGTGCGAACCAGAGGTTCCCGGCCCGGCCGCGTTCCTGGTCGCGCCCGCGCTCGTCGACGCGGCGGACGAGCTCGGCGTCGAGCCCGACCCCGGCCGAGAACGTGAAACGCCGTCCGTTGACGCGACCGAGCGAGATCTTGCGCGTCCGGCCGGCCTCGAGCGCGGCTGCGAGCTCCTGGGCAGCCTCGAGCGGGTCGCGTGGGAGCCCGAGCGCCCGCGGCAGGACGCTGGCGCCGCCGCCCGGGACGAAGCCGATCGGCACCGGATCCCGCAGGCCGTTCAGCACCTCGTTGAACCCGCCGTCGCCCGAGAAGACGACGACGGCGTCGAGGTCGCCGCGCAGCACCGACGCCAGCTCGACCGCATGGCCGGGCCGCTCCGTCCGCATCGTGGTCACCTCGGCGACGCGCTGGAGCACGTCGCGCACGGCCGCCGTCGACTCGTCGTCGACCTTGGTCGCGAAGGGGTTCACGATGAGCGCGACTCGCCGCACCCGCGAAGCCTAGAAGGCGGAGGGGGCCGGCATGCGGCGCCGGTCCCCTCTCGCGTCCCGGAGGGGCGCGCTAGTAGGCCGCGTGGTGGACGCGTTTGTTGCCCGTTCGCCCGGGATCTAACACACCACTTCAAAGGGTGTCGAGATGGAAGTTCAGGGGTACGCTGCGACAGGCGCGCAGGTTTCACGAGGAAATCAGGCGCTTTTTGCAACAGGGACAAGGCGCTTGTGCGCCTCGTCGAACGTGAGCCCGCGCTGCCACTCGGCGTCGAACGCGATCTTGAGCGTGGCCGCGAGCGACGGGTGCTCGACGACGACCATGGTCAGGTCCGAGCCGCCGAGGACCGGGTCCTCCATGCCGAACATGACGTAGCGCTCGTCGATGATCACGAGCTTCAGCGGCAGCTCGGGCACGAAACGCGCCTCCTCGCCCGCTTCGATGAAGGCGCGGACGCCCTCGCTCGTCTCCGCGTCGTCGAAGACGGAGAACTCGTAGACGGATCGCGCCTTGAAGGTCCGCGAGACCTCGAGGCCCTTCTCCTCCTCCTGCGGTGGCGTCGCGTAGGGCGGCTTCGTGAAGACGAGGATCTCGTGGTTGATGTCCTCCTGGAGCTCGCTGAAGCGCTCGTTGATCGCGCGCCGGTCGCGCAGGACCTCGATGTAGTCGAGCGGGTCGGTGACACCCTGGCCCGCCTTGAAGGCCGGGGCCAGCTCGCCGATCATCTCGTTCGCGCCGCGCTCGAGCCGGGCAAGCGCCTGGCGGTGATCCGAGACGAGCCGCTCGATCGCCGCGTCGGGCGCCGAGGCGACGTACTTCACGACCTTGCCCGGGCGCGTCGAGGCGAGCCCGCGCTCGACGAGACTCGCGAGCACGTCGTAGATCCGCTGGCGCGGCACGCCGGCGATCCGGGCGACCTCGGCGGCGGTCGACGACCCGCGCCGGATGAGCGCGAGGTACGCCTTCGCCTCGTACATCGTCAGGCCGAGCTTCGTGAGCTCGTCGACGTGCTGACCGTTGTCCATTGCGCCCAGAGTAGCGGTGCCACCCGCAGGAGTGTCAACGCCTAGGACGCACTGTCTCGAGGGGCTGTCCCCGGCTCCTACCTGCAACCTCCCGCCCTCCCAACACGCTGAGGGGGCTGTCCCTCGCGTGACTAGCGACCTTGGCGTTCGCCAAGCACCGGCTGACGGAGCTGTTCTCTTCTAAATACGCGAGGGACAGCCCCCTCGCGTTTCGGAAGGGGCGTGATGTCGGAGGAGGAAAGCCGGGGACAGCCCCTCGAGACTGTGCGTCTTAGGCCTACTTAGGCAGGCCTACTCAGGCGTCGCGTATCCGCGCATGCCGTCCAGTAGGAGTGCGTAAAACCGATCCGCCAGCTCGTCGGTGTCGCGGCCGGGCCGAAGCCAGGTGTAGGCCCAGTTTGCGGCCGAGAGCATGAGCAGGGCGGCGGTCGCGTCGTCGAGGTCGGTGCGCAGCTCGCCGAGCTCCCTGCCCTCGCGGAAGAGCGCGCGGACCCGCTCCTCGTACCGGCGCCGCTCCGCGACGATCTCGTCGCGCCGCTCGCCTTCCAGGTAGCGCCACTCGCGGATGAAGACGGTGGCGACGTCGAGCTGCTCGGCAACGACGCGCAGGTGGCCGCGGAGCGCCAGCCGGATCCGCTCGGTCGGCGGCGCGTTCTCCGGCAGCGCGTCGAGCGCGGCATGGAACGCGTCGGCGCCCTCGCGCATCGTCTCGTAGAGCAGGTCCTGCTTCGAGTTGATGTGCGCGTAGAGCGACCCCTTCTGCACGCCCATGGCCTCCGCGAGGTCGCCGATCGAGGTGCCGTGGTAGCCGCGCTCGGCGAACAGCCGGGCGGCCTGGCGGGTGAGCTCGTTCCGTCTCGTGGACATATACAGTTACGACCCTAACGATCGTTCGGTTGGGAGGCCACATGACCGCACGCGAGCAGGAGTTCCTCGAGTACGTCCAGTCCGGCGGCCAGGTCGAGACGCACGACTGGATGCCCGACGAGTACCGGCAGCGGCTGATCAAGTTCATCGAGATGCACGCCAACTCCGAGCTCATGGGCGTCCTGCCCGAGCGCGAGTGGATCCTCCGGGCGCCGACGCTGCAGCGCAAGCTCGCGCTGACCGCGAAGGTGCAGGACGAGGTCGGCCACGCGCAGCTGATCTACCGGGTCGTCGAGGACCTCGGCAAGCCGCGCGAGCAATGCCTCGCAGACCTGGTCTCGGGCAAGTCCAAGTTCCACAACGTCTTCCACTACCCGACCTACACGTGGGGCGACGTCGGCGTGATCGCCTGGCTCGTCGACGCGGCCGCGATCATCTCCCAGAAGGCGCTGCTCAAGTGCTCGTACGCCCCGTACGCCCGGATCATGAAGAAGATCTGCTGGGAGGAGTCGTTCCACATCCTCCACGGGCGCGACGTGATCCTCACGCTCGTCAACGGCACCGACACGCAACGCGAGCTCGTGCAGGAGGCGCTCGACCGCTGGTGGACGCCGCTCATGCACTTCCACGGCAACCCGATCGAGGCGACGGATGACCCGATGGTCATCTGGCGGATCAAGAGCCAGGCCAACGAGGAAGCGCGCCAGCAGTTCCTCGACGGCTACGTGCCGCAGATCTGGGAGCTCGGCCTCACCGTCCCCGACCCGAAGCTGCGCCGCAGCGACGAGGGCATCTGGGAGTACACCGAGCCCGACTGGGAGGAGCTCAGGAGCGTCGTGACCGGCCACGGCCCGATGACGGCCGAGCGGCTCGACTTCCGGCGCCTGAATCTCGAGGCAGACGGCGTGGGTCCGCCGGGCGGTGCTCGCGGAGGCCGCGTGATCTGGGAGGTCTTCCGCCAGGAACGGAAGGGCCAGCCGTTCCAGCACGCCGGCTCGGTGGTGGCGCCCGAAGCCGAGTTCGCCCGCGCGTACGCGCACGAGCAGTACGGCCGGCGCGGCGAGTCCTCGGCGCTCTGGGTCGTCCCGCGCGACGCCATCCTGGACGTCGAGGACTTCGTCGACGAGCTGGGCCGCAACTACCACCGGGTGGACGGGTACTCGCTCAAGGAGAAGCTGAAGGAGGCGCGTGAACGAGCAGGACACGTGCTGGCGATCGCTGACGACGAGCTCGTCCTCGGCTGGCGCGACTCCGAGTGGACGGGCATCGCGCCGGTGCTCGAGGAAGACGTCGCGCTGTCGTCGATCGCACAGAACGAGATCGGGCACGCGCGCGCGATCTATGCACTGCTCTCCGACGATCCCGACGCGCTCGCGTTCGACCGCCGGCCCGACGAGTACCGCTCGTCCGCCTTCGTCGAGCTGCGGTTCGTGCCCGACTGGGCGCACACGATCGCGCGGCGCTACCTCTACGAGCACGCCGACGCGATCCGCATCGCCCGCCTCGCGGCGTCCGACGACGAGGCGGTCGCCGGGCTCGCCGCGAAGATCCAGCGCGAGGAGGCGTACCACCTCATGCACGCCGACATGTGGGCGGAACGGCTGCGCGACGAGCCGCGCTTCCGAGCGGCGGTCGGCGAGCTGCTGCCCTACGCCCTGGGCCTGCTCGAGCCGGGCGACCGGTCGGCGCTCCTCGCGGCGACGGGGCTCGAGGACGCCGAGCCCATCGAGCGCGGCGCGCACGACGAGTCGTGGCCACGGCTCTGGGAGGAGATGACGATGGTGCGGCGCAGCGAGCCGGCAGGCGTCGCATGGTGACGACCGAGCAGGTCTGGGCGGCGCTCGACGAGATCGAGGATCCCGAGATCCCGGTCATCTCGCTCGTCGACCTGGGCGTCATCCGGGACGTCGTCGTGGATGCCGGCCGGGTGCGGGTCGAGTTCACGCCGACGTTCATGGGCTGTCCGGCGCTCGAGGTCATGCGCGACCGGATGGCCGAGCGGATCGCCGAGCTCGGCGCCGAGCCGCAGATCGACGTGATCCTCGACGACTCGTGGTCGACCGACCGGATCACGCCTGCCGGACGCGAGAAGCTCCGGCAGGCCGGGTTCGCGCCGCCGGCGCCGCGCCAGGTCGGAGGCCCGCAGCTCGTCCAGCTTCAGGGCGGCGGGTTCCGCTGTCCCTACTGCGGCTCGACGGACACGCGGCTCGAGAACATCTTCGGCCCGACCCCGTGCCGCTCGCTGCGCTACTGCAACGGCTGCAGCCAGCCGTACGAGCACTTCAAGACCATCTAGCGTCCGCCCGATGCGCGTCCCTGCCGAAGCCGCCCGGCGCTTCCTCGTCACGCGCCACTTCCTCGCGCCGGCGCGATCGCTCCGCGGCGGCACGGACGGCGTCATGGAGGTCGTGGCGAAGCTCGGCTCGCTGCAGTTCGACCCGATCGCCGTCGCGGGCCGCAACCACGACCTCGTGCTCCATGCGCGCGTCGCGGACTACGAGCCGGCCTGGTGCGAGCAGCTCTACGGGCGCCGGGAGATCTTCGAGGCCTACAACAAGGGGCTCTCGTTCGTGCCCGCCGATGAGTACCCCTGGTTTCGCGGGTACCTCAGCCACAGCCCGCCCCGCGTCATCGCCGAGAACCCGCAGGTGGCCGCGCGGGTGCTCGAGCGGATCCGCGCGGAAGGCCCGCTGTCGTCGCTCGACTTCGAGCGCGCGCAGGGCGCCACGACCGACTGGTTCGGGCTGCCTACGAACACCGTCCGCGCGGTCCTGGAGGCACACGCGATAGCTGGCGTGCTCGGCCTGGCGCGCCGCGAAGGCAACCGCCGCTACTACGACCTGCTCGAGCGGCTCCTGCCCGCGAACGTCGTCGAGCGCGAGGTGACGCTGCGCGAGCAGCTCCGCCACAAGCTCCTGTCGCGGTACCAGGCTCACGGCCTGCTCGGCGTCAGCGGCGCAGGTGACGTCTTCAGCGGGATCGGCACCGCGAAGCCCGATCCCAGGTGGCCGGAGAGCCCGGGCCGTAACGCGCTCCGTGAGGAGCTCGTCGAGTCCGGCGAGCTGGTCCCGGTCCAGGTCGAGAGCGTCCCGAGCACGCGCTTCGTGCTGAAGGACGAGGTCCGGGACCTGGAGACGCCGCCCGAGCCGCCGCCGTCGGTGGCGTTCGTGCCCCCGTTCGACCCGCTCGTGTGGGACCGGCGTCTCCTCGGCAGCCTGTTCGGCTTCGACTACGTCTGGGAGCTGTTCATCCCGCCGGCGAAGCGGCGCTGGGGCTGGTACGTGCTGCCGATCCTCTTCCGCGATCGTTTCGTCGGCCGGATCGAGCCTCGCATCGACCGCGAGCAGTCCCGGGTCGACATTCTCGATGTGTGGTGGGAGGACGGGTTCGCGCCGGCGCGGGCGGAGGGGTTCGTCGACGCGATGCGCGACGCGCTCCATGCCTACCTCCGCTTTGCCGGCGTCGAGAAGGTTCAGTGGCCGTCGCACCTCGGCCGGGAGAAGAGGCTCTGGCGCGTTTCGTCCTGATCCACGGCGCGTGGCACGGAGGCTGGTGCTGGGCCGGCGTCGTCGAAGCGCTCGAGGCGCGCGGCCACTCCGCGTGGGCGCCCGACCTCCCGTGCGAGCAGGTCGGGCTGAGCCAGCAGGACTACGCCGAGGTGATCGGGCCGCAGCCGGACGCGATCGTCGTCGGCCATTCCTGGGGCGCGCAGACGGCCAGCCTGGTCGACGCGCCGGTACGCGTGTATCTCGCGGGCCTGCTGCCGGTCGAGGATCCCTTCGCGGAGTGCTTCGCGCCGGGCTTCGGCGGCACCCTGCGCGACGAGCTCGACCGCTCGTACTGGCCGGACGCGGACACCTGCGCCGACAAGCTCTACCCGGACTGCACGCGCGACGTCTCGGACTGGGCATTCGCGCAGCTCCGGCGCCAGGCGCGCAGTGCCGAGGTCACCGTGCCGCTTCGGCCCGAGGACGTCGTGATCGCGACGATGCGCGACGAGGCCATCGACCCGGACTGGCAGATTCGCATGGCCGAGCGCCACGGCGCGCAGCTCCTCCGGCTCGACGCAGGCCACTCGCCGTTCCTGACGCAGCCGGCGGAGCTCGCCGGCGTGCTGTCCTCACTCGGCTGACACACTCGAGCCATGCGGATCGCCGCCCTCGTGCTGCTCCTCGCCACCCTCGCCGCCTGCGGCGGCGGCTCGGGCTCCGATCGGAGCGACCTTGTCAAGCAGGCGAATGCGATCTGCACCACCTACGCGCGGGCGGTCGACAAGCTGAAGGCGCCGTCGACGATGCCGGAGACGGCCGCGTACGCCGCCAGGGCGCGCTCACTGTTCGCGACGAGCGCGCTGAAGCTCCACGCGCTGCATCCCGACCCCACCGACGCCGCGGACTACCGCGAGTGGCTAGGGCTCGTCGACCGGGCGCTCGGACGCGTCGCCGCGCTCGAACGGGCCGCCCGCGCCGGCGACGAGGTGAAGATCAACGCGCTCGGCGACGCGACGACCAGGGCGCGCGTCAAATCGGACGCGCTGGCGCGCAGGCTGGGATTCACGGCCTGCGCGAGAGCGGGATAGCAGCCTCGCGTTTACGCTGTGGCGATGGCGCAACGCGGACCATCGCGGAGAGGAGCGCTCGAGCGGCTGCGCGAGCGTGTATCGCACGTCGACGATGGCGAGTGGTTCTTCGCCCAGATCGCCGATGCCGTGGCCGAGCAGCGACTGCACCGCGGGCTCTCGCAGAAGCAGCTCGCCGAGCTGTGCGGCACCACCCAGTCCGCGATCGCCCGCCTCGAGGCCGGCGGACGGCCCCCGCGCATCGACACGCTGCTTCGCATCGCCCATGCGCTCGACTGCGACCTCGTCGTCGAGCTGCGCGAGCGCGACTAAAACAGCATTAGTGGCTGTCAGCCACTAACTATCGGCCGCTGAACTGGGCCGGCCGCTTCTCGAGGAACGCGGTCACGCCCTCGCGGAAGTCGTCCGTCTGCGCAGCCTCGGACTGCAGCTTCGCCTCGAGCTCGAGCTGCTCGTCCAGCGTCGCCGTGACCGCGTGCTCGAACAGGTGCTTCGTCAGCCCGAGCGCCCGCGGCGGCAGCGCCGCATAGGCGGCCGCACGCTCCGCCGCGCGCGCGGCGGCGTCCTCGACGACCTCGTTGACGAGCCCCATCGCAAGCGCCTCCGCCGCCGTCGCCGGCCGGCCCGAGCTCATGAACTCGAACGCGCGCGCCTGGCCGAGCAGCTGGACGATGAACCACGAGCCGCCCGAGTCCGGGATCAGCCCGATGGAGACGAAGCCCGGGACGAACGAGGCCGAGTCGGCGGCGATGCGGAGGTCGCACGCAGCGGCGAGCGACAGCCCGGCGCCGGCGCACACACCGTTCACGGCGGCGATCACCGGCTTGTCCAGCCCACGGATCGCGTGAATCGTGGGGTGATAGGTCGCGCGCAGGTGCGCCCCCACGTCGCCGGCCGCGCTCTGGAACTCCGTCAGGTCCTGGCCCACGCAGAAGCCGCGCCCCGCGCCGGTGATCACGACTGCACGGATCTCGTCGTCCGCCGCCTCGGCAAGCGCCGCGTGCAGGCCCGCGTGAACCCCGGCCGTGAGCGCGTTCAGCTTCTTCGGCCGGTTGAGCGTGACGGTGAGGACGCCGTCGTCGCGGCTGGTCAGGACGTCGGTCATCTGAACATCCGGGCGATCCGCCAGCCGACCAAGAGCGACAGCGCCGTCACGATCTGCCAGCCGAGCACGATGCGGTTGGGGTCGACCGCCGGCCGCCAGCGCACGTCGCCGTTCGAGATCACGTACGCGCCGACCGGCCGCGCCTGGAGCCCGAACCCGCCGCCGCCGTTGTTTTCACTGTCGCCCCCGCCCCCGCCGCCGCCGCGCACGCTCGCGACCGGGATGACCGTGACGCCGTTCTCCTCGTAGGCCTCTCCGAACACCCTCCGCACGCTCATCGCGTCGCGCGCGCCTTCCAGCATCTCGTCCACGTTCGGCATTAGAAACTCACCGCTCCTTTCGCCTGGAGAGGAAGTCGCGGATCGCGCCCTGCGCCTCCTCGTTCAGCATCGACAGCGCGAGCCAGTCGCGCGCGTGGCCGACCGTCGCGTTCCACGACAGGTCGCGCCAGAAGTTCAGCTGCTGCTTCGCATACCGGGTGGTCTCCGGCAGCTTCGCGGCCAGCTTCTCGACGAGCTCGTCGACGACAGTGTCGAGCTCGGCCCGCGGGACGGCGCGGTTCACGAGCCCCCAGTCGACCGCCTGCGCGGGAGTGATCGGCTCGCAAAGCAGGATGATCTCCCGCGCCCGGCGCTCGCCGACCATCACCGGCAGCCACTGCGTCGCGCCGCCCGCCGGCACAGAGCCGTGCTCGAGCCCGACGTGGCGGATGTACGCGTCGTCGACCATCACCGACAGGTCGCACCCCATCTGCACCTCGTTGCCGCCGCCGACACAGATCCCGTTGATCCGCGCGAGCGTCGGCTTGCCGATCTCGCGCAACCGGTCGTGCATGTCCTGGAAGGCGCCGAACCACTTCCAGTACTCCTTCGAGTTGCCGATGAGCTGGGCGCCCCACGAGCGCAGGTCGGCGCCGACGCAGAACGCACGCCCCTCGCCCGTGACGACGACGACGCGGATGTCGTCGTCCCAGGAGGCGTCCTCGAACGCCCGCGCCAGCTCGCGGAGCATCTGGAAGTCGAACGCGTTCAGCACGTCCGGGCGGTTCATGGTCACCGTCGCCCGCGGCGGCGCCTTCTCGTAGCGGATGCGCTCGAAGCCGAGCTCCGCCGGGTCGAGCGGCCGGGGCGACGCGGGCTCGGTCACTCGACCTCCGCGAAGACGACCTTGAACGGGATCCCCATCGCCATCGCGTCCGGCCCCGTGGCGTTGAACTCGGGCGACCGCGCGGCGGCCTTGAACGCATCGCGGTCGGCGAACTCGAACTCCGCGTAGTAGCCGAAGTCGGGCTCGTCGCCCGTCGGCGTCCCGAAGACCGCGCCGTGCCGGAACGTCACGCCGGGAACCTGCCGGCTGCAGCGCGGCGTGCTCCTCGTAGCGCTTCGGGTCCGGCGCGATCTCGTAGAGCACCATCACTCGAACCATTCCGCTCCTCCCTCTCGTCGGACGGCGCGAGCCTAGTCAGAGCCCGACGATGTCGTCGGGCTTCACGGGCACCCGCGTCAAGGGACGCCCGGTCGCGGCGCGCAGCGCCGACGCCACCGCCGCCGTCCCCACCACGGTCGAGAACTCGCCGACGCCCTTCACGCCGTAGGGTGCATCGGGCTCGGGATCCTCGATCAGCACCGAGTCGACCGGCGGCATGTCGAGCGTCGTCGGCAGCAGGTAGTCGGTGAAGCTCGCGTTCGTGATCAGGCCGTCGCGCGTCTGGATCTCCTCCATCAGCGCGAGGCCCAGCCCCTGGGCGGTGCCGCCCTCGATCTGGCCTTCGACGGCGGTCCGGCTGAGTGCCCGCCCGACGTCCTGGGCGACGCCGATCCAGACGATCCGGGAGAGCCCGAGCTCGACGTCGACCTCGGCGACCACCTTCATCGCTGCGCAGGCGAGCGCGACATGGGCCCGCTCGGACGTCACCTGGCCGGTCTCCGGGTCGAGCGGCGCCGTCGGCGGGTGCCGGTAGACGCGCTCGATGTCGATGGCTTCGCCCGCGGCGAGCGACCCGCCGCGCCGGCGCAGCTCCTCCATGGCCTCGCGGCACGCGAGCTGGACGGCACCGGCCGCCATCCACGTCATCCGCGAGGCCGACGCCGAGCCGGCGGAGCCGACCGACGCCGTCGTCGCCGGGAGCACCGTCACCTCGACCGGGCCGAGCTCCCGCTCCGCCGTGGAGCGAATGACCTCGATCACGCCCTGGCCCACCTCCGCCGACGCACAGTGCACCTCGGCCCCGAGCCCGCCCGCGGCGGCCGTGAAGAGCCGCACGCGGGCAGCCGTGAAGTCGTCGAAACCCTCGGAGTAGCCGATGTTCTTGAAGCCGATCGCGAACCCGACACCGCGCTGAACGCCCTCGCCGCGCGTCGTGTTGCCGGCGCCGCCGGGGAGGCGCAGCGGATCGCGCGGAAGCGGCTCGGCGGCCGGCGGCTCGAGGTCGCGGGCGGCGCGGAGCACCTCGGCGGCGGGGAACGAGCCGGTCAGAACCTGGCCGGTGGGGAGCCGCCCGCCCGGGCCGAGTGCGTTCAGGAGCCGCAGCTCGACAGGGTCGATGTCGAGCGCCGCGGCAAGCTTGTCCATCTGCGCCTCGGCCGCGAAGCAGGTCTGGACGGCGCCGAAGCCGCGCATCGCGCCGCAGGGCGGGTTGTTGGTGTAGACGCACGTCGACTCGATCAGCGCATTCGGCACGGCGTAGGGCCCACAGGCGAAGCAGGCCGCGTTCGACGTGACCGCCGTCGAGCTCGAGGCGTAGGCGCCGCCGTCGAGCAGAATCCGCATCCGTACCGAGACAAGCTGCCCCTCGCGCGTCGCGCGGTGCTCGGCCCAGATGCGCGCAGGATGCCGGTGGACGTGGCCCCAGAACGACTCGTCGCGGCCGTAGACGATCTTCACGGGGCGGCCGGTGTGCAGCGCGAGCATCGCGCCGTGGATCTGCATCGAGAGGTCCTCGCGGCCGCCGAAGGCGCCGCCGACCCCGGCGAGGTGGATGCGCACCTGGTCGGGCCGGAGCCCGAGACACGGCGCGACCTGGTCGCGGTCGACGTGCAGCCACTGGGTGGCGACGTAGACGTCGACACCGCCCTCGCCGTCGGGTACTGCAAGCCCGGACTCGGGCCCGAGGAACGCCTGGTCCTGGATGCCGAGCTCGTAGACGCCCTCGACGCCGACGTCGCCCTCGGCGTCGGGGTCGCCGTGGCGGATGACGACCTGGCGAACCACGTTCGGGCGCGGGTCGTCGCGGTAGCCGTGGCCCATGGTCGGGCGGTCGGGATGGAGCGGCGGCTGCTCCGTCGCCCGCTCCATGTCGACGACGAGCTCGAGCGGCTCGTACTCGACACGGATCGCCTCCGCAGCCCGCCGCGCCTGCTCGGGGTGCTCCGCCGCGACGACGGCGACCGGCTCGCCCTGGTAGCGGACGCGCTCGCCCGCAAGCACCGGCTGATCGCGGAATTCGACCCCGTACCGGTTCTCTCCCGGGACGTCGGCGTGGGTGAGGACCGCGTGGACGCCGGGCATCGACACCGCCTGCGAGATGTCGATGCCGGTAATCCTCGCGTGCGCGTGCGGGCTCCGCAGCGTGTGGCCCCAGAGCATCCCCGGCGCGTTCAGGTCGCTCGAGTACGCGAACTCGCCGGTCGTCTTCGGCACGGCGTCGACGCGCCGCCGCTCGACGACCGCGCGGCCGTGCGGAAGCTGCCGCGTGACCGTCATCCGGCCGCCGCCCTGACGGCGTCGAGGATCTTGGCGTAGCCGGTGCAGCGGCAGAGATTCCCGGAGAGCGCTTCCCGGATCGCGTCGTCGTCGGGATTCGGGACGCGCCGGAGCAGGTCGGCGGTGGCGACGATGAACCCCGGCGTGCAGAACCCGCACTGGACGGCGCCCGCGTCCGCGAACGCCTCCTGCACGCGGTGGAGCACGCCGTCGGAGGCGAGCCCCTCCACGGTGACGATCGTGCGCCCGTCCGCCTGCGCGCCGAGCACCAGGCAGGCGCAGACGAGCTCGCCGTCGAGCAGCACCGAGCAGGAGCCGCACTCGCCTTGCTCGCACGCGTTCTTCGACCCGGGCAGCTCGAGGCGCTCGCGCAGCACGAACAGGAGGCTCTCGCCCGGCCAGACGTCGGCCTCGCAGCGCTCGCTGTTCACGGTGAGCTCGATCCTCATCTGGCCTCCACACCGCACCGCTCGAGGGCGCGGCGCGTCAGGACGGCGAGCGCGTGCCGGCGGTAGCCGGCGCTGCCGCGCACGTCGTCGATCGGGCTGGCCGCGGCGGCGACCGCCTCGGGGAAGCGGGCGGCCTCGGCGAGCGGCGCGCGCACCAGCGTCGGCACCGGCCCGGCGGAGCCGAACGCTGCGCGGAGCTCGTCCCGCTCGGCGTCGACGGCGAGCGCAAGCGAGCAGACCGCGATCACCATCGCGTTCCGCGGCCCCACCTTCATGAACGTCTGCGGCAGGTCACGCGCATCGACGGTGACGCCCGTGATCAGCTCACCGGGCTCGAGCGCGTTCCGCTTCGGGCCGACGAGGAACTCTTCGAGGCCGAGCGTGCGCGTGCCGCCCGCGCTCGCGAGCTCGACGCGCGCGCCCGCGACGAGCAGCGGCGGCAGCGCGTCGCCCGCGGGCGAGGCGGTACCGAGGTTGCCGCCGATCGTGCCGCGGTTGCGGATCTGCGGCGAGCCGACGGTGCGTGCCGCTTCGGCCAGCGCCGGCAGCCGCGCGGCGAGGGTCCGCTCCATCGCCTGTGTGTAGGTCAGCGAGGCACCCAGGCGGATCGTGCCGTTGTCGGCCGACCAGCCGTCGAGCTCCTCGACCCGGTTCAGGTCGAGCAGCAGCTCGGGCCGGCGCCGGTCGAAGTTGAGCTCGACCATGACGTCCGTGCCGCCGTCGATCGGGACCGCGTCGGGATGCTCCGCCTTGAGCCGCAGCGCCTCCTCCAGGCTCAGCGGCGACTCCGCCTCCATCGGGCTAGCGTAGTTAGCCCCGGTAGGGTCGGCCCCGATGACCGACCTCCGCCGACGGCTGGCAGTCGCGCGCGGCGACGAGCCGGCCGACCTCATCGTGCGCGGCGGGCGGGTCCTGTCCGTCTTCACGCGCGAATGGCTCGAAGGCGACCTGGCGATCGTGGACGGCTTCGTGGCCGGCGTCGGCGACTACGAGGGCACGGAGACGCTCGATGCGACCGGGCGCTACCTCGTGCCCGGCTTCATCGACTCACACATGCACCTCGAGTCGTCGAAGCTGCTCGTGGACGAGTTCGCGCGGCTGGTCGTCCCGCTCGGGACGACGGTGGTGGTCGCGGACCCGCACGAGCTCGCGAACGTGCTCGGCACGGACGGCATCCACTGGATCGCCGACATGTCGCAGAACATCCCGCTCGACGTCTTCTTCATGGCCTCGTCCTCGGTGCCGGCCTCGGAGTTCGAGTCGCCGCGGCGGCCGCTCTCGCCCGGCGACCTGCAGGGGCTCCTGCGCCGCCGCCGGGTGCTCGGGCTCGCCGAGATGATGAACTTCCCCGGCGTCGTCGGCGGTGACGAGCACGAGCTCGAGAAGCTGGCGCTCGAGGGCGCGACGCATGTCGACGGCCATGCCCCGGGCGTGCTCGGCAAGGATCTGAACGCCTACGCCGCTGCCGGCATCCGCTCCGACCACGAGGCGCGGACCGTCGAGGAGGGCCGCGAGCGCCTGCGCGTGGGCATGTGGGTGCTGATCCGTGAGGCCTCGGGCGCGCGCAACCTCCACGACCTGCTGCCGCTGGTGGCCGAGTTCGGGCCGCACCGCCTCGCGTTCTGCACCGACGACCGCGAGCCCGAGGACATCGTGGCCGAGGGTCACATCAACGGGATGGTGCGCGAGGCGGTCGCGAGCGGCGTCACTCCCGAGGACGCCCTCGTCATGGCCTCGCTGAACGGCGCAACCTGGCACGGGCTCCGCGACTTCGGCGCGCTCGCGCCCGGCTACCAGGCCGACGTGCTCGTACTGCCCGACCTCGAGCGGTTCGAGCCGGAGCTCGTGCTCAAGGCCGGCAGGCACGTGGAGGCCTCGGCCCGCCACGAGGTGCCCGACTGGGTCCGCCACACGGTGCGCATCCGGCCCGTCGGCTCGAACCGCTTCCGCATCCCGTGGGAGGGCGGTCGCGCGCGCGTGATCGGGATCGTCCCCGACCAGATCGTCACCGAGTCGCTCGTGGAGGAACCGACGGTCGTCGACGGCGAGGTGGTCGCCGACCCCCACCGCGACCTGGCGAAGATCGCCGTGCTCGAGCGGCACCTCGGCACCGGCCGGATGAGCGTCGGCCTCGTCCGCGGCACCGGGCTGAAGTCGGGCGCGCTCGCGCAGACGGTCGCGCATGATGCGCACAACATCGTCGTCGTCGGCGTCGACGACGACGACATGTCGCGCGCGGTCACGCGGCTGAGCGAGATCGGCGGCGGCGTGGTCGTGGTCGAGGATCGCGGCGTCCGCGCCGAGCTTCCGCTCCCGGTCGCGGGCCTGCTCTCGGACGCGCCGCTCGACGAGGTGGTCGAGGCGAGCAAAGGCTGCGTGGAGGCGGCGCACCGGCTCGGTTGCACGCTCCCGTCGCCGTTCCAGTCGCTCGCCTTCCTGGCGCTGTCGGTGATCCCCGCGCTGAAGATCACCGACCGCGGGCTGGTCGACGTCGACCGCTTCGAGCTCGTCAGCCTGCGCGCGGACTGATGCTGCTCACGGGCGCGTGGGTTGCGACCATGGACGACGCGGGGAGCGAGCACCGCGAGGGCTGGGTCCTGGTCGAGGACGGCCTGGTTGCGGCGGTGGGGGGCGGCGAGCCGCCGTCCGGCCAGCGCGTCGACCTCGGCGGCGCGCTCGTCACGCCGGGCTTCGTCAACACGCACCACCACCTGTACCAGAGCCTCACGCGCACGCGCGCGCAGGAGGCCGACCTCTTCACCTGGCTGAAGACGCTCTACCCGGTATGGGCGAGGCTCGACGCCGAGGCCGAGTACGCGGCGGCGCGTACCGGGCTGGCCGAGCTTGCCCTGTCCGGCTGCACGACCGTGTTCGACCACCACTACGTCTTCCCCCGCGGCGAGACCGGGCTGATCGAGGCGGAGGTGCAGGCAGCGCGCGAGCTCGGCGTGCGCCTCGTGGCCTCACGCGGCTCGATGGACCTGGGCGAGTCGGACGGCGGGCTGCCGCCGGACTCGCTCGTCGAGACGATCGACGACGTCCTGGCCGACACCGAGCGCCTGATTGGCGAACTGCATGATTCGGCCGCGGGGGCACGAACGCAGGTCGTCGTTGCGCCGTGCTCACCGTTCTCGGTCACCGGTGAGCTGATGAAGGCATCGGCGGAGCTCGCACGGCGCGAGGGCGTGCTCCTCCACACACACCTCGCCGAAACGGTCGAGGAAGAGTCGTACTGCCTCGAGCTCTATGGGTGCCGGCCGGTCGAGTACCTGGACCGGCTTGGCTGGCTGGCACGAGACGTCTGGTGCGCGCACTGCGTCCACCTTTCCCCCGAGGACGTGTACCGGTTCGCGCGCGCGCGCGTTGGCGTAGCGCATTGCCCGACGTCCAATCTGCGCCTCGGCGCCGGGGTAGCGCCGGTGCGCGAGCTCCTCGACGCTGGCGTCCGGGTCGGGCTCGGCGTCGATGGGTCGGCCTCGAACGAGCGCGGGGATCTCGCTCTCGAGGTCAAGGAGGCGCTGCTTGTGGCGCGCGGGCGCGGTGGGCCACATGCCCTCAGTGCGCGCGGCGCGCTCCGGCTGGCCACCGTCGGCGGCGCCGCCGTGCTCCGGCGCGCCGACATCGGCACGATCGAGCCCGGCATGTGTGCCGACCTCGCCGTCTGGCGGATGGATGGTCTCGAGCACGGCGGGGCCGACGACGCCGTCGCATCACTCGTCTTCGCAGGCCCGCAGCGCGTCGACCGCCTCTACGTCGGCGGCGAGGAGGTCGTGCGCGACGGGCACCTGGTCAACGCCGACGAAAGCCAGATCGCCCAGGAGCACCGCCGGAATGCGCGAAGGTTCCTGGCATGACGTCCCTCTCCACGCACGTGCTCGACACCGGCGAGGGCCGCCCGGCCGCCGGCGTCCGCGTCGAGCTCTTCCACGACGGCGCGCTCGTCGCGTCGGGGACGACCGACGGAGACGGCCGCATCGCCCAGCTCGGCGACCGCCTGGAGGCCGGGCTCCACACGCTCGTCTTCCACCCACCGTCGGCCTTCTTCCACCGCGTCGCCCTCGACGTGGAGCTGGGCGCCGGCCACCACCACGTCCCCCTCCTCGTCTCGCCCTACTCGTGCGCGAGCTACCGCGGCAGCTGACGGTCGACGAGCTGGCCGGGCTCTTCTCCGGCCGGACGCGCCTGGTCGAGCATCTGGCCGAGCGCGAGGATCCCCTCGGCGTCGCGCGCAACGTCGTCCGCGGGGCCAGCGAGGACGAGAAGGCGGCGGCGCTCGCCGCCCACCCGCGCATCGGCGAGCGCTCGCCCGAGCAGCACGGCGACGATCCGGCCGTCCTTGCCGAGCTGGCCGAGCTGAACGGCTCCTACGAGAAGAAGTTCGGCTTCCGCTTCGTCGTCTTCGTCAACGGCCGCTCACGCGCCGAGATCGTCCCCGTACTGCGCGAGCGCCTGCAGCGCACGCGCGTCGAGGAGCTCGACACGGGCTGCGACGACCTCGTGTCGATCGCGCTCGACCGCTGGCAGAGAGGGTTTGTGGCTGTCAGCCACTAACTCGAGGGCTGATGGACTGGGACTACCTCGACGAGTGGGCGCAGTTCCTGCTGCGCTGGCTGCACGTCATCGCCGCCATCGTCTGGATCGGCACCTCGTTCTACTTCGTGGCCCTCGACAAGCACCTGCGGCCCTCCCGCAACCGCGACGACGTGAGCGAGGAGTGGGAGATCCACGGCGGCGGCTTCTACCGGGTGGAGAAGTACCGGGTCGCCCCGGACGAGCTGCCGAGCCCTCTCTACTGGTTCAAGTGGGAGGCGTACACGACCTGGCTCTCCGGGTTCGCGCTGCTCGTCGCCCTCTACTACGTGCACGCCCGCATCTACCTCGTCGACCCTGCTGTCGCCAACATCAGCGGCTGGGAAGCGGCCGGGCTGAGCATCGCGCTGCTCGCCGGCGGCTACGTCGTCTACGAGGCGCTCTGCAGGGTGCTGGACGGGCACGAGCTCTGGCTGGCCGGCGCCGGGCTCGCGCTGGTGACGCTGACGGCCTGGGGGGTCAGCCACGTCTTCTCCGGCCGCGGCACCGACGTCCAGCTCGGGGCGATGCTCGGGACGATCATGGCCGCGAACGTCCTCTTCGTGATCATCCCCGGCCACTGGAAGCTCGTGCGCGCGAAGGAGGCGGGGCGCGAGCCCGACCCGGCGCCCGGCATCGAGGGCAAGCGACGCTCGATCCACAACACGTACCTGACCCTGCCGGTGCTGATCGCGATGATCGCCGTCCACTTCCCGACGGCGTACGCGCACGCGCACGGCTGGGCGGTCATCGTCGCGCTGATGGTGGTCGGCGCATGGGTGCGCCACTACTTCAACCTGCGCCACGAGGGCCGCACCGTCTGGTGGATCCCGGCGTCCGCCGCGCTCGCCGTCGGAGTGATCGCGATCCTCATCCGGCCGAGCACGACGGCCGTGCCGGCCGCGACCGGCACGATCACCTTCACCCGGGTGCAGACGATCATCGCGACACGCTGCGCCGAGTGCCATTCCATCCACCCGACGAACCCGGCGTTCACCAGCCCGCCGGCGGGGGTCGTCTTCGACACGCCGGAGGAGATCGCCGCCCGCAAGGACGCGATCGAGCTGCAGGCCGTGCGCCTGAAGGCGATGCCGCTCGGGAACATCACGCACATGACCGACGCCGAGCGCAGCGAGCTGGCGGCCTGGTTCGACCAGGGCGCGCCGACCAAGTAGTGCTCCGCGAGGTCGCCGAGTACCCCAACTCGTTCGGGCCGCTCGGGCCGCGGGCCGAGCGGATCGAGACGGCGCGGTTCACGCTCTGCATGGGAGCCGGGCTGGGGTGGAACACGGTGCAGCGCCAGCGCTTCGGAGCCGCCGAGGTCGACGAGGTGCTCGCGGAGGTGCGCTCGCTGCTCGGCGAGCGCGGGCGGACGAAGACCCAGTGGGAGATCGGCAGCGCGGCCGAGCCGCGCGGCCTCGTGGAGCTCCTGCTCGAGCGCGGGCTCACCCACGACCGCGATCCGTACGCGGTCGCGCTCGTGCTCACGGAGCCGCCGCCGGCGGGGCCGCACGGAATCGAGGCGCGCGCCGTCGAGACGTTCGAGGAGTACGGGGCCGCCAACGAGGTGCAGTGGCAAGCGTTCGGGACGCCCGAGGACGAGATCGCCGAGGCGCGCGACCTGCTCCCCGCTCTCTGGCGGGAGTCACCGACGGTGATGCACGCAGCCTGGCTGGAAGACCGGATCGTCTCGGCGGGGACGTGCGCGGCGACCGAGCACGGGCTGCTCCTCTACGGCGGCGCGACGCTGGAGGAGGCGCGCGGCCGCGGCGCCTACCGGGCGCTGCTGCGCGCCCGCTGGGACGAGGCCGTCGTCCGCGGCACGCCGGCGCTGATCACGCAGGGCGGGTCGATGTCGCGGCCGATCCTCGAGCGCGCCGGCTTCCGGCGCGTCGGGCACGTCCACATGCTCGTCGACGACTTCGGCTGAGCCTGGGCGATAGGCTCGGAGCGTGCTGGAGATCGAGGCCGCCGGGATGCGCTTCGTCGCGCGCTGGGAGGACGAGCTCGCGCCGGACACCGTGGCGGCGTTCAAGAAGATCCTCCCGTTGGAGGACCGGATCATCCACTGCCGCTGGAGCGGCGAGTCGAACTGGATCCCGTGGGGCGACCGCGACCTCGGCATCGGCCCCGAGAACGCCACCAGCTACCCGCACCCGGGCGAGCTGGCGCTCTATCCGGGCGGCCAGAGTGAGACGGAGCTCCTGTTCCCGTACGGCTATTGCAACTTCGCGAGCAAGGCCGGGCAGCTGTGGGCCAACCACTTCGCGACCCTCGTGGAGGGCCAGGAGCAGCTGAAGGAGCTCGGGCGGCTGACCCTCTGGGAGGGCGCGCAGCCGATCAGCTTCCGCGAGACCTAGCGGCGCTTGCGGCAGCCCATGCCGAGCCACGGCTGGTGCGCGACGCGACGTTCGCCGGCGTAGGCATCGAGCCAGGCGACGGCGCACGCGCAACCGTTGTACGCGCGGCAGTCGTAGATGAAGCCCTTATCGGCCGAGAGCGGGACCGGGTGGCGCACCCCCCGCGAGCCGACGACCACGATTCGCGTCACCTCGTCGGCAGCGACCCCGGAAAGGAATTGGCCCGCGTTCGCGCTCACGCGCCGATCGGCGAAGAGCGGCCCGGGGCTGCAGCCGCCGCCCGCACCTCGCCACACGAAGAAGACGCACGTCCAGCGACGCGACGTACGGACGAGGTACAGCCGGCCGCGGCGGTGCGGGCCTCCGTCGTACGTCGCAACTCGCCGGCTCATGACGACGCTCCCTATCCGTGCCGGGAGCGCGCCCATCGCTGACCCAATTGCGTCGCCGGGACGCGCGGGCCGGTCGAATGCCTTCGGCGAGTCGTTCGAGGCGAACGCCGTGCCGGCGATGAAGAGCACCGCAGCGAAAGCGGCGACGTACCGCACGACGATCAGCGTAGTGCGAGCCGCGCCAGCGCGCCCGCCAGCACGCTGACCGCCAGGTCGACGTCCTCGGGGCTCGAGTACTCGTCCGGCGTGTGGCTCACGCCGCCCGCGAGGCTGCGGACGAACAGCATCCCGCTCGGCACCCCGGCCGCGGCGAGCACGCCCGCGTCGTGGCCCGCCCAGGAGACGAGCTCACGAGCGGGCATGCCGCGCTCCGCGAGCTCCTCGGCGAGCGCCGCCCGGACGCCCGCGTCCATCGGGATCGGGTCGTTGCGCGGCACCGGCTCGACGCCGAGCTCCCGCGCGAGCGCGTCCAGCCGGTCGCCGTCGGGGGCGCGGAGGTCGAGGGAAAGTGTGACCCGGCCGGGAATCACGTTGACCGCACCCGGCTCTACCTCGAGCCGGCCGACGGTCGCGACCGCGTCGTCGCCCGCAGCGTCGCGCACGCGCAGGACGAACTGCGCGGCCTTGACGAGCGCGTCGTCGCGGGCGGCCATCGGCGTCGTCCCCGCGTGCCCGGCCACGCCCTCGAACGTCACGCTCCGGCGCAGGTACCCCGCGATCCCGCCGACCACGCCGAGCGCGGCGTCCGCCGCGGCGAGCCGCGGCCCCTGCTCGACGTGCACCTCCACGTATGCGCCCGGCAACGGCTGCTCGGACGAGACGAACGCGCGGCTTCCGTGGCACCCGGTCTCCTCGGCGCGGAACACGACCACCCCGAGCGTGCGCGGCCGCCGTCCCAGGCGCTCGACCGCCTCCAGGCCGGCCACGACGCCGAGCGCGCCGTCGTACTTCCCACCCTGGGGCACCGAGTCGAGATGCGAGCCCGTCCAGACCTCGGGCAGCCCCAGATCCTCTCCGGCCAGCCGCCCGACGACGTTGCCGACGCCGTCGCGGGCCACGTCGAGCCCCGCCTCGCCCATCCACGAGGCGGCCAGGTCGAGGGCCTCGTCCTCGGCCTCGCTGAACCCCGGGCGGTTCGCGCCCTCACCGCCGCCGATCGCGTACAGGCGCTCGAGGCGGTCTTCGGTTCGGTCGGTCATCTGCGCCATCTTTCACCGACTCTCGATCACGGGCACCGGCTGTGCGCTCGGCACGGCGAGTGGCGAGCGCGCCAGCAGGCCGAACGAGAGCTCGATGACCGGGCCGATCAGGACGGCAAAGGCGATCGTGCCGACCCCGAAGGTGCCGCCGAGGGCGATCCCGATCAGGAGCGCGGTGATCTCGATCGAGGCGCGGACGATTCCGATCCGCTTGCCGCTGCGTGCGGAGACGACCAGCATCAACGAGTCGCGCGGGCCGGCGCCCAGCGCGGCGCCGATGTAGAAGGCCGAGCCCGCGCCGAAGAACACCAGGCCGATCGGGATCAATGCGATGCGCACCGCCAACCCCTGCTCGCCGAGGGCGTCGATCCAGCTCACCGCGATCAGCAGCTCGATGTAGACGCCGATCAGGACGGCGTTCGCGACCGTGCCGATCCCCGGCCGCGCGCCGAGCGCCCAGGCCACGAAGAGCACGGCGACACCGACCACGAGGTTCGCGGCGCCGAACGAGAGCGGCGTGTGCTCGGCAAGCCCCTGGTGGAGGACGTCCCACGGCGACAGGCCGAGATCCGACTCCAGCAGGCAGACGATCCCGCACGCGAAGAGGAACAGGCCGCCGACGAGGCTCGCGCCGCGCGCCGCCGGACCACCGCGGACCCGTGGCGCGGCGTGGTGCTCTACAGCCCGAAGGGGTTGAAGGGCTTCGGCGAAGTGGAGTGGATGACGCTCTTCGTCTCGAGGTAGAGCTCGAGGGTCTCGATGCCCAGCTCGCGGCCGAAGCCCGACTGCTTGTAGCCGCCGAACGGGATGCCCGGGAAGGCGGTGTAGGGCATGTTGATGCCGACCGTCCCGGCCTTGATCCGGCGCGCGAGGCGGTGGCCCTTGGCCGGGTCGCGCGTCCAGACCGTCGCGATAGAGGCCGTACTTCACGTCGTTCGCGATCCGGACGGCGTCCTTCTCGTCCTCGAACGGGATGACGTGACGACCGGGCCGAAGATCTCCTCCTGCGCGACCGTCATGCCGCCGTCGACCTCGCGAGCACGGTCGGCGGGTAGAACGCGCCGTGCCCTCGCCCGGCGTGCCGCCGGTGACGACCTCGGCGCCCTCGCCGCGGCCCGTCTCGACGTAGCCGTGCACGCGGTCGCGGTGCGCCGGTCGAGATGAGCGAGCCCATCTGCGTCTCGGGATCGAGCGGGTCGCCGACCCGGATGCGGCCGGCCGCGTCCGCAAGCCCGGCGACGACGTCGTCGTAGATCGACGCCTCGACGAGCACGCGCGAGCGCGCCTCGCAGCTCTGGCCGGCGGCGTAGTAGATCGACCAGGCCGCGCTCGGGATCGCGTCGGCGAGGTCGGCGTCCGCAAAGAGGATGTTCGGGCTCTTGCCGCCGAGCTCGAGCGTCAGCCGCTTGATCGGCTCGGAGCACAGCCGCATGATCTCGCCGCCGGTCTTCGTCGAGCCGGTGAAGGCAACCTTGTCGACGCCGGGGTGGCGGACGAGGTAGGCGCCGGTCGTCGGGCCGTCGCCCGGGACAACGTTGACGACACCCGGCGGGAAGCCGACCTCCGCCGCCAGCTCAGCCAGCCGGAGCGCCGTCAGCGGCGTCGCCGGATCCGGCTTGAGCACGACGGTGCAGCCGGCGGCGAGCGCCGGCGCGAGCTTCCAGGTGGTCATCAACAGCGGGTAGTTCCACGGGACGATCTGGCCCGCGACGCCGACCGGCTCCTTCAGCGAATAGAAGAGCAGCGAGCCGCCGACAGGACTCGAGCGGCCGGCGATCGAGGCGATCGCGGAGGCGTAGAAGCGGAAGTTCTCGACGGCCCCGTTGAGCTCGGCCTTCACCGAGGAGATCGCCTTGCCGACGTTGCGCGACTCGAGCTCCGCGAGCTCCTTGCGGTTCGCGACGATCGAGTCGGCGAGCGCGTGCAGCAGGCGCGAGCGCTCGGTCGGCGGCGTCTTCGCCCACGCGCCGTCGAGCGCCTCGCGGGCGGCCGCGACCGCGCGGTCGACATCGGCCTCTCCGGCCATAGCCGCGCGAGCCAGAGGCGCGCCGGTGGCCGGCTCGGTCAGATCGCGGATCTCGCCCGAGGCCGGCTCGACGGACTCGCCGCCGATGTGCAGGCCGTACTCGCGCTCCGTCGCCACCGCCACGGCGCGGACGATACCGAGTGCAGTGCAGCAGCCGCCCCGGTGGGATAATGGCCGGGATGGATGACGTCCACGTCGAAGCGGCACGAATCCCCGACCGCGACCGGCTCCTCGCCGAGCTGCGAGAGGCCGGCCTCGACGCGCGCGCTGACGGCGAGGTGGGGATCGCGGTGCCGACGGGCGACTCGCCTGAGAGCGTGAGCGACGAGGTCTTCGCCCAGGCCGAGCACGTGATCATGAGCATCGGCGCGTCCTTCGTGCCGCAGAAGCACGAGGGCATCATCTACATCCGGCCGCCGGTCTCCTAGCTACACGAGGTCCGCCGGCGTCAGCTGCTCCGTCAGGAGACGGCGGAAGCGCTGCGGGTCGCCGCCGACCCACGCCCTGCACACTCGCTCGCCGTCGTCGTACGTCGTGACGTACGAGCGCCAGAGCGGGTCGGTGAGGAGGCGGACGCTGTTCTCCGCCCGCGCGCGGGACACGAGCCGCCACTTCTCGATGTAGTCCGCCGCCTGCTCGATCGTCCCGCCGTCCTCGTGCACCATGAAGGCAGCGTTGGCAGCGGCGTAGCCGAGCGGGTAGGCGGCACGGTTCACGGCCAGCGCGAGCTCGGCGTCGTAGGCGATCCCCACCCGGGCGAGATGCTCTGCGCCGATGCGCTCCCGGTCGTCGCCGAGCAGGACGCTCGAGCCGGTCTCGGCGATGCCCTCGCTGATCAGCGCCTGCGGCGTGCCGATCATGAGCACCGACTCCTCGATCCGGCCGGCCTCGCGGACGAGCCGCTGCTCCTTCCAGGCGTGCTCGGTGTGGTGGCCGGGGTAGGCCTCGTGGGCGACGAGGTGCACAGCGCGGCCGGCTGACAGCGGCACGTCGGCGCAGAGTGCGATGCGGCTCCGCAAGTCGCCCTCGTAGTAGTTGTAGGCGGCCCACGGCTCGTCGCGCACGACCTCGAAGCGAACTGCCTCCCCTGCCGGAAGCCCGAAGAGGTCGCGCGTTCGTGCCCGGAGATCCTCGGCCAGGCTGTTCGCGAACGGCTCGAGCTGGTCGGGCTCGAGCACGTCCCCGTCCTGCCAGGCCTGCCAGCGCTCGGCCAGCGACCCATCGCCGGGCAAGAGCTCGTCGAGCTCGCGATGGGCGTCCTCGAACACGGTCTCGGCGACCCGTTCCGGGCGAACGCCGTAACAGCGCTCGACCTCGTCGGCGAACGGGATGTCCTCCCCGGAGAGCTTGCGCGCGACCGTCTCCAGCCCGAGCAGCTGCGCGCCGAGCCAGCGCGCCCGGCCGGGCTCGAGGCCGGTGTCCGCGAGCGCCTCGCGCAGACCGGCCGCGTCCGCGACGAGCTCCTGCGGCGCGGGAAGAGGGTGATTGCCGACGTCGTCGGCGATCTCCGGCGGCCCGAAGTAGCCGTCGACGAGACCGTCGACGTGACGGCCCAGGCGCAGGCCGAGCTCGATGTAGCCGCGGACGACGTCCACCGTCAGGGAAGCGTAAGCGCCCGGATGCGCCCGTGCCCGCCCGGGTTCTCGGCCCAGGTGAGACGTCCGCCGTCCGCGGAGAGCCCGACGGGCGTCGATGTGGCAACCGCAAGCGGTGACCGGCGGCCCAGGAGGTAGATGGCTCGCCCCACGCGGTAGAAAACCCACGACCCCACGGCCGAAAGATGCGACGGCGCGCCGACTGCAAGCTCCGGCGCGGTCGTGCGAGGAACGGCTCGCTTCGCGAGCAGTGTCCCGTCGCGCTCGTAGACCTCGATCGCGTTCGTCGTCAGGACGGCGAGAGCGCTACCCGACACTGCGATCGCACGGATCGAGGCGTCAGCGGTCGCGCGACCGACGACGGCGAACGTAGAAGCGTCGCGAATCTCCACCTCGCGGAGGTTCGGCCGGGGGGACGTTTCCGCCCCTACGGCGCCGCGAGGGACGATCGCGACCCTGCCGCCGCCCGCCGCGAGCGCAGCGACCGCAGGCATTCCGGCGACCGTCGTCAGCCGCAGGTCGCTGCCGAGCCGCTTCACGCCGCCGTCGAGGATCGTGTACGGCAGGTTGGCGTTCAGATCCTCGGCCGCGTGCGCCCAGCCGAGCCCGAGGAACGGGCCGCGACCGGCGATCGAGACGCGCAGCTCGTCGCCGGTCGACTCGCTGATCAGCCCCGCGTCCCGCTCGCGTGGGCTCTGCGTCGAGCCTGCGTACAGCCAGTAGTAGAAATTGTTGCCCGTCTCGTAGCGCGCCCAGAGGGCGCGTGCGGTGGCGCCACTGGTCGCCACCGCAAGCTGCGAAACGGTCGCCGTCATCTTGCAGCCGGGCGTGCCGGGGCGAGTGAGGACGGTCGTCTTGCGCCGCGCGAGGTCGTAGAGCTGGACGACCTGCCCGCAGGTCTCGCTCGTCGACGCCCACGCAAGGAAGCGGCCGTCCTGCGCGAAGGCGACGATCCGCCCGGACGACGTCACGAGCGTGCGGACGCTCGGGGCCGCGCCCACGGTCGAGGCCGCCACGAGAGCGGTCACCGCGACAGCGAAGGCAACACGCACGCTGAAACTATGCGCCGCGCGTGTGAGCCGGGTGTTAGCGGGCGAACAGCGCCGCCTGGCCCTGGCCGACGCCGACGCACAACGTCGCCAGCCCGTAGCGACCGCCCCGGCGGCGCAGCTCGTGCAGGAGCGTCACGACGAGGCGCGCTCCGCTCATCCCGAGCGGGTGACCGAGCGCGATGGCGCCGCCGTTCACGTTCACGCGCTCCGGGTCGAGGCCGAGCTCGCGGATCACGGCGAGGCTCTGGGACGCGAACGCCTCGTTCAGCTCGACGAGATCCAGTTCGCGAAGCGTGATCCCGGCGCGCTCGAGCAGCCTGCGCACGGCGGGCACCGGCCCGATGCCCATCACGCGCGGGTCGACACCGGCGACCGCGCTGCCGGCGAAGGCAGCGAGCGGCTCGGCGCCGAGCTCACGTGCCCGCTCCTCGCTGGCGATCACGAGCGCGGCGGCGCCGTCGTTGAGCCCGCTCGAGTTGCCGGCCGTGACCGTCCCCTCAGGCCGAAACGCAGGCTTGAGCGCGCCGAGCTTGTCCGCGTCGGTGTCGGGACGCGGGTGCTCGTCGAGCTCGAGCCCTTCCACCGGCACGAGCTCGTCCGCGAAGCGGCCTGCCGCCTGCGCAGCCGCCCAGCGCCGCTGCGAGGCGAGCGCGAACGCGTCCTGGTCCGCGCGGCTCACGCCCCAGCGCTCGGCGACGTTCTCGCCCGTCTCGCCCATGGACTCGAGCGGGAACATCGCCTCCATGCGCGGGTTCGGGAACCTCCAGCCGAGCGTCGTGTCCCAGACCGTCTGGTTCCCGCGCGGAAACGCCCGGTCAGGCTTGGCCATGACGAGCGGCGCTCGGCTCATCGACTCCACGCCGCCGGCGACGAAGAGCTCGCCGTCGCCCGCCGCGATCGCATGGCAGGCGCCGACGACGGCCGAGAGGCCCGACGCGCAGAGCCGGTTGACCGTGACCCCCGGCACGGTCTCCGGAAAGCCCGCGAGCAGCGCCGCCATGCGGGCGACGTTGCGGTTGTCCTCGCCGGCCTGGTTGGCGCAGCCGATGTAGACGTCGTCGATGCCTTCCGGGTCGACACCGGCCCGCTCGACCGCGGCGCGGAGGACGGCGGCGGCGAGGTCGTCGGGGCGCGTCCCTGCGAGCGCGCCGCCGTAGCGGCCGACCGGCGTGCGAACCGCGGAGAGGACGACCGCGCGGCTAGGCAGCGGCGGCGCCCACGAAGTCGACGTGGACGGGACGGTCGAACGCACCAGCTGCCTCGCCGCGGCGGAGCAGCTCGCGGACGGCCTCCCGGCCCTCGTCGCCGTAGTCGCACGTGAGCTCGTTGACGTACATGCCGACGAAGCGGTCGGTGAGCTCCTCGGAGAGCCCGCGGCCCCACCGCCGCGCGTAGGCGAGGGCCTCGGCGCGGTTGTCGAGCCCGGCGCGGATCGACGCCTCGAGCACGCCTGACAGGCGCTGGAGCACGTCCTCGCCGAGGTCGCGCCGCGCGGCGTTCACGCCAAGCGGCAGCGGCAGGCCGGTCTCGAGCAGCCACCACTCGCCCAGGTCGACGACCTTGTGCAGGCCGAGCGACTCGTACGTCAGCTGGCCCTCGTGGATGAGCAGGCCGGCCTTGGCCGTGCCCGCCTGCACCTCGTCGATGATCTCGTCGAACGGCACCTCGCGGTTGCGGTAATCGCCGAGCAGCATGCGGAGGAGCAGGAAGGCTGTCGTCATCCGGCCGGGCACGGCGATCTCGACGTCGGCCAGGTCCTCCAGCGTCATCTTCTCGCGGGCGACGACGACCGGGCCGTAGCCGGAGCCCATGCTCGCTCCGTGCGGCAGCAGGATGTACCTGTCCTGCACGAACGGGTACGCGTGCAGCGACAGCGCGGTCACCTCGAGCTTGCCCTCGAGCGCCCATTCGTTCAGCGACTGGATGTCCGCGAGCACGTGCTCGAACTCGAAGCCCTGGGTGTCGACCGCCCCGGCGGCGAGGCCCCAGAACATGAACGCGTCGTCCGGGTCGGGGCTGTGTCCGAGGCGGATCTGCACGGCCGCGGGACGGTACCAGCGTCCGGCTGCGAGAGTCAGCGCCTACCGAAGAACCAGCGTTCGAGCGGCTTCAGGAGCTCCTCGCGCGTGAAGGGATCCACGTCCTGCTCGCGCCCGTCGCCGTTCGATACGTGCAGATCGTCGGTGAGCGTGCCGTTGGCCTGCTCGAGCGCATCGTCCAGCTCGAAGCCCTGGAAGACGTAGTCCTTCGTGCCGCCGCTCCCCGGCGGGAACTCCGGGTTGACGCAGCGCCCGACCGCCCAGACCGCGCCCGGCTGCCGCTCGATCCAGATCAGGATGCGCTCGTCCACGCCCGCGTCGTCGACCCCGAGGACGACCCGCTGGGCGAAGACGCCGGACGACGTGCGACGCATCGCCCTGGATGATAGGCAGCTTCATTAGCATCCCGCTCGATGGGACTCGGTGACTTCATCCGCAACCTGTTCAGCCCACGCGATCCGCTCGACCGGATCGCGACCTACGTGCTGCGGGAGCACGAGCGCGGACGGGCGCTGCACGAGATTCTCGAGGACCCGTACGTCACGAACCGGACGACCGCAGAGCAGCGCGGCCGGCTCCTCGACAACCCGGACATCGTCCGCGCGATCGGCGAGGACGTCGTCGAGCAGACCCGCGCGACGCTGCAGAGCCCCTAGACCTCGGTCCCGACTCCCTGCTCGCGGGCGCGCTCGTAGGCAGCCGCGCCGGCGGCGACGTCCCAGGCAGCGATCCCGTTCGACTTGAAGACGACGATGTCGTCGGCCGACTCGCGCCCGCGGACTTCGCCCGCGACGACCTCGTGGAGCTCGTGCACCTCGAGCCAATCGAGCGCGCCGCTGTCGACCGGCTCGATCAGGTCGGCGGACTCGAACCGGGCCTGCTCGATCGAGTCGCAGCAGACGAAGACGGCGCGTTCGAGCACGACGTTGTCGAGCTCGCGCGAGCGGCCGTTGTTCGCGCCGGCCGCGCAGACGAGCGCGCCGGGGCCGAGCCACTCGCCGCGCAGCACGGGGTCGCGCGACGTCGTGATGGTGACGACAACGTCCTGCGCAGCCGCGTCGCGGGCGTCTTCGGCGGCCTCGGCGCCGGTGGCCTTGCAGAACTCCTTCAGACGCGCCGGCGTGCGGCACCAGGCGACGACGCGCTCGATGCCGGGGACGGCGGCGCGGATTGCGTCGACCTGGCCACGGGCCTGCCAGCCGCAGCCGATCACCCCCAGGCTCGCCGCCTCCGGCTTCGCGAGGTGCTTCGCGGCGACGCCGCTCGCCGCGCCGGTGCGCAGCCGGCCGAGCGCGTCGGCCTCGATCACGGCGAGCAGCTCCGGCGTGCGGGCGTCGAAGAGCAGGACGCAGAAGCGCGCGCCCTCGCCGAAGGCGCTGTAGACCTTCGCGCCGGCGTAGCCGAGCTCGAGGTCCGACGCCGCCATCACGGCCAGGCGCCCGTCCTCGAGGCCCAGCCGGTAGCGCGGCCGGTTCTCGACCCGACCGGCGGCGATGTGCCGGAAGGACGCCTCGACCGCCTCGACGGCGTCTCCCGGCGACAGCACGGCCTCGACATCAGCCTCGGTCAGATAGAGCGGCATCCCCTTGAGTTCGACGTGCATCGAGCGCTGCATTCATCTCCGCGGCCGGCACGACTCGCCGCGGGAAAGGCCGGCCGCGCGTCGAACTTCGGTCGCGTGACCGCGCGCGCACCGGCCATCGTCGCAGCGGCCGTGGCAGCGCTGATCCTTGCCGCGCCGGCCGCGGCCTCATTCGCGAAGGACCAGGCGCTCGCCGCGCGCTACGCGCCCGTCGTGCGGCTCGTCCAGCAGACCGAGGAGTGCGGCCACGGCGAGCCGTACGACCCGATGGACGTCAACGCCCTCTTCGGGCAGGACACCGTCGCGCTTCGCGGCCCCTGGGACCCGCCCGACCTGGTCAAGATCGCGCCGTCGGCGAGCCGATCTCGTCGGCCGCTACGAGTACCACCTCGACTTCCCCGGTGACCCGCTCAACCCCGGCTGCGGCTACGAGCGCTGGAACCGGATGATCACCGCAGGGACGAAGCCGACCGTCTACGCGCACGTGGCCACCGATCCGAAGGACCCGGGCAAGCTCGCGCTGCAGTACTGGTTCTTCTACGCCTTCAACGACTTCAACAACACGCACGAGGGCGACTGGGAGATGATCCAGCTCAACTTCGACGCGCCCGACGCGCGCGCCGCGCTCGAGACGAAGCCGGTCGAGGTCGGGCTACAGCTCGCACGAAGGCGCCGAGCGGGCCGCGTGGGGCGACCCGAAGCTCGAGCTGCGTCGACGGCACGCATCCGGTCGTCTACCCGGCCGCCGGGTCGCACGCGAACAAGTTCACCTCGGCGCTCTACCTCGGCAGCTCCGCGGAGGCCGGCGTCGGCTGCGACGACACCCAGGGCCCGCACCGCGAGCTCCGTCCCGTCGTGAAGACGATCCCGAGCGACCCGGCAGCCGCGCCGTGATGCCTTCCCGTGGATCGACTTCCAGGGACGCTGGGGCGCAGCTCGCAGCCGGCGTTCTTCAACGGCCCGACCGGGCCGAACCTCAAGACCCAGTGGACGAACCCGATCGAGTGGTCGAAGGGCTGGCGCGACCGGAGCTACGCCGTCCCGACCGGCGGTGTCCTCGGGACGAGCGCGACCGACTTCTTCTGCGTGGCGGTCGCAGCCGGGTCGCGCGGCCTCATCGGGCTGCTGCGGAACGCGGCGCTGACATTCCTCGTGCTCGCCGACCCTCGTTGCTGCTCGTCATCGTCGCTCGTCAAGCGCACACGCTGGCGGCCCGGGACGCCGTTGCACGTGGCCCGCCGGCGCCGCTGGGGGCAGATCCTCTCGGCCTCGGGGCGGATGTACGTGGCCCGCTGGCGCCTGTTCCTCGGCGCTCGGCCTGCTGTTCATCCCGCTCGGCGCGGTCATCTCGCTCGTCCAGGCGCTCGTCCTCGGCGGCTTCGGCCTCGCCGGCGTCGACACGACCGGCGATGCGGCGGGAGCGCTCGTGCTGCTGCGTCGTCACCCTCGGGACGACGCTGGCGCTGCTCGGGCTCGGCCTCGTCCAGGCGGCGACAGCGTCCGCGCTGGTCGAGATCGACGCCGGACCGGCCGATCGGGCCGCTCGCGGCCTACCGCGCCGCCCTGCGCAGGCTCCGGCCGCTGTTCGGCGGCATCCTCATCGCCGTGCTCGTGGTCGTGCTTCTGGCCACGACGACCGTGCTGATCCCGGTGGCGATCTGGCTCGGGGGCCGCTGGCTCCTGCTCGCCCAGGCCGTCGAGCTGGAGGGCGTCAGGGCGGTCGACGGCCTGCGGCGGAGCTCGGCGCTCGTGCGCGGCCGCTGGCTCCGGGTCGCCTCGCTCGTCGGGGCAAGTGCACTGATCGCGCTCGTCCTCGGCCCGTTCCTGGGCGCGCTCCTGATCGTGCTCACGAGCGCACCGCTCGCGCTGATGAACGTCGTCGCCGGGCGTGGTCTACGCGCTGACGATGCCGTTCGTCGCGCTCGTGACCTCGTACGTGTACTTCGACGCACGCGCCCGCGACGAGCTCGAGCACGAGGAGGCCCCTCGCATGCTCCCGGCCGAGATCGCGCTGCCGGCCCCTTCCGGATGAAGCCGCCGCCGCGCAGTTCCCTGCGCGACACGATGCGCCCGGCATGATTCGAACATGCGACCTCTGCCTCCGCAGGGCAGCGCTCTATCCCCTGAGCTACGGGCGCGAGGAAGCGACAGTCTAGCGCCGGTTCCGCTCAGCGGAGCCGCGCGGGCGCGCCGTCGACGCTGAGCTCGGCGTCATCGTCGACATCGGTTCGGACGTACGCGAGCGCGAGGATCGCGTCGCCGCTCGGGACCGAGCTCGTGATGCGGCCGACGACCCGGTCGCCGTCACGGATCTCGGCGTCGTACGCGGGCAGGTCGCGAAGCTCGAGCACTCGGAGACCCCGGTTCGCATGGCCGCGGAAGTGGAGCCTGGCGACCGGCTCCTGGCCCGGGTAGCAGCCCTTGGTCAGGCTGATCGCCCGCTCGACCAGACCGGCCTCAGCGGGCATGACGCGGTCGTCCAGCTCGCGGCCCCACGCCGGGCCGCGCGCCTCGATACGGCGACGCTCGAGCGCGTCATCGTCGATGGGCTCGCCCGCGAGCTCCACGTCCAGGACCTCCCACGCATCCTCGCCGTACTCGCGCGCGCGCGTGTGGAGCCCGGCCGGCTCGCCGCCGAGCACGATCGCCGCCGTGTGCTCCTCGGGCTCGAGCTCGACCTTCGCGGCGAAGCGCGCGCGCTGGAGCTGGCTGCGGAGCGTCTCGCCGAGCCGCGCCTCCGTGGCGAGCAGGAAGTCGTCGTCACCCCGGCGGAAGACGCGAAGCGGCGCGACGATGCGCGCCTTGGGCGTCAAGAGCAGCGCGTCGCACGCCTCGCCCGGCGCGAGCGCCTCGACGTCGTTCGAGACCATGCGCTGCACGAAGTCGGCGGCATCGGGACCGCGGGCAGCGACGTAGTCACGCGCGCGAGGAGCCCAGGCTGCCATGCGTTCAGTGTGCCGGTCCGTGCGTAGTCTGTTCCGGCGATGCCGCTCTTCCGTTCCAAGGTCGAGGACAAGCTCCGTGAGGCCGGGTACGACCCCGCCCGCCTGCCGCCAGGGCAGTACCTGACCGAGAAGTGGCCGGTGCTCCACGCCGGGTCGGTGCCCAACACCGATCTCGCGCAGTGGGACTTCCGCGTCTTCGGCGAGGTCGAGCAGGAGCTCGTGCTCGACTGGGACCAGTTCCTCGCGCTCCCGGCGACGGAGGTCACGACCGACATCCACTGCGTAACGCGCTGGAGCCGTTTCGACGCGCACTTCAAGGGCGTGCACTGGAGCGAGGTCGCGAAGCTCGTTCGGCCGAAGCCGAGCGCGCACTTCGTCGTGGCGCATGCCGAGCAGGGCTTCACGGCGAACGTTCCGGTCGACGCGCTTGAGGATCGCAACGCGCTGCTCGTCTACGAGGCCGACGGCGAGCCGCTGACCAAGGAGCACGGCTGGCCGCTGCGGCTCTTCATCCCGACCAAGTACTTCTGGAAGAGCGCGAAGTGGCTGCGCGGCCTCGAGCTGCGCGCCGCCGACCAGCCCGGCTTCTGGGAGCGGTACGGCTACAACAACAACGCCGACTACTGGAAGGAAGAGCGGTACGAGTTTTAGCCGGCAAAGATCCGGCTCGCTTCGCTCGCCATGACGATCTTTGCCGGGAAAGAAGTCACACGCGCCTTCGCGCGTCGTGACTGCGGCGGGGCAAGCCCGCCTCCGTCGGGGATTTGAGCGAATCACTGAGTTGAGGGATCGGCCGACGACGCCCGCCGTCGATATCTAGGGCACAACCCCCTCCCCCCTTGAAACGGCGCGCATTCGCGCCGTTTCTGCGTTCTGGATCAGAACGACGAAGGGCCGGCTCGCGCCGGCCCTTCGCGTGAAGCAATCAGCCCGAAGGCTGCCTACATCATTCCGTCCATGCCGCCGCCCATGCCGCCGGCCATCATCGGCTGCTTCTCGGGCGCCTCGGCCACGACGGCCTCGGTGGTCAGGATGTTCTTCGCGATCGACGCGGCGTTCTGCAGCGCCGAGCGGGTGACCATCGTCGGATCGATGATCCCGGCCTTGACCAGGTCCTCGACCTCGCCGGTGTCGACGTTCAGGCCCTGCCCCGCCGGGGCGTTGCGGACCTTGTCGACGACGACCGAGCCCTCGAGGCCGGCGTTCTCCGCCAGCTGGCGGATCGGCTCCTCGAGCGCGCGGCGGATGATCTGCGCACCCGTCTTCTCGTCGCCCTCGAAGGTGTCGAGCTTGATCGCGTCGACCGCGTTCAGCAGCGCGACGCCGCCGCCCGGGACGATGCCCTCCTCGAGCGCCGCCCGGGTCGCCTGGACGGCGTCCTCGACGCGGTGCTTCTTCTCCTTCATCTCGGTCTCGGTCGCAGCGCCGACCTTGATCACCGCGACGCCGCCGGCCAGCTTGGCCAGCCGCTCCTGGAGCTTCTCGCGGTCGAAGTCGGAGTCCGTCGTCTCGATCTCGCCCTTGATCTGCTTGATGCGGCCCTTGATCGCGTCGGCGTCGCCGGAACCGTCGATGATCGTCGTCGAGTCCTTGTCGACGACGACACGGCGCGCCCGGCCGAGCTGCGTGAGCTTTGTGTTCTCGAGCTTGAGGCCCATCTCCTCGGTGATGACCTCGGCGCCGGAGAGGATGGCGATGTCCTCGAGCATGCGCTTGCGGCGGTCACCGAAGCCCGGCGCCTTGACGGCGACGGCCTGGAAGGTGCCGCGCAGCTTGTTGACCACGATCGTCGCGAGCGACTCGCCCTCGACGTCCTCGGCCACGATCAGCAGCGGGCGGCCCGCCTGGATGACCTGCTCGAGCACCGGCAGAATGTCCTTGACCGCGCCGATCTTCTGGTTCGCGACGAGGATGTACGGATCCTCGAGCACCGCCTCCATGCGCTCGGAGTCGGTGATCATGTACGGCGACAGGTAGCCCTTGTCGAACTGCATGCCCTCGGTGAACTCGAGCTCGAGGCCGAACGTCTGGCCCTCCTCGACGTTCACGACGCCGTCCTTGCCGACCTTCTCGATCGCGTCGGCGATGTTGTCGCCGATCTCGCGCTCGCGCGACGAGATGGACGCGACCCGGGCGATGTCCTCCTTGCCCGAGATCTCCTTGGACTGCGACTTCAGGTTCTCGGTGACCGCGTCGACGGCCTTCTCGATGCCGCGCTTGAGCGACATCGGGTTCGCGCCGGCGGCCACGTTCTTCAGGCCCTCGCGCACGATCGCCTGGGCGAGCACCGTCGCGGTCGTCGTGCCGTCACCGGCGACGTCGTTGGTCGCGGTCGCGACCTCGCGGACGAGCTGGGCGCCCTGGTTCTCGAAGACGTCTTCGAGCTCGATCTCACGTGCGATGGTGACGCCGTCGTTGGTGATCGTCGGTGCGCCGAACTTCTTGTCGAGCACGACGTAGCGGCCCTTGGGACCGAGAGTCACCTTCACGGCGTCTGCGAGGACGTTGACGCCACGCTCGAGTGAGCGGCGCGCGTCCTCGTCGAACTTCAGCTCCTTGTGTGCCATCTGTTCCTTTCCTCTCCGTCTACCTACGCGGCCGCGCCGGCCGGCTCGCGGGTGCCGATCACCTTCGCGAGCACGTCGGACTCGCGGAGGATCAGGACCTCGTCGGTGCCGAGCCGGATCTCCGTGCCGCCGTACTTCGAGAAGATGACCTCGTCGCCCTCGGCGACGTCCATCTCGATGTACTTGCCGTCCTCGTCACGGGGGCCCGGGCCGACGGCCAGGACCTTCCCGCGCTGCGGCTTCTCCTTCGCCGTGTCGGGAAGGACGATGCCACTGGATGTGGTCTCCTCCTCCTCGAGCACCTCAACGATCAGTCGATCGCCAAGCGGCTGCAGGTTCATGCGCAACCTCCCTGTAAAAATGACTTTGTGACACAGGCTGGCACTCGCCACTGGGGAGTGCCGACGCCAGTCTAGCCGGTTTCAGGGGACTTCTGCAAGCAGAAGGGCAGGGCGTGTTACAAAGAGGTGGATGGCGCGCGAAATCTCGTCCGGGGGCGTGCTGGTGCGCCGCATGCGCGGTCGCTGGTGGCTCGCCGCCATCAGGCCGGCCGGCAAGCGGCCGGGCGTCTGGGCGCTGCCGAAGGGCCGGGTCGATGCCGGCGAGGAGCCCGCGGCAACCGCGGTCCGCGAGGTTGCCGAGGAGACGGGCCTCGATGGCGACCTCGCAGGGCAAGCTCGGCGACGTCCGCTACGTCTACACGTGGGACGGCGAGCGGATCTTCAAGATCGTGAGCTTCTACCTCCTGCGCCACCGCAGCGGCCGCATCGGCAACGTGCCCGCCGAGCACCGCCACGAGGTCGCCGAGGTGCGCTGGCTGCCGCTGGACGAGGCGCCGCGGCTGCTCGCCTACCGCGGCGAGAAGGACATGGCCGAGCGAGCGCTGAACCTGCTGGACGCCGAGGCTCTATGATCCTGCCCTCCTGTCGGCCCCGTTGGAACCCATGTACGCGCTCAACTTCTACTCACCCGTCGTCGCCGACCAGCTGCGTTCGCAGCGGAAGACGGCCACCATTCGCCTCGGCGACAAGTCGGCGAAGTACCGCAAGGGCATGGTCGTGCAGGTGCTCGTGGGCACGCGCTTCAGCCCGCGCGACAAGGTCTTCGACGCTGTCATCGACAAGGTCGAGGTCAAGCAGCTGCTGGAGCTTTCTCCACGGGAGATCGAGCACGACAACCCGGAGATCCGCCGCTGGGAGGACATGGCGGGCTGGCTGAGCCAGCTCTACAACCGGGAAGTCATCGGGACCGACACGGTCACCGTGATCCGGTTTTCCCAGATTCGCTAGGGCTTGCGAATCCGGGTGCCGAACTGCTCCGCCGGGCGGAGCGCGCCGCCGCACGACTCGCACTCGACGGCGAAGGCCGAGGCAATGCGTGCGTCGCAGGCCGGGCAACGCGAGCGGAGCTCCCCGGCGCATTGCGGGCAGGTAACCGGCAGGTCGCGCTCCGAATCCTCGAAATAGCGCTGGAGGAAGCCGCACGTGAGGCAGAACGCGACCCAGTCGCCGAGGGTCTTGCGCCGCTCCTCCTGGATCCAGTTGCGCTTCGCCATGGCGCGATCGTAGTCAGGCCGCGAGCACGTCGACCACAGCCGGATCGGCACGCCGGTGGGCTGCATGGGCGGGGGCGAACGAGACGCACTCCACGTCGATATCCTGTCCCTGTCGTTTCCCCTCCACCGTACGGGGGTGTCCTCTATGGCCATTGCGCGCGAAGCCGAGCCGATCACGTCGCTGCGGGAGATCCGGGAAGCGGGTCTCGACCGTGAGGACCTGCTCGGCGCCTACCGCAACATGCTGATCACGCGCGCGATCGAGGAGCGCGGCCACACCCTCTACAAGCAGGGGAAGATTCCCGGCTCGTTCTACACGGGCCGCGGCAACGAGGCCGCGTCGGTCGGCGTCGCGACGGCCATGGGCCCGGACGACGTCGGCGCGCCGCTCCACCGCGACATGGGCGTGCACGTCACGCGCGGGGTGGAGCCCTGGCGGATCTTCGCGCAGTACATGGGCCGCGCCGACGGGCCGACGCACGGCCGCGACGGCAACGTGCACATGGCCGACCAGAACCTCGGGCTCATCGCCATGGTCAGCCACCTCCCGGCGATGCTGCCGGTCGCGGTCGGCGCCGCGCTCGCGTTCCGGATCCGTGACGAGCGCCGTGTCGCGGTCGCCTGGTTCGGCGAGGGCGCGTCCGCCCGCGGCGACACCCACGAGGGCATGAACCTCGCCGGCGTGCGCCAGCTGCCCGTGGTCTTCATCTGCGACAACAACCAGTGGGCGTACTCGACCCCGACGCACCTCGAGTACGCGTGCGAGACGCTCGCCGACCGCGCCCAGGCGTACGGCTTCGAGGGTGTCGTCGTCGACGGCACCGACGTGCTCGCCGTCTACCGCGAGGCGAAGCGCGCGATCGAGCAGGCGCGCTCCGGCGGCGGCCCGACGCTGATCGAATGCATGACCCTGCGCATGGAGGGCCACGCCGTCCACGACGACGCCTTCTACGTCCCGAAGGAGCTCTTCGAAGAGTGGGCCGCGCGTGACCCGATCGAGCGCTATCGCGAATGGCTGCGCGAGAACGCCGAGCTCACGGACGACGAGGAGGACGAGATCTCGACCGGCGTGAAGAAGGTGCTGAACGACGCGCTCCGCCGGGCCGAGGAGTCGCCGCATGCCGGAGACGGACGACCTCGAGCACGGCGTGTACGCGACACCCGAAGAGCTCGACACGCCCCACCACAAGTAATGCCCGAGAAGACCTACCTCCAGGCGATCAGCGACGGCCTCCGCCAGGAGATGCGCCGCGATCCGCGCGTCTTCGTGATGGGCGAGGACGTCGGCGTGTACGGCGGCGCCTTCAAGGTCACCCTCGGCTTCCAGGAGGAGTTCGGGCCGTGGCGCGTGATCGACGCGCCGCTCTCCGAGACGGCCATCGTCGGCGGCTGCACCGGCGCGGCGATCATGGGCATGCGGCCGGTCGCCGAGATGCAGTTCGCGGACTTCATCTCGTGCGCGTGGGACCAGCTGGTCACGGTCGCGGCCAAGCAGCACTGGCGCGTCGGGACGCCGATTCCGATGGTCGTCCGGCTGCCGTCGGGCGGCGGCTTCTCCGGCGGGCCGTTCCACTCGCAGAACCCCGAGAGCTCCTTCGCCCACATCCCGGGCCTCAAGGTCGTGTGCCCGGCAACGCCCGAGGACGCCAAGGGGCTGCTCGTCTCCGCGATCGAGGATCCGAACCCGGTGCTCTTCTTCGAGCACAAGCACCTGTACCGCCGCATCAAGGGCGAGGTGCCGGACGAGCGCTACCTGACCCCGTTCGGCCAGGCGCGCGTGCACCGCGAGGGCAGCGACGTCAGCCTCATCACCTGGGGCGCGATGGTCTACACGGCCGAAGAGGCGGCGCAGCAGCTCGAGGCCGAGGGCGTCTCGGTGGAGATCCTCGACCTGCGCACGATCATCCCGTGGGACCGCGAGGCGGTGCTCTCCAGCGTGCGCAAGACGTCCAAGGTGCTCGTCCTGCACGAGGACACGCGCACCGGCGGCTTCGGCGGCGAGATCGCCGCCACCATCGCCGAGGAGGCGTTCGAGGACCTCGACGCGCCGGTCAAGCGCGTGGGCGCGCCGGACACGCCGGTGCCGTTCTCGCCGCCGCTCGAGAAGGCGTTCATCCCGCAGGTCGCCGACGTCGCTGCCGCGCTCCGGGAGCTGGCGGAGTACTGATGGCGACGGAAACCGCAGTCGACGTCGTCATGCCGCAGATGGGGGTGTCCGTCTCCGAAGGGACGATCACCAAGTGGCTCAAGGCCGAGGGTGAGCACGTCGAGGCCGACGAGCCGCTGCTCGAGATCTCGACCGACAAGGTCGACACCGAGGTGCCGAGCCCGGGCACCGGGACCGTGACGCAGATCCTCGTGCAGGAAGGCGAGACGGTCGACGTCGGCACGCGCCTCGCCGTGATCGGCGGGGCGGCCGCCGAGGCCGGCGCGCCCGAGCCCGAGGCGCCGCCCGAGCCCGCGACCGCGCCGGTCGTCGAGGAGGCTGCCCAGGCGTCGAGCGTCGAGGCTGCGCCGCCACGCGCCGAGCCCACACCGGCTCCGGTACCCGCGCCCGCGCCGCAGCCGCGCGGCCGCGGACGCGAACGGCAAGAGCTTCGTCTCGCCCGTCGTCGCGCGGATCGCGTCCGAGCACGGCGTCGATCCCGCGAGCGTTCCAGGCACGGGCCGCGGCGGCCGCGTGACCAAGAAGGACATCCTTGCCGTTGTCGAATCGGGCGCTGCGCTGCCACCGGCTCGCGCCGGTCGGCTAGGCCGGCTGCGCCGGCAGAGCCATGCAGCCGGCACAGCCACCGCCAGCCGGTCCGGCGCCGACCACCTAGCCGGCAGCCGGAGGCTGCAGGCGAGGCCGGCGAGCAGCTGGAGCCCATCACGGCCATGCGCCGCGGCATTGCAGAGCACATGCGCCGCTCGCTCGACACGTCTGCGCACGTGACGAGCGCGATCGAGGTCGACATGTCGAAGGTCGTCGAGATCCGCAAGCGGCTCAAGCCCGAGTACCAGAAGGCCTACGGCGTCAACATCACCTACCTCGCCTTCGTCGCCCGCGCCGTCGTCGAGACACTGCGCGACTACCCGTGGGTGAACGGCGAGCTCCGCGGCGACCAGATCGTCACGCGCAACTACGTGAACCTCGGCTTCGCGGTCGAGCTCGCCGACGGCAAGGGCCTGATCGTCCCCGTGCTCAAGCACGCCGAGGGCCTCAACCTGCTCGGCATCGCGCGGGGCGTCGTCGACATCGCGCAGCGCGCCCGCGACAAGAAGCTGCTCCCCGACGAGGTGCAGGGCGGGACGTTCACGATCACCAACCCGGGCGGCTACGGCACCTTCCACGGCACGCCCGTGATCAGCCAGCCGCAGGCGGCGATCCTCGGGACCTACGCCGTCGTCAAGCGGCCGTGGGTGGTCGAGGACGAATTCGGCCAGGACGTGATCGCGATCCGGCCGATCATGAACCTGACCCTCACGTACGACCACCGCCTCATCGACGGCGCGCTGGCCGGCCGCTTCCTCCGGGATCTCCGGCACACGCTGGAGACCTGGGACGAGTCGAACTACTAGGCCGTGAGCGAGCCCGTCCCGCTGACCGTCGCTTCCAACGAGGTCGAGGCAGAGGTGATCCGCGGCCTCCTCGAAACGGCCGGAATCCGTTCGTTCCACCGGCCGACGAACTTCGGCGCCGGCGCCACCGACGGGTTCACGCCGAGCGGCGCGCGCGAGGTGCTCGTCAACCCGGAGCAGCTCGAGGACGCGCGCATCGTCCTCGAGGACGCCGGCATCTGATGGCCCGTGCCGGCTACCTCTTCACGCCAGGCACCGTCCCGTACGAGGAGGCCTGGGCGCTCCAGCAGTCGCTCGCGGGCGCCGTCTCACAGGGTGCCGTCCCGGACACGGTGCTGATGCTCGAACACCCGCCCGTCGTGACGCTCGGCCGCCGGGCCGAGGCCGGCGAGCTGCACGTGCCACCGGTCGCGAAGATCGAGATCGTCGAGACGAACCGCGGCGGCAAGTCCACGTACCACGCGCCCGGGCAGCTGGTCTGCTACCCGATCGTCGACCTACGCCGGCACGGGCAGGACGTCAAGCAGTACGTCCGCTCGCTCGAGGAGGCGCTGATCCGCACGGTCGGCGCGTTCGGCATCGAGGGCGAGCGGCTCGAAGGCGACAACATGACCGGGGTCTGGCTCCTCTCGCCGCCGCGCAAGATCGCCTCGATCGGCGTGCACGTCTCCAAATGGGTGACGACGCACGGCTACGCGCTCAACGTCGACCTCGACCCGGCGCCGTTCACGGAGTGGATCACGGCCTGCGGCCTGGACGGAGCCGCCTTCACGACGATGGCGCGCGAGCTCGGCCGGCCGGTCACGGTCGACGAGGTCGTCCCACACGCGGCGGCCGCGCTCGAGGAGGTGCTCGACCTCTCCCTCGAGCCGCTCGACGCGCACGAGGCCGGCCTCTGGCCGCAGCCCGTGCACGAGCGTCTCGCCGCGCAGGCGTAACGATTCTGTGCCGGTTCGCTGCGGCGCCCCGAACCGGGCGTACCGTCGCAGGCGATGCGCGATGCCGACCTCCTGCTCGCCCTCGCGGCCGCCATCGTGCTCGCCGTCCTCGCGTTCCGGGGGGGTGGCGCGGCCGCGCTCTCGCCGCAGCGCGCGAGCTGGGAGCTGACGCCCGGGGCCGTCAACCCCGACGTCACCCAGGAGACCATTCGCGAGACGATCTGCCGGCGCGGGTGGACGCGCACCGTCCGCCCGCCCACCGATTACACGAACGACCTGAAGCGGAAGCAGATGGCCGCCTACGGGCGCACGGGCGGTCCCTCTGATTACCAGGAGGACCACCTCATCTCGCTCGAGCTCGGCGGCCACCCGACCGACCCGCGCAACCTCTGGCCGGAGCCCTATCCGCGGGCGAGCGACGTCGACCGCGAGGAGAACCGCCTCAACGAGCAGATTTGCTCGGGCGCGATCACGCTCGCGGAGGGACGGGCCCGCGAATCGGCCATGAAGCACACCGCAGGCTGACGCATACACTGGCCGGGTGAAGTCGCTGCCCGTCGCCGAGCGGCCGCGCCGTCCCGAGTGGATGAAGGTCCGCGCACCGAGCGCGGACTCGCGCTACTTCGACGTCAAGAAGCTCATCCACGGACAGAGCCTGCACACGATCTGCGAGGAGGCACGCTGCCCCAACATCAGCGAGTGCTGGGGTCGCGGCACAGCGACGTTCCAGATCCTCGGCGACACCTGCACCCGCGCCTGCCGGTACTGCTACGTCAACTCCGGAAGGCCGGAGCATCCGCCGGACCCGCTCGAGCCGCTGCGGCTCGCTCAGGCGGCCGCCGAGATGGAGCTGCGCCACGTCGTGATCACGTCCGTCGACCGAGACGACGTTGCCGACCGCGGCGCCGGCCACTACGCGGCGACGATCCGTGCGGTCAAGCGCAAGCTGCCCGAGGCGTCCGTCGAGGTGCTGACGCCCGACTTCCTCGGCGTCGAGGAGGAGGCCCTGCGCACCGTCCTGGCCGCGCGCCCCGAGGTCTTCAACCACAACATCGAGACCGTGCGCCGGCTCCACCGGCGCATGCGCGGCGCCAAGGCGTCGTACGACAAGGCGCTCTGGCTCCTGCGGCGGGCCAAGGAGCTGGCCGACTACACCGTCCTCACCAAGTCGCGGGATCATCGTCGGCCTCGGCGAGACGAACGACGAGGTCGTCGACACGCTGCGCGACCTGCGCGCGAGCGGGGTCGACGTCGTCACCATCGGCCAGTACCTGCAGCCCTCGGCCAAGCACGCGGAGATCGACCGCTGGGTGCACCCGGACGAGTTCCGCTGGTTCCGCGAGCAGGGCGAGGCGCTCGGCTTCGGCTCGGTGTTCTCAGGCCCGCTCGTGCGCTCGTCGTACCGCGCAGACGAGCAGCGCCACGCGGCCGAGACCGGCCGCGGCGCGGTCGCCTACTAGTTTCGACTCGCACCTCGGCCGGGTAGGGACCCGGCATGCGACCCATCCTGGCAGCCGCCGGGATCGCGCTCGCGCTCGCCCTGTCCCCGGGCGCCACCGGCCAACCACAGGTCACGCCCAAGCTGCTTGTCGCCGGTCAGATGGTGATCGGGGCCAGGTTCCACGCGCGCGAGCCGGTGCAGGTCCGGTTCATCAACGACGCGACGCACACACGCAGCGTGCGGACGAACGTCAAGGGCACCTTCGCGACACCGCTCGCACCCTACGACTCGTGCCGGCGGGCGCTGACGATCAAGGCCGTCGGCGCCCGCGGCGACGCGGCGAGCGTGCTCGTGCCGCAGGCGAACTGCCTGCCCCGGTAGACCGGAACGCCCGGCAAATACAAGGAGGGCCGCCCGCAGGCGGCCCTCCTGTCATTTCACGCGAGACGACCGGTCAGTGGTGACCGGGGCCGTGACCGCCGTGATCGTCGTACTTGTCGTCGTGCCCGTTCAGGCTCAGCTTCCAGATGCCCTGCGAGTGCGTCGCCGCGTACAGCACCGGCTTGCACTTCTTCGGGTTCGAGCACGTCGGCGCGCGATTCGAGGGCTGCATCTCCAGATGCATGACCTCGTACCGCGGCATGTTCGTCACGTGCCAGTCGTACCCGCCCGTCTTCTTGTTCGGGTCGCCGCGCAGGACGCCGAAGTCGGTGGACGCGTAGAGCGTCCCGTCGGAGTCGTCGCGGACGACGTCGCTGACCGGCAGGTCGCCGTCGTCGAACGGCGTCGGGAAGGCCGACGTGCCGCTCTCCACGTGCAGGTTGATGAACGTCCCGGAGCCCGGGGCGTTGCCGTTCTCACGGACATCGAACAGATGGCCGGGCGTGAACGGCGTGTTCGCGTTGTAACCCGAGTACGAGATCCACGCGTGGCCCGAGTCCTTCGGGTCGACGTAGATGCCGCTCGGGATAGCGCGTCGGCGAGGCACCGGCGGTGGAGCTGTCGATCCGGTGCCAGACGACATTGGCCGGGTCGGGTGCGTCTCCGTTGTGCGTCACGAAGATGCGGCCCGCGCCGGTCGCGGCCCAGATGGTGCCCGTGTCCGCGCCGTCGCGGCTGATCCACGAGATCGCGCCGCCGGAGCGGTCGGCCCCGTAGGCCGTCCCCGTCAGGTTGCCGGGCTGGTTCGCGCACGACGGTTCCGGGGTCGCCCCGATAGCGTCGCAGAGCGGCCCGCCGAGCGGCCGGAAGTCACCGCAGCCAGGCTGCGCGCCCGAGGTGACGAACTCCGGGCAGTTGGCCTCGTAGCCGGCGATGTCCGGCGTCTTGTCCTGCGGAACGTGGCCCACCACACCCGCGCCGAACGCCCACGAGCGCCAGACGTGGCCGCCCCCGATGTAGATCGGGTGCGCACCGGCGACCGGGTTCGGGTCGCCGATCTCCGGGAAGTAGAACCCGAAGGCCTCGCCGCTGTTCGTGACAGGCGCCGTGTTGATGACCCACTTCTGGGGATCGCCGTTCTCGAAGTTCGAGTCGCTGAACCCGCCGGTGAACTGGTTGAAGCGCCAGTTCGGGTTGGCGAGGTCGTAGCCGGCGTTGCCGCCGTCGCCGTAGATGATCTGCGTGAACTGGTTGTTGTCGCAGGACGGACCGTGGCCCGAGTAGTTCGTGTTCGTCCACGTGCCGTTGTCCTGCGTCCCGCCGGTGACCTCGCAGTCACTGTCGGGCCGGATCGCCACGCCGATGAACTGGATCGTGCTGCTCAGGTTCTTGTCGACGTGGTCGAGCTGCGTCGGGACCCGCGAGAGCATTCGCTTGCAGGTGATCAGCGCGTTCCCGGCCGGCAGCGGACCGCCACCGTTGCGGAACTGCGAGTCGCACTGCGCCGACGCGTCGGCGAACTTGCCGCTCGTGCGGATCATCCCGCCGTCCGAGCCCTCGAAGATCTGGGTCGGGTTGCCCGGGTTGATCGCGATCTCGTGCTCGTCGGGATGGATCCCGTTCGGCGCGTTCTCGCACCCGTTGTTGAAGTACGGCGCGTAGGCGCACCAGCTCGGGTGGTTCACCGTCGCGTCGTACGTCAGGTCGGTGAATGTCCGGCCCAGCCCCGCCCCAGTCGCCGACCCGTCCGGGTCGCCGGCGGTGGTCGAGTAGAGGACCGTTCGGCCGTTGGAGATGCCGTTGCCGCAGCCGACGCCGTTCGTGTTGCACGGCTGCTCGCCGTAGAGCATCGACCCGAGCAGGTAGACGGTGTCGGGCATTCCGGCCGGCGTGTAGACGTCCTGGTCGTACCAGCATTGCTGGGTACAGAAGTTCGTCGACGCCCAGTACGGGCTCGACGTCGTCTTCGCAGTCAGGCACTGCCAGCCCGTGTAGTTCGTCGGGAACGTCGTCGACACTGCCGGCGGCGTGCACGACACGGGCTGCGAGGCCAGCAGCGAAGCCGCCGACTGGTCGCCCAGGTCCGTCCGCCAGAAGTTCGCGGCGTTCGGATCACTGTTGGACGACGTCGCGGGCTGCGTGCCCTCGGTCAGGTAGATGCGCGTGTGGCTGTTCTTCGTCGTCAGGGCGAACATCAGCCGGTCGATGCCGGCCGCCCGCCGCAAACTGCGGCTTGAACACCTGCGTGAATGCGGTCTGCCCCGCACCGGCGTCACGCCGCCAGAGGCCGGCGTCGAACGCCGCCGCGTACACGACGGACGGGTTCGACGGGTCGAGCCCCACGTCGGTCACGCCGAACGACTGCGGGCCGGCGATCCGGCTTTGCGCCGTCCCAGACCTCGGTGAACGTGTTGCCGCCGTCGGTGGACTCGTAGAGGCCCGGCTCGTTCGCGCCCGGCTCGACGCGGACGGTGCCGCCGGCGCCGATGACGTGCGAGAGGCCGCGGACGGCCTGCGCGGAGCCGACGAAGATGTGGTTCGCGTTGCTCGGATCGACCACGATCGAGTTGATCCCGCGGCCGAGGAACGCGTCCTTGCCCGGGGTCGCGCAGTGGTACGTCGCGTTGTCGACGCACGTGTCGGCGAGCTTCGTCCACTTGTCGCCGCCGTTCGTCGACTTGTAGATGCCGACGCCGGCCTCGCAGCCGGACGAGCAGCGGTTGCCCTCACCCGTGCCCAGGTAGATCGTCTTGCTCTTCTTGTCGGTCGGGTCGAACGCGAGCACGCCGACCGAAGCCTGGTCGAGGTCGCCGACTTGCAGCTGCTTCCAGTCCGGATTCGCGTCGGTCGCGTTGTCCGTGCGCCAGACGCCGCCGCCGACGGGACCGGCCCAGACGCGTGCAGTCCTTGCCGTAGCCCTTGCTACCGCAGTCGGGCGCCACGAGCAGGGAAGCGGTACGGCTCGCCGTGTCGTTGGTCGCGCCGGAGAACGCGGTGACGCCGGGCTGCGTGGCGTCCTGCTGCGGGCCGACCTGCTGCCACTGCGCGCCCCCGCCCTTCGGGTCACCGTGCTTCGCGTCGGACGCGGCGAGGGCGTTGAACGTCGCCTCGGCGTTCGCGACCTCGGAGGGCGTGACGTTCGCCGCCGGATAGGCGTCGGCCGCCTGCAGATAGGTGTCCCACGTCATGCCCGGCCCGAGCCCGGGCGTCTGCGCCTTGCTGTCCGGATCGGTCAGGCTGAACTTGGAGTACCGCGCCGCCGAGTGGCTACCGCCCTTGAAGACGGCGCCCCCGATCAGTGCAACCGTCGCAAGCGCCGCCAAGCCGGCGAGCACGACGAATGCTCTCCCTCGCATGTTCCCTCCCACGCTCGATTTTTCTGGTTCCCCGCAGACTGCGCGCCTCGCCCACCCGTTGATATCGCCCCGGGCGAGGCGGTGATATCGCTCGCTTATATGGCTTTGCGGTGCGGAAGTCAAGCAAAATCCGCCTGATTTGCGGCATACTTGATTGGTGCGCCGGATCGTCCCCGCCGCCGTAGCCGCAGTGGTCGCCGCAGGGGTCCTCTGCGGGCCCGCAACCAGCGGTCAGACCCGCGCGCAGCTCCGGCTGATGACGTCGTCGCCGGTCACGCTCCGCGGGACGGGCTTCAAGGCGGGCGAGCACGTACGCGTCGTGGGACGCCTCCCGGGCATGACCACCAAGCGCGTCACGGCAAGCTCGGCAGGAAGCTTCACGGTGCGCTTCACCGGGCCCGCCGGCACGCGGTGCACGGGCTTCTCCGCCACGGCGACGGGGGATCGCGGCAGCCGCGCGAGCTACACGCGGATGCCCGAGCAGTGCGGCGCGCTGCCCTGAGCCTGAGTTAGTGGCTTACAGCCACTAACCCGAGGCGAACCGGCGCTTCGAGCTGAGCTTCCCGTCCTGGAAGCAGAACTGGTACGCCCCGGTCGCCCCGGCGACGCCGTAGTACCAGCACTGGAGCTGCAGCCCCTCGACCTTCACCGTGTTCTCGTCGGCCGGTGAGCCGACCAGGTTCCGCAGGGCCGACGGCGTCATGTCGGCGTGCGCGGACGCGAACTCGCCGCTCGAGATCTGCTCGGCGCTCTGGCCGTTGCCGCCGTGGCTGTCGATCCAGTTCGAGACCTGCGTCTGCAGCGAGCTCGCGTTGCCCTTCAGCGAGGGGACGGCGGCGGCGAGAGCCGCGATGCCGACGACGAGCACGACGAGGCGCGGGATGGTCACGGCTTCACATTCGCCCGCCGCCGCCTCGCTCCTGCAGAACGACGAGGGGCCGCCCGCAGGCGGCCCCTCGTCCACTCCGTGTCGGCTCGGATCAGCCCTGGAGCTTCATCGTCCAGACGCCGAGGCCGTGCGTCGCCGCGAGCAGGACGCCCTGATCCGGGAGGATCGTCAGGTCCGGCACGTCGACGGCGGGCATGCCGGGGGCGGCAGGCCGCCACTCGTCGTTGCCCTTGAAGCCATCCTTGAACTTGAACCGCTTCTTCATGACGCCGAAGTCGGTCGACGCGTAGAGCACGCCGCGCTGCTCGTCGAACTGGACGTCGTTGACCGGGATGTCGCCCAGGTCGCCGTCCAGCCGCGTCCACGTGGCCGTCTTCGTGACCGGGTTGTACGTCACGGAGAAGATGTGACCCGGCGTCGCCGGCGTGACGGCGTTGTAGCCGCTGTACGACACGATCGCCGTGTTCGGGTCGGACGTCATCACGTAGAGGCCCGCGATGTAGCGGTTCGGGTCGATCGACGAGAACCCGTCGAGGCGCGTGAACGTCACGTCGGCCGGGTTCTTGGCGTCGGCGTTCTTCGTGATGAAGAGCCGCCCGGTGCTCGTCCCGGCCCACAGCGTGCCGTTGTCGGACTTCACGCGCTGGTAGGTCGAGATCTCGCCGCCCGAGCGGTCGTCTCCGTACGGGTACGGAGCCGGGCACGGGACGCTCGGCGCGGCGAGCGGGTTGCCCGCCGGGCAGAGCGCGTTCGACCCGTACGTGAGCCGGCCGCGCGGGCCTGGGTCGCCGAGCGCCCGGAAGCCGTCGCAGACATCGTCGAACGGCTCGTACGTGCCGTCGCCGTTCACGTCGAAGTCGCCGGTCCAGAGGTTGCAGTGCTGCTCGACCGCGTCCAGCCCGAAGGCAGGGTTCACGCCGCCGTCGTCGGCCCGGAACATGTGCTCGGCCGAGTAGAAGAGCCGCATGCTCACGTTCGGGTCGAAGAACAGCTGCGACTGGAACGGCCGCGTCTCGTACACGTACGGCGGCAGGAAGCTGACGTTGTCGCCGATCCAGAACGGCGTCTGCTGGTTCCGCGGATGCCGGTTTGCCGCGAGCGAGCCCGACTGCCACGACAGCGTCGAGTAGTTCGGGTTCTTCGCGTCGAAGCTGCTCGCCGCGCCGTCCGCGACGAACGTCTCGATCCACGTCGATCCGTCCGGCTTGACCTTCGGGTCGCCCGGCGGGTTGATGCCGTTGCCATTCGGGCCCACCGGCACCGTCGACGGGTCGCTCATCCAGGAGCCGTTGTCCTGCGTGCCGCCGGCGTACTCGCCGGGCCGGTTCGGATTCGCGGACACCTGGTAGAAGGCGAGCGTCGTCAGGCCGCGGTTGATCGATTGCAGCTGACCGGGGATGCGCGACGTCAGCCGCTTGCAGAGGTCGAGCTCCGCGCCCGACAGCTGCTTCACGGCCGTGCAGTCGCCGCTGCCGTCGACCCACGTGCCGTCGGAGCGCACGACCCCGCCGTCGCTCGTCTCGATGAACTGGCGGAAGTTCCGCGGGTTCGTGACGATCGAGTGCTGGTCGGGGTGCACGCCGTGCGGCTGCAGCGGATCGGCGTTGTCCATCGACTCGTCGGTGAAGTGCCGGCCGCCGTCGTCCGAGAACAGGATCGCGCGGCCGTTGTTCACCCCGACGTTGTCGTAGTCGTACGAGCCGAGCAGGTAGACGCGGTCCGGGTTCTGCGGCTTCCCGTCCGGGCCCTTCGGCACGTAGACGTAGTTGTCGTAGGCGCACTGCCCTTCGCAGTAGTCGATGTTCTCGTCGGAGGTCAGGTCCTGCCAGCCGGCCTGAACCGTCGCGCCCGGCGCCGTGCGAACGTCGTCGTTTCGGAAGAACTGGGCGTGGTCGGTGCCGCCGCCGACGCCGACGTACATCCGCGTCTTCCCGTTTCCGAGCGTGGCGACGTCGAACTCCGCCCGCTCGACGTCCGCGCCGGTGGCGGGGCTCGACGGGTTGCCGTTGAGCGGCTGGAAGATCTGCGTCCACGTGCTTCCGGCGTCGTTCGACCGCCAGATGCCCCGGGCGAAGAACGAGGCGTACACGGTGTTCGGGTCGGCCGGGTCAATGATCACGCGGCGCGCCCCGCGCGGGGAGCACGGCGTCTGGCCGAGGAACACCTGCGTCGGCGTCGAGCCCGTGCAGAGCGACGGTGCGCCCTGGGAGACGAGCTGCCACGTCCGGCCGGTGTCCGTCGAGCGCCAGAGCCCGAAGTGCGGGGCCCCCGGGATGTTCGCGCCGCGGTCGACGCCGTCGCAGCAGACGCTCGAGATGCCGCGCGAGCCCTGGGCGCCGGTGGCGACGAAGATCACGTTCGAGTGGCCCGGCTGGACCGCGATCGAGCCGATGCCGCGAGCGCCGAAAACGTCGGCCCCGATGGCGTCGGTCCAGTGGTTGCCGCCGTCCGTCGAGCGGTAGAGCCCAACGCCGCCGAGGCAGCCGCTCCGGCAGATGTTCGGCTCACCGGTGCCGGCGTAGATGGTGTTGTGCCGCGGATCGTTCGGGTCGAACGCCAGCGCGGCCGTGTTGTTCGAGTCGAAGTCCGACGACAGGAACTGCCACTTCGGCTGCGGGGCCAGCGCATCGAGCGTCCGCCAGATGCCGCCGCCCGCATTCGCGATCCACAGGCGGCAGTTGCCCGGCTTCTGCCCGCAGTCCGGATCGATCAGGCTGTGCGCCGTCCGGCCCGCGGCGGCGTACTCGTTGGGGACGTACGCGAACCGGTTGCGGAACGGGTTCAGCGGGTAGATCGCGTTGTCCGGGCCCAGGCTGAGCCAGCGCCCGCCGAGGGCGTTGCCGTCGAACCCGTGGCCCCTCATCTTCTTCCAGTCGTCGCGGGAACCCTTGATCGCCGCGAACGGAATCTGTGCGGCGGGGTACGCGTGCTCGGCGTAGTCCTGTGCGCCGTCGTTGACCGCCTCGCCGCCCTCGCGCATCGTGGTTGGCGAGAACGTGGCCGACTTGGCCATCTTCGTGGCCAGTGCGGCGGGGAGCTCGGTCTCGCCGCGCGCAAGCTTCGCGGAGGCGGCGGTCGTGCTCGAGTCGCTGCGGACGACGCCCGCGACGACGGCGGTACAAACCAGGGCCAGGACGGCCAGAAGGCCGATCCCGAGCCTGAGTCGCTTCGGAGACATTGCTCTCCCCTCGGTGTGTAGGGCGTACACGGAGGCGAGCCGATCGCGAAGCCGGCGCACGCGGGCCGGCCTGGATCCCTGGTCGAGGCTCTCTTCCAGCCGCTGGACGAGCTCGGAGTTCAAGCTCCGTCCCTGCTGCTGGGCAGACGCGAGGAGCTTCTGCCGAAGGTGCTCCGGCATTCGCAGAAGGAACCGATAGGTCTTGTCGGCCACAGTCCCCTTTCGGGTGGTGATATCGACGGCCGCTCCGGCGACCGCGCCCCGCAGAAGCGGATGTTATCGGGGATATCGCACCGTGAAAACCCCGCAGGACGGGCGGTTGAGGGGTGAACGGAGAGGGCCGCCCGGGGGCGGCCCTCTCACTCAGCAGGTGTGACGCGGTTACGGCGTCGCGGTCAACGTCTGGACGACCTGGGTCACCCCTGAGGTGACGTTCGAGGTCATCGACGCAATCGACCGGTAGGTGCCCGGGCGCTTCGCGCCGACGTCGAACGTGACCGTCGCCTGCCCGCCGGCCGTCGGCGGGCTGGTCTGGACGTCGAACTCGTGGCCGTTCACCGGCGCGGGCGTGATGTTCTTCCCGCTGGTGCCGTTCGAGTTCTCGGCACCCCAGTTGACGCCCGTGCCCGGATCGCCGCTGCCAGCGTTGCCGAGACCGGGGCCGTCGCCCGGGAGCGTCAGGTTCGGCCCGTAGTCGACCGTGATCGCCTCGCTACCCGGGCCGGTGCCCGCAGCCCCGGTGGCCCGCTGGAGCCAGACCTCGAAGCTGTGGGTGGTCGGGTTGCTGAAGTTGCGGACCGCATCCCAGTCGATGACGATCCAGCCGAACCCGCCCCCGGAGAGCGTCGCGACGCGAATCGCACCCGCTGAGCCCGGGTTGAGGTCGGTCCAGAGCGGCGCAACCACGTTGTTCGGCGGCGCCGGATTCGGGAACGTCTGCGGGAACGGCGTGGCGTCGGCCGCCTGGCCGCCGCCGATCACGAGCGTGCCGTTCGAGCCCACTCCGATGCGGGTGTAGGGCTGCCCGCCGTAGTAGAACGTCGGCACCGTGAAGTTCGTGATCGTGTCGTCGCCGACACCTGGGGTTGCCCCGACACCGAGGAGCGACAGCGCGAGGTACCCGCCGTCCGGGCCGTTGCCCGTGATGTCCGCGATCGCGTCGACACTCGGCGGGATCGCCGGGCTCAGCGTCGTCAAGAGCCGGACACCGCGGCCGCCCGTGAGGAGCTGGCCACCCGACACGTTCGAGTACGTGAGGCCGTCACCGTGGTCGCTCTGCGCGACCCCTACCTCGACATTCGCCGGGACGCCGGCGAAGTTCGCCACCGACGCGCTGCAGTGCGACACGCCGCCGGAGGTCGGGAACGTCGTCGGCGCGCACGAATGCGTGAGCGTGACGAGGCCCTGCTGCTTGTTGAACGCCACCGGGATCGTCACCGGGCTCGAGGTGCCGACCGTCGGCGTCAGCGTGATCCGGCCGAAGTACTGGCCGTTGGCCAGGTCCTGGCCCTGGATCATGATCCAGATCTTCGTCGTGCCGCCGGCGTTGATGTGGATCCGGTTGTCGTACGCCAGCTCGCCGTCGGAGTTCGGAGCCGAGTCGGACGCCCGAATGAGCGCGTTCTGCGGCTGAGCGACCGAGACGATCAGGTCCTGGCTGACACCGCTGACGTCCTTTGCGAAGCGGGTGGTCGTGATCTGCCCGCCGAACGTGGTCGCGTCGACGCTCGGGACGTTGAGGTCGATGCGGTGGAGTGGGTCGCTCGCCGACGCGACGTAGTTCGCGAACGACTCGTCGAACACGACCGTCGGGTTCACCGCGCGGTCGGCCCGGATCGAGCCGGCACCGTCGTCGAACGGCGTCGGCCGGGGTGACGCCGTCCTCCTTGACGACGTCCTGGTCGCAGCCGACGTCATCAGCGCCGACTTGATCTCCGCCGGCGTCCAGCTCGGGTGCGCCGCCTTGACGAGCGCCGAGACGCCGGCCGCGTGCGGGCTCGACATCGAGGTGCCGGCGATCGCCTGGTAGAGGTTGCCGGGCGGGCCGTTGTCGGTGCCGTCCGTCGGCTGCGGCGTCATCCCCGCGAGCACCTGGATGCCCGGCGCGGTGACGTCCGGCTTGATGAAGTCGGCACTCGGGCCGCGCGACGAGAACGTCGCCATGACGTCCGGCGTCGTCGGCGTCGGCGTTGCCCTGGGCCCAGCTCGCCTTCACGTTCGTGTGGCCGTTGATGAACGCGAGCAGCGCCGTGGACGGGCCGTCGACGTGGATCGCCGGCAGCCAGTGGTTGTCGGACTCGGTGTCCTCGGCGACCGGGTTGTAGAGGATCATCCCGGCCGCGCCGCCCGCGACGACGTTGAAGCCCTTGTCGACGCGGGCGTTCGTGCCGCGCTGGCAGAGCGACGATCTTCCCGGTGCCGCAGCGATCTGCGCGGCAGTCGTCAGCTGCGTCTGGCAGAGGACGTCCTCACCCGGGATGCTCTGGGCGAGAATCACCGGGGTCGCCGCCGAGATCCCGTTCGTGAGCGTGACGCCCGGCATGCTGAAGGTCGCCCCGCCGTCCGCGGTCAGGTGCAGCGTCGAGGTGAAGAACCGCGGGCCGGTCGAGGCGGCCACGGTCGTGACCCACGGGCCGCCGTGGTCCGTCGTGGCCGCAGCGGGACCGCTGTTGCCGGCCGACGCGTTCACCGAGATGCCGGCGTGGTACGCGTCGAGGAAGGCGAGCTCGACCGGGTCGGTGTACGGATCGCCGCCGCCCGAGATCGAGAAGTTGAGGACGTTGACGCCGTCCGCGATCGCCTGCTGCACCGCGGCCACCGAGTCGGAGCTGAAGCAGCCCTGCGCTGCGCAGACGCGGTACATCGATCGACGTGCGCGCCCGGCGCGATCCCGCACACCGGCCCACGCTCGACGCCGTAGAGCACGGCCGACTGGACGCAGTCGCCTGCCGCCGTGGTCGTCGTGTGCGTGCCGTGACCCTCGGGGTCACGCGGCGAGCACACATGCGGTCGTGTTGTTGCAGAACTCGTTCGAGCCGGCGCCGACGTTCGCCATGTACGTGGCCATGAACGCGTAGGCGCCGACCAGCTTGTTGTTGCAGGCGAACGGCTGGCCGAGGTGCGCCGAGTCGCTCCCGTTGCCGAACTGGCAGCCCTTGATGCCGCCGGCCGGCGCGGAGACGCCGGTGGGCGACAGCATCGGGTGCTCGGGCCAGAGGCCGGTGTCGATGACCCCGACGGTCACGTTCGAGCCGGCGCTCGCCGAGCCGCCGAGGGACGGCCAGACGTTCGTTGCGCCAATGAAGTCCGTGTTGTCGTCCTGCGGCTGCTGGAGGGAGTCGCGCTGGACGGCGACCACGCCGTTGACCTTGAGCAGGTCACGGACCTTGTTCGCCGGAACGCGCGCAGAGACGCCGCCGTAGACGGTGGTGAACGTGCTGCGCACCTTCACGCTCGGCACCGCGCGCTCGACGCGCCTGGTGACGTTGCGGGAGAAGGTCTTCGCGTAGCGCTGATAGGCGCGGACTGCCGCCTTGTTGCGCTTGAGCGACTTCTTCGTGACGGCCGGGCTCGTCGCCTTCAGGCCCTTGATGCCGCCCTTGTAGGACGCGACCGCGTCGAAGTCGTACTTGAGCACGACGTTGACCGGCCGCGAGTCGGTGCGCCGGATGAGCGCGCCGTCCGACTCGGCGATCTGGCCCGACTGCGACTTCGCCGCAACGTACGTGTTGTCGGGGGCAAGCGGCGTCGCGGTGTACTTCTCCGCGCCCGCCTGGCCGCTCGCCGAACCGGCGGAGACGACCGCGAGACCCCCAACGACTGCAGCGAGGACGAGTACGACCCCACCTCTCAATCGGTTCACGGGTTCCCTTTCTCTCGGGTGGCGCCGCCTCCCTCGGCGCGCAGGGACTCGCGCATGCGCGAGCGAGCGGGTTATACCGCGCCGAATCGAAGGTTTCTAGGAGAAACCGGGGGAATTACCCATGCGGCTTGGCCATCGCGCGGTAGTCGAGCGCGCGATCGAGGACGTCGTCAGAGACACCGGCCTCGCGGGCGACCTCGCGCAGCGAGCGCCCGGTCTGCGACGCCTGCTTGACGATCTCCGCCGCCTTGTCGTACCCGATGTACGGGTTCAGGGCAGTGGCCGCCGAGAGCGTCAGCTCGGCGTAGCGCTCGCACTGCTCGCGGTTCGCCTCGATGCCGTCGACGCATTTGTCGGCGAGCAGCTGAGGACGCGCTCGTGAGCAGGTGGATCGACTGCAGCAGGTTGCGCGCGATCAGCGGCACGAAGACGTTGAGCTCGAAGTGACCCTGCATGCCCCCGACGGTGATGGCCGCGTCGTTTCCGATCACCTGGGCGGCGACCTGCGTGACGACCTCGGGGATGACCGGGTTGACCTTGCCCGGCATGATCGAGCTGCCCTTCTGGAGCTCGGGCAGGAAGATCTCGGCCAGGCCGGCACGAGGGCCGGAGCCCATCAGGCGCAGGTCGTTCGCGATCTTCGTGAGCGAGACGGCAACGGTCTTCAGCGCGCCGGACGCCTCCACGAGCGCGTCGCGTGCAGCCTGCGACTCGAACGGGTCGGCCGGAGGCGAGATGGTCAGGCCGGTCGCCTCGCCAAGGAGCCGGCGGACGCGGCCGGCGAACTCCGGATGGGTGTTGAGGCCGGTCCCGGTGGCGGTTCCGCCGAGCGGGATCTGGCCGACGCGGCCCAGCGTCGCGCGCACGCGGTCGGCGCCCTGCCGCACCTGGGCGGCGTAGCCGCCGAATTCCTGGCCGAGCGTCACGGGTACCGCATCCATCAGGTGCGTGCGCCCCGACTTGACGACGTCGTCGAACTCGCGCGCCTTCGCCTCGAGCGCGGCAGCCAGCCGGTCGAGCGCCGGGAGCAGGTCCTCCGTCAGGTCGGCGAGCGCGGCGAGGTGGACGGCTGACGGGAAGACGTCGTTCGAGGACTGGCCCATGTTGACGTCGTCGTTCGCGTGCACGTCGTCGCCGGCAAGCGAGGCAATGACCTCGTTCGCATTCATGTTCGAGCTCGTCCCCGAGCCGGTCTGGAAGACGTCGATCGGGAACTGGTCGTCGAGCTCGCCGGCGGCAATGCGGTCCCCGGCGGCGGCGATGCGCTCGGCCTTGTCGCGGTCGAGCAGCCCGAGATCGGCGTTCGCCCGCGCCGCTGCGGCCTTGATGCGGCCGAGCCAGCGCGCGACCGAGACGGGGATCGGCTCTCCCGAGACCGGGAAGTTGTCCACGGCCTTGCGCGTCTCGCCGCCCCACAGCTCCTGGCGCGTCTCGGTGGCCATGGTGCGAGTGTAGTCAGAGGTATGCCCAGGCGACGGCCGCCGCCGCGAGGACGAGCAGGGCCGCGGCGACGGTGAGCCCGCCTGGAAGGCCGCCACCGCCGCCGCCCGAAGGCTTCGGCGCCGGGGACGCGACCGGCACCCTGGCGGTGGCGTACACGTACGTCGCGCTCGCCTGCTCGGGCGTGCCGGGCGTCGCCAGGAACGTCTCGTACTGGTTGGCCCGGGCGAGGCCGAGCATCGTGTCGACCGAGGCCTCGAGCAGGTCGGTTCCGTCGGCCCGGCCCCTGGCGACTGCGGCCCGCCACGAGCCGCCGCCCGGAGGCGTCGGGACGCCCCGCACCGGCGTCACAGCGACGCGCACCCGGGGCGCCGGCTCGCCGATGCCCGTGACGACGACGAGCTGCCGTGACGGGTCGGCGCCGCCGGCCGTCCCGGCGAACACGACGCGGCGGCCCTCGAGCCGGCCGCCGACGACGTGCACGCCGCGCACGGACGGCGCGAGCATGAGCCGGCCGCGGAACTCGAGCGGCGTCTCGACGGGGATCGTCGCCGGGCGGACGTCGGCGGTGATGAGCGGCGGCGCAACCGCCTGGCCGCGCGCGAGCGTCCGGCGAATGCCGTCGAGCACGGCCGCCAGCCCGGCGGCGTCGCCGCGTCCGGTGAACGACGGCACCCGTGTCTCGGTGCGGTTGCGGAGCTGAAGGACGACCCTGAACCGGTCCCCGCTCGTCCGGGTCTCGATGCTGAGCGCCAGCGGCAACACGGCCGCCGCGCCGGGATCGAGCGTCGCGACCGCGACAAGATCGCGGCGGCCGGGCGAGAACCCCTGCCAGACGATCGCGCGATCGAGCAGACCCGGCTGCGCCCGGGCGCCGGCCGGCGCGTAGACGTCGCGCACCGGCGCCGGCACGGTGAACTCGTAGTCGCCGACGCCACGGAGCTCGATGCGCTGCACCACCGCCACGCGGACGGGGCGCCCCGCCGAGTCGACGCCGACGCGGATCACCTCCCGCGTCCGCCCGGGCTGCGGCACGCGCGCCGACCCGGTCGAGCCTGCGAGCGGCGGCTCGGGCGTCAGCGGGACGTGTGGATCCGGGAGCACCACCTGGCGGCCGGCGGCGGCCGCGAGCGCCGGCCAGGCGAGCGCGCAGGCGACAACTGCGGCGAGCCTCACTGCGTCTGGGTGATCGTCGGCAGCGAGGCCGACAGCGGGTCGTCGGAGACCGGCGCGAACGTCATGTCGTGGAACCGCGCGAAGGCGACGTCGTCGTCGATCACGCCTTCGTGGTTCCGGCGGTTGAAGGAGCGGTGGTCGCCGTTCGCGCCCTCGACCGTCGTCGTCCCGAGCACGCGGACGTACTTCGCGCGGTCGCCGGCGCCGCCCGCCGTCTGGAGCGCGGCGAGGATCGCCTGCGTCATGTCGTACGCGTACATGGCGAACTCGGGCGGCTGCGTGACGGGGGCGCCCTCCTTCGTCTTCACTCCGACGAGGTTGGGGCCGAACGCGCCCTCGTAGGCCTGCTGGAACTGCTCGAACGGCCCCGGCCCCGCCTCCGCGGTCATGCGGCCCGACGCGAAGGTGAGCCCGTCGACCCACTGCGAGTGGTCGGCGAGCTGCTGACGGACGATCGGGTCGGCGCCTGCGGGCGTCGTGTAGATGGGCACGTTCCACCCGCGCGACCGTGCCGCCGCGACGACGGAGGCGATCGCGGGACCGCGCGCCCAGACGATCAGCGCGTTCGCGCCGGCGCGCTGCGCCCGCAGCACCTGCGGCGAGAGGTCGGTCTGGCCGGACGGCAGGACAACGTGCGCCACGACCTCCTTCGGGTCGAATGCCCACGCCTTGTCGAGCGCCTCCCGGCCGTGGCTCCCGTAGGCCGTGTCGTCGACGAGGAACGCGACCTTGTGGTGCTTCGGCGCGACGTACTCGCCGAGGCGGAACGCGAGCCCGCGGTCGGTCGGCGCGACCCGGAACACGTTCGGGCGCTTGACCGGGTCGACCAGCTCCTGGCCCCCCTGGTAGACGATCCCGATCGGCACGTGCGCGGCGTTCGCCGCCGACCAGGAGGCGTCCACGCCCGTCCCCTCGTCGACGACCGCGAGCGCGTGGTCGTCGATCGCCGTGCGGACGTTCCGTAGCGCCTGGAGCGGCGACAGCTGGTCGTCCAGCTTCGAGATGCGGATGCGGTACCGGTGGTCCCCCGCGGTGAGGACACCGCCCTGCGTGCGCTGCTGCACGGCAAGATCGACGCCGTTCGCCATCCCCTCCGCGACCTCCGGCGCGCCGGTGAACGGCGCGTTCACGACGATCGTCAGCGGCGTGGCGGACTGCGTGCTCGAGCCCTCTGCGCCGCCGCCACACGCGGCGACGCAGAGGGCGAGCGCGAGCGCTAGGCCGAGCGGCTGGTGATGCGGACGGAGATGCGGCCGTTGTCGCATTCGGCCTTGAGTGCTACCAGTCCGGTCGTCCCCTTGGATTTCGCGTAGGAGACCTCGGCGTCCTTGTCCTCCTTCTCGTGGAAGGGGACGGTGTAGCCCGCCGGCGGAAACGCGTCGTTGTACGCGGTGTACGCGGCGTCGAGGTCACCCTCGTAGTACGCGTTGACGACGGTGGTCGGGCCGTCCTGGCGCGTCTTCACGTACGTGACGCCGCTCGGCTTCGGGAAGCCCGCTGCGAGACCGCTGTCCCCGGAGAGCGCCGAGCCGTCGCACGTGATCTCGTTGGCGCCCGCGTTCTTCGCCGCCTCCGCCGCCTTCTCGCTATCGCTCTTCCCGCCGCCGCACCCGGCGACGCCGAGCGCGATCGCGAACAGGAGCAGAGCCACAATCGATCGCATCAAGGCACTTCCTTTCGTCGGGAGAGCGGCTTGTAGCGCATCCCGCGACCGAGGTCAAGCTGATATCACCCTGCAAATCGCGCATTTGTGGCGATATCACGCCGCCGGGCGCCGGCCGAGATAGACGGCCCGGACGGCCGGGTCGTCACCGATCTCGGATGGCGTGCCCACGGCGATCGTCCGCCCCGCGTCCAGCACGACGACGCACCCTGCGATGCGGCCGACGAGACCGAGGTTGTGCTCGACCACGAGCACGGCGATGCCGCGGTCGCGGATCCGCACCAGCACGTCCGCGATGCGCTCGACGTCCTCGGGGGCCGCGCCGGCGGACGGCTCGTCGACGAGCAGAACGCGCGGCGACGCGGCGAGCCCGGCGGCGAGCATGAGCAGCCGCTGGTCCGTGCCGGTCAGGTGACCGGCGACCCGCTCCGCGTCGCCGTGGAGGCCGACCTCCCGCAGCGCGGCGAGGGCCGTCCCCCGGGCAACGCCTGATCCGGCACGCGCGCGCGGCGTGGCGACGAGCGACCTGGCAAGCCCCGTCGCCGGGACGTGGAGCCCGGCCCCGACACGCGCGTTCTCGAGCACCGTCAGCCCGGCGAAGACCTGCGTCGCCTGGAGCGTCCGCACGATGCCCGCGAGCGCGCGCGACCGCTGACTGCCGCGCGGAAGCGGCGACCCGTCGAGAAGCACCGAGCCGGCGTCGGGCGCGAGCGTGCCGGCGAGCAGCCTGAGCGCGGTCGTCTTGCCGGACCCGTTCGGGCCGACGAGCGCGGTGATCGCGCCCGGCTCGACGGCGACGTCGAACTCCGTCAGCGCCGGCTCGTCGCCGAACCGCTTCTCGAGCCCGCGCGCCTCCAGCCGTGCGGGGCGCGAAGCCGGAAGCGGCACGGGGCCCGGCACGTGCTCCCGGCGCCGGAACAGCGGCGGAAGCACGGTCTCGCTGCGGATCGCGAGCGCGCCGAGGAGGAGCGCGGCCGCGAACAGCGTGCCCAGCCGGCCGGTGGCGACCCCGGCCGAGGATGCGAGCCGGTCCGCGACCCAGAAGAGCAGGCCGACGAACGCGGTGCCGGCGACGGCGCCGCTGGCCGAGCGCGCGCCGCCGAGCAGCACGGCGGCGAAGAGCGTGAACGACAGCACGGGCGAGTAGGCGGCCGGGTCGGCGATCCCGTCGAGCTGGACGGCGAGCGCGCCGGCGAGCCCGGCGTAGAGCCCGGCCGCTGCGAACGCCGCCGTGCGCAGGCGCAGTGCCGGCACGCCGAGCGCCAGCGCCGCCGCGGGCCGCTCGCGAAGCCCGGCGAGCCCGAGGCCGGGCTGGCCGCGTGCGACGCCGGCAAGCCCGAGCGCGCCGAGAGCGACCAGCAGCACGGCGAGCTCCCAGTGCAGCGTCGGGCCGAGGTCGATGCCGGCGATGCTCCCCTGCGGCACGATGCGACCCTGGGCCCCGCCGGCGAACGCCGGGAACTCGGCAAGGCCGCGGGCCACGAGCCACGCGACCAGCCAGGTGGCCACCGCGACGAACGCGGGGCGGACACGCCCGACTGCGGCGCCGACCACGCCGCCCGCGACCGCTGCGGCGAGGGCGCCGGCCGCGGCGGCGGCAAGCGGCGGCCAGTTCCCGTCCGCGCGCAGGACGGAGGCGACCACCGCGCCGACCGCGAGCAGCGCTCCCTGCGCGAGCGAAGGCATGCCGGCAATACCCACCACGAACGTGAGCCCGACCGCCGCGAGTGCGAGGTAGGCCCACGACGCGAGGCTCGTCATCGTCAGCTGGTCGCGCACGACGAGCGGCAGTAGCAGCGCCGCAGCCGTGACCGCGGCGAGGAGGGTCTGCTCCCTGCCCCACGCCGCGCGCACGTCCCGCACGGCGCCGCGGGCGCTCTCGACGACGCGAGTCATTCCTGCTCCTCCAGCGCCTGCCGCGGCGGGCGCAGCGCGACCAGCAGCAGGACGGCCGCGATCGGGAGCACCTCGCGGTACTCGGGCCCGACCTCGTACCCCGCAACGGTGAGGCCGGCGATCGCCGCCTCGGCGATCCCGAGCGCAACCCCGGCGCCGAACGCGCGCCACGGCGACCCGAAGCGGACGAGGAGCGCTGCGACGAGGCCCTTCACGCCGAGCAGCAGCCCCGTCTGCGTGGAGAACGAGGCGCTCGGCGCCGCCACGATCGCCGCCAGCCCCGCGAGCGCGCCGCACAGCCCGAACGCGGCCGCGACGAGCGTCTGCACCGGGACGCCCATCATGCTCGCCGCGTCGGCGTCGTCCGCGATCGCGCGCAGCGCCCGTCCGAACCGGGTCCGCGCGAGGACGAGCGACGCCGCGGCGGCGAGCGCGATGCCGACCGCGATCACGAAGAACGCTCGCGCCTGGACCTCGACGTCGCCGACCGCGAAGTAGCCGCCGGTGCCGACCCGGCGAAACGGCAGCGCGTCGGGGATCACATAGCTCGCGCGCGTGAATATAAGAGCGACGAGCGCGTTCAATGCGAAGGCGACCGCCAGGGTGGCGCCGACCCAGCCGATCGTGGACCCGCGCTCGAGGTACGGCTGGATCGCGAAGAGGTAGGTGCCGGCTGAGGCAGCCGTGCAGACAACGACCCCTGCGACTAGCGCGACGAGGAAGCGGGGGCCGCCGATGCTCGTCTGCGTGACCGGCCCGGTGCCCGCGGCGACCAGCAGTGTGGTGAAGACGGCGAGGCCGACAAGGTCGCCGTACGCGAAGTTGACGACCCCGGTCAGGCGGTAGACGAGCGAGTGGCCGACGGCGACGAGCCCGTAGACGGCGCCTGCCGCCGCGCCCGTCACGAGCACCTGGAAGGCGAGCGCCACGACCGCGCTTCGTCAGGCGGGGCTGAGCGGGCGCCCCGCCTCGCCGCGCGCCGCCGCGAGCAGGTCGTCCCAGGTAACCCGCTTGACGCGCGGCTTGCCGCGCAGCTCGCCGGCCGCGCGCTCCGCGGCGTCCAGCCTCTCCCAGCCCGCGTACGAGACGACCTCGACGCCACGCTCGGCGAGCAGCTCGAGCGGCATGGCCGGATCGGGCCGCTCGGCCTGCGGAAGCCGCCCCTCGCGCCAGTCGGAGAGCAGCAGCTCGACGGTCTCCGTCGCGTCCTTCTTGTTGGTGCCGATGACGCCGGTCGGCCCGCGCTTGATCCACCCCGCGCAGTAGACGCCGTCGCCGACGCGGCCGCTGTCGTTCGGGATCGTGCCGCGCCGCTCGTCGAACGGGACACCGTCGAGCGGGACGCCGTGGTAGCCGACGCTGCGGAAGACCAGGCCTGCGGGGATCGCCTCGCGCTCGTCCGTCGCGACCGCGCTCACGCGGCCCGTGTCGTCGCTGGAGAGCCGGTTGTGCACGAGCTCGACCGCCTCGACGCGCTCTTCGCCGAGGACGGCGACCGGTGAGACGCAGAACTGGAAGCGCACGAGGCGCGGCTTGCCCGCGGCCGGGCGCGCGGCCAGCTCGCGCAGCACTTCCATGTTGCGGCGTGCGTTCGTGTCCGACTCCGCGAACGCGGCGCTCGCGGGATCCAGCTCGAGCTGGGCCGGGTCGACGGCGACGTCAGCGCCCTGGAGCTCGCCCATCTCCTTGAGCTCGGGCGTGGTGAAGGCAGCCTGGGCAGGCCCGCGCCGCGCGACCACGACGATCTCCTTCAGCGGCGAGCGGACGATCGCCAGGGCGGCGGCGTCGGTGGTGTCGGTCGGGGCCAGCTCCTCCTCGGTCAGGGCGAGCATCCGAGCAACGTCGAGCGCCACGTTCCCGGCGCCGACGACCACGACCCGCTCGACGTCGAGGTCGAACGGGACGTCCTGGAAGTCGGGGTGGCCGTTGTACCAGGCGACGAACTCGGTGGCGCCCCAGCAGCCCGGAAGCTCCTCGCCGGGGATGCCGAGATGCCGGCCGGTCTGCGCGCCGAACGCGTAGACGACCGCGTCATAGCAGCGGCGCAGCTCGTCGGGCGTGATGTCCCGGCCGACCTCGACGTTGCCGAGGAAGCGAAACCCAGGCCGCGCGGCGATCTTCTCGAAGGCGCGCGAGACGTCCTTGATCTTCGGGTGGTCGGGCGCGACGCCGAGACGGACGAGCCCCCAGGGCGTCGGCAGCCGGTCGTAGAGGTCGACCTCGGCCGGCGGATCGGCCGCCAGGAGGGCGCCCGCGGCATAGAACCCGGCCGGCCCGGAGCCGACCACGGCAACGCGGAACGGGCGGGCGGGCGCGCTCACGCGATGACCCTAGCGGGCGCGCCCGCCCGCAAGCCGGTCAGGTCAGGGGGAACTGGCCATCGCGGGCTCGGTCGCCACCGCCTCCTGCGGCTGACGGAACAGCGTCCAGGCCAGCCAGCCGAACAGCCCGAGCACGAGGACGGCGTTCACCGGATGGAGGCCGGCGACATACCCGCCGATGCCCGCAAGAACGATCTGCACGAAGGCGAGAATCGGCGCCAGGATCGAGACGATGCGTACCCGCGTATCGGGGTGCCAGGCAAGCAGCGCAATGATCAGGAAGAGCAGGGCGCCCGGCATGGTCAGGAAGAAGCCGAGGCCCCGATGCGCGTCCAGGGTGGTCGAGTTCGTGACGCAGTGGGGCGCCCCTTTGTCGCAGTCTTCAGAGTTCTTGATGACGGACATCCGGAAGATGCCTTCGCCGGCCAGGAAGATCTGGACGATGATCGCGACGACGTACAGCGCGGAGAACCACTTCAGGATCGACCGGCAAACCCGGTGGACTCCTGCCATTGATGAACCCCCCTCAGATCGGAAGTGGACGCGGCGAACGTACTAAACGCCTCGGCCGGGTACAACCTACGGAGGGGCTTCCTGGAGGGCTAGTGCGCGCAGCCGGAGCCGCAGCCGCCACCAGCAGCCTCGACCGGCTCACCCGTCTCGTCGTCGACCTGGAACGAGTGCCCGCACCCGCAGGCAGCGACGACGTTCGGGTTGTTGATGGCGAAGCCGCCCTGAAGGCCGTCCACGAAGTCGATCTCCGTGCCGCGCAGGTACGGCGCGCTGTACGGGTCGACGACGACGTCGACGCCGTGCACGGTCATCTCGAGGTCGCCTTCGGAGGCCGCGCGGTCGAAGCCGAGCGCGTACTGGAAGCCCGAGCAGCCGCCGCCCTGGACCGCGATCCGCAGGACGCCGAGCTCGTCACCCTGTTCTTCGGCGAGGAGCGTCTTGATCTTCGACGCGGCCGCCTCGGTGAGCGAAACGAGCTGGACCGGCTGTTCGGTGGTCGCCACGGTCTCAGTGTAGCTTGCTCGCTCCCGGGCGCCGCGGCGGACTTTGTGACACCGCGTACGCGCATTGAATAGCCGTTTTCGCCTCACCTCGTGCCAGGGCGTCCGGGGATTGGTACGGTGCCTCCCGCGTGCTCGGAGAGTGGCTGCCGTTCCTGATCTACGGGATCCTCGCGGTCGCGATCCCGGCCACCATGATCTTTGCGTCGTTCGCATTCGCACAGCGGCCGAGGAAGCTCACCCGCGTCCGTGAGATCCCCTTCGAGTCCGGCGTCTCGCTCGGGCCGCCGCCGGCGCAGCGCTTCACCGTCAGCTTCTACCTGACGGCAATGCTCTTCATCGTCTTCGACATCGAGATCGTGTTCCTCTACCCGCTCGCGGTGGTGCTCAACGACCTCGGCTGGTTCGCCTTCTGGGAGCTGATGTTCTTCGTCGCGATCCTCGCGCTCGCGTATGTCTACATCTGGCGGAAGGGGGCCCTGACGTGGCGGTGAACCGCTCCAAGCGCCTGGCCGACTTCGGCCTGAAGAGCGAGCGCGTGCTGATGAAGGGGCGCGGGCCCGGGGTCTTCGAGGAGGAGCTCGGGGGCGACCTGGAGCAGAAGCTCGGGTTGACGACGCTCGAGAAGGCCGTCGCCTGGGCGCAGGCGAAGTCGATGTGGCCGGACACGTTCGGGCTTGCGTGCTGCGCGATCGAGATGATGTCGATCGTCGCCTCGCGCTACGACATCGCGCGGTTCGGCATGGAGGCGTTCCGCTCGTCGCCGCGGCAGGCAGACCTGCTGATCGTCTCGGGGCGCGTCGCCCACAAGATGGCGGCACCGCTCCGCCAGATCTACGACCAGATGCTCGAGCCGAAATGGGTGATCGCGATGGGCGCCTGCGCGAGCTCCGGGGGCATGTTCAACAACTACGCCGTCCTCCAGGGCGTCGACAAGATCGTCCCGGTCGACATCCACGTGCCCGGCTGCCCGCCGCGGCCCGAGGCGCTCATGGAGGGCATCGTCCGGCTGCACGAGAAGGTGCAGGCCGGGATCCCGCCCGCCTACGAGCTGCGCGGAGTCGCCACGTGACCGCCGAGGGCGCGCCGCTCCGCCGGGCGCCTGCGCCGGCTGCCGGCGTCGAGCGCTACCTCGGCGTGCCGGGGCTCGTGGAGACGAAGGAGGAGCACGGCGAGGTCACGCTCGTCGTCGACGCCCCGCGGCTCATCGAGGCGTGCCGTTACCTGCGCGACGACATGGGCTTCTGGTTCCTGTCCGACGTCACCGCCGCCGACTACCTGGGCTGGGGCAAGAAGGAGGTGGCCGGCTACATCGGCACCGCGTCCGGCCGCGACATCAACACGCTCAGCTCGCAGGGCTACGCGCGCAAGCCGGAGCCGAAGCCGAAGCGCTTTGCGATGAACTACCACCTGCTTGCGCTGCGCGAGGGCGCGCCACGTGTGCGCGTCCAGGTGTGGCTCGACGACGGCGAGCAGATCGACAGCGTCGTGCCGGTCTGGCCGACCGCCGACTGGCACGAGCGGGAGGCCTGGGATCTCATGGGCATCCCGGTCGCCGGCCACCCGAACCTGAGCCGGATCCTCCTGGAGGACGACTGGGTCGGACACCCGCTGCGCAAGGACTACCCGATCGGCGGCGAGCCCGTCCGCTTCTCCGGCGAAGAATGACGGTCACCACCCGCCCGGGCACCGACGCCGACGCGCGCCCTCCGATCTACGAGGGCAGCCGCATCCCGGCGAACATCCCGACGATCCTCGAGGTGCCGCAGGTGCTGCGCGACTCCGGCGACGTGCTGGAGATCAACTTCGGCCCGAACCACCCGTCCACGCACGGCGTCCTCCGGCTGGTGATCGAGCTCAATGGTGAGCGCGTCGTCGGCCTGCGCGCGGTGGTCGGCTACCTGCATACCGGCTTCGAGAAGACGATGGAATCACGTACCTGGTGGAAGGCGATCACGTACCCGGAGCGGATCGACTACCTCGCCTTCCAGAACAACGAGCTCGCGTTCGTGCTCGCGATCGAGAAGCTGCTCGGCATCGAGGTGCCGCGCAGGGCGACCTGGATGCGAACGCTGCTCTGCGAGCTGAACCGGATCCACTCGCACCTGGTCTGGCTGGGGACGGCCGCGCTCGAGATCGGGGCGATCTCGATGTTCTGGTACACGTTCCGCGAGCGCGACACCATCCTCGACCTCTTCGAGATGGTCACCGGCGTGCGCATGCACACGCGGTACTTCCAGACCGGCGGCCTCGCCGAGGACATCCCGGTCGGGTTCTACGACGCGTGCCGCTCCTTCACGCGGAAGATGCCCAAGGGCGTCGACGAGTACGAGAACCTCGTCGACCGCAACGGCATCTGGCTCGAGCGGACACGTGGGATCGGGCTGCTGTCCGCCGACGATGCGATCGCGCTCGGCCAGTCAGGCCCGGTGCTGCGCGCCTCGGGCATCAACTGGGACCTGCGCAAGGACGAGCCCTACCTCGCCTACCCGGAGGTCGACTTCCGCGTCCCGGTCTACTTCCACGGCGACGTCTACGACCGCTACCGCGTCCACATGGAGGAGATGCGCGAATCCACCCGGATCGTCGTCCAGTGCCTCGACCGGCTCGAGGGCATGCAGGACGAGCCGTGGATCGCGGACGACCGCAAGGTCGTGCTTCCGCCGCGGGAGGAGCTGCACACCTCGATGGAGTCGCTGATCCACCACTTCAAGATCGTCACCGAGGGCTATCGAGTCCCGGAGGGGGAGGTCTACGTGGCCGTCGAGTCGCCGCGCGGCGAGTTCGGCTGCTACGTCGTGTCCGACGGCGGCCCGAAGCCGTGGCGCGTCAAGTTCCGCGCCCCGTCGTTGGTCGCGCTCGAGGCGACGGCGACGTGCATGTCGGACGCGCTCGTCGCCGACCTGATCGCGATCGTCGGCTCGCTCGACACCGTGATGGGCGAGGTCGACCGGTGAGCGCCCGCTCGCTCGCGCGCGAGATCGAGGGGATGATGGCCGAGTACCCCGACGGCCGTTCGGCGACGCTGCCGGCGCTGCGCCTTGCGCAGGAGCGCTACGGCTGGCTGTCGCCCGACGCCCTACGCGAGGTCGCGGACGCGCTCGGCACGACGCCGGCCTACTGCGAGTCGGTCGCGTCGTTCTACGACATGTTCCACCTGGCCCCCGTCGGCCGCCACCTGGTCGAGGTGTGCACGAACGTCTCCTGCGCGCTCGTCGGCGCACAGCGCGTGCTCGAGGCGTTCCAGGCCGAGCTCGGGATCGGCCCGGGCGAGACGACCGAGGACGGCGAGGTCACGCTGCGCACGGTCGAGTGCGCGGGCGGCTGCGGCTGGGCCACCGTCGTCGCGGTCGACCACCGCTACCGCGAGCCGGTCCAGCCCGAGGACGTGCCGGCGATCGTCGAGGAGCTGCGGAATGCCTAGGCGCTCCCTCCTGCTCGCCGAGGCGGACACCCGCGACCTGACGCAGCTGCGCGAGTACAAGAAGATCGGCGGCTACAGGTCGCTCACGCGCGCACGCGCGCGTGAGCCTCAGTCGATCATCGACGAGATCATCGAGTCGAACCTGCGCGGCCGTGGCGGCGCCTTCTTCCCGATGGGCCGCAAGGCGAGCTTCCTGGCCAAGGGCACGGGCAAGCCCACGTACCTCGTCGTCAACGCCGACGAGTCCGAGCCCGGCACCTTCAAGGACCGCGAGATCATGTTCTCGGCGCCCCACCGGCTGATCGAGGGCTGCCTGATCACCGCCCACGCCATCCAGTGCGACCGCGTCTTCATCTACATCCGCGGCGAGTACCTGCGCGAGTTCGAGATCCTGCGCGACGCGCTCGAGGAGGTGCGAGAGGCCGGGCTGCTCCGCGGCGTCACCATCGTCCTGCACCGCGGCGCCGGCGCGTACATCTGCGGCGAGGAGTCGGCACTGCTCGAGTCGCTCGAGGGCAAGCGCGGCCAGCCGCGGTCGCGGCCGCCGTTTCCCGCAGTGTCCGGGCTCTACGCCGCGCCGACGCTGATCAACAACGTCGAGACGGTCTCGACCGTGCCGGTAGTGCTCGAGCTCGGCGGCAAGGAGTACGCCACGATCGGCGACCCGCCGAACTCGACCGGCACCCGGGTCTTCTCGCTGTCCGGCAACGTCGCGCGCGGCGGCAACTACGAGCTCGAGGTCGGGACGACGCTGCGCGAGCTGATCTACGACATCGGCGGTGGGCTCGAGGCCGGCCGCGAGCTGAAGGCCATCATCCCGGGCGGCTCCTCCGTGCCGGTGCTGACGCCGGACCAGATCGACACGCCGCTCGACGCCGACTCCATGGCGGAAGCCGGCTCGCTGCTCGGCTCGGGCGCGGTCATCGTCATCGACGACAGCTGCTGCATGGTGCAGCTCGGCCTGCGGGTCGCGCAGTTCTACATGCACGAGTCCTGCGGCAAGTGCACGCCGTGCCGCGAGGGCACCCGCTGGATGGTGCAGATCCTCCACAAGATCGAGGACGGGCACGCCGAGCAGTCGGATCTCGACCTGCTGCTCGACATCTGCGACCGCATCCTCGGCAAGTGCCTGTGCCCGCTCGGCGACGCCGCCGCCATGCCAATTGCGAGCTACATCGACAAGTTCCGCGCCGAGTTCCGCGAGCACGTCGACGCCGGCGGCTGCCCGTACGGCGGCGAGTCGTCGCTCGAGGGCATCGTCGCCCCGGTCGAGCAGCACTCGCATCACCCGACTGTTGAGGTGCCGGCGTGATGCTGCTTCAGGCCTCTTGCCGAATGGGGCGGGTGTCGGGTTCGAACGTGTTCGTCGCGCGAGCCACTTGGGACAGCCCCCTGCGGGGACAGCCCCTGGCGGTGATGCCATGAGCGTCCCGGAGGTGGTCATGATCACGATCGACGGCCGCGAGGTCGAGGCGCCGAAGGGCCAGGGCCTCGTCGAGACGGCGATCCAGGCGGGGATCGAGATCCCGGTCTTCTGCTACGAGCCGCGGCTCGGCCCGGCGGTCGGCGCCTGCCGCATGTGCCTGGTCGAGGTCGAGGGCATGCCGAAGCTGCAGGCCGGCTGCACGCTGAGCGCCCAGGACGGGCTCGTCGTCAAGACGGCGCAGACGTCGGAGAAGGCGGCCGAGGGTCAGAACGGGACGCTCGAGTTCCTCCTGATCAACCACCCGCTCGACTGCCCCGTCTGCGACAAGGGCGGCGAGTGCCCGCTGCAGGACCTCACGTTCCGCTGGGGCCCCGGCAAGACGCGCATGACGTTCATGAAGCGGACGTTCGACAAGCCGATCCCGATCAGCCCGCTGATCGCGCTCGACCGCGAGCGCTGCATCCTCTGCTACCGCTGCACGCGCTTCTCCGAGGGCGTGGCCGAGGACGGCCAGCTGATCGCCCGCAACCGCGGCGCCCAGTCGATGATCGCCACGTTCGAGGACGAGCCGTACCGGGCGCCGTTCTCGGGCAACGTGATCGAGCTCTGCCCGGTCGGCGCGCTCACATCCACCGCCTACCGGTTCGAAGCGCGGCCGTGGGAGATCCAGAACGTCCCGAGCGTCTGCACGCTCTGCCCGGTCGGCTGCAACATCTCGGTGACCACGCGCGAGGGCAAGGTCAAGCGCGTGCAGAGCCGGAACCACCCCGAGGTCGACGAGGGCTGGCTCTGCGACAAGGGCCGCTTCGCCTGGCCGTCGATCTACGCCGGCGACCGCGTCGCTGCGCCGATGGTGCGCACCGGCGGCCAGCTCGGCGCGGTGCCGTGGGAGCAGGCCATCGACGCCGCCGAGGAGCTCCTGCGCGAGGCGGGCGGGCAGATCCTGACGGCGCTCTCGGGAACGGAGACACTCGAGCAGGCGTACGCGCTCGGGCGGCTCCTGCGCGTGGGCCTCGACGCGCACTCGGCCGTGCTGCCGGAGCAGACGAGCCCGGCGCTCGACGCCTACCGCGCGCCGCTCAAGGCCATCGGCTCGGCCCAGCTGGTCGTCGTGATCGGCGACGAGGCGGTCGCCGAGCGCGCGCCGATCGTCGACCTCTGGATCCGCTCGGCGCGCCGCCGCGGCGCGGAGATCGTCACCGTCGGCGTGTCCGGCTCGGTGCAGGCGCCGGCCGGGAACGCCGCCGCCGCGTGCCGCCGGCTCGCCGACCGGCGCAGCCCGCTCGGGCGGCGCCTGCGCGAGACGGAGCGCGCAGTCGTGATCTGGTCCGGCCCCGGCGGCCGCGGCGGCGAGGATCTCGCGCGCCTCGCCGGCGCCCTCGGCTTCGCCGAGCGGGAGAGCTGCGGTGCCTTCTACCTGCCGTCCACGCCGAACGCACGCGGCGTCGCCGAGGCGTGGGCCGCCGCGGACGACGGCGACGATGTGAACCCGGAGCCCCTCCGCCTGCTCGTCGTCTCCGGCGACGACGCCGCCGCCGACCCCAACGTGCGCATCCTCGCCGAGCAGGCCGACAAGGTGCTCGTCTTCGCCATGTACCGGCGCGGGCTCGCGTCCTGGGCCGACGTCGTCATCCCGGCGACCAGCTACCTCGAGCGCGACGGCACCACGATGAACCTCGAGGGCCGCCTGCAGCGCCAGCGCCGAACCGTGATCCCGCCGGCGACGGACGAGACCGCGGTGGTCGCCGAGCTTGGCCGGCGTCTCGGCGTCGAGATCCCGGGCTCGCCGATCCTGCTTTTCGAGGAGCTGTCCGAGCGGATCTACGGCGGCACGGCGTTCGACGACGTCAGCGAGACGGCCGCGCTCCCTGCGCGCACGCCGCCCGTCGAGGTCGAGACCGCGCCCGCCGACGAGGTGCCCACCGACGTCGGCGCCGAGGGCCTCCGGCTCGTCGGCTACCGCCCGCTGTTCTCGGGCCCGGCCGTCGACCGCGTCCGCGAGCTCGAGTTCCAGCGCCCGGGGCGAGAGATCGCGCTGGCGCCGCGCGACGCGGCCGCGCGCGGGATCGCGACCGGAGACCCGGTCGTCGTGAGCACGAACGGCACGTCCGTCCAGCTACGGGCCAGGATCGACCGCGCGCTCGCCCCGGGGCATGCACGCGTGGCGGAGGAGCATTGCCGGGGCCTTGGCCGGTACGCCGAGGTCCTTCCTAGCCACGATTCCGACGAAGGAGGAATCGTGGCATGAGCCAGCCCTGGTGGATCGACATCATCAAGGCGCTCGTCATCGTGAACCTGGTCATGGCCGCGTTCGCATACACGACCTGGCTCGAGCGCAAGCTGCTCGGCCGCATGCAGCTCCGCTATGGGCCGAACCGGGCGGGCGTCTTCGGACTACTCCAGCCGATCGCCGACCTGATCAAGCTCGTCCGCAAGGAGAGCTTCTTTCCGGCCAGCGCCGTGGACGTGCTCTACATCGCCGCCCCCGCACTCTCGGCCGCGACCGCCATCGCCGCCTTCGCCGTCATCCCGTGGGGCCCGGGCTGGAACATCGACGGCCACCACGTCAGCGGCGTGGTCGCCGACGTGCCGATCTCGCTGATCCTGGTCTTCGCACTCGGCTCGCTCGGCATCTACGGGTTCATCATCGGCGGCTGGGCGTCCGACTCGAAGTACTCGCTGCTGGGCTCCATGCGGACCTGCGCGCAGCTCGTCTCGTACGAGGTGTCGCTCGCGCTGAGCGTGCTCGGCGTGGTGCTGATGGCCGGCTCGCTCTCGCTGACGCGCATCGTCCAAGAGCAGGCCAACGGCTGGTGGTACGCGGCCCCGCAGTTCGTCGGGCTGGTCATCTTCTTCATCGCCGGGATCGCGGAGACCAACCGCGCCCCGTTCGACCTGCCGGAGGCCGAGCAGGAGCTCGTCGCCGGGTACCACACCGAGTACAGCGGCATGCGCTGGGGGCTCTTCCAGACCGCCGAGTACATCAACATGCTCGTGCTCTCGGGCCTCTGCGTGACGCTCTTCTTCGGCGGCTGGGACGGCCCGGTCGGAGACAGCTACGGGCCGCTCTGGTTCCTGCTGAAGGTCTTCATCATCATCTGCATCTTCATCTGGCTGCGCGCCTCGCTCCCGCGCCTCCGGTACGACCAGCTGATGAACCTCGGCTGGAAGGTGCTGCTGCCGCTGGCGACGATAAACGCCGTCGTCACCGCGGCTTTGGTGGTGGCGCTGTGACCAGCCCGGCGATCGGCACCTTCAAGGGCTTCGGCGTCACGCTGAAGCAGATCTTCCGCAAGCCGCTGACGCAGCAGTACCCGGAGTACAAGCGGCCGCTCTACCCGCGCTTTCGCGGCCGGCACCGGCTCCATCGCCACGAGAACGGGCTGGAGAAGTGCGTCGGCTGCTCGCTGTGCGCGGCGGCGTGCCCGGCCGACTGCATCCGCGTCGTGCCGGCGGAGAACACGCCGTCCAACCGCGTGTCCGCGGGTGAGCGCTTCGCGCGCATCTACGAGATCAACCTGTCGCGCTGCATCTTCTGCGGCTACTGCGAGCTCGCCTGCCCGTTCGACGCGATCACGCTGCAGAACGAGTTCGAGCTCTCCGAGTACTCGCGCGACGACCTGATCTACACGAAGGACATGCTGCTGGCGCCCCCGATGAAGCGCGTGCCGGTCGCCGATCCCGCTCTGTACGACACGCCCATCCCGGCGTACAAGGCGTCGAGCTGATGGGCAACGCGCTCGTCTGGCTGGTCTGGTTCGTGGCCGTCTTCGCATGCCTCGGCTCGGCCGTCGCCGTGATCTCGTTCACGAACCCGTTCTTCTCGGCGCTCGCGCTGATCGGCAACCTCGCCTCGCTGGCCGCGCTCTACCTGCTCCTGTCGGCCGAGTTCGTCGCGGCGGCCCAGGTGCTCGTCTACGCAGGCGCCGTGATGGTCATGTTCCTGTTCGTGATCGCCTATCTCGGCGACCGGGCCGGGTCGCCCTGGGCCGGCGGCCCGAACGTGCAGACGCTCTTCGCCGTCGCCGCGTGCGGCGCCCTGCTCGTCGAGGTGATCACCGTCCTCAGCCTCGCCGCGGGCGACAACCTCAGGACCGCCGCCCACATCAGCGTCGATTTCGGCAGCCCGGCCCAGATCGGGCGCGTCTTCCTCTCCGACCACCTGCTCGCCTTCGAGATCACCTCGATCGTGCTGCTCGCCGCAGCGGTCGGCGGCGTGATCCTCGGCGCCGAGCGCACGCCCCAGGATGCGGACGCATGATGGGCCCGGACGTCATCTGGTACGTCGCCGTCTCGGCCGCGCTGTTCTCGATCGGCGCACTCGGCGTGCTCCTGCGGCGCAGCCCGCTGACGATCCTGCTCTCGCTCGAGATCATGCTGAACGGGGCGAACCTCGCGCTGATCGCCTTCGCGCGCCACGCCGGTGACCCGACCGGCCAGATCTTCGCGCTGACCGTCATGGCCGTCGCCGCCTCCGAGGTCGTCGTCGGCCTGGGGCTGATCGTCGCGCTCGCGCGCGACCGCCTTCCGCTCGACGTCGACAAGCTCAGGCACCTGCGCGGGTGACGACGGGAGCCTGGATCTGCCTTGCGGCGCCCCTGGCCGGCGTCGCTCTGATCATCCTCGGCGGCACGCGCATCTCGCGGCAGGCCGCCGGCTGGCTGGCGACGCTCTCGGTCGCCGTCTCGTTCGGCGGCGCGCTGTGGGCCTTCGGCGACATGCTCGGCAAGGACGTCTCGCAGCGGCACGAGTCGAGCACGGCCTACACGTGGCTGACGGCGGGAAGCAGCTTCCAGTTCCCGCTCAACATCTACGTCGACCAGATCTCGATCTGGATGATGCTGATCATCTCGGGCGTCGGGATGCTGATCGTCCTCTACTCGATCGGCTACATGGACAAGGCCGACGAGGAGCGCCGCTACTTCGCCTACATGGCGCTGTTCATCTTCTCGATGCTCCTGCTGGTCGAAGCGGGCAACCTGCTGATCCTGCTCGCCGGCTGGGGCCTCGTCGGCCTCTGCTCGTACCTGCTGATCGGCTTCGAGCACGAGCGGCCGGCGGCGATCGCCGCGGCCAAGAAGGCGTTCATCATGAATGCCTTCGGCGACGCGACCATGGCGCTCGCCCTCTTCGTGCTCGTCTGGCAGACCGGGACGCTCGACTTCCCGGGCGTCTTCGACCGGGTACAGGCCGGCGACCTCGGCGGCGGCGGCATCCTGGTCGACCTCGTGGCACTCGGCCTGCTCGGCGGCGCCGTCGCGAAGTCGGCCCAGATCCCGCTGCACACGTGGCTGCCGGACGCCATGGAGGGCCCGACCCCGGTCAGCGCCCTCATCCATGCGGCCACGATGGTGACGGCGGGCGTCTACCTGATCGCGCGGACGCACGTGATCTTCGAGGCGGCGCCGCGGATCCTCGATCTCGCCGCCGGCCTCGGCGCGGTCACGCTGCTCGCCGCCGGGCTGATCGCCCTCGTCCAGACGGACATCAAGAAGGTGATCGCGTACTCGACGATGTCGCAGATCGGCTACATGTTCGTCGGGGTCGGCATCGGCGCGTACTCGAGCGGGCTGTTCCACCTCATGACGCACGCGTTCTTCAAGGCGCTGCTCTTCCTCGGCGCGGGCGTGCTGATCCACGCGCTCGGCGGCGAGCAGGACATGCGCCGGATGGGCGGCCTCAAGCGCTACCTGCCGAAGACCTTCCTGGTCATGCTCGTCGGGGCCCTCTCGCTCTCGGGCATACCGCCGTTCTCGGGGTTCTTCTCGAAGGATCTGATCCTGTCGTCGACGATCGCGGCGGGCGGCTGGTGGGGCTACACGCTCTTCGTCATCGGCGTGCTGGGGGCGTTCCTCACCGGGCTCTACACGTTCCGATTGATCTTCCTCGTCTTCACCGGCGAGCCGTCGGCGTACGCCCGCGAGCACATCCACTCCGGCCACGGCGAGGGGCCGTTCTCGATGATGTTCGTCGTCACCGTGCTCGCGCTCGGCGCGCTCGTGTCCGGCTGGCTGCAGATCGAGGGGCTCTGGCACGACATCACGACGTTCCTGAACCCGGCCGCCCCGCCGCTCGTCGAAGCCTCGGTCGGCGAGGAGACGATCGCCAGCGCGATCTCGGTCGGCATGGCCGTGCTCGGCATCGCCCTCGCCTGGGCGATCTTTAGCTCGCACCACGTCCGTGTCCCGTCGGTGCCGTGGCTTCAGCGCGTGCTCGAGCACAAGCTCTACTTCGACGAGGCGTACCAGCTCGTCTTCTTCAAGCCCGCCGCGCTGCTCGCGACCGCCGGCCGCCGCTTCGTCGAGACGCCGGTCATCGCCGGCTCGCTGCGCGGGCTCGGCCTCGCCGCGCGCGGGGCGGGTACCGGCGTCGGCGAGACGCAGACCGGCATCGTCCGCACGTACACGCTCGCGCTCGCGGGCGGGGTCGCGATCCTCCTCCTCGTCTTCGTGGCCGTCCGATGACGACGCTGCTGATCTTCTTCCCGATCGGCGTCGCGCTCCTGCTCTGGCTGGTGCCGTTCCAGGGTCGCACGGCGGCATCACTTGCGCTTTTTGCCGCGCTGGCCGAGGTCGGGATCTGGATCCTGGCGCTCCAGCGCTTCGAGTTCGACAAGGCCGGCCTCCAGTTCAGCGACAAGACCGACTGGGCGACCGACCTCGGCATCTCCTACCACGTCGGCATGTACGGGTTCTCGCTCTGGCTCGTCGGCCTGACGGTCATCGTCGGTGCCGCCTCGGTCGCGTACGCGTTCTGGGCCGGCCGCGAGCGCGCGCGCGCCTACTTCGGGCTGGCGCTCTTCCTGACCGGCTCGATCGTCGGCGTCTTCACCGCCCAGGACCTGATCCTGTTCTACGTCTTCTTCGAGACCATGCTGATCCCGCTCTACGTGCTGATCGGCGTGTGGGGCGGGCCGGGACGGCTGGGCGCGACCATCCAGTTCGTCATCTACACGGTCGCGGGGTCGCTGCTGATGCTGATCGCGATCATCGCGCTGGGCGTCACTCAGGGAACGTTCGACATGACGCAGCTCGGGACGAGCGACAACCACGTCATCTTCCTCGGCTTCGTCGCCGCGTTCGCGGTCAAAGCGCCGCTGTTCCCGTTCCACGGCTGGCTGCCGGCCGCGTACCGGGAGGCGCCGGCCGAGGTCTCGGCGGTGCTCTCGGGGGTCGTCTCGAAGGTGGCGGCCTACGGCCTCCTGCGCATCGCCATCCCGATCTTCCCGGGCCCGGCGAAGGACCTGCAGTGGCTGCTCCTGACGATGGCGATCGTGACGCTGCTCTACGGCTCGCTCGTGGCGTTCCGCGCGCCCGACGTGCGCGGCGTGATCGCGTACTCGTCGATGGCGCAGATGGGGCTGATCACGCTCGGTCTCTTCGCGCTGAACGACCCCGGCCTCAACGGCTCGGTGCTGCAGATGGTCAATCACGGGCTCGTGTCGGCGTCGCTCTTCCTGCTCGCGGGCGCGGTCGAGCGGCGGACGTCGACGGGCGAGTTCGCGTTCCTCGGCGGGATGGCGAAGGGTCGGCCGCTGCTCGCGACCCTGCTCATGACGACCGGGATCATCACGCTCGCCGTACCGGGCTCGACGATGTTCGCCGGCGAGTTCCTGGTCCTGCTCGGCGTCTTCAAGGTCGGCTGGGGCTGGGCGGTCGCAGGCGCCGTCGCGATCGTGCTGGCAGCGATGTACGCCCTGCGGCTGATCTCGGCGGTGCTGCACCGCGAGCGCGGGTCGGCCGTCTCGGACGGCGCGCTCGACCTGCGGCCCGGGGAGGTGGTGATCATCGTCCCGCTGCTCGCCTGCCTGATCGCGCTCTCGTTCTGGCCGGCGGCGATCACCGAGCGGTCGTTCTTCGGCGACAGCGCGAAGGCGGCCGTGCAGGCGCGCTTCGGGCCTCTGGTCGTCCACGGCTCGGCCAGTTCTCCGACCTACGACTTCACCCAGATTCAGGTCGCAGGGGGCTCTGTCTACATCTCGCCGCAGGTCATCGCGGCGACGCCACCGGCCTGTCGCAAGGCGCTGATCACCTCGATGGCACGGCACCAGGGACCGGCTGCGGCCACGGTGCTCCTCTGCTTCCAGCGGAACGGCAAATGGATGCCCGCCACCGAGGAGAGCGGCGGATGATCACGACGCCGTCCGTCGACTGGTACGCGCTCTCGCCCGAGCTGATCCTGCTCGGCACGGCCGCCGTCTGCCTGCTCTCCGCGGTCCTGCTCCCCCCGAACGCGCGCCGGCCGTTCGCAGCCTTCGTGGCCGCGGCCGGCTTCGTCGCCGCCGGCGTGATGGCCGCGTTCCTCTTCAACGACAGCGAGAACGCGAAGACGATCGTCCACGAGGCCGCGTACCGCGACCAGTGGGCGGCGATCGCACAGATCTTCATCGCCGGCTGCGGGTTCCTCGCGGTGGGCGTCTCGTACGCGCACGGCATCCGCAAGAGCCGCGTCGGCGAGTACTACGCCCTCCTTGCCACCGCGGCCGCGGGGATGGCGTTCATGGTCACCGCCGGGAACCTGATGACGCTCTTCCTCGGGCTCGAGTGGTTCTCGATCGCGCTCTACATCCTGTGCGCGATGGACCTCGACCGGCCTGACTCGCTCGAGGCCGGGCTCAAGTACCTCATCGTCGGCAGCTTCGGCTCGGCCGTGCTGCTGTTCGGCTCGGCGCTCGTCTACGGGTCGACGCAGGAGATCGGCTTCGAGAACATCGCCGCGACCACCGCGGCCAAGGGCCTGTCGAGCGACGCGCTGCTCGTCGCCGGCCTCGCGATGATCATCGCCGGCCTCGGCTTCAAGTCCTCCGCGGCGCCGTTTCACATGTGGACGCCCGACGTGTACCAGGGTGCGCCCACCCCCGTAACCGCGTTCATGTCGGCCGCGACGAAGGTCGCCGCGCTCGTCGCGATGCTCCGCATCCTCACGGTCGCCTTCCCGCAGCTCGACAACCTGTGGACGATCGCGATCGCGGTGATCGCCTGCATCTCGCTGGCGGTCGGCAACTTCGGCGCGCTCGTCCAATCGAACGTCAAGCGGCTGCTCGCCTTCTCGTCCGTCTCCCAGGCCGGGTTCATGCTCATCCCGATCTCGGCGAACAGCGCGCTCGGCGGCCGCGCGCTCCTCTACTACCTGGCCGTGTACAGCGCGATGTCGATCGGCGCCTTCGCCGTCGTCGCCGCACGCGAGCGTGAGCTGAACCGTGACGTGACCGTCGCCGACTTCAGCGGCATGCTGTGGGAGCGGCCCCTGCTCGGCATCTCGATGCTCGTGTTCATGCTGGGCTTCGCCGGCCTGCCGCTGACGGGCGGGTTCTTCGCGAAGTTCTACGCCTTCGCAGCCGCGTACCAGACCGGCTGGTGGTGGCTCATGCTCGTCGGCGTCGCCGCCACGGTTGTGAGCCTCTACTACTACCTCGCCGTGATCCGGGCGATGTGGGGCTCACCCGCCGAGCTGCAGTTCGGCGCGGCGGCAGCCGGCGGGTCGCCGCCCCGCGACGTCCTGCTCCAGGCGTCGGTCGTCGGCGCCCTCGCCTTCACGATCGGCTCCTTCTTCTTCGTGCAGCCGATCATCGACGTGGCCCGCGACGCGACGAGCGCGCTTCCTTTCTAGACCCTCCGGGTAACCTCAGGCCGACTCTCGACCGAGGAGGCACTCAGAGATGGCAGATGTCTCACTGACGTGGCTCGGCCACGCTTCGTTTCGCTTCGACACACCCGGCGGCAAGCGGATCTACGTCGACCCGTTCCTGAACCACAACCCGAAGTGCCCCGAATCCGAGCTCGAGCCCGAGCGCGTCGACCTGATCGCGCTCACCCACGGGCACGCCGACCACGTCGGCGACACGGTGGCCCTGCACAAGAAGTTCGGCTGCTACGTGCTCGCCCCGGTCGAGCTCCACGACTGGCTATGCACCAAGCAGGGCGTCGACGAGAGCAAGGGCATCGACCCGAACAAAGGCGGGACGGTCGAGTGGGAGGGCACCAAGATCACGCTCGTCCACGCGCAGCACTCGTCGTCGACCTCCGACGGCACGTACGCCGGCGAGCCCGTCGGCTTCGTGTTCCAGTTCGAGAACGGCCTCTCCGTCTACGTCGCCGGCGACACGAACGTGTTCGGCGACATGGCGCTGATCGCGCGGCTCTACCAGCCGGACGTCGCGATCCTGCCGATCGGCGGTCACTACACCATGGACCCGCGCGAGGCCGCCTACGCGCTGGAGCTGCTCGGCGTCCAGACCTGCATCCCGTGCCACTACGGGACGTTCCCGCCGCTCAAGGGCACGCCCGACCAGCTGCGCGAGCTGACCAACGTCGACGTTGTCGCGCCCCAGCCGGGCGAAGCCATCGCGCTGCCCGCCCACGTCACTGCATGAGAGAACGCTGGTTCGGGGCGACCGGGAGGCGCGTGCCGGAGATCGCGGTTGAGGGCGAGCTCGATCTCGAAGGCGCGCTGGTGCTGGACCGCGTCGACGAGACGCGGCTCAGGGAGGCCCACGATCGCGGCCGGCCCGTGGTCGTGCGCGCCGCCACCGCCGACGCGGTACGAGAGGCCCTCGCCCACCCCGAGGTCGCCTCGGCGATCGTGCCGCCCGACCACGCCGAGCTCCGCGACCTCGACCTGACCGAGCTGACCTACGGCACCTGATGACGTACTCGATCGCAGCCTGGGACGGCCGCCAGTGGGGCGTGGCGACGCAGTCGAAGTTCCTCGCCGTCGGCTCCGTCGTCCCCTGGGCGGCCGCCGACGTCGGGGCGATCGCGACGCAGGCCTATGCGAACCCGCGCTACGGCCCAGAAGGCCTCGACCTGCTCCGCCAGGGGCTCTCCGCCGCGGAGGTCGTCGAACGCCTGACGTCCGCAGACGACAATCGCGAGCACCGGCAGCTCGGGGTCGTCGACGCGGGCGGCGGCTCCGCGACCTTCACCGGGTCGGAGTGCTTCGACTGGGCCGGCGGTCGCACCGGGGACGGCTACAGCGCCCAGGGGAACATCCTCGTCTCCCAGGCGACCGTCGATGCGATCGCCGACACGTTCGAGGCCACCGCCGGCAAGCCGCTCGCGGTTCGCCTGCTCGACGCCCTCGACGCCGGCCAGGCAGCCGGAGGGGACAAGCGCGGCCAGCAGTCGGCGGCGCTCCTGATCGTCGAGCGGGACGGCGGCTACGCCCGCCTCTCCGACGTCGCGATCGACGTGCGCACCGACGACCACGAGGCGCCGCTCACCGAGCTGCGCCGGCTCTACGAGGCCCACCAGGCGATCTTCGGCGCCACGCCCAAGGAGGACTGGCTTCCCGTCGACGATGCCCTGGGGGCCGAGCTCGGCGAACGGCTCGCAGCGCTCGGCTTCACCGGCGAGCTGCCCGAGGCGCTCGACGCGTGGGCCGGGAACGCGAACCTCGAGCTCCGCGTCGACGGCGCGGAGGCGATCGATCCGGTCGTGCTCGAGGAGCTCCGGAGCCAGACGTGAGCGGCCACGCGACCTCGAGCATCGGCGCGCTCGAGCGCGCGGACGGCTGGGCGCCGATCCGGCGCCACTTCGGCATCCGCGGCTTCGGCGTCAACGCGTGGACGGGACGCGAGCCGGGCGACACGATCATCCCGGAGCACAACGAGGATTCGGGCCACGAGGAGCTGTACATCGTCACCGACGGGGTCGCCGTCTTCACCGTTCAAGGCGAGCGGATCGAGGCGCCCGCCGGGACGCTCGTGCACGTTCCCGATCCGGCGACGATGCGCGGCGCCGTCGCGCAGCAGGCGCCGGCGACCGTCCTCACGGTCGGCGCAGCTCCCGGCCAGCCCTTCTCGCCGCGGGCATGGGAGACGAACCGGGACATCCTGCCCCTCTTCGACCTCGGGGATTACGCCGGCGCGAAGCAGATGCTCGAGCAGGCGCTGACCGAGTACCCCGACGACCTGGCCCCGATCCTCTTCAACCTCGCCTGCGCGGAGGCGCAGCTGGGCGAGAAGGACGAGGCGCTTGCCCATCTCGCCGGTTCGATCGAGCGCGAGCCGCGTTTCGCCGGGTACGCCCACGACGACGAGGACCTCGCCTCGATCCGCGACGACCCGAGGTTCCCCGCATGAGCTGGCAGATCGCCCGCATCGACGAGCTCGAGGCGCTCCCGGTCGACCAGGAAGGCCTGGTCTGGCGGCCCGTGCGACGCCGCTTCGGCATCCAGGCGTTCGGCGCGAACGCCTACACGGCGGCGAAGGCCGGGGACCGCGTCGTCGAGGAGCACACCGAGTCGACCAACGGCCACGAGGAGCTCTACTTCGTCACCGTGGGCAGCGCCCGCTTCACGCTCGACGGCGAGGAGGTCGAGGCGGCCGCCGGCACGTTCGTCGCCGTCCCCCCGGCCGTCCGGCGCGGGGCGGTCGCGAACGAGGCGGGCACGACGATCGTCGTCTTCGGCGGCAAGCCCGGCGAGCCGTTCACCGTGTCCGGGTGGGAGGCGTCGTTCGCAGCCTTTGCCTACCAGCGCGCCGGCGAGCCCGAGCGCGCCATGGCGGCGATGCGCGCCGGCTACCGCGAGGACGACTGGGCGGCCAACTACAACCTGGCCTGCCTGCTGGCGCTTCACGGCGAGACCGACGAGGCACTCGAGAAGCTCGCGCGCGCGGTCGCCCTGAACGACGAGGCGGCCAGGCTCGCGCCAGACGACCAGGACTTCGCCGTGCTGCGCGACGACCCGCGCTTCGCCTCAGCTGTCGCCGGGCAGGCGGCGGCCCTCCGCGAGGAGCCGTAGCCCCGGCACCGGGTCGGCGTCCGGCCGGGCGACCACGAGCACGGCCCCGTGGCCGGGGCCGGCGAGCGCGTCGACGACGAGTTGAAGGCCGACCGCGAGCGCGAACGCCTTGTGCGCGTGCTCGCCGCCGAACGGGACGAGCTCCTCCGGCGCGGCGTCGCCGCTGAGCACGTCGCCGTAGGTCACGCGGCCCATCGAAACGTCTGCGACGAGCGCGCGCCCGTCCGAGCTCGGGACGGCGATCGCGAGCGGGTTCGTGCCCGTCAGCGCCGGACCGCCGTCGGGGTGCGGGAGCCGCCGCGGCGACGTTGCGGTCAGCACGGCGACGAGGCCGCCCCCTGCAAGCCGGCGGGCCCAGTAGCCGAGCGCACCGGTCGGGAACGTCCGCACGGCGGCGATCACCCGCGCGTGCTGCGGCGGCTCGGCGAGCTGCGCGTCACAGACAGCCGCGAGCGTGAGGTAGCCGAGCGCCGCGCCGCCGTCCCAGCGCTCGTAGCCCGGCTCGGCGATCAGACGCTGCGGCCTGGCCTCCGGGTGGAGGTCGGGCAGCGTCTCGAGCCAGTCGACCCGCGTGCGCCCGTGGCCGTGCTTGCCGCGCCGCTCGCAGTCGGCGAAGTGCTCGGCAAGCGTGCGCGCGTCGGCGGCGTCGAAGCCGAGCGCCTCGATCCGCGCGGTGAACTCGTCAACCAACGGCGCGGACGGCAGCCCGGAACGGGCGGCGCCGGAAGTCGAGCGAGGACCAGCCACGCGCCGCGGCGATGCGGCGCAGGGCGCGGTCGGCGTTGACGGCGACGGGATGCCCGACGGCCTCGAGCAGCGGCAGGTCGGCGACGCCGTCGCTGTACGCGGTCGACGCGTCGAGATCGATGCCTTCGAGCTCCCGCACCGCCGCCGCCTTGCCGGCGCCGTGGCAGGCGCGCACGACCGCGCCGGTGTACCGGCCCTCGCCATCGATCTCCCCGACCGAGCCGATCGCCCCCTCGAAACCGAGCGCCGCCGCGAACGGCGCGACGATCTCCTGCAGCGACGCGGTCACGAGGTAGACCGGCTCGCCGCGCCGCCGATGCTCCGCGACAAGTGCGAGCGCGTCCGGATAGACGAGCGGGCGGAGCACCGGGTCGACCGCGTCGGCCGCCATCTGCTCGACGTCCGCCGCCGGCACGCCGCGCAGGAGCGCGATGCCGTCGGCGATGCCGTTGGTGACGGTCTTCGGGTCGGCGCCGCGGGCCGCGAAGAGCAGCTGCCAGAGCCCCGCCTTCGCGAGCTGGCGGCGGCTGATGATCCCCCGCTCCCGGAACGCGCCGGCCAGGGCGAGCGCGCTCGAGCGCCGGATGAACGTGCGGTCGAGATCGAAGAAGGCGGCGCGAATCACTCGATCGAGCCTAGACGCAAACAGAACCCTTACGGGTAGCGCCGAAAGACGCTCACAACCGAAACCGACCTTGTGCACCGAGGGCAGACGACCTAGGAGGCATCTCGAAATGAAGCAGCTGAAGTTCTGGATCGGGGGAATGGTTGCGGCACTGACGATTGCCGGGGTCGCGGTTGCGGCGGGCGCGCAGACGGACACGCCGTCGGCGACGTTCACCGCGGCCGCGAAGCGCGTGGCGACGAAGAACTGCACCGGCAGCGACGGCGCGTACACGATCACCGTCGGCCGCTACGAGGGCACGATGACCAGCACGAACCCGGCCCTGAGCGGCAAGGTGCGGATCGACGTGCACAGCGTCTACAACAACGACGAGAAGGCCGGCTGGATGCGCGGCGAGGTTCGCGTCGTCGGCACCGACAGCCGCGCCGCGGCCGACTTCTCGGCGGTCAACCTGGACGGCAACGTCGAGGGTCTCCTGTCGGGCCGCGCCGGCTCGCCGAGGGCCGGACTGCTGGCGAACTTCTCGGCCACGTTCGGCTCCGGCGGATTCACCGACGGCAAGCTGGGCACGGGCGCGTCGGGCAACGAGGCGCTGCTCTTCAACCGCGGCTGTGTCAAGGACGACACATCGACGACCGTCCAGTCGCCGCGGCCGAACGACACGCAGAACCAGAACGCACCGAAGGACCGCGGCCGCCACAAGTAGGCCGAAGCTCCGGACCTGTAGAACGCGGACGGGCGCCGACAGGCGCCCGTCCGCGTTCAGGAGACGAGCGGCAGCGAGCGGACGATGCCGCCTCGCCGGGTCGCACGGACCCGGTCGGCGAGGTCGCGGATCGCCCGTGACGCCTCGGCGTCCGGGTCGCGCTCGACGAGCATCTCGCCGGCGTCTGCGGCCTCGCGCAGCGCCGGATCGAGCGGGATGCTCCCGAGCAGCGGCACGCCGAGCGAGTCGGCCAGCGCCTGGCCGCCGCCCGAGCCGAAGAGCTCCTGGCCGGTGCCGACGAGATACGACATGTTCTCGGCGACGCCGAGCAGGCGCATGCCGGTCTTCTGCGCCATGTCGGCGGCGCGGACGGCAACCTGCTGGGCGGCGGGCTGCGGCGTGGTGACGACGAGCACCTCGGCGCGCGGCAGCAGCTGGCCGAGCGAGATGGCGACGTCGCCGGTGCCGGGCGGCATGTCGACGAGCAGCGTGTCGAGCTCGCCCCAGTGCACGTCGCTCAGGAACTGCTCGAGCGCGCGGTGGAGCATCGGCCCGCGCCACATCACGGGCGCGTTGTCGTCGAGGAAGAAGCCGATCGACATCAGCTTCAGGTCGCCGCGCACGGGCGGGACGATCATCTTGTCGACGACGACCGGGCGCTGGTGGACGCCGAGCATGTGCGGGATCGAATGCCCGTAGACGTCGGCGTCGAGGATGCCGACGCGGTCGCCGAGGGCGTCGAAGGCAGCCGCGAGATTGGCGGTGAGCGAGGACTTGCCGACGCCGCCCTTGCCGCTGGCGACGGCGATGACGCGCGTGGCCGGGTCGAGCGAGATGCCGCGGCGCTCGACGCCGCCGCGCAGACGGGTGACGAGCGCCGACTTCTCCTCCGAGCTCATGACGTCGAAGGCCAGCTCGACGGAGTCGACGCCGTCGAGCGGCAGCACGGCGTCCTGCACCTGCTGCTCGAAGCTGTGCCTGAGCGGGCAGCCGGCGACGGTGAGCGCGATCGTGACTGCGACGCGCCCGCCGTCGATCTCGACGCCACGGACCATGTCCAGCTCCGTGACCGGGCGCTTCAGCTCGGGGTCGATGACCCCCGCGAGCGCAAGCATGACGTCGGCGCGTGAGGCCATGCGTCGAGCGTAGCGACTAGGGTCGGGCCGATGGACGAGCTGGACGCGCTGATCGCGGCGCCCGACCACCACACACTCCTCTTCGAGAACGAGCACGTCCGGGTGCTCGACACGCATATCGCGCCCGGCGACAGAACGCCGGTGCACACGCATCGCTGGCCCGCAGTGCTCTACGTGCAGTCCGGCGAGCACTTCGTCCGCCGCGACGGCGAGGGGAACGTGCTCATGGATTCACGCCGCGGCGAGGGGCTCCGCGCGGGCGCGGTCTGGACGGCGCCGTTCCCGCCGCACACCCTCGAGAACGTCGCCGACTCGCCGATCCACGTGATCGCCGTCGAGCTCAAGCAGGCCTGACGGCAAGCGGCGTCAGGCCCCCAGTGCAGCCGCAACGCGGCCGAGCGCGGCCGGCGAGGCGGCCGCGACGATGCGGGAGCGGCCCTCGAGGTCGAGGGGCGCCTCGGCAAGCGGCCCGCCGTCGATCAGCTCGGCCACCAGGCCGCGCTCGCGGACGAGCAGAAGGCCCGCCGCGATGTCGACCGACCGCGCCGGCTTGAGCGAGCAGACGGCGTCCACCCGCCCCGCCGCGAGGTGGCAGAGCGACAGGGCGAGCGATCCCATCAGCCGTAGCCGGCGGGCCACGCCCACGAGCTCGCCGGCCACATCGGCGACCAGCTGCGTCCGCGTCGCCTCGCACACGAGCAGCTCGATCTCCTCGTCCGGGCCCTGACCGTCGAGCGCGACGCCGTTGAGCTGGGCGCCGCCGCCGCGGCTCGCCGTCCATTCCTCGCCGGCCCCGAAATCGTGGACGAAGCCGAACACGACGTCGCCCATGACCGGCCCCTCGGCCACGGCCAGCGAGAGCGAGAAGAAGGGGATGCCGCGCTTCGCGTTCAGGGAGCCGTCGATCGGGTCGAGCACGAGCCGGGTCGTGCCGCCGCCGAACGCGCGCTCGCCCAGCTCCTCGGAGACCAGCGTGAACTCGTGGCCCTCGGCGTGCAGCGCCTCGAGCCGACGCACGACCGCCGCCTCCGCGGCGGCGTCGATCGCGGTCGTATCGTCGCCACCCAGGCCGGCGCCCACCACCGGCTCGCGGTCCGCCCGCGTCGGCAGCTCGGCCAGCACCGCCTGCACGTCTGCGACAACCGTGCGGCCCAGCTCCAGCCAGGGCTCGCTCAAAGCTCGTGGAAGAGGAGCCCGGAGAAGAGCTTCGGATAGAAGTAGGTGCTCTTCTGCGGCATGGTGCGGCCCGCCTCGGTCACGGCGCGCACCTGCTGGATCGTCGGCGGGCGCAGCAGGAACGCGGCCTCGGCCTCGCCGCTGTCGACGAGCGCCACGGCCTCGTCGGCCTGCGCCGTGTACCGCGGCTCCTCGATGCCGAGCTGCTCGAGCACGACGGTGTCGAGCCGGTCGTCGCCGGGCGACTCCACGAGCGCGGCGCCGTCGCGGCGATAGACGAGGAAGGCGGCATGCTCGTGATCGACCTCGCCCAGGCGGGCCAGCGCCTCCTCGGGGCTCGAGCCGATCGGCGTGATGCGGAGGTTGCCGTTCAGCTCGGGCAGCTCCCGGACGACCCGGTGGGTCGGAAAGATGACCAGCCCCTCGCCGTCGGTGTTGGCGAAGACCGCCATCATCACCTGCGCCTCCGGCGACCCGTCCTCTGCTGCGAAGGCGACCGACGTCTCGTACCGGTGGTGCCCGTCGGCGATGACCAGTGACGAGTCGGCCAGCGCCGACTGCGCCTCCGAAATCGCGTCGGGGTCGGTAATGCGCCAGATCCGCGCGGTCGAGCTCCCGTCGGCCGCCTCGAGAAACGGGTCGCCCTCGGCCAGCGGCGCCAGCGCCTTCCGGGGTCGCTGTGCCGGATCGTCGTAGAGCAGCAGGATCGGCGAGAGGTTCGCTCGAACGGCGCGCAGCAGCGCGAGCTGCGAGCGCCTCGCGGCCTCGTGCGTGCGCTCGTGCGGGCGGACGATCCCGCGCTCGTATGGCTCGACGCGGACGAGCCCGAAGAAGCCCTCGCGCCGGTGCCGGTTGCCGTCCGGCCCTTCGTAATCCTCGCGCAGCCACCAGAGCGCCGGCTCCGCTTCGCCGACGAGGACACCCTTCGCGAACCAGTCGCGCCAGAGCCGGGCGGCGTCGTCGGGCGAGTCGGGGAGGATCAGGCGGGTGACGTTGTACGGGCTGCGCGCCAGGTACTGCTCGCGCTCCTCGGCGGAGATCACGTCGTACGGCGGCGCCACGAGGTCGGATGCCGGGCCGGTCGTGCGCTCGTCGTAATGGACGGCGCGGAAGGGTCGTACGTCCGCCACCGCTTGACCCTAGCAACGCGCTTCGTGTCCACTCGGCTGCCTAGACTCGGCGGGTGAGCACGATCTCCGACCTGGCCGCGGACCGCGTCGTCGAGGGCACCTACGCAGTGGCCCGCAAGGAGCGGCGGCGGACGAAGAACGGCGCGCCCTACCTGGCGCTCGAGCTCGTCGACCCGAGCGGCCGGATCGACGCACGCGTGTGGAAGGACGTCGAGCTGCTCGACGCGCGCTTCAGCGAGGGCGACGCGGTGCGCCTGCTCGGCCGCGTCGAGCGCTTCCGCGACCGCCTGCAGGTCGACGTGCGCTCCCTCGAGGCTGCGGACGGGGTCGACCCGGCGGCGCTGGTGCCGGCGATGCGGCGCGACGCCGACGAGCTGGAAGGCTTCCTCGACTTCCTCGCCGCCGAGCTCTCGCATCCCGGCCTGCGCTCTGCCTGCGAGCGGCTGCTCTCGGACCCGGGCCTCCGCGAGCTGCTGCGCCGACTTCCGGCCGCCGGGATGCACCACTCGTACGCAGGCGGCCTGCTGGAGCACACGGTCGCGGTCGCGACGCTCGCCCGCGAGACGGCGCAGTTGCACGCGCGCCTGCGCCACGACCTGCTGCTCGCGGCGGCGCTGCTGCACGACCTCGGCCGCACCCGCGAGCTGCGTGCGGCTCCAGGGTTCCCGCCCACCGAGGAGGGTCGGCTGCTCGGCCACGTCCACCTGGGCCTGCGGCTCGTCGAGGAGGGCACGCCCGAGCTCGACGCGAACGTGCGCGCGGAGCTCCTCCATGCGATCGCTTGCCACCACGACGTTCGCGCGGCGCGGACGGCAGAGGCCGCCGTGCTCTACCACGCGAACCAGCTCGACGCGGTCGCAGCGACCAGGCCGGTGGAGTAGTGCGCGGCACCGTCGCCTGGATCACGATCGCGCCGGTCAAGAGCCTGGCGCTGCAGCCGCTCGACGAGGTCCGGCTCGAGCTGAGCGGAGCAGTCGGCGACCGCCAATTCTTCCTGCTCGACGACGACGGCAGGCTCGTGAACGCCGAGCGCTTCGGCCGCCTGGTGGGCGTGCAGGCGCGCTACGACAACGCCGCGCGCACCCTCGAGCTGCGCTTTCCGAACGGCGACGTGGTCGAGGCGGAGGTGCAGACCGACTGCGAGGTGGAGACGGCTATCTACCACGGCGCGCTCACGGCGGACGCCGTCGTCGGGCCGTGGGCGGACGCACTGGCGGAGTGGATCGGACGGCCCGTCCAGCTGGTGCGACCGCACTCGCGGACGGCGACCGATCGCGGCGAGCAAGGCGGGGTCACCCTGGTCTCGACGGCGGCGCTCGATGCGCTCGCGGTCGAGGCGGGCTGCGAGGGCGTCGACGGCCGGCGCTTCCGGATGCTGTTCGGCGTCGACGGCATTCCGGCGCACGCGGAAGACGCCTGGGTCGGCGGTGACGTCCGGGTTGGCGAGGCGCTCGTCAAGCTGCACGGCAACGTCGGCCGCTGCGTCGTCACAACACTCGATCCCGACACCGGCGAGCGCGACCTCGACACGCTGCGCACGCTGACCCGCTACCGCGGCGAGGTGGAGACGACCGAGCGGCTGCCCTTCGGCGTCTGGGGCCAGGTGCTCGAGCCCGGCACCGTGCGCCTCGGCGATACCGTCGAGCCCGCCTAGACGTTGAAGCGGATGTTGAGCACGTCGCCGTCTTCGACGACGTAGCTCTTCCCCTCGAGGCGCTGCTGCCCGCGCTTCGACGCCTCGGCGTGCGAGCCCGCATCGACGAGGTCGTTCCAGCGGATCACCTCCGCACGGATGAAGCCGCGGGCGATGTCGCTGTGGATGGTCTCGGCAGCATCCAATGCCGTCTCCCCGTGCCGCAGCGTCCAGGCCCGGGTCTCCTTGTCGCCGGCCGTGAAGAAGCTGATCAGGTCGAGCGCCTCGAACAGGCGCAGGACGACCTCACCGAGCGCCGACGGCCCCTCGCGGAACGCGGCCGCCTCCTCCTCCGGGAGCTCCGCGAGCTCGGCCTCGAGCTTGCCGTCGATGCCGCCTGGCCCGTTGACGAGCGGGATGATCGGCTTCGTCGTCAGCGGCTCGAGCTCTGGCGGCAGCTCGCCGGGGTAGTCGGCGAGCCGCCCGCCGGCGTCGACGTGGGCGAGCAGCTTCTCGAGCTCAGCGACCTCGGCGCGGAGCTTGGGGTCACCGGACTTCGCCTGGGTACGGACGCGCTCCAGCCGCTTGTCGACGTGGTCGCGGTCGGCGACGAGCAGCTCGAGGTTCAGCGTCTCCAGATCGTCGTCCGGCGTGGCGTCCTGCGAGTGGCCGTCGAGGACGGCGAGCAGCGCGTCGACCTGGCGCAGGTTGCCGAGCAGCGCGGCGCCGGTGCCGGGCACGTCGACGACGCGGACCGCGGCAGGCGTGACCTTGCGGGCGCCGACGACGCCGGCGACCTGGTCGAGTCGCTCGTCGGCGATCGGGGCCATGCCCACGTTGGCCTTGTCCGAGACGGTCGCGTATGCCGTGATCTCGGCGCCTGCCTTCGTCAGCGCGTTGAAGATCGTCGTCTTGCCGCTGTTGGGCAGCCCGACGATGCCGACCTCGAGTGCCACGCGGGACGCGTGGAGCTACGCCGCGGCGCCGAAGCCGACGCGCGACTCGCGCGCGTAGCGCTTGACGTAGACGACCTTGCGCAGCGCGACGGCGTAATGCCCGTCCTCTGCTTCGATCGTGAAGACGCCGTCACCGCCCTTGGCGAGCGCCGCCTCGAGCTTGTCCGCCTCGTCCGTCGTGACGAGGGCGCTGAGCCCCTGGCCGCCGTCGAAGCCGATCTCGATGCGAATTCGTTCACTCATCTGTCACCAGTTCGGTCAGGACGCCGTGGACGGCGTCGGGGTGCACAAACGCTACCTGCAGGCCGAAGAGCCCCGTCCGCGGTTCCGCGTCGATCAGCTCGACGCCGGCCGCCGCGAGCCGCTCGAGCTCGCCGCGCAGGTCGTCCACGCGGTAGGCGATGTGGTGCATGCCCGGCCCGCGGTTGGTGAGGAAGCGGCCGACCGGCGTGTCGTGGCCGAGCGGCCGGAGGAGCTCGACGCGGCTCGGGCCCACCCGGACCGACGCGGCCTCGACCCCCTGGCCCTCGACGGTCTGGCGGTGCTCGACCTCGCCGCCGAGCAGCTGCAGGTAGGTGCCGATCGCCGCGTCGAGGTCGTCGACGGCAACGCCCACGTGATGGATCTCGCGCACCGCCACCGCGGCGATGCTACTTCCAATCCGGGCACTGCTCTTGTGCAATCACTGGGGACAGCCCCCTTCGGGGACAGCCCCTGGATCGTTCAGCCGGGATCAGCGGCAAGCAGCTCTTTGGCCGCGTCTGCGTCGGGAGCCCGCACGACGATCTCGCGCGCGCCGGCGGCCGTGAAGTCCTCGAGCGGCGAGTCGATCGCCTGGGTGTCGCGGTAGTAGCAGTCGATGCCGTTCGCGCGCAGCAACCCGCAGACGATCTGCGCCTCGGTCTCGGTCTCCACCACCGACACCACGACTTCCTCGTCCGCGACCACGGACGAAGGCTACTGGTCTAGTCGGCGAAGGGGACCGCGCGGGGCATCCCGACGGTCTCGGAGGCGCTCGACTCGGGCATGACGTCCCCGAGCAGCTCGTTGAGCTCCGCCCGGTCGAGCGTCTCCTTCTCGAGCAACGCCTGGGCGACGCGGTCGAGCGACGCGCGGTGCTTGTGCAGCAGGCGCACGGCCTCCTTGTACGCCTGGTCGGTGAGGTTCGCCTGCTCCTGGTCACGCACGCGCTTCGTCTCCTCGGAGAGCGCGTAGTTGTCCGCGCGCATCGTCCGCGAGACGACCTCGTCGGCCATGCCGTACTCGAACACCATCGAACGGGCGAGCCCGGTGACGCGCTCGAGGTCGTTGGCGGCGCCGTTCGTGACGCGGCCGAAGACCACGAACTCGGCGGCGCGGCCGGCGAGGTACACCTTCATCATGTCGCTGAGCTCTTCCTTCGTGTGCAGGTATCGGTCCTCGCTCGGGACGTTCAGCGTGTAGCCGAGCGCCTGGCCGCGCGACACGATCGTCGCCTTCTGCACGGGCATCACGTCGCCCATCAGGTGCGACATGACCGCATGGCCGGCCTCGTGGTACGCGAGGATCCGCTTCTCCTTCTCGCTGACCACGCGGCGCTGCTGCATGCCGGCGACGACGCGCTCGATCGCGCCGTCGAAGTCCTGAGCCTGGATCCAGTTCGACTGGCGGCGGCCGGCGAAGATCGCGGCCTCGTTCGTGATGTTCGCGAGGTCGGCGCCGGTGAGGCCGGCCGTCGTCCGCGCCACCGCGGAGAGATCGACGTCCTCGGCCAGCGGCTTGCCGCGCGTGTGCACGTGCAGGATCTCCTCGCGGCCGGCGACGTCCGGCGGCGAGACGTGCACCTGCCGGTCGAAGCGGCCCGGGCGCAGGAGCGCCGGATCGAGGTCCTGCAGGCGGTTGGAAGCCCCCATGACGACCACCTGGTCACGGTCGCCGAATCCGTCGAGCTCGACGAGCAGCTGATTCAGCGTCTGATCCTGCTCGCGATTGAACCCGTGCCCCGTGCGGGCCGCGCCAACGGCGTCGAGCTCGTCGATGAAAACGATGGCCGGCGCGTTCTTGCGCGCCTCGTCGAAAAGCTTGCGGATGCGGGAGGCGCCGAGGCCGGCGAACATCTCCACGAAGGCGGATGCGCTCTGCGAGTAGAAGCTCGCCCCCGACTCGTTCGCGACCGCCTTGGCGAGGAGCGTCTTGCCCGTGCCGGGCGGCCCGTACAGCAGGATGCCCTTGGGGACGCGCGCGCCGAGCGACTCGAAGCGGCTCGGGTGGCGGATGAAGTCGACAACCTCGACGAGCTCGGCCTTGGCCTCGTCGACGCCGGCGACGTCCTTCCAGGTCACCGAGGTCGACGAGTTCGGCTCGATGTTCTTCGGCTTCACGCGCGGCATGAGCGCGAGCGTGCGCCAGAGCAGGTAGACGATCAGGCCGAAGAAGATGAGCGGCATCCACGTGAGGAGGAAACTCGGCAGCTGGTGGATGAATCCTCCGACGTCCGGCACGCCCGGTTCATCGGCAGCGGCGGCCCGGACCTGAAGCGGAAAGGGCTAGACGCGCGCGGCGAGCGGCTCGAGCCAGGTGTCGATCGGCTCGCTGGAGCGAACGACGTGCATGCCCGCGGCGGCGAAGCGCTCGAACGCGGCGTCGGCGTCCTCGGTCCAGTCGACGACGCCCGGGACGACCACCGATGAGGTGCAGTCCTCGAGCAGGTAGACCTTCTCGGCGAGGCTGCGGTCGACGGCCGTGATCCCGGTCAGGAGGTCGTCGATCGTCCAGGCGACACAGTGGCTCTTCGCCTGGCCGGCAATCAGGACGGCGTCGAACGCGAGCAGCTTCTCGATCAGCGGGCGGTTCTTCTCGCCGATCGCGTTGCCGCGCTGGTCGTCCACGACCTCGGGGCCGAGGATCGAATAGTGCTCCGTCAGCGGGTTGTTGCCCTTGACGCGGAAGTCGGGCTGGCTTGCGCGCGCGATGCCGTGGAAGAAGATTGCCTCCTCGACCGCAGGCACCAGGGCGTGGCCGATCCCGCCCAGCATCGCGTGGTACGGCCAGATGGTCAGCGCGTACTTGCCGCCTCGCGCGAGCCGCTGGACGTAGTGGATGAGGTAGCGCCGCACGTACTCCTCGTCGAGGCCGAGCGCGCGGACGACCTCGGGGTTCGGCCGCCAGCGGCCGTCGAAGACGTCCTGGACGGTCACGATCGTGTACGGCGCCGGGTGCTTCCCTTCCGCGTCGACCAGCCAGATCGAGTGGAAGATCTGCATGGCCATGTGCGTGTCGAGCGTCGGCACGATCTGCGTGATCACGTCGAGGTTGCGGTAGACGAACTCGCACAGCCGCCGGTTGTCGTCGACGGCGCCGGTGCCCGACCGGCCGCGGACGTAGAGCTCGAAGTTCGGCAGGCAGAACGTGTTCTGGACGTCGACGCAGACGAGGCAGACCGAGACGGCGTCCTCGCGCGCCGGCCGCAGGTCGTGCTCGGTGACCCACCGCTCGGCGTCGATCGCGCGCTCCTCGTACGGCACGGGCCAGACCTCGGAGACGCGCCCCGGATCGAAGTGCGGCGGCAGCGGCAGGCCTGGCATCAGTCGACGAGCGCGAGCCGTGGGTTGGGCCGGTAGCGCCTGCCGACCTTCGCCGACGGGCGCCCGTCGGTCATCACGACGTCGCCGGTGAAGTCGTTCTCGCCACGGATCAGCGAGGAGCCGACGCCGTACGAGTCGACCGGAACGCCGCGCTCCTCGAAGGCACGGATCTTCTCCACCGTGAAGCCGCCGGAGACGACGATCTTCACGCGCTCGAAGCCGTCGCGGTCGAGCGCCTCGCGCACCTTCAGCACCAGCCGCTCGTTGACGCCGCGCGGGTCGAAGTCGCCCATCTCGCTCCAGAGCGAGCGGTCGACGAGCTGGCCGGACGTGTCGAGGCGCACGCCCCAGAGCCGGGGGCCGAGCGCACGGGCAACCTCGAGCGAGGTGCGCACCGAGTCGTTCTCGAAATCGGCGAGCACGACGATGTTGAAGCCCTCCGGCGCCCACTCCGCGAACTTCGTCGCCGCGAGCACGGTGTTGCCGCCGTACGCGGCGATCAGCGCATGCGGGACGGTGCCGACGCCGCTTCCTCCCCACCAGGAGGCCTGCGCGTCGGTGGTCATGCCGATGGAAGCGCCGATGAGCGCGCCCGCGACGTACGCCGCGTACCCGTCGCCCGTCTGGACGCGGTGGTGGTCGTGGCGGGCCGGCATGAAGATGATCGGCTTGGCGTTCGCCGCCTCGAGCACCCGGGTGACGTTCGTGGCGACGATCGTCCGCCGGGCGAGCGTGCCGAGGTAGACGGTCTCGAGGTGGGCGAAGTGCGTGTAGTCGCCCTCGATCGTCATCACCGTCTCGTACGGCTCGATGCGGTCGCCCTCGTAGAGGGCGTGCACGGTCAGGTCGTCGAAGTGGTCGGCGCAGAGGCGCAGGACGGCGATCGCCTCGTCGATGCCGCCGAGCACGGCGTCGTGCTTCTGGAAGACCTGCATGACCACGCGCGGGTGGCGGCCGTCTGCGAGCAGCGCCGCGCGGGTGTGGTTGAAGTAGGCGTCCGTGTAGTAGCCCTCCCGCATCTTCTCGACGGGCAGGTCGAAGATCTCGGCGGGCAGCCGCTCGGGCGCGGCGACGGGCTCGGTCGATGCCGGCAGCCGGTCCACCTGCGGAGATTACGCGGTCTCGAGCGCCAGGCAGGCGTCGAGCGCGGCCTGGGCAACCTCGAGCTGCTGCGGCGACGGCTCGGCGGTTGCGAAGCGGTGCTGGAACTCGTAGCCGGGCCACGCGAGTGCACGTGCGACCGGGTGGCCGGGATGGCGGGACATCCAGCCGAAGATCTCCGTCGCTGCGGCGACCGAGCCGACCGCGGCGCCAAGGCGGGCCGTCGAACGAAGCTGCCTCGGCGCCTTCGCGGCGATCATGTTGCCGACCGCCGCCGAGACGAGGAGCGGCCCGACGAGGTGCGTGCCGCACCGCTCGTGCTCCCGGGCGCGGGGCTCGTCGTGCTCGTAGGTGCCGATCGAGATGTGCTCGGCCCCGTGGTAGGCGGCAAGCTCGCCGCCGCGCAGCGCGAGCAGCGCGGGCGCGAAGGCCACTGCTGCGCCGACCAGCTCCTGGGCGACCGCGTTCAGCCGGCTCGCGCGCACGAGCCGAAGCAGCACGGCCCCCGCGGCCATCGAGGCGGCGACGGACGCGCGCTCGAACGGCAGCCGCGCCTGCGGCAGCTCGGCGCGCACGCGAGGCAACAGGGCGAAGATCTCGGCGAAGCGCGCCGGCCCGCGCAGCAGCGGGTTGCGCAGCTTGGCCGCCTGCAGCGGCTTCTCGCCGGAGACCGTCCGGACGTCGCCGTTCTCGTCGCGGATCGCGACCGCCCACGAGGTCGGCCCGTGCACGAGCACGCCGTTCGTGAGCGCCATTCCGCCGAGACGAACCTTGTCGGCCATCAAAAAGAGGGTAGCCCGCTAGCGCATGGCTGCGGCTGCGTGCCGCAGAAACCGCACGCCGAGCTCGAGGTCGTCCACGGGGACACGCTCGTCGGCGGAGTGGATCAGCCGCGCCGCCGTCTCCGCGTCCATCGCGCGGATGGGGAAGAAGCCGTACGACACCGTGCCGAACGCGTCGCGCACCCAGTGGCTGTCGGTGAACCCGGGGACGATGAGCGGAACCGCCTGCGCGCCCGGCTCCTCGGCCTCGACGAACGACGCGACAGCGTCCCACAGCGGCGTGTCCATCCGCGAGCGCGTGCCGCCCTGCGCCTCGCCCCACTCCAGGTCGTAGTCGGCGTCGCCGAGGCATGCCCGCACGGCGGCCTCGACCTCGTCGCGCGACTGGCCCGGGAGGATGCGGCAGTCGACCGTCACCTCGCAGAGCGCCGGGATGACGTTTCGCTTCTTCGAGGCCTCGACCATGGTCGGCGAGACCGTGAACGACAGGAGCGGCTCCACCATCTCCGCGGCCATCGGGTCTACGGCGGCCGCGCGGGCGAGCGCATCGCCGGCGCCCGGCACCTCGCCCGTCACGGCTTCGAGGAAGGCGGCCACCTCCGGCTCGAGCCGTGGCGCCACCTGCAACGCGCCCAGGCGCTGGATGAGCACGGCCGCCTTGACCAACGCGTTGTCGGCGATGCGCGGCATCGACGCGTGGCCGCTCCGGCCGCGGACGCGCAGCGTGAACGGCGACGTCATCTTCTCGGCGACGCCGCAGACGTAGAAGACCCGGCCTCCGAGGACGAGCCGATCGCCGGCGCCCTCGTTGACCGAGTACTCGGCGCGCACCGCCTCGGGATGCTCGGAGACCAGCCACTGGAGGCCGAAGCCGTCGCCGACCTCCTCGTCGGCGGCCGCCAGGAAGATCAGGTCGCCGGCCGGCCGGAAGCCCTCCCGGGCGAGCGAGGCGATCGCGACCGCGCTCGCTGCCACCTCGCCCTTCATGTCGAGCGCGCCGCGCCCCCAGATCTCTCCGTCGCGGAGCTCGCCCGACCAGGGGTCGACCTGCCACTCCGCCGGGTCGGCCAGGACGGTGTCCGTGTGCGAGAGCATCAGCAGCCTCGGCCCGTCGCCGCTGCCCGGAATCCGCGCGACGAGGTTGGCCCGATCCGGCACGCGCGCGTACAGCTCGCACTGCACGCCGTTCAACTCCAGGTACCCGCGCAGGAGCTCGGCCGCCGCCGTCTCGTTGCCGGGCGGGTTGACCGTGTCGAGCCGGATCAGCTGCTGCAGCAGCCCGGCCGTCTCGTCACGGAGCGAGAGCGTCGTCAAGCGTTCTCGATCTCGCGGTTCGCGATGTCCGTCAGCTCGTTGCGCGCGTCCCAGAGCTCCGGGTAGAGCTTCTGGTGGATCAGCTTGGCGAGTAGCTCGACCGGCGTTCCCTGCGTGCCGATCTGGCCCTCGCCGATGATCCGCCCGATCATCTTGAGGTGGCGGATGCGCCACACGCCGACGCGCTCGTCCAGCTCGATGAGCAGCTCGGCGACGGTGTAGAGCTGCTCGAACTCGCGGTTGCGCTGGTAGAGCTCCACGACGCTGAGCCCCGCGTCGCGGCGCAGCTCGTGGAAGGCCGCGCCGAGGTCGGGGGCGACGCGGCGCAGCTCGCGGAAGCCGGGCGAGTCGAAGCCGCTGCCGTGGCCGAGCACGGGCCGCACCCAGCGCGTGTACTCCCACGGGGAGAGGAACTCGAGCATGTCGAGCGCGGCGTCGACGCGCTGCAGGCAGCCGATCGACCGCTGCAGCAGGCGGATGGCCGGCGCGAGCTCGCCCTTGCGCAGGTGCGCGGTCGCCAGCTCGGCCTCGCTCCAGGCGAGCTTGAGCCAGAGCTCCGACGCCTGGTGCACGGTCTGGAAGAGGAGCTCGTCGTGGTGCGCGCGCTCCGCCTCCGTCTTCTGCAGCGCAAGCAGCTCGTCGGTGCGCAGGTAGCGCTCGTAGTCGGAGGCGCCAGGCCCCGGCAGGATCGGCGCGAACTCGTCCTGGGTTTCGGGCGCCGTCGCCATCGTTTTCAGGCCCCAGCATACTTCCGCCATGGGCGACCTCTTCGCCGATGCCGCCAAGGCGCGGCTGCCAGACGTGGCGCCGCTGGCGATCCGCCTGCGCCCGCGGACGCTGGACGAGTTCGTCGGGCAACGGCAGATCCTCGGCGAGAGCTCCGTCCTCCGCCGGGCGATCGAGGACGACCGCGTCTCCTCGATGATCCTCTACGGGCCGCCCGGCAGTGGCAAGACGACGCTCGCCCGCGTGATTGCCAACACCACCGGCGCCGCGTTCGAGGAGCTCTCGGCCGTCTCGGCGACGGTCTCCCAGGTGCGCGAGGTCATCCAGCGCGCCCGCGAGCGGCTGGGCGGCCACGGCGAGCGGACGATCCTCTTCCTCGACGAGATCCACCGCTTCAACAAGGCGCAGCAGGACGCGTTGCTGCCGGCGGTCGAGGAAGGGATGATCACGCTGATCGGGGCAACCACCGAGAACCCGTACTTCGAGGTCAACTCGGCGCTCCTGTCGCGCTCGCAGGTGTACGAGCTCGAGCCGCACTCGCGCGACGACCTCGTCACGGTCGTCGAGCGCGGGGCCGAGGCGATCGAGGCCGATGTCCCGGAGGAGCTCGCCGGGCTGATCGCCGAGCGGGCCGGCGGCGACGCACGCAACGCGCTGAACATCCTCGAGCTGGCCTGGAACACCGCGGCCTCCGCGGGCGAGCCGTTGTCCGCGGCGCACGTCGAGGATGCGGCGCGCAAGCGGCCGCTCGTCTACGACAAGGGCGGCGACGCCCACTACGACTTCATCTCGGCGTTCATCAAGTCGATGCGCGCCTCCGACCCGGACGCGGCCGTCTACTACCTGGTGGCCATGCTCGAGGGCGGCGAGGACGCGCGCTACGTCGCCCGGCGCATGATCGTCCACGCGTCCGAAGACGTCGGCCTCGCCGACCCGCGCGCCCTGCTCGTCGCGGTCGCCGCCGCCCAGGCGGTCGAGCACGTCGGCCTGCCCGAGGCGCGGCTGAACCTGACCGAGGCGGCCATCTACATCGCCCGCGCGCCGAAGTCGAACGCCGTGCTGAAGGCGCTCGGCGCGGCGACGAAGGACGTCCGCGAGCACGGGCACCTGCGACCACCGGACGCGCTGCGCGACGCCCATTACCCCGGCGCGAAGAAGCTCGGCCGCGGCAAGGGCTACATCTACCCGCACGACGACCCGGCCGGCTTCGAAGTGGACAACCTGCCCGACGAGCTCAAGGGCCGGCGCTACTACGAGCCCTCTGCGAACGGGGAGGAGGGGCTACAGGATGCGGGCGCCGAGGGCGCTCGCGATGAGCTCGACCGCTAGCTGGCCCGTCTGGTTCTCGCGATCGAGCACCGGGTTGACCTCGACCAGCTCGACTGACCCCAGCACGCCGGACTCGGCGACGATCTCCATCGCGAGGTGGGCCTCGCGGTAGTTGAGGCCGCCGCGCACGGGTGTGCCGACGCCGGGCGCAACCTCCGGGTCGAGCACGTCCATGTCGAAGCTCAGGTGGACGAAATTGTCGCCCGCGACGTGCTCGAGCGCCTCCTTCATCACCGCCTCGACACCGACCCGGTCGAGCTGGTCCATCGTGAAGACCTTCGCCTCGAGGCGGCCGAGCAGCTCGCGCTCGCCGGCGTCGAGCGAGCGGACGCCGACCAGCGCCACCCGGTCGGGGAGGACGGCCGGCAGCGGCCACGCGTCCCTGAGGAACGCGGGCCCGGCCAGGCCGAGCGCCGCGGAGAGCGCCATGCCGTGGACGTTGCCGCTCGGCGTCGTCTCCGGGCCGTTCAGGTCGCCGTGCGCGTCGAGCCAGAGCACCCCGCCCGGACCGTGGACGCGGGCGAGCCCGCCGAGCGTGCCGAGCGCGACCGAGTGGTCGCCGCCGAGGACGAGCGGCAGGTGACCCTGCTCCAGTGCCTGGGCGACGAGGTCGGCGATGTGCCCGCAGGTCGCGAGGATCGGCTCGAGATAGCGGAGCCGCTCGTCGCCCTCCGCCACCGCCTCCGCGACCGCGGTGCCGACGTTGCCTCGATCGACGACCTCGAACCCGAGCTGCTGGAGCCGGGCGTCGAGCCCGGCGTACCTGATCGCGGAGGGGCCCATATCCACGCCGCGGCGGCCCGATCCGAGGTCGAGCGCAGCGCCGATGACGGCGACGGACTTCGGCGGCGCTTCGACGGCCACGGCGCCGTCAGCCTAGTCCCCTGAGGATTACCGCGGACTGACGGTGGGGCCGGGAAAGCCGACCACGCGGACGGCCGCGTAGACCGCCTGGCGCAGCTCACCGCCGGCGGGCGGGCGCGCGAGCGCGAAGACGGGCACCGGCCGGCCGCCGATCCACGAGAGCGAGATGTAGTCGCCAAGGAAGGCGCCGATCTCGCCGTCGGCCATCCAGTCGAGCCGCATCGGCCGCGGGTCGAGGCGGCGCGACTGCCGCCAGGTCCGCCCGGCCGTCACGGAGCTGGCGAGCACGACGTCCGCCGTCGCGCACGTGGCGAACCCGAACCCGCAGCCGCCGTCCGGCGGAACGGCATACGAGACGACGGCGATGCGCGTCGTCGGCCCCGAGCTCCCCGGATCCACGCCGAGGCCGGGGACGACGTGCGCGAACGGCTGCGCGCCCGTCTGCCCGGGAACGCGGATCGGCGCCGTCCAGGCGACGCCGTCGCTGGAGCGCGTCAGGACGATGTCGTTGACGTCGCAGTCCGGCGTGAAGCGGCAGTCGCTCCAGGCGGCCCAGACCCGACCGCCGCCGTCAACCTCCGCCGAGAGGAACGGCGGCACGCGCAGGCCGGTGACGTCCTCGCTGGAGAGCGGCGAAACACGAATGGGGCCTGTGAACGTCACGCCGCCGTTGGTCGACCGCACCGCAGCGATCTGGTCGACGTTGACGCGCTCCGACTCGAACACGGAGTAGAGGACGACGAGCGTGCCGTTCTCGAGCACGGCCGGCTGCGCCCCGTTGACGATGGCCCCCGGGATCTGGCGGGCGGGGGAAAGCACCGGCACCGACCAGGTCGCGCCGCCGTCGGCCGACGAGCGCACCGCGATCCCGCCGGCGGAGAGGTCGAGGTAGGCGAGGTAGCACGTCCCGCGCAGAGGGCTCGCCGGCCAGTTGTCGCAGGCGATCCAGTCCTTGTCGGGGCTTTCAGGCCCGCCCGGGACGGCGACGACGGGTGGTCGCCAGGCGACGCCGTTCGCCGACTGGCTGACGACAACGGCGGTGCCGGCGTCGTCCAGGACGAGCGAGGCGGCCAGCCAGACCCGGTGCTTGACGTCGTACGCGATCGACGGATCGCTCGCCCGCGCGTAGCGGCCGGTCGGCTGCGAGTTGATCGTGAGCGAGGGCAGGATGCCCGAGCGCCACGTGTAGCCACCGTCGCGGGACGTGGAGAAACCGTTCACGGCCGCGCCGCCGCCGTCTGCCGCGCGGGCAACCTGGAAGACGGCCACCATGGCCGCGCCGTAGGCGAAGCTGTCCGGCTCGGCCTCTGTCTGATGCTGATCTTCGAAACCGCCGAAGGGATCGTGCGAGAGCTCCCGCGAGACGGTCTCGCAGTCGGCGGCGACGGCATCGACCAGGTCGGCGGTGACCGTATCGATGCCGGACGCGCAGCCAACGTCGTCCCTGGCGCCGTCTCCTTCGGCGACGACGAGGTCGTTGCCGGCCCCGGCCCGAATGCGGTCCCGGCCGCCGCCTCCGTCGATGAGGTCGGGGCCGCCGAGCCCGTTCAGGATGTCGTCGCCGCCGAGCCCTTCGAGGTTGTCATCGAACGGCGTGCCCGTCAGGCGGTCACGACCTTCCGTCCCGCGCACGGGGAGCGCCGCCGGAGCGACCAGCGACGCGAGCGAGGCGCCCGCCCATGGGTAGCGTGCGTGGAGCGCCAGACGAGGGGCGAACCCTGCGCAGGCGCCGACCGGCGGCGGCGCGCCCTCGGCGCCCTCGAACGAGCGTGCGGATGCGCAGGCGGCGAGCTGCGGCGGCCGGGATACGAGCGCGGGCGCGATTACGGCCGTTGCGACCGTCGACGCGGCGAGGGCAAGCGCGGTGGTCATCCGCCAGGGAGGCACGTTCCGCCACTGTCCTCTTGTCGTCAGCCCGTGGCAACCCCGGAGCACGTACGCACAGCCCGTGAGCATGGGCGAGTGGCGAGGGCCGGATTCGAACCGGCGACACCACGGTTTTCAGCCGTGTGCTCTACCAACTGAGCTACCTCGCCGAGCAGCCATGCGCCTCAGTGGGGAAAAGGCGCACCGCCGAGGAGAACGATAGCCGCTCACCTGCTTTCCTTCCTGCTCGAAGATGGCAGGGCTGGAAGCGGTGTCGAGCTCGTGAGACTGGCCGCTCATGGCGCGACCCCACCAGTCTGCTTGCCCCAGGTGTGTCATCGTCATGGCTGTGCTCGGCGGAGCTCTCCTGCTTCTCACGGCGGCTTTCGCGGCTCTGACGCCGACTTCGTCGCCTCTTGCCAACTCCCCACCGGTCAGGAGCTGGCTCTCGTGGAACGCCGCCGGGAAGAAGGCGTCGCTGATGTTGATCGCCGGCTACAACGGTGCGAACAACGGGTTCAACTTCGACGGCTACGGGCGGGGACAGCTGCTCGTCCGCATACCGCTCGGCTGGCACGTCGCCGTCACGTGCCGAAACGCAGCGTCGATGCGCCACTCCTGCGCGATCGTGCGTGGGCCGCTGGCGGCCACTCCTGCCTTCCGCGGTGCGGCCACGCCGTCGCCGATCGTCGGATTGGAGCGCGGCCAGACCGCGCGGTTCACGTTCACGGCGTCACGGTCCGGGAGCTTCCGGATCGCGTGCCTCGTCCCGGGGCACGAGCAGGCGCGCATGTGGGACGTGCTCGTGGTCGGAGGCGTCAAGCACCCGTCCATCTCGACGAGGACAGGCTTCTAGGGGGGTTTGGCGGAACGCCGCTCGTCGCAGGGGTGCGCTGGTCGTTCCGAGGCTAGGACGCAGGGAGCGTTCGTGTGCTTGCCACACGGGCGCGACCGAGGACGACGCATCGGGGCGAGCAGCGCGGCCCGGCGGCTCAGACGCCGTTTCGCCAAGCCCCCCTAGGCCGGCTAGGAGGTCGCCTCTGCCTCGATCTTGCGGATGTCGTGGGCGACGAAGTTCGGCAGCAAGGGCGGGAGGTAGCCCACACGCTCGTAGCCGCTCGGGTCGACGACGTAGAGAGCCGCGCCGTGGGTGATGTCGTTCGACCGCGGCTGCACCTCGATCCCGTACGACCGCCAGACGGCCGCGAGCTGGCGGTGCGTTCCCGTCAACCAGTGCCAGCCCGGCTCGAGTCGCCAGCGCTCCGCCGCACTGCGAACACTCGCGGGCCGGTCGCCGTGGGGATCGACGCTGACGACCAGTAGCACCGGTCGCAGCTTCCGCGGAAGCTCGCGCTGAATGTCTCCGATCGTCTTGCCCACGATCGGGCACAGCGAACGGCAGCGCGAGTCGAGGAACGTGATCAACGTGACCCGTCCGCGCGTCGACGCGAGCGACCGGGTACCGCCGAGCACGTCGCGCAGGACGAACGGCGGCGCCGGGCGCTTCCCCGCAGGCCAGGTCGCCTGGCCGTGGTAGTCGGGAAGGCCGGGCGGCGCCGACCTGGCCGTCTCGCCGGTGAGCAGGTGCGCCCCGACGCCGGCGGTTACACCGACGAGAGCCGCTGCGCCGAGCGTGGCCGCGAAGCGTCCGAGCCAGGGGCCTCTGGAGCGTCTCTCGGCCGCGGGCATCTCGCTATCGGGCCCTGAAGGCGCGGATCGTGAGCACGATCCCCCACCAGAGAAGCACCGCGCCCACGGCCAAGAGCGGCAGCGCCCACGAGAGCACGGCCCCGGTGGTGAAGTCCGCCGCAATGGTCGTCATCGTCATCGCACCTCCTCGTCGACTAGGGCTCCGGAGCGAGTTGTCGTATCCATCTGTGCCGTCGCGCCCCTGGATCGAGCCACCCGTAGGCGCAGACAAGGGCGACGACGATCCATGGCACCGACGCCGGCACCCACATGATTCCCGCCGCGAGTTGCTGGTCGGCGAGGGCGGAGAGGCCCCACGGCCGGCTGTCAACGGCCGCGTAGTGCGAGTACAGCGGGGATGGAGCCATGGCGATCACCACTGCGACGGCCCAGCCGACGAGCATTGCTCCGACCGCGTAGACAGCCCGTCCGGGAAGCGCGAGTCGCACGCGGAAGGGCCCCTCTCCGAGCAGATGAGCCCAGAGGAGCAGGGCCGTGAGGAAGAACGTGAGGTGCTCGAGATCGTGGAGGGCCGGGTAGGAGAGCGCTGCGTCGTAGAGCGCAGGCACGTGCCAGAGGACGAAGACGCCGTTCATCAGCACGAACGCGAACGCGGGCACGACGAGCCAGCCTCCGATCCAGCGGAGCGGCGCGGCCCAGGCGTCACGCGCGATGCCGCCGGCGGCCGACCGGCGGTACGAGAGTGGGAACGGCCGCCAGAGGCGATTCCACGGCCGGCTGAGCACGAGCACCGGAGCGGCCACCTCGATCAGCAGCACGTGCTGCACCATGTGCATCGAGAAGAGCGAGTCGGACAGGCGATCGACCGGCGGGGAGACGGCGAGCAGGACGGTCGCAAGCCCCGCGGCGAAAAGCAGCGTCCGCCAGCGCCGCTCGGCGCGCTCCCGTCCGCCGACGGGGCCGCCGCGGCCGCCGAGCGCGTAGAGCAGCGCCGCGACGACGACACACAGGACGGGCGGCTCGAGCAGGAACACCGACCTGCTCAGAACAGGTAGAGGAACCCGAAGGTGACGGCGCCCAGGCCGGCGAGGAACGTGAGGTAAAAGCCGAGGTCGTCCAGGTCGGCGGGGCTCGAACCCGGGGCGTGGCTCCCGTTCCTGAACGCAGACGCCACGATCATCTCGAGCCAGACCATCGTGAGGAGCACCACGACCGCGAAGAGGCCCGACCAGCCGATGAAGACGCTCGCGAAGCCGCCGTCCGTCGGCCCGAAGTCGATCGCCGCGTACTCGATTACCTGCAGCACCACTGCGGCGAGGCCGACGACGAGTGCCACGAGCGAGAGCCAGCGCGACCTGCTGTCCAGGCCACGCTGGAGGTCGGAGCGCGCCCACGCGACGATCCCGGCGCTGACGACCACCGCCAGCATGACCGCGATCCCCCAGCCGATCGGCGCGTCGAGGTGGTTCGGCCGCCACAGGCCGGACGTGTTGAGCGATGCGAGGTAGAGGTAGGCGAAGAGGAACGGCAGGAAGAGGAAGACCGTCGACGAGACCAGCAGCCGCGTTCCCGCCCAGTTGTTCCGCTGCTTCAGCTCGACGGGCTCCGGCTCGATCTCGACGACCAGCTGTGCTGCGTCGGACATCGTCTACCTCCCCCCCGGCACGAGCGTGGGCTTCGGGGCGAGCGCCGGCTCACCGTAGGGGTACGGATCCTCGTCGATCACCGGGATTTCCCTGAAGTCGTAGGACGGAACCGGTGTCGGCACCTGCCACTCCAGCGACTTCGAGTGCCAGGGGTTCGACTCGGCCGGGATGCGTGCGAAGACGAGCGACCAGAGCAGGTTTCCCACGAAGACCAGCATCGAGGCGCCGAGGACGAATGCCGACACGGACGCCCAGTCGTTCAGGAACTGCAGGTTGCCCGGGTAGGTGACCACGCGGCGCGGCTGTCCCAGGAAGCCCACGATGAAGAGGGGGAAGAAGGTCGAGTTGAAGGCGATGAACGCCATCCAGAAGTGGACCTTCCCGAGCATCTGGTTGAGCTGGATGCCCGTCATCTTCGGAAGCCAGTAGTAGATGGCCGCGAAGAACGTGAAGACCAGGCCGCCGACAACCGTGTAGTGGAAGTGGGCCAGCGAGAAGAAGCTGCCGTGCGTCGTGACGTCGCTCGGCACGTCGGAGAGGAAGACCCCTGACAGCCCGCCGATGAAGAAGTTGAAGACCCAGCCGAGGCAGAAGAGCATGGGGACGTCGTAGCGCGCCTTTCCCCGCCACAGCGTTCCCATCGCGCAGAGGAAGATGAAGCCCGTCGGGATCGAGATCAGCTCGGTCGAGAACATGTAGAACGGCCGCAGGCTCGCGTTCATGCCACTGACGAAGAGGTGGTGCTGCCAGACGGTGAAGCTGAGCAACGTGACACCGAGCATCCCGGCGACCGCCAGCCGGTATCCCCAGAGCGGCTTGCGGGCAAAGACGGGCAGCAGTTCGAGCACGATCGCGAACCCCGGGAGGGCCAGGATGTAGACCTCCGGGTGCCCGAAGAACCAGAACAGGTTCTCGTACAGGTACTGGCTGCCGCCCTGGCTCGAGAGGAAGAACCCCGTCTGCGCCGTCCGATCGAGCGCCACGAGCGCCAGCGTCGTGATCAGCACCGGCGCGGCGAGGACGTTCAGGGCCGAGGTCGAGATGATCCCCCAGACGAAGATCGGCAGGCGGCCGAAGGTCAGACCGGGCGCGCGCATCGTGAAGACGGTGGCGAGCATGTTGAACGCCAGGAGCGTCATCGAGATGCCGACGAGCGCGAAGAACATGATGTAGGCGTCCATGCCCATGTTCGCCTGATCGTTGAGCGGTGCGTACCCGGTCCAGCCGGTCGGAAAGCCGCCGTAGAAGACCGTGGACGTCAGGATCACGCCGCCGGCCATCAGCAGCCAGAAGGTGAACGCCTCGATGCGCGGGAAGGCGAGGCGGCGCGCGCCGATCATCAGGGGCAGGAAGTAGCTTCCGAACGGCCCCAGGATCGCGCTCGTCATCATCCCCATCATCATCGTCCCGTGCAGGCCGACGAGCGTCAGGTACTGGCCGGCCGGGATCACGTTCGGCTCCGGCCGGAGCAGCTCGAAGCGGATCAGCATCGCGTTGACGCCGCCGAAGAAGACGAAGAAGCCGATCCCGATCAGGTACTGGAGGCCGACGACCTTGTGGTCGGTCGAGAGGCCGATGTAGCGCGTCCAGCTCGCGGTCGGCGTCGTGCCGACGCTGCCGTGCTCCTCGAGCTCGTGCACCGAGGAGGGGCGGCCGGCCATGCGCGAGAGCGGGTAGTTGAAGAAGCCCAGGCCACCGAGGAATCCTGCGACCGCAAGGATGTACGCAAAGAAGAGCGCGATGTCGTTCTGGCCCGTGTCCGCCGTGTAATCGAGGGTCGGGCTGCTGATCTGGTGGCCGAGCCACCAGCCGACGTAGTAGCCGACGGCACCCAGCAGCACGGCGCTCAGGAGGTTGAAGCCGACGAGGCGCCGCAGGAGCGACGGCCGCGCGGACGCGACGTCCGAGGTGCTCATCCGGCTCTCCTTTGCGGGTCGGGAGTGTAGGTCGTGCTGTACGGCGGCATGTAGCGGGCGACGGCCTGGAAGACCTTGCGCTGCGACTTCACCCACGCGGCGAACTCGGCCGTGCCGACGACGTGCCCCTTGTCGAACATGTAGCCGTGCCAGAGCCCGCAGAGCTCGGCGCAGCGGATGTCGAAGCTCCTCGGTGAGCGCGTCTTCACGTAGACGACGTTGTCCGTGTTCAGGGTCGCGTCGGCCTTCACGCCGAGCTGGTACGCCCAGAACGAGTGGACGGCGTCGAGCGAGGTCACGTGGAGCTCGATCAAGCGGTCGGCGGGCAGGACGAGCTGGGACGTCTCGAGGCCGCCGAAGGTCGGGTAGCGGTAGGTGAACTCCCACTGCTGAGCGATCACCTGGACGGGGAGCTTCGGTCCGCTCGGGACATCGATGGGGTCAGGCCCCTGGCCGCCGCCCGAGCCGGTCTCGAGCAAGGCCCACGTCCCGTAGCCGGCGAGGAAGAGCACGATCGCGGAGGTGCCGATGATCCACGCGTTCTGGACTCGCGCGTTCCCGCGGATCGCCGCGCCTTCCTGGATCTCGGGACCGCGCCGCCGGAAGACGATGAGCGCGTAGGCGAAGTAGACGACGATCAGGCAGATGACCGGGGTCATCACCGCGAGCAGGACGGTGTTGTCGGTGACCTGTCCCGCTGCCTGCGTCGAGCCCTTGCCGGGCGGGAGATGCGGTCCGAGGGCGAAGATGACGAGCGGCGTGGCGATCAGGCTGGCGACGATCGTCAGGACGGTGATCCGGCGAGCGTGGTTGGGGCCGGTCACCGCTCGCTCATACGACGTGGAGGAAGCCATCCATGTAGCCGATCGTCTGCATCGGACCGCCGAAGCCGTAGATGAACCCGGCGGCACAGGGGACGAAGCACTGCCAGCGGTACCTGCCCGGACTTCCCGGTCCGGAACGAGAACGTGATCGTCCGATGCGCCTTGTCGAGCGTGCACGGTGCCGCGTCGCACTGGTTCTTCGCGTCGTCGGCCACTCCCGTCGAGCGGCACGACGAGGTGCATCGAAGGGACCGTGAACGTGTGCGACGCGAGCGACGGGTCGAGCACGTCGACCGTCTTGCCGTCCACCTGCATGACGTTGCCGACGACGCCCTCCGGTCGGCCGAGGAACGGGTTCCGCAGCCCGGAGTTGCCGTCGAACTGGTACACGGTCACGTGCACGAGCGCGTGCGCGGGCAAGCGTCCAGATCGTGCTGTGCTCCCAGGCGCCCTGCTCGTTCCGCACGAGGTACGAGACCCAGGTCGGCTCCGAGTAGCTCGGCCCGAGCCCGGCGACCGTCTGCAGCGTCAGGTTCACGGTCCGGGCGCCGTTCGCCGAGACCGCGACCGCGGGCGGCGATACCGTCAGATACCCCGCCACGTACCAGACGATCAGGGCAACGATCGCGGCCACTCCGACCGCCACGGCAAGGAGCCTTCTTCCCATCTTCTGCCGGCGCGATCATGGACTTCTCAAGACCGTTGGTCAACCGCGCTCGGAAAATGGATCGCGCCCGTCGTGCAAAGCGACCGCCGCAGGCCGACTCTCATCGACTTCTCCGGCCGTTCTCAGCGGGCTCTCAGCCGCGGGTGGCTTCATGTCCGGTGAAACCCCCACCGAGCACAGGAGCCGATCATGTCTGTCACCCTCGTCGTCGTCCTCAACGCGTTCGTCGCGGCCGCCGTGGTCGCCGGCCTCGCGTATGTCTGCCGAATTCCCTACCGCCTCGATCGTCTGGCTCGACCGCAGAACCGCCGGGCGGGAAGTGGAGAGCGCGAGCGCTTCGCGTACGAACGCGCGGCCGCCTGAGGCGACGGCTTAGAGCTCTTTGGAGAGCACGCGCAGCTCGCGGTCCTCGCGCACGGAGACGTAGAAGAGGATCGCCGTCAGCCCGACGAAGGCGACGAGCAGGATCTCCGGGGCGAATGCCCCCACGTCGAGGAACACCATGACGATGTAGAGCGGGATCAGCACGTAGAGGACGGTCATGGCGAACGCGCAGACCGTGCAGAGCCCGAGCGCGCGAATCCTGCTCGCCGCGCTCGGCAGCAGCAGGTCCTGCTGGCTAACGTTGGGCTTGTACGGCTTGGCGCTGCGGTTCGCGATCGAGGCCCGGTCCCACCCGCGCCGGTCGTCGCGGCCGTCGTCCCAGGGAAGCGAGTGCGCCATCGAGCCAGTATGCAGCCAGGTTGCAGATGCATCAAGCGGCCGCGCGCGAAAAAAGAACGTCCGGGCCGGTGCTACCGCGCCGCGAACGTTCTTTGTGCCTCGAACGTAGCGCGGCCCGCGGACGATCTCAACGGCGTTCCCCGCAAACTGCGGGAAACGCGTCAGAGCGCGCGCAGCGCGACCCGGTCGCCCGGCGCGATCACGAACGTCTCCGCCGCGCTGCCGCGCGAGATGGCGATCGAGACGTTCCCGTATGAGTCCTCGTAGACGACGACCTCGCCGACGCGGACATCCGAGAACGTCGCCGCGGCGACGGCGTAGTAGCGCTCCCGGGCGAGCTCGACCTCGATGCGCGTGCCGAGCTGGATCGCGGCCGCCTCGAGATCGCCGGCACGGACGTTCAGCTCGACGTTGCCGAAGCGGTCGACGGCAACACAGCGCGCGACGATGAGCCCCTCGCGCACGGTCGGCTTCGGCAGGTCGACCCGTACGAGCGTCGCCGGATCGACGGCCGGGCCCACGTCCTCGAGCGGACGCCCGGCCGCCAGATGCGCGGCGACCGGAGAGAAGATGTCGCGCGCGTGGAACGTCCACGAGACCGCGTCGAGCCAGAGCTCGTGGTTCGTCAGCTCGTGCGCGGCGTCGATCTCGCCCAACCGCTCCGCCCCGAGCACGAGCAGGCCGTTGTCGGGGCCGACGTAGAGGCGGCCGTCCGAGCCGCGCAGCGCCACCGCGCGGCGGTCGCCGCCGACCTCGGGGTCGACCACCGCGAGGTGGACGCCCACCGGCATGTACGGGAGGGCGTTCGCCAGGCTGAGCGCGCCCTGCAGGACGGCCTGCGGCCGGATGCCGTGGTTGATGTCGATCACCCGCGTGCCCGGCGCGATCCGCTCGATGACGCCGTGGCAGACGCCCACGAACTCGTCCTCGAGCCCGAAGTCGGTCAGGAACGTGATGACTTTCATGACGGCCCCATGGCGCGGCGACGTTACCGCGCCGCCCGCGCCACCGCGGCGATGAGCCCGCCGGTGCCGGGACGCTCGGCCTCGGCCGCGACCGTGAGGCCGACGGTGCGCGCTGCCTCGGTCGTCTGCGGGCCGATGGTCACGACCGGGCTGGCGCCGAGCGCGGCATATGCCCTGGCCGCCGACGGCGACGCCAGGACGACGAGATCGGCGTCCGGGAACCCGTCCGGGCGCAGTTCGCGCGTCCGGTAGAGCGGCACGAAGTCTGCGCCTAGCTCGTCCACGAGCAGCCGGCGGGCGCCCTCGGCCGCTGCGAGGAGTACCCGCCCCGCAGGACGCGGCAGCTCGGCCAGGAGGCCGTCCTGGCTCGCCTCGGCGGGCACCAGGTCGACGGAGAAGCCGTGCGCGCGGAGCGCCTCGGCGGTCGCCGGGCCGACGGCAGCGACTCGACGAGGCCGGCCGGTCAGGCGCCGCGCGATCTCGTCGGCGCCGTGCCGGCTGGTGACGACGAGCCAGTCGTACCCCGATGCGTCGATCGGCTCGTCGCCGAGCGGCTCGAGCGCGATGAGCGGGCAGAAGACGACCTCGTGGCGCTGCTCGCGCAGCGCCGCCGCAAGCTCGTCGTCCAGGCCGGGCGGCCGGGTCAGGGCGATCCTCACGCGGCGACGAAGCCGCGCCAGGTCGCCGGCGACCGCCGCCGGGTCGTCGCCGCTCCGGCGCTCGACCCACGCGCCGTCCTCGGCCGCGACCAGCGCGGTCAGCGTGACGCCGTCGTGATACGCGGCCACAGGCGCCAGGCAGCCGCCCCCGAGGATGGACACGCACGTCCGCTCGGCAGTGACGCGCCGCCGCGTCTCGGCGTCGTCGGCCGCGGCCACCAGCTCCTCCTCGCCGGCGCGCACCTGCAGCGCGAGCGCACCCTGACCCGCCTCGGGGAGCAGCTCGTCGGGGTCGAGCCGCCGACCGATCTCCGCCTGGAGGCCGAGCCGGTCGAGCCCGCACGCCGCCAGCACGACCGCGTCGAGCTTCCGCTCGCGGCCCTTCTGCAACCGCGTGTCGATGTTGCCGCGCAGCGGCTCGATCACGAGCCCCGGCTCGAGCGCGAGCAGCTGCGCCCGGCGGCGGACGGACGCCGTCCCGATTCGCATGCCCGGACGGAGGTCGGCGACGCCGCAGAGCGCGTCCCGCGGGTCCTCGCGCGCGAGGTAGGCGCCGACCACAAGGCCTTCCGTGTCCGTCGAGGTCATGTCCTTCGCCGAGTGGACGGCGACGTCGATGCGGCCGGCGAGCAGCGCCTCCTCGATCTCCTTGACGAAGACGCCGCGGTCACCGATCTCGCCGAAAGGGCGGGTGCGGTCGCGGTCACCCGCGGTCGTGATCGGCACCAGCGCGACCTCCGCTCCGGCCGCACGCAGCGTCTCGGCGGCGACTCCGGCCTGCGTCATCGCCAGCCGGCTGCCGCGTGTCCCCAGCCTTACGAGCGTGGGTCGTTCCCCGCCGTCTCGTCCAGCCCGAACAGGTGGCGGACGGCATCGGCGTACACGACCCCGTCGGCGCCGGCCGCTGCCTCCTTCAGGCGCACGGTCGGCAGATGCAGGAGCTTGTTGACGATCCCGGCGGTCACCGACTCGACCACGCGACGCTCGTTCTCCGACATGCGCCCGAGCGCGCTCTCCGCCCGGGCGAGCTCGCCCGCCCGGATGGCCTCGGCCCGCTCGCGCAGCTCGGCGATGGCGGGCACGACGTCGAGCGATGCCTGCCAGGCGGCGAAGCGCTCGGCCTCGAGACCGACGATCGACTCCGCGCGGACGGCCTCCTCGCGCCGGCCGGCGAGGCTCGCCTGGACAACCGCCTCGAGGTCGTCGATGTCGTACAGGTAGCAGCTCTCGAGCGCGTGGATCTCCGGGTCGAGGTCGCGCGGTACGGCGATGTCGATGAGCAGGAGCGGGAGCCCCTTGCGCCGCGCGAGCGCAGCGCGTACCTGCTCGACGCCGAGCACATAGCCGGGCGCGCTCGTCGACGAGACGACGACGTCGGCCTCCGGCAGCACCCGCTCGAGCGCGTCGAGCCCGACCGCCTCCGCGCCGAAGCGGCGGGCGAGCGCGGCGCTGCGCTCCTCGCCGCGGTTGGCGACGGCGACGATGCGGCCGCCGCGCTTGGCGAGGTTGCGGGCGGTCAGCTCGCCGGTCTCACCCGCGCCGACGACCACGACGGCGCGGCCCTCGAGGTTCCCGAAGACCTGCTGCGCCAGCGCGGCCGCCGCCGAGGCGACCGACGTCGGGCTCTCGGAGATGGCCGTCTCGGCCCGCACCTTCTTGCCCGCGTAGAGCGCCTGCCGGAAGAGACGGTCGAGCACGGGGCCGGTCACGCCCGCCTCGTAGGCGGCGCGCACCTGGCCGAGGATCTCCCCCTCGCCGGGCACCATCGAGTCCAGCCCGGCGGCGACCCGGAAGGCGTGGAGGGCGGCCGCCTCGTCGTGCAGCCGGTACAGCACGGGGCCGATCTCGCCTGAGGCGAGATCGGTTAGCGCGCGCTCCGCCCGCGGTTCTGCGTCGGCGCCGACGAGGTAGATCTCGGTGCGGTTGCACGTCGAAAGGCAGACGGCCTCGTACCCCTCGCCCGCGAGCTCGGCAGCAAGAGCCGCGGCCGCGTCCCCGTCGAGCGCAACCCGCTCGCGCACCTCGACCGGTGCGTGGTGGTGCGAGGTGCCGACCAGGACCAGGGTCATGCGAAGTGCGACGCCGGCAGCGCCAGGTGGACGGTGACGACGAGCGCGAAGCCCGCCAGGAGGAGGAAGGCGACCCGGCGGCCGCGCCAGCCGAGGCCGTAGCGGACGACGAGCAATGCGGCGTAGGCGCACCACGTGAGCACGGTGGCGGCCATCAGCGCGTCGATGCCGCCGCCGCGCTCGTACAGCCGTCCGAGCCCGATGGCGATCCCGACGGTCAGCGCAGGCAGGGCGACGAGGATCGTCTTCGCGGAGAGCTCGTCGAGCGCGACCAGGGCCGGCGCCTGGGGGCGCAGGATCTCGGCTTCGCGCCGCTTGAGCCGCCGCTCCTGCCAGAGGTAGACACCGGCGAGCCCGGCCGAGAGCGTGAAGCCGGCGAACGCCGCGAGCACCAGGCCGACGTGCAGCGCGAGGAACGCGGTCGAGAAGCCCCCGCCCGCATCCGACGAAATGCCGCCGGCGACGTACGAGACTGCGAGCAGCCCCGCGGCCAGCGGCATGAGGACGAGGCCGAGCACACGGAAGCTCGGCCGGCAGCCCCAGACCAGGTAGCCGGTCACGAGCAGCCAGACGAAGAGGTTCAGCGAGCCGGCCCAGGTGCTCCACGGGAAGCCATCGGCCCGCGCAGCCTGCGCGACCAGGAGCCACGTCTGGACGAGCCAGCCGATGCGGACGCCCCACGTCGCCGCCCGGCCGAGAGTGCCGGGATGGCGAAGGTTGCCTGCATAGGCCACGGCCGCCTCCCCGTAGGCAAGGAGCGCCGGCCAGAAGAGGAGCTCAGCCAACCGCCGCCTCCTCCCGGTCGTCCTGCTCGGAGGTCGCGCGCCGCTCGCGGGCGCGGCGTGCAAGGTCGCCGAGCTCACGGTCGAGCCGGGACACCTTGAGCGCGATGATCAGCAGGTAGACGAGCAGGGTCACGAGCACGACCGTGTACGCGGCGAAGACGTAGCGGTCGCCGCTGCTCACGCCAGCGCCTCGCGCAGCTCGCGCAGGTGGCCGTCGAGCCGCTTGCCGGTGAGCTCGACGTGGTACAGCGTCGCCGCCAGCGACAGCATCCCGCCGAGGCAGATGCAGAAGACGAGGAACATCGACCCGGCCATGTCCGGGCCGCTCTTCTTGAGCACGACCGGGTGGATCAGGTCCGAGCTCAGCCGGATGGCGAGGAAGCTGATCGGCACGAGCACGACGCCGAACAGCGCGTAGACGGCCGACATGTTCGCGCGGCGCCGCCCCGCCTCGACGGAGTAGCGGAGCATGAAGTAGGCGGCGTAGAAGAGGAAGAGCACGAGGAACATGACCAGCTGCTTCGAGCTCCACGTCCACCAGACGCCCCACGACGACCCGCGCCCAGATCGAGCCGGTGACGAGCGTGAGCACGCCGAAGATGAGCCCGACGTGCACGGCGGTGTAGCTCTCGAGGTCGTAGTGCTCCTCGCCCAGCCAGAGCAGCCGGAGCGCTTTCCACGCGCCCCAGCCGAAGCAGGCGTATGCGGTCAGGGCGATCGGGACGTGGATGTAGAAGATCCGCTGCGAGAAGCCCTGGTCGGCGTCGTTCGGCACCCAGAACAGCGCCAGCGCGACGCCCCCGCCGAGCAGGACGAGGGTCGCGAGAGCGAACAGGGCAGGCCGGTTATTCCGCAACGACATACTCAAAGGTTGCCCACGAGAGGATCGCAAAAACGAGGTCGTACAACGCAAGAAAGGCCAGGTAACGGCCTGGTTCCTCAGCCACGGTAGCGCCCACGCCGCCGACGATCACGGGAATGCCGAGGGGCAGGAAGAGCAGCGGCAGGAGGAGCTCGCGCGCCCGGCTCACGACCGCCATCGCCGAGAGCAGGGTGCCGACGACGGCGATGCCGATGTCGGCGAGCACGACGGCGGCGAGGAGCTCCCAGCCGACCGGCCGGAAGAAGAGCGCATAGGCCGGCAGCGCGACCGCCTCGGCCAGCCCGAGGAACGCGAGGACGCTCAGCGTCTTCCCGAGCCAGATCGCGCTGCGGTCGAAGGTCGCGAGCACGAGCCCGTCCATGACGCTGCCCTCCCGCTCGGCGACGAACGCGCGCGTGAGCCCGAGCAGCGCGGTGAAGAGGATCCCGATCCAGAGCAGCCCGTCGGTCGCCCTGGCACTCGCCTCGGTCGGCAGGGCGAAATGGAAGACGACGAGCGAGGCGACGACGAAGAGCAGCATCGCCGGCACGGTGTCGCGCGAGCGGAGCTCGAGCAGCAGGTCCTTGCGCGCCAGCGCGGCGACGTCGCCGAAGTAGCCGGTCACGCCGCGAGCGCGAGGCGCCGGGGCCCGAGCGGGTCGAGCCGCTCCGGCGCGTGGGTCGAGACGACCAAGGTCCGGTGCTCACCGGCGAGCTCGCGCAGCTCGCGGTCGACGAGCGCGGCCGCCTCGACGTCGAGGCCCGAGAAGGGCTCGTCGAGCAGGACGAGCTGCGGGTCGTGGAGGAGCGTGCGGCAGAGCGCCAGCCGCTGCTGCATGCCGCGCGAGAACGTGGCGACGCGTGCGTGGCGCTCGTCCCACAGGCCGAAGCGCTCGAGCAGCATCCCGATCCGCTCGCGCCGCTCCGGCACGCGGTAGAGGCGGCCGTAGAGCTCGAGGTTCTCGAGCGGGGTCAGCTCGCGGTACACGAGCGGCTCGTGCGCCAGGAAGCCGATCGCGGAGCGCTCGGCGCGCACCTCGAGCTCGCCGCCGGTCGGCGCAGCGAGGCCGGCGATCAACCGGAGCAGCGTCGTCTTGCCGGACCCGTTCGGGCCGGTGACGACGAGGAAGCCGCCGGCCTCGACGTCGAGGTCGAGCTCGCGGAGAACGCGTTTCTCCCCGTAGCGCTTGGCGAGTTTCCGCGCGCGGATCACACGACCACGTCCAGCAGGACGAAGCCGAGGAAGACGACGCTGATCACGCCGTTGACGGTGAAGAACGCCGCGTCGAGGCGGCGCAGGTCGCCCGGCCGGATCAGCGAGTGCTCGTAGACGAGCAGCGCGGCCACGGCGAGGACGCCGAGCCAGTAGAAGACCCCCGCGCTCAGACCGAGCCCGACGGCCGCGAGCAGCAGCACGGTCAGCACGTGGAGCACGCGCGCCCCGCGGAAGACCCCGTCGACGCCCCAGCGGACGGCCCAGGAATGCAGGCCCTGCCCGCGGTCGACGTCCAGGTCGAACAGCGAGTAGAAGAGGTCGAAGCCGGCGATCCAGCACCCGACCGCAGCGCCCAGCACCCACGACTCCCATGGCAGGTGCCCGGTCACGGCGACCCAGCCGCCGACCGCGGCGAGACCGTCGACCGCGCCCAGCCAGAGGTGCGCGAGCCAGGTGACCCGCTTCAGGTACGGGTAGATGACGAAGCCGGCGACGGGGATCGGCCACAGCCAGCGAACGATCGGGTCGAGCTGCCAGACCGCGACGAGGAACACGGCCAGCGAGACGGCGCAGAACGCCAGCACCTGCGCCACCGAGAGCGCGCCGGAGGGCAGCTCGCGCGAGGCCGTGCGCGGGTTGCGCGCGTCGATCGAGCGGTCGATCAGCCGGTTGAGCGCCATCGCCAGCGAGCGGGCGCCGACCATCGCCACCGTGATCCACCCGAGCTGCGACGCCGACGGGACGGCGTCGAGGGCAAGCAGCGCGCCGACGTACGCGAACGGCAACGCGAAGACCGTGTGCTCGATCTTGACGAGCCGCGCGAAGCGGACGGGAAGCGGCGGCGCCGCCGCGACCAGGGCCATCGCAGCCGATCCTACGTCTGGCGGTGCGCCGTGCCCTCGCCGGCGAGCAGCGAGAGGGCATGCTCGAGCGCCGGGCGCAGCACCGCGTAGCCGTCCCTGCACCCGCCCGGCGAGCCCGGCAGGTTGACGACGAGCGCCGACCCGCGCACGCCTGCGACGCCGCGCGAGAGCAGCCCGTGCGGCGTCTTCGCGATCGAATCCGCGCGCAATGCCTCGGCGATACCCGGCGCGATGCGGTCGACGACCTCGAGCGTGGCCTCGGGCGTGACGTCGCGCGGCCCGAGCCCCGTGCCGCCGGTGGTCAGCACGAGCGCGGCGCCGTCGGCCAGCTCGGCGACGGCCTCCGCGATCATCTCGCGCTCGTCCGGGACGACCCGGCGCTCGACGTCGTAGCCCCCTGCGACCAGTAGGCGCTCGAGCTCGTCGCCGCTGCGATCCTCGCGCTCGCCCGCCGCCACGCCGTCCGACACGGTCAGCACCGCGGCTCTCACACCGGCTCCTTCGTCTTCTCCACCAGGCGCACGCCGTCGACGACCATCTCCTTGTCGATCGCCTTCGCCATGTCGTAGACGGTCAGAGCGGCGACCGAGGCGGCAACGAGCGCCTCCATCTCGACGCCGGTGTGCCACGTCGCCTCGGCGGTCGCGGTGATCTCCACCCCGCCCTCCGCGACGGCGGCGCTCACCTGGATGCTCGTCAGCGGCAGCGGGTGGCAGAGCGGGATCAGGTCACTCGTCCGCTTGGCCGCCATGACGCCGGCCAGCTCGGCGGTGGCGAGGGCGTCGCCCTTGGGCAGGTCACGCAGGCGCTCGGCGGTCGCGGCCGCCATGCGGACGGAAGCCCGCGCGACCGCGCGGCGCCGGGAGACCGGCTTCGACCCGACGTCGACCATGCGCACCCGGCCGGACTCGTCGACGTGCGAGAGCTCGCTCATCCGGTCACCTCGAGCGCCGGCGCCAGCGCCTCGTCCAGATCCTCGAGCTGCTCCGCGATCCAGCGAGTGATGTCGTGCTCGACCACGGCGCCGCGGATGGCCTCGAGCCGCCGCCGCCGCTCCTCGGCGGGCATGAACAGCGCCTCGTGGATCGCCTCCGCCTGCGCGCTGACGTCGAAGGGGTTCACGGTCAGCGCCCACTCCCCGAGCTGCTCGTGCGCGCCCGTGTTCTCGGACAGGATGAGGACGCCGTCGCGCTCGTTCACGAGCGGCGCCTCCTTCGCGACCAGGTTCATGCCGTCGAAGATCGCGTTCACGAGCAGGACGTCGTACTGCTTGTAGGCCGCGACCGACTGCGCGAAGTTGTCGGCGATCTGGAGGTCGAGCGGCGTCCACTCGGCGGTCTGGAAGCGGTCGTTCACGGTTCGCGCGGCGCGCTGGATCGCCGCGAGGTACTCGGCGTACTCCGGGATGTCCTGCCGCGACGGGTCGAGAAAGGCGAGCATCTGCACGCGGCCGTGCAGCTCCGGATGAGCCTCGAGGAAGAGCTCGTAGGCGCGCAGCCCCCGGACGACGTTCTTGGACGGGTCGGTGCGGTCGACCCGCAGGACGAGGAACTCGGGCCGGTGCTCCACGATTGTTCTCTCTTCTGACAACACGGCCTCGCTACGGGCGAGGTCGTCGAACTCCTGCACGTCGACGGAGATCGGGCGCGCGGTCACGCGCGTGGTGCGGCCGTCGTGGCGCGTCTCGTTCGCGCCGAGGTCGACCTCGGCGCCGAGGATGTCCGCGCAGCTACGGAGGAAGTTGAGCCGCCACCGCGCCGTGTGGAAGCCGACGACGTCGTTGGCGAGGATCCCGTCGTGCACGGCCCGGCGGATGTCCTCGGGCAGGACGCGCCAGTAGTCCGGCTGCGGCCACGGGATGTGCACGAAGTGGGCGAGGGTCGCGTCCGGCGCCTCGCGGCGGACCAGCCGCGGCGCGACGTACAGGTGGTAGTCGTGGAAGAAGACGGTCGCGTCCGGCTGCTGCGCCAGCTCGTCCACGACCACATTCGCGAAGGTGCGGTTGACGGCGCAGTAGCCGTTCTCCCACGCGTTGTGCAGCCCCTGGTCCCAGTCCGGCGACTCGGCCAGCCCCCACAGGTAGTGCTGCGCGAACCACAGCACCGGGTTGGCGACGACGTTGTAGTACCAGTCGTAGGCCTGGAGCGGATGCCAGACGAGGCGGAGCCGAAAGGTCGACCCGTCCCGGGCCTGCTCCTCGAAGGCGGCGCCGCCGTGACGCTCCGCGACGACCCGGTCGCCCTCGCTCATCACGCTGGCGACCCAGGTGACGTCGTGATGGGTGACGAGGCTGCGCAGCGCGGTGACCAGGCCGCCACCACCGCGGCGCGCCTGGACCTGGCCGTCGATGCCGACCGCGTAGCTGACGGGCCCGCGGTTGGAGACGATGATGAGCCGGCGCCGGGGAGGCATCGCCCCGGCACCTTAGGGGACTTTGGCGAAATGCCGCTCGTCCGTGGGCAGCGCCTGCCCACGGGCACAGGCTGCGTTTTGCCAAAGTCCCTTAAACCGTCACCGGCGCGGCTAAACCGTCTGGTTCACGACGAGCTCGGTCTCGCCGATGTCGCGGCCGTTCAGCCGGTTGAAGAGCGCGAGCCAGTCGCGCAGCAGGCGCGGGGTCAGGAAGCGGCGGCGAACGAGCTCCTTGCCGCGCAGGCCGCGCTGGCGCGCGCCCGCCGGATCGTCGAGCACCTCGCGGCACGCCTCGGCGCACTCGGCGGCCGAGTCGACCAGCCAGCCGGTCTCGCCGTCGATGACCTGTGTGACGATTCCGCCCGCGCGGCCCGCCACCGTGGGGCGGGCCTTCCAGAGCGACTCGGTCACGGTCAGCCCGAAGCCCTCGCGGATCGATTTCTGGATGTTGACGCTCGAGTGCACCTGGAAGGCGTTGACCTCGACGGAGCCGACGTTGTTGAGGTTCGAGAGGATGAAGATGTCCGGGTCGCCGGCCGCGTACGTGACGGTCTGGTTGTAGAACTCCCAGCCCTCGGGGTCGTCGTGCGCCATCGCGCCCACGAGTGCGAGCTGGACGTCGGGGTGCGTCTGCTTGACCTGGCGGTACGCGTCGATGACGCCGAGCGGGTCCTTCCACGGGTCGAAGCGCGAGACCTGCGTGAGCAGAGGCCGTTCCACGTCGATGCCGAACTGGTCGACGATGTACGCGGCGTCCTCCGGCGAGAGGGCGATGTTCTTCGGCGTGAGCGGGTCGATCGCCGGCGGCCAGATGAACGCCGGCGGGAGCCCGTCGATCGGCGGCGCGAAGTCCGGGATGTGGAAGATGGTCGCGTCGTAGCGCCTGAGCGACGGCACGAGCATGTCCAGGACAGGCCGGTACGGCGTCGACAGGTCGATGTGGCAGCGCCAGATCCAGCGCGCGTCCGTCGAGTCCTTGAGGTAGTCGATCATCGCCGCCGGCTGCGGGTCGTGGACGATGATGAAGTCGTAGCCGTCCTCGAACTCCTCGGCGTTCATGCGGTTGTAGTCGAAGAAGACGCGCTGCTGCTCCTCGGTCAGCCCGTCGGGCCTGCCCTGCAGGGCGTTGTGGATCCGCTTCGTCACGTCGAAGAACTCGTCCTGGCCCTTGATGATCCGCCACTCGACGTCGAGCCCGGCGTCGCGCATGAGCGGGACGAGCGTGTAGTTGATCTCGGCGACGCCGCCGCCGAACGCGGTTGCGGAGAGATGGAGGACACGCGCGCCCGCAAGCGGGGCGGCCAGCCGGCGGATCTCGTCGATGAGCCCGCGCGACACGATGGTCGCGTAGTCGGCGAGCGGCTTCGTTCCGACGTTGACGAGTTGGAGCATCTGAGCAGGCGAAGCGGAGAGTGGGCGGCTATTCGGAGAGGAGCTTCACGAATCGGAGGCGCGAGCCGGTCCCGCCGGGGCGCGAGCCGACCTCGAACTCGTCCGCGAGCGCCTGGATGATCGCGATGCCGAGCCCGCCCTCATCGAGCTGGTCGCGGTCGGTCGCAGTCCGATCGTGGACGAAACCCTGCCCGTTGTCGTTCACCTCGACGGTCAGCCGGTCGTGCTCGAGCTCGTAGACGACCTCGACGGTGCCGCCACCGTTCCCGTAGGCGTGCCGCACGGAGTTCGACGCGGCCTCGGTCACGGCGAGCTTGAGATCGCCGAGCGTCTCGTCGGGAAGCGAGCGCAGCCCCGCCAGCCCGGTGAGAGCGAGGCGGACGAGCGTGATGTACTCGGCCTTCGCCGGGATGATGAGGCGCACCGCCTCGGCCGCGTCGGAAGCTTCGGGCCGCATTCGGGAAGTTTAGGCAGATCCCATCGGGGTCACGGGCAAGGTTTCTCCTTGTTCGACCATCATGGGGGAACCCCTGGTTCCCCCATGTCCCCCCTCCTTGCCTGCGGAGGCGAGATTCAATCGCTTCAGGAGCCGGCGGCTGATCGTGTGGTGCGTTTGTTTGCCTCTCGCGAGTGTGCCTCTCGCCGGAGCAAGTCCGGCTTCGGCGGCGGATGTTGGTGGTCTACCGAGTACGTCTTTCTTTGGGAACCTGCGGTTCCCTTGCCCCTCCGCCTACGGGCTCGCATCCGGAACGGCCGGCCGCACCGCCAGCTTGACCTTCACGGTCTGCCGGTGGTTGTCGCGAACGATCGTGAAGCCGACCACCTGCCCGGGGCGGAAGTGGTCGATCAGGACGCGGGCCACGTCGCCCGAGCTCCGCACCGGCAGGCCGCCGATGGCGGTGAGCACGTCGCCGCCGCGGCGGATCTCCACGCCGTTGAAGAACTCATCTCGGCTGCCGGCACGCAGGCCGGCGGCCGCCCCGGGCGTGTCCGGTGAGACGGTCTGCACGAGCGCGCCGCGCTCCACCGCGACGCCGAGGTGGCGCGCGAGCGTGGGCGTGAGGTCGCCGGTCTCGATGCCGACGTACGGGTAGCGCACGCGGCCGGACGCGATCAGCTGGCGCAGCGAGCGCTTGGCCGCGTTGATCGGGACGGCGAAGCCGACGCCCTCGCCGCCGCCGGTGTCGGTGCGGATCTGCGCGTTGATGCCGACCGCGTCGCCCGAGGCGTCGAGCAGCGGGCCGCCCGAGTTGCCGTGCGTGATCGGGGCGTCGGTCTGGATCGCGTCGGAGACGTAGTAGTCCGAGGTCAGCGAGGGGATCGAGCGGCCGACGGCAGAGACGACGCCGACGCTGAGCGAGCCGCGGTTGCCGAACGGGCTGCCGATCGCGGCGACCGGAGCGCCGACGCGCAGCGCATCCGAGTCGGCGAGCGGGATCGGACGGAGCGCGTGGTTGCCGGGATCGACGCGGACGACGCCAACGTCGTCGAAGAGATCCCAGCCGATCATCTGCGCCTTGACCCGGTCGCCGTCGGCAAAGGCCACGTAGACGTCGCGGGCCCCGTGCACCGGCGTGCCCGTGCCCTGGCCCGCCGTCGTGATGACATGGGCGCTCGTGAGGATGTAGCCGTCCGGCGAGACGACGAAGCCGGAGCCCTGCGCCGCGTGCTCGGCAGGCGGCGCGCCGCCGAAATACGTGTAGAGCGTCACGACGCCCGGAGCACGCGCGGCGTAGATGCGCTCGGGGTCGAACCCGCTGCGAGCCGGAAGCGGCGCGGAGGCGGCGCCGGTGTCCGACGAATCGATCTCGCCGACGACCACCTTCGCCGGCCGCGTGCTCGCGCTGTCGTCGCGCGTGGCGCCGAGCATGTACACGATCGCGCCGCCGACGACTGCCGCGGCGAGCGCGATCACGGTCACGGCCAGCGGGCGCACGGCCCGAGCGTATCCCGGCCGGGTGTTTTCCCGTGAAAACGTCTACGGGCCGAGATCGGCCGGAAGCATGAGCGTGACGCGCGTGCCCGCCCGCCCGTCGAGCTCCAGCTCGCCGTGCATGAGCTCCGCGAGCTCGTGTGCGATCGCCAGCCCGAGGCCGCTGCCCGAGGCGCGCGTGCCCTCGCCGCGGTAGAAGCGCTCGAAGATCCGCTCGCCCTGCTCGGCCGGCACCCCCGGGCCGTCGTCGGCCACCTCGAGAGCGACGCGGCGGCCGGCTGTGCGCGTGACAATGCGAACGCTTGTCCCCGGCGGTGTGTGCACAAGCGCGTTCTCAACCACGGCTCGCCCGATGCGCAGCACCTGGTCGGAGTCCGCGAGCGCCGTCGCGGCGCCGTTCGTCTCCACCGCAAGCGTGCGGCCGCCCGCACGGGCGGCGGCGTCGAACTCCCGGCCGAGCACCTCGGCGGCCTCGTTCAGGTCGACCGGCTCCGCCTCGACCGGCATGCGGCCCGCGTCCATGCGCGTCAGGTCGAGCAGGTCGGCGGTCATGCGCGTGAGCCGCGCCACCTGGTCGCGCATCGTCTCCAGGAACTCGTCACGGGTCTCGGCGTCGAGCTCCTCGTCCTCGAGCAGCTCCAGCGCCGCGCCGAGCGCGAAGATCGGGGTGCGCAGCTCGTGCGACGCGTTGGCCACGAACTCGCGCCGCGCGTCGTCCAGGGCGGCCAGGCGGCGGCGCATGTGCTCGAACGCGTTCGCCAGGTCGGTCAGCTCGTCGGAGCCGCGGTCGACGACCGGCTCGCCGAACTCCCCGTGCGCGATGCGGTCGGCGGCGCGCTCGAGCCGGCGAATGCGCCGTACGTGCAGCGACGCGGCGGTGAAGCCGAGCGCGAGCGCGGCAAGCAGCGCGGCGGCGCCGGCGAGCAGGATGCGCCGCTTGACGAGCTGGATGTCGTCGAGCTCGCCCTGGATCGGCGTGGAGATCAGCACGACCGGCAGGTCGGGGATCGAGACGACCTTCGCCGCCTCGGCGTAATGCGTTCGGTGCCGGACCACCGTGCCGGCCTCGATGCGGCCGGTCCGCGCGGCCCGGCGCGCGATCGGGTCGTTGCCCAGGTCGGAGGAGCTGATCGTCGCCGAGTCGTCCGTGACGTTCAGCCGCTGGCCCGCCGGGGTGAGGATGGTGACGCGGTACGACGGGTACTGGTCGTTCAGGTCCTTCGCGGTCACGGTCGTGCCGAGCCCGCTCTGATACAGGTTCGCGATCGTGCCGATCTGGTGCCGAACCCGGTGCACCTTGCTGGAGACGAGCCGCGCCTCGAGCGAGGGCACGACCGAGAAGTAGACAACCGCGAGCGGGCCGGCGACCAGCACCACGAGCGCCAGGCCGAGCCGCCAGGCGAGACGCATGTTAAGAGCCCGTCCGGGGCGTAGACGAGGGCGCCTGGCAGGCGTGACAGCCCGCGAGGCCGCGTCCTCGGTCGCGCGAATATGCCCGGATATTCACGCTCCCTGCGTCCTTGCCTCGCGACCTGTCCCGCGTGCCATCCACCGTCGCGACGCCCCGGACGGGCTCTTAGACGTCCCGGAAGCGGTACCCGACGCCGCGCACGGTGAAGATGTACTCCGGCCGCCGCGGATCGTGCTCGAGCTTCTCCCGCAGGTGGCGCACGTGCACGTCGATCGTGCGCGGGTCGCGGTAGTCGGAGTCGCCCCAGAGCCGCTCGAGCAACGCCTGGCGGGTGTAGACCCGGCCCGGCCGCTCGGCCATCGCGCGCAGGATCTCGAACTCCACGTACGTCAGCGTCACCTCGTCGCCGCGGACGTCGACGCGCCGGCGGCCGGGGTCGATCTTGAGCCCGTCGGCCTCGATGATCTCTTCGGCGCCCGGCTCGTGGCGCGGTGTCGAGGCACGGCGGAGGAGCGCACGCACGCGGCTCCTGAACTCGCGCACCGAGAACGGCTTTGTCATGTAGTCGTCGGCGCCGAGCTCGAGACCGAGCACCTTGTCGAGCTCGTCGTCGCGCGCCGTCAGCATCAGGATCGGCACGCTCGACGTCGCGCGCAGGCGCCGGCAGACCTCGAGGCCGTCCAGCTTCGGGAGCATCACGTCCAGGACGACCAGGTCGACGCGCTCCTGCGCGAAGCGGTCGAGCGCCTCCTCGCCGTCGTGCGCAGGCACGACACGGAAGCCGTCCCGGGCAAGCGGGAACGTCAGCAGCTTTTGCAGCGACTCCTCGTCGTCGACGAGAAGGATGGTCGCGGAGTCGGGCATCGTCTCTATGGGCTGCGCCCTCGCACCGCAGCTGTCCTTACTATAGCCCGCCGTATGCAGGCACCTGTCCTCGGCTCTCCGCGGCGCCAGCGGCGGGCCGGGAAGCTCGACCAGCCGGTCAACGGGCGCCTCTACCGCGTCACGCTCGCGGCGGCGCTCCTCGTCGTGCTCGCCGTCTCGTTCGCGGTCACGCGCCCCCAGGCGCTGCCTGCGCCGCCGCCGCCTGCCTTCGACAGCCGCTCCGCGGCCGCGCTTGCGAGTCAGCTGGCGACGCAGTACCCGGACCGCGCGCCCGGCACGCGCGGGGCCGACAGTGCCGCCGACTGGGTCGCCGGCAAGCTCGCCTCATACGGCTATGCCGTGCGGCGCGACCGCTTCGAGGCGACCATTCCCGGCCGCGGCCGCGTCCCGCTCATGAACGTGCTCGCCGTGCGCCGCGGGGAGACCGCGCGGGCCATCGTCGTGACCGCCCACCGCGACGACGCGGGCACCGGCCCCGGCGCGGACGTCAACGCTTCGGGCACGGCCGCGCTGCTCGAGCTCGCGCGCCTGTACGGCTCGGCGCCGGCGACGGCGGGCGGCGGCGCACTGAGGCCGACGCACACGCTGATCTTCGTGTCCACGGACGGCGGCGCCTCCGGCAGCCTGGGCGCCGACCACTACGCCGCCAGCCCGAGCGTCAAGCCCCGCACGCTGGCCGTCGTCAACCTCGTCGCGATGGGCGGGCACGCCCGGCCGCGCATCGACTTCGCCGGAGGGCCGGGCCGCTCCCCGGCGCCGGCGCTCGTCGCCACCGCCATGGCGCGGATCCACGACATCAGCGGCCGCGGAGCGCGGCACACCGGCATCTTCGGCCAGCTGGTCGACCTCGCCTTCCCGCTGACGCTGTACGACCAGGGCCCATTCCTCGAACGCGGGATCCCGGCGCTGACGCTGACGACCGCGAACGTCCGCCCGCCGGAGCCCTTCGGCGACGGGCCCGAGACGTTGTCCACCTTCCGCGAGGGCCAGATCGGCTCCGCGGCGCAGTCGGTCATCGACTCGATCGACCAGGGCCTGGTGCTGGACACGAACCCATCGAGCTACGTGCTCGTCGGCAGTAGCCGGATCGTCGCCGGATGGGCGGTGGAGACGGCGTTGATCGCGCTGACGCTGCCCGTCCTGCTGGCGACGCTCGACATGCTGCGGCGCCGGCGCCGGCTGACGCTGCCGCTCGAGGGGGCGGCGCGGGCGCAGGGCCGCCGGCTCGGCTTCTGGCTCTACGCCGTCGTGCTCTTCTGGTTGTTCGCGGGCGCCGGGCTCTGGATCGACGGCGAGCCCCGGCCGCTCTCGCCCTTCTCCCCGGCCGTCGGCGACTGGCCGCTCGGCGCGATCACCGTGTACCTCGTCCTGCTCGCGGCCGGCTGGCTCGTCGCCCGGCTGCGGCTCGCGGGCCCGCCGCCCGCCCCGGGCGAGCAGGTCGCCGGCTACGCCACGGCGCTCGTGGTCACGCTCGGCGTCTCCGCCGCGGCGCTCCTTACGAACCCCTACGTCCTCCTCTTCCTCCTGCCCTCTTTGCACGCGTGGTTGTGGCTCGCACAGGTGCGCACCGCCGGCGTCTGGCTCCGCGCGGCGCTCTACGCGGCCGGGTTCGTGGGGCCGCTGCTCCTGCTCGGGTCGCTCGCATTCCGCTTCGGGCTGGGTTTCGACGCGCCCTGGTACCTCGCCGAGCTGGCCGCCGTCCGCTGGATCCCGCCGGTCGCCGTGCTGGCCGCCGGAGCGTGGCTCGCCGCCGCCGCGCAGGTCGGCGCGCTGGCCTTCGGGCGCTACGCGCCGTACCCGAGCCGCGGCGAGCGGCAGCGCGTCGGAGCGGTCGCGCTTGCCCGTCGGCTCCATCTGCCCGCATCTCGCGCACAATGAGTTCGATGTCCATGCGGACCGCCTTCCGGTGGCTGGGGACGGCGCTGATCACGTCGGGGGTGCTCGTCCTCGCGTGGGTCGTCCTCGTCTGGCAGTGGCAGGACCCGTTCACCGCGCTCTACACCAAGTGGGAGCAGCGGCAGCTGCGCAGCGAGTACGCGCACCGGGTGGCCGAGTACCGGCCGCCGCGTGTGATCGTGCACAAGAAGAAGCGCAACCTGGCCGCGTACGAGCTGTCGATCGCCGCGGCTGCGCGCCGCTACCGGGTCTCGCTCCACGAGGGCGACCCGATCGGCCGGATCAAGGTCCCGCGTCTCGGCCTGAACATGATCTTCGTCAACGGCACCGACACCGACACGCTGAAGAAGGGGCCGGCGCGTGACCTGCAGTCCTTCCTGCCCGGCGAGGGCAAGCTCATCTACATCGCCGGGCATCGCACGACGTACCTCGCGCCGTTCGGGAGCATCGACAAGCTGCAGCCGGGCGACCTCGTGACGCTCGAGCTGCCCTACGGCGTCTTCAAGTACCGGATCACCGGGCACCGCATCGTCGGGGCGAACGACCTCTCCGTGCTCAAGTCGCGCGGCCGGGAGGTGGTCGCGCTCCAGGCGTGCCACCCGCGCTTCTTCGCCACCCACCGCTACATCGCCTATGCACGGCCCGTCAGCGTCAAGCCGTGGGACGGCGCGGCGTACCGGTACAGCGGCACCGAGCTCGCCGCGCTCGGCCGTCATACGTTGTCTCACTAGCCAACTGCGCGCGGCCTTCGGCAGACCACGACCATCCGCCGCCGAAGCCGGACTTGCTCCGGCGAGAGGCTCGCGGCGGAGAGGCAACGACGGGAGCCGCGAGCGAAATGGCGGCTCCTGCAACACACGAGCCCAGTCCCCGCCCTCAAGGAGGGGGCCCCGTGGGGGAACCAGGGGTTCCCCCACGATGATTAGGGTTCGCGCGTGATCTCCGTCGTCGTCCCCGTCCACGACGAGGAAGACAGCGTCGAGCCGCTCTTCGGCGAGCTGCGCGCCGCCCTCGACCCGCTCGGCACGGAGTGGGAGGTGCTCTTCGTCGACGACGGGTCGTCGGACGGGACGTTCGGCGCGCTCACGCAGCTCCATGACCGCGAGCCCGGCATTCGCATCGTCCGGCTCCGGCGGAACTTCGGGAAGGCGGCCGCGCTCGCCGCCGGCTTCGCCGAGGCGGCCGGCGACGTCGTCGTGACCATCGACGGCGACCTCCAGGACGACCCGGCCGAGATCCCCCGGCTGCTCGCCAAGCTGGACGAGGGCTTCGACCTGGTGTCTGGCTGGAAGACGCGGCGCCGCGACCCGCTGCGGCGGCGGGTCGTCTCGCGCGTCTTCAACAGCGTGACCGGCCGCATCTCCGGCCTGCGCCTGCACGACCTCAACTGCGGGCTCAAGGCCTACCGCGCCGAGGTGCTGCGCGGGCTCCGGCTCTACGGCGAGCTCCACCGCTTCATCCCGGTGCTCGCCCATTACCGCGGCTTCCGCGTGGCGGAGGTGTCCGTCAACCACCGCCCGCGCGGTCACGGCCGCTCCCGCTACGGGATGGAGCGCTACCTGCGCGGCTTCTTCGACCTGCTGACGGTCACGTTCATGGGCCGGTACCGCTACCGGCCGCTGCACCTCTTCGGCGGCCTCGGGCTGCTGTTCGGCGGGATCGGGTTCGTACTGCTCGCCTACCTGACCGTCGTGAAGCTGATGGGGCAGGCGATCGGCCAGCGCCCGCTGCTCACGCTCGGGGTGCTGCTCGTCGTCGTCGGCATCCAGCTGTTCTCGCTCGGGCTCATCGGCGAGCTCGTGACCTCGTTGCACGAGGAGCGCACGGGCGATCGCGAGCGCGTGGACGCGCTCGTCGACGAGATCGTCGGCTGACGGTTGCGGGTTCTGTTCTTCGGGACCTACGAGCGCGACTACCCGCGCAACGCCCAGGTCGCGGCCGCCCTGCGGCGGGCCGGCGTCGAGGTCGCCGAGCGCCACGAGCCGGTGTGGACGGGCGGCGAGCAGTGGCGCGCCGGGACGCGCACCGTCCTGCGGCTCCTCGCCGCCGAAGTGCGGCTGGCGCTCGGCCCGCGGACCGACGCCGACGCCGTGCTCGTCGGCTACCCGGGCCACCTCGACCTCGCGGCGGCGCGGCGGGTGGCCGGCCACGCGCCCGTGGTGTTCAACCCGCTCGTCTCCCTGTGGGAGACCCTGGTCGAGGATCGCGGCCGCTTCCGCGAGGGGAGCGCGGCAGCCCGGGCGCTGCGGCGGCTCGACCGCGGGGCGCTGCGGGCGGCCGACCTCGTCGTCGCCGACACGCACGCGAACGCCGAGCACATGGCGGAGCTGGCCGGGCTCGCGCGGGTGGAGGTGTGCTTCGTCGGCGCCGAAGAGCGCCTCTTCATGCCCGCCGAGGTCGAGCGCGAGCCGGCGACGGTGCTCTTCGTCGGCAAGCTGATCCCGCTCCACGGACTCGAGACGATCCTCGCCGCCGCGCGGCTCGCCCCTGAGCTCCGCTTCCGAATCGTCGGCGACGGGCAGCTCCGCGGACTGCTCGACGACCGCCCTTTGAACGTCGAGCACGTGCCGTGGGTGCCGTACGCCGAGCTGCCCGGCGAGCTGCACCGCGCAACCTGCGCGCTCGGGGTCTTCGGCACGTCGGCGAAGGCGTCCCGGGTGATCCCGAACAAGGCCTTCCAGGCGATCGCCTGCGCGACGCCGATCGTCACGGGCGACACGGCGGCGGCACGCGAGCTCCTGGTCGACGGCGAGAGCGCCCTACTTGTGCCGCCCGGCGACGCCGAGGCGCTGGCGGCGGCCGTCACGCGCGTCTGCGAGAACGCAGGTGACCTCGGCGCAGGAGGCCTCGCCGCCTACCGCGAGCACGCGAGCGAGGAGGTGCTCGGCCGCCGCTGGCGCTCGCTCATCGAGGCTCTCCTGTGACCGCCCGCCGGCTGCTCTGGGCGGCGATGACGGCCTACGGGGCCGGCTTCGCCGCCCTGTCCGCGCTCCGCCACCGCGCCTTCGAGACCGGCCGCTTCGACCTCGGCAACATGGTGCAGGCGGTCTGGTCGACAGCGCACGGCCACCCGCTCCAGATGACGAACCTCCAGGGCGAGCAGGTCTCGCGCCTGGGCTCGCACGTCGACCCGCTGCTGGCGGCGTTCGCGCCGGCGTGGTGGGTCTGGCCCCGCCCCGAGCTGCTGCTCACGGTGCAGGCGGTCGCCGTCGCGCTCGGCGCGCTGCCGGTGTTCTGGCTCGCGCGCAAGCACCTGCGCTCGGAGACGGCGGCGCTCGGTTTCGCCCTCGCCTACCTGCTCTACCCGCCGATCCAGTGGGCGACGCTGAGCGAGTTCCACCCGGTCGTGCTCAGCTGCCCGCTGCTGCTCTTCGCGCTCTGGTACCTCGACGAGGACAGGCTCGCCATGTTCGCCGTCTTCGCCGTCCTGGCCGCGCTCGGCAAGGAGGAGATCGGGCTCGTCATCGCCGCGGCCGGGGTCTGGTACGGCGTCTCGCACCACCGGCTGCGCGCCGGCGTCGTGATCGCCGTGCTCGGCGTGGCGGCGACGGCGATCGCCGTGGACGTCGTCGTGCCGCACTTCCACGAGGGCCCGTCGCCGTTCCTGGGCCGGTACCGGGCAGTCGGCGGGACGCCGGGCGGCGTGCTGAAGAAGCTCGTCACCGACCCCGGCGTCGTGCTCGGCAAGGCCTTCGATGCGCGCGGCATCCGCTACCTCCTCGCACTGATCCTCCCGCTCGCCGGGCTCTCGCTGCTCGCCCCGCTCGCGCTCCTGATCGCCGTGCCCGAGATCGCGCTCAACCTGCTCTCGTCGGTCACGACGCAGCAGTCGATCGAGCAGCACTACGCGGCCGGCGTGACGCCCGGGCTCGTCGTCGCGGCCGTCTTCGGCGCGAAGCGACTCGCGCGCTACGGACAGCCCGCGGCGATCGTGGCGAGCGTCGCCGTCGCCGCCGGGCTTATCGCGAACCTCGACCTGGGGGCACTGCCGTGGAAGCACCGGGCGCGGGAGCTGATCTCGGTGTCGGCGCACGACGACGCGGCCCGGCGCGTGCTCGCCCGCGTGCCGGCAGGCGCAGCGGTGAGTGCCACCAACACGCTGGGCGCGCACCTCTCGGCGCGGCGGCGGATCCTCAGCTTCCCGCGGACGGACGGGGTCGACTGGGTCGCCGTCGATGCGACGCGGCCGAGCATCCTCGACCGTGCGAGCCCGGGCGAGGACGGCACCCGTGCCGTCGCGGCGCTCCGCCGCAACCCGCGCTGGCGCCTGGTCGCCTCCGACCACGGCGTCCTGCTCTTTGTCAGAGCGGGATCGCCTGCGGCAAGAGGTACACCGACAGCGCGACGGTGAGCCACTGCGCCGTGCGGTCCTCCTCCGAGCCGGCGAGTGTGACCGGCCACGCCAGATACCAGACCACGAGCCATGGCGTTGTCAAAAGCAGCAACGCGGACGTGAGCCCCAGCCGGGCGCGGCCGCGGGCCGCCTGGCGGGCCAGCCAGACGTAGGCCGCGACAAAGACGAGCGCGAGCGCACCGGTGGCGAGGCGGCGCGGGACGCCGAGCTCGGCGATCCGGGACGGCACGGCGTAGCTCGTCTGCTCGCCGGCTTTGCGCACGACCGGCTCGAGGGCGTGCAGCCAGCCGGTGCCGTAGCGCCACGTGGCGATGGCGGCGATCGCCGCGAAGGCGCCGGCGAACCCGAGGTGCTGGACGCGCCGCCCGTGGTGGCGCGCCTCGAGCGCGCGGAGCGGGAGCAACAGCACCGGAACCCACTTGACAAGGATCGCCGTCGCCCAGGCCGCTCCGGCGAGCTGCCGCCGGCCGGCCGCGGCGAAGGCCAGCGCGCCGGCCACGAGCGCGGCGACCCACGCGTCGTTGTGGCCGCCTCCCGCCGCGTGCAGCGCGACGACCGGGTTCCAGCCCACGAACGCGCAGGCGAAGACGGGGTTCCGCGCCACCCGCGTCGCGGCGAGCGTCGCCAGCAGCATCCCGAGCGCGGCGAGCGCCCTAAAGAGCCACGCGGCACGGGTCGCAGAGGTGCCGGCAACGCGGGCGACGGGCTCCGAGGCGAGCGTGAACGCGGGGCCGTAGATCGAGGACGTCTTCCGCCACGACGTGCCGACCCAGGGCAGGGCGGCGTCGCGGGGCTCGTCCGCGGGCACGGCGCGGTACGGGTTCTCGCCGTGCACGACGGCGAGGCGGGCGTACGACCAGTATGTCCACGCGTCCGTCGAGATCAGGAGCGGTCCGGCCAGCGGGGCAAGCTGCACCGCCATCGCGATGACGGCCACCGCCGCGAGCGGCGCGGTGCGCCGGCGGAGCAGCGACGACCCGGCGACGGAGGCAAGCAGCGCAACCGCGGCGAGGGCGAGGAACGCCCACGACCAGGTCGTGTCGCCGCGCGGGTGGCCGCCGTGCAGCGGCTCGAGCATGGAGCCGTCCGGCCAGGCGAGCAGGGCGGCGACGAGGGTGAGCAGCGCGGTCGCGAGCCCGGCCGCGACCGCCGCGCGCGATCTACTGGTCAGGAGGCGGCTGGTGCCGCCCGGCGTTCGGCGTGCCCGGCGACGGCGTGTTGTTCGCGGGAGGAGGCGGGGTCGTCTTCTGCTGGACCGGGGGCGGCGCCTGCTGCTGCTGCGCCGGGGCGTGGTCGTCGGCACCGTCGTCGTCGACGTAGTCGTCGTCCCCGAGGACGAGCCGCCGTAGCTGTTGTAGTAGCCGCCGCCCTGCCACTGGTACTGGCCGCGGTAGTACGGCAGCCAGTCCGGCGTCCCGCGGGGCGCCGCGAACCCGTGATCCGGCGTCCCGGCCGTCGCCTTCTCCATGTAGTCGTGCCAGATCTCCGCCGGGAAGGTGCCGCCCGCGACCGCGATGCCGTGCACGTCGGTCATCGGGACCTCTCCGCGCGGGTAGCCGACCCACACCGAGGTGGTCAGGTTCGGCGTGTAGCCGCAGAACCAGGCGTCGGCATGATCGGTCGTCGTCCCCGTCTTGCCGGCGGCCGGGCGGCCGAAGTTGGCCGCGACACCCGTGCCCGACTGGATGTTCTCGCCGAGGATGCGCGTCACCTCGCCGGCGACCCAGTCCGGGATCGCTTGGTGCTGGTCGGGCACGCCCCAGCCGGCGTCGCGATCGACCGTGCCGTCGCTCAGGACGACCCTGCGGATCCCGGTCGGCCGCGAGGCGATCCCGCCGTTGGCGAAGGTCGCGTAGGCGGACGTCATCTCGAGCGGCGAGACGGCGATCGAGCCGAGCCCCATCGACGGGTACGGCGGGAGCGCCGTCGTGATGCCGAGGTCGTGCGCCGTCTCGGCGACGTTCTCGGGGCCGACGTCGAGCGTGAGCCGTGCGTACACGGTGTTGTCCGACTGCAGCGTCGCCTGTTCGATGCTGATCCCGCCCGAGTAGGTGTCGTCGTAGGTGTGCACGTCCCACGGCGCCGAGAGCGGGTCCGGCTGGTAGTGGAACGGTGCCGAGAGGTACGACGTCGTCGCCGGGTCGATGCCCTGCTTGATCGCCGTAGCCAGCACGAACGCCTTGAACGTCGATCCCGCCTGGCGGCGCGCCTGCGAAGCGAGGTTGAAGTCGTTCTCGCGCCGTCCGGGCACGACCGCCGTCATGGCCTTGATCTGGCCGTTTCGTGGATCGATGCTGACGACGGCCGCCGCCGGGTCGGTGCCGAGGTCGAGGCGGCCGCGGATGGCATTTGCGGCTTCGCGCTGAAGGCGGCGGTCGACGGTCGTGTAGACCTTGAGCCCACCTGTGCGCACCGTGCTGGCGCCGTACTGCGCGACCAGCTCGTCGTAGACGTAGTTGAAGAAGTAGCGGTCGCGCGGGCTGACGTAGCGGATGTCGTACTTGCGGCGCCCGTCGCGAAGCCCGAGCGGCGAGGCCACCGCGTCGCGGTACTGGCGCCGCGTGAGGTCGCCGTTGCCGAGCATGGCGCGCAAGACCTCGTTCCTCCGATCCAGCGCGAGATCCGGATGGATGAACGGGTCGTAGTCCGACGGCGCCTGGGTGAGACCGGCCAGCAGCGCCGCCTGGGCCGGGGTGAGGTAGCGCGGCTTCTCGCTGAAGTACGTCTGTGCGGCCGCCTTCACGCCGTACGCGTGATTGCCGTAGTACACGGCGTTCAGGTACTCGTCGAGGATCCGCGGCTTCGACCACTTGTCGCTCAGCTTCATGGCGAGGCACGCCTCCTTGATCTTGCGGTCGAGCGTCCGCTGGTTCGAGATCGGATAGAGATTGCGGACGAGCTGCTGGGTGATCGTCGACGCGCCCTGGACGGCGCGGCCCGCCTGGATGTCCTTGACGGCGGCGCGCAGGATGCCCTCCCAGTCGACGCCGCCGTGCTGGTAGAAGCGCCGGTCCTCGATCGCGATCGTCCCTCGCTGCATCCAGCTCGACACGTTCTGCAACGCGACCACCTGGCGGTTGCGCTCCGTCGGGATCGAGCCGAGGATCGCCCCGTTGCCGTCGTAGACGATCGAGTTCTGGCCCTGCGACACGGGCTGGAGCGAGTTGAGGCTGCAGTTGTTCAGCGCGGCCGCGGCGCCGCCGAAGGTGGCGGCAACCAGCCCGAAGACCACGAGCAGGCAGATGCCGAGAATGACGAGCGTACGGCGGCGGCGCTGCGCGGCGCGCTCCCGCCGGCGCCGGCGTCGGCGCTGGCCCGGCACGAGCTCGGGGCGCCGGAACCTCGGAGGCGGGCTCACGGCAGGACGCCGGCCTCACGCAGGCGGGCGTGCGCGCGGATCCGCAGGTCGCTCGCGAGCCGCTCGGCCGCGGCGGCATCGGGGGCCGGAGCGCGCACGGTGACGGTCGCGGCGCCGTCCAGCGCCGTCACCGAGACGTCGGCGTCGGTTTCGGAGCGCAACAGGTCGACGACCTGCGCGAGATCCTTGTCAAGCGGTACCTGCACGGTGATCTGGGCAACCTTCTCGCGGCTGACGATCGTGGAGTTGTGGATGGTATCCGAGGCCAATTTGCTGTTCGGCACGATCACCCGGTCTCCGCCCGGCGTGCGGATGAACGTGTAGGTCAGGCCGATCTCCTCGACGACGCCCTCCTCCCCGGCGACCGAGACGCGGTCGCCGAGCCGCAGCGGCTGCGCGAAGGCGATGAACAGCCCGGCGACGAAGTTGGAGAGCGTCGACTGGGCGGCAAAGCCGACGATGAGCGCGATGACCGCCGTGGAGGCGAGCACGCCGCCCGCGATCGCACGTACCGACGGGATCACGAGCAGCGCCGAGAGGATCCCGAACGCGACGATGGCGACCATGACGGTGCGCCGCAGCACGCGGTAGCGAGTGACGGCCTCCGGCGCGAGCTCGCGCCGGGCCATCCAGCGGTCGACGAGCTTGGCGATGATCGCCGCCGCCACGATCGCAGCGAGGGCAACGGCGGCGCGCGTCCACGAGGGCATGCCGCTTCTTTACGTGCGCCGTCGGACGGGCAGGCCCCTTACTCCGTCAGCGGCTTGCGGCCGGCGAAGCCCTCCTCGACCGTATGCCACCAGCCGATCTCCGGCTCGCCCACACGCCAGCAGAGGAGCACCACGTCGCCGTCGCGCTCGGACGGGAAGTCAACGAGGCCGGTGTCGAGGTCCTTGACCTGGACGCCGGCGGCCTGGATCCGCGCCACGCACTCGGCCAGCGCCGTCTGCTCATGCCGCGCCGCCTCCATGCGCGCCTCGGCCGACCGGGGATCGAACCCGTGCCCGTTCCCTGCCGCCGCCGCTGCAAGCGCCTCGTGCTCCTCCTCGAGCTCGCGCAGCGCCCGGCGGCGGCGCACCATCTCCTCGGCGAGCGGACGAACGGTCTCGAGCGCCTCGTTCGCTTCCTGGACGCTGAACAGGCGGTCGGCCACGGGCCGTTATCATCGGCGCGTCGTGGGCGTCGGTCAACGGGTGCGCACCGCCCGCGCGCGGGATTCCGAGGCGCACCGCCCGCCGGCCGCGCGGAATCCGGCCGTCGAAATCTTCCTGTGGAGCCGGGCCGCGATCTGGCTCGCCGCGCTGCTCGCGCTCACCGCGCTCGACGGTAGCCGGAACCCGAAAGCGTGGAAATGGGACGACCCCGCCCTGACCCACGATCTCGGACGCGTCACCGACGTGTGGGCACGCTGGGACAGCGTCTGGTTCCTCCGCATCGCCGAGCACGGGTACGGCGCGCACGCCCACGACGCCGCCTTCTTCCCGCTCTACCCCGCAAGCGTCGCGCTGCTCGGGCGGCTTCTCGGCGGCCACTACATCCTGGCCGGGATCGCGATTTCGCTGGCGTGCGGGCTCGCCGCCTTCATGCTGCTCTACCGGCTGGCGGAGACGCGGCTCGGCGCCGACGGCGCGCGGCGCACCGTCCTGTACGTCGCCGTGTTCCCCATGTCGCTGTTCCTCGGGGCGGTGTACACGGAGTCGCTCTTCCTGCTGCTCGCGGTCGGCGCCTTCCTGCTCGCCGAGCGCGGGCGCTTCCTCGAGGCCGGGGCCGCCTGCGGGCTCGCGCTGCTGACTCGGCCCGCCGCGGTCGCCCTGCTCCCGGCGGTCGCAGTGCTCGCCTGGCGGTCGGGGCGGCTGCGAGCTGTCGCACGGCTTGCGGTCGCACCGGCTGCGTTCTGCGTCTACCCGCTCGTGCTCTGGGCGCAGGTCGGGCACCCACTGGCGTTCCTGGGCGCGCAACGCCACTGGCGGCACTTCTCGCCGGCCGGGCCGCTCGGCGGCGTGTGGGACGGGCTCCGCTCCGGCGTGGCCGGTGTACGCCAGCTCTGGGTCGGCGACGGCGGCCACGTCTACTGGCCCTCGGTGCACGACTGGACGCCGCTGCAGACGGCGGCCGTGAACCTGACGAACCTCGCCTTCCTCGCGCTCTTCGTCGCGCTCGCCGTCATCGCGTGGCGGCGCTTTGGCGCGCCCTACGGACTCTTCGCCGCGTTGAGCCTGGCGCTGCCGCTGGCCTCGCCGAGCGGTGGCTGGCCGCTCGAGTCGCTCCCGCGCTTCGGTCTCGTCGTCTTCCCGTTCTTCCTGGCGCTCGCGTCGCTCGGCGGGAGGCCGCGGCTGCACGTCGCGATCGTGTCCGTGAGCTCGATGCTGCTCGGCCTCTTCATCGTCCAGTGGGCGCTCTGGCAGTGGGTGGCGTGAGCCCGGCCGAGCTCGACGCGGTCACGCTCGACGCGTACGGCACGCTGGTCGAGCTCGACAGCCACGTCGCCCGGCTCCGGCAGGCGCTCGCCGACGGAGGCGTCGAGCGGGACGAGCACGCGGTCGAGCAGGCGTTCGGAGCCGAGGTCGAGCACTACTCGCGCCACAAGTGCGAGGGGCACGATGCGGCATCGCTGGCGGCGCTCCGCCGCGACTGCGCCCGCGTGTTCGTCGACGCGCTCGGCGCCGACCTCGATTTCACGGACGGCTTCACGCGCGCCATCGCCTTCCGGCCGCTCCCCGGCGTGCTCCAGGCGCTTGCCGGGCTCCGCGCCCGCGGCCTGGCGCTCGCCGTCGTCTCGAACTGGGACTGCTCGCTCGGCGAGCGGCTCCGCGAGACGGGCATCGAGCTCGACCTGGCCGTGAGCTGCGCGGAGGCAGGCGCCGCGAAACCGGACCCGGCCATCTTCGGCATCGCGCTCGAGCGGCTCGGCGTCGAGCCCGGTCGGGCCCTGCACGTCGGCGACACCGCCGAGGACGAGGAGGGCGCGCGGGCCGCCGGCCTCCACTTCGCGCCGGCGCCGCTCGCGGAGGTGCTTCGCGAATGGAGATGACGCGGCCGCTCCCCGTCGAGGCGCGGAGCGACGGGCGGCTCATCGCCTGGCTGACCATCGTCGGCCTGCTGGCCACCGCCAATTTCGTCGGGAACGCGACGGAGAGCCCGCCGAAGAACGCCGTCTTCCAGTGGTCGACCGTGGCGAATCAGGGCACCTTCATCGTGATCCTGCTCGCGATCATGCTGGCGATCGCCGGCCTCCGCGACGCGCGCGGGATGTTCGCCCTCTACCGGCCGCGCTCATGGCCGCGGGCGATCGGGCTCGGCGCCGCGCTCATCGTCGCCGTCTACGTCATCCTCGCCGTGGAGAGCCCGCTGCTCCAGCCGGGCAAGGACCAGGGGCTGACGCCGACGGGCTGGGACTCGGGTCACGCGGCCCAGTTCGCGGCCAACTTCCTGCTGATTGCCTGCTTCGTCCCGATCGTCGAGGAGCTGACGTTCAGGGGCCTCGGCTTCACGCTGCTCGTGCGCTACGGCGAGTGGCCGGCGATCCTCCTCGTCGGGTTTCTGTTCGCCCTGGTCCACGGCATCCCGGCTGCCCTCCCGGTCTTCACCTTCTTCGGCGCCGGGCTCGCGTACATCCGCAACCGCACTGACAGCGTCATTCCGGGGATGTTCGTCCACGGCGCCTTCAACGCCATCGCGCTCATCGCAGCCGTCACAACCTGACCTACTCTTTGGGTGTGCGCCGCGTGCTCGCCGTCGCCGTGGTGTTCGCCGCCATGCCGGTCCAGGCGGCGTTCGCCGCTGCCCCGTCCGTGTCCGTCACGGCCTCGCCGGCCGTGGGCGCTGCGCCGCTCACCACCACGCTGACGGCTTCCGGCGACGCGGCCTCGTATCGCTGGGAGCTGCCCGGCGGGGCGACTGCGGCCGGCCCGAGCGTGACGAGATCGTTTCCCGCCGGCCGCTGGACGGTCGCGGCAATCGGCGCCTCCGCGACGGGGGAGGAGACGCGCACCACGTTCACGGTCACCTCCGTCGCGCTCACCCTGCGCGCGCCGGCGGAGACGCCGACTGGGCAGCGCGCCTGGTTGACGGGGCGCGTCGTGCCCACCCTCGCCGGCTCACAGGTCAAGGTCTCGCGGGCCGGCCGCATCACGGCGTACGGCTCGGTCAAACGCGACGGCAGCTTCCGCATCGCGATCCGCCCGCGCACGCCGGCCGCGTACAAGGTGCTCCTCGGCAACGTCGCCTCCGCCGCGGTGCCGGTGACGATCCTGCCGACCGTGGAGCTCGAGGTCGCGGGCGCGCCGGTCGTGGGCAGCCACGCCGCCGCGATCGCCACCGTCGACCCCATCGGCGCGGGGCGCGTGACCGTCAGCGTCTACCGGCGCGGGCAGCTGGTGCACTCCGCGACCGGTCGGGCCGTCGTCCGGCTCCCGCTCGCCACGACCGGGACAGCGGCGTACCGGGTGGTCGCGAGGCTCAGGCCTGAAGCGGGCTACCGTCCCGCGTCACGGCTGCTCGACACCGCTGTCCGCATGCCCGACCTCCGCCTCGGCTCGCAAGGCGCGGGGGTGCTCGATCTCGCGCAGCGGCTGGACGCCCAGGGCTACGCGCTCGAGCAGGTCGACGATGTCTTCTCGGCCGACGACTCGGATGCCGTGCTCGCGTTCCAGAACGTCCACGGCCTCCCCCGCACGGGGCTCCCGGACAGCCGCTTCTGGCAGGCGCTCGCGGCCTCGACCCGCCCGACTCCAGAGTTCGGGGGCGGCGACCACATCGAGGTCGACAAGACGAAGCAGGTCCTCTTCCTCGTCCGCGACGGCAAGGTCGTGCTGATCTCGCACGTCTCTACAGGCGCGACCGGGAACACGCCGGTCGGCACCTTTCACGTGTACCGCAAGGTGGTCGGGTTCGACTGGGTCCTCTACTACCCGATGTACTTCCTGCGCGGCTTCGCGATCCACGGCTACCCGGACGTGCCTGCCTACCCGGCGTCACACGGCTGCGTGCGGATCCCGATGTGGCTTGCCCCGCGTCTCTTTTCACTGAACGGCTACGGCACCACCGTCATCGTTCATTACTGATCTGCTGCGCGGTAAGAGCTGGGACCCCGGACAGCTAGTGGGACAGCCCCCTGCGGGGACAGCCCCTGGGGGACAGCCCCTGGCATTACTCTTCTTCCTCGACGGCGAATTCGTCCGGGGTGACGTTCTCGAGGAACTTGCGGAAGTCGGAGACGATCTCCTCCTCGTTGACCTCCTCGCCCTCGAACTCGATCGCGGACTCCTCGATCACGCGCTCCGCGGCAAAGATCGGGGCGTCGGCGCGGACGGCCAGCGCGATCGCATCGGACGGCCGCGAGTCGATCTCGACCTCGGAGCCGTTCTGCTGGACGGTGATCGACGCGTAGAAGGTGTTGTCCTTCAACTCGGTGACGGTGATGCGGACGACCTGGGCTTCGAGCTGCTCGAGTGTGTCGGCGAACAGGTCGTGCGTCATCGGCCGCGGGGTGGACGCGCCCTGGAGCTTCATGAGGATCGCGGCCGCCTCCGGCTGGCCGATCCAGATGGGCAGGTAGCGGTTCCCGTCCGCCGTCTTCAGCAGCACGATCGGCTGTTTGCCGACCAGATCGAAGCTCACCCCGTAGATGACCATCTCCTGCATGACGACTCTTCTGATGTTAGCGAGGCGCATGTCGGACAACCGTTGGCGTGCGGGGCTTAACAGGCCGGCGGTGGCTACAATCCCGAGCCGCGCGGGCGATTAGCTCAGCTGGTTAGAGCGCCGCTCTGATAAGGCGGAGGTCCCTGGTTCGAGTCCAGGATCGCCCACTCCCGTTGCCGGACGACCGCCTGCTCCGCGACCGGCTGGACACCCTTCGCAACCTGGCGCTGGGCCTTACGAGTTCGCTCTGCCCGCCGTCGCGCGGGCGGCCCTTCAGGCGCTCTTGGCGGCGCGGACCGACGCGCGCTCGAGCGCTTCGGCGAGCTCGGCGAGATCCCAGCGGTCGGTGTAGGGGATCTCGATCCGCCCCGGCCGCACGGACGCGTCGCGGCCGAGCAGTCCCTTGACCGCCTCGCCCACCCGCTCCGCGAGCGCCGGGTCGACCGACGACCGGCCCTTCTGCGGCTTGCGGCGGGCGCCGGCCCACCGGGCGGCGCGCTCCGCAGCGCGGACCGACATGCCGCTGCGCACGATCTGACGTGCAAGCTTCCGCCGGCCCTCGTGATCCGGAACCGCCAGCACCGCGCGTGCATGGCCCTCCGTGAGCTCGCCGCGCTCGAGCATGGCGAGCACGTCGTCGGGCAGCTCCAGCAGGCGCAACCGGTTCGAGACGGTCGGCTTCGCCTTGCCGACGCGGTCGGCGACCTCGCCGAGCGAGAGGTCGAACTCGTCGACGAGCACGGCGTAGGCGCGCGACTCTTCGACCGGGGAGAGCTGCTCGCGCGCCACGTTCTCGACCAGTCCAAGCAGGAGCGCGTCGCGGTCGTCGGCCTCGCGCACGATCGCCGGGACGGTCGGCAGCCCGGCCTCCTGGGCGGCGCGCCAGCGGCGCTCGCCGGCGATGAGCTCGTAGCCGCCGGCCTCGCGCTGCCGGACGACAACCGGCTGGATGAGCCCCTGTGCGCGGACGGACTCGGCGAGGCCGTTCGTCGCCTCCTGCTCGAACCGGCGCCGGGGCTGGCGCGGGTTCGCATGGATCATCTCCACGGGCATGTGCATCAGCTGCGGCTCGGAGCCGCCGCCGATCAGCACCTCGAAGCCGCGGCCGAGGCCGCGGCGCGCAGGCTCGCTCACCAGCGGTCTCCCGCGATCACGAGATCGGTCGCCTCGGCGCTCTCACGATGCTGGGCGACGCGCTCGATCAGCTCGTTGGCGACGTCCCAGTAGGCGGCCGCCCCGGCGGAGCGGCGATCGTAGTGGATGACCGGGAGGCCGTGGCTCGGCGCCTCGGCGAGGCGGACGGAGCGCGGGACGCGAGCGCTGAAAAGCAGGTCGCCGAGATGACGGTCGAGCTCGGCCGCGACGTCGGCCGACAGCCGTGTCCGCCCGTCCACCATCGTCAGGACGACCCCGGCGACGGCGAGATGGGGATTGAGCTTCGCGCGCAGGACGCTGATCGTCTGCAGCAGCTGCGCCAGGCCCTCCATCGCGTAGTACTCGGCCTGCACGGGCACGAGCACGCGGTCGGCCGCGGCGAGCGCGTTCACGGTCAGCGGCCCGAGCGACGGGGGGCAGTCGACGAAGATGAACCCGTACCGGTCGCGCACCGGCCCCAGCGCGTCGGCCAGGTACCGCTCGCTCGCGTCGCGGCGGCCGAGCTCGGCGGCCGAGCCTGCAAGGTCGGGGCTGGCCGGCACCGCGTCCAGATTCGCGAAGCGCGTGTGCTGGATGACGGAGTCGAGCGCGACGCCGTCGAGCAGGTCGGCGGTCGACGGCTCCGACCGCTCCAACCCGAGCCCCGAGGTGGCGTTCGCCTGCGGGTCGAGGTCGACCACGAGCACGCGCTCTCCCGCCTCGGCGAGACACGCGGCGAGGTTGACGGCCGTCGTGGTCTTCCCGACGCCGCCCTTCTGGTTCGCAAGGGCGTAGATCGTCCCGGCCACGCGGCGCAGGGTACTTACGCGAGAGGACGTTTCCGGGCGGCGCCCGGGCGGCGCGGGAAGCCGGGCGGCGTGGGCTCGAGCTTTCCGATCACGAGCAGCGCACGCGTGTCCGAGACGGGCACGACCCGCGCTTCGCCGCCGCCCACGCGCCGGGCCACGGCCGACACGCGACCGACATCCGCATCCGCGGCCACGTAGAGCACAACGAGTCCGCCCGGCCGCACCAGCGGCAGGCACCACTCCACAGCGACGGGCGGCTCCGCGAGCGCCTTCGCCACCGCCACGCCCCACGCATCGGTCTCCTGCTCCTCGGCGCGCCCGTGGACGACGCGGACGTTCGGGAAGTCCCCTGCGACCTGTCGGAGGAAGTCGCACTTCCGGCCCCCGGCCTCGAGCAGCGTCAGCTCGCGCGCTGGAAACGCCGCGGCGAGCGGAAGACCCGGTGCGCCACCGCCCGAGCCGACGTCGACGACCGGGCCCTCCGACCCGCCCACGACATCAGCCGCCGCGAGGCTGTCGAGCACATGCTGGCGGTAGGCCGCGGCGCGGTCGGTGATCCCCGTCAGGCCCGGCGTCTCGAGCAGCGCGTCGAGCCACGCCGCGAGCCGGGGATCGCTACTCGGCTGGAAGCGAGACGACGACGTAGCGGTTCGGCTCCGTGCCCTCGCTCCGCGTCTCGAGCCCGAGCTCCTTCAGATGGACGTGCACGATCTTCCGCTCGACGGCCGTCATCGGCTCGAGCGCCACCGCTTCGCCGCTCGAACGCACGCGCGAGGCCGTCCGCTCGGCGAGCGTCTCGAGCGTCGCCTCCCGCCGGGCGCGATACCCGGCAGCGTCAACGACGACCGGCTTGTACTCGTCGCTCCGATGGATGATCGCGTTGACCAGGTACTGGAGCGCGTCGATCGTCTGGCCGTGCCGCCCGATCACGCGGCCGAGGTCGCCGCCGGTCAGCGTGGCGGTCACGGCCTCGTCGTCCTCGGAGACCGACAGCGCGGCGTCGAGCTCCAGCCCGGCAACGACCTCCAGCAGGATCTCGCGCACGCGCGAGGCGAGCGGCCCGGCAGCCTCTTCGCCGGCCGGCACCGGATCGTCGAGAGCGGCGATCACCCGCGCCGGCGAGTACCCGACCCCGAGCAGGCCCCGCTCCCCCTCGGAGATGACCTGGAAGCGGACGCTCGCCTTGTCGAGCCCGGGCGCCATGCGCTCGAGCTCGCGCAGCGCGGCCCACTTCGCCTCGCCGACCGTCTCACCGGTGGCTTCGACCTCCATCAGTGCCCGTTCCTAACGCCTCGCGCGGTTTTGCTTCTTGCGCTTCACGCGTCGGGGCGCAGCCGGCGCGGGCGGCGGGCCAGACGGTTGCGCCGGGGCGCCGCCGTTGCCTTCCTGGCCCTTGGGTCCGGTGCCGCGCGGCGGTGTCCGCGACGACCGCTTCTCGGTGGCCGCGACGTTGCGCGGCACCAGCCGCCGCGTCACGAGCCCCTGCCCGACCGTCCACAGGTTCGTGGTCACCCAGTAGAGGAGCAGCCCGGCCGGGAACACGACGCTCCCGCTGACGATGAAGAAGACGAACCCGAGCGGCAGGACCATGAACAGGATCCGCTGGGTCTTGTCCATCGTGGTCGACATGAAGTACGTCGACGCCACCTGGCTGCCGGCGTAGATGGCGATCAGCAGGTAGCCGGACCAGTGGGCCGTGATGTTGTCGGTGATGTTCGGGACGAGGTGCAGCCAGCCCAGGTCGGAGCCCGGGTAGTCCTTCAGCACCGTCTTCTCGAAGTTCTTGAGAACGAAGTAGAGCGCGAAGAAGATCGGGATCTGGACGAGCATCGGCAGGCACGAGGCAGCCGGGTTGATGTTGCGCTCCCGGTAGAACTTCATGAGCTCCTCGTTCTGCTTCTGCTTGTCGCCCTTGTACTTCTTCTGGATCTCCTTCATCTCCGGCAGGAAGGCCTGCATCCGCTGCATCGAGTGGATCTGCCGGACGGTGAGCGGGACCATGGCGAGCCGGACGATGATCGTGAGGACGACGATCGACCAGGCCCACGTCAGGCCGACGTCCGTGTACAGGTGGATCAACATCCACCGGAGCGGACGCTCGAGCGGGTCGAGGATGGAGAGGAGCGGAAGGATCACGAGCGGCTCCGGAAGAGCGTCTGGTCGTGGACGTGGTCGACGCCGCCGCGGCTCCAGGGGTTGCAGCGCAGCAGCCGCCAGACCGTGAGGGCGCTTCCGCGCACGAGGCCGTACTGCTTCAGCGCCTCGATCGCGTAGCGCGAGCACGACGGGTGGTACTTGCAGCTCGCCGGAAAGAGCGTGCCGAGCGTGTAGCGGTAGGCAAGCACGAGACCGGCGCCGGCGTATCCGGGCAGGCGGAGGATCCGGCTCACGGCGTCGCCTGCTCCAGTGCCTCGCCGATTCGCGCGGAGAGCCAGTCGAGCCCGTTGCTCTCGGCCGCCTCTGCGATCCCCGGGCGGGCGAGCAGGATGTAGTCGCGGCCGGGAGTGGCCCGCTCGAGCTGCGCCCGCCACGCCTCGCGGAGCTGCCGCTTCACACGGTTGCGCACTACGGCCGGGCCGACCTTGCGGGGGACGGCGATGCCGACGCGCGGATCGGCATCGCGGTCATCGCTGCGCTCGAACCAGTAGAGGACGAGCGCGCGCGTCGACACCGACTTGCCCTGGCGGTAGACGGCGTCGAAGTCGCGGGAGCGGGAGAGGCGGTGCCTGCGCTGCACGGGGGTCGGGAGTGGCTCCCGGGCCGTCAGGCGGACAGCCGCTTCCGCCCGCGCGCGCGGCGGCGCTTCAGGATCATCCGGCCGGCGCGGGTCGACATGCGTGCGCGGAAGCCGTGCTTGCGCTTCCGGCGGCGGACGTTGGGCTGGTACGTGCGCTTCATCTGGTGTCCTGGATAAGAGTGAGAAAGCGCCGGTCGGCGCCCGGCCGAAAAGTATAGAGAACGGGTCACTGCCTCCTTTGTCCACAGCCCCCGAAAGAGCCGCAAACTCCGGGAAACTCGCCTCCGAAGACGGCTCGTTTCCACAGGTGTTGAGAGTTGTGTGGACGACGATTTTTCCCTGCAAATTGGCTGTTTATGGTGCGGGTTATACACCGTTGAGCGCGGCCCGAGACGCTGCTATGCTCGCGCCTCGTCGGCGACGAGGGAGGGGCTCGGCGGAAGCCGTGGAAGGCGCAGAAGACCAGACAGCACAGAACCTCTGGGCCGAGGTCTCCCGGCGTCTTCAGGAATCCCTCAACGACTCGACCTTCCGCACGTGGTTCGGCGAGGTCGAAGGCGACGGGCTGCAGGACGGGAGCTTCATGCTGGCCGTCCCGAACGACTTCACGCGGGACTGGATCGAGGGGCATTTCGTGCACCTGATTGCCGCGAGCGCGCGCGAGGCGACCGGCTCGGACCTCGCCATCGAACTCGTCGTGCGCGACGCGCCGGCGGCGACCGTCGGGCCTGCGCCCGTCCGCGAGCGGGCAGCGCGGGTCGAGGGCATGAGCCCGAAGTACACGTTCGACTCGTTCGTCATCGGGTCGTCGAACCGCTTCGCGCACGCGGCCGCGCTCGCAGTCGCCGAGGCGCCGGCCCAGGCGTACAACCCGCTCTTCATCTACGGAGGCACCGGCCTGGGCAAGACGCACCTGCTCCAGGCAGTCGGCCAGTACGTCGCCGAGCACGCCGGCGAGATGTCGGTTCGCTACGTGACGAGCGAGACGTTCATGAACGACTTCATCAACTCGCTCCGCGACAAGCGCATCGAGGGCTTCAAGCAGCGCTACCGCACCTACGACGTGCTCATGATCGACGACATCCAGTTCCTGGAGCACAAGGAGCGGATCCAGGAAGAGTTCTTCCACACCTTCAACACGCTCTACGAGGCCGGCCGGCAGATCGTGATCTCGTCCGACCGCCCGCCCCGCGAGCTCTCCACCCTGGAGCACCGCCTGCGCTCACGCTTCGAGTGGGGGCTGATCACAGACGTGCAGCCGCCCGACCTCGAGACGCGCATCGCGATCCTGCGCAAGAAGGTCAAGACGGAGAACATCCACATCCCCGACCCCGAGCTGCTCACCTTCATCGCCGGGCGCGTGTCCACGAACATCCGCGAGCTCGAGGGCGCCCTCACGCGCGTGGTTGCGTTCTCCTCGCTGACCGGCCGGCCGATGACCGTCGAGCTCGCGCAGGACGTCCTGCGCGACGTCTTCCCCGGCGGCGAGGTGCCCGAGGTCTCGATCGAGCGCATCCAGCAGACCGTCTCCGAGCGCTTCGGCATCTCGCGGGACGAGCTCTGCAGCGACAAGCGCTCCCAGAACATCGTCTACCCGCGCCAGGTCGCGATGTACCTGTCCCGCGAGCTGACCGACTCCTCGCTGCCGAAGATCGGCCGGGAGTTCGGCGGCCGCGACCACACCACCGTCATCCACGCGACCTCCAAGATCTCCCGCCTGATCCGTGAGGACAGGTCTGTGTACAACCTGGTACAAGAGCTCACGGCCCGTGTGAAGCAGGTCCGATGAGCCATGTCCCTGTTGACGAGCGCCGGTTCTCCCCATTTTGGACCCCCAGCGCAACCCGTGGAGCAGAGCCGTATGGTGCCGTCTTCCCCGGAGTCCACACTCCCTAGAACTACGATCTACTTCTAAATATTTAAAACATGGATATAGAGACAGTGGTGGAAACCGCGACGGGCGTGAGCCTCACCTGTGAGCGGGACGAGCTCGTGCGTCGTCTCGCCATCGTGTCGCGTGCGCTGTCGACCCGAACGACCGTGCAGGTCCTGTCCGGGATCCTGCTCGAGGCCGAGGGCGACCGGCTGACGCTCGCCGCCACGGACATGGAGCTCTCGCTGCGCTCGTCGCTCGATGCGCAGGTGGAGTCGGAGGGCCGCGTCGTCGTGCCCGGCCGGCTCCTGGTCGAGATCGCGCGCCTGCTGCCGGGCGGCGAGGTCTCCTTCGCGCACCGGCCGGAGGAGGGCATCGTGGAGCTTTCGTCGGGGTCGGCGAGCTACCGGCTGCATACGCTCAGCGCGGAGGACTTCCCGCGGCTGCCGGACGTGACCGCCGGCCAGCTGCACTCGATCGACGCGGACGCGCTGGTGAGCACCGCAGCGCAGGTCGGCCGCGCTGCGTCGCGCGACGAGTCGCGGCCGGTGCTGACCGGCGTCCTCGTCCGCTTCGAGGGCGGCAAGCTCGTCATGGCCGCGACCGACTCATACCGGATGTCCGTCCGCGAGACGGAGGTCGAGGGCGCGGCGCCCGACCTCGAGGCGATCGTGCCGGCGCGGGCGCTCGGCGAGGTCACGCGCGTTGCTGCCGGCGCCGGTGAGCTCGAGCTCGGCATGCACGACAACCAACTCGTCTTCTCACTGCCCGACGCCGGCGTGCTGCTGACGACCCGCCGGATCGACGGCCAGTTCCCCAACTACCAGCAGCTGCTGCCCGACACCTTCGAGCACGAGCTGACGCTGCCGCGCGAGGAGCTGCTCGAGGTCGTCCGCCGCGTCGCGGTCGTCGCGCAGCGCAACTCGCCGTTGCGCCTGCGCTTCGCCGAGGGCGAGTTGACCGTCTCGGCCCGCACGCCGGACGTCGGCGAGGCGCGGGAGTCGCTGCCGGTGCCGTTCAGCGGCGAGGAGCTCGAGATCGGCTTCAACCCCGAGTTCCTGCGCGAAGGGATCGAATCGGTGCAGGGCGACGACATCGTGCTGCGGCTGATCAGCCCGTTGCGGCCCGGCCTCCTGCAATCGGCAGAGCGCGACTTCTGGTACCTGATCATGCCGATTCGCCTTGCCGGCTAGCTCCGCCTGATCGTCGACCACGTGCGCCTCAGAGACGTCCGCTCCTACGAGCGGCTCGACCTCGACCTCTCTCCCGGGACCGTGCTCGTCGTCGGCCCGAACGGGGTCGGCAAGACGAACCTGCTCGAGGCGCTGCACGTCGGGACGCAGGGGTTCTCCCCGCGGACGAGGGTGGACGCGCAGCTCATCCGCTTCGGCCAGGATGCCGGCCGGATCACCGTCGGCGGCACGCGCGAGGCGTCGCCGGTCGAGGTCGAGGTGACGCTCCGGCGCCGCGAGGGCAAGCGCGTGCGCGTGAACGGCGCGGCGCTGCCGAGCGCCGAGCAGCTCCGCAGCGAGCTGACCACGCTCGTGTTCACGCCCGATCGTCTCGCGGTCGTGAAGGGCGGGCCGGCGGTGCGGCGCGCATACGTCGACCGTTCGCTCGGCCGGCTGCTCCCGACGCGCGCCTCGACGCCCGGCCGCTACGGCGCCGCGCTATCGCATCGCAACGCCGCGCTGCGCCGCATCGCTGCCGGCGTCTCGGAGCGCGACGCGCTCGCGCCGTGGACGGAGCAGGCCGCGCAGCTCGGCGCCGAGCTCGTTGCCGCGCGTAAGGAGACGCTCGCGCTCCTCGAGCCGCTGTTCACGGAGCTCGCCGGCGAGCTCGGGCTGGACGGCGCCTCGCTCGCCTACGAGGGCGCCCCGCCCACCGTCGAGGCGCTGGAGGCGAGGATCGGGCGCGATCTCGAGCGTGGGTTCACGACGCTCGGCCCGCACCTGGACGATGTGGCGATCCACGCAGGCGAGCGCGATCTGCGGCTCTACGGCTCGCAGGGCGAGCAGCGCCTGGCCGTCCTGGGCCTGCTGCTCGCCGAGGCCGCCGTCCTTGCCGATCGCGGCCGCCCGGCGCTCCTGCTGCTGGACGACGTGCTCTCCGAGCTCGACGGCGCGCGTCGCGGCGCGCTTGCGGCGCGGATCGCCGCCGGCGGCCAGACGATCGTCACGGCAACGAGTGCCGACATGCTGCCCGCGGAGCCGGCGCAGCTCGTCGAGGTGCGCCCGGGGGTGGCCGCGTGAAGCCGATCGGCGACGACGTGCGCCGCGAGCTCAGGCGGTTCCCCGGGGCGGCCGGGATGGCGGCGATCGTGGCGGCGTGGCCCGGCGCTGTCGGCGACGCAGTGGCCCGGAACGCCTGGCCGGCGACGCTCGCCCGCGACGGCACGCTGCACGTTTCGACGAGCTCCTCGGCCTGGGCGTTCGAGCTGACGCAGCTCCGCGGCGAGGTGCTGCCGCGCCTCCAGGAGGGGGTCGCCGGAGAGGCGGTTGTGGCGGCCCTGCGGTTCGCTCCGGGGCGCCTCCCGGCCGTGGCGATGAAGGCGCCGCTCGAGGCCTCCGTGGCCGCCCCGGAGACCGATCCGGAGGTCCTCGCGGAGGCCGAGCGCATGGCCGCGGAGGTTGGGGACGAAACGTTGCGAAATCTCATCGCCAGAGCCGCTGCGGCAAGCCTTTCGAGGGCCCGGGGCGACCGGCCGTTCTGCTAGACTGTCGACAGCCTGCAAATGGCTCAAATGCAGGCATTTTTTAATGGCTGAAGCCGCTTATACCGCAAAAGACATCACCGTTCTGGAGGGTCTCGAGCCCGTCCGGCTGAGGCCGGGCATGTACATCGGCTCGACCGGCTCCCGCGGCCTCCATCACCTCGTCTACGAGGTGGTCGACAACGCCGTCGACGAGGCGCTCGCCGGACGCAACGACCACGTCGAGGTCACCCTCCATCCGGACAACTCCGTGACCGTCCGCGATGCGGGCGCCGGCATCCCCGTGGAGGTCATTCCCGAGCAGGGCCTGTCGGCGCTCACGGTCGTCCTGACGAAGCTGCACGCGGGCGGCAAGTTCGGCGGCGACGGCTACAAGGTCTCGGGCGGCCTGCACGGCGTCGGTGTCTCCGTGGTCAACGCGCTCTCGGAGTGGCTGGTCGCCGAGGTGCACCGCGACGGCAAGTCGTATCGCCAGGAGTTCTGCCGCGGCGAGCCGACCACCGAGATGCTCGAGGTCGGCGCGGCGACCGACACCGGGACGACGATCAGCTTCCTCCCCGACGCCGAGATCTTCGAGGAGATCGAGTGGTCGCGCGACACGCTCGTGCAGCGGCTTCGCGAGACCGCGTTCCTCACGAAGGGCCTGCGGATCGTCCTGACCGACGAGCGGGAGGCCGAGACGCGTGACGAGTTCTACGCCGAGGGCGGCATCCGCGACTTCGTCGCGTACGTCAACGGTGCCAAGGACCCCGTCCACAAGCACGTTGTCTACTTCGAGGGCGAGCAGGACGACGGCGCCGTCGAGGTCGCCATGCAGTGGAACTCGTCCTACGTCGAGTCGGTGTTCTCGTTCGCCAACAACATCAACACGCACGAAGGCGGCGCACACCTGACCGGCTTCAAGGCAGCGCTCACTGCCACGCTGAACCGCTACGCGCGCGACAAGGGCCTGCTCAAGGAGAAGGAGGACAACCTCGAGGGCGAGGACGTCCGCGAGGGGCTCGCTGCGATCATCTCGGTGAAGCTGCGCAACCCGCAGTTCGAGGGCCAGACGAAGACCAAGCTCGGCAACCCGTGGGTGGAGGGCCTCGTCAAGCAGACGGTCAACGCCAGGCTCGCCGAGTTCCTGGAGGAGAACCCGCAGGACGCGAAGCAGATCATCGCCAAGGCCGTGGCCGCGCGGAACGCGCGCCAGGCCGCCCGCAAGGCGCGGGAGCTGACGCGGCGCAAGTCGGCGCTCGACGGCATGTCGCTGCCGGGCAAGCTCGCTGACTGCGAGCTCAACGACCCGGAGTCCGCGGAGCTCTTCCTCGTCGAGGGCAACTCCGCCGGCGGCTCTGCCGTCGACGCGCGCAACCGGCTCTTCCAGGCGATCCTGCCGCTGCGCGGCAAGGTCATCAACGCCGAGAAGAACCGCATCGGGAAGGTGCTCTCGAACACCGAGATCCAGGCGATCATCACGGCGATCGGCACCGGGATCGCCGACGAGTTCGACGTCTCGAAGCTGCGCTACAACCGGATCATCGTCATGACGGACGCGGATGTAGACGGCTCGCACATCCGTACGCTCATCCTCACCTTCCTGTACCGACAGATGCCCGAGCTCGTCGAGCGCGGCCATGTCCACATTGCCGTGCCGCCGCTCTACCGGATCAAGGTGCGGAACCAAGAGCTCTACATCGAGAAGGAGTCGCAGCTCGAGGACCTGCTGGCGCGCGAGGTGATCAGGGACATGGACGTCACCGACCGCGACGGCGACACGCAGAAATTCACGGAGGCGCGCTATGGCCGGTTCGTGAAGTCGCTGCACGAGTTCGACGGGTGGGCGTCGCGCCTGCGCTCGGACTTCGGCGCGGCGCCGGCCAACTTCGTCATCAAGCACCGGCTCGTCGAGACGGACGTGTCCGCGCTGGGCGATCTCGAGGGCGCGCTCGCCTCGCTCGACGGCAACGGGCACGAGGTGTCGGTCATCGAGCAGGGCGAGGAGGGCGCGCGGCTGAAGGTGGTCGAGCGGGAGACGAGCGCCGCCAGCCACGTTGTCGTTTCCGCTGAGTTGCTCGGCTCGCCGGTGTACGCGAACCTCCGCAAGGCCTACGGGCGCCTGCGCGAGATCGTCGGCCCGCCGTCGTTCGACATCGCGCTCGGCAAGAAGACGCGGCACGCCGAGACGTACGAGGAGCTGCGCGCGCAGGTGCTCGAGCTCGCCAAGGACGGCGTCACGCTCAGCCGCTTCAAGGGCCTCGGCGAGATGGACGCGTCGGAGCTCGCCGACACGACGATGGATCCGGCCAACCGGATGCTCGTGCGCGTCGACGTCGAGGACGCCGCCGCAGCCGACCGGCTCTTCTCGATGCTGATGGGCGACCAGGTGGAGCCGCGCCGGCTCTTCATCGAGGAGAACGCGAAGGACGTTCGCTTCCTGGATGTCTAGCCCGTCCAACATGGAGCCTCTGAACCCGGGGCGTATCGAGTCGCGCGAGCTCGAGCAGGAGATGCGCTCGAGCTTCCTCGACTACGCGATGAGCGTCATCGTCTCGCGCGCGCTTCCGGACGTGCGCGACGGGCTCAAGCCCGTGCACCGCCGGATCCTCTACGCGATGCACGAGGCCGGCCTGCAGCCGAACCGGCCGCGCCTCAAGTGCGCGCGCGTCGTCGGCGACGTCATGGGCTCGTACCACCCGCACGGCGACACGGCGATCTACGACACGCTCGTCCGGCTCGCGCAGCCGTTCTCCCTGCGCTACCCGCTCGTGGACGGCCAGGGGAACTTCGGGAACATCGACGGCTATCCGGCTGCCGCGATGAGGTACTGCGTGACCGGCGATACGCGGGTGTCCACGCCGAGCGGGACGCTGCGGATCGACGAGATCCATTCGCGACTCGAGCCCGACTCCGAGCGCGAGATCAGCCTCGAGGTGCTCGACCGGCTGGGAAGGCCGGTGACGGCGAGCAAGATCTTCCACTCCGGCGACCACCCAACGCTGCGTCTCCGGACGCGCGAGGGCTACGAGCTGACGGGCACGCACAACCACCCGGTCCTCTGCTTGGTGGACATGGCCGGCGTTCCGCTGATGCTGTGGAAGCTGCTCGAGGAGATCAAGCCCGGGGATCGCGTCCTCATGTCTCGCGCGCACGAAAGGGCCGAGATCGGCGGTCTCCACGACCGCGACGAGCAGCTGGCGCTGCTCTTCGGCATGTTCGTCTCCGAGGGCTGGGCGAGCGAGACACGTGCCGGCTTCAACAACCTCGACCGCGAGTACTTCTCGTCCGCGTTGGCCGCCTACGACGCCGTCGTCGGCGGTACGCGGTATGCCTACGAGCGGACGATCGATTCAGGGAGCAGGCTGCTCGAGGCCGACATTCATAACCTCGAGGCCCTGCGCGCGTCGGAGCTCGCTGAGCTGATCGGCCTGCGCTCGGCGGAGAAGCGCGTCCCCGACCGCGTTTGGAAGGGGACCACGGCCTTCAAGCGCCGGTTCCTACAGGCGCTGTTCACCGGCGACGGCTCTTCCTCGCTGCTGCCGCGCAACACGATCCAGGTTTCGTACTCGACGTACAGCAGGCAACTGGCGCGCGACGTCCAGCTCCTGCTCCTCGAGTTTGGCATCGTCGGCAGGCAGTGCCACTACAAGAAGGGCGAGATCAAGGTCGTCCTCACGAACCGGCGCGACGCACGCGTCTTCGCGAACGGGATCGGGTTCCTCGGCGCCAAGCAGCTGAAGCTCCTGCGTGACCTCGACACCATCCCGCGGACGAGCCGCGCGCTCAGCCGCGACCATGTCCCGCTCGTTGCCGACTACATCCGCTCGGAGACCGACTCGCACTGGCTGCGACGGAACAACATCGACCGTGTCGAGCGGTGGGAGCGTGGCGGTTCGGCGATCCTCGAGCGCATCGAGTCCGAGGAAGTGCGCTCCGTCGTCGAGCCGCTGACGACCGGCGACTACTACTACGCCGAGGTGGCCTCGGTCGAGGCCGCCGGCGTACAGGCGGTGTACTCGCTCCGCGTGGACAGCGACGACCACTCGTTCATCACGAACGGGTTTGTCAGTCACAACACCGAATGCCGCCTGGCGAGGCTCGCGACCGAGCTGCTCCAGGACATCGACGCTGACACCGTCGACTTCAAGCCGAACTACGACGAGTCGCGGCGTGAGCCAGAGGTGCTGCCCTCGCGGTTCCCGAACCTGCTCGTCAACGGGTCGTCCGGGATCGCCGTCGGCATGGCGACCAACATGCCTCCGCATCACCTGGGCGAGGTCACGGACGCGCTCGTCGCGCTGATCGACGAGCCCTCGATCGACGTCGACCGGCTGATGAAGCACATCAAGGGCCCGGACTTCCCGACCGGCGGGATCATCGTCGGCCGCGAGGGCATCCGCGAGGCCTACCGGTCGGGCCGCGGCCGCGTCGTCATGCGCGCCCGCGCCCACGCCGAGGAGCTGCGCGGCGGCAAGTCGGCGATCGTCGTCACCGAGCTCCCGTACGCCGTCAAGAAGGGCGGCGACGACGGCGTCATCACCAAGATCGCCGAGCTCGTCAAGACCGGAACGCTCAGCGAGATCTCCAACGTCCGCGATCTCTCCGACCGGAGCGGCATGCGCATGGTCATCGAGCTCAAGCGCGACGCCATCCCCCAGGTCGTCCTGAACAAGCTTTACAAGCACACGCCGCTGCAGTCGACGTTCGGCTACAACGCGGTCGCGCTGGTGGACGGCGTGCCGCGCACGCTCGCGCTGCGCGACCTGCTCCAGCACTACCTCGACTTCCAGCGCGAGGTCGTCACCCGCCGCTCGAAGTACGAGCTGCGCAAGGCCGAGGCCCGCGCGCACGTCCTCCAGGGCTACCTCATCGCCCTCGACAACCTCGACCGGATCATCGAGCTGATCAGGGGCTCGGCCGACACCGACGCGGCCCGCGAGGGCCTGATGAGCGAGTTCGACCTCAGCGAGATCCAGGCCCAGGCGATCCTCGACCTCCGTCTCCGCGCGCTGACCGCGCTGGAGCGCCAGCGCGTCGAGGACGAGTACAACGCCCTCCAGGAGCAGATCGCCGAGCTCCGCACCATCCTCGGCGACGAGTCGCGCATCGACGGGCTCATCCGCGAGGAGCTGCTCGAGATCCGCGAGCGGTACACGAAGAACAATGACCGCCGCACGGAGATCGTGGCCGCCGAAGGCGAGTTCGACCTCGAGGATCTGATCGCCGAGGAGGACATGGTCATCGCGATCACGCGCTCCGGCTACATCAAGCGCCTGCCGGTCACGACCTACCGCGAGCAGCGTCGCGGCGGCATCGGCGTGATGGGCATGGACCTCAAGGACGAGGACTACATCGAGCACCTGTTCGTCGCCTCGACGCACGACTACCTGCTCTTCTTCACGTCCGTCGGCAAGGTCTACCGGCTCAAGGTGCACGAGCTGCCGCTCGGGTCACGACAGTCCAAGGGCCGCGCGATCGTCAACCTGCTGCCCTTCCGCCAGGACGAGAAGGTGCGCACGGTCGTCGCGACGCGCGAGTTCAAGGAGGCCGAGTACCTGGTCTTCGCGACGAAGAACGGGATCGTGAAGAAGACGCGCTTCCTGGACTACAACACGCCGCTCAAGGCCGACGGGATCATCGCGCTGTCGATGCGTGACGAGGACGACGAGCTCGTCGACGTCCGCCTCTCCACGGGCGACGACGACATCCTCATGGTCTCGCGCATGGGTCAGGCGATCCGCTTCCACGAGACCGCGGTGCGCTCGATGGGCCGCCCGGCCGCCGGCGTCACCGGCATGAAGCTGCGCGCCGGCGACGAGGTCATCGCCTGCGAGATCGCGCGCGAGGACATGGACCTGCTCGTCGTGACCGAGAACGGCTACGGCAAGCGGACGCCGATCCGCGACTACCCAGTCAAGGGGCGCGGCGGCATGGGCGTCAAGACCGTGCAGCTGACCGACAAGAAGGGCCGCCTCGCCGGCGCGCTCGCCGTCCGCGAGGGGTACGCCGTGATGCTCATCTCCACGTACGGCACGGTCATCCGCATGCCGGTCGACGGCATCCGCCGCGCCGGCCGCTCCACGCAGGGCGTCATCGTCATGCGGCTCCGCGGCGAGGACGAGCGGGTCTCCACGCTCGCCCCGGTCGTCGAGTCCGACGAGGACGAGGAGATCGACGGCGAGGTCGGGGTCGAGGCCTCGAGCAACGGCTCCGCGCCTGCCGAGGTCGACGAGCCCGAAGCGGCCGACGAGCCCGACGAGGGCTAGCCCGCTTCGCGCAATCGCTCCGCTGCTACCTCGGGCGCGAGCGAGTTGATCCAGATTCCGGCCCCGAGCTCCAGGCTTGCGATGGCCGAGACCCGCGGCAGCACCTCCAGGTGCCAGTGCCCCTCGCCGCCGAACGGCGCCGTGTGGAGCCAGGCGTTCGTCGGCAGCTGGCCCTCGACCGCTGCGATCCGCTGCTCGCCGCTGGCGAGCAGTCCCAGCGCCGCGGTGAGGAGCCGCAGGTCGGCGAACGCGTCGCCGGTGTGCTCGTCGGGCGTGATCAGCAGCTCGTAGGCGCCGCGCGCAGCGAACGGCGCGACCAGCAGCATGCCGTCGCGCTCTGCGATCCGCTCGCTTGTGGCCAGCAGTGCGCACACGGCGCATTCGGCCGCGGGCTCGTTCTGCACGAGCGGCGGCGGCTCCGGCAGCCAGACGAGCTGCGAGTGCGTGTGCGCGAGGCTCCCGCCGGCGGCCCGGCCCTCGTTCACGACGGCCTGCAGGTAGACGAACCCTGCCGCCTGCGCGGCCCTCGCGCGCGCGAGCCACGCGGCGGCGACGTCGTCGACCTCGGTCGCCGTGAGCTCGCCGAACATGCGCACGTGCCGCGGGGTGTGGATGACGACCTCGTGGTGCTCGAACGCCGGGTACTTGTTCGGCACCACCCGCACCGACCACCCGGGCGTGTTCGGCTCACGCCCCGGCGGGCCGAGCGCAAACGTCTCCGGCGGTGTCTCGTCCTCACGGCCGGCGCAGAACGGGCACTCATCCCGCTCCGCCTGGGTCTCCGGTTCCAGCGCCTGTCGCTGCGCGCCCGGCCGCTCTGCCCGCCACGGCGCGAGCGCCACCCAGCGGCCCGACAACGGATCCCGGCGAAGCTCCGGGACCCGGGCCTCCTGGTTCAGCTTTGCTCCTCGTTGCCGCGGGCGATGAAGCTGTTGATGAGGTCGAGCGGCACCGGGAAGATGATCGTGTTGTTCGCCTGGCCGCCCAGCTCGAGCAGCGTCTGGAGCGACCGGAGCTGCAGCGCGATCGGTTGCGTGGACATCACCTGGGCCGCCTCGCGCAGCCGCTCGGACGCCTGGAACTCACCCTCGGCGTTGATCACCTTGGCGCGCCGCTCGCGCTCGGCTTCCGCCTGGCGCGCCATCGCCCGCTGCATGCTCGACGGGATCTCGACGTCCTTCACCTCGACGATCGAGACCTTGATGCCCCACGGCGCGGTCGCCTCGTCGATGATCTTCTGCAGGATCTCGTTGATCTTCTCCCGCTCGGACAGCAGCTCGTCGAGTACGTGCTGGCCCAGCACCGAGCGCAGCGTCGTCTGCGCGATCTGAGAAGTCGCGTTCATGAAGTTCTCGATCTGCACGACCGACTTCTCCGGGTCGATGATCCGGAAGTAGGCGACGGCGTTCACGCGGACGGGGACGTTGTCCTTCGTGATCACCTCCTGCGGCGGCACGTTGAGCGTCACCGTGCGCAGGTCGACCTTGACCATCTTGTCCACGATCGGGATGAGCAGGAAGAGGCCCGGCCCCTTCGGCGGCGACTTCAACCGCCCGAGCCGGAAGATCACGCCGCGCTCGTACTCGCGCGCCACCTTGACCGCCGCCGTCAGGATGAACAGCAGGAAGAGGAAGACGACGGCGACGACGATCAGTGCGGCGATCACGGCCTGAACACTACGCCGCCGGCACCGGCGTGCGGGCCGGTGCGACGTCCAGCCGCAGATCGTCGCCGACTCGCTCGATGCGAACCTGCTCGCCCATGGCGATCGGCCCGTTCGTTGAGCGCGCCCTCCACAGCTCGCCGTGCACGAAGACGACGCCCTCGGGGTCGAGTTGGCGGCGCACGACGCCGATCTCGCCGCGTAGCTCCTCGATCCCGGTCTGCGGCTTCGCGCGGCGTGCCTGCACCACCTTCGTGATGACGAACGCGAACAGGACGGCGATCGTGCCGGCGATCGCGAGCACCACCCAGACCGAGGTGCTGTAGGCAGACCCCGCCGGGTCGAAGAGCATCAGGGCTCCGACCGTGAAGCTGGCCAGCCCGGCGAGCGTCAACGCGCCGTGCGTCGGCAGGTAGAGGTCGGCAACGAAGAATCCGGCGGCGAGCACCATCAGCAGCACACCGGACCAGCTGACTGGCAACACCTGAAGCCCGAACATCGCGGTGATCAGCGAGATGGCTCCGAAGGTGCCGGGGAAGATAAGCCCGGGGTGGAGGATCTCGATCGTGATGCCGAGCACCCCGAGCGACAGCAGGAGCACGATCAGGTTCGGGTCGATCAGCGTGTCGAGGATCCGCTTCCAGAGCGACATGTGCACCTGCGTGACGTCCGCGCCCGCGGTGTCCAGGACGATCCCCTTGGGCACGGTCTTGCGGCCGTCGATCTTCTTCAGCAGCGCCGGCAGCGAGGGCGCGATGACGTCGATGACGTGGCGCTGCAGGGCCTGGTACTCGGTCAGATTCGACGCCCGGGTCACCGCGAGCCTGGCCCACGCTGCGTTGCGGCCGTGGTTCTTCGCCAGCGTCTGCAGTGACGCAGCGGCGTCGTTGATGACCTTCCGCCGGAGGTCGGACTGGATGTTCCCCCCGCCGACGTCGATCGGCGTCGAGGAGCCGATGTTCGTCTGCGGCGCCATGGCGAGGATGTCGGCCGCCTGGCCGATCCAGACGCCGGCCGACGCCGCGCGGGCGCCGGCGGGCGACACGTAGACGATCACCGGCACCTTCGAGCGGAGCTCGGCCTGGTAGATGTCGCGCATGGCGTCCGAGAGCCCGCCCGGCGTATCGAGCTGGATCACGATCGCGGAGTAGTGATCCCTGTTCGCACGGTCGATCTGCGACGTCACGTAGTCCGCCGTGACCGGGTTCACGTCGTTCTTGAACTCGACGGCGAGGACGCGAGGCCCGGCTGCGGACGCGGTTGCAGTCACCGCTCCGACGATCACGAGCGCGACGAGAAGTACCCGCACAAACCGCTCTTTCACCGCTGTAAAGATTCTAGCTGCGGGCTTGTCTCCGGCCGATCGTGCTGGCACGGTAGGCATCCGCCGATGCGAGCCGTCGTCCTCGCCCTTGCAATCCTGCTCGTCGTCCCCGCGGTCGCCCGCGCGGCCGGCCCGCGCGCCGTCACCCGCGAGCTCGCGCCGGGCGGCCGTGTCGTGCTGACCCGCGCCGCGCCGCTTCGGTTCGACCTCGTCGGTGTCAGCTCGCGCGGGCCCGGGACCGTTGCGTTTCGCGTTCGGAGCGCGAAGGGGTGGAGCGCCTGGCACCCATCGCGGCCCGAGCCCGAGGACGGCCCGGACGGCCCGCAGCCCTGGAAGGTCGGCAGCCCCTGGTGGACAGGCCAGGCGCATGCGATCCAGTACCGCCTGCACGGCCGCGTCACACGCTTGCGGACGGCGTTCGTGTCGAGCCCGTCGCAGCCGCTCGAGCCGGTGCGCCGCCTGACCTACACGGGCGCGCCCGGGATCATCCCCCGTCGCGCCTGGGCCGGCACGGACACCGCCTACCGCCGCAAGGTGCCGGTGCGCTACGCGCCGGCCGTGCGCTTCGCCGTCGTCCATCACACCGCCGGGGCGAGCCCCGCGACGCCGGCCCAGTCGGCGGCAATGGTGCGCGCCATCGCGGTGTACCACGTGTACTCGAACGGCTGGGACGACATCGGTTACAACTTCCTCGTCGACCGCTTCGGCCAGATCTTCGAAGGCCGCTACGGCGGCATCGACAAGCCGGTGATCGGCGCGCACGCGGAGGGCTTCAACGACGGGTCGGTCGGCGTCGCGCTGATTGGGACGTACAGCTCAGCGTCGCCGTCCGCGGCTGCCCGCGCCGCGCTCGTGCGCTTGCTCGCCTGGCGGCTCGACATAGCCCACGTCGACCCGCTCTCGCGCGTGACCTTCGCGTCCGGGGGGAATCCCGAGTACCGCGCCGGCAAGCGCGTGACGCTGCGGGCGATCTCGGGCCACCGCGACACCGGCTACACGACCTGCCCGGGCGACAGGGCCTACGCGCTCCTTCCGAGCATCGCCGCCGCGGTGGCAAGGACGGGCCTCCCGAAGCTGTACGCGCCGCTCGTCGAGGGGAAGCCCGGCGGGCTCGTCCACTTCACCGGCCGTCTCTCCGGCCCGCTCGCGTGGCGCGTGGACGTGGCCGACGCCGAGGGCATTCCGGTGGCAAGCGGCTCCGGCTTCGGCGCGGCGGTCGACTGGACCTGGGACGCGACCGCCATCCCGGCCGGCACGTACCACTGGGCGATCAGCGGCCCCTCGGTGCGACCTGCGTCCGGCTCGTTCAGCGGGGGCACCGCGACGGTCTCGATCACGGCGGCCGCCTCGCCCGCCGTCGTCTCGCCGGACGGCGACGGCCACGCCGACACCGGGCTCGTCACCTACCGCCTCGGTCGCGCTTCGACGGTGACGGCCAACGTCGTCGACCCGTTCGGCGACGTCATGTTCACCCTGCCGCAAGGCCGGCAGGCGGTCGGCACGCACACGCTGACCTGGCCCGCCGACGCGCTCGCGGACGGCGCCTACTCGGTCATCCTCACAGCGGTGGTCGGCGCGAGCCAGGCCACGACGACCGTCAGCGTCAGCGTCAACCGCACGCTCGCCCGCCTCGCCGTGCTGCCGCCGGCGATCTCGCCGAACGGCGACGGCACCGGCGACGCGCTCACGTACTCGTACTCGCTGACCGCAGCCGCCGACGTCGTCGTGACCGCGGCCCGGCGCGGCGATCCTCCGGTCACGCTCGCCGCGGCGTCGCTCCCCGCCGGCGACACGGCCGCCACCTGGGCGGGCACCGATGCCGACGGCACGCCGGTTCCCGATGGCACGTACACGCTCGCCGTTCGCGCCACGAACGGCGTCGGAACGGTCACCCAGAGCACCCCTGTCGTCGTCGACACGGTGGCTCCGGTGCTTCAACTCGTGAGTCGCAGCCCGCTTCGCATCCGCTCGAGCGAAGACGCGACGCTGACCTTCACTGCGGCCGGGCGTACCGTGACCGCCCGCGCGCAGGCCGGTGTCACGCGCGGCGTCACCGTGCAGGGCTCGCCGCTCGTCGTCGTCGCGACCGACGCAGCCGGCAACCGCAGCTTGCAGCTAACCCTGCGCTAGCCAGTCGTCGTATCGCCGCTCGAGCGCCGCGAGGATCTCGGCGAGCAGCGCCCCGCGGTCGTGCCGCACGCCGGTCTCGACCAGCAGCGACGTCGGGGGCAGCACGGTCTCGGCGGGCAGCGCGCCCGCGGGCACGTTGACGTTCACGCCGATCCCCAGCACGACGCGGTCGCCGCGCGCCTCCCCGAGCGCCCCTGCGATCTTGCGGCCGCGCACCAGGACGTCGTTCGGGTACTTGATCGCCGACGAGACGCCGAGCGAATCCGCGACCGCGCGGGCCGCGACGAGCGTCAAGGACGGCAGCCGCTCGGGAGTCGCCCGTGGCACGAGGGCGAGCGAGAACAGGAGGCTCGTCCCGGCCGCCGCCTCCCACCGCCGGCCGAGCCGCCCGCGGCCCGCCGTCTGGACGTCCGCGGCGACAACCGTGCCCTCGGCCGCGTCCGCCGGGACGAGCAGCTGCGTGGACTCGGTCGCCGCGACGAAGGTATAGAGCCGCCCCAGCCGCCCGCGCAGACGCGGCACGACCGCCTCCGGGTCGAGGTCGTCCATCGGTCTACACTAGGCGGCTCGTGGGCCTGGGACGTAGCGAGATCGAGGCGATCCTGCCCCACCGACCCCCCTTCCTCCTCATCGACGAGGTCGTCGAGCTCGAGCCGGGGAGCCGCGTGGTGGCGCGCAAGCATGTCCGCGACGACGAGTTCTGGACGACCGGGCACTTCCCCGGCCGGCCGGTCATGCCGGGCGTGCTCATCGTCGAGGCCATGGCGCAGGCCGGCGCCGTCGCCGTCCTCAGCGAGGAGGAGAACCGCGGCCGCATCGCCTTCTTCGCCGGCATCGACGACGTGCGCTTCAAGCGGATCGTCGAGCCGGGCGACGAGCTCGAGCTCGAGTGTCACCTGGAGCGCATCCGTGGGCCGATCGGCCGCGGCCGCGCGACCGCCAAGGTCGACGGGAAGCTGGCCGCCCGCGGCGTCCTGACGTTTGCAGTGGAGCGTTAGACGTTGATCGCCAAGGCCAATGGGCAGCGGCCGATCTCGATCACCGGCTTCGGCGCCTACGCGCCGGAACGGGTGGTGACGAACGACGAGCTCTCAACCCTCGTCGCCACCTCGAACGAGTGGATCATGGAGCGGACCGGCATCCGGGAGCGACGCGTTGCCGCACCCGAGCAGGCGCTCTCGGACATCTGTCTCCCGGCCATACACGAGGCGCTCGAGCAGGCCGGCGTCGCGGCGAAGGACATCGACCTGATCATCGTGGCGACGATCACGCCGGACATGGCCTTCCCGTCCACCGGCGCGCTGCTCGCCGACGCGATCGGTGCGTCCGACGCGGCCGCGTACGACCTGTCCGCCGGGTGCACGGGCTTCATGTACGCGCTCGCGCAGGCGTACGGCATGATCGCCGGAGGCCTCTCCGAGCGCGCGCTCGTGGTCGGCGGTGACGTGCTCTCGCGCATCGTCGACTGGCACGACCGCACCACCTGCGTGCTGTTCGGCGACGGTGCGGGCGCGGTGGTGCTCGAGCACGTCGACGAGGGCGGGTTCCTCGGCTTCGAGCTCGGCGCGGAGGGCTCCGGAGGCGTCCATCTCTACCTGCCCGCGGGCGGCTCCCGCGAGGCGACGACGGCGGAGTCGGTCGCAGCGGGCGACCACTTCGTGCGGATGAACGGGCGCGAGGTGTTCAAGTTCGCGACCCGCGTCCTCGTGTCGTCGGCGCACGACATCCTCGACGAGTGCGGGGTCACGATCGACGACGTCGACGTCTACATCCCGCACCAGGCGAACGTCCGCATCATCGATCACGCTGCGAAAAAGCTCGGAATCCCGCACAATCGGGTGGTCGTGAACGCGGACCGCTACGGCAACACGTCGTCGGGCTCGATCCCGCTTGCCATCGCGGACGCCGCCGCTGATGGCAGGCTACGGCCCGGCGAGCTCGTACTTATGACAGGTATGGGCGCCGGCCTCACCTGGGGCTCGGCGCTGATGACCTGGACCTTGAACGGAGGATGATGGGCAAGATCGCGTTTTGTTTCCCCGGACAGGGTTCCGTGGAGTCCGGCATGGGCCGGGACGTGGCCGAGGCGATCCCGGCCGCGATGGATGTGTACGACCGGGCCAGCGAGGCGTCCGGCCTCGACCTGCGCCACCTCTGTTTCGAGGCGCCCGTCGAGGAACTGACCGAGACCGAGGTGCAGCAGCCTGCTCTCGTAGCGACCAGCCTGGCGATCCTGGCGGCTATCCGCGAGCAGGGCATCGAGCCCGACTTCGTCGTCGGCCATTCCGTCGGCGAGTTCGCCGCGCTGGCCGCCGTGGACGCGATGACGCTCGAGGAGGCGATCGAGCTCGTGCGCGAGCGCGGCCTCGCGATGGCGGAGGCGGCCCGCGAGCGGCCGGGGTCGATGGCCGCCGTGCTCGGGCTCGAGGACGAGGTGGTCGAGAACCTCTGCCGCAAGATCCTCGGCGTGTGGCCTGCGAACTACAACTGCCCCGGGCAGATCGTCGTCTCCGGCGAGGACGGGGCGGTGGAGGAGCTGAGCGCCGAGGCCCAGAGCCTCGGCGCGCGACGAGCCATCAAGCTGAAGGTATCGGGGGCCTTCCACAGCCCGCTGGTTGCCAGTGCGGCCAAGCGGCTGCGGCCTGCGATCGAGCGCGTGCCGTTCCGCGAGACGACGCATCCGTTCATGTCGACGGTCACGGCGAAGGTCGAGCCGGCCACGAAGCTCGGCACGCTGCTCGTCGACCAGCTGACCGCGCCGGTGCGCTTCACCCAGTCGGCCGGCGGCCTGATCGGCGAGGGCGTGAAGACGTTCGTCGAGGTGGGCCCCGGCAACGTGCTGTCCGGGCTCGTCAAGCGCATCGACCGCAGCGTGAAGACCGTCTCCGTGAACAGCGTCGCCGCGCTGCACCAGCTCGAAGAGAGCCTGTCCAAGAGCGCGTGACGGCCTTTCTCGCAAGCGAGAAAGGCTAGGGCCGGTTGACCTTCGCCTCGCTGGAAGGAAAGACGGCGCTGGTCACCGGCGCGTCACGTGGGATCGGGAGGGCGATCGCCGAGGAGCTGGCGCGCGCGGGCGCGAGCGTGGTTCTTGGGTATCGGGCCGGGGCGGACGAGGCGGAGGCGGTCGCCTCGGCGATCGGCGGTCGTGCGGTGCAGGCCGATATCTCCGATCCGGAGCAGGCGAAGCGCCTGGTCGAGGAGGCGGGCGACCTCGACGTGCTCGTCAACAACGCCGGGCTCACCCGTGACGGGCTGATCGCGCGCATGCCCGACGAGGACTGGCGCGAGGTCATCGACACCAATCTGGGCGGCGCCTTCTATACGTGCCGGGCTGCGGCCCGCGGGATGATGCGGAAGCGCGCGGGCTCGATCGTGAACATCTCCAGCATCGTCGGCGTTCACGGCAATCCCGGGCAGACGAACTACTCGGCCGCGAAGGCCGGGATCATCGGCTTCACGAAGGCGCTCGCTCGGGAGCTGGGCTCCCGCAATGTGCGCGCCAACGTGATCGCACCGGGCTACATCTCGACACGCCTCACCGAGGTCTTGCCCGAGGAGCTGCAGCAGGCGATGCTCGACAACACGCCCCTCGGCCGGCTCGGGGATCCGGGCGACGTGGCCGGGGCGGTACGCTTCCTCGCCTCGGACGAGGCTGCCTTCATCACCGGCGAGGTACTGCTGGTCGACGGCGGCCTGGGCATGTAGGGAGACGCGGATGAGCATGAACGGCAGAAGACGGGTCGTCGTGACCGGCCTCGGCGCGGTGACGCCGCTCGGGAACGACATCGAGACCACCTGGGTAAACCTCACCGCGGGGAAGAGCGGCGCGAACCGCATCACGAGTTTCGACGCCACCGACTACGCGGTCGACTTCGCCTGCGAGCTCAAGGACTTCGACCCGACCGAGTGGATCGAGCGCAAGCAGGCGCGGCGCATGGATCGCTTCGCCCAGATGATCACCGCCGCCGCGCGGCAGGCGGAGACCGATTCCGGCCTCGAGGTCGAGCCGGAGGCCGACCGGGTCGGCGCCGCGATCGCGACCGGCATCGGCGGCCTGAAGGCCTTCCAGGATTGCTACGACGTGCTCATCCAGCGCGGCCCGGATCGCGTCAACCCTTTCTCGATCCCGCAGATCATCCCGAACATGGGCGCCGCCTGGGTCTCGATGGAGCTCGGCACGCGCGGTCCGCTCTCGTCGCAGTGCACGGCCTGCGCGGCGTCGAACATGGCGATCGGCGACGGCATGGACTCGATCCGGCTCGGCCGCGCGGACGTCATGTTCTGCGGCGGCACCGAGGCCGGCATCACGAAGGTCGGCATCGCCGGCTTCAGTGCGATGCGAGCGCTCTCGCGGCGCATGGACGCCCCCGAGAAGGCGAGCCGGCCGTTCGACGCCGGCCGCGACGGGTTCGTGATGGGCGAGGCCGGCGGGGTGCTCGTCCTCGAGGAGCTCGAGCACGCGCGGGCGCGCGGGGCGAAGATCTACGCCGAGGTGCTCGGCTACGGGCTCTCCTCCGACGCCAAGCACGTCACCGAGCCCGACCCGACCGGCGCGAACCCGGCGCGGGCGATGACGATGGCGCTCGGCGATGCGGGCGTCGACCCGACGGAGGTCGGCTACATCAACGCGCATGGGACCTCGACGCCGCTCGGGGACGCCGCCGAGACCCGCGTGATCAAGCTCGCTCTCGGCGAGGAGCAGGCGCGCAAGACGCCGATCTCGTCCACGAAGGGCGCCACGGGCCACTGTCTCGGCGCGGCCGGCGCGATCGAGGCGATCTTCACCATCCTCGCGGTCAACCGCGGCGTGCTGCCGCCGACGATCAACTACGAGGAGCCCGACCCCGAGTGTGACCTCGACTACATCCCGAACGAGTCGCGCGAGGCCGACATCCGGATCGGGATCAACAACTCGTTCGGGTTCGGCGGGCACAACGCCTGCGTGGTGTTCGCCCGTTACGACGCGTAGTGCCGCTGCGCTGGGCCACGTTCGACTGCTACGGCACGCTGATCGACTGGAACGGCGGCATCCGCCGCGAGCTCGCGCGCCTCTGGGGTGACGGCGAAGCCGACGCGCGGCTGCGCCGCTACCACGAGCTCGAGCCGCAGGTGGAGGCCGAGACGCCCGGCATGACCTACCGGAACGTCATGCGCGCCGTCCTGGAGCAGCTCGGCGACGTCCCACCCGGCGAGGAGGATGCGCTCGGCCGCTCGCTGCCGTCGTGGGAGGCGTTCCCCGAGGTGCCCGCAGCGCTCGCGGACGCGCGCGACCGCGGCTGGCGGCTCGCGATCCTCTCCAACACCGATCCCGACTTCATCGAGGCGTCCAAGGCACGGCTCGGGGTGCCGTTCGACGAGACGGTCGTCGCGTCCGAGATCGGCTCCTACAAGCCGGCACACCGCCACTGGGAGGAGTTCTTCGCCCGCACCGGCGCGCCGCGCGACGGCCACGTGCACGTCGCCGCAAGCCGCTTCCACGACATCGCTCCTGCGCGTGACCTCGGGCTGCGCACCGTCTGGATCAACCGGCTTCGCGAGACGCCGGCGGGGTTCGCGCAGCGTGAGCTGCCCGATCTGGCGCGGCTCGCCGATGCGCTCGACGACCTCGTCCCGGCTCCGGAGACGTGATTGTCCGCCCGCCGCGACCGGACGAGCTCGACGCCGTCCTGGCGGTCATGCGCGCGCACGACACCGCCGGCTGGGGCGGCTCCGACTGGCAGCGCTCCGATCTCGCCGAGCACTGGGAGAGCCTCGACCGCGAACGTGACGCGTGGGTGGTCGAGCTCGACGGGCGTGTCGCCGGCTACGCGGATTTCGAAGCGCGCGCACAGGGCCGCCTGCTGGCGGATGGCTACGTCGACCCGTCGGCACGCGGCCGCGGCGTCGGCAGCGCGCTGGCCGACGCCGTCGAAGCCCGCGCGGCGGCCGAGGTCGATGGCGCCGTCCTCCAGTACGTGGCGCTTCGCGGCGGCGCGTCCTTTTTCGAGCGCCGCGGATACCGCGAGGCGCGTCATGCCTGGCGCATGGTGATCCACCTCGACGTCGCGCCGCGGGCCGTCGTCCCGGGGGACATCGAGATCCGCCCGTACCGGGCCGGTGAAGAGCACCTGATTCACGCGGCCGTGGAGGAGGCGTGGTCGGTTGGCGGCTGGATGCACGCGCCGAGGCCGTTCGAGGAATTCGAGCGACGCACGTTCGGGCGCGCCGGCAACGACCCGTCCCTGTACCTCGTCGCCGCCGACGGGCACGAGATCGCCGGTGTCGCGCTCTGCGACTGGAAGCGCAACGGCGAGTGGGGCTGGGTCGAGAGGCTCGGCGTGCGCCCTGCGTGGCGGCGCCGGGGCATCGGCGAGGCGCTGCTCCGAAGCGCCTTCCGCACGTTCTTCGAGCGCGGCGAGCGGACGGTCGCGCTCCAGGTCGACGCGGAGAGCCCGACCGGCGCGACGCGGCTCTACGAGCGGGCCGGCATGCGCGTGCTCTACGAGGTCGTCGTCTGGGAGAAGATGCTCGCCGATGCCTGAGATCCGGTCCCCGCGGCCTGACGAGGTCGAGGCCGCCGTCGAGCTGCTGAACGCGCACGGCCACGCGATGTGGGGTGAGAACATCAGCGATGCCGCGGAGGTCGAGCAGTGGTTCGCCCTGCCGGGCGCGGAGCTCCGGGCGGCCGTGCTGCCCGACGGCCGCTTCGCGGGGATGGCGGCCGCGGTCGACGTTGCGGAGGATCACGCGATCATCTGGATGCGCGTCACGATCCACCCGGAGCTCGGCACCGTGGAGCTCGGCGAGGAGCTCTTTGCCGAGGCCGACCGCCTGGCCCGGGAACGCGGGCGGCCCGGGACGCAGATCCACGCCGGCTGTGCGCAGCCCGACGAGCGCGTCGCGGGCATCTACAAGCAGAACGGCTACAGCCTCGTCCGCCACTTCTTCCGCATGGTCGCCTCGCTCGACGAGCCGCCCGCGGCGCCCGTCTGGCCCGAGGGCGTCGAGCTGCGCCCGCTCGACCCTGAGCGCGACCTGGAGCGCATCCACCAGGCCGACGAGGAGGCGTTCCAGGATCACTGGGGATCGGCGCCGATGTCGTTCGAGACGTGGCGCGGCCTCCTCGTGCCAGGCGACTGGGACCCTTCGCTCTGGTTCGTCGCGTGGGACGGGCACGAGATCGCCGGCATGTCGCTCTGCCGCCCGAGCGCCGAGGGCGACCCCGACCTCGGCTGGGTCGAGGTGCTCGCCGTGCGGCGGCCGTGGCGCCGCCGCGGTCTTGCGCTCGCGCTGCTCCTGCACTCGTTCGCCGAGCTGCGCAGCCGCGGCCGCCCGAAGGTCGGGCTCGGCGTCGACGCGGAGAACCTCACCGGCGCCGTCAGGCTCTACGAGCGGGCGGGGATGGCGCCCACGCAGCAGTTCGACGTGTACGAAGCCGTCGTATGAGTCCCGCGTAGACTTCGTTCGTGGCAGAGCGGATCGACGTCTCGATCGAGCACCGGCATGACCCGGAGCCCGACGCCGACGGCAAGCGACCGGCCAACACGTGCCCTTCCTGCGGCTCGCACTACCGCGACGACGAGCTCGATCGCACCCTGCGCGTCTGCCCGCAGTGCGGGCACCATTTCCCTGTCCACGCGCGCGCGCGCATCGAGCAGCTCGCGGACGAGGGCAGCTTCACGGAGGAGGCCTCCGGCCTGCGCTCGAAGGATCCGCTCGACTTCTTCGACCTGCGCCCGTACACGGAGCGAATCGCCGAGGCGGAGCTGGCCACCGGTCTCGGAGACGCAATGGTGATCGGCGCCGGCGCGGTCGGCGGCCACGACTGCGAGCTGGCTGTCATGGACTTCGGGTTCATGGGCGGCTCGATGGGCAGCGTCGTCGGCGAGAAGTTCGCACGCGCGTGCGAGGGTGCGGCCGAGCGCGGCGTCCCGCTCGTGACGGTGACCGCCTCGGGCGGCGCGCGCATGCAGGAGGGGATCCTGTCGCTGATGCAGCTGCCGAAGACGGTCTGCGCGGTCGCCGACCTCCACGACGCCGGCGGCGCGATGGTGACTGTCATGGCGCACCCGACCACGGCCGGCGTGCTGGCCAGCTTCGCCACGCTGGGCGACATCACGATCGCCGAGCCGGGTGCTCTCCTTGCCTTCACCGGCCCGCGCGTCGTCCAGCAGACCACGCGCGAGAAGCTTCCCGACGACTTCGGGTTGGCCGAGTCGAACTACCGCTTCGGCCACCTCGACGCGATCGTCCCCCGGACCGAGCTCCGCGACTACGTCACCCGCGTGCTGATGCTCTTCGATGGCCGCTGAGGACGAGATCCGCCTCCGCGAGCGGCTGAGCAAGCTGCGCTCGCTGCCGCTCCTGCGCGGCGCCCGTGTCTCGGGCGAGCTCGCGAAGCTCCAGCGCCAGCTCGACCGCATCGGCGCGCCGATCGACGAGGACGAGATCTGGCGGTCGGTCAAGCTCGCCAGGCACGAAGAGCGCCCGTACGCGCTCGACTACATCGACCGGATCTGCGAGGACTTCGTCGAGATCCACGGCGATCGCGCACGCGCCGACGACCTGGCGGTCGTCGCCGGCATCGCCCACTTCGAGGGCCGCACCGTGATCGTGATCGGCCAGCAGAAGGGCCGCGACATCGCCGAGCGCACACGGCGGAACTTCGGCATGGCGTACCCGGAGGGCTACCGCAAGGCGATGCGCGCCATGAGGCTCGCCGAGCGCCACGGCTTCCCGCTGCTCACGTTCGTCGACACGCCGGGTGCGTACCCGGGCGTCGCCGCCGAGCAGCACGGGCAGGGCGGCGCCATCGCGGCCTCGCAGGCGATCATGGCCCGGCTGCCCGTCCCGATCGTCAGCACCATCATCGGCGAAGGCGGCTCCGGCGGCGCGATCGCGATCGCGCTGGCCGACAAGGTGCTGATGCAGGAGAACGCGCTGTACTCGGTGATCTCGCCCGAGGGCTGCGCCGCAATCCTCTGGCGCGACGCCAACGAGGCGCCCAAGGCGGCCGCGGCCCTGCGCCCGGACGCGCGCCACTGCCTCGAGCTCGGCGTCATCGACGGGATCGTGCAGGAGCCGCCGGGCGGTGCCCACACCGACCACGACGAGTCCGCCCGGCTGCTGGCGCGCTCGCTGTCGGATGCGCTGGGCGGCCTCGAGGGCATCCCCGGCGATCAGTTGCGCCGACGCCGCCGGGAGCGCTTCCGTAGGATCGGCGTCTTCACCGAGGCGCTCGCACCCTCCGCCGCCCCCTCCTAGGGCGTTTTCCACACCATCCACAGCCTTATCCCCCGGCCATCGGCTGCGCCGATGGTTAGAAATTCGGCCATGTCGTTGCGGGAATACCGGCGAAAACGCGACCCGAAGAAGACGCCGGAGCCCTTCAAGGGCAAGGAAAAGGCTGGAAAACAGCCGATTTTCGTCGTGCAGCGCCACGACGCGCGCCGCCTGCACTACGACTTTCGCCTGGAAATCGGCGGTGCGCTCGCGAGCTGGGCGGTGCCAAAAGGCATTCCGCTCGAGCCGGGCGCACGCGCGCTCGCCGTGCACGTCGAGGACCACCCGCTCGAGTACGCGACCTTCGAGGGCGAGATCCCCAAGGGGCAGTACGGTGCGGGCACCGTCGAGGTCTGGGATCACGGCACGTTCGAGCTGGCTCGAGGAGAAGCGCGACGGGGGCTCTGACCGTCCGCCTGCACGGCGAACGGCTCGAAGGGACGTGGACGCTTGTCCCCGCCCATCTGGACGGGCAGGAGAAGAACTGGCTGCTGCTCCGCAAGCGAGACGGCTCCGCACCAGGTGCGCGAAAGCGGCCCGAGTACGCGCCGATGCTCGCCACCCTCTCCGACACGGTGCCGACGGGGCCGGGGTGGCTGTTCGAAGTCAAGTGGGACGGGTACCGAGCGCTCGCGCGACTCGTCGCCGGGGAGGGCGCCACGCTCGCGAGCCGGCGCGGCAACGACCTCACCGAGCGCTTCCGCTCGGTCGCGAGCGCACTGCCGCGGGCCGTGCGCTCGCCCGACTGCGTGCTCGACGGCGAGGTCTGCGCACTTGACGACCGCGGGCGCTCGAGCTTCTCGCTCATGCAGCAGGGCAAGCCCGACACGCCGATCGCCTACTTCGTCTTCGACGTCCTCGAGATCGAGGGCGAACCGGTCATCGACCTACCGCTGACCGAGCGCCGCGCGCGGCTCGAGGCGCTGCTCGACAGGCGCAACCGGACCGTCCGCCTCTCCGAGGCGTTCGACGACGGCCCCAGCCTCTTCAAGGCCGCCGAGGAGCAGCAGCTCGAGGGGATCATGGCGAAGAAGGCGGCCTCGCGGTACCTGTCCGGGAAACGCACCCGCGACTGGCAGAAGATCAAGACGCACGGCCGCCAGGAGTTCGTGATCTGCGGCTACACGAAAGGCCAGGGGCGCCGCTCCGCCGGGTTCGGGGCACTCATCCTGGGCGTGTACCGCGGGCGCGAGCTTCGCTACGTCGGCAACGTCGGCACCGGCTTCACCGAGGCCGAGATCGACCGGTTGCTCGAGAAGCTCCGACCGCTCGAACGCGCGGGCACGCCGTTCGCGCGAGGCGCCGAAGATGCCGCGCGTCCGCCGCGACGCAGTCGTGTGGGTCGAGCCGAAGCTCGTGTGCGAGGTCTCGTTCAGCGAGTGGACGCACGACGAGCATCTGCGCCAGCCGGTCTACCAGGGGCTGCGCTCCGACAAGGCGCCGCAGGACGTTCGTCAGGAGCTGCCGGTCGAGAACGAGATCTCGAGCGGCGGGCACCTGCTGAAGCTCTCGAACCTCGACAAGGTCTTCTGGCCGGACGAAGGCATCACGAAGGGCGACCTGCTCGCCTACTACCGTGACGATCGCGCCGACCGTGGTGCCGTACCTGCGCGACCGGCCGTTCACGCTCAAGCGCTACCCCGACGGCTGGCAGGGCGACTTCTTCTTCCAGAAGGACGCCCCGCGCGGGATGCCGGAGTGGATCAAGCGCGTGCCCGTCAGGGCGACGACGCGCGAGGCGCCGCGGCGCACCCGCGAGATCCAGGCGCCGCTCGTGAACGACGAGCTGTCGCTGCTCTGGATGGTGAACATGGGCTGCATCGACCTCAACGCGTGGTACTCGCGCATCGATCGGCCGGACCGCCCCGACTTCGTCCTGTTCGACCTCGACCCCTCAGCAAGGCGTCGGCTTCCCCGAGACGGTCGAGGTCGCGCTGCTCGTGAAGCAGGTGATGGACGCGCTCGGCCTCGAGTGCTTCCCGAAGACGAGCGGGTCGAAGGGCATCCACGTGCTCGTCCCGGTCGAGCGCCGCTACACCTACGCCGATACGCGCCGCTTCGCGGAGATCGTCGCCGGCGCACTCGCACGGACGCACCGCGGGCTCGTCACCACCGAGTGGTCGAAGGCGAAGCGCCGCGGCGTGCTGGTCGACGCGAACCAGAACGGCGAGGGCAAGACGATCGCGAGCGTCTACTCGGTGCGGCCGCGAGCCGGCGCGTCGGTGTCGACGCCGCTGCGCTGGGACGAGGTCACCACCGACCTCGATCCCGACGGCGTTCACGATGGAGGCCGTGCTGGCGCGCGTCGAGCGCCTCGGCGACCTGTACGCGCCGGTGCTGGAGACGAGGCAGCGCCTCGAGCCGGCGCTGAAGAAGCTGGAGAGCTAGAAGCCGCCCCGGTCGTCCCCCTGGCCCATCCCGATGATGCCAGGGTCGCGCTGGTCGGCCGCCCTGTCTGCCTTGTCGGCTTCGTACGTCGTCGTACGCCGCCTCCGACGGCTCGGAGAGGCCCTCCTCCTCCGCTTTCTGCTTCGCCGCGCCACTCCCCGTAACTCGATCCCACCACTCGCGCAGGCCCATCAGGTCGCCTCCTCATCTTCCTCCGCGGCTTCCGCCCCGGCGAAGTCGTATTCCTTTACCTCGACGTCGTCCTTGATGCCCTCGTAGTCCTCGAGCGGCGCGGGCCCGTCCGGGCCGGCGTTGCGGATCGCGTCGTCTTCCCGCTCCAGCCGGTCGCCGTCGCCCACGAGGCGTCCCCACCATTCCCGCAGTCCCATGGGCGGGATGCTACTCCCCGCGGCGGAGCAGCTTCACGTAGCGCCCGACGATGTCGAAGCCGAGCCGCCGATACAGCTCCTGCGGCCAGTCCTCGGCGTCGGCGACGAGGAAGACGAAGTCGGCGCCCGCGCTGCGCGCCTCCTCGCTCGCGCGGGTGACGACGGCCTTGGCGTGGCCGCGCCCGCGGTGCTCCGGGAGGGTGGCCACGTCCTCGATCTGGGCGTCGCGGCCGTCGCTGTAGAGGTCGGCGTACGAGATGACGTCGCCGTTTTCGAGCGCCCCGAACGAGCGCACGGTCACCCATCGCTCGAGCAGCGGCTTGTAGTCGAGCAGCTGCGTCGTGACCGCGGGCGTACTCCACTCGTAGGTGCTGATCATGCGCTTGCGGGCGGCGCGGACGCCCTCGTGGCCGACTTCCGCCACGGCATTCGTGTTGACCGGCTCCGGCTCGCGCAGCTGCACCATGACGATGTGCCGCTCGGGCTCCCAGCCCGGGAGGCCGGCCGCGACGCGCTCACCCTCCTCCGCATGCCGGAACAGGATCGCGCGATGGCTCAGGCCGGCGTCCGAGAAGATCCGGTCGGCCTCGGCGGCGAGCTCCTCGGGGGAGGGGACAGGCTCGTCGACGTACAGCAGGTTCGAGTCGTAGCGAAACGGCAGCTCTGGCGTGAGCACTGCGGTGCCGAAGCGCGACGGCCGCTCCGCCGTCCCGCGCACGTCGCCGCGGCGCAGGAACGCGAACGCCCGCTCGAGGTGGTCAGCCGCGCGCTCCACGGGTCGCTTCTACCATCGGCGCATGATCCAGGTGTCCGTGATCGGGAGCGGGGCGGAGCACGCCGGCCGGGCCGAGGAGGTCGGCCGGCTGCTGGCCGAGCGCGGGGCCACCGTCGTGACCGGCGGCGGCGGCGAGGTGATGGCCGCGGCCGCGCGGGGCGCCAAGGCCGCCGGCGGGACGACGATCGCGATCGTTCCCGGCGAGAGCCGCGCCGGGGCGAACGAGTGGAGTGACCACGTGGTCGTCACCGGGATCGGCCATGCGCGGAATCTCGCCGTCGTCGCATCGGGCGACGCCGTGATCGCGGTCGGCGGCTCGTGGGGCACGCTGGCCGAGATCGGGTTCGCAATGCGTCTCGGCCGCCGTGTCGTGGTGGTCGAGCCGGGCTGGGAGCTTCGCGGCGTCGACCGGGCGGGCTCACCCGCCGAGGCGGTCGAGCTCGCCCTGAGCGACCTCGCCTAGGCGCCGTTCGAGGAAGGCTCGCTCGACCGGGTTCGTCGCCAGGTCGAGTGCCCGCCGGTAGGCCGCCGCCGCCTCGTCCGTGCGCCCAAGCCGACGCAGCAGGTCGGCGCGTGTCGCGTGGAGCAGGTGGTAGCGCTCGAGCTCGTGAAGGCCGTCGAGACGGGCCAGCCCGGCTTCGGGCCCGTCGGCCATCGCCACGGCTACGGCCCGGTTGAGCTCGACGACCGGCGAGGGCTGGATGCGCGCGAGCTCGCCGTAGAGCGCCGCGATCTGTGGCCAGTCGGTCGCATCCGCCGTCGGCGCCTCGGAGTGCAGCGCGGCGATGGCGGCCTGTAGCTGGTACGGCCCGGGCCGGCGGAGCCGAAGCGCACGGTCGAGCACGCGCGTGCCTTCCGCGATCTCCGCGCCGTTCCAGGCCGCGCGATCCTGCTCGGCGAGCAGGACGAGCTCGCCGTCGGCGCCCGTGCGGGCGAGCCGCCGCGAGTCCTGGAAGAGCAGGAGCGCGAGCAGGCCGAGCGCCTCCGGCTCGTCGGGCATCAGCACCGCGAGCAGCCGTGCCAGGCGGATCGCCTCGTCACACAGCTCCGTGCGGACGAGCAGGGAGCCGCCCGTGGCCGCATACCCCTCGTTGAAGATCAGGTAGACGACGGCGAGCACGACACCCAGCCGCTCGGGAAGCAGGTGGTCGGCCGGCACGCGGAACGGGATCCCGGCCTGCCGGATCTTCCGCTTCGCGCGCACGAGTCGCTGGGCCAGCGTCGGCTCGGGCAGGAGGAAGGCACGGGCGATCTCCGGCGTCTGGAGGCCGCCGACCAGCCGCAGCGTGAGCGCCACCTGCGCATCGGGCGCGAGCGCGGGGTGGCAGCAGGTGAAGAGCAGGCCGAGCCGCTCGTCGGGGATCGTGCTCTCGTCGAGGTCGTCCGTCGCCGCCACCTCCTCCAGCCGCGCGAGCAGCTCCGTCTTACGCTCGAGGTTCCGCTCGCGGCGGATGCGGTCGATCGCGCGGTTCCGCGCCGTGGTGACGATCCACGCACCCGGGTTGGCGGGCACGCCGTCTCGCGGCCAGCGCTCGAGCGCGATCGTGAACGCGTCCTGGACGGCGTCCTCGGCGCGATCGAGATCCCCGAGCGTGCGCGCCAGGTAGGCGAGCGAGCGCCCCCACTCCTCGCGGAACGCGCGTGCGACCGCGTCTATCCGCCGGCCCCCCGCGCGACCAGTGGGCGGATCTCCACCGAGCCGCGAGACGCGATCGGCACGCGCGCCGCCATGTCGATCGCCTCGTCGAGGTCGTTGCACTCGATCAGGAACAGGCCGCCGATCAGCTCCTTCGTCTCCGCGTACGGGCCGTCGGTGATGACCGGCCGGCCGTCCTCGTAGCGCAGCGTCTTCGCCGTGTCGGGCCCGTCGAGCTCGAAGCCCTCGACCGAGTTGGCGTGCGAGCCGAGGTAGTCGAAGAGCTCGATCCACTGCGGCATGACCTCTGCGCGGGCCTGCTCGATCTCCTCGGGCGACATCGCAGCGGCGCGTGACGGATCGCTGTAGATCAGGAGCGAGTACTTCATGACTCGTCTCCGTAGACAGGCCGCACCTCGATGCCGCCGCGGCCCTGCGGCGCCGGCAGCGCCTGCGCGAGCTCGAGCGCGTCCTCGATCGACGCTGCCTCGACGATGAACACGCCGCCGAGCGCTTCGCGCGCCTCGGCGTAGGGGCCGTCGGTCACGAGCGTGGTGCCGTCGGCGACGCGGACGGTCGTTGCGCTCGACGTCGGGCCGAGCTCGGCGGCGCGCAGCACCTCGCCGCGCCCGGCGACGGCGCCGTACTGCGCACGGCGCGCCTCCTGCTCGTCCTCGGCGAGGGCGTCCCAGCCCGTCTCGTCGCCGTGGATCATCAGCAAGAACTTCATGTGTCCTCCTCTGGTCGGTCTACTCCACCGACGAACGCGACGGCTCGAGATCGACAAGCGGCGTGTCGAGGCGGCCGGCGGTGAGCGCTTCCCGCCAGGCGCCGTAGATCCAGGTTCCGTTGACGGGCGGGGAAAGCGGCTCGGGCAGCGCATCCGGCTCGAACCAGCCGAACGCGGACACCTCGGCGGGGTCGACGACGACGCCGGGGTCGCCGACGGGAACGGCGTGGTAGTAGGAGACCGCGCAGTACTCCGGGTCGGCCCCGTCCTGGCCGGCGGGCGTGTACTCGTCGATCCAGTGGCCTAGGTAGCCGATGATCCGCACGCGGATCCCCGCCTCCTCGAGCGCCTCTCGCTCAGCGCATGCGGCGGGGTGCTCGCCGCCGTCGCAGAAGCCGGAGGGCGCGCACCAGCGGCCGAGCCACGGCTCGATCGCTCGCTGCGTGAGCAGCAACCGGCCGTCAGCCACCACGAGCGCGCTCGCGGCCGGCTTGGCGTTCAGCCAGTGCGGGGTGCCGCAGGCGGCGCAGCGGACGGGCGCGTGCGCGCCGATCCACGCGCCACAGCTAGAGCAGTGCCGCGGCACTGGGCTCTACAACAGCATCGCGTCGAGGAGCGCAAGCGCGCCGGCCTTGTCGAGCGGCTCGTTCAGGTTGCCGCACTTCGGTGACTGCACGCAGGAGGGGCACCCGTGCTCGCACGGGCAGCCGCGGATCATGCGCGCCGTGTCGGCGACCCAGCCACCGAAGACGTCGTAGCCGCGCTCGGTGATGCCGACGCCGCCGGCGTGGCCGTCGTAGACGAAGATCGTCGGCCGGCCGGTCTGGAAGTGGACGTTGGTGGAGAGGCCGCCGATGTCCCACCGGTCGCACATCGCCCAGAGCGGCAGCAGCGCGATCAGGGCGTGCTCGGCCGCGTGCAGGGTGCCGAGCAGCCGCGGCATCTGCTCGGAGCCGTGCAGCTGCTCGGGCTCCGGCAGGAACCAGACCGCCTCCGTGTCGAACTGGGTCGGTGGCAGGTCGAGCGGCTCCAGATCGATCGTCGAGCCGTCGCGGATCGCCTTGCGCTGGAAGGCGACCACCTGCTCCGTCACGGTGACGCGCCCGAAGAAGACGTCACAGCCGAGCGAGCGCATGCGGCGCAGCTCCGCGTCGATCGCCGTTGTCGTCTCCTTCTTCGCCTGCGTGTAGTAGTCGCCGCGAAAGGGCTCGACGAGCGCGGTCCGGCCCTCGAGGTCGAGGGCGGTGACGCGGTACGACTCGCCCGCATGCAGGTAGATCGCGCCGTCGTGCACCGTCGAGTAGGCGCGCTCGCGCTCGGCGACGCCGAGCACCGAACCGGTCTCCTCGTCGACGATCGTGAACGGGTCGGGCGTCGGCGAGCGCAGGCCAAACCGTGCGGCCGGGTAGTCGCGGCCGTTCCAGACCCAGCCCGCCTTCGTGCGCTCGAGCTCGGGGAGCACCGCCGCCCGCTCCAGTGCCCGCGTGCCGAGGATGGCCGTGTCCTGCTCGTCGAGCGGCGCCTCGAAGGCGGCCGCACGGACGTGGCCGTCCAGGACGCGGTCGTTTTCGTGGTCGAGGATCGCGGCCTCGACGCGGCGGCGCAGCAGCGTCTCCGGCTCGCGCATGAAGTACTGGTCGAGTCCGTCTTCGCTGGCGACGAGCACGGCGAGCCCGTGGCCTCGCCGGCCGGCGCGCCCCCACTGCTGGCGCAGGCTCGACATCGTCCCCGGGAAGCCGACCGAGATGACGGCGTCGAGCAGGCCGACGTCGATGCCCAGCTCGAGCGCGTCGGTGGCGGCGACGCCGAGCAGCTCGCCCTCGACCAGCCGCCGCTCGATCTCGCGGCGCTGCGCCGGCGTGTACCCGGCCCGGTACGGCGAGAGGCGCGCGGCCAGCTCGGCATCCAGGCGGTCGGCGGTGAAGCGGTGCACCAGCTCGGCAGCCTTGCGGCTCTTCGCGAAGCAGAGCGTGCGCAGGCCGTGCTCGACGAGGCCGGCCATCAGCCGCGACGCCTCGCCGAGCGCGCTCGCGCGCAGTCCGAGCTCGGCGTCGGTCAGCGGCGGGTTCCACAGCGCGACCGTGCGCTCGGCCCGTGGCGCGCCGTCATCGTGGATGACCTCGGCCTCGACGCCGGCCAGCGTCTGCGCCAGCTCGGCCGGGTTGGCGATCGTGGCCGAGGCGAGCAGGAGCTGCGGCTCGGCGCCGTAGACCCGCGCCATGCGGCGCAGGCGGCGGAGGACGTTGCCGACGTGCGAGCCGAAGACGCCGCGGTAGACGTGCGCCTCGTCGACGACGATGTAGCGCAGGTTGGCGAGCACGTCGCCCCAGCGGTCGTGATGGGGGAGCACGCCGATGTGGAGCATGTCCGGGTTGGTCAGGACGATGTTGGCCGACTTGCGGATCTGCCAGCGCCGCTCGCCAGGCGTGTCGCCGTCGTAGATCGCCGCGCGGACGCGCGGCACGCCGAGCCCGGTGATGCCGCGCAGCTGGTCCTGCGCGAGCGCCTTGGTCGGGTAGAGGTAGAGCGCGCGGTGCTTCGGCTCGCGCGCGAGTGCGTCCAGCACCGGGCAGGTTGAAGGCGAGCGTCTTGCCGCTCGCGGTGCCGGTGGTGACGATCAGGTGGCGGCCGTGAGTGGCCGCCAGCCAGGCGTGAGCCTGGTGCGAGTACAGCCGGTCGATGCCCTGGGACGCCAGCGCCTGCACGACGCGCGGATGCAGTCCGGGCGGCAGGTCGACCAGTTCCGCCTCGCGGGCAGGCTCGATGCCGAGGTGGGCGAGCTCGTCGTCCGCGGCCGCGAGGACGTCGTCCCAGGGCGCGACGTCGACGGCTCGGCTCATCAAGCGATGCTAGCGTCCTGGTACCGGGGTGCTCCGCCGCGCGGTGGGGCTGAGATCACACCCGCGAACCTGATCGGGGTAATGCCCGCGAAGGGAGAGTTGTGGTTCCACGAGCACTGACGATTGCCGGCTCCGACTCAGGGGGCGGCGCCGGCATCCAGGCCGACCTGAAGGCGTTCGCCGCGACGCACTGCCACGGCATGACCGCGATCGTCGCGCTGACCGCGCAGGACACGATGGGCGTCAACGGCACGCTCGAGGTGCCGCCGCCATTCGTCGAGCTGCAGCTCAGGACGGCCTTCCGGGATCCCGGCGTGGACGCGGCGAAGACGGGGATGCTCTACCGCCGGGAGATCATCGAGACCGTTGCAGACTTCCTCGAGGGGCACCCGGTCGCGCTTGTCGTCGACCCCGTGATGGTCGCCAGCTCTGGCGCGCGCCTGCTCCGGGAGGATGCCGTCGACGTGCTGGTCGAGCGGCTGTTCCCACTCGCGACTGTCGTGACTCCGAACCTGATGGAGGCCCGTGCGCTCGCCGGCGGCGAGGGCACGCGGCGTGAGCTCGCCGAGGCCATCCACGCCCGCGGCGCGCCCGCGGTGATCGTGACGGGCGGACACGGCGACCCGCCGGTCGATCACCTCTTCGACGGCGCCGACCACATCGAGATCCCGGTACGGCGCCACGACGTCGCAGCGACGCACGGCGCCGGGTGCACGCATTCGGCTGCGCTGACCGGTCTCCTGGCACACGGCCGGCCGCTCCCGGCCGCGGCGCGCGAGGCGGCCGCGCTCGCGGCTCGCGCCGTTCTGCATGGCCACCCGGAGCTCGGCCGCGGCGACGGCCCCGTGGACGTGCTCGCAGCATGATCGGCGAGGCCCTCGGCCGGCTGCGCGAGCGCAGGCCGCTCGTCCACCAGATCACGAACTACGTGGTCATGAACGAGACCGCCAACGCGACGCTCGCGATCGGCGCGCTGCCCGTCATGGCCCACGCGCGCGAGGAGGTGGAGCAGATGGCCTCCGCCGCCGGCGCGCTCGTGCTCAACATCGGCACCCTGTCGCCGCCCTGGGTGGACGCGATGCTGCTCGCCGGGCGCGCGGCGAACGCCGCGGGCGTCCCCGTGGTGCTCGATCCGGTCGGCGCCGGCGCCACCGACTACCGGACCGAGACCGCGCGCCGGATCGCCGGCGAGGTCGAGCTGGCGGTCGTGCGCGGCAATGCGGCCGAGATCGCCACGCTCGCCGGGCGCGAGGCCGACATCCGAGGCGTCGAGTCGGTCGGCGCCGAGAGCAGCGCGGAGCTCGCGAGGGCGGCTGCGCGAGCACTCGGCACGGTGGCCGCCGTCACCGGTCCCGTCGACCACGTCTCCGACGGAGACGCCGTGAACGCGGTCGCGAACGGCCACCCGCTGCTCGCCGCCGTCACGGGGACCGGCTGCATGTCGACGGCGATGACGGGCTGCTTCCTCGCTGTCGCCCCGCCGCTCGAGGCGGCAACGGCGGCGCTTGTTGCCTTCGGCGTCGCCGGGGAGGACGCAGGGGTCGAGGCGCGCGGCCCGGGCTCCTTCCATGTTGGCCTCTACGACGCGCTCGCCGCGCTCGACCCGGGCACGCTGGACGGCCGCGCACGCGTCACGCGCGCGTGAAGCTGCACGCGATCGTCCGTGACCTCGAGACCGCCGAACGTGCCGTGTCGGGAGGCGCGACCGTCGTCCAGCTGCGGCTCAAGGACGCGACGACTGCCGATGTCGTCGCGGCCGGGCGGCCCATGCGGGCGCTTCCGGCCACGTTCGTCGTCAACGACGACGTCGCGGCGGCGCTCGAGCTGGACGCCGACGGCGTGCACCTCGGCCGCTCGGACGAGGGCGCCGAACGGGCGCTCGCCGCGGGCCTCGAGCTCGGCCTGTCCGCGTCGTCGGTCGCGGAGGCGCGCGACGCGGCGGCACGCGGCGCCGCGTACATCGGCGCCGGCCCGGTCTGGGCGACGCCGTCGAAGGAGGACGCCGACCCGCCGATCGGCCTCGACGGGCTCGCGGCGATCTGCGCCGCCGTCTCCGTGCCGGTCGTCGCGATCGGCGGGGTCGATGCGTCGAACGCCGCCGACTGCATCCGTGCCGGCGCCGCCGGTGTCGCCGTCATCCGCGCTGCCGGGGATGCACGCGCCCTCGTCGAGGCGATTCAGGGGCTCGATGCGGCTCGCTGACCTCGGCGAGCGCGGCCTGCTCGCCGAGCTCGAGCGGCGCGGCCTCGCACGCGCCATCGACGCCGACGCGGCGCTCGTGCCGCCCGATCTCGTCGTCACCCAGGATGCGCTCGTCGAGGGCGTGCACTTCCGGCTCGACTGGACGTCGATGCGCGACCTGGGCTGGAAGGCGGCCGCCGTCAACCTGAGCGATCTGGCCGCGTCCGGGGCCGAGCCGCTCGGCTTTGCCGTCACGCTCGCCGCGCCCGGGGCGACCGCGGTGGCCGATGTGCTCGAGCTGTACGAGGGCATCGTCGAGACGGGCGTCCCGGTGATCGGCGGCGACACGACGGAGGCGCCGCAGCTCGTGCTCAGCGTCACCGCGCTCGGCCGCTCGCCGCGGGTGCCCGGCCGTTCGGGCGCCCGGCCGGGAGACGCACTCGTCGTCACCGGCCCGCTCGGCGCCTCCGGGGCCGGCTTCGAGGCGCTCCGGCACGGGATCGACTCGCCGCTCGTCCGCTCGCACCTGCGCCCGCCGCTCCGCCTGGCCGAGGGGCGCCGGCTGGCCGCCGTCGCAACCGCGATGCTCGACCTGTCGGACGGGCTGGCCACCGACGCCGGCCATCTCGCTGCCCGCTCGGGCTGCCGTGTCGTGGTGGAGCTCGAGCAGGTCCCGGTCGCGAACGGGGTGGTCGATGTCGCGGCCCGCGTCAACCGATCGCCGTGGGAGCTCGTATGTGGCTTCGGTGAGGACTACGAGCTGCTCGCCGCGCTGCCCGTGGAGGAGGCGGCCGCGTCCGGCTTTCCGGTCATCGGGCGCTGCGAGCCGGGCGCCGGCGTCGCGCTTCTCCTGGCCGCCGAGCCGCTGTTGCTGGCCGGCTGGGAGCACTTCACGCGCGACGCTTGACTGCCGGGAGGCGGGCGGTACGCTGACCGGGCGAGCGACCGCGCCCGGCGGGCGAGGGGAGGGACCTAGGTGCTTCAGTTCCTAGTCGGACGCGTGATCTGGTCGATGTTCCTGTTCGGAGTGCTCACGTTCGCGACGTTCTGCCTCTTCTTCATGATCCCCTCCGACCCGCTCCGGGCCACGCGGTCGAGCGAGACGGAGGGGCTTCCGATCAAGAACCTCTACGCCTTCAACGGCCCCTTCTATGTCGACTGGGCGAGGTTCGTCTGGCGGATCACGGCCCACCGGGACCTCGGCCACTCGGTCGTCGACCGGCAGCCGGTCACCCGGAAGATCATGACCGCGGCGCCGATCACGCTGTCGCTGATCATCGGCGGGATGTTCGCGTGGATGTTCATCGCCATCCCGCTCGGCGTCCTGTCCGCGCTCCGGCCGCGCTCGCTCTTAGACCGATTCGGCGTCATCTTCGTGCTGATCGGGATCTCGGTGCACCCGATCTGGCTGGGGATGATCCTGCGCTACACCTTCGCCGGCCACTTCCACGTCGCGCCGGCGGGCGGCTACTGCAACCTCGTCCATCCGGTCGGCAACTGCGGCGGCCCGGTCGACTGGACGTCGCACCTGCTCATGCCCTGGTTCACGTTCGCGCTCCTGTTCGCGGCCGTCTACGTCCGCATGGTGCGCGCGAGCGTGATGGAGACCCTCCACGAGGACTACGTGCGCACCGCCCGTGCGAAGGGTGCGCCGGAACGCCTCGTGGTGCGCCGGCACGTGCTGCGCAACGCCATGACGCCGATCGTGGCCATGGCCGGGGCCGACATGGCGATGGCGATCGCCGGCCCGATCGGCGGGGCGATCCTGATCGAGCGCGTCTACGGCCTGCCCGGCATCGGGCAGCTCGTCGTGCAGAGCTTCGCCCGCCGTGACATGCCCATGATCCTCGGCATCACCATCTGGGTCATGGTGCTGATCCTCGTCCTCAACCTGATCGCCGACATCATCCTCGCCTTCGTCGATCCGCGGATCACCGTGCGCCCGGAGTCGGTCGACCGGCCGGAGCCGCGCACCCGGCAGTCGGCCGAGCCGGTCATCGTCTCGACCGAGACCGCCTGAGCGTGCGCGCGGTCACCGACGCGTCGTTCGAGCGAGACGTCCTGCGCCGGCCACGGCCCGTGGTCGTCGACTTCTGGGCGCCGTGGTGCGGGCCGTGCAAGGCGGTCGAGCCGATCCTCGCTGCGCTTGCGGCCGAGCACGAAGGGGTCGAGTTCGTGCGCATGGACGTCGACGCCAATCCGCTCACGGCGGCTCGCTACGGCGTGCTCAGCCTGCCGACGGCGACGCTCTTCGCCGGCGGCGCGCCGGTCGCCGCGGTGCCGGGCGCGCGCAGGCGGCACGAGTACGAGCGGGCGTGGGCGGACTGGCTACAGCCGGCCGAGCAGGGCGGCGAGGCGTAGCAGCGGCACGCGCCAGATCGCCTCGAGCACGATCGCGCGGCTCATCTTCGACCCGCCCTGCTCGCGGTCGACGAAGGTGATCGGCACCTCCACGACTGCGAACCCGGCGCGGACCGCGCGGTAGGTCGTCTCGATCTGGAACGCGTAGCCCGCCGCCGACACGGCATCCAGGTCGATCCCCTCGAGCGCCGCTCGCCGGTAGCACTTGAAGCCGCCGGTCAGGTCGCGGACACCCAGGCCGAGCAGCACCTGCGCGTACAGCGACCCGCCGCGCGAGATCACCCGGCGCACGAGCCCCCAGTTGCGCACGCCACCTCCGCGCACGTAGCGCGAGCCCAATGCCAGGTCGGCGTTCGCGGTCGCCTCGATCAGCCGCGGGACGTCGCCCGGGTCGTGCGAGAAGTCGCAGTCCATCTCGAGGATCAGCTCGGCGCCGGCGGCCAGGGCGTCGCGGAACCCGTCCAGGTACGCCGGCCCGATCCCGTGCTTCGCCGGCCGGTGCAGCACGCGTACGTAGGCCAGCTCCGCGGCCAGGCGGTCGGCGATCTCCCCGGTGCCGTCGGGCGAGTTGTCGTCGATGACCAGCACCGCGTCCTCGGGGCCGAGCACCTCGCCCAGGGCGCGCAGCATCGGCTCGAGGTTCTCGCGCTCGTTGTAGGTCGGCAGGCAGATCAGGGCGCGTACGGACACACAATAGGATCGGGAGGTGGCGACGGGGCTCCCTCGCAACAGCGACGTCGCCGACCAGTTCGACCTGCTGGCCGATCTGCTCGAGCTCGAGGACACCGAGGCGTTCCAGGTGATCGCCTACCGGCGCGCCGCCGGGCTGATCCGCGAGACGCCGCGCCCGGTTGCCGAGCTGGCGCTTGCGGGGCGGGCAAAGGAGCTGCCCGGGATCGGCGCGACCATCGAGGGGAAGATCGCCCAGATCGTCGAGAAGGGCGAGATCGAGACGCTCACGCGCCACAAGGAGCGCGTCCCCGCCGAGGTGGTCACCTTCATGAAGCTGCCCGGCCTCGGCCCCAAGACGGTGCGGCGCATCTGGCAAGAGCTTGGCATCACCACGCGCGACGAACTGCGCGCGGCGGCCGAGCAGCAGCAGCTCCGCACGCTCAGAGGCCTCGGCGCGAAGACCGAGGAGAACGTGATCAAGGCGCTGGCCGCGAAGCCGGCCGGCCCGCCGCGGACGCTTCTCGGCACGGCGCTGCCGGCGCTGCTCGCCGTCGCCCGGGTGCTGCGCGAGCACCCGGCCGCCGACCTCGTCGCCGAGGCGGGCAGCGCGCGCCGGCGGCGCGAGACCGTCCGCGACCTCGACATCATCGCCACGGCGACCGACCCGAAGGCGCTCACCGAGTACCTGACGAAGCTCGAGTGGGTGGCCGAGGTCGCCGCTCAGGGGCCGACGAAGGCGACCGTCGTCTCGCACGACGGGCTCCGCTTCGACCTGCGCGTCGTCCCGCCCGAGTCATACGGCGACCTGCTCCAGCACTTCACCGGCTCGAAGGACCACAACGTCGCGCTGCGCGAGGACGCGGTGCGCCGCGGCCTGTCGATCTCCGAATACGGCGTCCAGAACGTCGAGACGAAGGAGGTCTTCCAGACACGCTCGGAGGAGGAGCTGTACGCCTTCCTCGGCTACCAGTTCATCCCGCCCGAGCTGCGCGAGAACCGCGGCGAGCTGGCCGCCGCGCGCGACGGCCGCATCCCGAAGCTGGTCGAGGCGTCCGAGCTCCGCGGCGACCTGCACACGCACACGCGCTGGTCGGACGGGCGGAACACCGTCGAGGAGATGGCGAGCGCAGCGCGAGAGCGCGGCTACGCGTACCTGGCCATCTGCGACCACTCCCACCGGCTGCGCGACGGCGCGCTCGAGGCGCAGGCCGAGGAGATCGAGTCGGTGGCCGAGCGGGTGAAGCCGCTCAAGCTGCTCAAGGGAGTCGAGGTCAACATCCGCCCCGACGGCTCGCTGGACATGGACGACGACACGCTCGCCGGTCGCGACTGGGTGGTCGCCTCCCTGCACTCGAGCTTCGACCGCAGCCCGACCGAGCGGCTGCTCGCCGCCATGGAGAACCCGCACGTCGACTGCATCGGGCACCCGACGGGCCGCAAGATCAACAAGCGCGCGCCGGCGGACGTGAACGTGGAGCGGCTGATCGAGGGCGCGCTCGAGACCGGCACCGCGCTGGAGATCAACTCGCAGCCGGACCGGCTCGACTTGAGCGACGTGCACGCGCGCGCGGCCGCCGAGGCAGGTGTCCGCATGCCCGTCAACAGTGACGGCCACGGCGTGGAGACGCTCCAGTACGTCGAGATCGGCGTGGCGCAGGCGCGGCGCGCGTGGATGACCACCGACCAGGTGCTGAACACGAAGCCCTGGAGCAAGATCCGCCCACGGTGACCTTCCGCGAGGACGGCCAGGCGACGCTGGACTGGGTCGCGCGCTACCTGGAGCGCGTCGGCGAGCTGCCCGTGCTACCGGACATCGAGCCCGGCGACCTGACGGCTCGCCTGCCGGCATCGCCCCCGGATGAGCCGGAGCCCTTCGCGAACGTGCTCCGCGATCTCGACGAGGTGCTCCTGCCCGCGATCACACACTGGAATCACCCGCGCTTCTTCGCCTACTTCGCGACCAGCTCGTCCGAGCCGGCGATCCTCGCCGAGTTCCTCGCCGCGGCGCTGAACACGGTCGCGATCCGCTGGCAGGCCTCGCCGGCGTCGACGGAGCTCGAGTACGTCGCCGTGGGGTGGCTGGCGCAGCTGCTGGGGCTGCCGGACGGGTGGCACGGCCACATCGAGGACACCGCGTCCACGTCGACGCTCGCGGCGCTCGCGGCCGCGCGCACGCTGCGGCCCGACGCGCGCGTGGTCGTCTGCTCCGAGCACGCCCACTCGTCGGTCGAGAAGGCGGCGCGCATCGTCGGCCTCGAGACGCGGAAGACGCCGGCTGACGCCGAGTTTCGCCTGCGCCCGGACGCGCTCGACCTCACGGATGCGTGTGCGGTGGTGGCCACCGTGGGGACGACCTCGTCGACGTCCGTCGACCCGGTCGGGGCGATCGCCGACCGCGCCGACGGGCTGTGGCTGCACGTCGATGCGGCCTATGCCGGCGCGGCGATGGTCTGCCCCGAGTTCCGCTGGGCATTCGACGGCGTGGATCGCGCCGATTCGCTCGTCGTCAACGCGCACAAATGGCTGGTCGTGCCGACCGACTGCTCGTGCATCTGGACGAGCCGTCCCGACGTCTTCCGCGATGCCTTCAGCCTCGTGCCGGCCTACCTGCGCTCCGGCGCCGAGGAGGAGCTGAGCCTCTCCGACTACGGGCCGGCGCTCGGACGCCGCTTCCGGGCGCTGAAGCTGTGGGCCGTCCTGCGCTGCTTCGGGCGAAGCGGCCTCCAGGCGGTGATCCGCGAGCACGTTCGGCTCGCCGCGCTCTTCGAGGAATGGGCGCACGCCGAGCCCGGGTGGGAGGTCGTCGCCCCGCGCTCGTTCTCCGTCGTCTGCTTCCGGCGCGAGGGCAGCGACGAGGAGAACCGCGCGCTGCTCGAGCGCGTGAACCGCTCCGGGGAGATCTTCATCTCGCCGACGGAGCTGGACGGGCGTTACGTCCTGCGCCTGGCGGTCGGCAACATCTTCACGACCGAGGGCGACGTGGCGCGCGCCTGGGACGTGCTCAGAGCGAGCTGAGCAGGTCGAGCATGCCGGCGGTGCCGTCGACGACCACGTCGGCGTTGGCCTCGACCGGCCGCGGCAGCTCGGCGGACCGGACCGCGACTGCGATTCCGAGCTCCAGCTCGTGCACGGCGCGGAACGCGTCCACGTCCGTCGTGTCGTCGCCGGCGTAGAGCGCCCGGCGCAGGCTCCGTGCCGACACGAGGGCGCGCACGGCGGTGCCCTTGTCGGCGTCGACGGGCGGCCGCAGCTCGAGCACCTTGCGGCCGAAGCGGGCGTCGAAGCCCTCGGCGCGCGCGCGGACTGCGACCTCGTGGAGGAAGCGCTCGGCGGCGCCCTGGTCCCCGGCCGTGCGCCAGTGGAACGACACGGTGACGCCCTTGTCCTCGACGGGCCAGTCGACCGTCGCCGCAAACGCGCTCAGCCGGCCGGCCCAAGCGGCAGCCTCGGGCGCGAGCTCGAGGCCGTGCGATCCGACGTACTCGAGCCCGTCGACGCCGACGATGCGACGGGCATCGTCACTGCTGCGCCCGCTCACGCAGGCGACGACGGCGTAGCGACGGCGCAGGCGGTCCAGCTCCGTCCTGGTCGCAGGGGGGACGGCGGCGTCCTCCGGGCGGTCGACGATCGGCGCGAGCGTCCCGTCGACGTCGAGCACGAGGGCCGCCAGCCGCGGCTCCGCCGCGAGGGCCGCGAGCTCGGGCGCCAGCTGCACGGAGCGGAGCATAGGAGGTCGAGGCCGTATCCTCGGCCGGTGGCCGACCGGGGAACGACGCTGCGGCTCGTCCTGATCGGCCTGGTCTCGGGCGTGCTCTCGGCGCTCTTCGGGGTGGGCGGCGGGATCGTGATCGTGCCGTTGCTCCTCCTCTGGCTTCATTTCGACCAGCGGCAGGCGTCGGCGACCTCGCTCGCCGCCATCGGGCTGATCTCGTTCGTCGGGGTGACGCTCTACGCAGTACGCGGCCACGTCGAGGTGGGGCCGGGGCTGCTCGTGGGCATTCCCGCTGCGGCAGGAGCGGTGGCGGGTGCGGTCCTGCAGCAGCGGCTGCATGCGCGCGTGCTGGCGTTCGCGTTCGCCGCGCTCCTGGCAGCCGTCGGCGCCTACCTCGTGATCTCGTGACCGACGTCGCGATCGCGATCGCCGTCGGCCTCGCGGCCGGCGTGGCGGCCGGTCTCTTCGGCGTCGGCGGGGGGATCCTGTTCGTGCCCGTCCTGACGCTCGTGCTGGGGCTGTCGCAGATCAACGGCGAGGCGACGTCACTGCTCGCGATCATCCCGACCGCCGTTGCGGGAACGTGGACGCAGCAGCGCTACGGGAACGTCCGCTGGCGCGCGGCGGCAGTCATGGGCGTGGCGGCCGTCGTGGGCGTCGAGGCGGGGGTGCAGATCGCCACGGCGCTACCGGAGAGCACGCTCCGCCGGTTGTTCGGCTTGCTGATGATCGCGGTCGCGATTCAGATCGCCTGGCGGTCGCGAGCGAAATCGGACCGCGGTTCCGGCGATGGTGGCCGATAATGGCCCTGTGCGTCGTCTCGCCGTGCCCCTGGCCGCACTCGCCGCGTTGCTTGTCGCCGTTTCCGCCGGCGCGTCGTCGTCGCGCGATCGCGTCTTCGCCTCTGCGGCCGCCAAGGCGTCCGTCGTCTCGATCGTCCCGCCGAACGGCGCGACGCCCACGGTGATCTCCGCGGTGGCCGCGCCGCCAGGGCATGCGGCGCCGCGGTCCCCGTACTCGTACCCCGCCGACGGCTCGATCGTCAGCGTGTCGATGACCTCCGCGAAGGCGGCCGCGCAGTGGGCCGCCGGCTCCACGGGCAAGGCGGGGGCGGACCTCACCACGGTGTCGCTCTTCGGGGGCGAGATCACCGCGGACACCGTGGCCGCGCACGTCACTGCCGCTGCCGTGCCGTCCAACGCGACCGGCGACTACACCGGCACGAAGGTGCTCGGGCTCAAGGTGCTCGGCGCGGAGGTTGCGGCGGCACCGGGCACGCAGGTGCCCCTGGCGGACTGGGGCACGCTCACGGTGGTCGACGAGACCGCCTCGCCGTCGGAGTCGAAGGGGATGCCGGGCTTCAACGTCGCAGTGAACGCGCTCAAGGTTCATCTGCTGCTCGACCACGGCGGCCTCAGCGCGGGCACGGATCTCCTGCTCGGCTCGGCGGAGGCGACCGCCCAGGCGGGAACGCCGGCGACCATGGCGCCCACCGGCCCCCTCACGCCGGAGACCACGACGTCGTCGACGACCACGCCGACGACCACGACCACGCCGGACAAGACCTCCAAGCGCGGGCCTGGCCTGAGCCTGAACCCGCCGCGGCGGGAGCCCAACAAGATTGCACACCCGCCGCTCACCGCCGGCGGCTACGTCTTCCCCGTCTACGGGCCGAGCTCGTTCATCGACACCTTCGGCGCTCCGCGGGCCGACGTCTCCTGGCACCACGGTGACGACATCTTCGCGCCGCTCGGCGCGCCGATTCTCGCCGTCGCCGACGGGACGCTCTTCTCCGTCGGCTGGAACAACATCGGCGGCCTCCGCATCTGGCTGCGGGACACGGCCGGGAACGAGTTCTACTTCGCGCACCTCTCGGCCCTGGCGACTCGAACCGCGAACGGGGAGCCCGTGCAGGCGGGCGACGTGATCGGCTTCGTCGGCAACACCGGCGACGCGCGGGGGACGCCGTACCACCTGCACTTCGAGGTCCACCCGGTGTCGATGCTCTACCTGGGCTACGACGGGGCCGTCGACCCGACGAAGTACCTGCAGGCCTGGGCCAGGCTGAAGGACGTGCCGATCACCGGCGTCGTCGGCTGGGCGCCTCCGCTCGGCGGCCACGCGCCCAAGGCCGGGGCGATCCTGCTCCAGTCGTCCGACATCTCGACGGCGAGCGGACTCGATCCGGCCTCGCTGCGGCGCGCGGTCAAGCCGGCCACGGGTCTCCAGAGCCTGGGCGCAGGCGGATCGCGCGACACCCGCGTGCGGGTGCCGGCGCGTCCGCTCGATCGCGGCTAGAAGCTAGGAGCCGTTGCTGCTGAGGGGGTTGCTCTCCCCGCCGAAGTCGCCGGCGCCGGAGCCGCCGCCGATCAGGCCCTTGAGCCACTCGCGTGTGGCGGGGCCGGTCACCGGGTTGAAGAGCACGCCGATGACGATGCCGCTGAACAGGATCACGTTGCGCGCCGTATGGGACTGCTTCCCCTGGACGCGGTCGGCCGCGCTCCGCAGGTTGTCCATGGCCTGCCGCAGCGTGTCCTGGATGTCCTCGTCGCTGGCAATCCGGCCGGCGATCGTGGTGATGCCCCGGTTGCCGATCAGCTCGTCGTAGATCTGGCGGGCCGCCGCGACCGCGTCGCGGACGTCCTCGCGCACCTTCTCGTCGGTCATCGCCCGCTCGACGTAGGGCCTCACGGTTTCCGCCCTGTCGGCGATGCGATCGCGTGTGCTGGCCACTGCAGTCCTTTCCTCGGGTTCATTCGGGACATGTTGCCGACTATCCCAACTCGGAAACTAACGCACCGGGCAACAATCGATCCGCCAGTAGCATCGCGCCGTGCCGAAAGGACTCATCTGCGCGGGCGGGACGGCGACGCGGCTCCAGGAGCTTACCCGCGTGACGAACAAGCACCTGCTCCCGGTGGGTCGCTGGCCGATGGTCTACTACCCGCTCCAGCTGTTGCAGCGCGCGGGCGTGCGGGAGGTGCTGCTCGTCACCGGCCAGCAGCACGCGGGTGACTTCATCGACCTTCTGGGCGACGGGCGCGTGGCCTCCCGGGCGACCGGCGAGCCGCTGTTCGACGTCGACCTCAGCTACAAGGTGCAGGTCGAGCCCGGCGGCATCGCGCAGGTCGTCGGGATGGCGCGCGCGTTCGCCGGCGGCGACGGCCTGGTGGTCTGCCTCGGCGACAACATCTTCGAGCACGCGCAGGCGGAGGCGATCCGCGGCTGGAGCGGCGACGGCGCGCTCGTCTTCGCCAAGGAGGTGCCTGACCCAGAGAACTTCGGCGTCATCGTCTACGACGACGACGGCGGGGTCGCGGACGTGGTCGAGAAGGCCGGCCGGGTCGACACCCGCTACGCCGAGCCGCCGTCGGCGGACGCCGTCGTGGGCCTCTACTGCTACCCGCCGGATGTGTTCGACATCATCGACGGCCTCGAGCCGTCGAGCCGCGGCGAGCTCGAGATCACGGACGTGAACCGCGTCTACGCGGAGCAGGGCCGGCTCGCGGTCGAACGCGTCGAGGGCTGGTGGCATGACGGCGGCAAGCACTGGGGCGACCTCGCCGACGTCGGCCGCCTCATCGCGGAGACTGGGGTCAACAAGTGATCGTCACGCGGATCCCGCTCCGCCGATTCGAGGACGAGCGCGGCTGGTTCATGGAGCTCATGCGGGCGAGCGGGCTCCCGAAGCCCGTGCAGCAGGCGAACCTCGTGCGCTCGCAGCAGGGCGTGATCCGCGCGCTCCACTACCACGAGCGCGGGCAGGACGACCTCTTCGTCTGTCTGCAGGGGATGGTGCGGGTCGTCGTGCTCGACCGCGACACGGACGAGACGTTCACCGAGGACATCGGCGACGCGAACCCGGTCGCGATCTACGTGCCCGGCCACCGGGCGCACGGCTACGAGGCGCTCACCGATTGCCTGTTCTTCTACCTCGTGACGGAGGAGTACGACCCTGCGGAGCCGGACGAGTACGGCGTCGCGTGGAACGACCCTCGCGTTGCGCACCTGTGGAGCACGTCCTCGCCGATCCTCTCGGAGCGGGACCAGCGCGCCGCGTCCTGATCACGGGCGCCGGGGGCCAGCTCGGCCAGGCGCTGGCGAAGGCGTTCGCGGACGACGACGTCACCGCACTCACGCGTGCCCAGTGGGACGTGGTCGAGCCGGCGCCGCCGGGGCTGGACCCGGACCTCGTGCTGCACGCGGCCGCGTGGACGCGGGTCGACGACGCCGAGGCTGACCCGGCCGGCGCGGCACAGGTCAATGTCACCGGGACGCGGAACGCGGCGCAGCTCGGCGCGCCGCTCGTCTACTTCTCCACGGACTACGTCTTCGACGGCACGAAGTGCGAGCCGTACGTCGAATCCGACCGGCCGCACCCCGAGTCGGTCTACGGGGCGACGAAGCTGGAGGGCGAGCACGTCGCCGGCGACGCGTGGATCGTGCGCTCGTCCTGGCTCTATGGAGAGACGGGCCACAACTTCGTGCGCACGATGCTGCGGCTCGGCGCTGAGCGCGACGAGGTTCGCGTGGTCGGCGACCAGGTCGGCTCGCCCACGTACGTCGCGCATCTCGCCGAGGCGACGCGGTCGGTCGTCGAGCTCCCGCGTGGCGCGTGGCACCTCGCCGCGGAGGGCGAGTGCTCGTGGGCCGAGCTCGCGGCGGCGATCTTCGCGGAGGCGGGGCTCGACTGCCGCGTCGTCCCGATCACGACCGCCGAGTACGGCGCCGCGGCGCCGCGGCCCGCGTACTCGGTGCTGCGCAGCGAGCGGCCGGGCGCGCCGCGGCTCCCGCACTGGCGCGAGGGGCTGCTCGAGTGCCTGCGCCGGCTGAACGAAACCGCCTGAGCAGCGTCTCGTGCGGGCGCCGGCGCGTTCGGGCCGTCGCGCACTTCATGGGACTGTCCCCTGGAGATGTTCGGCGAAGACATGGTGTTCGGAACGAGAGCGTGACGATCTGTCCACGGTCGGGTGCCCGCGCTGCCGGGGGTCGTACGGTGTCCACGATGCCCCGCGTTCCGCGTACTCACGCGCTCCCTGAGCAGGGCGTGTTCCACATCGTCACGCGCGGCGCGGGCGGTATCGCCGTCTACCGCGACGATCCCGATCGGCTGCGTTTCCTGTCGCTGCTCCACGCGGTCGTCGACCGCTTCGATTGGCGCATGGACGCCTTCTGCCTGATGACGACCCACTACCACCTCGTCGCCTGGGCGGGCCGCGAGGCGCTGTCTGCGGGCCTGCATCGCCTCAACGGCCTGTACGCAAGCGGCTACAACGGCCGCCACGGCCGACGGGGCCATCTGTTCGGCGACCGCTTCTGGGCGGCCTCGATCGAGTCCGACCGCCGCCTGCTCGCCGCATGCCGCTACGTCATGCTCAACCCCGTGCGCGCCGGTCTGTGCGCCAGCCCCGACGACTGGCGGTGGTCGGCGACGCGCTACGTCGTCTTCGGCTGATCAGCGCCAGGCAGTCTCGGAGACGGGCGCGCGCTCCTTCAGCGGCTCCCACCAGGCGCGATTCGCGCGGTACCACTCGACCGTGTCCCGGAGCCCCTGCTCCCATTCGATGTGCGGCTCCCAGCCCAGCTCGCGGCGGATCTTCGACGAGTCGAGCAGGTAGCGGCGGTCGTGTCCCGGCCGGTCGGGGACGATCGTCTTCAGGCTCTGCGGCTTCCCCGTCAGGTCGAGCAGGAGGTCGGCGAGCTCCTCGATCGAGACCTCGACGCCCGAGCCGATGTTGTACGTCTCGCCCGGGGTGCCCTTCGTGATCGCAAGGTCGATCCCGGTGCAGTGGTCGAGCACGTGCAGCCACTCCCGCTTGTTCTGCGTGGACGCGTACATCGGGATCGGGATGTCGTCCAGCGCGTTGGTCGTGAAGACCGGGATGACCTTCTCCGGGAACTGGTACGGCCCGTAGTTGTTCGAGCAGTTCGTGATCGTGATCGGCAGCCCGAACGTCTCGTTGTACGACCGCACCACATGGTCGCCGCCCGCCTTCGAGGCGTTGTACGGCGTCCGCGGACGGTAGGGCGACTCCTCGGTGAACATCTCGTCGGTTTCGAGCGGGAGGTCGCCGTAGACCTCGCACGTGGACACATGGTGGAAGCGCTCGACGCCCGCCTGGACGGCCGCGTGGCAGATCGCCCCGGTGCCGACCACGTTCGTCTGGAAGAACCGGGCGGGGTCGAGCACGGCCAGTGAGTTGTGCGACTCGGCAGCGAAGTTGACGATCACCTCGATGCGCTCGTCGCGCAGCGTGCGCTCGGCCAGCTCGAGGTCGCCGATGTCGCCCTCGACGAAGAGGATCTCGTTCTCGAGGTCGGCCAGGCTGGCCCGGTTGCCCGCGTACGTCAGCAGGTCGTAGGCGACCACGTGGTCGCCCGGATGCTGCTGCAGCCAGTAGCGCACGAAGTTCGAGCCGATGAACCCGGCTGCGCCGGTGACGAGAAGTCGCATCGCTCGAATCCTATGGACGCCCTGCCCGTCCGTGGCAGAGGTGCTTGGCGGCCTCGATCTCACCCGGGAGGCGGCATCCGATCGGTCCGGACGGGAAGCCAGGCGTAAGAGCCCTGTAAAGAGGGATTGGAGGCGGCCGTGAGATGCGTTAGCCTCCGCCGGGCGCGACCGCTCAAGCGCCGGTCAGAACCGGTCGAAAGAGCACTCGGGAGCCCGTGACCGCCCGCGTAGCCGCCATCGTCCTCCTCGTCGCCGTGCTCGTGCCCGCTGCAGCCGGCGCGAGGACGTCGGATTCGAGCCCCGTGGACCTGGGCAAGCTCGTCTCGCCGCAGTTCGTCGTCACCGGCCACGGGTGGGGCCACGGCGTCGGCCTCAGCCAGTGGGGGACGTATGGCTACGCGAAGGCGGGCGTCACGTACACCAAGATCCTCGCGCACTACTACCCGCACACGACGCTTGGCCCGGCGACGCTCCGCCGCGTCCGCGTCCTGCTCGCGCAGGGCGCGCCGTCCGCCGTCATGGCGTCCGACGGCGACATGCGCGTGAAGGACGCGAACGGCGACCCGCACACGCTCGCCGCCGGCTCGTACACGCTGAAGCCGGGGCTCAAGCTCCCCGTCGACGGCCAGGCCAAGCCGCAGAAGCTCTCCCCACCGCTCACGTTCGTGGCCGGCTCGGAGCCGCTCTCACTGGCCGGACGGGCCTATCGGGGCCAGTTCGAGGTCAGCGTCGCGGCTGGCAAGCTTCAGGTGATCAACGTGGTCGGGCTTGCGCAGTATCTGTACGGAGTCGTCCCTTCCGAGGTGCCGGACGACTGGCCTGCCGAGGCGCTGAAGGCACAGGCGGTCGTCGCGCGCTCGTACGCGCTCTCGCACCTGCAGACGGGCGGCGGCTTCGACCTCTACTCCGACACGCGCAGCCAGGTGTACCGGGGCATCGCCGCGGAGGTCGACTCGACGACCGCCGCCGTGGACGCGACCGCCGGCCAGGTCGTGCTCTACAACGGCAAGGTGGCCTCGACCTACTACTTCTCCACGTCGGGCGGGCGCACGGCCGCCATCCAGGACGTGTGGCCCGGCACGCCGCCCGTGCCGTACCTGGTGTCGGTGCCCGACCCGTACGACAAGGCCTCGCCCTACCACGACTGGAAGCCCGCCGCGATCGGCCCGGACAAGCTCGCCAAGGTGCTGAAGATGAACGGCGGCCCCGTCCTCGACGTCCGCATGACCATGAACGGGTCGCAGCGCGTCGCGCAGATCGCCGGCGTGGGGCCGAATGGGACCGTCGGGCCTGCGATCGACGCCTCCGACTTCCGCACGGCGCTCGGCCTGCGCTCGACGTGGTTCACGATCGGCGAGCTCGGGCTTGTGCAGCCGACCGCGCCGGTCGCGTTCGGGACGCTGTTCTCGCTGACCGGGCTCGCGCGCGCCGTCGGCAGCGTCACCGTCGAGCAGCAGCCGGCCGGTTCGACGATCTGGGCGGCCGTGAGCACGGTCGCGCCCCGCAGCGACGGCACGGTGTCCGTTGCGCTGACGCCGACCGCGACGACGCAGTACCGGCTCCGGACCGACGTCGTGACGAGCAAGCCGGTCACCGTGACGGTCATGCCGCTGGTGAAGATGCGGGCGGCGACCGACGGCTCCGGCTTCGTCGGCTCGTCGCACCCGGCGCGACCTGGCACCATCGTGCAGGTGCAGCGACATTCTGCAGCGGGCTGGAGGCCGGTCGCCGGCGCTCGTATCGACGCGGCCGGGCGCTGGCGCGCGACCGTCAACCCGCGGCCCGGGGCATACCGTGCGCGTCTGCCTGCGAGCAACGGCCTCGCCGCCGCGACGAGCGCCGTCCTGGCCGTCGCCAACCTGCCGTGAAGACCGTCCTCGCAGCCGCCGCGCTCGCGCTCGCACTTGCCGGCCCGGCGTGGGGCGGCCGCTACGCGGTCGTGCTCGAGCACGGCGCTTCCGTGGACGCCGTCGCGGCCCGGATCGAAGCCCAGACTGGGTCGCCGGTCACACGCCTCGCCCCGTTCGCCCTGGTCGCGAACGCTCCGGTCGCGTCGTCCACCCCGGGCGTCTCCTACGTGGAGCACCTGGAGCGCGACCGCGTCCTGGCGTTCAAGCCGAACGACCCGATGCTGACGCGCCAGTGGTACATCTCGGCGATCCACGCGTTCGACGCGTGGCCGACATGGCCGGTGCGGCCGACGCTCGGCACGGTCAAGGTCGCGATCATCGACTCCGGGATCGACGCCTCCCACCCGGAGCTCGCCGATCGCATCGACGACGCCCAGAGCTTCGTTCCCGACTCGCCGAACCCGCGCACGGACTCGATCGGGCACGGCACCTTCGTTGCCGGCCTGATCGCCGCGCAGCTGAACAACGGCACGGGCATCGCCGGCATCGGCTTCTCCACGCGGCTGCTCATCGCCAAGGTCGTGCGCGCCGACGGGACGATCAGCCCCGAGGCGGAGGCGCGCGCGATCCGCTGGGCCGCCAACAGCGGAGCCCGCGTCATCAACCTGAGCCTGGCGGCGCTGCGGGACCCCGGCGACCCGTCCGACGAGTACTCGCCGCTTGAGGACGCGGCCGTCCAGTACGCCGTCTCGAAGGGCGCGCTCGTCGTCGCGGCCGTCGGCAACGGCGAGGGCGCGACGAAGCTGCCGTGGCGCTGGGCGAGCTACCCGGCCGCGCTGCCGCACGTGCTCGGCGTCAGTGCCAGCGCGTTGGACGGCAGCGTCCCCGACTTCTCGAACGGCGACCCGCTCTACAACGACATCGCGGCCCCGGGCGTGGGCATCCTGTCGACGGTGCCCCGCGACCTGAGCACGGACAGGCCGCAGTGCCAGGGCTACTCGAGCTGCGGCCCCGACGACTTCCGCCACGGGGACGGGACATCGTTCGCGGCCGCCGAGGTCTCGGCCGCCGCGGCGCAGCTGATAGCTGCCAATCCCGACCTGCAGCCCGACCAGGTCGAGGCGATCCTCGAGCGCTCGGCCGACGACATGACCACCGCCGACGGCTGCAAGCGCTGCAGCGTCGGCCGCGACGACGCGAGCGGGTGGGGCATGCTCGACATCCAGGGCGCCCTGAACCGCGTTGGGCTGAAGCCGGCGCCCGACGACTACGAGCCCAACGACGACGTCGGGACCGAGGCGTACACGCCGCTGCCCGGCGAGCAGACCCTGAAGGCGACGCTCGACGCCTGGGACGACCCGAACGACGTGTACCGCGTCTTCCTCAAGGAAGGCCAGCAGCTCGCGGTCGGTCTGAATGGCGTCACGACAGGGGCGACGGTGTCGCTGCTGCGCCCGGGCACCCGGACGATCGCGCTGCCGGGCAAGCCGCTGGCGCAGCACTCGGTTGCCTCGGGCAAGCGAACGTGGTTCAGGTACCGGGCCACCGCCCGTGGCTGGTACTTCGTGCAGGTGACGACCGCGACGGCTCAGTCGGGCAGCTACACGCTTCGACTCAAGCGCTAGCCAGAAGCTCTTCGCCGGGCACGTCGCGCAGCACGCGCGCCGGATTTCCGACGACGACCACGCGCGGCGGCACGTCGCGCACGACGACCGCGCCGGCCCCGACGAAGGCCTCCTCGCCGACCTCGACGCCCGGGCAGAGGACGGCGCCGCCGCCGACACGGGCGCCGCGCCTGATCGTCGGCCCGCGGAGCAGCTTCTTCCGTTTCTCGGTGCGGCCCATGAAGTTGTCGTTCGTCGTGACGACGCACGGGGCGATGAACACGTCCTCCTCGAGCGTCGAGTACGCGGTGATGTACGCGTCCGCCTGGATCCGAGTCATCGAGCCGATGGTCGTGTCGTTCTCGACGAGCGAGCCGCGGCCGATGACGACGTCGTCGCCGACGGTCACCCGCTCGCGCACGCAGGCCTGGTCGCCGACGATGACCCGCTCGCCGAGCCGGCTGCCCGCGAACACGATCGCGCCGGTCGAGACGATCGTCCCGGCCCCGATCTCGAGCGGCGGCAGCTCCTCGCGCTTCGCAGTCGAGCGTGGAGACAGCGACGGCTGCTTCCCCAGCACGACGCCGTCGGCGATCACGCAGCCGTCTCCGATCACCGTGCCGGGGTAGATGACGACGTGCTCGCCGATCGTGAAGCTCACGCGGCGCCGACCGCCGACAGCGAGTCGGTGAGCCGCTCCAGCGCGCGGACGACCATCGCGCCGTCGTTCGCGACCTTGCGGCGATCGCCCTCGCCGCGCACGAGGCGCAGGAACTCCTGGCACTCGAGCCGCAGCGGCTCGTCCGTCGGGATCTTCGGGATGTAGATGTCGCCGCTGCGCGTCTGCCACTCGCCGTACGTCTCGGCACGCTTCCACGGCGCCTTCTCGTAGACGGTCACCTTGCGCTCGAGCTCCATGTCGTCGAAGACGGCCATCTTGTGGTCGCCGACGACGGTCATCCGCCGCATCTTGTGCGGGTCGAGCCACGACAGGTGCATGTGCGCGATCTTCCCCGAGGGAAAGCGCAGGTAGCAGAAGACGACGTCCTCGACGCCCTCGGTCAGGAAGTCGCGGCCGTGCGCGGCGGCTTCGACCGGGTCCTCGTCGAGCAGGTACAGGATCACCGACAGGTCGTGGACGCCGAGCGACCAGAGCGCGTTCTCGTTGGTGCGCACGATCCCGAGGTTCTGGCGATTGCCGTAGATGCAGAGCACGTCGCCGAGCTCGCCGGAGTCGATCAGCTGCTTCAGCTTGCGCACGCCGGGGTGGTAGAGCAGCAGGTGGCCCGGCATGAGGGTCAGGTCGCGCTCCGCTGCGATCGCGACGAGCTCCTCCATCTCGTCGCCGTGCATGGCCGGCGGCTTCTCGACCAGCACGTGCTTGCCGGCCTCGAGCGCCCGTTTGGCGAGCGGGTAGTGCGTCGGAACCGGCGTTGCGATGACGACCGCCTCGAGCTCAGGGTCGGCGAGCAGGTCGTCGAGGTCGCCCGTGAACCGCGCTTGCGGGTAACGCGCAGCAAACCGCTCTCGCGCCTCCGGGTCGGCGTCGCAGAGCCAGGTGAGCGTGCCCAGGTCGTCGAAGTTCCGCGCCAGGTTCGGGCCCCAGTAGCCGAGGCCGACGACGCCGACGGTCGTCATCTCTTCTCCTTCATCGGCGCGAGCATAGACAGCGCCGTCGCGATCCTCGCCGAGGCATGGCCGTCGCCGTACAGCCGCGGCAGGCCGTCCGGCATGCGCGCAGCGCGGACGGCATCGACCAGCGCGCCGGGGTCGGCGTCGACGAGCACGTTCGCACCCAGCTCCACGGTGTCGACCCATTCGGTCGAGGGGCGCGCGGTCACGCAGGGGATGCCGTACCAGTAGGCCTCCTTCTGCAGCCCGCCGGAGTCCGTGACGATCACCCGGGCCTGCGACGCGAGCGCGGCCAGGTCGAGGTAGCCGAGCGGCTCCGAGAGCGCGACGTTCGGAGGCACCTCGTCCAGACGCGAGCGCGTGCGCGGGTGCGCGGGGAAGACGACCGGCTCTGCGAGCCGCCCAAGGCCGCCGGTGATGGCGCCGAGCCGCGCTGGCTCGACGTTCGCCTCGCGGTGGATGGTGGCGAGCACGTACCGGCCGGGCTCGACGGCGAACCGCTCGAGTGCGCCCGAGCGCTCCCGCGCGATCGGCGCCAGGCGGAGGGTCGCGTCGAGCATCACGTCGCCGACGACCTCGACCCGGCCGTCCACGCCCTCGCGGGCGAGTGTCTGCGCCGAGCGCTCGTCGGGGCAGAGGAGCAGCGCGGCGAGGCGGTCGGTCTCGACCCGGTTGTGCTCCTCGGGCATCGACCAGTCGCCGCTGCGGAGGCCTGCTTCGACGTGCGCGACGGGCACGGCGAGCGCCCGGCCCGCGCGCACGCCCGCGAGCGTCGAGTTCGTGTCGCCGTAGACGATCACCCAATCCGGTTCCTCGGCCCGGATCACGTCCTCGAGCGCCGGCTGCATGCGGGCGAGCATCTCGTCGCGCGGGAGCCCGCCGATCCCGAGCCGGTGGGCGGGCGGGGCGAGGCCGAGCTCCTCGAAGAAGATCTCCGAGAGCTCGCGGTCGTAGTGCTGGCCCGTGTGCACCACGGCCTCGTCGTGGCCGGCCTCCCGGAGCGCCTCCGACAGCGGGCCTGACTTGATGAACTGCGGCCGGTTGCCGACGACGGAGACGATCTTCACGTCGCCGCCCAGCCTATTCTCGAGCGTCAACCGGCGGGTCGCGGTAACGGTGGTGTCGGCGGGGTGCGGTGTCGCCAGCTGGCCCCAGCGTGATGCTCTGCGGCTGATGCGTCGCTCTGCGGCGCTGATGGCGCGGGCGAGCGGGCGGCCGCCCTGTGGCTTGAAGAAGAGCGCGACGCCGACCTGGGCGAGCGCGAGGTAGGTGGCGATCATCGCGATCAGGATCGCGAGGAAGGTGAGCGGGAGCGGTCGGAAGCCGAAGAGGTGGGCGAGCGGCGGGATGTAGGGAAGGGCGACGCCGAAGGCCGCGCAGGCGAGCGTGGTGGCGAGCAGCGGGCGGCTGGGGCGGCTCTTGTAGAAGGGAACGCGGCGGGTTCGGATCACGAAGATCACGAGTGTCTGGGTGGTGAGCGACTCGACGAACCAGCCGGAGCGAAACAGGACCGGGCCGGCGTGGAAGACGCGCAGCATGACGGCGAAGGTGAGGAAGTCGTAGACGCTCGAGATCGGGCCGAAGAAGCTCATGAAGCGGCGGATCATCCGGATGTCCCACTTGGCGGGCCGAGCGAGCAGCTCCTCGTCGACGTTGTCGGTCGGGATGGTCATCTCGCTGACGTCGTAGAGGAGATTGTTGAGCAGGATCTGCGTCGGCAGCATCGGCAGGAAGTTGAGAAAGAGCGACGCGCCGGCCGCGGAGAACATGTTCCCGAAGTTCGAGCGAGGTGCCCATCAGCACGTACTTGATCGTGTTGGCGAAGATGCGCCGGCCCTCGACGACACCGTCGGCGAGGATGCCGAGATCCTTGTCGAGCAGGACGACGGCCGCGGCGTCCTTGGCCACGTCGGCGGCCGAGTCGACCGAGATGCCGACGTCGGCGTGGTGGAGCGCGATCGCGTCGTTGACGCCGTCACCGAGGAAGGCGACGTCCGAGCCGAGGCTGCGCTGGGCGTGGATGATGCGCGATTTCTGCTCCGGGGTGACGCGGGCGAAGATGGTCGTCTTCGGCAGCAGCGCGACGAGGGCGGCGTCGTCGAGCTTCTCGATCTCCTGTCCCGGTGACGACCGTTCCGGGGTCGAGGCCGACCTCGCCGCAGAGGTGCGCCGCGACCTGGCCGTTGTCGCCGGTGACGATCTTGACGGTGATCTCCGAGCCGGGCGAGCCGGGCGAGCGAGTCCTTGACGTCGGGCTTTGACCGGGTCGGTGAAGCAGAGGAATCCGTCGAGGGAGAGGTCGTGCTCGTCGTCCCTGTCGAGGTGGTCGTCGGCGAGCGGGCGGCTCGCGACGGCGACGACCCGCGTCCCCGAGGCGAAGAGGCCGTCGAGGATCGCCTGCGCCTTGGTGGGGACGGTCGTGCAGCGGGCGAGGACGGCTTCCGGGGCGCCCTTGGAGATCAGCAGCCGCCCTCGCGGCGTGTCGACGAGGACCGAGGCCAGCTGTCGCTCGTGGTCGAAGGGCAGGCGGTCGAGCGGCGTCGGGACGGTCGTCGCCGTGGACATCCTGCGGCCGCGGCCCACAGCGCGCGGTCGAGCTCGTTGCCGGTCTTGTCGCTGCAGGCCAGGCCGAGTGCGCGGACGTGGTCGTCTGGCTTGCCCGGGCCGTCGAGCGCCTGCGTGAACGAGATCCGACCCTCGGTCAGGGTGCCGGTCTTGTCCGTGAACAGGACCTGGACGTTGCCGAGGTCCTCGATCGCGACCAGGCGCTTGACGATCACGCGTTTCTTGGCCAGGCGGCGGGCGCCCGTCGACAGGCTGACGGTGACGATCGCGGGCAGCAGCTGCGGTGTCAGGCCGACCGCGATCGCGAGCGCGAACAGGGCCGACTGGAGGATCGAGCGTCCGAGCGCGACGTTGATCACGAAGATCGAGCCGGCCAGCACGGCGGTCACGGTCGCGAGCAGGCGAGAGAAGTCCTGCAGCCCCTGCTGGAACGCGGTCTGCCCCTGCTGCTCGCCCAGGCGCACCGCGATCGCACCGAACGCCGTGCGCGAGCCAGTGCGAACGACGACGCCTCGTCCGTCGCCGCCGCTGCACGAGCGTGCCCATGAAGGCGCACGAGCGCAGATCCAGGGGCGAGTCCCCCGGCGGCTGGGCCTCGGCCGTCTTCTCGGTCGCCCGCGACTCGCCGGTCAGCACCGACTCGTCGCACTCGAGCTCGTGCACCTCGAGCAGTCGCAGATCGGCCGGAATCACATCCCCGACCCGCAGGTGCACGACGTCACCCGGGACGAGCTGCGTGACGGCGATCTCGGCCGGAGCGCCGTCGCGATCGACCGCGGCAAGATGCTTGATCTCGGAATGCAGCTCCTCGACCGCCTTCTCCGAGCGGTACTCGTTGAAGAAGCTCAGACCGATGCTCATCGCCATGATCGCGCCGATGATCAGCGCCTCCGTCCGGTCGCCGACCACGGCCGAGACGACGGCCGCGACGAGCAGCAACAACAGCAGGTAGCTGCGCAACTGGCGGGCGAGCACCGACCAGGCGCTGACTCCGTGCGCGGCCAGGACGTTCGGCCCGTAGATCCCCAGGCGCCGGCTCGCCTCGGCGCTCGAAAGACCCGCAGTCGGACGAGCCGAGCTCGCCTCAGCACATCCGCCGCCGGCAGCGTCGCGGTCAGCGGAGAAGCTCGAGCTCCTGTGTTTCGGCGGTCGGAGCGGACGGCGACGTGACGCCGCGGCGGTTCCTGAGTCAGGTGCCGCGTGAACCGTCATCGTCTCCGCGCGCGCTCGGGTGCACGAGCACCCGGTCGGTCTTACGCGGCGGAACGTACACCGTGTCCCTTGGGGCCCGTTGCGCGCGGACGTCGGCGGGCCGCCGGCGTACTGGAGTGGGCCGTGGAGGACTCGAACCTCCAACCTTGGGATTAAGAGTCCCCTGCTCTGCCAGTTGAGCTAACGGCCCTGGCAGCTTCGCAGTCGCCCGAGGCGGCGGAAGCGGTCGCCATGGTATCGCCGTCTGCGCCTACTCGGGCGGTGACCGGAGATAGTGCGAACGTGACCAGCGCCGCCGATCCGCCGCGTCGACGACGAGTCCTCAAGCTGATCGCGATCGAGCGGACCGTCCGCGGCCTGCTGCTCGTGGCCGCAGGGATCTACCTCTTCTTCCACCTCCACACCGACTTCGGCAAGAAGGCGGACAGCATCATCAGGGCGGTCGAGCTCGACCCGCGGCGGCACTTCCTGCACCGCATCGTCACCGACCTGCACCACCTGCACGCCTCCGACATCCGGATCATCGCCTTCGGCGCGCTCGGCTACGGCGCGCTGGAGCTCGTCGAGGGCGTGGGACTGTGGCTCGATCAGCTCTGGGCCGAGTACCTGACGGTGGTCGCGACCTCGCTCCTGATCCCGGTCGAGATCTACGAGCTCGTCCGCCATCCGAGTATCTGGAAGGCGGGCGGCCTCGCCGTGAACATCGCGATTGTCGCGTACCTCGTCTTCGGGCTCTGGCGGCGGCACGAGTCACGACACGACCTGTAGCGACTGCCCGAGCACCCAGAGCCCGCTGAACGTGTAGGCGACCATCAGGATCACGAACGGGATCTGCGCGACGAGCGCGTCGCGCGACCGGTGCTGCACCGTCACCGACACGCGGTGCGCCTCGACCACCGCCACGACGTGGCCGAACACGATCAGCGCGACCTGGATCCACCACACCGCCCCGCCGGAGAGCGGCTGCCACGGGTTGTAGTCGTGCACCCAGTCGTGCTCGAACGGGTCGGCGAGCGTCCCGGGCGTCAGCTGCCCGAGATAGAGCCAGTACAGGAAGTAGTGCGCCGCGAAATAGACGGCGGCGATCGGGATCAGCGTCGGCGCGTACCGCTCGGCCGTCTTCATGACGCTGCCCTCCTCGAAGACCGAGACCAGCGCGCTGACGGCGATGAAGGCGAGCAGGAAGCCGCCGACGATCACGATCATCGCGAGTGTCCCGACGCTCTCCGAGCCCGCTTGCTGGCCCGGGAAGATCCGGTCGACGAGCGTCGCGTAGGTCTTCGAGCTGTGGTACCCGTCGAAGACGACCGTGGCAAGCGTGGCGACGACGAACGCCCCGCCGCCCGCCAGCAGCGGCGGCTCGCGCCGGATGCCGGCGCCGTAGCCGCGCAGGCGCACGCCCCGGTCCTCGCGGTCGGCGGCGAGCCACGCGTCAGGGTCTCCGATCACGCCGCCGCCGTCGCGGCGGACGAAGTACTCGAGCGGTGCGAAGCGGCTGAACGTCCGCGCCAGCACGGTGAAGAACTCGGCGCGCGCGAGCCACGGCTCGGCGCCGAAGAGCGCCATCCCGGCAAGCTGGCCGACGATGTAGACGACCAGCACGACGAGAAGGTCGTGCGGGCGGTCGCCCTTCTCCCAGACCAGCTCCATCCAGGAGAACACGAGCAGCAGCACGACGGACGGCCAGACGCCCAGCCACTCGGGGTACGCCCGGACGGCGAAGCCGCGCCTCGCCAGCGCGCGGTCGAGGGCGCGGCCGGCCCAGCTCAGCGGGCTGATGTAGTCCCAGACGTTCCCGACGAGCGCACTCACGATCCCGACGCTCACCCAGAAGTCGACCCAGAAGACAAGCGGGAGCGGGTTGGCAGTGAAGCTGATCGGGTCGCCCCACCAGCCGCCGATCAGGGCGTCCGCGAAAATGAGTGTCGCGACGACGGTGCCGATCGCGCCCAGGTGCAGGCGCTCCAGCGGCCGGTAGAAGTCGCGGCTCGTCCAGGTGCCGCGGCCCCGGACGGCGAAGGCCGCCGCCGGGGCCGAGACGGCGACGACGAGCCCGCCGGCGAGCGCGTAGAGCCAGACGGGTAGCGGGAAGTCGTACGAGACGTTCGCCGCGTGCGCGAGCGGGATCACGGCCTGAGGTTCGACGCCGTCGGACGCTTTCCGCGTCAGAGGCGCTCGGCGCAGCCGCATGGAGCGGCTGCGCCGGAAGGCGCCTCAGTTCGAACGACCCCCCAAAGGTCTGACCCCTGACGTGTGCCGCCCCCGGCGGCGCTCTTCTCATTGAGCGCACGTCGTGGCGTTCTGCACGGAAGATCCCTCGTCCGGAGGATCAAGACCCCTCGGACGAGGGAGCGAGAGGGGCGGTTTCAGGGTCGAGGAGCGCGCGGTACCGGCGTCACGTGTCCGGCTGAGCCACCCGTCCACCGCCGGCGATCCTGCCGGCACGGGGCGCGACACGGCTGATGGCGGCGAGCGTCGCCAGGCAGGCGGCGGCGCCGAGCGCGAAGGCGACGCCGTCGCTCGTGCCCCGGGCGAGCGCCCCGCCGCCCGCGGGGCCGAGGATGTTGCCGAGCGCCCACGCGGCGCTCATCGCTCCGAAGGCGAGCGCCTGCGCGACGCCGGCGCGGTCGGCGCCGGACGCGATCAGGGCCAGCCCCGGCGTGAAGAGCGCGCCGAACGAGAAGGCGCCGACCACGACGAGCAGGGCGAGGGCGGCGGCGGAATCGGCGAAGGCGAACGCGACGGCCACGGCGGCAGAGGCCGTGACGGCGGTCACGACCGGCAGGCGCAGGCCGCGCCGGTCGATCAGCCGGCCCAGGAACGGGTTGATCACGGCCTCGATGCCGGCGGCGGCGAGCCACAGCCCGCCGATGGCCGCCGGCCCCCAGCCGAGCGCGTCCAGGTGGAGCGGCACGAGCACCGCCATCAGGCCGAAGAGCAGTGAGGGGAGCGTCATGAGCCATAGCCCGCCGAGGAGCCTGCGGTCGCGCAGGCCGCGGGCCAGCGAGCGCAGCTCGGCCCGCTGCCTCCCCGAGTCCGGCAGCCGCCGGGCGGCGAGCGCGAACCCGGCGGGGATCAGCGCGAATGCGAGGAAGGTCGCGCGGTCGTTCGTCAGGCCCGCGACGGCGCCGATCACGGGCCCGACCATCGCGCCGACCACCGCGCCGCCCATCGCAGTGCCGATCGCTTCGCCGCGGCGCGCGAGCGGGACGCTCGCGACGATCCACGAGAACGCGCCGGCCCAGGAGAGCGCGCCGCCGACGCCCTGCGTGAACCGCGCGATCCCGAGCATCCAGGGCGTGGTCGCGAGCCCGAAGACAACGCTGGCGAGGCTCACCGTCAGCAGGCCCGCGCACGCCGCGCGCCGGGGGCCGACGCGTGCCGCCGCGAGCCCGCCGGGAATGCCGCCGACGAGCGACCCGACGGCGTACGACGCCACGAGCAGGCCTGCGCCCGCCTTCGAAAGGTTGTATTGGTCCGCGTAATGGGGGAGCAGCGGCGTCAGTGCGGCGTAGAGCGTGCTGTCGACCAGCACGACCGCCGTGGCGACGATGACGAGGCGGCGCACGCCGCCAACGTATCGCTCCCTCGAACGAGGGTCGCTCGATCGAGTCCGCCGGCCGATCCAGGGCACGGCATGCCCCGCCGACTCTTCGTCACCCTGCTTGTGGTCGTTGCAGCCGGGCTCTCGGTCGCGAACGCGGCGCCGGTCCACGATCCGAACGTGGCCGCCCTGCAGGTCGCCCTGCGTGCGCGCGGCGTCTACAGCGGGCCGGTCGACGGGCTGGCCGGGACCGGCACGATCGCCGCCGTCCGCCGGCTCGGCGGCGACGGGCTGTTCGGCCCGCGCACCATGCACGCCCTCGGGAAGTTCGCGCGTCATCCGCTCGGAAGCCGGCCCGTCTCGGATGGGACCGTGGGGTGGGATGCGGCGGCGCTTCAGTTCATGCTCGCGTGGCACGGTTTCCCCTCCGCGACCATCGACGGCGCGTTCGGCTCGCACAGCGACCGGGCGCTGCGCAAGTTCGAGCGCTGGGCCGGGCTGCCCGAGGACGGCATCGCGGGCCCGGCGGTCATCGCCGCGCTGAAGCGGCCGCTCGCGACCTGCCCGATCGCCCTGCGCGCCCCGCTCGCCACGCCCTACACCGACGGCTTCGGGCCACGAGGCGACCGCTTTCACACCGGGCTGGACTACCCGGCGCCCAGGGGCACGCCGGTCGGGGCCGGCGCATCAGGGCGGGTCAGCTGGGCCGGCAATCTCGGCGGCGGCTGGGGGATCGTCGTGACGATCCAGCACCCGCGCGGCGTGGCGACGATGTACGCGCACCTATCGAAGGCACTCGTCTCGGTCGGTCAGCGCGTCACAGTCGGGGAGCGGATCGGCCTTGTCGGCGCGACCGGGGATGCGTCCGGCCCGCACGTGCACTTCGAGGTGCGCCTGCGCGGCGCAGCCGTCGACCCGCTGACGGGTCTCAGCTAGCGGCCCCGGCCGCGGGCAGCAGCAGCTCGAAGCGCGCCCCCGCGCGAGAAGCGGTCGATGAGGAGCCCTCGATCGGAGGGCGATCCTCCTGTCGGCCGATTTTGTAGGCTGCGCGGCCTTGCAGAAGGGAGCGGCACTCAAGGTCACCCTCATCGCGATCGTCGTGGCGGCCATCACCACCGCGATCGCAGTCTTCCTGCCCTGGCTGCCGGCGGCCGACTCGAAGGAGGCCGACCGCATCGACTTCGACATCTGGGTCGTGACCGGGATCTGCATCCTGGTCTGGGCGGTCGTGGCGGCGGTCTTCCTCTACTCGATCTTCACCTTCCGCGCGCGCCCCGACGACGACACCGACGGCCCGCCGGTTCACGGTCACACAGGCCTCGAGATCACCTGGACGGCGATCCCCTTCGTGCTCGTGACCGCGATCGGGATCATGAGCGCCGTCATCCTGGCGAAGAACGGCGACACGCCGAAGAACGCGCTGCGGGTCAACGTCCTGGGCGAGCAGTTCGCCTGGAGCTTCACGTACCCGACCTACGGGAACCTCCAGTCGACGACGCTGCGGCTGCCGATCAACCGGACGACCAAGCTCGACATGACGTCGCGCGACGTCATCCACTCGTTCTTCGTGCCGGAGTTCCGGCAGAAGGAGGACCTCGTCCCGGGCCAGACCACGACGATCAACGTGACGCCGACCAAGCTCGGGCACTACGTGATCCAGTGCGCCGAGCTCTGCGGGCTGGGGCACTCGGTGATGCTCGGGCAGGTGCTCGTCATGCGGCAGGCGGACTTCCAGAAGTGGGCGAAGGGCAGCTCGACCGCGACCCAGGGCGGCGGGGCGGCAGCCGGCAAGACGCTCTTCACGAACAACGGCTGCGTGAGCTGCCACACCTACGGGCCCGCCGGCGCGACCGGGAAGATCGGCCCCGACCTGGATAAGCTGCCCGCCTACGCGAAGCAGGCAGGGAAGCCGCTCGACGCGTTCGTCAGGGAGTCGATCCAAGATCCTTCGGCCTACATCCAGCCCGGATACCCGAACGTGATGCCGTCGTTCAAGAGCCTGTCCGCGCACCAGGTCGACCAGCTCGTCGCCTTCCTGACGAAGGGCGCCTCGTGACGAGCGTCGCCGCCTCGCATGAGCATCACGAGGCGCCGCCCGGTGCGCCGTCGTCGCCCTGGCGCTGGCTGACCGGCCCCGGCTGGATCCGCGCTGCGTGGATGTCGGCGCTATTCGCCGCCATCGGCCTCGGCCTCGTCGTCGCCTTCCGCTGGTGGGGCGGCTACACGCCGATCCTGCAGACCGAGACGTGCGTGACGGTCAGCCTGCTGACCGCGCTGCCGGTCGGCTTCCTCGCCGGCCTCGGGGCCTTCGACTACTGGGTGCACTACTTCCTCGGGAAGCCGACGCGGCCCGAGGACCACTCGGGCCACGGCGCCAAGTCCTGGAAGGACTACTTCCGCGTCAACACCGACCACAAGGTCATCGGCATCCAGTACGTGACGACGACGATCTTCTTCTTCTTCGCCGGCGGGCTGCTCGCGATGCTGGTGCGCGCGGAGCTCGCCCGCCCGGGGATGCAGTTCACCGACACGGAGACCTATAACGGCCTCTTCTCGGCGCACGCCTCGCTGATGATCTTCCTGTTCGTGATCCCGGCGTTCGCCGGCCTCGCGAACTTCGTCATCCCGCTGATGATCGGCGCGCCGGACATGGCGTTCCCGCGCTTGAACGCGCTGTCCTTCTGGTTGCTGCCGATCGCCGGGACGATGATGCTGTCGAGCTTCCTCGTCGACGGCGGCCCCTTCGCGGCCGGCTGGACGGGCTACCCGACGCTCTCGACGTCACTGCCGCTCGGGCAGACGTTCTTCAACATGGCCGTGCAGTGGGCCGGCGCGTCGTCGGTGATGACCGCCCTGAACTTCCTGGTGACCATCATCACCATGCGCGCGCCAGGGATGACCTTCTGGCGCATGCCGCTGCTCGTGTGGGCGAACTTCACGACGTCGCTCCTGGTCGTGATTGCGACGCCGTTCATCGCGGGCTCCCAGTTCATGGTGCTGTTCGACCGGATCATGGGGACCCACTACTTCGACCCTCACTTAGGTGGCTACACGCTGGGGTACCAGCACATCTTCTGGTTCTACTCGCACCCGGCGGTGTACATCATGATGCTGCCCGGTTTCGGGATCGCCTCGGAGGTGATCTCCGTCTTCTCGCGGAAGCCGATCTTCGGCTACCGGCTGATGGCGCTGTCGCTGTGCGCGATCGTCGTGCTCGGCTTCTCGGTGTGGGCGCACCACATGTTCGTGGCCGGCATGGCGCCGTGGCTGCGCGTCCCGATGATGATCACGACGCTGCTGATCGGCGTGCCGACGGGGATCAAGGTGTTCTCGTGGCTCGCCACGACGTGGGAAGGCCGGATCCACTTCACCGCACCCATGTTGTGGGCACTGGGCTTCCTGTCGATGTTCGTGATCGGCGGCCTTTCCGGCATCTACCTCGCCTCGGTGCCGATCGACATCCACGTCTCGGACACGTACTTCGTGGTCGCGCACATTCACTACGTGCTCTTCGGCGGATCGCTGTTCACGATCTTCGCGGGGATCTACTACTGGTTCCCGAAGATGACCGGCCGCATGTACGACGAGCGGCTGGCGAAGATCCACTTCTGGATCACGCTCGTGGCGTTCAACGCCACCTTCTTCCCGATGCACCTCACCGGGACGCAGGGGATGATGCGGCGCTACGCCGATCACGGGCCGAGATTCGAGACCTGGAACACCTTCATGTCGATCGCGTCGTTCGTGCTCGGCGCCTCGTTCGTGATCTTCCTCTACAACATGATCAACAGCTGGGCGCGTGGCCCACGCGCACCGAGCAACCCGTGGCGCGCGCTGACGCTCGAGTGGCAGGTTTCCTCGCCGCCGCCGCTGTTCAACTTCGACGAGATCCCACAGGTCGTCGGCAGCCCGTACGAGTACGGCGTGCCGGGGGCGCGCCACGCGGTCCTGGCCGGTGAGTCCGCCGGCGAGCTCCAGGAGACACGACACTGACCAGGATCCTGGTCGTGGCGAACGAGACCGTCGGCGGCGAGTCGCTCATCGACGCGCTGCGCCGCCGCGCGGCCGAGGGTGAGATCGACGTCACGGTGCTCAGCCCTGTGAATCCACCCCGGCAGGGCTACGTGGTCTACGAGGACACGCGCCGCGCGTCGGCGGGGCGCAGGCTGGACCGCACGCTCGCGCGCCTGCGCGAGGCGGGCATCCCGGCGCACGGGATCGTCGTCGAGTGCGACCCGGCCGACGCCGTCCGCGACCAGCTGCACCAGCTGGATTCACCGCCGGACGAGATCATCGTCTCCACGCACCCGCTCCAGAAGTCCGGCTGGCTGCGCCGCAACGCCCTCGATCGCATCCGCTCCGTCGCGGGCGACATCCCCGTCGAGCACGTCGTCGTGGAGAAGACGGCGGGCGGCGAGAAGAACGTGCTCGTGATCGCAGACGAGACGGTCGTCGGCGAGACGCTGCTCAACCGCATCCGCGAGCGCGCCGGCCAGTCTCCGGCCAGCTTCCTGCTCATCAGCCCGCAGAGCGACCCCGGCCAGGGGGCGCACCCGGAGGCCGAGCGTCGGCTGCGCGCCGCCCTCGCCGAGCTCCGTGCCGCAGGCATCGACGCCCACGGCCAGGTCGCGCACCCGGACCCGTACACGGCGGCGCTGCAGGCGATCGCCGACGAGCGGGTGGACGAGATCATCGTGTCGACGTTCCCGAGCGAGAAGCCGAGCAGCTGGCTCCGCCGTGACGTCGTCGACCGGCTGCGCAGGGACGCCGGCGTGCCCGTCGAGCACGTCGTCGTCGAGGCCGAGAGCCAGATGGCAGGTGCCGTATGAGCGCCGCCGCGCACGCCGACCACCACGGGCCGCCGGTCGCGAACCAGAGCTCGCGTGTCAACGCCGCGACGCTCGGGATGCTGCTCTTCATCGCGTCGGAGATCATGGTCTTCGGCTCGTTCTTCACGGCCTACTTCTTCATCCGCGTCATCAACAACAACGCGTGGCCGCCGGCCGGCGACGAGCTGCCGAAGTACGTCGCCGGCATCAACACGGCGATCCTCGTCACCTCGAGCTTCACGATGCACTGGGCCACGCAGTCGATCAAGCGCGGCAACCGCGCCGGCCTGCAGGCGGGCATGGTGCTCACGCTCGCACTCGGCGCCTGCTTCCTGATCACGCAGGCGCGCGAGTACTCGCGCATCGGCTTCGCGCCGCACGACAACGCGTTCGGCACGGTCTTCTACGGGCTGACCGGCCTCCACGGGGCACACGTGCTCATCGGCCTGACGCTGCTGACCATGGTGACCATCCGATCGTTCCGGGGCCACTTTTCGCCAGAGCACCACCACGGCGTCGAGATCCCGGGCATCTACTGGCACTTCGTCGACGTCATGTGGATCGTCGTCTACACGACCGTCTACATCCTCTAGTGCGCAAGGGACTTCCGGCAGCACTCCTCGGTACCCTCGCGCTGCTCGCGGCCGGCTGCGGCACGGGCGGGCCGGTCTCGAGCGGCGACGCGACGAACGGGCAGAGGCTCTTCGCGGCGAATTGCGGCGCGTGCCATACGCTCGCCAACGCGGGCACCAAGGGGGTCATCGGCCCGAACCTGGATGCAGCCTTCGCTGCCGCCCAGGAGCGCGGCTACCCGGCGAGCACGATCCGCAACGTCGTCGGGATCCAGATCAAGTACCCGAACAGCCATCCGGCCACCGGCGACCCGGGCATGCCGGCGAACATCGTCACGGGCTCCGACGTCAACGACGTGGCCAGCTATGTCGCCTGCGTCGCGGGCATCACGGACGCGAAGGCAAAGGCGAACGGCTGCCCCGCTCCGATCGGGTCGGTCGGCGGCGCCGGCACGGGCGGCGGCGGTGGCTCGAGCAGCGCGGACGGGAAGGCGATCTTCAACTCGGCGGGCTGCTCGGGTTGCCACACGCTGAAGGCAGCCGGCTCCACCGGGACGGTTGGCCCGAACCTGGATCAGTCGACGAAGGACGAGGCGGGCGTCATCAAGCAGGTCACGAACGGCGGCGCGATCATGCCGCCTTTCAAGGGCAAGCTCACGCCGGCGCAGATCAAGGCGGTCGCCCATTTCGTCGTCACGTCGCGCTCGGGGTAAGAGCGTGGAGAACCCGTTTCGGAGCGAAGGCGCAGCCTTCAACTTCGTCCTGCTCGCCATCGGCTTCTTCGCGGCGATCGTGATCGCCACGGCTCTGCTCGGCTCCTGGGCAGGGCTGGTCGTCTTTCTCGGACTTGTCGTGGCCGGGGTCTGGTGGGCGTTCCGCTCGCGCCGGCGCTGATACCGACGGAGGCGGGCTTGCCCCGCCGCAGTCACGTCGCGCGAAGTCGCGTCTATTCAGTCCCGCGGAAAGTCGTCATGGCGCCGCGAGGCGCCGGACTTCCGCGGTGAGGAGCGGCGCCGGACTTTCCGCGGCTACGCGGCGAGCGAAGCGAGCGCTTCGTCGCGCGAAGCGTGAATCGTGAAGACACGGTCGAGGCCCGTGATCTCGAAGATCTTGGTGATGTTGCGGTCGGAACAGACAAGCGACAACTGCCCGTCGTTCGTCCGCAGGCGCTTCACCCCGCCGACGAGGACGCCGAGCGTGGTCGAATCGATGAACGTCGTCTCCGACAGGTCGATGACGACGTGCTTCGCGCCCTTGGCGATCACGTCCAGCAGCTCCTGCTTGAACTCGGGCGCGGTGTAGAGGTCGACCTCGCCCGCGAGTGCGATCACGTAGGCGTCGTCCGACAGCTGCTCTGTATGTACGGAGAAGTCCATCGTGCTCTAACTAAAGATGCTCTAGCGGTGCCGCTGGCGCGGCGCGAGTCTAGCGGTTGATCCGCGTGATGCCGTTGCCTGACACGACGGCCCCGCCGCCGGTCGAGCCGCCGGACTTCAGCTGCTTGATGCGCTGCTTCACCTGGGCGGCCTCGGGCGCGTTCGGCGAGAGCTTCAGGAACTGCTGGTAGGCCGCGATGGCGTGCGGGTTGTCGCTCGCCTGCTCGGCGGACAGCGCGTAGAGGAACCAGAGCTGCGAGTCGCGCGGCGACAGCTTCACGAGCTTCCCGTACGTGCCGGCAGCGTTCTTGTACGCCGCGCCCATCTTGGTGTTGGCCGCCTGGCCGCGGGTCGCGGCGGCGTCCTGGATCGTCTTGTCGAGCGCACCGGGCTGGAACAGCTGGGACGTTGAGCCCGTCTGCAGCGTCGAGAGCCCGCTCGCGTCCGTGTAGTCCTGATTCGCCTGTGTCGCCACGGCCTGGGCCTTGCTGGCCTGGATCGAGTACAGGCCGGCGAGCTCCTGGAGCACGTTCTGGTTCTTCGGCTTGAGCTTCGTGTAGGTGACGAGCGGCGGGATGGCGGCGTCGATGTTTCCGTTGCGCTGGTACGCCTGCGAGAGGTCGATGTACGACTGCGCGTGCTTCGGGTCCTTCGCAATCGCCTTCTGGGCGTCCGAGACGCTCGGCTGCGAGGACGACGAGCCATTGTTGCGCAGGATGTCGCCGAGCCCGCTCGGCAGGCTCGAGCCGACGCCGAAGATCACGAACCCGAAGCCGAACACCAGCGCGAGGAAGACGAACATCCACTTCGCGTGATTCCGCAGCCGCGGGAAGAACATGAGGTCTTCCGGACGCGGCTGCACCGGCTGCGCAGGGCGGCGCGCGCCACGGTTGGGCGCGGTGACCGGCTTCGGCCGGCGGCCTGCTGCTGAACGAGCCACGGTCGAAGCGTAGCGGCAAACGCGCGAATGTCTCGGGTAGCTAGCCCAGATCGGCGAGGATCTCGCCTGCGGCCTGCTGGCCGCTTGCGACGGCGCCGTTCAGGTATCCCTGGGCGTCGATCGACGTGTGCTCGCCGGCGAAGTGGCAGTTGCCCTGGGCGGCGGCCTCCATGCCGGCGAAGGCGGTGTACTGGCCGACCTTCCAGTAGGAGTACGAGCCCTTCGTCCACCTGTAGCCCGGCCAGAAGTCGATCGTCGCCTTGCCATTCCAGCGCTTCGAGATGCCCGGGATCACGGGCTCGAGCTGTGCGAGGAACTGCTGTGCGCGCTGTGCCGGCGTGCCGCTGCCGAAGCTCGCTCCGATCTTCCCGCCGGTGTAGTCGACGAGGATGCCGGAGCGGCCGGCCTGGGCGCGGGAAACCTCCCAGGTGCTCTGGTAGCCGCGATCCGAGTAGGTCTCGCCGGTCAGGCCCTGACCGACCCAGATCCGGTCGGTGAACTGCAGGTGCAGCTTCGAGTTCGTGCCCATGCCGAGCTCCCTGATCGCACGCACCTTGCGCGGCTCGAAGCCCGCGCCGCCGTAGTCGAGGGAGCGCAGGATCGAGAACGGCAGCGCGAGGATGACCTTGTCGGCTCGCACCTTGAAGCTGCTGCCGCCGCACGTGAACCAGAGGTCGAAGCGGCTGCCGTTGCGGGCGATCGCCGTGAGCGCGGTTCCGAGCCTGATGCGGCCCGGGCCGATCTCGTCGGCGAGCCTGGTCGCCAGCTGGTCGTTGCCGCCGCGGATGTGGAAGCGCTCGTCGGACTCGCCGTAGAGGGAGAACGAGTTCTTCGGCGAGTAGCCGAGGAGATACAGCAGATTGAGGGAGCTCTGGTCGCCGGGCTCGGCGCCGTACTCGGTGGTGTAGGCGATCTTCAGGAACTGCCCGAAGCGCGAGTGGCTGCCGCCGGGCACCGATTCGTCGATCCAGTCGACGATCGACATCGCGTCGAGCTCGCGGCCGCGTGGCGTCGAGTTGTCCCACGTGGTCGGGTAGTCCGCGGCCGTGACGTCGGCGTGCAGCTTCTTGTAGACCGCCTTGAAGTCGCTCGTCATGTCCGCGAACGTGTACGGCGCGCCGTCGAACCAACCGACGACCTCCGTGCCGTCGGCCTCGGCCGCACTGACGTCGTCGAGCTTGAGGCCGAGCGCCCTGGCGAGGCTGCGCGTCTCCTTGTGGCCGGTGTCGATGAACTCGCCGCCGTGCTCGCCGATCTGGCCGTCGTCGAAGGCGCCGCGCAGCGTCCAGCAGCGGCCGCCGATCCGGTCGGCCGCCTCGTAGAGGTCGGCGGCGTACCCTCCTTGTTTCAGCGTGTAGGCGGCGGACAGGCCCGCCAGGCCGGCACCGACGATCGCGATGGTCGGCGCGCCTGCTCCACGGGCGGCTGGAACGAGCCGGCCGAAGGCGCCGGCTCCGGCGACCGCGACACCGGCGACCCCGGCGCGGCGAAGGAGCTGTCCGCGCGTGAGCGTGCTCTCGTTCGCCTCCTCGCGCGCGCTCGCGCGGGCCGCGTCCTCGAGCCACCGTGCCAGTGGGGTCCTCGCCATCGTGCCCTCCCCTCGTCGCCTCGCACCACTATGCGCCATCCCACGCGAATCCTCAAGAAACAGCAGATTCTCTTTCCCTTTTCGCTCGCGAGGTGCAGAATGCCGCCCTGATGCGCAGCAATCGAGGTGGCCGGTGACGCAAACCGCAGCGCGGAGCGCATCCGAACGGATCGCCGCCGAGCGCGCACGTTTCGTCGCGCGCGGCGTCGCGACGCCGCCGCTCGTGGTCGCGCGTGCCGAGGGCGCGAGAGTCGAGGACGTCGACGGCCGGAGCTACATCGACTTCGCCGGTGGCCTCGGCTGCCAGAACCTCGGGCACGGGCCGCCCGCCGTAGTCGCCGCGATCCACGAGCAGGCCGACCGCTACCTGCACCAGTGCGTCATGGTCGGCCTCTACGAGCCGTACGTGGAGGTGTGCCGCCGCCTCGCGGAGCTGTCCCCATGCGTCGGGGGCGACCAGAAGAGCCTGCTCGTGAACTCCGGCGCCGAGGCGGTCGAGAACGCGGTCAAGATCGCACGCGCCGCAACCGGCCGGCCGGCGGTGGTCGTCTTCGACAACTCGTTCCACGGACGGACGCTGCTGACAATGACCATGACGGCGAAGCTCGTCTACCGGCGCGGCTTCGGGCCGTTTGCGCCCGAGGTCTACCGGGCGCCGGCGCCGTATCCCTACCGCGGCATCTCGACCGACCAGGCGCTCGACGGCCTCGACCTCCTGTTCCGGCGCGAGCTCGACCCGGAGACGGTCGCCTGCATGGTGCTCGAGCCCGTGCAGGGCGAGGGCGGCTTCATCCCGATGCCGCCCGACTTCCCCGCCGGGTCTGCTCGAGGTCTGCCGCGAGCACGGGATCCTCTACGTCGACGACGAGGTGCAGTCCGGCGTGGGGCGCACCGGCACGGTCTGGGCGATCGAGCAGTACGACGTCGAGCCCGACCTGCTCGTCTCGGGCAAGTCGCTCGGCGGCGGGCTGCCGCTGGCGGCCGTCACCGGCCGCGCCGAGATCGTCGACGCGGTCGCGCCCGGAGGGCTCGGGGGCACGTTCGGTGGCAACCCGGTCTCGTGCGCCGCTGCCGCGGTGATTCTGGACGAGGTCTCCTCGCCGGGGTTCCTCGCGCGCGCACAGGAGCTCGGCGCAGTCCTCAGTGGCCGCCTCGACGACATCGCCGAGCGCGTCGACACCGTGGGCGACGTCCGCGGGCTGGGACCGATGATCGCCCTCGAGCTCGTCCGCGACCGCGACAGCAAGCAGCCGGCGCCGGAGCTCGCCGCGGCGACCGTGGGGGCCGCCCGCGAGCGGGGGCTCATCCTGCTCTCGTGCGGGCTGTACGGGAATGTCGTCCGCGTCCTCGTCCCGCTCGTCATCGCCGACGACGACCTCGCACGCGGCCTGGAGATCCTGGAGGAGTCGCTTGTCGCTGCCCGCAGCGGCGCCGCCTGACGCTCCGCCCCGGCCGGGGCGGCCGCCGGCCGTCGTCCTCGACGGGCTGACGAAGCGCTACGGCGACGTTCGTGCCGTCGACGGGCTGGATCTCGAGATCCTCGGCGGCGAGTTCTTCACCATGCTCGGCCCGTCGGGCTCGGGCAAGACGACGACGCTGCGGCTGATCGGCGGCTTCGAGCGCCCTGACGCCGGGCGCATCCTGCTCGGCGGCGACGACGTCGCCGGCCGGCCGCCCTACCGGCGTGACGTGAACACGGTCTTCCAGGACTACGCCCTCTTCCCCCACATGACGGTCGAGGAGAACGTCGAGTACGGCCTGCGCGTCAAGGGCGTGCGGCGCGGCCAACGCAAGGCGCGCGCGGCCGAGGCCCTCGCGCGCGTGCGCCTCGCCGGGCTGGGCGAGCGCAAGCCGGTGCAGCTGTCCGGTGGGCAGCGCCAGCGGGTCGCGCTCGCGCGCGCGCTCGTGAACGACCCGCAGGTGCTCCTGCTCGACGAGCCGCTCGGCGCGCTCGACCTGAAGCTGCGCCAGGAGATGCAGGTCTTCCTGAAGGCGCTCCAGCAGGACCTCGGCAAGACCTTCGTGTACGTCACCCACGATCAGGAGGAAGCGCTCGCGATGAGCGACCGGATCGCCGTGTTCAACCAGGGCGGGGTCGAGCAGGTCGGTACCCCGGCCGAGGTGTACGAGCGCCCCGCGACAGAGTTCGTGGCCGGCTTCGTCGGCGTGTCGAACATCATCGAGCGCAACGGCCGGCGGTTCACTATCCGGCCGGAGAAGATCCGCATGCTCGCACCTGATGGGGCGCCCCGGGAGTTGTCGAGCACCACGGAGAAGGGCCATGTCGAGGAGGTCGTGTACCTCGGCCCCGTGACCCGCTACCGGGTCCGTCTCGACGGCGGCGGCACGCTCGTCGTGGTCCGCCAGAACCTCGAATCCACGTCGGAGCAGGTCCGGACGGAGCAGGGACGTGCCGTCACGCTCGCGTGGGCGCCCGAGGACGCGTTCACCATCAACGTTCCACACGAGGAGGAGGACAGAGGATGAGGAGGGTCAAGAGGCGGCACTGGCTGGTCGCGGCCGCCGTTGTGGCGGTGATCGGCGCGGCGCTGACCGTTCCGACGGTCAGCGTCGGCTCGCGTACGGCAGCGAGCGGGTTGCCGACCAAGATCGGTCCCGGCGAAGGCGCCCTGACGATGATCGGCTGGGAGGGGTACCTCGATCCGTCGTGGGTCAAGCCGTTCGTGAAGCAGACCGGTTGCAAGATCACCTACAAGTACGCCGGCACCTCGGACGAGATGGTCACGCTGATGACCCGGAACCCGGGACAGTGGGACATGGTCTCCGCGTCCGGCGACGCGAGCCTGCGCCTGATCTACGGCGGGGCCATTCAGGAGACGAACGTGAATCTCGTGAAGCCCTGGAAGGACTTCTACGCGCCGTTCAAGTCGCCGGCCAACAACACGGTCGACGGCAAGCACTACGGGATCTCGCTCCAGTTCGGGCCGAACGTGCTGCTCTACAACACCAAGGCCGTCACCAAGAAGCCGACGAGCTGGGCGGCGATCTACGACCCGAAGTACAAGGGCAAGATCACCGTGCCGGACAACCCGATCCAGATCGCGGACGCGGCGCTGTACCTCTCGAAGGCGAGGCCGTCGCTCGGCATCAAGGATCCGTACGAGCTGAACAAGACGCAGTTCGACGCGGTCGTCAAGCTGCTCAAGGACCAGCGGCCGCTCGTCAAGAAGTACTGGACGTACGCCTCCGACGAGGCGCAGCTGTTCAAGAACGGCGGCGTCGTCATCGGCGCGGCCTGGCCGCAGGCGTCCGTCCAGGCCAAGGGCGCCGGCGTCCCCGTCGCGGACACGGTGCCGAAGGAGGGCGCGACGGCATGGCTCGACACGTGGATGCTCTCCTCGAAGTCGAAGCACCCCAACTGCGCCTACAAGTGGTGGAACTACATCTCGCAGCCGAAGGTGCAGGCGATGCAGGGCGTCTCCTGGCCGGAGACCCCGGTGAACAAGAAGGCCTGCGCGTACATGGACAAGATCAAGAAGGGCTCGTGCCACGCGTACCACGCGGACGAGCCGCTGGCCTACTACAAGTCCCTGAAGTTCTGGAAGACGCCGGTCGCCGACTGCGGCAACGGCAAGAAGGACTGCATGGACTACACGAAGTGGTCGCAGGCCTGGATCTCGATCAAGGGGTAGCGGTCTCGGCGGCGGGCTGATGTCCGTCTTCGAGAGCGGGGCGGGCCGCCTGCGGGCGGCCCGCCTCTCCGCCTCGGCGGCTTTCTGGCGTCGCTCGTGGCTGAAGGGCAGTGCGCTGCTGCTCCCGCCGCTGGCCTGGTTCGTGCTCGTCTACCTGCTGGCGCTCGGGGCGCTGCTCGCGTCGGCGTTCTGGACGGTCGACCCGTTCACGACGCACCTCGTCAAGCACTGGAACCTCGACAACTTCCGCACGATCCTGGACGACCCCACGTACCGCCGGATCGCGTTCCGCACCATCGGGATCGCCTTCGCCGTCACCGTCACCGACGCCGTGCTCGCGTTCCCGCTCGCCTACTTCATGGCCCGTGTCGCGAAGCCGGGCACGCGCACGCTGCTGTTCGTCTGCGTGCTCATCCCGCTCTGGGCGAGCTACCTCGCGCGCGTCTATGCCTGGCGGCTGATCCTCGCCGAGGACGGCGTGCTGAACTGGTCGCTGGGCAAGCTCGGCCTGCCGTCACTCGGCGTCGGCTACTCCGACTGGGCGATCTGGATCGTCTTCTCGTACATCTGGCTGCCGTTCATGGTGCTCCCGGTGTACGCGTCGCTGGAGCGCATCCCCGACTCGCTGCTCGAGGCGTCCCGCGATCTCGGCGCGCACGGCTTCCGGACGCTGCGCTCGGTCATTCTCCCGCTCGCGCTGCCGGGCATCGTCGCGGGCTCGATCTTCACGTTCTCGCTCACGCTCGGCGACTTCATCACGCCCCAGCTGGTCGGCGGCGGCTCGCAGTTCATCGGCCAGGTCGTCTACGCGAACGTCGGCATCGCGAACGACGTCCCGTTCGCGGCCGCGTACGCGCTCGTCCCGGTCCTCGTCATGGCCGTCTACCTGTTCATCGCGAAGCGCCTCGGCGCGTTCGAGGCGCTGTAGTGGAGTCGCGCGGGACCCGCGTTACGCTCGCGGCCTGGTCGGCGCTCGTCGTGCTCTTCCTGCTGTTCCCGATCGTGCTCATCGGCGTCTATGCGTTCAACAAGACGAACGTCCAGGGCTGGCCGATCACGCAGTTCTCCACCAAGTGGTGGGGGGTCGCATGGCGCAACCAGGAGATCCGCGACGCGCTCTGGCTCTCCGTGCGGGTCGCGTTCTTCGCGACCGCGATCGCGCTCCTGCTCGGCACGGCGGCCGCGTTCGCCGTGCACCGCTTCAAGTTCTTCGGCAGCCAGGCCTTCTCGCTCATCCTGATCCTGCCGATCGCCCTGCCCGGCATCGTCACGGGCATGGCGCTCAACTCGTTCTACGCGGCCGGGAACATCCAGCTCTCGCTCTGGACGATCGTGATCGCGCACGCGACGTTCTGCATCGTCATCGTCTACAACAACGCGATCGCCCGGCTCAGGCGGACGCCCGGCTCGCTCGTCGAGGCGTCGCAGGACCTCGGCGCCGACGGCTGGCAGACCTTCCGCTACGTGATCTGGCCGGTGATCTCGACCGCGCTGATCTCGGGCGCCCTGCTCGCCTTCGCGCTCTCGTTCGACGAGGTGATCGTGACCTACTTCACGGCGGCCCAGAACACGCTGCCGCTCTGGATCCTCGGCGCCATCCGGCAGGGGACCGAGCTCCCGCAGGTCAACGTCGTGGTGCTCGTCTGGATCCTCGTGACGCTGATCCCGGTGTTCATCTCGGTGAAGCTGACCCGCGACACCGGCGTGCTCAAGCGGTAGGACGGCGATAGATTCGACGGCAGGAGAGAGACGAGGAGGAGAGATGGCAGTCGCAGTCACCCGACACAAGCAGTTCATCGGCGGCGAGTGGGTGGACTCGTCGAGCGGCGAGACGATGGAGGTCCTCAACCCGTCCACGGGCGAGGTGATCGCCGAGGTCCCGCGGGGCACGGCCGAGGACGTGGGGCGCGCCGTCGAGGCAGCGAAGAAGGCCTGGGAGGACTGGCGCAACAAGACGCCCAAGGACCGGATGGAGCTCCTGCTGAAGCTCGCCGACCTGATCGACGAGCACGCGGACGAGCTGACCACGCTCGAGTCGCAGAACGTCGGCAAGCCGATGTCGATCGCGGCCGACGAGATGCCCTTCTCGGCCGACAACCTGCGCTTCTTCGCCGGCGCCGCCCGCACGCTCGAGGGCAAGAGCGCGGGCGAGTACGTCGAGGGCTACACGTCGATCATCCGCCGGGAGCCGCTCGGCGTCGTCGCTGGTATCACGCCGTGGAACTACCCGCTGATGATGGTCGTCTGGAAGCTCGGCCCGGCGCTCGCCGCGGGCAACGTCCAGATCATCAAGCCGGCCGAGCAGACGCCGCTGACCACGCTCCGCTTCGCCGAGCTCGCGCAGGAGGTGCTCCCGCCTGGCGTCCTCCAGGTGGTCACGGGCGACGGGCTCCCGGTGGGCGACGCGCTCGTCCGGCACGAGGACATCGCGCTCGTGTCGCTGACGGGCGACGTCGAGACGGGGAAGCTGATCGCGCGGAACGCAGCCGACACGCTCAAGCGCGTTCACCTCGAGCTCGGCGGCAAGGCGCCGATGGTCGTGCTCGACGACGCCGACCCGGCGACGGTCGCCGAGGCCGTGAAGATCGGCGGGTACTGGAACTCGGGCCAGGACTGCACGGCGTCGTCGCGCATCCTCGTGAGCGAGGCAATCTACGATGACGTCGTCGAGGCGACGAAGGGCGTGATCGAGACCATGAAGGTCGCCGACCCCGTGGAAGGCGACGACGTCGACATGGGACCTGTCATCTCGGAGGCCCAGCGCGAGCGCGTGCTCGGCTTCCTCGAGCGGCTGCCCGCGCGGGCGACCGTCGTCACGGGCGGCGGCGCGCTCGGCGATCGCGGCTTCTTCGTGAAGCCGACGATCGTCGCCGACGTCGAGCAGGACGACGAGATCGTGCAGCGTGAGGTGTTCGGGCCGGTCGTCACGATGCAGCCCTTCGCCTCCGACGACGACGCGATCGCGATGGCGAACGGCGTCCGCTACGGCCTCGCCGCCTCCGTCTTCAGCGAGAACGTCGGCCGTGCCCTCGCCGCCGCCCGCAAGCTCGACTTCGGCACGGTCTGGGTGAACGAGCACCTGTTCCCGCTCGCCTCCGAGATGCCGCACGGCGGCTTCAAGCAGTCGGGCTACGGCAAGGACATGTCGCTGTACTCGATGGAGGAGTACACGCGCATCAAGCACGTCGCGGTAAAACTGGCCTGACGATTGACGCAATGCGCAGCGACGTCATAGAATCGCCGCGCATTGCGTAACAATTCGGCAGATAGCGAAAGAACGCGAAGCGTGGCGCGGTCTCGCGCCCGCACAGCCTGGACGCGACCGACGTCGCGATCATCGAGGCGCTGCAACGCAACGGGCGCGACTCCTTCCGCCGCATCGCGCGCGCCGTGGGCGTCTCCGAGGCGACCGTGCGCGCGCGCTACACGCGGCTTTGCGACGAGAACATCCTCCAGGTCACCGGCGTGACCAACCCGCTCGGGCTCGGCTTCGACTCGCAGGCGATGATCGGCATCCGGACGGCCGGCCCGCCCGGGACGGTCGCCGACGCGATCGCCGCCTGGGAGGAGTCGTCGTACGTCGTCGTCACCGCGGGCCACTTCGACCTCCTCGTCGAGGTGCTCTGCACCGACCGGGCGCACCTCTTCGAGGTCACGAACCGGCTGCGCGAGCTCGACGGCGTCGTGTCGACCGAGACCTTCCTCTACCTCGACCTCTGGAAGCAGGCCTACGACTGGGGCGCGCGTGTCCCGGCCGACGAAAGGAGCACACCGTGGACACGCCAGTCAGCCTAGGCCGCCCGGTCGAGCACACGACCCAGCTCGCGCTGCACGAGAAGGCCAAGCTCAAGAAGTCGCTGCGGCGCTTCGACATGCTCTTCTTCCTGCTCTGCGCGTTCGTAGGCCTCGACACGCTGGGCCTCGTCGCGTCGAGCGGCGGTCAGGGGTTCACCTGGCTGATCGTGCTTGCCGTCGCCTTCGTCTTCCCGTACGCGCTCGTGATGGCCGAGGTGGGAAGCGCCTTCACGCAGGAGGGCGGCCCGTACGAGTGGACGAAGCTCGCGTTCGGCCGTTTCCATGCCGGCATGGCGGCCGTCTTCTACTGGATCACGAACCCGCTCTGGGTCGGCGGCTCGCTTGCGTTCGTCGCGCTCGACTCGTGGAACGCGAGTCACCATCTGCCCGAGATCAGCGCAGGCTCGGCGGGCGACTACGTGTTCAAGCTGCTCTTCGTCTGGTTCTCGATCGGGGTCGCGATCATCTCCCTCTCGCGCGGGAAGTGGATCCCGACCGCGGGCGGCATGGCACGTGTCGTCGTGCTCGGCTTCTTCACGTTCACGGTGTGCGCTCTACGCGGTGAAGCACGGCGTGCACGGCATCACGTTCGGCGACCTGAGCCCGTCGATGGCCGTCTTCCTCGGCCTTGTGCCCTACCTGCTCTTCAACTACGTCGGGTTCGAGCTGCCCAACGGCGCAGCGGAGGAGATGGTCAACCCGCAGCGCGACGTCCCGGTCTCGGTGACTCGCAGCGGGATCGGCGGGGTGCTCATGTACGCGATCCCGATCCTCGGCATCCTGCTCGTGCTGCCGCAGGACGCGATCTCGGGGATCGGCGGCTTCGTCGACGCGATCCAGACCGTCTTCGGTGTCTACGGCGGTGCGTCCGAAGCGATGTTCGACGTGATGGTCCTGCTGTTCATCTTCACGCTGATGACCTCGGGCGCCGTCTGGATGATCGGCTCGGACCGGATCCAGGCCGTGGCCGCCTACGACGGCGCGTTTCCCGGGTTCTTCGGCGTCTTCAACCGCAAGCTCGGCACGCCCGTGCGCGTCAACGTGATGTCGGGCGTCGTGGCGTCCGCCTTCACGATCGCCGCGATCATCATGCTCAACAGGCAGAGCACGGCGAGCGCCTTCCAGGTCGTGCTCACGATCGCGATCTCGACGACTCTGATCTCCTACCTCTGGATCTTCCCGGCGGCCGCCGTGCTGCGGCACAAGTACCCGGAGGTCCACCGCCCGTACCGGGTGCCCCTCGGCCGCTGGGGCATCTGGGTGGCGGCGGCACTGATCACGTTCTGGGTTGCACTCGGCAGCTGGGTGTCGATCTTTCCGAGCACGCTCGAGCGCCTGTTCGGCATCGACTACGACTTCAAGGGCACATGGGGCGTCTCGTTTGCGAAGTTCGAGGTGCTGACGCTCGGGACGCTGGCCGTCGTGGCGCTGCTGGCCGTCGTCGGCTACGTGCTCGGCGCCCCGGTGCGTCGCCGCCAGGTCGACGTGCTGATCGAGGCGCCCGAGGCCGGCGCGCTCGAGCTCGAGGGCAAGCCGGTGCTGGGGACGACGACGTGACCGACCTCCAGCAGGCGGCGCGCGACCACCTCTGGCTGCACTTCACGCGCATGGGCTCGTACGCCGAGGGCGACGTGCCCGTGATCGTGCGGGGCGACGGCTGCTACCTCGAGGACGCGGACGGCCGTCGCTACCTCGACGCGCTGGCCGGCCTGTTCTGCGTCAACGTCGGCTACTCCTACGGGGAGGAGATGGGCCAGGCCGCGCTCGCCCAGATGCGCGAGCTGCCCTTCTACACCAACTGGTCGTACGCGCACCCGCGCGCGATCGAGCTGGCCGCCGAGATCGCCTCGCTCGCGCCCGGCGACCTGAACCGCGTCTTCTTCGTCTCCGGCGGCTCCGAGGCGGTCGAGGCCGCGTGGAAGCTCGCGCGCCAGTACTACCTCGCGCGCGGGAGCAAGCACGTGCCCACCCTCGAGGTGCGCCACGACGAGCACGTCGGCGCGCCGCCGCCGCGCAAGTACAAGGCGATCGCGCGGCAGGTGGCCTACCACGGCACCACCTTCGGAGCCCTGTCGATCAACGGCATCCCGGCCATCCGCATGCCGTTCGAGCCGCTCGTGCCCGAGGTGCGCCACGTCTCGAACACGAACCGCTACCACCGCCCCGCCGAGGAGACCGAGGAGGAGTTCACGCGCTTCCTGCTCGCCGAGCTCGAGACCACGATCGAGTCGATGGGCCCGGAGACCGTGTGCCTCGTGCACATGGAGCCGGTGCAGAACGCGGGGGGCTGCCTCACGCCGCCGGCCGGCTACTTCGCCGGCGTGCGGGAGATCTGCGACCGCTACGACATCCTGCTGTCCGCCGACGAGGTGATCACCGGGTTCGGGCGCCTGGGCGAATGGTTCGGCTCGGAGCGCTACGACATGCAGCCGGACATCGTGTGCTGCGCGAAGGGGCTCTCGTCGGCCTACGCCGCCATCGGCGCCGTCGTGGCCACCGACCGCGTGATGGAGCCGTTCCTGTCCGGCACCTCGATGTACGCGCACGGGATCACCTTCGGCGGACACCCGGTCGGTTGCGCCATCGCGCTCAAGAACATCGAGATCATGAAGCGCGACGGGATCCTCGAGCACGTGCGCGCGAACGAGGACGCGTTCCGCCGCACGCTGGCCGAGCTGCTCGACCTCCCGATCGTCGGCGACCTGCGCGGCGCCGGCTACTTCTACGCGCTCGAGCTCGTGAAGGACAAGGAGACCCGTGAGACGTTCTCCGACGATGACTGCGAGACGCTCCTGCGGGGGTTCCTGACACCTGCGCTCTTCGATGCCGGCCTGATCTGCCGGGCCGACGACCGCGGCGACCCGGTGATCCAGATCTCGCCGCCGCTCGTCGCGGGGCAGGCCGAGTTCGACGAGATCGTCGGCATCCTCGGGGCCGTGCTCACCGAGGCCTCCGATCGTGCGGCCGTCTCGGCGCGAAGGCTCTAGCCGGCGAGCCGGCCCGGAGCCCGCACGCTCAGCGCCATGTGCCGGTGACGGGCTGGAGGGCTCCGCCGGCACCGGGGGTGCCCGCCGGAAGTGACGGGAGCTGCATGATCTGGCCCGCGTTGTTCGAGATGCTGATCGAGCGTGCGATGACCGGGCCCCAGTTCTGAACGTTGTTGGATGCGCTGTAGTCGTTGACCGCGTACATCGCCCCCTGGAAGATGCTGTTGTTCGCCAGGGTGATGCCGTTCGCCAGCGTCGGCTCCCCCGCGACGAGGACGAGCAGGTTCGCGCTGGTGTTCCACGTCCCGTCGCAAGCCGCTACCCCGCAGAGGTGCGTGTTGTTGCTCGACGTGATCTGGCTCGTCGAGTAGATCGTTCCCCGTCCGGAGTACGTTGCCGTGCCGCTCAGGCCGATGGGGCCGTCGAACAGGATCGTGCCGAGGACGGTGAGCGTGGTCGTCGCGGAGTCCCACTTGAGCTGGCCGACCATGACGCTGTTCTCCCAGTACTGGCAGTCGTACGAGCTTCCCGAGGTGAGGTTGAACTGCGTGCGGCTGCGATTCAGCGTCGCGTCGCTGTCGAACCCGCCGGTGATGGCGCCGACGGTGCAGTTGTGACTCGGCCCGGGTTTCGCGTTGGCGTACCAGCCGGCGAGGTCGATGGTCGGCTTCGTGAGCGCCTGCGTGGTTTGCGTGAGCGTGGTGGCGTAGACCCGATCGGCCACCGTGCAGGGATGGGGGTTCGGGCTGCCGCACCCGGCCAGGTTTGCGACGGCGACCGGGGTTCCCGCCGATCCGATCGAGCCGTTGTTTCCGATCGTGACCGTTCCCTCGACCTGAACCGGGCTGCCGGTGACGTGGGCGTTGTTGCTGATGCAGAGGCCGCCGCGGGAATAGACGGGGGCCGAGATGGTCGCGTTGTTCGAGATCGTCATGCAGCCCGCGGCGTTGTCCGCGAACACGTACTGCCAGGCGGCACTCGTCGGGTTCAGGGACACGTCGACCGAGGCCGTCCGCCGCACCGTTCCGCCACCGGCGATCGGGCTTGGCAGGGTGCCGGTCCCGGTCAGCGTCCACGTGTTGCCCGCCAGCGTGCCGGTCCACGAGGACGTCCCGCCGTTGGAGGAGCTCGAGCCCGGTGTGACCGCGGAAGCGCTCGTTGGATCCGAGGCGTTGTTCAGGATCGAGAGTGCCGTGCCGACGCCGGCTTCGGCGAGTGACAGGGCCTTGGTGTCGGCGGTGTCACGCTCGTTGGTGTTCTGGCCCGCGGTCGTCTCGATCACGACCGTCCCGAGGGCGATGGCGAAGATCATCATCATCCCGATGGCCATCGGGAGCGCGAAGCCCGACTGGTCGCGCACGCGGGAAGCCAGACGCGCGAGCCGGCACGGACGGGCGCCGGTGGCTCGCGCGGATGAGGCAGTGAAGGGCAGCCGCTTGCCCACGTCTGTGACATCGGCAGGTCAGGCGCGCGGCCCGTCTCCTCGTTCGAGTGATCGGGTCACTCGCTCGAGGAGCTGGGGGGCCGGCTAAATGGGCCCGGGAGCCGGATCGGGAGCCGCGGCGCGGCGCTCGGCGATCACGGTGGCCCAGATCGACGCTTCGTACAGGATGACCAGCGGGACGGTCTGGACCGTCATCGTCACGAAGTCGACCCCCGGGAGCAGCACGGCGACGATCACGACGATCCCGTAGCCGATCCGGCGGTTCTTGCGCAGGGTGTCCGACGAGAGGATTCCGAGCCGGACGAGGCCGATCATGAAGATCGGAAGCTCGAAGATCAGGCCGATGCTGAAGATCATCAGCGCCACGAAGTCGAAGTAGTCCTTGGCGCGGATCTCCGTGTGGTACTGGGCGGCGTCGAAGTTCAGCAGGAAGTTCAGCGAGGTCGGCAGGACGACCCAGTACGCGAACGCCATCCCGAGCGCTGCCAGACCCGTTGCGGCCAGGACGAGCTTCACCACCGACCGGTCGGCCCGCTCCGAGAACGCCGGGGCGAGGAACGCCCATAGCTGCCAGACGATGATCGGCAGCGAGAGCGCGAGCGCCGTCCAGAAGCAGATGCTGAACGAGGTCATGAACGGCTCGGACGGGCTCAGCGTGATCGGCTTGCCGATCCCGCTGGGAAGCGGCACCGAGAGCCAGTCGATCAGCTTGTGCCGCAGCCCGAAGAAGAGGACGCAGAACCAGATCGTCACCGAGCCCAGGCAGATGATGATCCGCGTCCGAAGCTCCGTGAGATGCTCGACGAGCGACGCTTCCTCGTCGTGGCCGAGGCGTCTCGGGAGTGCACCCCTCACCTGGGGCATTCCGGTGGCTTAGACGACGGTGTCGCGCTCGCGGGGCTGCGGCTCGGTCACGTCGCTCGTCGGGGCGGGGCCGATCTCGTGCGGCTCCGCCGGGACGTGCGTCGCGTCGTCCTTGTGATGATCGTGGTCGCCGGTCACCGAGTCCTTGAACTCCCGCATGCCGCGACCGAGCGAGCGTGCGATCTCGGGGATCCGCTTCGGCCCGAAGATCACGAGCACGATCAGGAGGATCACGATGAGCCCCTGCCAGCCGATATTTCCGGGCATGCGTCGAGGGTAGCAGCACGGCTCGGCGGGTCACGGGTGATTTCGGCCCTTCGGAGCTGGGTATCCCTCGGCTACGATCGTGTTACGAGCGTGGCCGCGAACCCGCGTCGCGCCTTAACTTCCGGAGGCACAATCTTTTGGCTCAGCTGGAGATCAGGAACCTGCACGTCGCCCTCGAGGACGGCACCGAGATCGTCAAGGGCGTCGACCTCGAGGTCGCTTCGAACGAGGTGCACGCGATCATGGGCCCGAACGGCTCGGGCAAGTCGACGCTCGCCTACGCGCTCATGGGCCATCCGGCCTACGAGATCACCGAGGGGCAGATCCGCCTCGACGGCGAGGACGTGACCGAGCTGGGGGCCGACGAGCGCGCGCAGCGCGGCCTGTTCCTGGCCTTCCAGTACCCGCACGCAATTCCGGGCGTCACGGTGACGAACTTCCTGCGCACCGCGATCAACGCCGTCCGCAAGGCCCGCGCCGGCGAGGAGGATCCCGTGCCGATCAAGGAGTTCCGCGAGGAGCTCCTGGCGGCGATGGAGCGCCTGGGCATCTCGCGGGAGCTCGCGTCGCGCTACCTCAACGACGGGTTTTCAGGCGGCGAGAAGAAGCGGGTCGAGATCCTGCAGATGGCCATGCTGAAGCCGAAGATCGCCGTCCTCGACGAGACCGACTCGGGCCTGGACATCGACGCGCTGCGCATCGTCGCCGGCGGCGTCAAGGAGCTCGTCGGCCCGGACATGGGCGCGCTCCTGATCACGCATTACCAGCGAATCCTGAACTACATCACGCCCGATTTCGTCCACGTCTTCGTCGGTGGGCGTATCGTGGAGGAAGGCGGACCCGAGCTGGCACACAGGCTCGAGGCCGAGGGCTACGAGGCGTTCACTCCGGAGGTGGTGTCGTGAGTGCGGTCGACGAGACCGAGGTTGTTGCCGGCATCGGCAACGATTACAAGTACGGCTTCCACGACAAAGAGGACTACTTCTTCAAGTCGGGCCGCGGCCTGACGCGCGCGGTCGTCGCGAACATCTCGGAGCAGAAGAACGAGCCGCAGTGGATGCGTGACCAGCGGTTGAAGGCGCTCGAGTACTTCGAGGCGCGCCCGCTGCCGACCTGGGGCGGCCACCTCGAGGACATCGACTTCGACGCGATGTACTACTACATCCGCCCGACCGAGAAGCAGGCCACGTCGTGGGAGGATCTCCCGCCGGACATCAAGAACACGTGGGACCGGCTCGGGATCCCCGAGGCCGAGCGCAAGTTCCTCGCCGGCGTCGGCGCCCAGTACGAGTCCGAGGTCGTCTACCACAAGCTCCAGGAGCACCTCGAGTCGCAGGGCGTGCTCTTCCTCGACATGGACTCGGCCCTGCGCGACCACGAGGACATCGTCAAGGAGTACTTCGGCTCGGTCATCCCCGCGAACGACAACAAGTTCGCGGCGCTGAACTCGGCTGTCTGGTCGGGCGGCTCGTTCATCTACGTGCCCCCCGGCGTGCGCATCGAGCAGCCCCTGCAGGCCTACTTCCGCATCAACGCGGAGAACATGGGCCAGTTCGAGCGGACGCTGATCATCGTCGACGAGGACGCCTATGTGCACTACGTCGAGGGCTGCACCGCGCCGATCTACTCGTCCGACTCGCTGCACTCGGCGGTCGTCGAGATCATCGTCCGGCCGCGTGGCCGGTGCCGCTACACGACGATCCAGAACTGGTCGACGAACGTCTACAACCTCGTCACCAAGCGCGCGGTTGCCTACGAGAACGCGACGATGGAGTGGGTCGACGGCAACCTCGGCTCCAAGCTGACGATGAAGTACCCGGCGATCTGGCTGATGGGCGAGGGTGCGCACGGCGAGGTGCTCTCGATCGCGTTCGCCAACGAAGGCCAGCACCAGGACGCGGGCGGCAAGTGCGTCCACGTCGCGCCGAACACGACCTCCGTGATCACGTCGAAGTCGATCTCGAAGAACGGCGGCCGCTCGTCGTACCGCGGCCTGCTCGAGGTCGCGAAGGGTGCGCACGGCGCCAGGTCGAAGGTCGTCTGCGACGCGCTGATCCTCGACGAGGACTCGCGGACCGATACGTATCCGTACATCCGCATCGACGAGAACGAGGTCGACATCGGCCACGAGGCGACGGTCTCGAAGATCGGCGAGGAGCAGCTCTTCTACCTCATGTCGCGCGGCCTCACGGAGTCCGAGGCGACGGCGATGATCGTCAGCGGCTTCGTCGAGCCGATCACGAAGGAGCTCCCGCTCGAGTACGCCGTCGAGCTGAACCGCCTGATCCAGCTGCAGATGGAAGGCTCCGTCGGCTAGGGAGCCGACGGAGCTCGCATTGCAGTGATCGAGGGAACGGACTTCATCTCGCTGCCGACGCAGGACGTGGCGCGCGCCGAGCGCTTCTACGGCGAGACGCTGGGCCTGCCGCGCTCGGGCGCCGACACCGACTTCCCGGCGTTCGACACGGGCAACGTGCGGCTGCTGATCGTCGACCCGAACCGGATCGGCACGGCGTTCTCGCCGAACCGGAGCGGCTTCGCGCTGCGCGTGGCGGACGTCCCCGCGGCGCGCGCAGAGCTCGAGGCAAAGGGCGTGCAGTTCTTCGGCGAGGTGGTCGACACCGGCGTGCGCCAGATGGCGTTCTTCGCCGACCCGGACGGAAACGGCGTCGTCCTGCACCGGAGGAGCTCGTGAGGATCGAGCTGCTCGAGCGCTACCAGGCGCTGCCGTTCCCGACGACGACCGACGAGCCCTGGCGGTTCACCGACCTGCGCGGCTTCGACCCGGACAGCTTCGCCACTAATGGCGACACGCCGAAGACGCCTGCTCCGTCGGCGACGATGCTCGACATCGACGTCGCCGGGCTCGCGCTGATGGACGCGGCCGGGATCACGATCGAGCGCGCACCCGAAGGGCATCCGCTTCGAGCCGCTCGGCGACCACGAGCTGCTCGGCACGCTCGTCGGCGCCGACGAGAAGTTCGCCGCGCACAACGCCGCGGCGTGGGAGCACGGCCTGCTCGTGCACGTCCCGAAGGGCGTCGAGCTCGAGCAGCCGCTGTACGTGCGCGTTGCGAACCCGCCTGATGGCGGGGCGCGCTTCTGGCGCCTGCTCGTCGTCGCCGAGGAGGGCAGCCGTTTCAGCGTGATCGAGGAGTTCGCCGGCGCCGCCGACGAGACGGCCGGCTACTCGAACGCCGTGTCCGAGATCTTCGTCGGGCAGGCGGCCAGGGTCGAGTACGTGTCGCTCCAGAACCTGGCGTACGAAACGTGGCACTTCGCCTCGCACCGCGCGCGCGTCGGCCGCGACGCCGAGCTCGACTGGGTCGCCGGCGGCTTCGGCTCCAAGAAGGGCAAGGTGCGGATCGAGAACGACCTCGCCGGGCAGGGCGCGACGTCGCGCGTGACCGGCGCGTACTTCGCCGACGGGCGCCAGCACCTCGACTTCGACACCTTCCAGTCCCACCAGGCGCCGAACACGACATCGGACTTCGCGTTCAAGGGCGCCCTGCGCGACCGGGCGACCGCGGTCTGGCGCGGGATGATCAAGGTCGAGAAGGCGGCCCAGAAGACGAACGCGTACCAGGAGAACCGCAACCTGCTCCTGTCGCCGCGGGCGCACGCCGACTCGATCCCCGGCCTCGAGATCGAGGCCAACGACGTGCGCTGCACGCACGGCGCCACCATCGGCCAGGTCGACCGCGAGCAGCTCTTCTACCTGATGTCCCGCGGCCTTTCCCGCAGCCAGGCCGAGCGGCTCATCGTGCGCGGCTTCTTCGCGGACGTGCTGGACCGCATCGACCTCGTGCCCGTGCGCGAGGCCCTGGGATCCGCGCTCGAGGCGCGGATCCCACAGGCCTGAAGCGTCGAGCTGACAGCCAGATCACCGACGACGTGCGTGTCGGCGGTGTACAGCTCGTCTCCCGGGAACGTGATCGTCACCGGGGTGCGTCCCAGCGGGAGCCCCGTGATGTTGATCGCGCAGGTCGCGAGCCCGCCGGCATTCGTGTTCGCACTGCAGCTCTTCGAGCCGAGGTGGATCGTCAGCCGGTGGCCGAGGAGCCGCTCGCCCCAGCGGTCGGTCGGATCCCAGATCCGTGCCGAGAGCGTCGCCCAGGGCGCGCTCGGCGTGTACGGGCCGCCGAAGTAGAGCTCCGCGGGCCGCGGGCCGATCGTCACCGTCCGGGTGTCGGTCGTGGTGGCGCCGTCCTTGTCGCTCACGGTCAGGGTGGCCGTGTACGTGCCGGGGTGGTCGTAGGAGTGCATCGGCGTGAGCCCCGTGACCGGCGGCGTCTCGTCGCCGAAGTCCCACGTCGCGGCCATCGCGGCCGCGTCGGCCGTGCTCGGATCGCCGGCGGTGCCGGCGACGCTGAGCGGCAGCCGCCAGAGCTGGCTCAGATCGGCGCCCGCCTCAACCGAGGGTGCGACGTTGTTGACGACGACGTCGATCGCCGCCGTTCCCATCCCGCCCTGGCCGTCGTCGGCGGTGACGGTCACATGTGCGACGGCGGGGCCGTCGTCGACGGCGAGCGTCGCGGTGTCGGCGGTCGGCAGGATGGTGCCGGCCGACGTCGTCCAGGTGTACGTCAGCGGGTCGTTCTCGACGTCGGTCGCTGTCGCGGTCAGCGGCAGCGACGCTGCGCCCTCGTCGACCGGGCCGGCCGGGGCCAGCTCGACGACCGGGGCGTCGTTCACGGGCGTCACGGTGATGCTGACGGTCGCGGTGCGCGAGTCCATGACGCCGTCGTTCACCTGGAACGTGAACGAGTCGGTTCCGCTGAAGTTCGGCGCCGGCGTGTACGTCCGGTCGCCGCCGTCGCCCGTGAGCGTCCCGCGCTGGGGCTGATCGACGATCGTGTAGGTCAGCGGGTCGCCGTCGGCGTCAGACGCGTTGAGCGTCAGCGCCGTCGGCGTGTCCTCGACGACGGTGAGGGCGGAGTCGGATGCGACCGGCTGCGACCACGTCCAGAACCAGTGCCAATTGAGGTTGAGTGAGGCGCCGTCCAGGTCACCCGCGCACCAGGACCCGTCAGGGCCGCACGCGCCGCTTCCCGCGTCGTCGGCCGGAGCGTCGGATGCGTGGATCGAACTCGCGAGCTGATCCAGGATCTCGGCGCTCTGGGCGACGAACTGCGAGCTCGTCAGCCACGACGGGGCCTGCGGGGCCCACGCGAGCCCGAACGCGTCGCCGTCGCGCCAGGGCGTCCCGGCCTGGTAGTGGCGCAAGGCGTAGACCTGCGCGGCGACAAACGCCTTCATCAGCGGCGACTCGACCAACGTGTACCCGAATCCGGACTTCCATGCCCAGGCGGCGTTCCCAAGCGGCGCCTCGGTGGCGCGGATCGTGTCCAACGCAGGTGCGACCAAATCCGGCCCGACGCCGGACAGGACATCGATGTGCTCGAGGTAGTCGATGAGACTGTCACGCCGGAAGGTGTGCTCCATGCCTGGCACCGCCCAGCGACCGACATCGCCGTAGTTCTCCTGCGACCAGAACCGGACGTACTGCTTGACGGCCGCCCAGTACGCGCTGTCCGCGTACCAGGACTTGAGGTTCGCCTTGTAGGGCGAGAGGTTGGTGGTTGCCTGGCTCATGCCCGTAATCCAGACGAGACCTTTGACGGGCGGGTCACCAGCGGGGCCGTCGAAGAGTCCGTGCATCGACTCGAGCTGGTTGGCGCGCTGGGTCCCGGTGTTCGTTCGCGTTGCGTCACCGAGCTCGTTCAGCCCCCAGATGTCGCGGGTGGCGTCGAACGAGGCGGTGTCCCTGATCCGGCGGCGCCACTCGACGCCGGCCTGGTACCAGGTGCCTGTGCCGGGGGTCACAAACTTATCCCGCCAGCCCGTCAGGTTGAACTCGTAGATGACGTGGAACTGCGGCCCGAGCGCGTGGATCAGCGCGGGCTGCGCCGTTCGCGGCATCGTCTTATCGGCCGACAACGGCGGGATGGAGACGTAGTACTGCGCGCAGGGCGACGGATTGGCCGCCAGCTTCTGCGCGAGGCGCAGCCAGTCGGTCTCGGCGTAGAACACGAGGTTCACCGGCCGGCACGTCATGAGGCTGCGCACGCGTGGCGCCTTGGGCGGCGTGAAGTTCGCGCTCCACTCGGGGTCGAGCGAAGGCACGGGCTCAGCGTCGCCGGCGATGCACGCGGCTGCTGCATTGGAGTTCGGTTCGAGACCCGAACAGTTCGATGGATCGTCCGCGGTGCGTCCGAGTGGGACGCCGAGGACAAGCGCTCCTGCGGCGAGGACCGCAACGAATACGCCGACAGGAGCGGGGAACAACCGCTTCCGTGTCATAGGGGTCCTCCTTCGAACGTTTGAGCGTAAGGGGCCAGCGCCCGCCTTACGACGTGGAGAACCCCGATCGGGCTTCGGGAAACCCGCGCTTGCTACGCGTCGATCGGGACGTGCCCGGGCTCGGCCGCGACGCCGTCGACCCAGGCGCGCACGGCCGGATACGGCTCGAGGTCGAACCCACCCTCGGCGGCCGCATGCGTGTACGCGTAGAGCACGATGTCCGCGAGCGACATCGAGTCGCCCGCGAACCACTCCCGACCCTCCAGTCGCCGCTCCATCGCGTCGAGCGCCTTCACGCCGCGCTTGTGCAGGTGGTCGCGCTGGGCCTCGTACCACTCCGGGCGGCCCGAGTAGGTCTTCAGGAACCGGAGCACGGCGATCGCCGGCTCGTGCTCGTACTGCTCCCAGAACATCCACTGGAGCATCTGCGCCCGCGCGTACGGGTCAGCCGGGACGAAGCGCGTGCCCTCGCCGAGGTACCAGACGATCGCGTTCGACTCGGCCAGCGGGCGGCCGTCGTCGAGGACCAGCGTCGGGACGCGCCGCGTCGGGCTCAGCCCTTCGAGCTCGTCGCGCGACAGCGTCCGGTCGACTGCGTCGACGAAGCGCGTCTCGTACGGGATGCCGAGGTGCGCGAGGAGCAGTCGCACCTTGTAGCAATTGCCCGAAATCGGGCTGTTGTAGAGCAGCACCGCGCGCTCAGCGGTTCCGGTACACGATGCGCCCGCGATCGAGGTCGTACGGCGACAGCTCGATCTTCACGCGGTCACCCGGGTTGATCCGGATGCGGTAGCGGCGCATCTTGCCGGCCGTATAGCCGATCGTGGGATGGCCGTTGTCGAGGATGACCTTGAACTGGCCGCTCTGGTACGCCTCGACGACCTCGCCCTCCATCTCGATCTTCTCTTCCTTGTTGGCTATGTCTCCACCTCCCTTCTCGTTGTTCGGTCCGTCCATTGTGCCAGCCTCGAGCATTTAGGGTCCCGCGGTGGCCGGCGAGCGCGAGCGGATGGTGGCCGGCGAGCTCTATCTCGCCACCGACGAGGAGCTCATGCGCGGACGCGCTCGTGCCCGCGCGCTGATCGCCCGCTACAACGCGACCACCCAGGACGAGCAGGGCGATCGCCGGGAGCTGCTCGAGGAGCTGCTCGGGTCGGTGGGTCGGGACGTCTGGATCGAGCCGCCGTTTCACTGCGACTACGGCTGGAACATCGAGCTCGACGACCGCGTCTTCATGAACGTCAACTGCGTCGTGCTCGATGTCACGCCCGTCCGAGTCGGCGCGGGGACGCTCGTCGGGCCGGCGGTCCAGCTCTGCGCGGCCACGCACCCGCTCGACCCGCGCGAGCGCGAGCAGATGCTCGAGTACGGCGCGCCGATCACCGTCGGGAGGAACGTGTGGATCGGCGCCGCGGCCGTCATTGCCGCCGGTGTCACGGTCGGCGACGACTCGGTGGTCGGGGCAGGGAGCATCGTCGTGCGGGACATCCCGGCCGGCGTGCTCGCGGCCGGCAATCCGTGCCGCGTGATCCGCGAGCTCTGAGTGGACACCGTCCGCTACGTCAACCTCGGCCTGCGCTTCGTGCTCGAGCTCGGCGCCCTCGTCGCGCTCGCCTGGTGGGGCTTCCACGTCGGCGACTCGACGGTGGCCGATGCTGTCCTCGGCCTCGGGCTCCCGCTGCTGGCCGCCGTCGTCTGGTGGCTGTTCGTCGCGCCGAAGGCGCGCTTCCCGGTGCCGCTGAAGGTGCGCGCGCCGATCGAGATGGCGATCTTCCTCGCAGCCGTGCTTGCCTTCTGGGGCGTCGGCCAGACGGGGCTCGCCGTCGCGTTCGCCGTCGCAGCCGTGATCAGCGAGCTGCTGCTCTACGCGCTCGGCGAGCCGTTCGCGGGCGAGCGCCGCTTCTAGCGGGCGTCGAGTGCTTCGAGGAGCTCGGTGATCTGCTCCTCGAGTCGCGCCACGCGCGCCTCGAGCGAGTCCGGCGCCGGTGGGGGCGCGATCGCCGGCGAGTCCCCGCCGAGGAGCTGCGCGTAGCGCTCCTCCTTCTGGCCCGGGCGGCGCTCCTGACGCGCCATCAGCTCGCGGGCCATCAGCTCGCTGAGCGTCTCGTTCAGCTCGTCGGACGACGAGAACGGGTACAGCCGCTCGGTGCGAGTCCGCAGCTCGCCCGGCGTCTGCGGCCCGCGCAGCATCAGCACGGCGAGGACGCTCAGCTGCGGGGCGGAGAGGCCGAGCGCCTCGTCCAGCAGGTGGCGGTACTTCACCGCCCGGCTCCCGGGCCCGCTCGCGAGCCGCGCCCAGCGCCGGCGCGAGAGCCGGTCGAGCGCCTCGCGGATCGTGGGCTCGTCGTAGTCGACGACCGGATCGCGGTTCGTGGCCTGGTTGCAGGCGAGACGCAGGGAATTGAGCGACAGCGGGTAGACGTCCGGCGTC
>CAWFOB010000001.1:0-707749 GCA_963817375.1 uncultured Thermoleophilia bacterium | reverse complement strand
GGTCGTGGTCTGCGACCGGCGCCCGTCGATGGCGCTCTTCCCGCCGGGTCTGCCCTGGCTCTCGAAGCCGGAGGCGATGCGCGTCGCCGGATCGCTGATCGCCGACTCGACGCTCAGGGCGCGCGGCCTCGTCGGCTACCTGGACGAGGCCTCCGCGAACGTGGACGGGCCGTTCTGGCGCGCGCCGAACGCCCAGCACGAGCACTGGCGGCTGAAGGAGAGCCACCTGACGTATTCCGCCTTCCAGGCCCCCGACGACACGCTCGCGCGCATGCTCGCGTTCCTCGGCGACCTGCGCTGGACGCTCCCGACAGGCAGCTTCGTCTTCGTCCTCTCCGACTTCCTCGAGCCGCCGACGATCGCCGAGTGGGCGCAGGCGCTCGAGCTGCCGTGGGACCTCGTCCCGGTCGTGATCTCCGATCCCGTCTGGGAGCGGAGCTTCCCGCCCGTCGGAGGCCTCGGCGTCCCGATCGCCGACCCGGCAACCGGCGCGGTCGGCCTCGTTCGCCTCAGCGCCCGCGAGGTCGATGCGAGGCGGCGCGCCCACGAGGAGCGGTTCGCCGGGCTGCTCGCCGACTTCGAGCGCCTCGACCTGCAGCCGGTCGTGCTCTCCTCCGCCGAGCCGGACGAGGTGCTCGGCGCGTTCCTCGGCTGGGCCGCCGTCCGCGAGCAGATGCCGGTGCTCGCATGAGCGAGTTCCGCAAGCACCCGACCGCGGCGGCGCTGCTCGGCATCGGTGGGCTGGCGCTGTGCCTCGTCATCGTCGCCGTCCGCCTGGGCTGGTTCACGCCGGCGCCGAGCCTCCCCGACGATGCGCGCGTGGCTGCGACGGCGACGATCACGCCGCAGTCGCACTACTTCGCCGACATCGTCACGGCCCGGCTCGAGCTGCTCTTCCGCCACGACCGCGTCCCGCCCGCGTCCGTGAAGATCACCGCGCCGTTCACGCCCTACACCGTGGTCTCGAGGTCGGCGACGCGCACGGACGTAGGGAACAGCACGCGCCTCGTCTACCGCTTCCGGCTCTGGTGCGTGACGTTCGCCTGCCTGCCGCGCGGCGAGCGGAAGCTGGCCCCGCCGCGCACCGTGGTCACCTATACGCCGGCCGGCGGCAAGCCGCGGACGCTGCACGTCCTCTGGCCGCGGACGATGGTGTCGTCGCGGCGTGTGCTGCAGCTCCAGGGCCGCCCGCTGCTCGCCGCCCAGGTGCGGCCGCTGCCCGCCGTGACATACAACATCCGGCCCTGGGTGCTAGCGGCCGTCTCGCTCGCCGGCGCCCTGCTCCTGCTGCTGCTCGCCATCGCCCTGCTCGTGCCTGCGATCCCGCGGTCGCTCGGCGTCCGCCGCCCGGCATGGCTGCGCCGTCGCCCGCCGAGGCGCACGCCGCTCGAGCTGGCCCTCGCGCGCCTGCGGACCGCGTCGGTCAACGGCAACGGGGACGAGCGCCGCGCGCTGGAGCAGCTCGCGGTCGAGCTGGCCGGCTCGGGCGAGGGCGATCTGGCGCGCGACGCGCGCCGGCTCGCGTGGTCGCCGGGCCGCCCGGACGAGGGCGGCGTCGCCGTCCTGGATGCCGATGTGGAGCGCCTGATCGGATCGTCGCGGTGAGCTGGATCCCGCTCGCCGACGCCGGCCGTCTCCGGTCCCAGGCGCGCCGCACGATGGTCGTCCGCGTTGGGCTCGCCGCGCTCGCCGTCGCCTGCCTCGTCGGCGCGATCCTCGTCTCGCGCGACGCCGGCGTAACCAAGCGGACGTTCTTCTCCAACGCGCACTCGAGCGTCGTCGTCATCGACACCTCGGGCAGCATCGGCCCGCTCGCCCGGTCGCTGATCGGCCGGACGCTGCGCAAGCTCCTCGCCGCCCACAGCTCCTTCGGGCTCGTCTTCTTCTCCGACACCGCCTACGAGGCGGTGCCGCCCGGCACCCGCTGGACCGAGCTCGAGCCGTTGCTGCGCTACTTCGAGCCGCCGCCCACGGAGCGGTCGCGGCCCCTGGACGAGACGCCGTGGTCCGAGTTCCGCGGCGGCACCCGGATCTCCACCGGGCTCGCGCTCGCGCGGACGATCCTGCGCCAGAGCGGTGCGGGCGACGCCGGCGTGCTGCTGATCAGCGACCTCAACGACTCGATCTTCGACGTCCCGCAGCTGACGCAGACGCTCACCCAGTACGTCGGCGACAAGATCCCGCTCCGCGTGATCGGGCTGGACCCAACGCCGACCAACAAGGTGATCTTCGAGCGGCTGATGGGCCCCTCGGTCGTCGTCAAGGACGCGGAGCTCGCCCCGGCTCGCACGGCCGGCGGCGGCTCGATCGTGACCTCGTCGGTCGGCCCGTCGAGGGCGCTCACGCTCGCCGCGCTCGCGCTCCTCCTCGTGCTCGGCGCCTACGAGCACTGGGCGGCGCGGCTGCGCTGGCGGGAGGAGCCGGCGTGACCGTGCGGCGGATCGCCTCCGTGGCCGCCGGCATCGCGGCGCTCGCGGGCGCCGTCGTGCTCGTGCTCGTCGCGGTGGACGCGCGGGCGTGGAGCGCGACCGTCCGGGACGACGACGCGCTCTTCCGTGTCGCGCCGGCGCGGGCTTCCTGGCGCGCCGACCTCCGCGCACCGTTCGGCCTCACCGAGCGCCTGCTCGGCACGGCGGACGACGTTCGCCTGCGCCGCGCCATCCAGTCCTTCCAGCTCGCCCGCATCCAGACGACGTTCTTCATCCAGGATCCCCGGCTCCAGGCGGCCAAGGCGAAGGCGACGCTCGCGCTGGTCGACGTGCAGCGGAGAGGGCCGAGCAACAGTTCCCGGTCGACCGCCGCGAACCTGATCGGCGTGCTCGCCTTCCAGGAGGCGCGCCTCGACCCGAGCAGCGCCCAGGCGGCGCTCCGCCGGGCCACGCTCGCGTTCCGCCGGGCGATCCTCTGGGACGCGACGAACGAGGACGCGAAGTCGAACCTCGAGCTCATCCTGCGGCTTGCCCAGGTGGCGAGCCAGACGCGCCGCGACCAGGAGGGCCTCTTCGGCAACTCGCGTGGCCACGGGACGGGCGCTGGCCGCGGCGGCACCGGCTACTGATGCTGGCCGTCGCCTTCGCGTCGCCGTGGGCAGGGCTGGTCGGGCTGGCCGCCGCGATCCCGCTCGCCGCGCTCCTCGTCGCCGCGCGACGCTCCGACCGCGTCGCGCGGCTGCTCGGGCTGCGCCCGGCGCCGGGCCGGGTCGCGCTCGGGGCAGGGGCGATCGTCGCGCTTGGCGTGCTCGTCGGCGCGGCTGCTGCGCAGCCCGTCGCGAGCTCGCGGGCGCCGCGGCGCGTCCGCGCGGACGCCGAGGCGTGGTTCGTGGTCGACACGTCCCGGTCGATGCTGGCGTCGACCGCGGTCGAGGCGCCGACGCGGTTTGCCCGCGCGCGCCGGGCGGCGATCGCGCTGCGTGCTCGGCTGCCCCAGGTGGAGGCGGGCATCGCCTCGTTCACTGACCGGCCGGTGCCGAACCTGTTCCCGACCGTGTCACAGCCCGCGTTCGCGGCGACGGCGCTGAAGGCGCTGGCGATCGAGCGGCCGCCGCCGGGCCCGGCGGGCGCGGTCCGCTCCAGCTCGTTCGAGGGGCTGGCGGCGATTCCGCGCGACGAGTTCTTCGCGCCGTCGGCGCGCCGGAGGCTGATCGTCGTGCTCACCGATGCGGAGACGCGCGCGTTCGACGTCCGGCGGACCGCGAAGGCGATTCGGGTCGCGCTACAAGCTGCTCGTCATCCGCTTCTGGTCGCGCTCGGACCGCGTCTACCAGCCCGACGGCACGGCCGAGCCGTATCTCCCGGATCCGGCGAGCCACACGGACGCCGACCGGCTCGTCCGCGCGACGCACGGCGCGACCTTCGACGAGACGCAGCTGGACGCCGCCGCTGCGGCGGCGCGGGCCTACCTCGGCAGCGGGCCGACGCGGCGCGTCGGCAACGAGCCGCGGCCCGTCCCGCTTGCGCCCTGGCTGCTCGCGGCGGCGTTCCTGCCGCTCGGGCTGCTGCTGTCGCGCCGCGGACTCTAAGCTCTCCCGATGCCGGACTGGCGCGACGCCCTCGCCGCCGCGGCTGCCGGTGAGCGTCTCGACGCGACGGCGGCCGCGACCCTCGTCGACGCGCCCACGTCCTCGCTCTGTGAGACGGCACGCGGGCTGCGCGCGAGCCGTGTCGTCACGTACTCGCCGAAGGTCTTCATCCCGCTCACCCACCTGTGCCGCGACGTCTGCCACTACTGCACGTTCGCCCGGCCGCCGCGCCGCGGCGAGCGCGCGTACATGACCGAGGAGGAGGTGCTCGCCGTCGCCCGCGCCGGCGCCGAGGCGGGCTGCCACGAGGCGCTCTTCACCCTCGGCGACAAGCCCGAGCTGCGCTACCGCGCCGCCCGTGACGAGCTGGCCGCCCTCGGCTGCGAGACCACGCTCGAGTACCTCGAGCGGTGCGCGCGGCTCGTGCTGGATGAGACGGGCCTGCTGCCGCACGTGAACGCCGGCGTCATGAGCCTCGACGACGTGCTCGCGCTGCGCGCCGTCAGCGTCTCGCAAGGGCTGATGCTGGAGGGCTCGGCCCCGGCGCTCGCCGCGCGCGGCGGCCCGCATTTCGGCTCGCCGGACAAGCGCCCGGAGGTGCGGCTCGCGACGATCGCGGCGGCCGGCGAGGCGGGCGTGCCGTTCACGAGCGGGATCCTGATCGGGATCGGCGAGACGCGCGCCGAGCGGCTCGACGCCCTGCTCGCGATCCGCGACCTGCATGAGCGCCACGGCCACGTCCAGGAGGTGATCGTCCAGAACTTCCGCGCGAAGCCGGGGACGAAGCATGGCCGGGCATCCCGAGCCGGAGCTGGACGAGGTCCTCTGGAGCGCCGCTGCCGCCCGGCTCGTGCTGGGCTCCCGGATGCACATCCAGGTGCCGCCGAACCTGAGCGCCGACTTCGGCCGTCTGCTCGAGGCCGGCATCGACGACTGGGGCGGCGATCTCGCCCGTCACCATCGACCACGTCAACCCCGAGGCGCCCTGGCCGGCCGTCGCCGCGCTCGAGCGGGCGACCCAGGCGGCCGGGCTCGAGCTCGCGCCCCGGCTCCCGGTCTACCCCGAGTACGTGCGCGATGCGGGCAGGTGGCTCGACGACGGCATCGTCGCCGCGACCCTGCGTCGCTCGGACGCGCTCGGCCTTGCCCGCGAGGACACCTGGTCGGCCGGCGCAGCAGTGCCGGTCCCGGCGCGGACTGCGTCGACGCTGCTGGGCGCGCTCGGCCGCATCGAGCGCGGCGCCGAGCTCGGCGAGGCCGACCTGGTCGCGATGCTCACGGCCCGCGGTCGCGCGGCAGCCGCCGTCTGCGCGGCCGCCGACGACCTGCGCCGCCAGGTCAACGGCGACGACGTCACGTACGTCGTCACCCGGAACGTCAACTACACGAACGTCTGCTATTTCCGCTGCGGCTTCTGCGCGTTCTCGAAGGGCAAGCTCGCCGCGAGCCTGCGCGGCAAGCCGTACCTCGTCCCGCACGCCGAGGTCGCCCGCCGCGCGCGCGAGGCCTGGGAGCGCGGCGCCACCGAGGTCTGCCTCCAGGGCGGGATCCACCCGGGCTTCACCGGCGCGCCAGTACCTCGAGGTCTGCCGCGCCGTGAAGGACGCGGTGCCGGACATCCACGTGCACGCCTTCTCGGCGCTCGAGGTCTGGCAGGGCGCGTCCACGCTGCGCATGCCGCTCGACGCGCTACCTCGCCGAGCTGCGCGACGCCGGCCTCTCCTCGCTGCCCGGCACGGCCGCGGAGATCCTCGACGACGAGGTGCGCCGCGAGCTGTGCCCCGACAAGGTCACGACCGACCAGTGGCTGCACGTCCACGAGACCGCGCACCGCGCCGGCCTGCGCTCGACGGCGACGATCATGTTCGGGCACATCGACCGGCCGTGGCACGTCGCCCGCCACCTGCTGCGCGTGCGCGACCTGCAGCGGCGGACAGGCGGCTTCACCGAGCTGGTCCCGCTGCCGTTCGTGCACATGGAGGCGCCGATCTACCTGAAGGGCACGGCGCGACCGGGGCCGACGTTCAGGGAGGCGATCCTGCTGCACGCGGTCGCGAGGCTGGCGCTGCACTCCGAGATCTCGAACATCCAGGCTTCGTGGGTGAAGCTCGGCCTCGACGGCGCGCAGGTCGCGCTGCAGGCCGGGTGCAACGACCTCGGCGGGACGCTGATGAACGAGTCGATCTCGCGCGCGGCGGGCGCCAGCCACGGCGAGGAGGTGCCTCCCGAGCGGATGGACGAGACGATCCGCGCACTCGGCCGCACGCCCCGCCGCCGGACGACGCTCTACGGCGAGCCGCCGGTCGCGCAGGTCGAGCGCTCGTACGGCGCTTCGCCGCTGTCGCCGCCGGTGAACCCGCCCGTCAAGGACGCGAACCTCGTCGCGCCGCCACGGCTCGTCCGGCCGGGGTTCGCCTCAGACCTCGACGGCGAGCAGGTCCTCGAGCGTCTCGCGCCGGCGGACGAGCCGCGCCTCGCCGTCGCGGACTAGCACGGCGGCCGGCCGCAGCACGCTGTTGTAGTTCGACGCCATCGAGAGCGTGTACGCGCCCGTCGCCGCGACCGCAAGCAGGTCGCCGCGCGCCGGCGCCGGCAGCGCGACCCGGTCGGCGAGCACGTCGCCCGACTCGCAGTGCTTGCCGGCGACGGTGTAGAAGCCGTCCGGCTCAGCCTCGGGCCGCCCGGCGATGACGACCGTGTGGCGGGCGCCGTAGAGCTGCGGCCGCGGGTTGTCGGACATGCCGCCGTCGACGGCCACGTAGGTGGTCGCCTCGCTCGCCCGCTTGACGACGCCGACGCGGTAGAGCGTGACGCCGGCCGGGCCGACGAGCGAGCGGCCCGGCTCCAGGATCACGCCCGCCGCCGGCAGGCCGTGCAGCTGCCACTGGTGCGCGAGCCGCTCGAGCAGCGACCCGACGAACTCGCGGATGTCCGGCGGGCGGTCCTCCTCCGACGTACTGGATGCCGAGCCCGCCGCCGAGGTCGACCACCTCGGGCACCCAGTCCAGCTGCGCCCGGAGATCGGCCGAGAACGCGGCGAGCCAGTCGACGCTCATGCGCGCGGCCAGCGAGTCGAGCAGGTGCGAGCCGAGGTGCAGGTGCAGGCCCGCGACCTCCAGGCCCGCGTCGCGCGCGGCGCGCACCGCCTCGAACGCGTCGTCCGGTGGGAGCCCGAACTTGGAGCCGTGGTGCCCGGTGCGCACGGCGTCGTGCGTGTCGGCGTCGATCCCGGGCGTGACGCGAACGAGCACGCGGCGCACGCCCGCGTCGGCGGCACGGTCGATGTCGTCGAACGAGTCGATGACGACGTAGGCGACCGCCGCGCCGGCGGCCCGCTCGATCTCGTCGTCCGCCTTGTTGTTGCCGTGGAACACGATCCGGTCGTGGTCGACGCCGGCGCGCAGGGCGTACTCCAGCTCGCCGGCGGTCGAGACGTCGGCGCCGAGCCCCTGCCCGGCCAGCAGCCGCAGGACGGCGACGTTCGGCAGCGCCTTGACGCTGTACGCGATCAGCGCGTCCGGCGCCGCCTCGCGATACGCGCGCGCCCGCTCGAGCAGCGTCTCCTCGTCGAGCACCACCAGCGGCGTGCCGAACCGCTCGGCGAGCGCGCTCGCGCGCACGCCGCCGACGGCGAGCTCGCCGTCGGAGATGGTCGTCGTGTCAGGAAACGGGCCGTGCACCGAGGCGCATTCTCGCCGCCGAGAGCGCCTCGTGGACGCCGCCCGGCCCCGGAGCGGCGCGCGGCGCCGCCTCGACGCCGGCGAACGAGCCCTCGCGCACCTGCGCCGCGACGTGCTCGTGGGCGTCGCGGAACGGCACGCCGGTACGCACGAGCGCCTCGGCCGCGTCGGTTGCGGTCAGCAGCGGATCGGCGACTGCGGCGGCCAGCCGCTCGCGGTCGAAGGCGATGCCCTCGACGAGCGCGCCGAGCGCCGGGAGCGCCAGCGCGAGGTCGCGCCGGGCGGCGAACACGGGCGACTTGTCCTCCTGGAGATCCCGGTCGTAGGCGAGCGGGATGCCCTTGACGACGGCGAGCAGCCCGGCCAGCCGCCCGAGCGCCGTCCCGGCCTTGCCGCGTACGAGCTCGGCGACGTCGGGGTTGAGCTTCTGCGGCATCATCGACGACCCCGTCGCGGCGGCCTCCGGAAGCCGGACGAAGCCGAACTCCGACGACGCCCAGAGCACGAGCTCCTCGCCGATCCGCGAGAGGTGCGAGAACAGCACCGCGCACGCGTAGAGGTAGTCGAGCGCGAAGTCGCGGTCGGCGACGGCGTCGAGCGAGTTGCGCATCCCGCCGTCCGGCTGGGGCAGAGGCAGCGTCGAGCCGGCCAGCGCGCCTGCACCCAGGGGCGACGGCGCCGACTGCGCGGCCGCGAAGCGGAACCGCTCACGGTCGCGCTCGAGCATCTCGACCCAGGCGAGCAGGTGGTGCCCGACCGTGACGGGCTGCGCGCGCTGCAGGTGCGTGTACCCGGGCATCGGCGTGTCCGCCTCGGCCTCGGCCCGGTCGAGGACGAGGCCTGCGAAGGCCTCGATCGCGGCGACCGCCTCGGCGCTTGCGTCGCCGACGTAGAGCCGGAACGCCGCCGCCACCTGGTCGTTGCGCGAGCGCCCGGCGTGGATCTTGCGCCCGAGCGGGCCGAGCTCGCGCTCGATCGCGGAGTGGACGTCCTCGTCGTCCGGCCCGATGACGCCGCCGGCGGCGATGCGGTCGAGCGCCGCCTCGATCTCCACCAGCTCCTCGGCGGTCAGGAGGCCGGCCGCGGCGAGCCGCTCTGCGTGGAGGCGGCTCGCCCGGCAGTCGTAGGAGAGCAGCTCGGCGTCGTCCGCCTTCAGGAACGCCCAGACGCGCAGGTCGAGCGGCGTCGCCGTGCGCGCGCCCCAGACGGTCACGTCACCGTCGCGGAGACCTGCTGCCGCGCTGCCGCGAGCTGCGCCTCCAGCCCGAGCAGCTGGATGAAGCCCTCGGCAGACGCGTGCGGGAACGTCTCGCCGGTCGCGTACGACGCCAGCGTCTCGGCGTACAGCGCGTTCGGCGACCGCCGGCCGCTGACGACGGCCGACCCGGCCTCGAGCCGGATCCGCACCTCGCCCGTGACGAGCTTCTGCGTCTCGGCGAAGAACGCGTCGTAGGCGGCGCGCACCGGCGTGAACCAGAAGCCGTCGTACACGAGCTGCGCCCACTTCGGCTCCAGCTCGCGCTTCGCGATCTGCTCGGCCTTGGTCAGGACGATGTCCTCGAGCGCGTCGTGCGCCGTGATCAGCGTGAGCGCGGCAGGCGCCTCGTACAGCTCGCGGCTCTTGATGCCGACGACGCGGTTCTCGATCATGTCGATCCGCCCGATGCCCCGCGAGCCGGCGAGCCCGTTCAGGGCGGCGATGAGCTCGGCCAGCGGCAGCTCCTCGCCGTCGAGCGAGACGGGGAGGCCCTCCTCGAAGCCGATGACGACCTCGAGCGGGTCGGCGGCCGCGGACGCCGCGACGGTCAGCACGAACGCCGCCTCGGGGGGCGCAGCCCACGGGTCCTCGAGCACGCCGGCCTCGATCGCGCGGCCGAAGAGGTTGTCGTCGATCGAGAACGGCGACTCCGGCTTCGCCTCGATCGGGATGCCGCGCTCGGCGGCGTAGGCGATCTCGGCGTCGCGCGTCCACGGCGTGTCCCGCAGCGGGGCGATCACGCGCACGCCGGGATACGTGGCCTTGAACGCCAGCTCGAGGCGCACCTGGTCGTTGCCCTTGCCGGTGCAGCCGTGCACGATCGCGTCCGCGCCGAGCTCGCGGGCGATCTCGCCGATCGCCTCGCCGATGATCGGCCGCGAGAGCGACGAGATCAGCGGGTACTTGCCCTCGTACAGCGCGTTCGCGAGCAGCGCCTTCGCGACGACCTCCTCGGCGAACTGGTCCTTGCGGTCGAGCAGGATGACGTCGTCGGCGCCGGCCGCGTAGCCGCGCTGGATGGCCGGCTCGAAGTCGGCCTCCTGGCCGACGTCGACGAGCACCGCGATCACCTCGTCGAAGCCGTAGTCCTCCTTCAGCCACGCGATCGCGCAGCTCGTGTCGAGCCCGCCGGAGTAGGCGAGAACCGCTTTGGTCATCAGGTGTCTCCTTCGAGGTGGTGGGTGAGCTCCTCGGCGAGCTGGGCGCCCGTGAGGCCGTCGCGTGCGGCGACGAAGATCGTGTCGTCGCCGGCGACGGTGCCGGCGATGTCGGGGAGGCCCGCCGTGTCGATCGCGCGGGCGAGCGCGTTCGCAGTGCCGGGCGGCGTGCGCACGACGACCAGCGGGCCGGTCGGCGTGACCGACACCGTCCACCGCCGCATGGCGGAGGTGAGCTCGTCGAGGCGCGACAGGTCGTCGGCGCCGGGCAGCGCGTAGACGAGCGAGCCGTCGCCGGCCCGCACCTTCACGAGGCCGAGCTGCGCGATGTCGCGCGAGACGGTGGTCTGGACGGCGTCGAAGCCCTGCTCGCGCAGCGCGGCGACGACCTCCTCCTGCGTTCCGAGCCTGCGCTCCTGGACGAGACGGAGAATCGCGCCCTGGCGGTCGTACTTGCTCACGCGAGCACCTCCTCGAGGATGGACAGCGCCTGATCGGCCTCGGCGGCCGTCAGCGTCAGCGACGGGGTGATCCGGATGGCGGTCGGGGTCGCCGGGCCGACGAGCAGCCCGTGCCGGAGGCACGTGGCGATCACATCGGCGGCGGGGCGGTCGAGCTCGGCGGCGAGCAGCAGCCCGAGGCCACGCGTCTCGACGACGGCCGGCATGGCGTTCAGGCCGGCGGTGAGCTGCGCGCTGCGCTCGCGGACGCCGGCGAGCAGCGCATCGGAGATCTCGTCGAGGACGGCGCAGGCGGCGGCGCAGGTGACGGGGTTGCCGCCGAAGGTGGAGGCGTGGTCGCCGGGGACGAAGCCCGTGCGGCGCGTCGTCGCCGACCAGCAGCGCGCCGACCGGCAGCCCGTTGGCGAGGCCCTTGGCGAGCGTCACGGCGTCGGGTTTCACGCCGGCCTGCTCCCAGGCGAAGAACGTGCCTGTGCGGCCGACTCCGGTCTGCACCTCGTCGAAGAGCAGCACGGCGCCATGCTGCTTCGCGAACCGGTGAGCGGCCTGCAGGAACTCCGGGGCGAGCGGGTGCACGCCGCCCTCGCCGAGCACCGGCTCGAGGATGATCGCGGCGGTGTCCGGGCCGACGGCCGCGGCGAGCGCGGCGGTGTCGCCCGGCTCGACGAACGTGACGCCCGGGAGCATCGGCTCGAAGGCCGTCCGCTTCGCGGGCTGCCCGGTGACCGCGAGCGCGCCGAACGTGCGCCCGTGGAACGAGCCCTCGAGCGCGACGAAGCCGCTGCGGCCGGTCGCCTTGCGCGCGTACTTGAGCGCCGCCTCGTTGGCCTCCGCGCCCGAGTTGCAGAAGAACGCACCGGCGCCGCCGAAGCGGTCCGAGAGCCGCGAGGCGAGCGCCTGCATCGGCTCCGTCCAGTAGAGGTTCGAGACGTGCCAGAGCTTGTCGAGCTGCTCGTGCGCGGCGGCGAGCGGCGCGGGGTGGAGGTGCCCGAGCCCGACGACGGCGATGCCCGCGACCAGGTCGAGGTAGCGCGTGCCGTCGTCGCCGGTGAGCCAGGCGCCCTCGCCGCGCACGAACGTCACGTCCGCGCGCGCGTAGGTCGGGAGCACGTGGGCGCCCGGCATGGTCTTCACGCGACCACCGCCGTCCGGCCGATCTCCGCGTGCACGCCCTGCCGCGCTGCGGTGACGGCCGCGTGCAGCTTCGGCTGGATGCCGCCCTCGAGCGCGCCGGTGTCGAGCAGCTCGGCGGCGTCGTCCGCGGCGATGCGCGACACGACCGCACCCGCGAGCAGCAGGCCCGGCACGTCGGTGAGGAAGAGGATCCGCTCGGCCCCGAGACCGATGGCAAGTGCAGATGCAGCCTCATCCGCGTTCACGTTCAGTGGCCCGGCGGCGAGGGGCGCGACCACGGGGATCAGACCGGCGGCGAGCGCCTCGAGCACGGCCGGCGGCGCGCCCGGGAGCGGGTCGCCGACCTCGCCGAGCTCGTCGATGCGCGTCGCCTGCAGGCCGATCTCGTCGCCCATGAGGCCGACGGCACCGGTGCCGATGGCACGGCAGAGGGCGGCGTTGACCGCGGCCATCGACTCGCGCACGACGGCGAGCGCCTCCGGCGTCGTGACGCGGCGGCCGCGGACGAACTCGACCGCGAGGCCGCGGCGCTCCATCTCCGCGGAGATCTGTGGCCCGGCCCCGTGCACGACCACGACCGGGTTGCCTGCGTCGAGGAAGGGCCGCACGAGCGCGGCCGCCTCGCCGGCGACCGAGCCGCCGCACTTCACGACGACGGGCTTCACGTCCGGTAGTCCGCGTTGATGCGGACGTAGTCGTAGGACAGGTCGCTGGTCAGGTAGCTCGCCTCGCCGTCGCCGAGCCCGAGGTCGAGCTCGATCCGGCACTCCGTGCCCTCGAGCTCCGGCTCGACGTTCTGAGGGGCGCCGTGGTCGATGACGATCGCGCCGTTGAAGGTGAGCGTGAGCAGGTCGGCGTCGACGTTCGCATAGCCGCCGTTGTGCGGCGCGGAGCCTGCAGCGGCGAGCACGCGCCCCCAGTTCGCGTCGCGGCCGAAGAGCGCCGTCTTCACGAGCGGGGAGGTGGCGATCCGCCGCGCGATCGCCTTCGCCTGCGCGCGGTCGACGGCGCCGGTGACGTCGATGGCGGCCATGAACGGTCGCGCCTTCGCCGTCGGCGACGATCTGCGACGCGAGCTCGCTGCACACGGCGCGGAGCGCCTCGGCGAACGCCGCGTCGGTCTCGGACGTGCGGCTCGACGCCGCTCGCGCCGTTCGCGAGCAGGACCACCGTGTCGTTGGTCGAGCACTCGCCGTCGACCGAGATGGCGTTGAAGCTCTCGTCGACCGCGGGCCGCAGGAACTCGATCGGCTTCGCCGGGCTCGAGCGGGTAGTCGGTGGTGACGACCGCGAGCATCGTGGCGAGGGTGGGGTGGATCATCCCCGAGCCCTTCGCCATGCCGCCGACGGTGAAGCCGTGGCGCGTCACGGCCGCCTGCTTGGCGTGGGTGTCGGTGGTCATGATCGCCGTCGGCCGCGTCCTCGCCGCCCTCGGCGGACAGCGCCGCGGCCGCCTGCGGCAGGCCGGCGCGGATGCGGTCGAGCCGCAGCGGCAGGCCGATCACGCCCGTCGAGAGGACGAGCGACCTCCTCGGCGTCGATGTCGAGCAGTCGGGCGGTCTCGGCGGCCGTCGCGCGCGCGTCGAGCTCGCCCGCGCAGCCCGGTGGCGGCGTTCGCGTTGCCGGAGTTCGCGACGACCGCCTGCGGCTCGCGCCAGCTCGAGGTGCTCCTTGCTGATCTTCACCGGCGCCGCCTGGACGCGGTTGGCCGTGAACAGCGCGGCGCCGGTCGCGGGCGCGGTGCGAGCGGACGAGCGCGAGGTCGAGCGCGTTCTTGCCGATCCCGCAGTGCACGCCGCTCGCGACGAAGCCCTTCGCCGCCGTGACGCTCATACGAGCACTCCCGCGAGCCGCAGCCCGAGCGTCTCGCTCGAGCCCGAGCGCGAGGTTGGCGTTCTGCACGGCCTGCCCGGCGGCGCCCTTGCCGAGGTTGTCGATCGCGCAGACGACGATCGCACGGCCCGTCGCCGTGTCCGTGAAGAGCGCCGACCTCGGCGCCGTCGGTGTGCTGCACGCGCGCGAGCTCGGGCGTGGCCCCTTCGGGCAGCACGCGCACGACGGCGTGCCGGCGTAGGCGTCCTCGAGCCGCTCGCGCAGATCCCCTGTGACCTGTGCGCGTAGCAGGTGACGAGCAGCCCGCGCCGGATCGGCAGCAGGTGCGGGACGAAGCATGACCGGGAAGCCGAGCAGCTGCTCGATCTCCGGCTCGTGCTGATGCTCGCCGACCTTGTAGGCGGAGACGTTCTCGAGCACGAAGCCGGCATGCGAGCTCGGCTTCAGCGACCGGCCCGCGCCGGAGACGCCGGACTTGCGCGTCGACGACGACGCCGTCCGGCTCGATCGCGTCCGCCGAGCGGCGCCAGCGCGAGCAGCGCCGCGGTCGCGTAGCAGCCCGGGTTCGCGATCAGCCGGCCCTCGGCCGCGTGCAGCTCGGGGAGCGCGTAGCTCCCAGCCGTCCAGGCCGCCGGGATGCTCGAACCCGTACCACTGCGGATAGAGCGCCGGGTCGTGGAGGCGGTGCGCGCCCGAGAGGTCGACGACGACGCCCTCGGCGGACGGCGTCGAGCGCGGCGGCCTCGCTCGTGGTCGAGGCACCAGAAGATGACGTCGGCGCCCGCCGCGAGCGCCTCCGCGTTGGTGACGAACGGGCGGGAGGCGCCGTTCAGGCGGACGTCGAGCGCGGATGCGCCGTTGCCGGCAGCGAGTCGGAGCCGAGCGCGACGACCTCCAGCTCCGGATGCGCGAGCACGCGGTCGAGCGTCTCCTGGCCCGTGTAGCCGGAGCAGCCGAGGATGGCGGCGGTGTGCATGGATTGCATATTATGCAATACTCCGCATTTCATGCAAGCGAATCTGCGCTCGTTCTCGAGGACGGCACGGTCTTCCCGGGCCGCTCGGTCGGCGCCGCCGGCGTCGCCGCGGGCGAGGCCTGCTTCACGACGGCGATGGCGGGCTACGAGGAGGCGGTCACCGATCCGAGCTACGTCGCGCAGGTGCTCTGCTTCGCCTATCCGCTGATCGGCAACTACGGCGTCGACGAGTCGCGGCTCGAGTCCGAGCGCGTGCAGGCGGAGGCCGTCGTCATGCGCACGGCCCGGCCCGGCGTGGGCGGCGTGGCTGCGCGAGCGCGGCGTGGTCGCGGTCGACGACGTCGACACGCGCGCGCTCGTCCGCCGGATCCGCGAGGACGGCGTGCTGCGCTGCGCGGCTCGGCACGGCGCCCGTGGACGAGCTGCACGCGCGCGCGCTGGCCGAGCCGCCGATCGACGGGCGCCCGCTGCGCCGCCACATGGGCACGCGCGAGCCGTACACGGTCGGCGCGGCCCGCGCGTCGCGCTCGTCGACCTCGGCTGCAAGCGCTCGATCCCGGCGCGGCTCGCCGCGACCGGCCTCGAGGTGCTCGTCGTCCCCGGCGACTGGGACGCCGACGCGATCCTCGACGACGCAGCCGCGGGCGGTGCTCGTCGGCAACGGGCCCGGCGATCCCGCCGTGCTCGACGGGCCGATCGAGACCGTGCGCGACCTGCTCGGCCGAGGTGCCGCTCTTCGGCATCTGCCTCGGCCACCAGCTGCTCGGCCTCGCGCTCGGCCTCGAGACCTTCAAGCTCCCGTTCGGCCACCGCGGCGCCAACCACCCCGTGCGCGAGCTGGCGAGCGGGCCGCGTGCTCGTCACCGTCCAGAACCACGGCTACGCCGTGTCGCGCCGACGATGCACGAGCTGGTCACCCACGTCTCGCTGAACGACGGCACCGTCGAGGGCCTCGCCGGCGACGGCTTCGCGAGCGTCCAGTTCCATCCCGAGGCGGCCCCGGGGCCGCTCGACGCCCTGCCCTTCTTCGACCGGATCGCCGACGCGTGCCGAAGCGCACGGACCTTCGCTCGATCCTGATCGTCGGCTCCGGGCCGATCCGCATCGGCCAGGCGCTGCGAGTTCGACTACTCCGGCGCGCAGGCGTGCCGCGTGCTGCGGCGCGAGGGCTACCGCGTCGTGCTCGTCAACTCGAACCCGGCGACGATCATGACCGACCCCGAGTGGGCCGACGCGACCTACCTCGAGCCGCTCGACGTCGAGACGGTCGCCGAGATCATCGAGCGCGAGCGGCCCGACGCGCTGCTGCCGACGCTCGGCGGCCAGACCGCGCTCAACCTCGCGCGTCGAGCTGCCGAGGCGGGCGTGCTCGAGCGTTCGGCGTCGAGCTGATCGGCGCGACCTGGACGCGATCCGGCGCGCCGAGGACCGGCTAGCTGTTCCGGGAGACGATGTCGAGCGGCGGGCCTCGCCGGTTCCCGAGAGCGTGGTCGTCTCGTCGGTCGACGGAGCTCGGACGAGGCTCCGCTGCCGGCGATCGTGCGGCCGGCGTTCACGCTCGGCGGCACCGGCGGCGGCATCGCGCACACGCGCGAGGAGCTGCGGGCGGCGCGTCGAGCTCGGCCTCGCGGCGAGCCCGATCGGCCAGGTGCTCGTCGAGCGCTCGCTCGACGGCTGGCAGGAGTTCGAGCTCGAGGTCATGTCCGACGCGGCCGGCAACTGCGTCGTCGTCTGCTCGATCGAGAACCTCGACCCGATGGGCGTCCACACCGGCGACTCGTGGACGGTCGCGCCGCAGCAGACGCTGCCGGACGGCGAGTACCAGCGGCTGCGCGAGGCCGCGTTCGCGTGCGCCCGCGCCGTCGGCGTCGCGACCGGCGGCGCGAACGTGCAGTTCGCGTACGAGCCGGCGACGCGCGAGCTGCGCGTGATCGAGATGAACCCGCGCGTCTCGCGCTCGTCGGCGCTCGCGTCGAAGGCGACCGGCTTCCCGATCGCGAAGCTCGCCGCGCTGCTCGCCGTCGGCTACACGCTCGACGAGCTGCCGAACGACATCACCGGCAAGACGACGGCCGCGTTCGAGCCCGCGCTCGACTACGTCGCGGTCAAGGCGCCGCGCTTCGACTTCGAGAAGTTCCCCGGCGCGTCGCGCGGTGCTCGGCGCGGAGATGCGCGCCGTCGGCGAGGCGCTCGGGCTCGGGCGCACGTTCCCGGAGGCGTTCCTGAAGGCGCTCGAGGGCCGCGAGGCGCGGCTCGGACGAGCTGCCGCGGCGAGCCGTCCCGGGCGCTGCGACCCGCTGCTTGGGCGCGCGGCAGGAGCTCGACCTGCCGGATCCGTCCGTACTGGCCGAGCGCGCGAGCTCGCGCGACGACGCGGCGACGTCGCCGGCGGCGAAGCGCTTCGGCCTGCCGGACGCGCGGATCGCCGCGCGTGCTCGGCGTCGCCGAGGCGCGAGGTTCGCGCGCGCGCGCGGCCTGCCCGGCCGGCTCGCCGTCGACTCCTGCGCGGCCGAGTTCGAGGCGCAGACGCCCTACTACTACCTCTCGTACGAGCAGTCCGACGAGCGAGGCCGGCGCCGACGGGCCGCGCCGTCGTCGTGCTCGGCTGCGGCCCGAACCGGATCGGGCAGGGGATCGAGTTCGACTACTGCTGCGTCGCACGCCGCGCAGGCGTTCCGGCGGCTCGGCTACGAGGCCGTGCTCGTCAACTCGAACCCGGAGACCGTCTCGACCGACTACGACACCTCCGACCGGCTCTACCTCGAGCCGCTGACGCTCGAGCGCGTGCTCGACGTGTGCGAGCTCGAGCAGCCGCTCGGCGTCGTCGTCTCGCTCGGCGGCCAGACGCCGCTGCGGCTCGCGCCCGGGCTCGCGGAGGCCGGCGTGCCGCTGCTCGGCGACCCGCTCGACGCGATCGACGCGGCCGAGGACCGCGGCCGCTTCGCGGCGCTGCTCGCGGAGCTCGGCCTCGCCGCGCCGCGCGTGGGGCGTGGCCGAGACGCCGCGAGGAGGCGCTGCGAGGTCGCGGAGCGGATCGGCTACCCGGTGCTCGTCCGCCCGCACCACGTGCTCGGCGGCCGCGGCATGCGCGTCGTGCGCGGCCCGGACGAGCTCGCGCTCGACGAGCCGTGCCTCGTCGACCGCTTCCTCGAGGGCGCGATCGAGCTCGACGTCGACGCGCTCTGCGACGGCGAGGGCGCCTGGGTGGCGGCGATCCTCGAGCACGTCGAGCCGGCCGGCGTCCACTCGGGCGACTCGGCCTGCGTCGTGCCCGGCGCCGTCGGTGACGCCGGCGCTCGAGGCGGAGATCCGGCGGATCGCCGGCGACGATCGCGACGGCGCTCGGCGCGCGCGGCCTGCTGAACCTGCAGCTCGCGGTCATGGACGGGAAGCTGTCCGTGCTCGAGGCGAACCCGCGCGCATCGCGGACGGTGCCGTTCGTCGCCAAGGCGACCGGGCTGCCGCTCGTCGACCACGCGTGCCGGCTGCTGCTCGGCGAGCCGCTCGCCGACGCTCGGCCTGCCCGAGCGGGCCGCGCCGACGCGCGCGTGGGCGAAGGAGGCGATCTTCCCGGCCGACCGCTTCCCGGGCGCCGACGACCGCGGCGCCGGAGATGCGCTCGACCGGCGAGGTGATGGCCGGCGCGGACGACGTGTCGCAGGCGTACGCGCGCGTGCTGCGCGCGGCCGGGCGCATGCGCCGCGGCGGGCGCGTCGGGCTGCCTTTGCAAGCCGTCTCGGCTACCATCGAGCCCGTGAGAGAGCAGCTTCTCGCGTAGTGCAGGAGGCACGGCGGCACCCGCCGCACTAGCTTCCCCTAGCCTCTCTTCCGAGAGGCTTTTTCATATCTGGAGGCACGGTGGACGCGTACGACGCACAGGCAATCGAGGCGAAGTGGCAGGAGATCTGGGACCGCGAGCACGCGTTCGAGGTCTCCAACGATCCCGTGCAGCCGAAGTCGTACGTCCTCGAGCAGCTCCCGTACCCGTCCGGGACGCTGCACATGGGCCACATGCTCGTCTACACGATCGGCGACGTCGTGTCTCGCTTCCGGCGCCGCAACGGGATGCACGTCATCCACCCGATGGGCTGGGACTCGTTCGGGCTGCCGGCCGAGAACGCCGCCATCCGCGGCGGCGACCCGCCGCGCGTCACGGTCGAGCGCAACATCGAGTCGATTCGCGCGTCGATGAAGCGCATCGGCTGGTCGTACGACTGGACGCGCGAGCTGTCCACGCACGACCCGGACTACATGCGCTGGCAGCAGTGGCAGTTCCTGCGCTTCTTCGAGCAGGGGCTTGCCTATCGCAAGCCCGCGCCGGTGAAGTGGTGCCCGAAGGACCAGACCGTGCTCGCGAACGAGCAGGTCACCGCCGAGGGCCGCTGCGAGCGCTGCGGGACGCTGGTCGAGGTCCGCCTGATGGAGCAGTGGTTCTTCCGGATCACCGACTACGCGCAGGAGCTGCTCGACGACCTCGACCGGGTGGACTACCCCGAGTCGATCGCCGGGCGTCAGCGCAACTGGATCGGCCGCTCGGAGGGCGCCGAGATCGAGTTCCGGATCGAGGAGCTGGACGAGGACGTGCCGGTGTTCACGACGCGCCCGGACACGCTCTTCGGCGCCACGTTCCTCGTGCTCGCGCCCGAGCACGAGCTGGTCGAGCGGATCGCCGAGCGTTCCGAGCGCGCCGGCGAGATCCACGAGTACGTCCGGCGCGCCGCGACCAAGAAGACCGAGGAGCGCGCCGCCGGCGAGGACAAGACCGGCATCGACACGGGGCTGCACGCGGTCAACCCGGTGAACGGCGAGCGCCTGCCCGTCTTCGTCGCCGACTACGTCCTGACCGACTACGGCACGGGCGCGATCATGGCAGTCCCCGCGCACGACACGCGCGACTTCGCCTTCGCGCAGACGTACGGGCTGCCGATCCGGCACGTCGTCCGGCCGCGCGACAGCGAGGTCGACGAGAGCGACGCGTACACCGAGCACACGGACGACGAGGTGCTCGTCAACTCGGGCGACTTCGACGGCATGCCGGCCCCCGAGGGCGGCCGCAAGATCGTCGAGCGGCTCGAGGCCGAGGGCCGCGGCGCGTTCACCATCAACTTCCGTATCCGCGACTGGGGCTTCTCACGGCAGCGCTACTGGGGCTGCCCGATCCCGGTCGTCTACTGCGAGCGCGACGGGATCGTCGGCGTCAGTGACGACGACCTGCCGATCCTGCTGCCCGAGATCGAGGACTACCGCCCCAAGGGGCAGCCACCGCTGGCGCAGGCGACGGACTGGGTGAACACGACCTGCCCGCGCTGCGGCGGTGAGGCGCGGCGCGAGACCGAGACGATGGACACCTTCGTCGACTCGTCCTGGTACTTCCTGCGCTATTGCGACCCGCGCAACGAGGAAGCGCCGTTCTCGAGCGAGGTCGTGAACTACTGGAACCCGGTCAACCTGTACCTCGGCGGGACCGACCACGCGACGATGCACATGATCTACGCGCGGTTCTGGATCAAGGTCCTGAACGACCTCGGCTACGTCGACTTCCGCGAGCCGTTCGACGCGTTCTTCGCCAACGGCTGGGTGACGCTCGGGAACCTGAAGATGTCGAAGCGGGCGGGGAACATCGTCGGCCCCGACGTGTTCGTCGAGCGCTACGGCGCCGACGCCTGCCGGCTGAACATCATGTTCCTGGGGCCGGCCGACCAGGACATGGAGTGGACCGAGGCCAGCGTCGAGGGGATGCTGCGCTTCATCCGCCGGCTGTGGCGCGTCGTGCACGAGGTCGCCGAGACTGCCCCGTCCGGCGAGGCGGGGGGCGGCGACCTGGCCCGGAAGGCGCACCAGACGATTGCGAAGGCGACCGACGACATCGGCCGCCGCTTCGCGTTCAACACGGCGATCGCGGCCGTGATGGAGCTCGTCAACGAGCTGTCGCGCGACACGGCGGGGCCGGACTCGCGCTTCGCCGCCGAGACGGCGGTCTCGCTGATCTACCCGTACGCGCCCCACGTCGCCGAGGAGCTGTGGGAGCGGCTCGGCCAGGAGGGCCGGCTCTACCAGGCGCCGTGGCCGACGGTGGACGAGGCGGCACTCGAGCGGGACACGTTCGAGCTCGTCGTGCAGGTGAACGGCAAGCTCCGCGACCGCTTCGAGGTGCCGGCCGACCTGCCCGAGGACGAGCTCGTCGAGCGGGCGAAGGCGTCGCCGAAGGTGCAGGCGTTCGTGGACGGGCAGCAGATCCGCCGGGCGATCGTCGTCCCGCGGAAGCTCGTGAACCTCGTGATCGGCTAACGGATTCCGGTGTCGATCGAGAAGTTCACGCGGGCGTAGCGGCCGGCGGGGACGCGCACCGTCGATGGCTTGATGCTCCCTGGCCCGTAGTTCCCCGTCGTGACGAAGTACCGGCCGGGCGCGAGGCGCACGCGGTAGGCGCCCGTGCTCGTCGTGTGCACCCACGTCGCGTGGCCGTTCCGCTGGAGCAGGAACCTGGCGCCCTTCGCCGGCTCGTCGCACGGGTAGCCCACGCGGCAGACCGGGCTGATCGGGCCTCGCGTGACCTTGCCGTAGAGCCCGCTCGGCGCCTGGGCGGCTGCAGGCATGGCAAGCGCCAGCGCCGCGACACCGACTGCCCTGATCACGTGCTCCCCAGCAGCCGGTCGTCGGCGCGGCGGCGTGCGAAGCGCGCGCCCAGGAAGGCGAGCAGCGCGATGAGCGCGATCGGCGCGATCACGATCAGAGCGTAGAGCCCGTATGCCAGCTCGAGCGCCAGGATCGAGGCGGCGTCGCGGAGCGTCCGCTCGACCTGGCCCTGCTTGTGCGGGGCGGCCGCGGCGGCTGCCCGCGTGGTCAGGTTGAGGGTCACGGTTGCGAAGGCGGCCTGCCGGCTGAGCGCCGTCTGCTCCGCCCGGAGGTCGGCCGCGGCTCGGGTGGCGCGGGTGATCTTGAGCTGGATGGCGGCGCGCTCGGCATCGGTGGTCGCGTGGGCCAGCTGCACGCGGAGCTTCGCGATCTGCTCGCGGATCACGAGCAGCTGGCGCGTGTACGCGTTCAGCTTGCCCTGGACGTCACGGATCGACACGTCCTGGGCTGCCAGCGTGCCGAGGTTCGAGAAGCGCTGGACCGCGGCCTGCACGTGCTGCACCGGGATGCGGACGACGAGCTGGGCGTCGCCGTTTCGGCCCGGCACGTTGTACTCGGCGGCGACGACGTAGCCACCCCACGCGCGGGTCGCGTTGATCGCGTCTTTCATCGCGTCCGACATGCGGCCGACGTTCGGCAGGCGCACGGTCAGGGTGGCCCGGTAGTCCTGCTTGCGGCCACGGGCGGCGGGCGGGATGGCGAGATCGGCCGACTTGAGCGACTGGGCGCTGGGATTCGTGGGCACGGCACCAGCCACGGGACCGAAGGTTGTCGATCCGTGGTTGATGCGCGACGGGACGCGCGCGGGCACCGCCTGGCTGGCCTCGCCGCCGTGGGGCTGGCTCAAGGCGTTGTCGTGTTGCGCGGGTGCATCGAACACGCCGTGTCCGACCGCGACGGCGAGCATTGCGGCCAACGCCGCCGGCGCGATGACCAGCACGGCGCGCCTCGGCTGGAACCAGTTGCGCCAAGCCGCGCGGCGCGGCTCGCGGGCGGCGATCGCCTCCACGCGCGTCCGCAGCCGCTCCGGCGCCGGTGGCGCCGAGGCGCGGAGCTCGGCGAGGAAGGCGTCATTCATCGGTCCCCATCTCCCTTCTCAGGTGATCCAGTGCCCGGCTGAGCCGGGTCGAGCAGGCGGACTCGCCGATGCCGAGCACCCGCGCCGCGGCCGGGCCGTCCATGTCCAGGACGATCCGAAGCGCGATCACCTCGCGCTCGGCCGGCGACAGGCGCCCGAGCGCCGCCTCGAGCTCGGGCGAGAGCCCACCCGCGGGCTGCTCGGTGGCGACCGGCTCCTCCCGTGCGTAGCGCTCCTCGCGGCCGTGTCGCCGCTTCTCGGCGCGAAAGTGGTCGAGCGCGCTTGTCCGCGCGAGCTGGCAGAGCCAGGTCCTGGCGCTCCCTCGGCGTGGGTCGAAGCGAGGCCAGGCACGCAGGGCGCGCTCGAAGGTGTCGGCTGTGAGGTCTTCGGCCAGCGTTCCGTCCTTCGTCAGGTAGAGCAGGTAGCGGTAGACGTCGTCGAGGTGAGCCCGTGCGGCGTCGGCGAACGTCGGCCGTGCGACCGTGGCGTCCGGGTGGCGGGCGGGCAGCTCGACTGCGCTCACGCTCCCGGTATACGCCGCGGGGCGGCTGTCTGTCACACCCATTCATGGCCGTTCCGGACAAGTGCGCAGGTCTTGGCGCAGATCTGACACGGACACGTCTCAAATTCGCGCGACAGTCGCTGCGTGTTCCTGCGCCTCGCCGCGATCAGCTTGTTCAGGTGATCTCCGCCTTCCCCGGTAGCCTCTCGACCAGCGTGGCGCCACTCGGCTACACCTTCGGTTCGGGACTTGTCGCCATTGCGCTCGTCCTGTGGATCGTCGTCTGGCTGGTCGTCGCCGTCCGTGTCGTGCGCCGCCGCGATCTCGGATTCGCCGGCAAGTTGCTCTGGCTCGTCGTCATCCTCGTGCTCCCACTCCTCGGACTATTCGCCTACTTCCTTTGGGACGCAGCGAGGCCGGCCCGAACCTGAGCAGGCATCGGCGGAACCTCCTGGCTCCCCCGAAAGACGTCTAGACCCGACGGCCTGAACGCGACGGCGTGATCCCGTCGGAGGACTCCGGGCTCTCCGGCCCGCTCGACCGCCTCCGCTCTGTGCGTCTTTGGGACGGTTCCGGCACAGACACGTGACAGCTCCGCCGCCACAGTGGCTCCATGCCCGCCTGGCTGACCGTGGAACGGCGCCGAGCGATCGCGTTCGGCCTCGTCGGCGTGCTCGCGCTCGTCGCGGCCGCCCGGCATCTCGCCGGGACGCGCGCGCCGAGTGCGGACACGGCGCGTGCAGCCGCTGCCCTCGCACAGCCGGCCGCCGCGCCGGCGAACCGGCTGTTCGTCGACGTCGTCGGCGCCGTCCGCCGGCCCGGCCTCTACCGGTTGCCGGACGGAAGCCGGGTCGCGGATGCGGTCAGCCGGGCGGGCGGTGCGACCCGGCGGGCAGACCTCTCGCTCGTGAACCTGGCCGCGCCGCTCGCGGACGGCCTCCAGGTCGTCGTGCCGCGCCGGCAGTCCGGGAGTGCCGGCGCGGCCGGCGGATCCACGACGCCTGCCGGGCCGGTGCATCTCAACACCGCCACGCTCGAGCAGCTCGACGCGCTGCCCGGCGTCGGGCCGGTGACCGCCCAGAAGATCCTCGACTACCGGCAGAAGAACGGCGCGTTCACGTCGGTGGACGACCTCGACGCGATTCCCGGCATCGGGCCGGCGCGTCTGGACACGCTCCGCGACCTGGTGGCGCCGTGAGCGGGATCGCCGCACGTGCCGGGCCGCACGTGCTCCTCGCCGCCCTCTGCGCCGGGCTGGCCGGCGCGAATCTCGCGCGCCTCCCCGTCGTGCCGGGCTCCATCGCGGCCGGGCTGCTGCTCGCCGCGTCCGGGGTCGTCGGCGAGCACCGCCTCGCGGTGCTGGCCGCCGCGCTCGCACTTGCCGGCCTGGTCTGGGGCGGCGCTCGATTGGACGCGCTCGACCGCAGCCCGCTCACCCCCGAGATCGGGCATGCCGGCCACGCGCTGCTCGTCGTCACCGGACCGGCCAAGCACTCGACCTTCGACGTCCGCGTTCCGGCCGAGGCGCGAGCCTTCCACGACCGCGCGCTGCGCGAGCCCGTACTGCTCCGCCTACCGCCCGGCCGCGCGCCGCCGCAGGGCGCGCTGGTCGACGCGCTCGTGGAGGTGACGGCGCCCCGCGGCCCGGAGAACGGGTTCGACGAGGCGACCTACCTTCGGCGCCACGGCATCCACGTCGTCCTGCGCGGCTCGCATCTGCGGGTGCTCGGGATGCGTGGCGGCCTGGCGGGGCTCGCCGACCGGCTGCGCCGCCATATCGGAGCCACGATGGCGCCCGGCCTCCGCGGCGAGCGGCGGGCGGTCGTCGCGGGGATCGTGCTGGGCGAGGACCAGGGCCTCTCCAAAGGGCTGGCGGATGCGTTCCGGGCCTCGGGCCTCTACCACCTGCTCGCCGTCAGCGGCCAGAACGTCCTGATCATCGTCGGCGGCGTCGTGACGCTCTGCGTGCTGCTCGGCGTCTCTCGGCTCGTCGGCGAGGCGGTCGCGATCGTCGCCGTGCTCGGCTACCTCGCAGCGGTCGGCTGGCAGCCGTCCGTCGTCCGGGCCGGGGTCGCCGGCGTGCTCGGCTCGCTCGCGTGGCTGACCGCCCGCCCGCGCGACCGCTGGTACTTCCTGCTCGCCGGGGCGGCCGTGCTGCTCGCCTGGAATCCGTACTCGCTGCTCGACCCGGGCTTCCAGCTCTCGTTCGGCGCCGTCGTCGCGATCTTCCTCGGCGTCGCCCGCGTCGGCCGGCGGGTCGAGGGCTACCCGGTGCCGCGCATGGCCGCCGATGCGCTGACCGTCTCGCTCGTCTGCAGCGTCGCGACCGCGCCGATCCTGCTCCTGCAGTTCGGGGCCGTCCCGCTCTACGCCCTGCCGGCGAACATGCTCGCGGCGCCGGCGGTCGCGCCCCTGCTCGGCTGCGCGCTGATCTCGGCGGCGATCCACCCGGTCGTGCCGGCCGCCTGCGCGCCGCTGGCGCAGGCGGAGGGGCTGCTCGCCGCCTACCTCGCCGCCGTCGCGCGCGGCGTCGCCGCGCTGCCGTACGCCCGCCTGACCCCTGTGCAGACGCTCGTCGGCGCGTGCCTGGCGGTGCTCGCCGTGGTCGCGGTGCGCCGCAGTATGGTCTCGCCATGGCGCCCGAGCCGCTCCGTCCCGCCTACCTTCTGACCGGCAGCGACCGCCCGAAGATCTCCCGCGCCGTCGCCCGCCTGCGCGGCCGGTTCGGCGAGGAGACGATCGAGCACCTCTTCGCCGAGACGACGACCGGCGAGGATGCGGTTGCGTCCTGCAACGCGCTCGGCCTCTTCGGCGGCGGCGGGCGGCTGGTCATCGTCGACGGGGTGGACAAGTGGAAGGCCGCCGACGCCCAGGCCGTCGCCGGCTACCTCGAGAGCCCGACGCCCGAGACGGTGCTCGCACTGATCGCGCAGGAGCTGAAGTCCGAGGCGCCGCTCGTCAAGGCGGTCGCGAAGGGCGGTGAGGTGCTGCAGTGGGACGTCGCGAAGCGCCGCCTGCCCGGCTGGGTCGCCGAGCAGTTCAAGCGCCTCGGCGTCCAGGCCGACCGCGACGCCTGCGAGACGCTCGTGGCGCTCGTCGGCGACGACCTCGCCGAGCTCGAGAGCGAGATCGAGAAGCTCGCTACCTGGGCGGGCAAGGACCCGGTCGGCGCCCGCGACGTCGAGCTCCTTGCCGTCCACTCGCGCGAAGCGCCGAGCTGGGGGCTGTCGGACGCGTGGGGATCGCGCGACGTCGGCGAGGTGCTCGCTGTCTACGAGTCAGAGGTGCACCGCACCGAGCCGTTCCTCGTCGGCTCCCGGCTCGCCGCCCACGTCACGCTCGTCCGCAACGCGCAGCGGCTCGCCGCCGAAGGCACGGCGACCCGCGACATTGCGAAGACGCTCGGCGTGCACGAGTTTCGCGTGCGCAAGGCGCTCGGCCACGCCGACCACTACTCCCCCGATGAGCTCAACGACGCGCTGGTCCGGCTGGCAGGCCTCGACGCCGCGCTCAAGGGCTCGAGCCGCCGCCCGGCGGACGTGGAGCTCGAGCTCGCGCTCGTCGACGTGACGCGGAAGCGCTAGCCGCTACGAGCCGGGCGTGATGAGGCGCGAGGCCTGCGCCTTCTTGCGCGCGGCCTGGTTCCGGTGGATCGCCCCGCGGGCGGCGGCGCGATCGATCCAGCGCTGGAGCTCCAGGTGCTCGCTGGCGACCTTGTCGGCGTCGCCCTCCTCGACGGCCGCGCTGAGGCGCCGCGAGAGGGTCTTGATCGTCGACCGGTAGCGCAGGTTCTCGAGGCGCTCCCGCGCCGCGGTCCGTACCCGCTTCTTCTGCTGCTTGATATTGGCCATGCGTAGAAATGCCCGCACCGGCGGGCTCGGCGATCGTAGCAGAGCTCTCGAGCGCGATCCGGTGGCGGCAGATGGCCTCCCTATACTCGCCCGCGTGGAGACGCACACCAGGCGGCGGCGGCTCGCCTGGTCGACCGCGGTCTTCTCGCTCTTCACGGGCCTGTCCCGCGTCCTCGGCCTCGTCCGTGAGGTCGTCGCGCGCGGCTACTTCGGCATCAACGGCCCGATCAACGCCTTCGACGTCGCCTTCCTGATCCCGAACACGATCCGCGCGCTGGTCGCCGACGCCGCGCTCTCGGGCGCGTTCGTCCCCGTCTTCAGCGACCTGCTCGACCGCGGCGAGCGTGCCCGCGCCTGGCGTGTCGCGTCGAGCCTGCTGTGGCTCGTCCTGCTCTTCCTGACCGGGATCACCGCGCTGTTCGTCCTGATCGCGCCGTGGATCATGCACGCGTTCGGCTACGGGGCGTTCGCGACGAGCATCGCGCGCCTGCTCTTCCCGATCGTGGTGCTGCTCGGCGTCTTCGGGATCCTCGTCGGCGTCCTGAACAGCTACGACGAGTTCGCCATCCCGGCGCTCTCGCCGGTGGTCTGGAACGTCGCCATCATCGTCGGTCTCGTCATCGGCGTGCCGCGCGCCCACGGCACCGAGGCCAAGCTCTACGTCTACGCCGGCGTCGATCCTCGTCGCGACGGTCATCCAAACGCTGCTCCCGCTTCCGTGGCTGCGCGGGCGCGACGGCCGGCTGCACATGGTGCTCGACTGGCGCGACCCGGCGGTGCGGCGCGTCTTCGTGTTGATGCTGCCGATCTCGATCGGGCTCGGTCTGATCAACATCAACGCGGTCATCGACACGTTCTTCGCCTCCCGGTTCATCGACCGCTACCAGGCGCCGAGCGCGATCAACGCCGCCTTCCGGCTCTACATGCTCCCGCAGGGGATGTTCTCGGTCGCCGTCGCGACCGTGCTGTTCCCGACGCTCAGCCGGCTCGCGTCGCGGAACGACATCCCCGCGTTCAAGAACACCGTCAACGCGGGACTGCGCCAGATCGCGTTCCTGCTGATCCCGGCCAGCATCTTCACGGCCGTGCTCGCCGAGCCGATCGTCCGCCTCGTCTACGAGCGTGGCAAGTTTCACGTCCGGGCAGACCCATGTCGTCGCCGGCGCGCTCGCGGCCTTCGCGCTCGGCCTCGACGTTCAACGGGTTCATGCTCATGCTGAACCGCGGGTTCTTCAGCCTCCAGATCCCGTGGCTCCCGACCTACGTCGCGCTCGGGAACCTCGGCCTCAACGCCGTTCTGGACGCCGCGTTCTACCGCCTGGGCGTCTGGGGGCTACCGCTGTCGACTGCGATCGTGAACATCGCCGGGACGATCGCGCTGCTGATCCTCTTGCGCCGCCGGCTCGGGCGGTCTCGACCTCAGAGCCAGTGGATCGGCCATCGTCCGCATCACGATCGCGAGCATCCCGGTCGCGATCGTCAGCTTCGGCGTGTGGTGGGCGCTCGACGACGTGCTCGGCCACGACCGCTTCATCGCGCAGCTCATCTCGGTGACGGCGGCGATCGTCGCCGGCGGCGTGGTCTACCTGGTCGCCTGCCGCGCTCTCCGGGTGCAGGAGCTGAGGGCGCTACTCTCACTTCGAGGGCGCTTCCGCAGCGCCTAGAGGCCTATGGACCAGTCACGCATCCGCAACTTCTCGATCATCGCGCACATCGACCACGGCAAGTCGACGCTGGCCGACCGCATCCTCGAGGTGACCAAGACCGTCTCCGGCCGCGACATGCGCGACCAGCTGCTCGACTCCATGGAGCTCGAGCGCGAGCGCGGCATCACGATCAAGGCGCAGGCCGTGCGCGTGAGCTGGAAGGGCCACGAGCTCAACCTCATCGACACGCCCGGCCACGTCGACTTCACGTACGAGGTCTCCCGCTCGCTGCAGGCGTGCGAGGGCGCCGTGCTCGTCGTCGATGCCGCCCAGGGCGTCGAGGCGCAGACGGTCGCGAACGCCTACCTGGCGATCGAGAACAACCTCGAGATCGTCCCCGTCGTCAACAAGATCGACCTGCCGTCGGCCGACCCCGACGGGACGTCGCGGGAGATCGCCGACCTGATCGGCGAGCAGCCGGAGCGCGTCGTCCGCGCGTCGGCGAAGACCGGTCTCGGCGTCGAAGAGCTCCTGGACGCGGTCGTCGAGCGGATCCCGCCGCCGGCCGGCGATCCCGACGGGCCCGGCCGGGCGCTCATCTTCGACTCCGCGTACGACCAGTACCGCGGCGTGCTCGCGTTCGTCCGCGTCGTGGACGGCACCTTCCGGCCGCGCGAGCGGCTGCGCGCGATGGCGCAGGGCACGCGCTTCGAGACCGAGGAGCTCGGCTTCTTCTCGCCGACGATGAAGCCGGCCGAGACGCTCGACCGCCGGCGAGGTCGGCTACGTCATCACCGGTCTCAAGGACGTGAGCAAGCTGCGCGTCGGCGACACGCTCACGACGGAGGCGAACCCGGCCGCGAAGCCGCTGCCCGGCTACAAGGACGTGAAGCCGACGGTCTTCGCCGGGCTCTTCCCGACCGACTCGGACGACTATCCCGAGCTGCGCGACGCGCTCGACAGGCTGAAGCTGAACGACGCTGCGCTCTTCTACGAGCCGGAGACATCCCAGGCGCTCGGCTTCGGCTTCCGCTGCGGCTTCCTCGGCCTGCTGCACATGGAGATCGTCCGCGAGCGGCTCGAGCGCGAGTTCGACCTCGACCTGCTCGTGACCGCGCCGACCGTCGCCTACCAGGTGACGACGCCGACCGGTGAGCTCGTCGAGGTGCACAACCCGGCCGACATGCCCAACGAGCTCGAGCGTGTCGACGAGCCCTACATCAGGGCGTCGATCATCGTCCCCAAGGAGTACGTCGGCGCCGTCATGGAGCTCAACAACGACCGCCGCGGGCGCTTCGACCACATGGAGTACCTGTCCGAGCAGCGCGTCCACCTGACCTACGACCTGCCGCTCGCCGAGATCGTCTACGACTACTACGACCAGCTCAAGTCGCGCACGCGCGGGTACGCGAGCTTCGACTACGACCTCGCCGGCTACCAGGAGGGGTCGCTCGTCCGCGTCGACGTGCTCGTCGGCGGCGAGCCCGTCGACGCCCTCTCGCTGATCCTCCCGCGCGAGGGCGCCTACCCGCGCGCCAAGATGCTCGTCGAGCGGCTGAGGGAGGAGATCCCGCGCCAGTTCTTCGACGTCGCCATCCAGGCGGCGATCGGCTCGCGCGTGATCGCGCGCGAGACCGTGAAGGCCAAGCGCAAGGACGTGCTCGCGAAGTGCTACGGCGGTGACATCACGCGGAAGCGCAAGCTGCTCGAGAAGCAGAAGGCGGGCAAGAAGCGCATGAAGCAGGTCGGCTCCGTCGAGGTGCCGCAGGAGGCGTTCCTCGCCGTCCTCAACCTGGGGGACGACAAGCGATGAGCGGCGTCCGCCACCTCTACGTGCACCTGCCGTTCTGCGCGCATCGCTGCGGCTACTGCGACTTCGTCACCGCCGTGGGCGCCCTCGACCGGCACGGGCCGTACGTCGACGGGCTGCTCGCCGAGCTCGAGCTCGAGCGCAGCCTGCTCGCCCCCGAGCTCGACACCGTCTTCCTCGGAGGCGGGACGCCGACGTTCACACGGCCGGAGGCGCTGGCCCGGCTCCTCGCCGCACTGCCGGCCGCGGGCGAGGTGACCGTCGAGGCGAATCCGGAGACGGTGACGCCTGCGCTCGCCGCGCTGCTCCGCGACGGCGGCGTGAACCGCGTCTCGCTCGGCGCCCAGAGCTTCCAGCCGGCGCTGCTCGCGATGCTCGAGCGTGTTGCCGGACCGGACGACGTCCGACGCGCCGTGCACACTCTCCGTGATGCCGGATTTGACAACATCTCGCTCGATCTCATCTACGGCATCCCCGGCCAGGGCGCCGCCGACCTCGAGCGTGATCTCGCCGAGGCGCTCGCCCTCGAGCCGGAGCACCTGTCCTGCTACGAGCTCGAGGCGAAGCCGGGAACGCGCTTCACGCACGCGCACGGGGAGGAGCTCGCCCGCCAGGCGGAGGCGATGGAGGGCTACTTCGAGCGCGTGGTCGAGACGCTGACCGGCGCCGGCTACCGCTGGTACGAGACGGCCAATTTCTGCCGGCCCGACGCCGGGCGGGATCTGCGCGCACAGCACAACCTGGGCTACTGGCACGGGCGCGACTACCTCGCGCTCGGCGTGGGCGCCGTCTCCACGGTGCACGGGCGGCGCTGGCGGACGACGCCGAGCGTGGGGCGGTACCTCGCCGCCCTGGCCGATGGCCGCCGCCCGGAGCGCGACGTCGAGGAGCTCGACCGCGCGACACAGCAGGCAGAGCGGGTCCTGCTGGGGCTGCGCCTCGACGAGCCGCTGGCGCTCGACGGCCTCGGCGACGCCGTCGACACCGCCGGGCTGGAGCGGCGTCGAGCGCCTCGGGCTCGCCGTCCAGGACGCGGGCACGGTCGTGCTCACTCCGCGCGGCCGGCTGCTCGGCGGCGGGGTCACCGCCGAGGTTCTCGCGTAACCGCGAGGCCGTAATTCCCCTGCACAGCGATACAATCAGCGACCGTGATCGACCTCACCGAACGCCAGCAGGAGGTCCTGCGCCGCGTCGTCGAGGAGTACGTCAGCACCGGGCAGCCGGTCGGCTCGAAGCACCTCGTCGAGACCGCCGGCCTGCGCTTCTCGCCGTCGACCGTGCGTGCCGAGCTGGCCGAGCTCGAGGCGCGCGGGCTGCTGACGCACCCGCACACCTCGGCGGGCCGCGTCCCCACCGACCGCGGCTACCGGATCTACGTCGACGCGCTGATGGGGCGGCTCGGGCGGCCGCTGACCTTCCCGCTCGACCTCTCGGTGAACACGGGCGAGGTCGACGCGACGCTGCAGGCGACGACCGAGGCGCTCTCCGAGCTCACGCGCCTGCTCGCGCTGGTGTCCGCGCCGCCGCTCCAGGCCGCGACCGTCCGCCACGTCGAGGTGCTGCTGCTGCAGCCGCACATCGCGATGGTGGTGGTGATCACGTCCACGGGCGGCGTCAGCAAGCGCGTCGTGACCTTCGACATGCCGGTCGATCCCGGCCTCCCGAAGTGGGCGGGCGAGTACCTCGTGGAGCAGGTGGTCGGCCTCAACCTCGGCACGCGGGCGCTGCGGCAGCGCTTCGAGGATGCCGCGCTCGACGTGCGTGAGCGCGCCTTCCTGCAGCTGCTCTGGCCGGCGTTCTCCGGCCTGGACGCCGACGACCGCCGGCTCTTCGTGGGCGGCGCGGCCGACCTGCTGAACGAGCTGCGGTCGGCGGATTTCGAGGGCTACCGCAGCCTGCTCGACGTGCTCGAACGGCGCGCGGCTCTCCTCGAGGTGCTCGCTGGCGCGCTCGAGCCGGAGCGGACGTTCGTCCGCGTCGGGCCCGAGCTGGCGCACCCCGGGCTGCGCGATGTGGCGCTCGTCGGCGCCTCGTACGGTGTCGTCAACCGCACGCTCGGCGCCGTCAGCCTGCTGGGCCCGCTGCGCATGGACTACGCGACCGCGATCCAGTCCGTCCGCGCCGCCGCAAACGAGCTCTCCCGCTTCGCGGAGAGCTACTACGCCGACAACTGAGCTCGTCTCTACGCTTCGCTGATGGCAACCACGGAGCGCGACTACTACGAGCTGCTCGGCGTGTCGCGCGACGCGGGCGACGACGAGATCAAGCGCGCCTTCCGCCGCCGCGCGCGCGAGCTGCACCCCGACGTCTCCGAGGCGCCCGACGCCAAGGAGCGCTTCGCCGAGGTCGCCGAGGCGTACGAGGTGCTCTCGAAGCGCGAGACGCGCGAGGTCTACGACCGCTACGGCCACGCCGGGCTGCGCAGCGGCGGGTACTCCGCGTCGCAGTTCGACTTCGGCAACCTCGCCGACGTCTTCTCGGCCTTCTTCGGCGACGACCTGCTCGGCAGCGTCGGTCGCCGCAGCCGCGGCGGCGACGTCGCCGCCCACGTCGAGATCGACCTGCGCGCGGCGGCCAGCGGCGTGCGCAGGCAGGTGCCGATCCGGGTCGCGGTCACCTGCACGCGCTGCGACGGCGCGGGCGCCGAGCCCGGCACCGACGTCAGCACCTGCCCCACGTGCGGGGGCGCCGGCCGGGTGAACCAGGTGTCGCGCAGCGTCTTCGGCGAGTTCGTCCGCTCGGCCGCGTGCCCGACCTGTGGCGGCACCGGCCGCGTCATCGAGACGCCGTGCCACGAGTGCCGCGGCGAGGGGCGCGTCCTCGAGGAGCGCGCGCTCGACGTGGATATCCCGGCGGGAATCCACGACGGGCAGCGCATCCGCATGTCGGGCGAGGGCCACGCCGGCAGCTCGGGTACGCGAGCCGGCGACGTCTATGTCGGCGTCACCGTCCGCCCCGACCCTGACTTCGTCCGCGACGGCGACGACATCTACTCGGGCGTCACGCTGACGATCACCGATGCAGCGCTCGGCGCGACCGTCACGGTGCCGACGCTCGACGGCGAGACCCAGCTCGAGTTCGAGCCGGGCACGCAGCCGGGCCAGGTCCGCACACTGCGCGGCAAGGGCATGCCGGTGCTGCAGGGCTTCGGCCGCGGCGACCAGCACGTGCGCGTCACCGTCGCCGTCCCACGTCGCCTGACCGAGGAGCAGCGCGACCTGCTGCGCAGCTTCGGCGAGTCGGCGGGCGCCGAGACGTACGACGCCGACGACGACGAGGGGTTCTTCCACAAGCTGAAGAGCGCCTTCCGCTGAGGCTCGAGCCTCTGGTCCGCGCGTCGATACCGGTGCCGCCGGAGGAGGCGGAGGCCGCCGTCGCGCTGTTGCTCGAGCTCGTCCCGGCCGGCCACGAGGTCACGCCGACCGGGCTTGCGGTCTACGTGGAGGCGCAGCAGCTCGCCGGCGTGCGTGCCGCGTTCCCGACGCTCACGGTCGAGCAGGTGGACCCGGGCTGGGAGGACGCCTGGCGGCGCTTCCACACGGGCGTCCGCATCGGCCCGCTCTGGGTCGGCCCGCCGTGGGAGCGGGCTCCCGCCGAGGCGCTCGCGATCGTGATCGAACCGGGCCGCGCCTTCGGCACCGGCTCGCACCCGACGACGCGGCTTGCGCTCGAGCTGCTCGTCGAGCTCGAGCCGGGCAGCCTGCTCGACATCGGCTGCGGCTCGGGCGTCATCGCCATCGCTGCGGCAAAGCTCGGCTTCGCGCCGGTGCGCGCGGGCGACACCGACCCGGTCGCCGTCGAGGTCACACGCGAAAACGCGGAGCGAAACGGCGTCGCCGTCGAGGCGGCCGTTCTGGACGCACGCACCGGCGCGCTCGAAGCGGAGGTCGTCGTCGCCAACATCGCGCTCGACGTCGTCGAGGCGCTCGCGCCCCGTGTGCACTGCCGTCACCTCGTGCTCTCCGGCTATCTGGCCGGCGACCGCCCGGCCGTCACCGGGCTCGCGCACGTTGCCCGGCGAGAGCGCGACGGGTGGGCGGCCGATTCGTACCGACCGGAGTAGCATCGCCCGCGTGACCGCGTTCTCCGTTCGTTTCCTGGGTTGCAAGGTGTCGCAGACGGATGCACAGGCCGTGCGCGAGCGACTGCTCGCCGAGGGCCACCGCGAGGTGGCCCTCGGGTCCGGTGCCGAAGTCGCCGTCGTGAACACCTGCTGCGTCACCCACGAGGCCGTGCGCAAGTCGCGCAAGGCGGCCGCGCGGGCGGCGCGAACGCACGGCCGGGTGTACGTGACCGGCTGCGGCGCCAACCTCGGCGCCGAGGCGTTCCGCGGGCTGCCGGAGAACGTGACCGTCATCGCCCGTCGGAGCGAGGAGACGCCGGCCGCGGTCGCCGGCGACGTGGGCGCGGTCGGCTGCGTGCAGGCGGACTCGCGCCTCGACCGCGTGCGCGCCTTCGTGAAGGTCCAGGACGGCTGCAGCTTCTCGTGCGCCTTCTGCGTCGTCCCACTCGTGCGTGGCGCCTCGCGCAGCCGCGCCGCCGAGGCCGTGCTGGCCGAGGCATCCAAGCGCGTCGCCCAGGGCCACCGCGAGATCGTCCTGACCGGGATCAACCTCGGCTGCTACCGCGACCGAGGAGCTGGGTACCGCCTGCCCGGCCTGATCCGCGAGCTCGGGGACATCCCCGGCCTCGAGCGGATCCGCCTCTCCTCCATCGAGGTGAACCACGTCGACGACGCGCTCGTCGCCGCGCTCCGCGAGACGCCCGCCGTCGCACGGCACCTGCACGTCCCGCTCCAGTCCGGCGACGACGGCGTGCTCCGGGCGATGGCCCGCCGCTACAGCGTCGAGACCTTCCGCCGCCGCCTCGAGCCGCTTGCCGACTTCAACCTGACGACCGACGTGATCGTAGGCTTCCCGGGCGAGGACGAGGGCGCGTTCCGGCGAACGCTCGAGGTCGTGCGCGACGCGCGGATCACCAAGGTGCACGTCTTCCCGTACTCGCCGCGGCCGGGCACCGAGACGGCCGCGCGCGACACCGTTCCGCCGGCCGTCAAGCGCGAACGTGGCGCACGCCTCCGGGCTGCATCCCACGAGGCGTGCCTCGCGCGCTGGCGTGAGAAGGTCGGGGCCGATGACCGTGTGCTCGTCGATCGTCCCGGCCGCGGCTACGGCGACGACTACTCGCCGTGGCTGGTCGACGCCCCTGTCGGCGAGCTCGTCCGTGTTCGCGGCGCCGCGGTCACCGAGGAGGGCGTGCTCGCTGCGTGACGACTGCCTCTTCTGCCGGCTCGTCCGCGAGGGCGACCACGTCAACGCCGGGGACGGGTTCGTCGCGATCCGCGACATCAACCCGCAGGCGGAGACGCACCTGCTCGTGCTGCCCGAGCGGCACGTCGACACGTTCCGCGACGTCGAGGAGTTCCCGCCGGAGGAGGCGAGCCGCATGCTGGCCTTCGTCGCCGACACCGCGCGCGAGGCCGGACTGGAGGACTACCGAGTGGTCGTCAACGTCGGCCCGGCGGCCGGCCAGACGGTCTTTCACCTGCACTGGCACATCCTCGCCGGCGGATTGGGGAGGATGACGCAGCTGTGAGCGGTTTGATCGAGCGCCTGGAGGACGACCTGACCGAGTCGATGAAGTCGCGCGACGAGACGCGCCGCGACGCGGTGCGGCTGATCCTCGCCAGCCTGCGCTCCGCCGAGAAGGACCTCCAGCGGCCGCTCAGCGACGGTGAGGAGCTGCAGGTACTCCAGCGCGAGCGCAAGAAGCGCCAGGAGGCTGCCGAGGCGTTCCGGGCGGCCGGGCGAGACGACGCCGCCGACCACGAGGAGACGGAGCTCGCGATCCTCCGCGAGTACATGCCCGAGCAGCTCTCCGAGGAAGACCTGGAGTCGATCATCGACGACGCGATCGCCGAGAACGGCGCGACCAGCATGCGCGACCTCGGCCGGGTCATGGCCGACGTCATGCCGCAGGTCGCCGGCCGGGCCGACGGCAGCGTCGTCAGTCAGCTCGTGCGCGAGAAGCTCGCCTAGCATTTCCGCCCCGTGCTTCTCGTATGGCGCCGGGCTGGAGCAGCCGTCGTGACGGCCGCCCTCGCGCTCGCGCTGTCGGCTGCGCCGAACGGTGCCGCTGCGCGCGCGGGAGATGTGCTCGTCGCGGGACACGGGATGCATTACGAGTGCCGCGGCGCTGGAAGCCCGACCGTCGTGCTCGACGCGGGCTCGCCCGACACGAGCGCGGTCTGGAGCTCGGTGATGCCGCAGATCGCGGATGTGACCCGGGTCTGCGCCTACGACCGTGCCGGGCTCGGGGGAAGCGCCCCCGCGCCGGCGGGCCATCGCACCGCGCTCACGCAGGTGCGCGACCTCCGAGGCCTGCTCTCCGCGGCGCGGATACCGCCGCCCTATGTCGTCGTCGGCCACTCGTGGGGCGGCCTCCTGGCACGGCTATTCGCACACGCATACCCGGGCCCGACGGCCGGCGTCGTCCTCGTGGACGCGACGACCTTTCCCTACGGCAGCCCGCGACGCACGAACGTGGAGGGCATCGACGTCCGAGCCAGCATGGCGGAGTCTGATGCGGTGACGAGCCTCGGAAGCACCCCGCTCGTCGTGCTCGCATCGAACAGGCCGCCTCACGACGCGAAGTTCCGGGCGGCCGAGATCGCCGAGGCTGCGCTGTCGACCGACAGCATCGACGCGATTGCCCGGCGGAGCACGCACGACATCCAACGGCCGGCGCCGCTCGGGCAGCCCGGCGTCGTCGTCGCGGCGGTGAGGGCGGTCGTCGGCGCCGCCCGGGCCCAAGCCCATCTGCCGCCGTGCCGAAGGGTCTTCGCAGGCGCCTCCGTGGCCTGCCGATCCGGCTGACGTCGTCGCCGCCCACGCGCCTACACTGAGGGAGGGTGCAGGAAGTTCTCTCGGTTTCGAACGACGTCGCGGCTGAGCTCGCCGGGATCTCCGACGGCGTGCTCGACACGCTGCGCGAGCGGCTGCGGGCCACGATCATCATGCGCGGCAATCGCGTCACGCTCGAGGGCGACGAGGACGCGGTCGCCGAGGCGCGCGCCGCGCTGGACGAGATCGTCGAGCTGATCGAGCACGGCCACGAGATCGGCCCGGGCACCGTCGACACCGTGCTCGGCGTCCTCGAGCAGGGCGCCGACGTCCGCGAGCTCTTCGACGACGTCGTCTGGCGCCACCGCGGCAAGAAGATCGCGCCGAAGACCGTCACCCAGAAGCACTACGTCGAGGCCATCCGGAAGTGCACCGTCACCTTCGGCATCGGCCCGGCCGGCACCGGCAAGACGTACCTGGCGATGGCGCTCGCGGTCGCTGCTCTGTCCGAGCGTCAGGTCGGCCGCATCATCCTCACGCGCCCCGCGGTCGAGGCAGGCGAGCGGCTCGGGTTCCTGCCCGGCGACATGCTCGCCAAGGTCGACCCCTACCTGCGGCCGCTGTTCGACGCGCTCTACGACATGCTCGACGCCGACCGCCTGGCCGCGTTCATGGAGCGCGGGACGATCGAGGTCGCGCCGCTCGCCTTCATGCGCGGCCGCGCTCAGCCGCATTTTGCGAAGGTGCTGACGCCGTCCGGATGGCGGCCGATCGGGCGCCTGCGCGTCGGCGACAGCGTCATCGGGTCGGATGGCCAGCCAACGCGGGTCGTCGGCATTTACCCGCGTGGCGTACGTCCCGTATTTCGAGTGAGCACGCAAGACGGCGCGTCGACGTTGTGCTGCGGGGAACATCTGTGGGCGGTCAGGACGCCCGCCGACAAGCGGCGCGGCAAGCCGCCCCGGATCCTCGAGACGCAGGAGCTCGCCCGTGGGTTGCGGTCTGCGCATCAGAGGCGATTCGAGCTTCCGCTCCTATCCCAGCCTGTCGCCTTCCCGCCGCGGGACGTTCCGATGGACCCGTACGCGCTTGGTCTCATGCTCGGAGACGGCTGCATGACTGGAAAAACCACACCATCGTTCGCGACAGCGGACGTCGAACTTGCTCAGGCACTCGAGGCCGCGTTGGTCGGCGTCGAAGCCCGCGCGAAGGGCCGATACGACTATGTCCTCCATCACGCCGCCGGAGGCCGCGGAGGCCTGCGCATAGCCAATCCCGTCACGGTCTCCCTGCGCGATCTCGGCCTCGAGGGTGTGCGATCGGACACCAAGTTCGTGCCCGACGACTATCTCTTCAACTCCGCAAACGCGCGACTGGCGGTTCTCCAGGGCTTGCTCGACACCGACGGCGGGCCAGTTCGCCAGGCCAATCGCACGTGCCGGGTTCAATACTCCACCACTTCGGAGCGACTGAGGGAAGACGTTCTCTTCCTCGTTCGCTCGCTAGGCGGCGTTGCGTACTGGCGGACCCGAGTCGCCGAGGGGCGTCCGCCCGGGAGAGCGGATGGACGCGAAGTCCGGCACCGTGCCGATTCCTACGTGATGGATATTCGGCTGCCTGAGGGCGTTCCACCGTTTCGCCTTCCGCGCAAGCGAGACGTGTACGAGGGCCAAGGCGGCGTCAGGCCGATGCGCTTCATTGACAGCATCGTCCCGGTGGGAGACCAGGACACGCTGTGCATCAGGGTCGAAGCCGAAGACGCCCTCTACGTGACTGACGATTTCTTGCTCACGCACAACACCCTCAACGACTCCTTCATCATCCTCGACGAGGCCCAGAACACGAGCCCCGAGCAGATGCAGATGTTCCTGACGCGCCTCGGATTCGGATCCAAGGTCGTCGTCACCGGCGACGTCACCCAGGTCGACCTGCCGCGCGAGCAGGCGTCCGGGCTCATCCAGGTGCAGGACATCCTCGGCGCCGTGGACGGGATCTCCTTCGTCCGCTTCTCGCACGAGGACGTCGTCCGCCACAAGCTGGTGCAGCGCATCGTCGAGGCGTACAAACAGCACTCGGAGGAGACGGGAACCGGACGGCGCAGGTAAGGGCGTGGTCGCCGTCGACGTCGAGAACCGCAGCGGCCGGGACGTCCCGGCCGACGAGGCCGTTGCCGTGATCCGCGCCACCCTGGTCGCCGAGGGCATCGACGACGGCGAGCTCGGGCTCCACTTCGTCGGCCCGGACGAGAGCCGCGCTTTGAAGCGCGAGCACCTGGGCATCGACGAGGCGACCGACGTGCTCTCGTTCCCGCTCGACGGGCGCGACCCGATCGCGCAGGGGCTGCCGCGGCAGCTCGGCGACCTCGTCGTCTGCCCGGACGTCGTCGGCGACGACTGGCGCGGGCCGCTCGTGCACGGCGTCCTCCACCTGCTCGGCTATGACCACGGCGACGAGATGGCCATCCGGGAGCAGGAGCTCGCCTCGTGAACGACCGCCGCGCGCCGTCGCTGCTGCACAGCTTCAACTACGCCTTCGAGGGCGTCATCCACGTGCTGCGCACGCAGCGCAACATGCGCATCCACTTCATGATCGCCGTCGGGGTGCTGATCGCCGCGCTCGCCGCCGGCGTGCAGCGGTTCGAGCTGATCGCGCTGCTGCTCTCGATCGCCTTCGTGCTGATCACCGAGATGATCAACACCGCGGTCGAGGCCGCGATCGACGTCTCGACGACGGCGTTCGACCCGCTCGCGAAGCTCGCCAAGGACATCGCCGCGGGCGCTGTTCTGATCGCGGCCGTCAACGCGGTCGTCGTCGGCTACCTCGTCTTCTCGGTGCGGCTGGTGCACCAGGGCTCGGACCTGATCACCCGCCTGCGCGACGCGCCCGCCGAGCTCACGCTCGTCGCGCTCGTCGTCACGGTGCTGCTCGTGATCGCCACGAAGGCCTACACCGGCCGCGGGACGCCGCTCCGCGGCGGGCTGCCGTCCGGCCATGCCGCGGTCGCGTTCGCGGGCTGGATGGCGGTCACCAACGTCGTCAGCGACTCAAGCCACTGGTTCCTGATCTCGACGCTGGCGTTCATCATGGCCCTGCTCGTGGCCCAGACCCGTGTCGAATCCGGAGTGCACTCGGTCGTCGAGGTGACCTACGGCGCCCTGCTGGGCTCGCTGGTGACGCTCGTGCTCTTCCAGGTGTTCGCGTGATGCCAGACCTCGACCTGCTCGCCGACGCCGACGCGGCCGCGGCACACGCCTACGCGCCGTACTCGAAGTTCCACGTCGGCGCCGCCGTGCGCGTACGCGACGGGCGGGTGGTCACCGGCGTGAACGTCGAGAACGCCGCCTACCCGCTCGGCATCTGCGCCGAGAAGGCTGCGATCGGCGCCGCCGTGAACGCAGGCTACGGCCCCGGCGACCTCGATGCGATCGCGATCACGGCGTCGCCGTGCGGCGGCTGTCGGCAGTGGCTGGCCGAGTTTCGGATCGGATCGGTCACGTACCGACGCGCCGGCGGCGCGGTCGTGGCGGTCACCCCGGCCGACCTGCTGCCCGACTCCTTCGTCCTGTGAAGAGCGGCTTCGTCGCCGTCGCCGGGCGTCCCAACGTCGGCAAGTCGACGATCGTGAACGCGCTCGCCGGCGGCAAGGTCGCGATCGTCTCGGACAAGCCGCAGACGACGCGCCGGCGCATCTTCGGCGTCGCGAACGGCGACGACTACCAGCTCGTCATGGTCGACCTGCCCGGCTTCCAGCGCCCGCTCGACACCCTCACCGAGCACATGCAGCGCACGGTCGACGCGGCGTTCGAGGACGTCGACGCGGTGCTGCTCGTGCTCGACGCGCGCGAGCGGATCGGCGCCGGCGACCGCTTCATCGCGAAGCGCGTCTTCGAGCTCGGCGTGCCGGTCGTGATCGCGCTCAACAAGGTCGACCGGCTGAAGCCCGGCCACATCGCGACGCAGATGATGACCGGCTCCAAGCTGGGCAACTTCCACGCGCTGCATCCGGTGAGCGCGAAGACCGGCGACGGCGTCGGCGAGCTGCGCGAGGAGCTCGTCGGGCTGCTGTCCGAGGGGCCGGCGTACTTCGGGCTCGACCAGCGCACCGACCTCACGCCCGAGGACCAGATCGCCGAGCTCGTGCGCGAGAAGGCGCTCCACCTGACGCGCGACGAGGTGCCGCACGCGGTCACCGTGGAGGTCGAGGAGATCACCGACAAGGTGGTCCGCGCGAACGTCCTCGTCGAGACCGAGTCGCAGAAGCAGATCCTCGTGGGCAAGCGCGGCGCGGTGATCAAGGAGATCGGCACGCGTGCGCGGCCGGAGATCGAGCAGGTGCTCGGACACAAGGTCTTCCTCGAGCTGCAGGTGAAGGTGCGGCCGAAGTGGCGCCGCGACGAGCGGCTCCTGGAACGCCTGGGGATCTAAACTCGAACGGAATGGCGCAGGCCCCAGCACTGCCCGGCGGCTTCGAGCTCTCGCTCGAGCCACGGCTCCCGCGCGTCGGCGCGGTCGACGCCGTCGCCCTCGAGGAGCGCGCGGCCACGCTCGCGAAGCGCTCGATCAAGCGCGAGTCCAAGCTGCAGGCGCTCGATCTTGCGATCCGCATGATCGATCTGACGACGCTCGAGGGCGCGGACACGCCCGGCAAGGTCGCGGCGCTGGCGACGAAGGCGCTCCGGCCCGACCCGACCGACCCGACCATCCCGCCGGTCGCGGCCCTGTGCGTGTACCCGAACCTCGTGCCGGTCGCCGTCGAGCGCCTGCGCGGCACGTCCGTGAAGGTGGCCTCGGTCGCGACCGCGTTCCCGTCCGGCCAGTCGCCGCTCGACGTGAAGATCACCGAGACGCGCGACGTCGTCGAGGCTGGCGCCGACGAAGTCGACATGGTCATCGACCGAGGCGCCTTCCTCTCGGGCCGCTACGCGAAGGTCTACGACGAGATCGTGCGCACGAAGGAGGCATGCGGGGATGCTCACCTCAAGGTCATCCTCGAGACCGGCGAGCTCGGCACCTACGACAACGTCCGCCGCGCGGCGCTGCTCTCGATCGCGGCCGGCGCCGACTTCGTCAAGACGTCGACCGGGAAGATCTCGCCGGCGGCCACGCTGCCGGTCACGCTCTGCCTGCTCGAGGTCGTCCGCGACGTCTACGACGAGACCGGCCGGCGCATCGGCGTGAAGGCCGCCGGCGGCATCCGCCAGGCGAAGCAGGCGATCCAGTACCTCGTGCTCGTGCACGAGACGCTCGGCCCCGAGTGGCTGACGCCCGACCTGTTCCGGCTCGGCGCCTCCTCGCTGCTCAACGACGTGCTCATGCAGATCCGCAAGCAGCGCACCGGCCTCTATCAGAGCCCCGACTACTTCACGGTCGACTGATGAGCGAGCTCGACCGCCAGAGCACCGCCCTCGGCACCGTCGAGTGGGACTACGCGCCCGCGCCCGAGGCGCGCGACATCGTCACCCTCCAGGAGCGCTACGGGCTCTTCGTCGGCGGCGAGCTCGTCGACCCGCGCTCCGGCGAGTGGTTCGCGACCATCGACCCGTCGAGCGAGGAGCCGCTCGCCGAGGTCGCGCAGGCCGGCCCGGAGGACGTCGACCTCGCGGTGGAGGCCGCGCGCGAGGCGTTCACCAACGGGTGGTCGTCGCTCGCGCCCTCCGAGCGGGCCAAGTACCTGTTCCGGATCGCGCGCATCCTCCAGGAGCGCTCGCGCGAGTTCGCCGTGCTCGAGTCGCTGAACGGCGGCAAGCCGATCCGCGAGTCGCGCGACGTCGACCTGCCGCTCGCGGCCGCGCACTTCTTCTACTACGCGGGCTGGGCCGACAAGCTCGAGTACGCCTTCCCGAACCGGCGCCCGCGCCCGCTCGGCGTCGCCGGCCAGATCATCCCGTGGAACTTCCCGCTGCTGATGCTCGCGTGGAAGATCGCACCCGCGCTCGCCGCCGGGAACACCGTCGTGCTGAAGCCGGCCGAGACGACGCCGCTGACCGCGCTGCTCTTCGCCGACGTCGTCCGCCAGGCCGAGCTCCCGCCGGGCGTCGTCAACATCGTCACCGGCGACGGCCGTACGGGCGCCGCCCTGGTCGACCACCCGGGCGTCGACAAGATCGCATTCACGGGCTCCACCGAGGTCGGCAAGGCGATCCAGCGGCGGCTCGCCGGCACGAAGAAGAAGGTGACGCTCGAGTTGGGTGGCAAAGCAGCGAACATCGTCTTCGACGACGCCGCGCTCGACCAGGCCGTCGAGGGCATCGTCAACGGCATCTACTTCAACCAGGGCCACGTCTGCTGCGCCGGGTCGCGCCTCTTCGTGCAGGAGTCGGTCTACGAGCCGATCGTCCAGAAGCTCAAGCGCCGCATGACGACGCTGCGCGTCGGCGATCCGCTCGACAAGAACACGGACGTCGGCGCGATCAACTCGCGTCAGCAGCTCGACAAGATCGCCGAGCTCGTCCGCTCGGGCGAGGAGGAGGGCGCGGAGATCTACCAGCCGCCGTGCCGCCTGCCCGAGAAGGGCTACTGGTTCGTGCCGACCGTGTTCACGAACGTCGCCCAGAGCTACCGCATCGCGCAGGAGGAGATCTTCGGCCCGGTGCTGTCGGTGCTCACCTTCCGCACGCCCGAGGAGGCGGTCGAGAAGGCGAACAACACGCCGTACGGGCTGTCCGCGGGCATCTGGACGGAGAAGGGCTCGCGCATCCTCTGGATGGCCGACCGGCTGCGCGCGGGCGTGGTGTGGGCGAACACGTACAACCGCTTCGACCCGGCCTCGCCGTTCGGCGGCTACAAGGAGTCCGGGTACGGCCGCGAGGGCGGCCGCCACGGGCTCGAGCCGTACCTCGACTTCTCGCCGGAGACCGACGGCGGATGAGCCGGCTCCCCGTCCGCAAGACCTACAAGCTCTTCATCGGCGGCGCGTTCCCGCGCTCCGAATCCGGCCGCACGTACCTGGCCGAGGGCCAGAACGTCGCGCGCGCGTCGCGCAAGGACGCCCGCGACGCCGTCCGCGCCGCCCGCTCGGCGCAGGGCAAGTGGGCCGGAATGACCGCCTACAACCGCGGCCAGGTGCTCTACAGGCTCGCCGAGATGATGGAGACGCGCAGCGCCGAGCTCGCCGAGCTCTGCAGCGGCGACGACGAGGTCGCGCGCTCGATCGACCGCGTGGTCTGGTACGCGGGCTGGTGCGACAAGCTCGCGCAGGTGGTCGGCTCGTCGAACCCGGTCGCAGGGCCGTACTTCAACTTCACGCTGCCGGAGCCGACCGGCGTCGTCGCAGTGATCGCGCCGCCCGAGCCGGCGCTCGAGGGGCTCGTGTCGCGCATCGCGCCGGTGCTCGTCGGCGGCAACGCAGTCGTCGCCGTGGCTTCGGAGGAGCATCCGCTGGTTGCGATCGAGCTTGCCGAGGTGATCGCCACCTCCGACGTCCCGGGCGGCGTCGTCAACATCCTCACCGGCCACCAGTCCGAGCTAGCGCCGATCCTGGCGGGGCACATGGACGTGAATGCGCTCGACCTGAGCGGGACGAACGGCGACTCGGCCGAGCTCGAGAAGCTCGCCGCCGAGAACGTGAAGCGCATCGTGCGCGGCGCGATCCGGGGGCAGAGCCCCTGGGAGGCGGCCGCGTTCCTGGAGCTCAAGACCGTCTGGCACCCACTCGGCCTCTGATGAACGGCGAACGGCGCTTCAGCCAGGCGATCTCCGACGGCGACCGCATCTCGCTCGTCGCGTCGGCCCCGGACGACGACTCCGCCCATCGGGCCGCCGCCGACGGCGCGACGGCGCTCGTCGCGCTGAGGCCGCTCGGCGACCACACTCTGCCGGTGCTCTGGCGCGGCTCCGGCGGCCCGCAGGCGGCGCGCAACACGGCGGCCGATGCGTGCGTGCTGGTTGCCGGCGACGACGACGAGGAGCGGCTCGTCGCCCGCTACGCCGAGGTGATCGACCTCGGGCTCGACTGCGTGGTCGAGGTGACGGATGAGGACGAGATGGAGCGGGTGCTGGAGGCGCTGGATCCTGAGGTCTTCTTGCTCACGCCGCGCGACCAGCATGGCGAGGAGGCGCTGGAGCGCGTGCTGGAGCTGCTCGAGGACGTGCCGGCCGGCAAGCTCGCCGTGGCCGACCTGACGCCCTACGACGAGGTCGAGCTGGCCGCGCTGGAGCGGGCAGGAGTGGATGCGGTGATCGTGCCGCTGGAGTCGGTGGCCGTCCTGGCCGCCGCAGCGCCCTGAGCTAGCCGAAGAACGCCTTCGCGACGTCGTACCACTCGGGCGGCACGGTCTTCAGCTCGGCCGTCGCCTCGCGCAGGGACACCGCGACGATCTCGTCGCCGCGCAGCGCCGCCATCTGCCCGAACTGCTCCTCGTGCACGAGGTCTGCGGCCTTGAGGCCGTAGCGGCTCGCAAGCACGCGGTCGCGCGCCGTCGGCGTGCCGCCGCGCTGCACGTGGCCAAGGACGGTCACGCGGGTCTCGTATCCGGTGCGCTCCTCGATCTCGCCCGCGAGCGCGTGCCCGACGCCGCCCAGGCGGACGTGCCCGAACGCATCCGTCGGCGCCTCCTGTGCGACGCTGCGGCGCTCACCCGACTCGTAGGTCAGCTCGTAGCCCTCGCTGACCACGACGATGGAGAAGTCCTTGCCGCGCGCGTGACGGCGGCTGATCTCCGCGCACGCCGTCTCGACGGTCACCGGCTGCTCGGGGATGAGGATGACGTCCGCGCCGCCGGCGATGCCGCTCATGACGGCGATCCAGCCGGTGTGCCGGCCCATGACCTCGACGACCATCACGCGGTTGTGCGACTCGGCGGTCGTGTGCAGCCGGTCGATCGCCTCGGTGCAGACCGACACCGCGGTGTCGAAGCCGAACGTGTAGTCGGTGCCCGAGAGGTCGTTGTCGATCGTCTTCGGGACGCCGACGACCGGGAAGTCGTGCTCCTCGTAGAGGCGGGCCGCGACGCCGAGCGTGTCCTCGCCGCCGATCGCGACGAGCGCGTCGAGGTTCTCCGCGAAGGTCGCGAGCACGGCGTCGACGCCGCCGTCGACCTTGTACGGGTTCGTGCGCGACGTCCCGATGATCGTGCCGCCGCGCGGCAGGATCCCCGAGATCTCGCGCGGGCCGAGCGGCTGCAGCCGGCCGTGGACGAGCCCGGCCCAGCCCTCCCGGACGCCGATCACGTCGTAGCCGCGTGTCTGCGAGCGGCGCGCGACCGCGCGGATGACTGCATTCAGGCCCGGGGCATCGCCGCCGCCGGTGAGGACACCTACGCGCTTGGGCACGCGACGATGGTACGGGTTGCGCGGCGGGCCGTGGCGCTACCAACGTTTATTGCCATATCAGACAACTGATGCCGTCCGCAGACGCCGGTAAAATGGTTGAAACAAGCGGCGGTGGTGGAACGGTAGACACGATGGTTTCAAAAACCATTGGGGCATAGCCCCGTGTGGGTTCGACTCCCACCCGCCGCATAAATGCGCCCAGAGGTCGAGCGGACGATGGTCGCCACTCTCGCCGAGTTCGAGGACATGAACGCCTCGCGCATCGCGCGGATGCTCGGACTTCCCCGCACGACCGTTCGCGACTGGCTGAAGCTGCAACCTCGTTCGCGATGGCCCCGCGACGGCCCGTCGATCTCGCAGCCTTGCCGAAGAAGCAGTACAGCTATCTCCTCGGCTTCTACCTGGGCGACGGCCACCTCTCGCTCTATGCGAAGGGGGTGTACCGCCTTCGGATCAAGACCGACGTTCGCTATCCGGGGCTCATCGACGAATGCGCCGCGGCGATGCAGGCGGTGATGCCGGATAACCGTGTTCGCGTCCAGAAGTCTGCCTTACAACGCCGTCGAGATCGGTTGCTCCTCGAAGTCATGGCCGATCCTGTTCCCTCAGCATGGCCCTGGGCCGCAAGCACGCCCGGCGAATCGAGCTCGCGCCCTGGCAGGAGGAGATCGTCGACCTTGTACCCGAAGGCCTTCCTCCGCGGCCTGATCCACTCCGACGGCTGCCGCGTCCTCAACCGAGTGAACGGCAAGCCGTACCCGCGCTACTTCTTCTCGCAGGTCTCCGATGACATACGACGGATCTTCTGCGAGGCATGCCGCATGATCGGCGTCCAGTACACGTGGAACCGCTGGGACTCGGTGTCGATCGCGCGCGCCCCCAGCGTCGCGATCCTCGACTCGTTCATCGGGCCGAAGGCCTAGCGGCCTAACGCGCGGTTAACGAGGCCTGTAGATCCGGCTGGTACAAAGAGCGCCCGATGCGCGCGCCCTCCCTCGCCTTCGGGCTCGCGCTGTCGCTTGCCGCGTTGGTCGTCCCGGCCATGGCGGCCGACGGCCACGTGACCAAGCCGCCCAGGAAGGCGGAGAAGAAGGTCAAGCGCACGCCGCTGCACAAGCGCCCGAACATCGTCTTCGTCATGACCGACGACCAGACGCTCGAGAACCTGAGGGTGATGCACGACACCAAGCGGCTGCTCGCCGACCAGGGTGCCACGTTCAACCAGTACGTCGTCTCCTACTCGCTCTGCTGCCCGTCCCGGGCGACGATGCTGACGGGCGAGTACGCGCACAACCATCGCGTGCTCGACAACCGCTGGCCGAACGGCGGCTTCTACCGCTTCCGCCCGCAGAACTCGCTGCCGGTCTGGCTCCAGAGCGCCGGCTACTACACGGCTCACGTCGGCAAGTTCCTGAACGGCTACGGCAAGCGCAACCGGCACGAGGTGCCCGTGGGCTGGAACCAGTGGTACACGTCGGTCGACCCGACGACGTACCGCTACTGGGACTACACGTTCAACGAGAACGGGAAGCTCGTGCACTACGGCAACGCCGTGCGCGACTACCGCACCGACGTCGACACGCGCACCGCGCTCGGGATCATCAAGCATCACGCGAAGGACAACGCCGAGCGCGGGAAGCCGCTGTACCTGCAGGTCGACTACCTCGCGCCGCACAGCGGCTACCCGGTCGCGCTCGACGATCCGCCGCGCATGGCCACACCCGAGCCGGCGCCGCGCCACCGCGACCGGTTCGCATTCGCGCCGCTGCCGACGCCGCCGAACTACAACGAGGCGGACGTCAAGGACAAGCCGATCGGGATCCGCCGCCGCGCCGAGATCGAGCCGTACGTCCGCTACGCGATCACCGAGGACTACCAGCAGCGCCTCGAGTCGCTCCTCGCCGTCGACGAGGGCGTCGCCGCCATCGTCCGCGAGCTGCGGCAGACGGGCGAGCTGAACAACACCTACATCTTCTTCAGCTCCGACAACGGCTTCTTCCAGGGCGAGCACCGCATCCCCAGCGGGAAGGTGCTGCCCTACGAGGAGTCGATCCACCTGCCGCTGATCGTCCGCGGGCCGGGGATCAAACCGCACACACGGCTCAACCAGCTGGTCGGCAACGTCGACCTCGCACCGACGATCACGGCCATGGCGCACGCGAAGCCCGGGCTGATCGAGGACGGGGTCTCGCTGCTGCCGCTCCTGAAGACCGGCCGCTGGCACGCGAAGAGAAACGACATCCTCCTGGAGGCCGGGCCCTTCGACAAGCCCGAGCAGGAGTACACCGGCCTGCGCACGCCGCGCTACATGTTCGCCGTCTACGGCAACGGCGAGCAGGAGCTCTACGACCTGCGCGCCGACCCGTACCAGCTCGACAACCGGGCCGGGTCGCCCGAGTACGAGCAGGTGCGGACGATGCTCACGGAGCGGCTGCAGCGTCTCCGCTACTGCGCGGGCGCTAGCTGCCGACCGTGAGCGGCGGGTAGGGCGGCGAGGGCAGGACGGCCAGCCGCAGCGGCCCGTCGGCGAGCCCTTCCGCCATCGCGAGCGCGGCGCGGAGGCCGTGGGTCGGCACGAAGCCAAGCGTCCGCGCCACCGAGGCGTCCCGCGAGCCGGCGACCAGCACCGCGCCGAGCCGGTCGATCGCCGGCCTGCAGCCCCGCCAGTCGACGTACGGGAGCACGGGGTGGCACGCGTCGCCGCGCCGGTACGCCTCGAGCGCGCGCTCGTCGCGCGCGGCCGCCTCCTCCGCCTCCGCCAGCGCCCCGCCGCCGTTCGCGTCGCGCAGCGCCGCGAAGAATGCGCGGTACGGCTGCTGCCCGGGGTGCGCGTACCGGCGGTGCAGGCGGTGGACCAGGATCGCGGTGCCGCCCTCCTGCACCGGGAAGCGTTCGCGCCACAGGCGCAGGGCGTAGCCCAGCCCGAGCGCGGCGGCGAGCACGGGGTTCGGGCGCTCCCTCGGGAGCCACAAGGTCGTGTCGGGGATGCCGATGCAGATCGCGCCGACGGGCTCGTCGAGCCGGATGTGGCGTGCCTCGGTCGCACGCAGCAGCGCTTCCGCGTGCGCAACGGACGGCGGTCCGGCGAACACGCCAAGCGTCGAGACCTCGACCGGAAGGCCGCGCATGATGCGCAGCCGCAGGGCGGACGGCAGCCGGCCGTAGGCCCGGCCGAGCCACGAGCCGACGAGCCGGTCGAGTGCCTCGCGGTCGTGCGGGTACCCCTGGAGTGCGCCGCGGAGCACCGGGTGGTTGAGGGCGAGCGACACACCGATGAGCGGCCCGCGCGCGGCGAGCGCCCGCTCCAGGTCCACGCCGAGCTTCCAGCCCTGTGACGCGCCGGTCTCGAGCAGCGAGTACGCCCCGGCGGCCCGTAATGCGACCGGGGAGGTCGCGCCCACGAGTGCGGCCGGCCCGCCGTGGACGACGGTCTCGGCGGCGCTCACGATCACGATGAGGTCGGTGTGCGCGAGCGCAGGATTGACGCGCAGATCGATGTTGCCCGATGTCCCGACGGCGACGAGGTCTTCCGCCTCGGCGTCGTGCACGGCCACCTGCCCGTGGAAGCGCCTCGCGAGCTCGGGCGAGACGAACGTGTCGATCTGCCTGCGGTCGGGACGGCGCGCGAGCCCGGCCGCGAGCAGCAGCGTCTGCCGATCGGACGGGACGCCCGCGCGCCCCAGCGCGTCGAGGACGGCCTCGAGCGCCGCACGCCGCGGATCGTTGTCGACGCCGGGAAGCGGGAGCGCCGCCGGCTCGATGAGCACGGTCGCCCGGCCGCCGCGGGGCACGCTCGCCTCGAGCGGCGGCCCGGCCAGCGGGAAGCGCACCGCGTCCCGCACGGCGGCGCGCACGTCTTCGATCGCCGAGGCGGGCGCGGGCGGGCGTAGGAGCACCGTGCCGTCGGGCGCGTCGAGGAAGTTGACGCGCGTCCCGGCGAGCAGCGGGATCCGCGTCACTGCAAGGGCAGCGCGTAGGCGCGGCCGTGGTGCACGAAGCCGTAGGCCTCGTACAGCTGGTGCGCTTCCGTGCGCTGGTGCCCCGACTCGAGCACCAGGCGGTGGCAGCCGTGGCGGCGCGCCTCGTCGGCGCAGGCATCGAGCAGCGCCCGCGCGTGCCCGCGCCGCCGTGCTTCCGGCGCGACGAAGAGGTCGGGGATCCACGCCTCGACGGTCGTCCAGTTCAGCCGCTGCCGCAGCCAGAAGCTGACGATGCCCACGACGCGGCCGCTGTCCTCGGCGACGAAGACGCGGGCATCCCGGTTGGCCAGATGCTCCTCGAACACGGCGTGCTGGTCGGCGCGGTTCTCCGCAGCCGGCGGCCGCCCGAGAGCCTCCAGCAGCTCGAGCACGGCGTCGGCGTCGCCGATGTGCGCCGCGCGGACGCTCACGGGATCGACCGGTACAGCCGCAGGAACGCCGGCCGGAAGCCGCGGCGCGGCCAGAAGCGCGAGGCGAGGAGGTTGGTCACGCGCCAGTCGGTCACCACCGCGGGGTAGCCCTCGCGCGCGGCCCAGGAGAGCGAGGCCTCGGTGAGCGCCCGGCCGATGCCCGCGCCGCGCACCTCGGGGAGGGTCACGGCGAAGCCGAGGTACGCGCCGCCCTCGACGTGCATCAGCCCGTCGTCGTGTCGCGAGCTGGAGAAGTCCGTCAGGGAGAGGATCCCGACCGGACGGTCGCCCTGGAGGCCGATCAGGACGTGCTCTCTGTCGTCGGCGAGCGTCTGCTCCCACTCTTCTCGCGACTCCTCGATCGGCCACGGCGCGACGCCGGAGAACACCGGTGTCAGCTGCTGGTGCTGAGGGAGCGCGATGTCGACCCCGACGAGCTCGTCGATGTCATCGTGCGTGGGCGGCCGGATGCTGAAGCCCTCGGGAACCGTCACCGGCTGCTCGACGGGCGCGAGGATGCCGTGTGCCTGCTGCTGGCCGAACGACAGCCGGAACCAGGCGTCGACGAGGGCGGCGTCGCTTGCCGGGACGAGGACGTACTGGCGGGTGCGGCCCGCCTCGACCCAGATCGCGGCCGCGCTTGCGTACGCATCGCGTAGCGCCTCGGCGTCGCTCGCGGCGTGGCCGGCGCTCTGCACCCAGACGTTCGGCCCCCAGGTCTCGGCCGACTGGGAGACGCCGAGCACGAAGGCCACGACCTCGCCGCCGCGCGTTGCGACTGCCCCTGACGCCCCTTCCGTGCGGACGAGCTGCTCGACGGACGCGCGCGTCTGCTCCGGCTCCTCGAACCGCGCGTCGAGCAGCGGCTCGGCCGCGCGGTGCCGGCGGTGGCGCTCGGCGAGCAGCTCGGCGGCCGCGTCGAGATCGGAGTCGGTGAAGGGGCGGGTCTCGACGCCGGGCACGGCGCGGGACGATACTCGCCGTCGCGCATAGACTCGAAGGCGTGTCGCCCAAGACGCTGACGGGGGCCGAGCTGCAGCTCGACGACGCGCCCGCGCGCGAGTCCGAGCTCTTCCTCGTCGACGGCAACAACCTGGCCTACCGCGCGTTCTTCGCGCTGCCCGAGGAGCTCGCGACGAGCGAGGGCTTCTCGACGAACGCGCTGCTCGGCTTCACGAACATGCTCTTCAAGCTGCTGGCCGACTACCGGCCCAAGGGCGTCGCCGTCGCGTGGGACACAAGGCCCACGCATAGGGCGGCAACCGCCGAGGCGGCGGACGTGGTCTACAAGGAGGGCCGGCGCGCGATGCCGGACCTGCTGCGCGAGCAGTTTCCGTACTTCCGGCCGATCGTGGACGCCTTCGGCTACCGCAACCTCGAGTTCGAGGGCTGGGAGGCGGACGACGTCATCGCGACGCTCGCCACGCTTGCGGACGAGGCCGGGATCAAGACGACGATCGTCTCCACGGACCGCGACGCGTTCCAGCTCGTCACGGACAACGTCACGCTGATGATGACCCCGCGCGGGGTCTCGGACGTCAACGTCTACACGCCCGAGCGCGTCGAGGCGCGCTACGGGATCACGCCGGCGCAGATCCCCGACTTCATCGGGCTGAAGGGCGACACGTCCGACAACATCCCGGGCGTCCCGGGCATCGGCGACAAGACTGCCGGGCAGCTGATCGCCCAGTACGGGTCGCTCGAGGAGGTGCTCGACCACGTCGACGAGCTCACACCCGCTCGATCGAAGGCGATCCGCGAGCACGCCGACCAGGCGCGCACGGCGAAGGAGCTCGCGACGATGCGGCGCGACCTGGAGCTCGAGACCGATCCCGCCGCGCTCGTGCTCTCGCCGCCCGACCGTTCCGAGCTCGCCGAGATCTTCCGCCGCTTCGAGTTTCGCAACCTGCTGAACCGCATCGACGAGCTGGACGAAGCCGTGCCCGCCGCGGCGCGGAGCGTGCGGACGAGCCCGATGCCCTGGCGGGAGGAGCTGACGCTGCCCGCCGACGCCGGCCCCGTGGGCGTCGCGACGGTCGACGGGCGGACGGCGGTCGCCACCGGCGAGGAGGTCGTCGTCGCGACGGCGCCGGCGCCCGCATACGCCGAGTCGGTGGCGCACGACGCCAAGGCCCAGCGGCTCACCGCGACCGATGACACGCTGCTCGCCGCGTACCTGATCGAGCCGGGCCGGGCGACCTACGAGCTCGACGACCTCGCCGCGGAGTACGACGTCGACGTCGCGCCCGAGCCCGCGACCGAGGAGGAGACGGCCGACCTCGTCCGCCGCGCGGCCATCCCGCTGCGACTGATCCCGCTCATGCGCGCGCGCCTCGTGGAGCGCGGAGCGGAGCGCCTCTACCGCGAGGTGGAGCTGCCGCTCACCGGTGTGCTCGCCGACATGGAGGACGCGGGCGTTCGCATCGACACCTATCGCATGGGCGAGATCACCGCCCGCCTCGCCGACCGCGTCGAGGAGCTCGAGGCGACGGCGTACGACCTCGCGGGCGAGGAGTTCGTGCTCGGCTCGACGCCCCAGGTGGGGCGCGTCCTCTTCGAGAAGCTCGGCCTGACGCCGGGCCGCAAGGGCAAGACCGGCTACTCGACGGACACGCGCGTCCTGCGCACGATCCGGCACGAGCACGCGATCGTCGGCGTGATCGAGGAGTGGCGCGAGTACTCCAAGCTGCTGAACACGTACCTCGGCCCGCTCCCGAGCCTGATCGGCGAGGACGGCCGCCTGCACACGACCATCAACCAGGCGGTCGCGTCGACCGGGCGGCTCTCGACGACGAACCCGAACCTGCAGGCGATCCCGATCCGCACGGACATCGGGCGCGAGATCCGCTCCGCATTCATCGCCGAGCCGGGGTCGAAGCTGCTCTCCGCGGACTACTCGCAGATCGAGCTGCGCATCCTGGCCCACGTCTCCGGCGAGCCGAAGCTGCGCGAGGCGTTCGCGCGCGGCGACGACATCCACACGGCGACCGCTGTAGAAGTGCTCGGCAAGGACCCGGCTTCGCTGACGACCGGGGACCGGTCGATAGCCAAGATGATCAACTTCGGGATCGTCTACGGGATCTCGGCGTTCGGGCTCTCGGAGAACCTCGAGATCCCCCGCGAGCAGGCGCAGGAGTACATCGACGCGTACCTGGCGCGGTTCCCGCACGTGCAGGACTTCATCGAGCGGACGATCGAGCAGGCCGAGCGCGACGGCTACGTCACGAGCCTGCTCGGCCGCCGGCGCCCGGTGCCGGAGATCCGCGCCCGCAACCGCGCGACGCGCTCGCTCGGCGAGCGGCTCGCCGTCAACTTCGTCATGCAGGGCTCGAACGCCGACATCATCAAGGTGGCGATGATCGCCATCCACCGGCGCCTGCGCGAGGAGGGGCGGAGCGCGAAGCTGGTGCTCCAGGTGCACGACGAGCTGCTGCTCGAGGTGCCGGACAAGGAGGTCAGCCAGGTGCGCGACCTCGTCCGCCAGGAGATGTGCGGCGCGTACCCGCTCGACCCGCCGCTCGCAGTGGACGTCGGCGTCGGCGACGACTGGGCCGAAGCGAAACGCTGACGACGCCACCTTGACGGAGGCAGTCGACGAGGTGCACATTGTGCGTCTGTAGTCAGTCGGTCTGCGGCGAATGGAGGCTCACATGCGTCCCGCGCTGCGAACCCGATTCTGGTTGGAAGCTCCGGCGTCGTGCCTGGCGCTCGCGCTGGCTCTAGCGACGTCCATCTCGCCGGCGTGGATCGAGACGCTGTTCTCGATCGACCCTGACGGCGGCGACGGATCCTTGGAGTGGGCCCTGGTGATCGGATGCCTGGCCGTTGCGGCCGGCCTTGGCGCCGCAGCGCGCGCCGAATGGCGGCGTGGTCACCGCGTAGTCGTCTAGACGGAAGGGAACGAAATGTCCGAACGTCAGGTCACAGCAATAGCCGCGCCGCCAGGCACGGTGCACACACCGGATGGCCAGGCCGGAACGACCGTTGCGCTACCCGATGATCACCTCCTCGTGACGCTCGACGACGGACGCTCGTTCGTCGTCGAGGCAGACCAGCTCGCACTGCAAGACGACGGGACGTACATCGTCACGACGGTCCCGAACCGCCGTTGACGCCGGGGTACGTCAAGCCGCTGATCTTGACGATGCTGCGACCCGCGAGCGAGACGTACAACGTGGGGTCGGTGGGCAGCTCGACATTGCTGCCCTCGGGAGCCGACCACCCCGCCGAGACGTAGTCGTAGTAACAGTTCGCGGGCCTCCCGCGCAGCGCTCCCGTGTCGAGGAGTCGCTGCCAGGACTGCCCGCCGTCGTCGGTCATGAAGGCTCCGCCGATCCCGACTGCGAAGCGCCGGTCGGACTGGAACGGGTCGAAGCACATGTCCGTGAGCACCAGGTCGAGGTGATCGCCCTGTCCGTCGGCGTCCTCGTCTCGCGCGATCGGAATCCGGCCGCCGCACGTGAGGGCTTGCTCGAGCGCCGTGTCGATCTGCCACGCCGGCAAGAAGAGCGGGTCGTACCGCCAGACGTGGTCCGGGCCGAGGACGTAGATCACGAATTCGATGTAGGGATGGACGAAGAACCGGCGCGCCGTGGCCGGGCCGGCCCCCGGGACGAGCTGTTCCCAGCGGTCGGTGTCGGGCAGCATGTGCCACAGTCGCTTCTGCGGGTCGCCGCCGACGACGTACCCGGTGTGGTCGTGCCCGCCCCAGGCCTGGACGACCCCGGCGTCGGGAGAGGGGAGGAACGGTCCTATCTGCTCGACGAACCCGCCCTCACCGGCCCCGAAGTTCGGAATCACGAACAGGAGCGGTTGCCGGAAGGTGCCGTCGCCGTTGCTGGTGGCGTCGTAGACGCCGGCGTCGCCGAAGCCGATGATGTCGGCGCGGCCGTCGCCGGTGATGTCGGCGAGCAGGCGTGGGTGCTTGTCGGTGCGCCAGCCGCCGGCCTCGTAGCCGAGGTCGTTGAGGACGAATTGGGGGGCCGCGAAGGTGCCGTCGCCGTTGCTGAGCGCGACGTAGACGCCGGCGTCGCCGAAGCCGATGATGTCGGCGCGTCCGTCGCCGGTGATGTCGGCGAGGAAGCGTGGGTGTTTGTCGACCTGCCAGCCGCCGGCGTCGAGGCCGAAGTCGTCGAGCACGGTGATGGGCTGGTACTGGAAGCTGCCGTCGCCGTTGCTGAGCGCGACGTAGACGCCGGCGTCGCCGAAGCCGACGATGTCGGCGCGGCCGTCGCCGGTGATGTCGGCGAGCAGGCGTGGGTGCTTGTCGGTGCGCCAGCCGCCGGCCTCGTAGCCGAGGTCGTTGAGGACGAATTGGGGGGCCGCGAAGGTGCCGTCGCCGTTGCTGAGCGCGACGTAGACGCCGGCGTCGCCGAAGCCGATGATGTCGGCGCGTCCGTCGCCGGTGATGTCGGCCAGGAAGCGTGGGTGTTTGTCGACCTGCCAGCCGCCGGCGTCGAGGCCGAAGTCGTCGAGCACGGTGACGGGCTGGAACTGGAAGCTGCCGTCGCCGTTGCTGAGTGCGACGTAGACGCCGGCGTCGCCGAAGCCGATGATGTCGGCGCGGCCGTCGCCGGTGATGTCGGCGAGCAGGCGTGGGTGCTTGTCGGTGCGCCAGCCGCCGGCCTCGTAGCCGAGGTCGTTGAGGACGAATTGGGGGGCCGCGAAGGTGCCGTCGCCGTTGCTGAGCGCGACGTAGACGCCGGCGTCGCCGAAGCCGATGATGTCGGCGCGTCCGTCGCCGGTGATGTCGGCCAGGAAGCGTGGGTGGCTTGTCGACGCGCCAGCCACCCGCCTCGATGCCGAAATCCGCAAGCACGAACTGCGGATCGCCGAACGTCCCGTCGGGCTTGCTGAGCGCCGTCCAGACGCCAGCATCTCCGAAGCCGACGATGTCGGCGCGCCCGTCGCCCGTGATGTCCGCGAGGAAGCGCGGGTGCTGGTCGACACGCCAGCCGCCAGGCGTGTCCCAGTCCGACCGGTGGGTCATCTCGCGTAGCCGGTGCGTGCGGAGCAGCACGGCGAGGTTGTTCGGAATCCGGACGTCGTCGACGACGGTGTTTCCGAAGAACCTGATGAAGACGTAGTGACCGGGCTCGTCGCGGTCCTCCCAGGGCCACACCTCCGGGTCGTCCCACGGCGCGCGCCGGACGATCGGCCGGAAGCCGCGCAGTGCGAACCCGCTGCTCGCATTCCAGATCGTGCTCCTCTGGCGGAGCGGCGGCCCCGGCACCATGTGACGCATGTCGGTTCCGGACCCGACGTCCGGAAGGTCGCCCGGGTCCGCCTCGTACAGCGCGACGGTGTTACCGAGACTCGCGGGAACCGCGTGCCCGTGGGCGTCCCACCGGGGCGTGAACACCAGCATCGAGTGCGCACGCATGGGATCGGCGAACGAGCAGTCGTTGTCGCCGCCGCCGTACTGCTGTGAACGCCATGACCCGCCGCCGTTCGAGGAGGTGAAGCCGTCGTTGTCGCCTGTATTGAGCGAAAGCACAGGGCCTTTGCCGATGAGCGCGACCCCGGCGACGTTCACGCACGACAACGTGGCGACGTTCGCCGCTGCCCGAAAGGTCTTGCCACCGTCGCGGCTCCAGTGGACTCCGCCGTCGCTCGTTGCCCAGATGTTCCCTTTGATGTGCTTGTACCTGCCGTTCTCGAAGGTGGCCTCGAAGTCCGGCGACAGGAAGATCCCGTGCAAGTCGGGATGGATGCTCAGCCCAGGGTCGAGCGGCTCCCAGTCGGATGCGTCCGTCGGGTCGAGGGGCGCCACGAAGGTCTGCGCCCGCTGCGGGCTGTAGAAGACGACATCGCCGTGCCCGGGCCTCGTCGTCTCGACGAAGACGTTGCCGCTGAACTGCATGCCGATGGGCGGGAGCGGGACGGGCTCCCAGGCCGAGCTGTGCGTTCCGAGAAACTGGTCGAAGTCGCCGCGGAACAGCGCAGGCTCGACGTTGGCATTGGCCGTGACGAACACCTCGAGCGGCGACCGAGGCGAGACGGCCAGCACCTTCGCGCCCTGAGCATTGGCAAGTCCCACGGCACCGCCGATCGCGTCGGGATGCTCGTGCTCTCGTCGCGGGATCCACGTCTGGCCGCCGTCGAACGACACGAACATCCGGCTGTCACCGAGCGCGTAGACGACCGGAGGCGCGAGCGCTCCGGGCGGCGTGGCCGCGGCCGCGACGTGGTTGACCCGTTCGAACCCACCTCCCCGCGCGGGGAGGACGTCGGTGAACGTGGCGCCCGCGTCCCGGCTGACAGCCAGTGACGTTCCGCCTGCGGCGTAGACGACGGTCGCGGAGCCCGGCGCCCAGGCAAGCTCGCCTGCGGTCGTCAGTGCGCCGCTGCCCGGCGGTTGGGGAAAGGCATGGACACGCGTCCATGTGCTCCCACCGTCCGTCGAGCGCCAGACGCCGGCATCATCCGACTCCCGATCGTCCCGGACGATGGCGAGGACGATCGCTTCGTCGCCGAAGTTGGCCAGCACGAAGCGTGGACCCGCGAATGCCCCTCTGCGGGTACTGATGGCGACGTAGACGCCGGCGTCGCCGAAGCCGATGATGTCGGCGCGGCCGTCGCCGGTGATGTCGGCGAGCAGGCGTGGGTGCTTGTCGATGCGCCAGCCGCCGGCCTCGTAGCCGAGGTCGTTGAGGACGAATTGGGGGGCCGCGAAGGTGCCGTCGCCGTTGCTGAGCGCGACGTAGACGCCGGCGTCGCCGAAGCCGATGATGTCGGCGCGCCCGTCGCCGGTGATGTCGGCCAGGAAGCGTGGGTGTTTGTCGACCTGCCAGCCGCCGGCGTCGAGGCCGAAGTCGTCGAGCACGGTGACGGGCTGGAACTGGAAGCTGCCGTCGCCGTTGCTGAGTGCGACGTAGACGCCGGCGTCGCCGAAGCCGATGATGTCGGCGCGGCCGTCGCCGGTGATGTCGGCGAGCAGGCGTGGGTGCTTGTCGGTGCGCCAGCCGCCGGCCTCGTAGCCGAGGTCGTTGAGGACGAATTGGGGGGCCGCGAAGGTGCCGTCGCCGTTGCTGAGCGCGACGTAGACGCCGGCGTCGCCGAAGCCGATGATGTCGGCGCGCCCGTCGCCGGTGATGTCGGCCAGGAAGCGTGGGTGTTTGTCGACCTGCCAGCCGCCGGCGTCGAGGCCGAAGTCGTCGAGCACGGTGACGGGCTGGAACTGGAAGCTGCCGTCGCCGTTGCTGAGTGCGACGTAGACGCCGGCGTCGCCGAAGCCGATGATGTCGGCGCGGCCGTCGCCGGTGATGTCGGCGAGCAGGCGTGGGTGCTTGTCGGTGCGCCAGCCGCCGGCCTCGTAGCCGAGGTCGTTGAGGACGAATTGGGGGGCCGCGAAGGTGCCGTCGCCGTTGCTGAGCGCGACGTAGACGCCGGCGTCGCCGAAGCCGATGATGTCGGCGCGCCCGTCGCCGGTGATGTCGGCCAGGAAGCGTGGGTGGCGGTCGACGCGCCAGCCACCCGCCTCGATGCCGAAATCCGCCAGGACGACGCGCGGCTCGGCGAACGTCCCGTCGCCGTTGCTCAGCGCGGTCCAGACGCCGGTTTCGCCGAAGCCCACGATGTCGGCACGTCCGTCGCCCGTAATGTCGGCCAGGAAACGAGGGCTGTGCTCCACGAGCCAGCGGGCGGAATCCGGCGCCACCGCGATCGACACAACGCAGTAGCCGCCGATCGCGCCCGGTACACCAAACTGCCCCGCTGCCGGCTGGGGCCATGTGATCTGCTCGAACGACGCGCCGCCGTCCTCCGACACCCAGATGTCGCTCGACAGCGACCCGGCGAAGACGAGCATCCCGTCGTCCGAACTTGCGAGCGACAACATGCGGCCGCTCGGGAACTGCGTCGGGGACTCCAACGAAGCGTTCGAGAGGGTCGGACTAACGTCCTCGATGGTCGGCATGAGCGCCTCCTTTGTTGCGGCGCCGGCCCCTGGGGCTGTTACGTGAGCCCGGAGGGGGCGGCTAGGCCCTGGTGGGATCACTAAGAGCGCCGCAGACCCCCGAGCCTACCCCCGTCGACTTTCCTGTTCAACCGTCCGGAACGAGAATGCGCGTACAGGAGTGGCGCCCCCGAGGCGAGTGCCCGGGACGGCCGTACACTCGCCCGCGTGCTGGTCGCGCTGCCCGACGGCTACCGCCTGTTCGTCGAGGAGGTCGGCGCCGGCTTCCCGCTCGTCGTGCTGCACGGCGGCCCGGGCATGGATCACACGATGTTTCGGCCGTGGCTCGACCCGCTCGGAGACGAGTTCCGTCTGCTGTACGTCGACGAGCGCGGCCAGGGGCGGAGCGACCGGGTCGATCCGGCGACGCTCTCGCTCGAGGTGTTCGCGCGCGACGTCGACCTGCTCGCCGATGTGCTTGCACTGGAGGGGTACGCACTGCTCGGCCACTCGTTCGGAGCCATCGTCACTACCTGGCACGCGACGAGCCTGGGCACGGCGGCGGCGTATGTGATCTCAGGCGGCGCGGAGTCGAGCGACGCCCTGATGGCGGACGTCCACGCGTCGTTCGAGACGCTCGGCGACCGGCGCGCCGTGATCGAGGCGTCGTGGGCGCGGGAGAAGACCGTCGCCACCGCCGAAGAGGCGGCGCAGCTGCTCGGGGACCAGGCCCCGTTCCACTTCCACCGCGAGCCTCCGCCCGGCGTCTTCTCTGCGACGCGTTACTCGCCGGAGGTCCTGCGCCATTTCGCGAACGCCGGCTACGGCGATTTCGACTACCGCGACGCGCTCCGCCGCGTCACGCGCCCGACGCTCGTCGTCGTCGGCGATCACGATCTCACCACGACGCCGCGCGCCGCGCGCGTGCTCCACGACGGCATCCCAGGCAGCGAGCTCGCGGTCATCGCGAATGCTGGCCACATGAGCTTCATGGAGGAGCAGGAGGCGTATCTGACCGCTGTTCGCGATTTCCTGCGGCGAAAAACCTCCACCAAATAGCCACACTTCGGGCGCGAAACGCCGGGCTATACTGATCCGCTCGTGTCCGAGACACTCGACACTACGACCGCGGCTGCCGCGGATCCGGAGGTCTGGATCACCGCCGAGAATGGCGAGCTGATCCCGAACTACGACGCCAGCTTCCCCACCATCACGGAGGGGGAGGTGGTGCACGGCACCGTGGTCCGCGTCGACAAGGACGAGGTGCTCGTCGACATCGGCTACAAGTCGGAGGGCGTCATCCCGGTCGCGGAGCTCTCGATCCGGCGCTCCGTCAACCCGGCCGACGAGGTCAACGTGGGCGACGAGATCGACGCGCTCGTCCTCACCAAGGAGGACGCCGAGGGCCGCCTGATCCTGTCGAAGAAGCGCGCGCGTTTCGAGCTCGCGTGGAAGCAGATCGAGGGGGCGTCCGAGAGCGGCGAGCCGGTGGTGGGCCGCGTGATCGAGGTCGTCAAGGGCGGCCTGATCCTCGACCTGGGCGTCCGCGGCTTCCTGCCCGCATCGCTCGTCGACATCCGCCGCGTCCAGGACCTGGACGAGTTCCTCGGCAAGGAGCTGCGCTGCAAGGTCATCGAGCTCAACCGGTCGCGAAACAACGTCGTGCTGTCGCGCCGCGCCGTCCTCGAGGACGAGCGCAAGGAGCAGCGGCAGGCGATCCTCGACCGGCTTGCGCCCGGCGACGTCGTCGAGGGCACGATCTCGAACATCGTCGACTTCGGCGCCTTTGTCGACCTGGACGGCATGGACGGCCTCATCCACATTTCCGAGCTCTCCTGGACGCACGTGAACCATCCGTCCGAGGTGCTCGAGATCGGCCAGCCGGTCAAGGTCAAGGTGCTCGACATCGACCGCGACCGCCAGCGCATCTCGCTCGGCCTCAAGCAGACGCAGTCCGACCCGTGGCAGCAGGTCCTGGAGAGCTACAACCAGGGCGATGTCGTCGAGGGGCGCGTCACGAAGGTGGTCACCTTCGGCGCATTCGTCGAGATCATGCCGGGCGTCGAGGGGCTCGTACACATCTCCGAGCTTGCCGAGCGGCACGTCGAGAACCCGCGCGAGGTCGTCTCACAGGGCGACACGGTCAAGGTGAAGATCATCGAGGTCGACGCCGAGCGCCGCCGCCTCTCGCTCTCGCTGAAGCGGGTCGAGGACGGCGCGCCGCTGCGCGGCCCCGATGAGCCGGCGCCGCAGCTCGACCTCTCCGAGGACGTCTTCGGGGAGGGCCCGCCCGCAGGGGCGGAGGAAGCGATCGCACCGCACGGCGAGCCCGGGGAGGACGACGAGGCGGACGAGACGGTCGAGGTCGTGGCCGAGGCGACCGAAGATCCCGCCGTGCTCGAGGTGGTCGAGGAGCCGGAGCCCGTCGTGGCCGAGTTAGTCGAAGTCGACGAGGAGTCCGAGCCGATCGACGTCGCTGATGTAGCTGAGGTCGCCGACGTCGCCGAGGAGCCCGCCGCGCCGTCCGTCGACGAGGGCGCGCCGATGGCCGCCTTCGAGCCCGAGCCCGAAGCGGGCGAAGAGCCCGCCGCCGCCGAGGAGCCCGCCGCCGAAGACGCCGGCGAGCCCCAGGCCGCCGCCGCACCTGACGAGCAGCAGTAGCCCGCCCCGGCGGCCGGTCTCGGTCGCGATCACCGGCGGCATCGGCACCGGCAAGAGCACGGCGCTGAAGCTGTTCGCGCGCCACGGCGCAGCGACCGTCTCCAGCGACGACATCGTCCACAACCTCCTGCACTCGGACGAAGAGGTGCGGCGGGAGCTGATCGGCAAGCTGGGGGAGGGGATCCTCGACGCGGATGGCGAGATCGACCGCCGCAAGGTCGGCGAGATCGTCTTCTCCGATCGCGACCTGCTGCTCTGGCTGGAGCAGCTGCTGCACCCGCGCGTCGCCCGCGAGTACCTGATCTGGCGCGAGCAGCTGGCGCACCTGCCCATTTCGCCGCGTGTCTGCGTGACCGAGGTGCCGCTGCTCTATGAGGCGGGCGGGGAGGAGCGCTTCGACGTCGTCGTCGCCCTGACCGCGTCACCGCGCATCCGGGAGCGCCGCGGCCGGCCGGTGCCGGAGGAGCGTGCAGACCGCCAGCTCCCGGACGACGAGAAGCTCCGCCGCGCCGACTTTTCCTACGTGAACAACGGCTCGATCGAGGATCTGGACGCCTTCGTCGCCTCCGTGATGTCGGATCTCGAGCAGCGTGACGCCGCAATGACTTGACATTGACGTCGTATGACGTCATAGTGACGTCATGCAACTGTCACAGATCATCGAAGCGCTCCGCAGTGACCTGAACGCGGTCGCCGCGGTCGGCGACGAACAGACGGCTCAGATCGCCGAGCGGATCGGCATCGCCCTCGAGGGGGCGCTCGCCCTTCGGCTCGTCGACGCGTTCTCGGCGGTTGCCGTCGAGCTCAACAGCCAGCTCCCGAACGGCCACGTCGAGGTGCGCCTCGCGGGCCGCGACCCCGAGCTCGTCTTCGTCGAGGACGCGCCCCAGCCCGCCGAGCCGGTCGCAGGCGAGGACGGCGCGACCGCACGCATCAGCCTGCGCCTCGCCGACTCGCTGAAGGACCACGTCGAGGGGGCAGCGGCGCGCGAGGGCGTCTCGGTGAACACGTGGATCATCCGCACGCTCGCGCGCGCGGTCACGCAACCAGCCCGCCGCTCCCGCAACCGCCTGACCGGCTTCGCGGAGAGCTGAAAGGAGGATCGCCTTCACGATGCCCACCTTCATCCCAACACCGTTCGGGCACGTCGCCATGGACGAGCCGGAGCGCGGCCCGTCGCACCGGCAGCCCACTGCCGACGTGCACGTCCGCGTGCCCGCCGAGCTCAAGGACGGCATCGACGCGGCGGCCCGCCGCGCCGGCCTTCCGGCCGACCTCTGGCTGCTCGAGACCCTCGGGCGGAGCGTGGGCTCCGCCCGGGCCTAGGGGGACACGATGGAGCGCTTCACGACACCCGGCCCACTGACACTTCGTATCCGCAACACCTCGGGCGAGATCCGGCTCGAGAGCGTCGAGGGCGACGAGACGACCGTCGAGCTCGAGGCGCTGCGGAACGACGACGTCTCGCAGGCCGCCGTCGAGGCCGCACGCGTCGAGCTGCGTGAGCGCGCCGGCGGCCACGAGCTGCGCGTCGAGATCCCCGAGCGGGGGTCGACCAGCAAGCTCGGCTTCCTGTTCAGCCGTTCACCCGAGGTGCTCGTGCGCATCGCCTGCCCGCCCGGCGCCGACCTGCAGGTGAAGACGCGCTCGGCCGACCTGGACGCGCGGGGCCCCTTCGGGAGCGCCGAGATCGAGACCACCTCCGGCGACGTCGAGATCGCCGAGCTGTCCGGCGACATCCGCGTGCATGACGTCAGCGGCGACGTACACGTCGGCCACATCGCTCGCAACGCCGAGATCCAGACGGTCTCCGGCGACGTGACCGTCGAGGCCGGCGACGGCGCCGTGACCTTGCAGTCCGTCTCCGGCGACCTCGCCGTCCGCGCCGCCGGCGGCCCGATCACCCTCAACAGCGTGTCGGGCGAACAGGTCGCCATGGGAGCGGGGAACGGCCCCGTGTCCGCCCAGTCCGTCTCCGGCGACATCCGCATCGGCGTCCGCCCGGGCGTCCGCGTCTGGATCGACGCGGCGTCGCGGAGCGGCGACGTCACGTCCGAGCTCGAGGTTCGCGACGGGCAGGCCGCCGATGGCCCGGTGGCCGAGCTTCGCCTCCAGAGCTTGAGCGGCGACATCGCCATCGTCCGCTCCGCCGCCGTCCCCGGCTAGCTCCATGCTCCGGAACCGCTCGCTGGCCGCGCTGCTCGCCGCGGAGATCGTCTCGACCACCGGGTCGCAGATGACCTGGCTCGCGCTGCCCTGGTTCGTGCTGCTCACGTCAGGCTCCGCCACGCGCATGAGCCTGGTCGTGGCGGCCGCCCTGATCGGCGTCGCCGCCGGCGCGATCCCGGGCGGGAAGCTGGTCGCGCGGATCGGGGCGCGGCGGACGATGATGCTCTGCGACGGCGTCCGCGGCCCGGTGATCCTGGCGCTGCCGCTGCTGCACTGGGCCGGCGCGCTGACGTTCTGGATGATCGTCGCCGCGGCGTTCGTATCCGGTGCCTTCAGCGGGCCGTCCTTCAACGCGCAGAAGATCATCGTCCCCGAGCTCCTCGGTGAGGAGGAGAGCATCGTCGGCCGCGCGAACGCGCTCTTCCAGGCCGCGACGCGCCTGACGATGCTGCTCGGCCCCGTCTGCGCCGGCGTGCTGATCACGGCCCTCTCGGCGCCGGCAGTGCTCGTCGTCGACGCCGCCACCTTTGCGACCTCGCTGGCGCTCGTCGGCCTGTTCGTCGAGCGGCGGCGGGCGGCTGTCCACGCCGAGCCGGCGGCGAGCGCGCGCGCGGGCATTCGCTTCCTCGTGCGTGACCGCCTGCTGCGCGTATGGGTGCTGGTGTTCGCGATCGGCGACAGCGCGTGGACGGCGTTCTTCGTCGCCGTGCCGGTGCTCGTCGTCGCGCGCTTCGGCGCCGACGCGCGCGTCGCCGGCTGGCTCGTGGCGTCGTTCGGGATCGGCGCGCTGATCGGCAACGGGATCGCCTTCCGCTTCCTGGCCGATCGCGCGCGCGGCATCTCGGTGATCGCGGCCGGCGTCATGGGGCAGGCGCTGCCGCTCTGGCTGCTGACCATCCACTTCCCGGCGGCCGTGTACTCGGCGGCGCTCGTGGCCTCCGGGATCGCGAACGGCATCGTGAACCCGCCGATCCACACGATCCTCACCCTGCGCGTGCCGAAGGCGCTGCGCCCCGGCGCACTGGCGGCGATGACGGCGGCGTTCACCCTCATCCAGCCGCTCGGCGTCTTCATCGCAGGCCCGGTACTGCAGGCGTTCGGGGCGCAGCCCGTGCTCGTCGCGCTGGCCGTCGTCCAGACGCTCGCGATGGCGGCGATCGCCGTGTCGGCTCTGCGCGAGCGCGCGGCACTTGACACGCTGGAAAGCGAAGCAGTAGTTTCCGAAAGAGACGTTTCCGACTTGGATGCTTCGTATGCCGCCCGCTGACGAGCTCGAGCTGACTGATCCCCGCGCCATGCGCGCCCTGGCCCATCCGGCGCGCCTCGCCATCCTCGAGCTCCTGCGCCTGAACGGCTCGGGCACCGCGACCGAGTGCGCGCGCGAGGTCGGAGGCAGCCCACAGGCGGCCAGCTACCACCTGCGGGCACTCGCGAAGTGGGGGCTCATCCGGCCGGCCGCGAGCGAGGACGCGCGCGAGACGCGCTGGGAGCTGGCGGCGCGGTCGATCCACTTCACGAGCGGTGACGACTCGCCGCAGTTTCGGACCGCCGCCCGCGCGCTCGGGCGCCGCATCCTCGAGCGTGACGACCGCGTCGTCAACGCCTGGCTCGCCGCCGAGCCGGACGAAGGCCGCGAGTGGCGCGACGCAGCCACCTTCGCCAGCGCGAGCGTCTACGTCACCCCCGAGGAGCTGCGCGAGCTCGGCCGGCGTTTCCGCGAGGTGATGAAGGACTTCGAGCGCCCCGACGAGGCCGAACGGCCCGAGGGCGCCAGGCGCATACATGTCGTGTTCCGCGCCGTTCCGCGCGTCGACCCCCCGAAGACAAGGAGGAAGTGAGCCGTGCCCGATCCGCGTGTCGAGCAGTACGCCCGTGTCATGGTCGAGACCTGCCTGGACGTCCAGCCCGGCATGGAGGTCATGGTCGTCGGCGGCATCCAGGGGCGGCCGCTCCTCACCGAGGTCGCCCGGCAGCTTGCGCGGCGCGGCGCCTATGCACTCATGCGGCCGCGCTTCAACGGGAACTACGTCTGCGCCACCGACTGGGCCTGCGAGGCGCCGCTGGAGCTGATCGAGAACGCATCGCCGATCGAGGTCGACGCGATGCAGCGGATCGACGCCCTCATCGCGGTCGACGCGCCGGAGAACACGCGGGCCCTGACGGCGCTGACGCCGGAGCGCTCGTCGGCGATGATGACGGGCGTCCGCCCGGCGATGGAGCGGATCTTCAATGACGACCTCCAGTGGGTCGGCGGCCAGTTCCCGACCGACGCGCTCGCCCAGGACGCCGGCATGGCGACCGACCAGTTCGCCGACTTCCTGTACGCCGCGGTGCTGCGGGACTGGGACGCCGAGCGCGAGCGCATGCGCCGCTACGCCGAGCTGTTCGACGCGGCCGACGAGGTGCGCATCGTGGGCGCCGAGACCGACGTACGGCTGTCGATCGCGGGCCGGGAGATGATGATCGACGCGGGCGGGAAGAACCTTCCGGGCGGCGAGTTCTACACGTCGCCGGTCGAGGACTCGACGGAGGGCGTGATCACGTTCAGCGAGTTCCCGGGCATCTACCTCGGCAACGAGGTGCGCGGCATTCGGCTGCGCTTCGAGGGCGGCCGCATCGTCGATGCGTCCGCGGAGACCGGCGAGGAGTTCCTGCTCTCGAAGCTCGACGCCGACGACGGGGCGCGCCGGCTCGGTGAGCTCGGCATCGGCTGCAACCCCGCGATCACGCGCCACATGAAGAACGTGCTGTTCGACGAGAAGATGGACGGCACCATCCACCTCGCGGTCGGCAACAGCGTCTCCGGCACAGGCGGCGTGAACGAGAGCGCCATCCACTGGGACATCGTCAAGGACCTGCGCTCGGGCGGGCGCATCGAGCTCGACGGGCGCACCGTGCAGGAGAACGGCGTATGGCTCGCCGCCGCATGACGCGGCGATGATCTGGCACAACCGCCCGCTGCGGGCGCTGCTCATCTCGCAGGGCGTCTCGCGCCTCGGGTCGCAGATGACGTTCCTGGCACTGCCGTGGTTCGTGCTCGAGACGACGGGGTCGGCGGCGCGGATGAGCGTGGTGCTCGCCGTCGAGCTCGTGCCCGTCGCCGTCTTCGGGATCCCGAGCGGCACGCTCGTGTCACGGCTCGGCGCGCGGCGGACGATGATGGCCGCCGACGCCGGCCGCGTGCCGCTCATGTGCTCGCTGCCGCTGCTCCAGGCAGCCGGCCTCCTCTCGTTCCCGCTCCTGCTCTTCCTGGTCTTCCTGGTCGGCTGCTTCCTGGCGCCGTACATGTCCGCGTCCACGTCGTTATCCCCGAGCTCGTCGGCAACGAGGAGCACACCGTCGCGCAGGCGAACGCCGCGATGGAGGGCGTCCAGCGGGCGACGCTCCTGCTCGGCCCGCCCCTCGCCGGGATCCTGATCGGCGTGATCGGGGCCGCGAGCGTCCTCTACCTGGACGCGGCCACCTTCCTCTTCTCGTTCCTTGTGATCGCCGCCTTCGTCCCCCGGCGACCCCCCGTCGCTGAGTCCGAGGAGTCGCGTGGGGTGCTCGCCGGAATCCGCTTCGTCCTACGCGACTCGCTGCTGCGGACGATCGCCCTGACGTCGATGGCCCTGAACATGTTCGGTCAGATGCTCGTCGCCAGCCTGCTCGTGCTCGCCCGCGACGACTTCGGGAGCGCCCGCGTCGCGGGGGCGTTCTTCGCCGCCTTCGGAGCCGGCGCGCTCCTCGGCAGCCTGCTCGCCATCAGGCTCGTCACGCGCTATGACCCCGTCCGCCTGGCGCGCCGTCTCGCTGTTGCTGCTGATGGCGCCCTTCCCGCTCCTGGCCCTTGACATCCCGGCCGCTGCCGTCATGGTCGTCATCTTCGTGGCCGAGATCTTCGGCCCGCTCGTGAACGCGCCGCTGATCGCCGTGATGATGACCCGGACGCCCGAGGCGCTGCGTCCCAAGGTGATGAGCGCCGTCCTGACGACGGCGCTCGTGGCGGGCCCGATCGGCCTGCTGATCGTGGGCCCGCTGCTCCAGGCCTACGGCGCCCGTCCCGTGATCCTGCTGGTCGCGGTGGGCCAGTTCCTGGCGACGCTGCCGTTCACGTGGCTGGCGTTCCGGCGTCACGGGCCGGTGAGCGCCTCTGCCGCATCGGCCTAAAGCTCGTTCGCGACGACCAGCGGGAAGCTGCCCACGCCGGTGTTGCCCTTGGTGTCACTCGCGGAGACCTGAACCTCGTACCTGCCGTCGCGGAGCTGGGCGGCGTCGAAGCCGCGGGCGAGCACGAAGACGTAGCGGCCCTCGATCTGCTGCCAGTTCTGACGCGTGAACGGCGCGTAGACGGCGCGTAGACGGCGGAGAAGTCCCCGTGCGCCGGGAGGCTCTGGCTGAAGTCCTCTGCTACGAGGTCGAGCGCTGTCCGGCACTGGGCGTCGCGGCCGAGCGCGCGCGAGAGCACGCCCGCACCGCCGAGCAGGGCGCCGAAGCTTCCGAAGATCGCGGCGTACGCCTCGTAGGGAGGACGGGTAGGGGACTCCATGGCAACTACCCTTACCCCGATGCCGCCGTTCAAGACACAGGACGCCTACCAGCCGACGGGCGATCAGCCGAAGGCGATCGAGGAGCTCGCGCGCAGCCTCGAGGGCCGGCGAGCGCTACCAGACGCTGCTCGGCGCGACCGGCACCGGAAAGACCGCGACGATGGCGTGGATCATCGAGAAGATCGGCCGCCCGGCGCTCGTCATCGCGCACAACAAGACACTGGCTGCGCAGCTCTGCAACGAGTTCCGCGAGTTCTTCCCGACGAACGCGGTCGAGTACTTCGTCTCGTACTACGACTACTACCAGCCCGAGGCGTACATCCCGCAGGCGGATCTCTACATCGAGAAGGACTCGTCTCAGAACGACGACATCTCGCGCCTCCGCCTGGCCGCGACGTCGGCGCTGTTCACCCGGCGCGACGTTGTCGTCGTCGCCTCCGTGTCGTGCATCTACGGCCTCGGCTCACCGGAGGAGTGGCGCGAGCGCGTGCTGATCCTCGAGGTGGGGGAGGAGCACGACCGCGACGCGGCGCTGCGGAAGCTGATCGACAGCCAGTACGTCCGCAACGACTCGATCCTGGCGCGCGGCCGCTTTCGCGTGAAGGGCGACGTCGTCGAGATCCAGCCCGCGAATGCCGAGACCGCCTACCGCATCTCGTTCTTCGGCGACGAGGTCGAGGCGATCACGCACTTCGACCCGCTGACCGGCGAGATCCTCTCGAAGCTCGACAACGTGGCCATCTGGCCGGCGACCGAGTACGTGACGTCGCGGCCGACGATCGAGCGCGCCGTCGACGAGATCCGGCACGAGCTCGAGGTGCAGGTGGCGACGTTCGAGAACGACGGACGGATGCTCGAGGCGCACCGGCTGCGCCAGCGCACCGAGTACGACCTCGAGCTGATGAAGGAGCTCGGCTTCTGCCCCGGCATCGAGAACTACTCGCGCGTCCTCGAGGGGCGGCCGCCCGGCTCGCACCCGTTCACGCTGATCGACTACTTCCCGGAGGACTTCGTCGTCTTCATCGACGAGTCGCACCAGACCGTCCCGCAGATCGGCGGCATGTACGAGGGCGACCGCTCGCGCAAGCAGACGCTGGTCGACTTCGGCTTTCGGCTCCCGTCGGCGATGGACAATCGTCCGCTCCGCTTCGACGAGTTCCTCGGCAAGGTCAACCAGATGGTCTTCGTCTCGGCGACGCCCGGCGCGTACGAGCTGCGCCACTCGAAGACCGTCGCCGAGCAGCTGATCCGGCCGACCGGCATCGTCGACCCCGAGGTCGACCTGCGGGCGACGAAGGACCAGATCGACGACCTGCTCGGCGAGATCCGCCGCCGCGAGGAGGTGGGCGAGCGCGTGCTCGTCACGACGCTGACGAAGAAGATGGCCGAGGACCTGACCGACTACCTGCTCGAGTCGGGCGTCAAGGCGCGGTACCTGCACTCCGAGATCGACACGCTCGAGCGGATCCAGATCATCCGCGAGCTGCGGCTCGGCGACTACGACGTGCTCGTCGGCGTGAACCTGCTCCGCGAGGGCCTCGATCTGCCCGAGGTCTCACTCGTCGCGATCCTCGACGCCGACAAGGAGGGCTTCCTGCGCGGCAAGACCGCCCTGATCCAGACGATCGGGCGCGCCGCGCGGAACGCGAACGGCAAGGTGCTCATGTACGCCGACAAGATGACCGAGGCGATCCAGGGCGCCCTCGAGGAGACGAACCGGCGCCGGGCGATCCAGCTCGCCTACAACGAGGAGCACGGGATCACGCCGGAGTCGATCAAGAAGGGCGTCTCCGACATCGCCGAGTTCCTGTCGCTCGAGTCGCCGAACGTCCCGTCGCGCCGCCGTCGTGGCGGCCGGCAGGTCGCAGGGATGAAGCCGGAGGAGCTCGAGAAGCTCGTCATCTCACTCGAGGAGGAGATGTTCGCGGCGGCCGAGGAGCTCCGCTTCGAGTACGCGGCCAAGCTGCGCGACGAGATCAAGGACCTGCGGCGCGAGCTCAACGCCGCCACGCCCGCCACCGCCTAGAAAGGAGCGCCCATGTGCCGGAACATCCGCACGCTGCACAACTTCGATCCGCCCGCGACCGAGGAGGAAGTCCAGGCCTCGGCGCTCCAGTACGTCCGCAAGATCAGCGGGTCGGCGAAGCCGTCGAAGGCCAACGAGGCCGCCTACGCCCGCGCGGTCGAGGAGGTCACGGCCGCGACGACCCGTCTGCTCGACGCGCTGGTCACCACCGCGCCGCCGCGCGACCGCGAGGTCGAGGCTGCGAAGGCGCGGGCGCGGGCCGCCGAGCGCTACGGCGCAGCCGCCTGACCCGACGTTTAGCGTCGCCCCGTGTCGGGAGAGAACCGGCCGAACCTAGTCAGGAGGAACGGAATGGGTGGAATCAGCGTCGGCGGGATCCTCGTGATCATCGGGATCGTGCTCGCCATCTTCTGGAGCCTGTGGGTGGGCATCATCATCGCGCTCATCGGGCTGGTCGCCTTCGGCGGGTTCGCCCGCGGCAAGTGGTACTAGCCATTCGCTGCGCGAATGGTTAGGCAGGCAACCGCACTAACGGGGCATGGCCGCGGGGGTAGAGACGGTCCGCCGTCAACGCCCAGTCCTCGTCGCGCCAGACCAGTGTGCGCACGCGGAGCGTCTCCGGCTCGGCGTCGTAGACGTGAAGGCCCCGCGCCTCGACCCGCCGGTTCGGGCGCGGCTGGCCGAGGCCGGGCGCGGTCGCGACGACCGCGCTCCGCTCGCCACCGTGGACAACCTCGAACTCGCGGCGCTCAGCGACGGACGACTGGTGGACGTGGCCGGCGACGACGAGCTCTGCGCCGGCGTCGACGAACGCCGCGAGCGTCCGCGTGCGGCGCGACAGCGGCGGCTTCCACGTGCGCCACGGCGCGCCGAGCAGGTGGTGGTGCACCGCCACGACCTTGAGCGCGCTCTGGTCCGGCGCTCTCGCGAGCTCGCGCCGGACCCGCGTGAGCTGCTCCTCGCCGATCGCGCCCGACTGGTGACGGTAGGGGCGCACCGAGTTCAGCCCGACGACGACCAGCTCTTCAGAGCGGTAGACCGGCTCGCGTTCGGGCCACTGCCGGTCGAACTCGCGCCACGTGTGCGTGAAGCGCCCGACCGACCAGCCGGGGATGTCGTGATTGCCCGGGATAACGACCAGAGGGCGCTCGAAGCTGCGGAGCAGCGCGGCCGCACGCTCGTGCTGGTCGCGCCGCCCGCGGTGCGTCAGGTCGCCCGTATAGAGAACGAGCTCCGGGTCGAGCTCCTCGACGATCGGCGGAAGCACCTCGTCGAGCCGCGACTCCACGGCGGTGCCGGTGTGGATGTCGGAGATGTGGAGAACACGGGTCGGCACCGGCGGTCGAGGCTATATCCTGAGGTCGTATGGATGAACCCACCGAGATCTTCGACGACCTCTACCTCGGGCTCCGCGCCGGCGGCGCGATGCGCAAGAAGCGCCGCGGCGAGCCGCTCACCAGCGAGGAGCAGGAGGCGATCGGGCGCTGGCAGCGCCTGTCCGCGTGGCGCAAGTCGGTCGCCATCCTCGCCTTCGCGCTCGGCACGTTCGGCCTCGGGTTCACCATCGGCGGCCTCATCTTCGGCAAGTGGCGTAAAGCCTAAAAAACCGGCTCGTCTAGCCCGAAAAACCGGCTCGCTCCGCTCGCCATGACGTTTTTCAGGCTTATTTTCTGAATAGACGCGACTTCGCGCGACGTGGCTGCGGGCAGCAAGCTGCCCTCCGCCGGTCAGGAGTCGTCGGACGACGATCGCGCCGTAGGGCGGGACAGCTCTTGGTGGCCGCTGGATGCGTGCTGAAGACGATCTCGCCGGCATACGGATTCGTTCGTTCCTCGGCCGTGAAGTTGAGCGCGACCGTGTAGTCGCCTCTGCGGTACGAGAGCACGCCGTCCTCGGCGCCCAGGAGCTCGAACTCGAGCGGCATGTCGCGCCGGAGGCGGATCAGCTCGCGGTAGAGGTTCAGCAGCGACCCGGGATCGCCGCGCTGGTCGGCGACGTTGCGCTGCTCGGGGTCGACCGGCGGGAGCCACGGCGTCCCTGTGGTGAAACCGCCGAGCGGGTCGGGCGTCCACTGCATCGCCTGGCGGGCGAAGTCGCGTCCGCGCCGGTCGTGCGGCGGGTCGGCGCCGGGGCCGTCGTGGAGGCCGATCTCGTCGCCCTGGTAGACGAACGCCGTGCCCGGCAGCGTCAGCGTGAGCGTCGCAGCGAGCCGCACGTTCTCGTCGCCCAGGCGTGAGGCAACCCGCGAGAAGTCGTGGTTCGACAGCGTCCACGCAAGCCCGCGCCAGCCCTCGCCGAGGATGCGTGCAATCTCCTCGGGATCCCAGCGCGCGAACATGAGCTCGAACGCGAACGCCAGGTCGATGTGCCGCAGGTAGGGCGGCAGCCCCGAGGTGGGAACGAAGACCTCGCCGACGAGCATCGCGTCGCCGGCGGCTTCGCGCAGCACGGCGAGTCGCTCCTCGATGTTCGCGTAGTTCCGCGAATGGACGTGGAGCAGCTTCGCGTACTCGTCCGGTAGCGGCAGCACCGGCGGCTCGGTGGCCGGCGGGTCGTCGCGAAGCTCAGGGTCCTTGGCGATCCGCGAGAGCGCGTCGAGGCGGAAGCCGTCGGCGCCGCGCTCGATCCAGAACCGCATCGCAGCGCCGATCGCGCGGCCGACGTCGGCGTGCTCCCAGTCGAGGTCGGGCTGCTCCCGGTAGAACGAGTGCAGGTAGTAGCGGCCCGTCTCCTCGTCGCGGCTCCAGGCGATGCCGCCAAAGACGGAGAGCCAGTTGTTCGGGATCTCGTCCGCCCACACGTAGCGCTCGGGGTGCGCGCGGAACCACGGGTGCTCGATCGACGTGTGGTTGGGGACGAGGTCGAGAATGACCTTGAGCCCGCGCGCGTGTGCGTCGCGCACGAGCGCGTCGAAGTCGTCCAGCGTCCCGAAGTCGGGGTGGATGTCCGTGTAGTCGCTGACGTCGTAGCCCCAGTCCGCGTCGGGCGACGGGTTGATCGGCGACATCCAGAGCGCGTCCACGCCGAGGTCGGCCAGGTGGTCGAGGTGCTGCCGGATCCCCTGCAGGTCGCCCGAGCCGTCGCCGTCGGAATCCGCGAACGAGCGTGGGTAGATCTGGTAGACGACCGCCGTTTCCCACCACCTGGGCACGGCGACATCCTGACGGGCAGGAACCGCGCCGCGCAGGGCGAACGCGGAAGCCCGTGGCCAACGACGACGAACAGGTTTTCCTCGACGCCCGCCGGCACGGCGTCGTGCTTGCCCGTCCGCTCGGGCAGGCGCTGATCATCGCCGTGATCGGCGGGGCGCTGCTCGCGTTCATCTGGCCGCTGCCGGTTGCCGGCGCGCTGCTCGTCGTGCTCGCTGCCTTGCTGGCGGTGCGGGCGGTCTGGAACTGGGAGCGCCTGCACCTCGTCGTGACGGACGAGCGGCTGTACGTCGTCGACGGCACCCTGCGCAAGCGCGCCCGCCAGGTGCGGCTGCGGAAGATCGACGCCGTCGAGATCGAGCAGTCGACGGCGGGACGGATGCTCGGCTACGGGACGCTGCTCGTCGGCCCGCTCGAGATCGACCACGTGCCGAAGCCGCGCGAGGTCACCGAGCTCGTCGAGCGCCTGGCGTCCTAGGCAGCACACCGCCCGCGGCGGGTAGAAACCCGTCGTGAACCTCGGCACCTTCCTGACCACGTTCCTCGCCTCGGCCGTCGAGGCGATCGAGATGGTCGCGATCGTCGTCGCGGTGGGCGTCGTGCGCGGCTGGCGCTCCGCGCTGATCGGCGCCGCGGCCGCGCTCGTGCTCCTGCTCGGTATCAGCGCCGTCTTCGGCGCCGGCCTGGCGGCGATCCCGATTCGGCCGCTGCGGCTCGTCATCGGCACGCTGCTCCTGATCTTCGGGCTTCAGTGGCTGCGCAAGGGGGTGCGCCGCTCGGCGGAGCGGGGCTTCGCCGGGATCGGGGAGGAGGAGGTTCCCGAGGGCGACGAGACGCGCTGGGGCCTCGACTGGATCTCGTTCGTCGTCAGCTTCAAGGGCGTCCTGCTCGAGGGGCTCGAGATCGCGTTCATCGCGGTCACGTTCGGGGCGGCGGCGAACGCGATGGGCACTGCAGTCATCGGCGCCGTCTCGGCGGTGGTCGTGATCGCGGTCGTCGGGGCGGCGTTCCATCGCACGCTGATGCGCATCCCGCGCAGCGTGCTGATCCTCGTGGTCGGGATCATGCTCTCGACCTTCGGCACGTTCTGGGCCGGCGAGGGCCTCGAGGTCGGCTGGCCCGGCGGCGAGTGGGCGCTGCTCGTGCTCGTCGCCTTCTACCTTCTCGTGGGCCTCGGGCTGATCGCGGGCCTGCGCCGGCGCGCGCCGACGCTGGTGCCCCAGGAGGCCTCGTGAAGTACCTCGCCGCCTTCGGCCGCTTCTGGTGGGACTTCCTGGTCGGCGACGACTGGACGATCGCCGCCGGCGTGCTCGTCGCGCTCGCGCTGACCTGGACGCTGACCGAGGTGGAGGACTTCCCCGCGTGGATCGTGCTGCCAGCCGCCGGCGCGCTCCTCGTCGCGCAGAGCGTGCGACGGGCTTCGCGCTGATCCGTCCGGGGCAGGAGCGAACATACGTTCGCTAGAGTCGCCCACGATAAAATCGAATGTTCATGCCTTCTGAAGAGCTGGTCGTACACGGTGCCCGCGAGCACAACCTCAAGGACATCACCGTCCACCTGCCGCGGAACGCGCTCGTGTGCATCACGGGCCTGTCCGGCTCCGGCAAGTCGAGCCTCGCGTTCGACACGATCTACGCCGAGGGGCAGCGCCGGTACGTCGAATCGCTGAGCGCGTACGCACGCCAGTTCCTCCAGATGATGGAGAAGCCGGACGTCGATTCCATCGACGGGCTGTCGCCGGCGATCTCGATCGACCAGAAGACGACGTCGCGGAACCCGCGCTCGACGGTCGGCACCGTCACCGAGATCTACGACTACCTCCGCCTGCTCTACGCGCGCGTCGGCCACCCGCACTGCCCGATCTGCGGCCGGCCGATCGCGGGGCAGTCGATCGAGCAGATCGTCGACCAGGTGCTCCAGCTCCCGGAGGGCACCCGCTTCACGGTCAACGCGCCGGTCGTCCGCGACCGCAAGGGCGAGTACCGCGAGCTCTTCGAGGAGCTGCGCAACCAGGGCTTCACGCGCGTGAAGGTCGACGGCCAGCAGCACCTGCTCGAGGAGCCGATCGAGCTGGACAAGAAGTTCAAGCACACGATCGAGGTCGTGGTGGACCGGCTCGTCATGAAGCCGGACCTCCGCACGAGGCTCTGGCAGTCCATCGAGACGGCGGCGGGGCTGGCGGACGGCCTCGTAGCCATCGACGAAGTCGATGGCCCCCAGCTCATCTTCAGCGAGAAGTTCGCCTGCCCCGAGCACGGCGTGTCGCTGCCCGAGCTGCAGCCGCGCATCTTCTCGTTCAACTCGCCGCACGGCGCGTGCCCGCGCTGCACGGGCCTCGGCTCGCAGCAGGAGATCGATCCCGACCTCGTCGTGCCCGACCCGACGCTCTCGATCGCGGAGGGCGCGCTCGTGCCCTGGTCGGTCGGCAGCACGAGCTTCTACGAGGCCGTGATCCAGGGCGTCGCCGATCGCTACGAGATCGACCTCGACACGCCGTGGCTGGACCTCGCGGCCGAGCAGCAGGACAGGTTCCTGAACGGGACGGGCGGGGACCGCGTCTACGTCCAGTACCGCAACCGGATGGGCCGGCGGCGCTCGTACATGCTCGCCTTCGAGGGCATCGTCGAGAACCTCGCCCGCCGCTACAAGGAGACGGACTCGTCGCAGATGCGCGAGCGGATCGAGGAGTACATGAGCTTCCGCCCGTGCCCGGTCTGCAAGGGCGCCCGGCTCAAGCCCGAGGTGCTGGCGGTGACCGTCGGCGACCGCAACATCCACGAGTTCACGAGGATGTCGGTGACGACGTCGATCGCCTTCCTGGACGAGCTCCAGCTGACCGAGACCGAGCGGCTGATCGGCGAGCGGATCATCAAGGAGATTCGCGAGCGGCTGACGTTCCTGGACAACGTCGGCGTCGGCTACCTGCAGCTCGACCGGGCGGCGGCGACGCTGTCCGGCGGCGAGGCGCAGCGGCTGCGGCTCGCGACCCAGATCGGCTCGCAGCTGGTCGGCGTGCTCTACATCCTCGACGAGCCGTCGATCGGCCTCCATCAGCGCGACAACGACAGGCTGATCACGACGCTCGAGCAACTGCGCGACGTCGGCAACACCGTGCTCGTCGTCGAGCACGACGAGCAGATGATGCGCGCCGCGGACCACCTTGTCGACATGGGGCCGGGCGCCGGCGAGCACGGCGGCCACGTCGTCGCAGAGGGCACGGCCGCTCAGGTGCAGCGGACGAAGGGCTCGATCACCGGCCAGTTCCTCTCGCGGAAGCGCGCGATCGCGGTCCCGCCGCGGCGCCCGCAGGAGAGCGGCTGGTTCACCGTGCGCGGCGCACGGATGCACAACCTGAAGGGCATCGACGTCGAGTTTCCGGTGGCGAACTTCATCTGCGTCACCGGCGTGTCCGGCTCGGGCAAGTCGACGCTCGTGAACGAGATCGTCTACAAGGCGCTCGCGAACCGGGTGCAGAAGTCGCGCGTCAAGCCGGGCGACCACGAGTCGGTCGAGGGCATCGAGTGCTTCGACAAGGTCATCGAGATCGACCAGAAGCCGATCGGCCGCACGCCGCGGTCGAACCCGGCCACGTACACCGATCTCTTCACGCACATCCGCGACCTGTACTCGCTCACGCCGGAGGCGAAGGTGCGCGGCTACAAGCCCGGCCGGTTCTCGTTCAACGTGCGCGGCGGCCGGTGCGAGACGTGCAAGGGCGACGGCCAGCTGAAGATCGAGATGCACTTCCTGCCGGACGTCTACGTCCCCTGCGAGACCTGCCACGGCAAGCGCTACAACCGCGAGACGCTCGAGGTGCGCTTCAAGGGCAAGTCCATCGCGGACATTCTCGAGATGTCCGTCGAGGAGGCGCTCAAGTTCTTCGCCAAGATCCCGAAGCTGCGCCGCCGCCTGCAGACGCTGCACGACGTCGGCCTCGACTACATGCGGCTCGGCCAGCCGGCGACGACGCTGTCGGGCGGCGAGGCGCAGCGCGTGAAGCTCGCCGCCGAGCTCGGCAAGGTCGCGACCGGGAAGACGCTCTACATCCTCGACGAGCCCACGACCGGGCTGCACTTCGCCGACATCGAGAAGCTGCTCGAAGTGCTCCAGCGCCTCGTCGACGCCGGCAACACCGTGCTCGTGATCGAGCACAACCTCGACGTGATCAAGCAGGCGGACTGGATCGTCGACCTCGGGCCGGAGGGCGGCGACGCGGGCGGCGAGCTGATCGCCACCGGGACGCCCGAGCAGGTGGCCGCGGAATCAGACTCCTTCACGGGACGGTTCCTGCGCGAGCTGCTGCCGGCTCGCGAGATGGCAGCCGCGTAGGGACAGTCCGCGCGACGGGATCACGATGGTGCTCCGTCCCGCCAACCATGCGGGCCTTCCGCTCGTCTAGAGAGACATGCGGCAGCGAACCATCTGGCTCCGCCGTGACCCCGTCGGCTCCCGCACGGTCCTGCCGAGCCGCGACGAGTTTCGTGCGCGCAATGCGCAGCGCTCCGTGCGCGCCGGGCTGGTCGGCCTCGGGGCCCTTGTCGTGGGGCTGATACTCGCCGCCCTCGACATGACGTATCCGACGTGGGCGGTGTTCTACGTCCTGGCCCTGGTCTTCGGCGTCGCCGGCATCGCCGCCGCGGCGGTCGCGCTTCGAGCGCACGCGGAGCGGCAGACCGCGCTCATAGGCCTCGCCGCGTCGGGCGCCGCCTTCCTCGGCGCCCTCGTCGGGCCCGCCCTGATCGGCTAGCAGCTTCCTAGAAGTTCGGGTCGTTCGTGCCGCCCTCGGTGTTCGCCGTGGTCGACATGGCGTTCTGCGCGCGGTCGTACGCGCTCGCCGACGGCGTCCACACGGAGCTCCTGTTCGCGCCTCTGGTGGCCACAGTCCCCGCGGTCATCGTCCCCAGCGTGATCGTCACCGTGTTCCCCGAGGCCACCATCGTCGACGGCGTGAACGTGGCCGACGCCGAGACGTAGTTGGCGCCGGTGGCGATCGATCCGAGATTGAGCTGCGTCGTATTGGCGGCATTCCAGACGGTGAGCGGGTCGTTGTTCCCGCTGTTTGTAATCCGGACGGTCACGTTCGTCGAGGTGCCGTCCCAGTTCGCGAGCACCGAGCAGGGCTCGATCGGCTCGGAGAACGTCAGCGTGGCGACGTCGCCGGCCTCCGGCCGTCCGGACGTGCCGCCGACCTTGTTCGTGATCTGGTTGTCCGTCGCCGTCGGCGCCGTGTTGTCGACGGTGACCGTGAGTCCCGTGGCCGAGCCGTTGTTCCCGGCAACGTCGGCCATCGCGAGCGAATAGGTCTTCGAGCCGGCGGCGAGCACCGCGTTCGCGGTCTGCGCCGCCGTCCGGTACGTGTACGAGGTGCCGCCGACCGAGTACGAGCCGGCGGTGAGCGCGACGGCGGTCTGGCCGGTCGTGATCGTGCTCTCGTCGGTCTTCACCGTCGAGACGCCGCTCGCCGGGTTGCCGGTGTCCGTCACCGCCCCGTACACGTAGTAGGTGCCGCCCTGCTTGATGTAGCCGGGCGTCGTCGGCGTGCAGCCCGCGCTGCGCGCGATGGTCGAGGCCGACGACGTCGGCGCCGTCCAGTCCGGGGCCGCCGTGATCGTGCTGGTCGGATTCGAGGTCGTCGCCGAGTACGCCGCGTACGCGGTCGTCACGACGACGGCGGTGATCGCGAGCGCGACTGCGAGGACGGACGCTCTACGCACGCCGGCGCTCCTTCGGAAACCAGATCCGCCACAGCTCGTAGAGCGCGAGCAGCACGATCGGGACGAGAAGGAAGGCAACACGGCTCAGACGGCCGCCGCCGTGCATGAGCACGTACCCGGCCTTGGGGATGTGGAACTCGGCGCGGCCGACCGTTCCGTTCGCCGGGATGCTCCAGCGCTCGACGGTGACGTTCGCGTCGCCGCGCGTGACGACGTCGACGCGCCCGAGGTGGACGCGGTAGTGCACCACGCGGTGCGTGAGCAACCGGGTGGCGTTGTCCGGGTCGCGGAACGTGACGACGTCGCCGATCCGGATCCCGGTCGCGGGGATCGGCCGCTCGATCACCAGGTCGCCGACCTGGAACGTCGGCGTCATGCTGCCCGACAGGATCGCGAAGCTGTGACGCCCGACGACCGGCGGCGTCACGACGAACGCCGCGGTCGTCACGGCGAAGCCGAACAGCGTCCAGCCCACGCAGGACACGACGAGGCGCGCGGCGCGCCGTACGACCCTCCGCGGTGCCGGCGGCGAGAAGACGACCGTGCTCACTGGCTCCGCGCCTCCCACGTGAACCCGGCCGTGGCCGACAGCCCCTGTGCCGCCGTGTTCGCGCCGGCGTTCATGACGAAGCGGTACACGTGCACCTCGTTCTGCGTCCACGTCTCCGTTCCGCCGCCGACGGCGGGGTCCGTGATCCCGGACGCATACGACGTCGGGAACGTGGAGAGCGCGCCGTTGAAGATGACGCCGGCGCCCTGGCCGATGTAGTTGGTCGCGTCGGCGACGAACGTGGTGCAGTTGTCGAACGCCGGCGCGGGGTCGGTGCCGCGCGTCACGGTGAGCGTGAGGTACGGCGCGAGTGCTCCGCTGACCGAGCCGTAGAGCTTCACCGTCGAGGACAGGCTCCCGTCCGAGCGCACCAGGATGCAGCTCGTCTCCGAGGCGTTCGCGCGCGCCGCGGTCAGCGACGTGAACATCGCCGTGCCCGCGTCGTTGTCGCTGAGCGCGACGCTGCCGGCGGCGAAGGAGTTCCCGGTGTTCGAGACGTACGCTCCGTACGCCGCGAAGGCGGCCGCGCACACGGCGGCCGCGATGGCGACCGCGGCGGCGACGGCGACGGCACGCGTGCGCGCCGTCACGGGTCCACCCACAGGCCGATGGCGACGTCCGCTGCGCGCCCGGCCGCCGACCGGGCCTTCGCGCGCTCGAGCACCGCCGTGAATCTCACGGTCGTGGACGCGCCGGGCTTCACCCAGAACCGCTGGGCCGTCGCGTCCGTGAGGCGCGCGAGCGAGCCGCGGAAGAGCTGCGTGCCGTCGGCGCTGATCTCCGCGTAGACGGCGGCGGTGACCTCGGGATCGCCTTCGACCGTGGCGCGCGGGCGCAGGTGAAGCGCGACGCGCCGGTTGTTGTGAACGACCAGGTCGGTCGCGAGCGTCCGGCCGGGCGGCAGCCGCGGCATGTCGAACACCGTCCCGGTGCGCGAGACGTCGAAGGCGGGCGACCGGCTGAGGCTGACGCTGAGGGAGGTCGCCGGGTTGGGATGGCCCGCCGGCATGCGCAGGCCGGCGAGCAGCGCGATCGCGGCTGCGGCGCCGGCAATGAAGCTCATGAGCTGGACTGCGCGCGTCATCGATGCCTCCCCCCGGGAGACGGACGGAAGCGGGGCCGGACCGGCCCCGCTTCGCGTACGTCGCGCTTCCTGTCCGGGGGCGCTAGTTGCTGTGGGCCTCCCAGGTGATCGAGAAGGAGCCGGTCGAGACCGCGCTCGTGTGCGCGTTCGCCGTGGTGTCGTCCTTGGGCTGCAGCGTGATCCGGTAGTCGACGCTGTCGTTGGTCGCCCAGGCCGCGTCGGCCGCCTTGCCGGTGACGCCGCCGGCGTAGGCGGCCGGGAACGTGCTCAGGTCGGCCGTGGTGAACGCGGTCGAGCTGGCCGTGAAGCCGGTGCAGTCGCCGCGCGTGAGGAGGTTGGTGAGGCCCGAGCCGCGCTCGACGCCGACCTGGAACGACGTGCCGTTCGTGGTCGACGGGATGTACATGTGCACCGTCGACGCGAGCGTGCCCGTGTACTTGATCCGGATGCACTTCTGGGTCGTCTGACCCGGCGCCTGGTTCGTGACGCTGAAGAGTGCCGTCGCCAGGCCGCTGTCGTCCTGGATCGCCACGGTGCCGGCGGCGAAGCTGTTGCCGCTGTTGGTGGTGGTGGCCGTGAACGCCGAGTAGGTGCCGAAGGCAGCCAGGCTGCCGAGGACGCCCACGATCACCAGCGTGAGAAGGAGTTTCCGCTTGTTGTCGCCCATTCCGTTCCTTTCGCTTCGAGGGGGCGCGACATGCCGCCCACGGGTGATCCGCTCTCACCCACGCTTGGTATGTCGCCCCCACACGGAAGGGGATCGATCACTCTTTCGGGTATTTCCTCAAGTAAACGCAGATTCGGATCCGGCCCCGCGGCGCACGGAGCCAGATGCGGTCCGGAGTCGCGCTCGACCTGGGGCGCAGGGTGATCCGCATCAGCCATGGGCGTGATGTCGCCCCCGCGCCGGGCAGTGATCGCTCGTTCGGGCGATTCCCAGAAGTAAGCTCGATCGAGGGATGGGAGTAGCTGCCGAGACTGTCGAGGATCGCGAGCGCGCCTGGTGGCTCCGCGTCCCGCTGGTGCTCGGCGATCCGCGCGCCGTCTTCACGGCGCTGCGCGACGACTCGGCCGAGGCGGCGGAGGCCCGGCAGGAGCCGGTCACGGCGATCGTGTTCCTCACCGGGCTGGCGGCCGCGCTCCTCGCCGGGCGGCACGCGTCGCTGCTCGACAGCGGCGACTTCGACCCGCTCCTCGTCGTCGTCTGGGTGATCGCAGCGGGCGGCGTCCAGGGGCTCGTCGACTACTGGGTCGCCGGCCTGGCCGTGTTCGCCGGGCTGTCGGGGTTCGGCGAGGCGGGCCGCTACCGCAACGCGCGCCACCTGGTCGCCTACGCGTCCGTGCCGCTGATCCTCTCGCTGCTCGTCGTCTGGCCGCTACGGCTGGCGGCGTTCGGCGGCGACGTCTTCCGGGCAGGCGGCTCCGACACCGGCGTCCTCTCGACGGCGCTCGACGTCGCCGACGCCGCCCTGCTCGCCTGGGCAGCGGCGCTCGTGCTCGTCGGCATCCGCGTCGTCCACCAGTGGGACTGGCGGCGGACGATCGGCGCCTACGTCCTGTCGGTCGGCGTGCTCGCGGCGCTCGCCGCGGGGATCACGCTCTTCACGTAGCCCGCTCGGTCACCCCGATCGCCGCCCGGAAGGCCTCCAGCTCCTCGTCCGGGATGCCGTACGTGTGCTCCTCAGCCGGGAACGATCGCGAGCGAACGTCCGCGGCGTAGCGGCCGAGCGCCTGGACGATCTCTTCGCCGAGTGAGGCGTACTGCTTCACGAACCGCGGCGTCCGGCCGTCGAACAGGCCGAGGAGGTCGTGCCAGACGAGCACCTGGCCGTCGCAGCCGGCGCCCGCGCCGATGCCGATCGTCGGGATCGACAGCTCACGCGTGATCTCCTCGGCGACCGCGGCCGGGACGGCCTCGAGCACGAGGGCGAAGCAGCCGGCAGCCTCCAGCGCGCGCGCCTCCTCCCAGAGCGTGACGGCCTGTGCCGCGCTCCGTCCCTGCGCCTTGAAGCCGCCGAGCTTCGTCGCCGACTGCGGCGTGAGCCCGATGTGGCCCATGACCGGGATGCCCGCGCCCACGATCGAGTTCACGCGCGACAGCGAGGGGCCTGCGCCCTCGAGCTTGATGACGTCGGCGCCCGCCTCCTTGACGAAGCGGATCGCGTTCCGCACGGCGTCCTCGTCGGAGACCTGGTACGAGCCGAACGGCATGTCGCCGACGACGAGCGGCCGCCGCGCGCCGCGCGTGACCGCCCGGGTCATGAAGAGCATCTCGTCCATCGTCACCGGGACGGTGCTCGACTCGTGTCCGAGCACGACCATCGCCGCCGTGTCGCCGACGAGGATGAGCTCGACGCCGGCCGCGTCGGCCAGGCGGCCGCCGGTGGCGTCGTAGGCGGTGACCATCACGATCGGGTCGCCGCGGCGCTTCATCTCGGCGAGCTCCGGGACGGCGAGCTTCCCCGGGGCGGGGACGGCCGGGGCGGGCTGGTGCTGACGGATGCTCATGCGGGCTCCTCCTGGAGGGTGACGTTGTCGATGAGGCGGATGCCGCCGACCCGCGCCGCAGCGGCGAGCACGAGACGGCCGTCGAAGCGGGCGACCTCGACGTACTGCGGGACGACGAGCGGCTCGGCGTCGAGCACGCGCTGGGCGGCGGCAGCCGCGTCCTCACCGCGTGCGTATGCGGCCGCGCCCGTCTGGAGCGCGCGCGGCAGCGCGACGGCCGCCTGGCGGTGCTCGGGGGTCAGGCAGGCGTTGCGAGACGACAGCGCGAGGCCGTCGTCCTCGCGGACCGTCGGGAGGACGCGGATGTCGACGCCCACGTTCAGGTCGTCGACGAGCTGCATCACGAGCGCGGCCTGCTGCGCGTCCTTCTCCCCGAAGTAGGCCCGTGCGGGCCGGACGATGTTGAAGAGCTTCAGGCACACGGTGGCGACGCCGCGGAAGTGGCCGGGGCGGAACGCGCCCTCGAGCCGCTCCGCCAGCCCCTCGACGTCGATCCACGTCGTATAGCCATCGGGGTACAGCTCCTCCACCGACGGCGCGAACAGCACGTCGACGCCCTCGCGTTCGGCGATTGCAGCGTCGCGGGCCTCCTCGCGCGGATAGGCGGCGAGATCGGCGGCGGCGTCGAACTGCGCCGGGTTGACGAACAGGCTGACGACGACCACGTCGTTCTCGGCGCGCGCGGCGCGGAAGAGCGAGACGTGTCCGGCGTGGAACGCGCCCATCGTCGGGACGAGGCCGACCCCTGTCCGGCCCTTCAGCGCGGCCCGGACGTCTGCGATGCTGCGAGCGATCTCCATGGCCCTAACCGTTCTCGCCTCCGGCGAGAACGGCGGTTGCGTCGGCGAGCGTTCGGTAGAGCGCCTCGAGCTCGGGGCGTCGCTCACGGATGACCGCGAGGTGCGCCTCGACGGTCGCCCAGTCGCCGCGGGCGATCGGCCCCGTCAGCTCGAACCCGTTCTCGATCGTCCGGAGCATGAGCGGCACGAGCGCCTCCGGCGGCGCGCCGGCGGCTGCCACGAGCCCCGCGGCCGCATCGTGCAGCGTGACGAGGTAGTTCGAGGCCACGACCGCGCCGGCGTGGTAGAGGGGACGGTCGGCGTCGGCGAGGTGGAACGGCTCGAGGCCCAGCGTGGCGGCGAGCTCGAGTGCGAGGTCCCGCGCCTCGTCCGTCTCGGCCGTGACGGCCGCCCAGGCGCCGTCCAGCTGCTCGGGGCCGCGCGAACGCGTGAACGTCTGCAGGGGATGGAGGCTGAAGCGCCGCCGGTGGGGCTCGAGCGCGACGAGCGGCGTCGCGCCGCTCACGTGTGCGACCCAGGGGCCCGGCTCGATCTGCTGGGCGACCTCGGCGATCGCGCCGTCGGGAACGCAGAGCAGGACGAGCTCGGCGCCCTCGGCGTCCCAGTCGCGGCCCCCGCGCGAGCGCACGGCGATGCCCCGCTCCCGCAGGCGGGCGGCGAGCGCAGAGCCGGCACGGCCGGCGCCGATGACGCAAACGGGTTCGAGCACTTCTCTCCGCTCCAGTTCCGAGCCGGATACCGGGCATGTGCAGGATATCTCCGTTCCCGTATCCGCTGCATGGGTCACTCATGCCTTCGAGAACAGGTGACCCCCTCCGAGGGACTTTGCGCAAGCTCCGGCAGGTTTCGCCGATACCCCGGCTCGACACCACTGCGTCGTACTCACTGCGGACCCCGGAGGGAATTCCATGAAGAAATTGCTACTGCTCGGCGCCGTCGTGGCGGTCGCCGCCAGCGCGCTGCCCGGTGCAGCCGTCGCGGGTCGATTCACCGGCGTCGTCGTCGCGAAGGACACCGCGCGGCACACGATCGCTGTCGTGAGCGGCCGCCAGGTGCGCACGGTGCGCACGGCGAAGCTGGCCGCCGTCGGCCAGCGGGTGAACGTCACGGGCGCGCGCCTCTCGGACGGCACGTACAAGGGCACGAAGGTCAAGGCGCTCGGCCGCGCGAAGCAGGTGAAGTTCGGCGGCGTCGTCGTGCGCTACGACGCGGCGAAGAGCCAGCTGATCGTCTCGGCGGGCGGAACCGTGTTCGGCCTGCGCTACACCGCCGGCGCGGCCCTGGCCGATGACTCGACCGGGCTCAACCCCGGCGACCAGGTCACGGTCAACGCGGACGTCGGCAAGACCGGCCTCGACGCGGGCGAGGGCGACGTGAAGGAGACGGGCCACACGGGCCAGGTCAAGATCGTCGGCATCTTCCTGCGCGGCGGCAACGACGGCTTCGACGTCGCGATCGTGCACCGCGGGCAGGTCCGCGTGCACTTCACGCTCGGCACGCAGCTCCCCGCGTGGCAGCCGGGCGACGTCATCGTCCTGCTCGTCACCGTGAACGCCGACGGGTCGTTCACGCTGGTGCAGGGCAACACCGACCACGACCCGTCGAAGACCGACGATGGCAACAAGTCGGGCGGCAACGGCGGCCAGACGACCGCGCCCACCTACGCGGACGCGTCCGGCGTGCTCAGCACGAAGACGGACGGCTCGATCACCGTTACGCGGGACAACGCCACCTCGCTGACGTGCAACGTGCCGTCGACCGTGAATGTCTCGGCGTTCGCCGTCGGCGCGAAGGTCGGCATCTACTGCAAGCGGACCGACAGCGGCTTCGTCCTCGTGGCGATCAAGTCGCTCGACCCGCCGCCCCCGCCGAGCCCGCCGACGCAGCCGACGTCGTTCGCCGGCCTGCTGACCGACGCGTCGACGAACGCCTCGCTGAAGGGCGACGGCGACAAGGTCAACACCTGCGCGGTTCCGAACGGCGTGAGCCTCGCGTTCTTCCACCTCGGCGACACGGCCAAGATGGACTGCGCGCTCCGCGACGGCAAGCTCGTGCTGGTGCAGCTGCGCACGGCGGCCGCCTGGATCAACCTGTCCACGGGCGAGCTGGGCCTGATCGGCAAGCTCACCGACACGTCGGTGACGGTCAGCACCGAGAACGCGTCGCTGCACTGCGGCGTCGCCACTCCGGTCGACTTCTCGCTGTTCCACGTCGGCGACCAGGTCGCGCTCTCGTGCAAGCGCACGGACAGCGGCCTCGTGTTCAACCTGCTGTACGGCAGCTCGGCGCTCGTCAAGGCCGACGGCTCGGTCCAGCGCACCGTGACCGGCCTGATCACGGCGGTCGGCGGCGGCAGCGTGGGCGTCAAGGTCGACGGTGGCGACACCGTGACCTGCACGTACCCGACCGCGGCCGACCTGTCGGCGTTCCACGTCGGCGACAAGGTCAGCATGCGCTGCAACCTCGTCAGCGGCCAGTGGCAGCTGTCGCGACTCGCTTCCTCGACCGCAACGGTCGAGATTCACTGACCCGCACCACGTCCGAACTCGACGACCGGCCCGGCCTTGCCCGGGCCGGTCGTCGTTAGACTCCGGGCGTGCCTGTCTATGAGTACGCGTGCATGGACTGCGAGCAGCACTTCGAGGAGCTCGTCCGCATGGACGCCGACGCGCCCGCGTGCCCGCACTGCGGCGCCGTGAACGCCCGGCGCCAGCTCTCCGTCTTCGCGGTGCACGGCGCGTCGAGCCAGCCCAGCTACGGGCAGACGGCGGCCGGCGGCGGCTGCTGCGGCGGCAGTTGCGGCTGCGGACACTAGACGTCCGTCCTCGCGCGTAGACTCGCCGCCCGTGGATGCCGCGGCACGCGCGCTGGAGCTTCGGAAGTACGCGGACGAGACCGCCGGCTGTGCGAAGTGCCGCCTCGCGGAGGGCCGCACCCAGGTCGTCTTCGGCGTCGGGAACCCGGATGCCGACCTGATGTTCGTCGGCGAGGCGCCCGGCTTCCACGAGGACAAGCAGGGCTACCCGTTCGTCGGCCAGGCCGGGAAGCTCCTCGACAAGCTGCTCGAGGGCATCGGCATGTCCCGCGACGAGACCTTCATCGCGAACGTGCTCAAGTGCCGGCCTCCCGGCAACCGTGACCCGGCTCCCGACGAGATCGAGTCGTGCGAGCCGCACCTCTTCCGCCAGCTCGAGCTCGTCCAGCCGCGCGTGGTCGCATCACTCGGCAACTTCGCCACGAAGCTTCTCTCCGGCAAGCAGATCGGCATCACGCGCGTGCACGGGCAGGAGCAGCAGGTCACGATCGGCGGCCGCAGCGTCCTGCTCTTCCCCCTCTACCACCCGGCCGCGGCCCTCTACACGCCGGCGATGCTGAAGGTCCTCGAGGCCGACTTCGCCCGGCTCCCGGCGCTGCTCGGCACGCCGGCCGAGCCCGAGGCTCCTGCGCTGTCCGCGGTCGATCCGGCGCTGCTCGGCGAGCCCGAGCCGGCAGTCCAGCTAGGGCTCTTCTAGGGGCCGTCCCCGTATCAGCGGGGGCCGTCCCTCGTGCCTGCATAGGGCAGCGTCAGGATTCAGCCGAAGCGTCTTTCCGAAGACCGAGACTTCGCCCAATCACCGGGGACAGCCCCCTGCGGGGACAGCCCCTGGCAATACTCTGCGCGGGTGGAGCTGCTGTCGGCCTCACCCGGCGAGACGGAGGCGATTGCGGGCCGCCTGGCCGCCCAGCTTGCGCCCGGCGACGTGATCAGCGTCTCGGGCGAGCTCGGCGCGGGCAAGACGACCTTCGTGCGCGGCGCCTGTCGGGCGCTCGGCGTCACCCAGCCCGTCACCAGCCCGACGTTCACGATCGGTCACCGCTACCACGGCCGCGTCGACGTCTCGCACCTCGACCTGTACCGCTTTACCGGCGTCTCGGCCGCCGAGTGGGGCGACCTCGAGCCGTACTTCGACGACGCCGTCTGCTTCGTCGAGTGGCCGGAGGCGGCCGGCAGCAGTCTCCCGCCCGTGCGCGCCAGGGTCACCCTCGCGCACGTCGACGAGTCGCACCGGCGGGTCGCGCTCGACGGGCCCGCCGATCTCCTGCAACGCTTGCAGTCGTGATCGTGCTCGCCTTCGACACGGCCACGTCAGTGGCCACGGCCGCGCTCACGCGCGACGGCGAGGTGCTCGGCGAGCGCATCTCGCGGCCGGTCTCGGTGCTCGAGGACGCCGACGCGCTGCTCGCCGCCGCCGGCCTGCGCCCGGCCGACCTCGACCGCGTCGCCGTCGGCATCGGCCCGGGCAGCTTCACCGGCATCCGCATGGGACTCGCGACGGCGCGCGGGCTGTGCGTTCGCGCTCGGCATCCCGGTCGCCGGCGTCTCCACGCTGGCGGCGCTGGCCGCGGGCGCGCCCGGCGCGCTCCCCGTGATCGACGCGAAGCGGCAGGAGGTCTTCACCGAGGCCGACGGCGCGCCGGTCGTGGTGACGCCTGCCGCCGTGACGCTCACCCCCGGCCGCGTCTGCGTCGGCGACGGCGCCGTGCGCTACCGGGACGTGCTGGAGGAGCGCGGCGCCGAGATCCCGCCTGACGACGACGAGCGCCACATCCCGCGTGCCCGCTTCCACGCGCAGCTCGCCCGCGACTTCGGCCCCGCCGACGCGGTCGAGCCGCTCTATCTCCGGGTCCCGGACGCCGAGCAGGCGGCCGCATGACGGAGATCCGCACGCTCGGCGCGGCCGATCTCGGCGCCATCGAGCACATCGAGCGCCGGTCCTACGCGACGCCGTGGTCGCGCTCCATGTTCGCGAGCGAGATCGCGAAGCCGACCTCGATCTGCCTCGGCGCCGTCGAGGCGGGCACCGGCCTGGTCGGCTACCTGATCATCTCCCGCTACGTCGATGCCTGGCACGTCATGAACATCGCCGTCGACCCCGACAAGCGCGGCCGCGGGGTCGCGCGCATGCTGTTCGCCGAGCTGTTCGAGCGAACGAGCGAGGACGGCGGTCGCGGGTACACCCTCGAGGTTCGAGTGTCGAACAAGGAGGCCATCCGCCTGTACGAGCGGCTCGGCTTCAAGTCGCGAGGCGTGCGTCGCGGGTACTACACGGACAACCGAGAAGACGCGCTGGTCATGTGGAAGGACCCGATCAACTCTCTAAGCGTCTCGCGAAGCGAGACGGCGTGATCCTCGGCATCGAGACCTCCTGCGACGAGACGGCCGCAGCCCTGGTCACGCGCGAGGGCGTCATCAGGGCGAACGTCGTGGCCTCGCAGGCGGACCTGCACGCGCGCTTCGGCGGCGTCGTCCCGGAGATCGCCTCGCGCCGCCACCTCGAGCTGATCGAGCCGGTGCTGCGCGAGGCGTTCGAGGAGGCGGATGCGACGCTCGACGACGTCGAGGCGGTCGCCGTCACGACCGGCCCCGGGCTGATCGGGGCGTTGCTCGTCGGGCTCTCGGCGGCGAAGGCGCTCGCCTGGGCACGCGGGCTGCCGCTGATCCCGGTCGACCACCTGCACGGCCACGTCGCCTCGCTCTACCTCGAGCCGGGCCCGGTCGAGCCGCCGTTTCTGTGCCTGCTCGCGAGCGGGGGCCACACGCTTCTGCTCGACGTCCAGGACCGGCGCGGCTTCACCGTGCTGGGCACGACGCTCGACGACGCCGCCGGAGAGGCCTTCGACAAGGGCGCGCGGCTGCTCGGCCTCGGCTACCCGGGCGGAGCCGCGATCGACCGGCTCGCGCAGGAGGGCGACCCGCAGGCGTACGCGTTCCCGGTCGCGCGCGTGCCCGGCCTCGACTTCTCCTTCTCCGGCGTGAAGACCGCGCTGCTCTACGCGGTACGTGACCTCGACCCGGCCGAGCTCGAAGCGCGCCGCGCCGATCTCGCGGCGAGCTACCAGCGCGCGATCGTGCGCGCGCTCGCCGAGCGGGTCGAGCAGACGGGCGCCGAGCGCATCGCGGTCGTCGGGGGCGTGGCCGCCAATTCGGAGCTGCGGAGAGCACTCGCCGGCGCCGCGTTCGCCCCGCTCGTGCTCTGCACGGACAACGCCGCGATGATCGCCTCGGCGGCGCGGTACCGGGAGGCCGCGGAGGTACCCGGCTACCTTTCCGTCGATGCGTACGCGTCCGCGGCCTGACGGAGCGCCGCCGCAGCTAGCGCTCCTCCTGGTCGTCGCCGTCGCGGCCACCCTCGTTGCTGCCCTGATCGCGGCGGTTCGCGAGCACACGACCGCAGCGGCGAAGAAGCCCACCGGCGTGCCCGCGAGCGCCTGGTACGGCCTCGTCGGCGCGCCGCCGGTGGCGGTGTCGGTGGGGCAGCGCGTCATCGTGCTGCTGAAGGCGCCGTCGCTGGCCGACCGCGTCGCGGCCGCCGGCGGCCACGCGAGCGAGGCGCAGGAGCGCCGCTGGACGGCCGCGATCTTCGCCGCGCAGCGGCAGCTGATCTCCGACCTCGCGACGAGCGGGGTGCGCGTCAACCCGGAGTTCCAGTACGCGCGCGTGGTGAACGGCTTCTCTGCCGCCCTCGACGCTCCCGCGATCGCCCTGGTCGAACGTTCGCCCGGCGTGGCCGGGGTCTTTCCTGTGCGCACCGCGTACCCGGCCGCGGCGTCCGGCGAGGGCCGCCCCGCAGGTGACCTCGGCGTGCGCCTGCCCGGCATGAACGGGCGCGGCGTCGGCATCGCGCTGCTCGACACCGGCGTCGACATCGGTCACCCGGCGCTCGTCGGCCGCGTCGCAGCCGGGTACGACGTCGTCTCGGGCGACTCGTTCGCCGACGCCCAGCAGCGTCCCGACGACCCGCGGGAGCTCGAGCAGCACGGGACGCAGCTCGCCGGGATCATGGTCGGTCCGGGCGGCGTCGCGCCGGGCGCGCGGATCTATCCCATCCGCGTCGCCGGCTGGCAGCGGGACGCGACGGGCGGCTGGGCCGTCTACGGGCGGACCGATCAGCTGATCGCCGGCTTCGAGCGCGCGGTCGACCCGAACGGCGACGGGGATGCCCACGACGCGGCCCGAATCGCCGTTGTGGGCGTGGCCGAGCCGTACGACGCCTTCGGCGACGGCCCCGACGCCGAGGCGGTCGCCGGCGCTCTCGACCTCGACACGCTCGTCGTCGCGCCGGCCGGAAACGACGGCCCAGCCGGCCCGCGCTACGGGAGCATCTCCGGCCCTGGCGCCGGCGCGGCCGCGCTGACCGTCGGCGCCGCCGAGTCACGCGGGACGGGCCGCATGGCAGACGTCTCGATGAGGGTCGGGCTCAACACCACGTTCGACGGCACCGTCCCGCTCGCGACTGACGCAGCTCCGTCGAGGCTGTCGCTGCAGCTCGCCCTGCCGCGCACGCCGACGACCCCATCGGGCCAGCCGGGCGGCGGCCTGCGCCTGCCCGATTTCTTCGACACCGGCGGCCTCAGCCTCGTCGCCGGCCGCGCTGCGCTCGTGCCGGGCGGCGACGCCCCGCAGCGGGTCGCGCTCGCGGCCGCGAACGCGGGCGCCCAGGCGATCGTGCTCTACGGCGGCCGTCTGCCCCCGGGGGCGCTCGACCTCGGCGACCGCGCGGACGTGCCGGTCGTCGGCGTGCCGGAGGCCGCGGGCCGCGCGCTCGTCACGGCGGTTCGCGACGGGCGCACCGCGCGGGTCTCGATTGCGGCCGGCCCGACCGCCGCGGTCGGCGGGGACGTCGCGCCCTTCTCGTCGCGCGGCCTGACCTTCGACGGGCGCCTCAAGCCCGATCTGGTCGCGCCGGGCGTCGGGCTGAACGCACCCGAGCCGGGCGAGACCGAGGACTCGACCGCCCGCTACGGCGTGATCAACGGCGCGAGCGCCGCGACGGCGGTGGTCGGCGGCGCTCTTGCCCTGCTGGCCCAGGCGCGGCCGGACCTGGACGCGGCGGAGCTTCGCGGCGCGCTCGTCGGGACGGCGCGGCCGCTGAAGAACGAGCCTCCGACCGCGGAGGGCGCCGGTCAGCTCGACCTCGGCGCGGCCGCGGCGGCGGAGCTGGCGGCCGACCCGACGACGATCGCGTTCCACCGGACCGAGCCGCGCGACTGGCGCGAGGCGCAGCGCCTCACCATCCGCAACATCTCCACGAGGCCGCTGCGGGTCACGGCTGCGGTCGTGGTCGACGGCGATCCGAAGGGCGTCCGCGTCGCGCCGTACCCGCGCGTCTTCACGCTGCGCCCGGGGCGAAGCGGCGCGGTGCTGGTTCAGGGGAGCGCGGGCCGGCTCGACTCGCAGCTGACCGGGTCGGTGCGCTTCCGCGTCGACGGCCGCACGGCGCTGACCGTCCCCTGGGCGGCGGCCCCGCCCGGCGCCGACGGCGGGCTGCTCGCCGACGTCCGCCTGTCCCAGGACCGCTTCGACCCGTCCGACACGGCGCCGCAGGTGCTCTCGTTCGTCGCCGGCCGGCTCGTCCCGGGCGAGGCCGGCTACCAGGTGCTGGCCGTGTCGCGGCTCGACCTCGAGCTGCGCCGCACCAGTGCGAAGAAGCCGCTTGGCCTGATCTCACGGCAGCGCCACCTACTCCCGGGCCGATACGCGTTCGGGCTCACGGGCCGCGGCCCCGGCGGCAAGGTGCTGCATCGCGGGGCGTACGTGCTCGACGTCATCGCCTACCCGACGAACGGGGGCCGTCCCACGCGCCGGGCCGTCGACTTCTTCGTGCGTTAAGTCCGTATTGAGATCCGGAGAATCTGCGGCCGAAGCCCGGGCCTGGTGGGCGTAAGATCGGGCCGAGCCAGGCCAAGGAGGGATCCACGTCGTGACAATTGCCGAGCTGACGGAAACCCATCTGCGCGAGAACCCGTTCGGGCTCGCCCAGGAGCAGCTGCAGCGGGTCGCCCGAGCCTTCGGGATCGACCAGAACCTCATCAACGTCCTCCGGCAGTGCAAGAAGGCGGTGGTCGTCTCGATCCCGGTGTCGATGGACGACGGGACGATCCAGACCTTCGAGGGCTACCGGGTGCAGCACAACATCGCGCGCGGGCCGTCGAAGGGCGGGATCCGCTATCACCCGGACGTCACGCTGGACGAGGTCAAGGCGCTCGCGATGTGGATGACGTGGAAGTGCGCCCTGATGAACATCCCCTTCGGCGGCGCGAAGGGCGGCATCGTCTGCAACCCGAAGACGATGTCGCGCGGCGAGCTGCAGAAGATGACCCGCCGCTTCACCAGCGAGATCATCAACGAGATCGGCCCCGAGAAGGACATCCCTGCACCTGATGTGGGGACGGATCCGTCGGTCATGGCATGGATCTTCGACACGTACTCGATGAACAAGGGCCACTCGGTGCTCGGCGTCGTTACCGGCAAGCCGCTGAACGTCGGCGGGTCGCTCGGGCGGCTCGAGGCCACGTCGCGCGGCTGCCTCTACTGCATCCGCGAAGCGCTGCGCAAGCGTGACCGCGCGATCGCCGGCACGACGATCGCGATCCAGGGCTTCGGCAACGTCGGCAGCTTCCTCGCCCAGTTCATGGCCGAGGAGGGCGCCACCGTCGTCGCCGTGTCCGACTCGACCGGCGGCGTCTACAACCCGGCCGGGCTCGACGTGTCAGCCGTGCTCGCGCACAAGCAGGAGACCGGCCAGATCTCCGGGCTGCGCGGCGCCGATCCGATCACCAACGAGGAGCTGCTTGCTCGTCGACTGCGACGTGCTCGCACCGTGCGCGCTGGAGCAGGTGATCACGACGGACAACGCCGACAAGGTCCGGGCGAAGATCATCTGCGAGGGTGCGAACGGGCCGACCACGCCTGCCGCCGACGACATCCTCGAGGACCGCGGCATCCTCGTCCTCGCTGACGTGCTCGCGAACGCCGGCGGCGTCGTCGTGTCCTACTTCGAGTGGGTACAGGGCCTCCAGGAGTACTTCTGGAAGGAGAACGAGGTCAACGCCCGCCTGAACGACATCATGACCCGCGCCTTCAACGAGACGTGGGCGACGATGGAGGCCAAGCAGGCGAGCATGCGCGTGTCGGCGTACGGGCTCGCGGTGCAGCGCGTCGCAGAAGCAACACTGACGCGAGGCCTCTACCCGTAGGGGCCGTCCCCGTCTCAGCGGGGGCTGTCCCTCGTGCTTGCAGGAGGCGTGTCCCTGGACCGAGTTCTTGTCCGACCACTGGGGACAGCCACCGGCTTCGCCGGTGACGGCCCCTACGTGAGCTGAATCTGGCGCACCGGCAGCCCGGTGTCGTCCATGGCCGCGCGGACGGTCTCGTCCTCGAGCCACGTCGACTGCTCGTCGGGGCTCGTCACGACGATGATCTCGTCGGCGTCGAAGTTGCGCAGCGCGTCGTGGATCGACTCCGCCGGCTCGGTGTCGTGGCTCGTTCGGTCGATGGTGACGTTCGCGGTGCCGGGGAGTGCGTCCGCCGTGCGCTCGGCGGCCTGCGCCGCCTCGCGGCGCGCGTCGTCCTCGTCGTTCGCCAGCCACGCGAGCTTGCCCACGTTCGTGGCCGGGGCGACGATGCGGACCTCGCCCGCGTCGCCGATCGCGTCGCGCAGCCGGTGATCGTCGGCGGGGACCGTCGTCACGACAAGCACGTTCTTGCTCATGGCGACGTTCCTACCCGGCGCCGACCGTTATCAATCAGGCATGCGCGTGACGCTGTACCACTCGCCCGGCTGCCACCTGTGCGACGGGGCGCGCGAGGTGCTCCTCGGCGTCCGCCGAGACACGCCGTTCGAACTGGAGGAGGTCGACATCACGGGCGACGACGCGCTCGAGGCGCGGTACCGCGAGCTGCTTCCGGTCGTCGAGGTGGAGGGCGGCAGGCGCTTTTCCTACTTCGTGCCCGAGGACGCGTTCCGGCGAGCGCTGGCCGCACAAAGTCCCGGCTCAGAGCGGGGTTTGTGACTGCGCCGACGCCACGGCCACGCGAAATGCTAGAACCCTTGTGCCGTGTTACAAAGTCTCACCACGGACGGGGTCGAGGGAGCCGAACGGCTCAATGTCGGGGTCGCAGCGCGGCTGAGCCGCTACCTCCAGGTGCTCACGCAGGCCCGCAAGATGGGCAAGGACCGCATCTCCTCGCAGGAGATCGCCGACTACACGAACATCAACGCGACGCAGATCCGCCGCGACCTCTCCGCGTTCGGGAAGTTCGGCAAACGTGGGGTCGGCTACAACATCGATTCGCTGCTCACGGAGATCCGGAAGATCCTCCGCACCCAGGGGCAGCACAACATCGCGCTGATCGGTGCGGGCCGGCTGGGCCAGGCGATCGCAAGCTCGTCGATCTTCGCCGAGCACGGCATCCACGTCGCGGCGATCTTCGACAGCGACCCGGACAAGATCGGCCGCCGCCTCGGCAGCGTCGAGATCACCGAGGACGGGCGCCTGCGCGACACCGTGGGCGAGCGCAACATCGTCATCGGCGTCATCGCCGTGCCGGCGGACTCCGCGCAACAAGTCGCAGGGGACCTGGTGGCCGCTGGCGTGAAGATCATCTTCAACTACTCCGAGGCGCTGCTCGACGTGCCCGCAGACGTCGCCGTGCACACGTCGAACCCGGCCGTCGAGCTCCTCTACGCCCTCTACTTCCATCTGGCGTAATCCGCCGAGTGCGGATCGTCGTCTGGCACGGCTACCTGCTCTCGGGCACGGGGTCGAACATCTACACGCGGGCGCTCGCGCGCGCGTGGAGCCTTGCCGGGCACGACGTCGTGGTGGTGTGCCAGGAGCCGCATCCCGAGCGCTTCGACCTCGCCGGGGCGCGCGTGGTGCGGCCGGACATCGGCGGGCTGCTGCCCACCTTCGTGCTCGACCGCTACGAGGGGCTCGAGGCGAAGTACATCCAGGACTTCACCGCTCTGGAGTGGGCGCGCTACGTTCGCGCGAACGTGGACGCCGTGCAGGCCGAGCTCCCGGCCGACCTCGTGTTCGCGAACCACGTCCTGCCCGGCGGCGCCGTCGCCGACGGGGCCGGGGCTCCGTTCGCGGTCAAGGCGCACGGCTCGGAGCTCGAGTACTCGATGCGCGGCCGTGCCGAGCTCGTCGAGCGCGGACTGGCGGCGCTGGCCGACGCGCGCGCCGTGTTCGTCGGCTCCGAGCACATCCGGGAGGTGCTCGAGGAGGTCGTCGGCCATGTCGACCGCGTGTACGAGGTGCCGCCGGGCGTCGACGTCGACGACTTCCATCCGGAGAGCCGGGAGGAGGCGCTCGCCGGCCTACTCGAGGAGGCCCGGCGCGACCCGCCGAACCCGGGGAACGCGAACCAGCGCCAGCCGGACGAGGGCAACGCCGGGAGGCTCGAGGCGTTCTTCGCCTCTGACGAGCCGACCGTCCTCTACTTCGGCAAGCTCCTACGCAACAAGGGCGTCCACGTGCTCTTCGACGCGCTACGCGACGTCGACGCCCGCGCCCTGATCGTCGGCTTCGGCGACTACCGCACCGAGCTCGAGGCGATGGCCCCGTCCGGCACGCTCTTCACAGGTGCGCTCGAGCACCGGCATCTCGTGCACGTGCTCTCGCTCTGCGACGTCGCCGTCGTGCCGTCGATCTTCCCGGAGGCGTTCGGGATGGTGGCCGCCGAGGCGGCCGCGGCCGGCTGCCCACCCGTGGTCGCCCGCCACTCCGGCCTCGCCGAGGTCGCCGCCGGGATCGAGGAGGCGTACGGCCCCGAGCGGGCCGCGCTCGCAAGCTTCCGGAGCGGTGACGCCGACGACCTCGCGGCCAGGCTCAACGAGCTGCTCTCGCTTCCCGCCGGCGAGCGGCGCCGCCTGGGCGAGCTCGCTCGGCAGACCGCGGTCGAGCGCTGGAGCTGGAGCAGCGTCGCCGAGCGCCTGCTGGCGCCGTTCCAATAGGAACTACGCTTTCCCCCGCGATGGGAGACGAGCAGCGGGTGCACTACGAGGAGCTGCTGCGCGGCGCGCGCGAGCGCTACGACGCGGCCGACGACTTCACGCTGGCGGTGGAGGAGGAGTTCGCGATCCTCGACCCGTCGACGCTCGAGCTGACCGACCGCTTCGAGGCGCTCCAGCTGATGTCTCGTGGGACGCCGCGTCGAGGATCACCTGGTCGGTGAGCTGATCGCGTCCGAGGTCGAGGTACGGACCGGCAAGGCGGAGCGCTTCCCGGAGGCCGCCGCCCTGATGGGCGAGCGGCGCGGGCAGGTGCTCGAGCTCGCGACCGCCGAGGGCGTCGAGCTCGCCGCGGCCGGCACGCATCCGTGGAGCCGCTGGCAGGACCAGCGGATCATCGACACGCCGCACTACCGCCGGAACGACGAGATCCTCCGCTACGTCGTCTGGCGCAACAACTCGTTCGGGCTGCACGTGCACGTGGCGGTCAAGGGCGCCGACCGCGCCGTCCGCGTGACGAGCGCGCTCCGCCCGTACATGCCCGACCTGCTCGCGCTCTCCGCCAGCTCGCCGTTCGTCGAGAACGTCAACACGGGCCTGCACTCGGCGCGGACGCAGATCTTCACGCGCATGTTCCCGCGCTGCGGGGTCCCGGACACCCTGCAGAGCTGGGATGAGTACGAGGACTACGTGCGCCTGCTCTACGAGACCGGCTCGGTCACCGAGCACACGCAGCTCTGGTGGAGCGTGCGCGCGCACCTCGCGTTCCCGACGGTGGAGATGCGGATCTGCGACGCGCAGCCCGACCTCGCGGACGCGCGGTCGCTCGCCGCGCTGATCTACGCGCTCACCGCCCGGGTCGCGAGGGCGCTGGACGAGGGCGAGCCCCTCTGGGACCCGCCGCGACGCCTGATCGAGGAGAACCTGTGGCGCGCGATCCGCTTCGGGCTCTCCGGCGAGCTCATCGACCTGCGCACGCTGCGCGTCCGTCCGGCGCGGGCTGCGATCGAGGAGCTGATCGAGTGGGTGATGCCGGTCGCCGAGGAGCTCGGCGCCGCCCCGTACCTCACCGTTCCGGCGCAGAACTCGGCCGAGCGCCAGATCGCGCGCTTCGAGGAGGGCGCGTCGCTCCGCGACATCTACGCCGGCCTGCTCGTGCGGCAGGAGGAGCCGGTCGTTGGCTGACTCGGGCATCTGGGTGCCGCCGGGCGGCAGTGCCGACCGTCCACGCGAGCCGGAGCCGCCGTCGCAGCCGCAGCCGGAGATGCCGACCCCCGAGGAGCTCGCCGAGCAGCTCCGCCGGCTGAAGGCCTCCGACGTCGTCCTCTCGCTGATTCCGACGCTGGCGCAGGTCGCGTGGGCGAAGCTGGACGCGCAGAGCCGCGACCTGACCGAGGGACGCGTTGCCATCGACGCGATCCGCGCGCTCGTGCCGGTGCTGGACGGCGTCGTGCCGCCCGAGGTCACCCGCGACCTGCAGCAGCTCGTCACGAACCTGCAGCTCGCCTTCGCGTCCGCCGCCGACGAGGGCGCGAGTGGCGACGGCTGAGATCGGGGTCTTCGGCGGGTCCGGCTTCTACTCGTTCCTCGACGATGTCGAGGAGGTTGAGGTCGAGACGCCGTACGGAGCCCCGTCGGCGCCGCTCGTTCATCGGCGAGATCGGCGGGAAGCGGGTCGCGTTCCTGCCCCGCCACGGCGTGAGCCACGAGCTGCCGCCGCACCGGATCCCGTACCGGGCGAACGTCTGGGCGATGCGCGAGCTCGGGCGTGCGGCGGATCATCGGCCCCTGCGCATCGGGCGCGCTGCAGGCCGACCTCCAGCTCGGCGAGTTCGTCGTCTGCGACCAGTTCGTCGACCGCACGAGCGGCCGCGCGGACACGTTCTACGACGGGCCGGAGACGACGCACGTCTCCGCGGCCGACCCGTACTGCCCGGATCTCCGCCGCTTGCTCGTCGACACCGCCGGCGAGCTCGGCATCCCGGTGCGCGACGGCGGCACGGTCGTGACCATCCAGGGGCCGCGGTTCTCGACGCGTGCCGAGTCGAAGTGGTTCCGCGACGCCGGCTGGCACATGATCAACATGACCGCGTATCCCGAGGGCTACCTCGCCCGCGAGCTCGAGCTCTGCTACGCCAACATCTCGATGGTCACCGACCACGACGTCGGCGTCGAGGGCGCCGAGCCGGTCTCGCACGAGGCGGTGCTGAAAGTCTTCACCGAGAACAACGAGCGGCTGCGTGAGCTGCTCTTCGCCGTCATCCCGAAGATCGGGCTGCAACCGGAGGACGTGTGCGCGACCGCGCTGCAGGGCGCGCGGGTGTGACGACCTGAGCTGGGCGGCGCGCCTTACCGGCGCGCCGCCTTCTCCCGTCTGATACAAAACCGCGGCGCCGGGGCAGTCCGGCGCTTCCTATGGTTGCTTCGTTCTTCAACGATCACGCCGTTCTGTTTGCGCTGCTCTGCGGCCTCGCCGCAGTGGCCTACGGGATCGGGCTGACCTACTGGATCCTCAAGCAGCCGACGGGCACGGACCGGATGCGCGAGATCTCGCGCGCCGTCCAGGAAGGCGCGGCCGCCTACCTCAAGCGTCAGTACCGAACGATCGCGATCGTCGCGATCGTCCCGTTCCTGCTGCTCGGCTTCTACAACAAGCTGGGCTGGGGCACGGCGTTCGGCTTCCTGATCGGCGCAGTGCTGTCCGCCGCCGCCGGGTTCATCGGCATGAACGTCGCGGTGCGCGCGAACATCCGCACGGCCGAGGCCGCCAAGCGTGGGCTGAAGCCTGCGCTCGACGTCGCGTTCCGCGCCGGGTCGGTCACCGGCATGCTCGTCGTCGGCCTGGGGCTCCTGGGCGTCGCGGGTTACTACGGCCTGCTGACCGAGGTCTTCGACAAGTCGCAGAACACCGCCATCCATGACCTCGTCGGGCTTGCGTTCGGCGGCTCGCTCATCTCGGTCTTCGCCCGGCTCGGCGGCGGCATCTTCACCAAGGCCGCCGACGTCGGCGCCGACCTCGTCGGGAAGATCGAGGCCGGCATCCCCGAGGACGACCCGCGCAACCCGGCCGTCATCGCCGACAACGTCGGCGACAACGTCGGCGACTGCGCCGGGATGGCCGCCGACCTGTTCGAGACGTATGCCGTGACGGCGGTCGCGGTCATGCTGCTCGGCTCCCAGCGCTTCCCGGCCGGCAACCTGGCGCTCTACCCGCTGGCGCTCGGAGGCATCTCGATCCTCGCCTCGATCATCGGCACGCTGTTCGCGCGCGTCGGCCGCAGCGGCTCGATCATCAACGCGCTCTACAAGAGCGTGCTCGCGGCGACGGTGCTGTCGGCCCTCGGGTTCATCCCGGTGACGGCGGCGTTCGACAGCGGCAAGTTCTCGTTCGGCGACCTGTACGCGTCGGCCCTCGTCGGCCTCGTCGTCACGTTCCTGCTCGTCGCGATCACCGAGTACTACACCGGCACGCGCTGGAACCCGGTCAAGGCGATCGCGCGCGCCTCGCAGACGGGCCACGCGACGAACATCATCGAGGGCCTCGCGATCGGCATGCAGGCGACTGCGATCCCTGTGGTGGTGATCGCGTCCGGCATCCTCGTCGCGAACCACTTCGCCGGCCTCTACGGCATCGGCGTGGCCGTCATGGCCCAGCTGTCGATGACCGGCCTGATCGTCGCGCTCGACGCCTACGGGCCGGTGACCGACAACGCCGGCGGGCTGGCGGAGATGGCCGACATGGACGAGTCCGTCCGCGCGATCACCGACCCGCTCGACGCCGTCGGCAACACGACGAAGGCGGTCACAAAGGGTTACGCGATCGGCTCCGCCGCGCTCGCCGCGCTCGTGCTCTTCGACTCGTACACGACCGGGCTCGCGGACCAGGGCTACGACACGGTGTTCCGGCTGGACGATCCCTGGGTGATCGCCGGGCTCCTGATCGGCGGCCTGATGCCGTTCCTGTTCGCGTCGCTCGCGATGACCGCGGTCGGGCGCGTCGGCGGCGAGGTCGTGCAGGAGGTGCGCCGCCAGTTCCGCGAGCACCCCGGGATCATGGATTACACCGAGCGGCCGGACTACTCGCGCGCGGTCGACATCGTCACCGGCTCGGCGATCAGGTCGATGCTGGCGCCCGCGCTGATCCCGATCGGCATCCCGATCCTCGTCGGGATCATCAGCATCCGCATGCTGGGCGGCCTGCTGATCGGGACGATCGTGACCGGCCTGTTCCTTGCCATCGCCATGACGGCGGGCGGCGGTGCCTGGGACAACGCGAAGAAGCTGATCGAGGACGGCGCCTACGGAGGGAAGGGCTCCGAGGCCCACGCCGCCGCGGTCACCGGCGATACCGTCGGCGACCCGTACAAGGACACCGCCGGGCCTGCGATCAACCCGATGATCAAGATCGCGAACATCGTCGCGATCCTGATCATCCCGCTGATCGTCTCCATCCACACCTAAACGGCTCGCCCCGCCCGAGTTAGTGGCTGACAGCCACTAAGTCGGACTTCCTGGTCGGGAAGATTTACGGGCGCCTTTCGCTGGGTTTACGTGCCGCTTACGGAAGCCTGACACCTGCCAGAGACCATCCGTTCTGTCCCTCCAACCTCACAGAAGGAGCTGGCATGAAACGGACCACGATTTTCCTCGTTGCACTCCTGACGGTCGCGGTGGCGGTCGCGGCCGGGACGGCAGTCGCCGTGAACGGGCCGAAGCCGGTCGAGTTCACCTTCACCGGCAGGCTGCTCGCCGACCCGGCGTCGAACGCCACCGCGATCGCGGTGGACGTCAAGACCGGGAACCATCTGGCGCTCGAGAAGCTCGTCGGCCAGAGCCGCAACCAGAACTTCGCGGTCGACGGCGACACCGAGTTCCTGCTCTGGACGCAAGGGGAAGCCCTCGGTCGTCTCGATCGACTCCCTGACCGCCGGTGACCTCGTCACCGTCCATATCCGCGCGGCGCGCGACTCGTCGATCCTCCAGATCGCGACTACGCCCGCGTCGATCGTCGCCGACCGCGGCGGCCATCCGGGCCGGCCGCACCAGGCGCTGTGGCTCTTCCGCGGCACGCTGAACGCGACCGCGGGCACGAGCTCCGTCAGCCTGCACGTGCTCGACGGCAACCACCGGGCGCTCCGCTCGATGCTCGGCGCCCCTGTCGACGAGACGTTCGCGTACGACTCGCACACCACCTTCATCCTCTGGCAGGGCAAGGTCCCGACCGTCATCGCCGCCACCGACCTCAAGGCCGGCGACCGCGTGACGGTTCGCGTCCGCGCCCCGCGTGGCTCGACGCTCGCGCAGGTCGGGGCCACCCCGGCCGCTCGCATCGCCGAGCACGAGCCGACCTCCACCGACTCCTAGCTCACCTGACGGAGGGCCGGCTGCTAGCCGGCCCTCCGCCTCCCCCGCGTCACCGGTAGCGCCCGGGGAACGCGCGCATCTCGACCTCGTCCTCGAACGCGACGACGGCGCCCTCGGCACCCGCCTCCAGCATCGCGTCGACGAGCGCGGGCCGCGTGCGCGGGACGATGCGCAGCTCCGGGAACCGTTCCTTGACCGCGCGCACGTGGTCGACGTCGGAGCCGCGCGACGGATGCCAGACGTCGCCGAGCTCCCGCGCGCGGCGGATGGCGCGCTCCGAGCTGCCGCCGACCCAGATCTCCGGGATCGGCGACGGGTGCGGCTCCGCCGTCGCGTTCTCGTACGACCAGATCTCGCCGTGGAACTCCGGCTCGCCCGTCCAGAGCGCCCGCATGAGCCGGAGCGCCTCGTCGCCGCGCCGGCCGCGGCCCTCGAACGGGATGCCCATGAACTCGTACTCGTCGCGGTGCCAGCCCATGCCGACGCCGAGACGGAAGCGCCCGCCCGACAGCTCCTGCACCGTCGCCACCTCCTTGGCGAGGTGGAACGGGTTGTGCAGCGGCACGAGCACAATCGAGGTCCCGAGCCCGATCCGCTCCGTCCAGCCGGCGATCCAGCCGAGCGTGACGAGCGGGTCGTAGACCCGGCCGTACGGGTCGACGCCCTCGGGGCCGACGACGATGTGCTCGGTCGTCCAGACGGAGTCGAACCCGGCTTCCTCCGCCGCCTCCGTCGCCCGGCGGATCCCGGCCGGCGAGGACCCGTCGCCGAAATTCGGGAGGATCGCGCCGAGGTGCACCCGGGCGAGGCTACCGGGTCTACGGTTGACCTATGCGCGCTGACCTGGTGAGGCGTCTCCTGGTGCCGGTCGCGGCGAGCGCGGCCGCGGTCGCCATCGTCACGCTTGCCATTGGGGTCCTGGACGACCACGTTCCGGTGCTCAGCCTGGGCGTCCTCTACATCTTCGCCGTCCTCCCGGTCGCGGTGCTCTGGGGGCTCTGGTTCTCCCTTCCGCTCGCCGTCGTCTGCATGCTCACCTTCAACTACTTCTTCCTGCCGCCGACGCACACGTTCACGCTGCGGGAGGGGGAGAACTGGTTCGCGCTGGCCGTCTTCTCCGCGACGGCGATCGTCGTCAGCGAGCTCGCCGCGAGCGCACGCCGCCGTGCGGCGACGGCCGAGCAGCGCGAGCGCGAGTCTGCAGTTCTCGCGGCGCTCGCCACCGAGCTGCTGCGCGGGCGCGAGATCGACGAGGAGCTCGACGACATCGCCGCCCGCGCGGCGGCCGTCCTCGGCGTTCCGAAAGCGCACATCGAGCTCGGGACGTCCACGCGCTACGACGGGGCCCAGGCGTCGTACCCGCTGGAGGTGGCGGGCCGGCGCGTGGGGGCGATCGCCACGCCGCGCGGCGCCGAGCCAAACCTCGCCGTGCGCAGCCGCTTCCTGCCGGCGCTCGCCGCGCTGCTTGCCGTCGCCGTGGAGCGCGAGGCGCTGGAGCGGGAGGCGCTCGAGGCCGAGACGCTGCGTCGCAGCGACCTGGTCAAGACCGCCCTGCTACGTGCCGTCTCGCACGACCTACGCTCGCCGCTGACCGGGATCCGTACGGCGGTGGGGGCCCTGCGCAGCGAATCGCTCGAGCTGACCGAGCTGGATCGCCGCGAGCTGCTCGAGACCATCGACCTCGACTCCGAGCGGCTGTCGCGTCTCGTCGCCGACCTGCTCGACCTGTCCCGGCTCGAGGCCGGCGCGGCCGCACCAGAGCCCGAGATCTGGTCGCTCGACGACCTCGTCCGCGCTTCGGTCGACGCCTCCGGTGCAAAGGCGCGGGTCGCCGTCGCCGGCGAGTCGGCGCTCGTTCGCGTCGATGCCGGCCAGTTCCAGCGCGTGCTCGCGAACCTGATCGAGAACGCGGTCAAGTTCTCGCCCAACACCGGTGTCGTGCACGTGCGGACCACCGCGACGCGCAAGGAGGCGATCGTCCGAGTCGTCGACCAGGGCCCCGGGATCCCGGAGGCCGACCTCGAGCGCGTCTTCGAGCCGTTCTACCGCGGCGCGAGGGACGACCGCGCGGGAGCCGGGCTGGGCCTGGCCATCGCGCGCGGCTTCGTTGAAGCGAACGGTGGGCGCGTCTGGGCGGAGTCGCGCCCGGGGCAGGGCACGACGCTCGCGGTCGCGCTCCCCGTCGTCGAAGTGCCGGCCGAGCTCCCGGCATGAGCGGCCAGCGTGTTCTCGTCGTCGACGACGAGCCGCAGATCCTGCGCGCGCTGCGCACGATGCTGCGCGGGGCCGGCTACGACGTCGAGACCGCCGACACCGCCGAGGGGGCGCTCGTGGCGGCGGCGGCGCACCCGCCGGAGGCGGTCATCCTCGACCTCGTGCTGCCGGACGGGAACGGCACCGACGTCGCCCGTGAGCTGCGGACGTGGACGAAGGCGCCGATCATCGTGCTGTCGGCGGTCGGCGAGGAGCACCAGAAGATCGAGGCGCTCGACGCCGGCGCCGACGACTACGTCACCAAGCCCTTCGGCGTCGACGAGCTGCTCGCACGGCTGCGTGCCGTCCTTCGCCGCGCAGCGCCGACGCAGGAACCGGTCATCGAGATCGGCGCGCTCCGGATCGACGTCCCCGAGCGGACGGTGACGGTCGACGGGGCACGCGTGCGCCTCAGCCCGCACGAGTTCGACCTGCTCCGCGTGCTTGCCCAGAACGAGGGCAAGCTGCTGACGCACCGCACCCTGCTCCGTGAGGTGTGGGGGCCGGCGTACCAGGTCGAGGCGCACTACCTGCACGTCTACGTCTCGCAGCTCCGGAGGAAGATCGAGCCGGAGCCGTCGAGCCCGCGCTACATCCTCACCGAGCCGGGCGCCGGCTACCGGCTGGTCGAGCCGGACCTTTAGGCAACTTTAAGGCGCTTCCGCGGGATCCTGAGCACGCCTTGCCACGCGCGGGGCGAAGCTCGAGACCGTGATCGAGCTTCTCGGCATCTTCATCACCGTGGCCTGCCTGGCCTTCGCGTTCGCGCTCATCTGGGCGCTTGACCGCGTATGAGCGGCGGCGACATCTTCGGCCTGCTGATCTCGCTGGCCGTCTTCGCGTACCTCATCTACGCGCTGCTCAGGGGTGAGCGCCTGTGAGCGGCGAGGGCATCGGCCAGATCGTCCTCTACCTGGTCGTCCTCGTCGCGCTGAGCTACCCGCTCGGCAAGTGGATGGCCTACGTCTACTCGGACCGCTTCCGCGCGCCGCGCTGGGTCACGGCGCCCGAGCGCGGCTTTTACCGGCTGATGGGCACCGACCCGACGCAGGAGCAGGACTGGAAGAGCTACGCGAAGGTCGCGATCGTCTTCATGACGGTCTTCGCCGTGCTGCTCTACCTGCTGCTTCGCCTCCAGGAGCACCTGCCGCTGAACCCGGACAACCTGCCGGCCGTGTCGCCGCACATCGCGATGAACACGACCGCCAGCTTCGTGACGAACACGAACTGGCAGTACTACGGCGGCGAGTTCACGATGTCGTACCTGTCGCAGATGGCGGGGCTTGCCGTGCAGAACTTCGTCTCGGCGGGCATCGGCATGGCCGTCCTGGTCGCCGTGATCCGGGGCTTCTCGCGCCGCTCGACCACCCTGCTGGGCAACTTCTGGGTCGACCTCTACCGGTCGATCGCCTACATCCTGCTGCCGCTCGCCGTCGTCCTCGCGGTGATCCTCATGTCGCAGGGCGTGCCGCAGACCTTCAGCGGCGCCGCCGTCGCCCACACGCTCGAGGGCGCGACGCAGACAATCGCGCGCGGCCCGGTCGCGTCGCAGATCGCGATCAAGCAGCTCGGGACGAACGGCGGCGGCTTCTTCAACTCGAACTCCGCCGTGCCGTTCGAGAACCCGAACGGATTCACGAACTTCCTCGAGATGCTGTCGATCCTGCTGATCCCGGCCGCAACGGTCTTCATGTTCGGCCGGATGGTCGGCGACCGCCGGCAGGCGCTGCCGGTCTACGGCGCGATGCTCGCAATGACCGTCATCGGCATCGCCGTTGCCCTGCCGGCCGAGCAGCACGGCTCCCAGGTGCTGCGGGCCTCCGGCGTCAACATCACGCAGGGGCACGGCCAGAGCGGGGGCAACATGGCCGACAAGGAGGTTCGCTTCGGCATCGCCGACACCGTGAACTGGGCGGTCGCGACCACCAATGCGTCGAACGGCTCGGTCAACGGCGGCCATGACGCGCTGACGGCCGGTGGCGGCGCGGTCCCGATCGTGAACATGTTCACCGGCGAGGTGATCTGGGGCGGGGTCGGCTCCGGCTTCTACGGGATGATCTTCTACATCCTCATCGCCGTGTTCATCGCGGGGCTGATGGTCGGCAGAACGCCGGAGTACCTGGGCAAGAAGATCGAGGCGCGCGAGATCAAGCTCGCTGCGATCGGGGCCCTATTCGTGCCGACGATGGTGCTCGTCCTGACGGCGATCGCGGTCGTCACCAAGAGCGGCCTCGAATCGATCTACAACCCCGCCGCCCACGGCTTCTCGGAGGCGCTGTACGCCTACGACTCGCAGTCCAACAACAACGGCAGCGCGTTCGCGGGGTACGGCGCGACCGAGTTCTCGGCGCTCATGGGCACGATCGCCCTCTGGCTGGGCCGGCTCGTGCCGCTGATCGCGGCGCTCGCGCTCGGCGGCACGCTCGCCGCCAAGAAGACACACCCGGTGTCGGCGGGGACGTTCCGCACCGACGGCGGCACGTTTGCCTTTCTCCTCGTGGGCATCATCATCTTGACCGCCGGGCTGATGGTCTTCCCGGCGCTCGCCCTCGGGCCGATCGTCGAGGCGCTGTCGTGATCCGCACGGCGCTCCGCTCCGCCCTTGCCGTCGTCGTCCTGACGGTGGCGCTTGGGCTCGTCTACCCCCTCGTGATGACCGGGTTTGCCCGGGTCGTCTTCCCGAACAAGTCGAACGGCAGCCTGATCGAGCGCAACGGCCGGGTCGTCGGATCGAAGCTGGTCGGCCAGGAGTTCAAGACGCCTCGGTACTTCCACGGCCGCCCCTCCGCGACCAGTCCGGCCTACAACGCCGCGGCGACGACCTTCGCGAACCTCGGGCCGACGAATCCCGACCTCGCGAAGAATGTGCGCGCCGCTGCCCTCGCCATCCTGAAGCTCGAGCGGCCGTACAACCCCAGCCTGACGATCGGCGACATCCCGGTCGACGCTGTCACCACCTCGGCCTCGGGCGTCGACCCCGACATCACACCCCTGTACGCCCGGCTCCAGGCGGCGCGCATCGCCAAGGTGCGCGGTCTGTCGGCCGATCGGGTGCAGCAGCTCATCGACCAGAACACGGACGGCCGGTCGCTCGGCTTCCTCGGGGAGCCCGGGGTCAACGTGCTGAAGCTCAACCTCGCACTTGACAAGGAGGCGGCATGAGCCGGCGCAGCGAGTCACTCTTCACGCCGGATATCATGGTCCCGGCGATCAAGGACTCGTTCGTCAAGCTCGACCCGCGCGTCCAGTTCCACAACCCGGTCATGTTCATCGTCGAGCTCGGCTCGGTGATCACGACCGTTCTGTTCTTCAAGAACAGCTTCGACTGGTTCACCGGGATCGTCGCGTTCTGGCTCTGGATGACCGTGCTCTTCGCGAACTTCGCGGAGGCCATCGCCGAGGGACGCGGCAAGGCCCAGGCAAACGCACTGCGCGCCACGCGTACGACGACGAACGCGCGCCTGCGCGACGGCCGCGAGGTGCCGGCCCCGGACCTGCAGCGCGGTGACGTGGTCGTCGTCGAAGCGGGCGAGGTCATCCCGGCGGACGGCGAAGTGATCGAGGGCGTCGGCTCCGTGGACGAGTCGGCGATCACCGGCGAGTCGGCACCGGTGATCCGCGAGTCGGGCGGCGACCGCTCGGCCGTCACGGGGGGGACGAAGCTTCTCTCCGACCGGCTCGTCATCGAGGTCACCCAGGAGCCCGGGCAGTCGTTCCTGGACCGGATGATCGCGCTGGTCGAGGGCGCAGAGCGCCGCAAGACGCCGAACGAGATTGCGCTGAACATCCTGCTGGCCGGCCTCACCATCACCTTCCTCGCAGCCGTGGTCACACTGCGGCCGTTCTCCATCTACGCGCTCTCGCCGCAGGGGACGACCGTCCTGATCGCGCTGCTCGTGGCGCTGATCCCCACGACGATCGGCGCCCTGCTCTCAGCGATCGGCATCGCCGGGATGGACAGGCTCGTGCAGCGCAACGTGCTCGCCATGTCGGGCCGCGCGGTCGAGGCATCGGGCGACGTCGACGTGCTGCTGCTCGACAAGACGGGAACCATTACGCTCGGCAACCGCCAGGCCGCCGAGTTCCTGCCGGTGGACGGCGTCGACGAGCGCGAGCTCGCCGAGGTCGCCCAGCTCGCCTCGCTCGCGGACGAGACGCCCGAGGGGCGCTCGATCGTCGTCCTCGCGAAGGAGAGGTTCGGGCTGCGGGAGCGTGAGCTCGGCGAGCACGAGTTCGTTCCCTTCAGCGCGACGACGCGCATGAGCGGCGTCAACCTGAACGGCACCGTGATCCGCAAGGGCGCGGCCGACTCGGTCAAGAAGCTCATCGTCGAGCAGGGCGGCCACCCGCCGGCGGAGCTCGACCGGATCGTCCAGTACGTCGCCGAGCAGGGCGGTACGCCGCTCGTCGTCGCCCGGGACAACTGGGCGCTGGGCGTCGTCTACCTCAAGGACATCGTCAAGGGCGGCATGAACGAGCGCTTCGACGAGCTGCGCCGGATGGGCATCCGCACCGTGATGATCACCGGCGACAACAAGGTCACCGCGGCCGTCATCGCGCAGGAGGCGGGCGTCGACGACTTCCTCGCCGAGGCGACGCCCGAGGCGAAGATGGCGCTGATCAAGGAGGAGCAGGGCCGCGGGCGGCTGGTCGCGATGACGGGCGACGGCACCAACGACGCCCCGGCGCTCGCCCAGGCCGACGTCGGCGTCGCGATGAACACCGGGACGACTGCGGCCAAGGAGGCCGGCAACATGGTCGACCTCGACTCGAACCCGACCAAGCTGATCGAGATCGTCGAGGTCGGCAAGCAGCTGCTGATCACACGCGGCTCGCTCACGACGTTCTCGATCGCGAACGACGTGGCGAAGTACTTCGCGATCATCCCGGCGATGTTCGCGTTCACCTACGCGTCCAAGCCCGGCGAGCGCGGCCCGCTCAACACGCTGAACATCATGCACCTGGGCACGCCGAAGAGCGCCATCATCTCCGCGATCATCTTCAACGCGCTCGTGATTCCGGCTCTCATTCCGCTTGCGCTACGCGGCGTCAAGTACCGCGCCATCGGTGCGACCGCCCTGCTCCGCCGGAACCTCCTCATCTACGGCGTCGGCGGCATGATCCTGCCCTTCATCGGGATCAAGCTCATCGACCTGCTGATTCACAACGTCTTCGGAGCGTGAACTGAACGGGGGCCGTGGGCGTGGTCGTTCGAACGTGTGCACCCGTTCAATCCCTCCCGGCGCGGTGGCTCGCTTCGGTTGGACGCGGGGTAGCTCGTGGCGCGCGGCCACTACCGGATCCTGCTCGGGATGGCCGCGGGCGTGGGGAAGACGTACCGGATGCTCCAGGAGGGGCAGCACGCGAAGGCCGACGGCCGCGACGTCGTGATCGGATACCTCGAGCCGCACGACCGCCGCGAGACGACGGCGCTCGCCGAGGGGCTCGAGGTCGTGCAGCGCCTGAAGGCCGAGCATGGGGAGCTCGAGCTCGAGGAGATGGACGTCGACGCCGTCATCCGGCGGGCCCCCGAGCTCGCGCTGATCGACGAGCTCGCGCACACGAACGCGCCCGGCATGCGCAACGAGAAGCGCTACGAGGACATCGACGACGTGCTCGAGGCGGGCATCGACGTGATCTCGACCGTCAACATCCAGCACCTCGAGAGCCTGAACGACGCGATCGCCGAGCTGACGGACATCCGCGTCCGCGAGACCTTCCCCGACAGCGTGCTCGAGATGGCCGACGAGGTCCTCCTCGTCGACCTCTCGCCCGAGGCGCTCCAGGAGCGCCTGCGCGCGGGCAAGGTCTACCCGCGGGAGCGGGCGGAAATCGCACTCGACAACTTCTTCCGCGCCGACAAGCTGTCGTCGCTGCGCGAGCTGGCCCTCCGCGAGGTCGCGGAGGACGTGGAATCGCGCCGGCAGGCGACGGTTCTCGATCCTCTCAGCCAGCAGGCGGTCGCCGAGCGCGTGCTGGTGCTCGTGACGCCGGAGCCGCGATCACAGCGGATCATGCGGCGCGCGTGGCGGTCGGCCGAGCGCCTCGGCGGTGAGCTGGACGTGCTCTGGGTCCAGAAGCCGGGCCGGAAGCCGACCGAGGAGGCGGAGGTGTCGCTGGCCGCGCTCCGGCGCCTGGCCGTCATCCTCGGCGCCCACTTCCTCGAGGAGGAAGGGGACGACCTCGTCGCGACCGTGCGGCATGTGGTTGCCGAGCGCGGGATCACCTACGTCGTCGTGGGGACGCCGAACGAGTCCCGGAGGCGCGAGATCTTCCGCGGCTCGCTCGTCTCGGCGCTCGTGCGGAACCTGCCCGGCGTCGACATCCGCGTCGTCCAGAACCGGGCGAAGCGTGCGGAGCTGACGGCGTGAGCGGCGTCGATTACGTCCTGCTCGCCATCACGGGCGTGCTCGCGGCGGTCATCGTCGTGGGCGCGATCGCGTGGCGGCGTCGCCCGCCCCGGCGGCTCCCGGTACGCCCGGGCGCCCGGCGGATCCTCGTGCCGTTCACCGGCGAGCTCGACCCGACGGTCCTCGCGGCCGCGATCCGCATCGCGCGCGCGGAGGATGCGGTGCTGGTGCCCGCCTACCTCCTCGTCGTGCCGCTCCAGTACGCCGAGGACTCGCCGCAGCGCGACAACGTGGCGCGCGCGATGCCGCTGCTGGAAGCGGTGGAGCTGGCGGCGTTGCAGGCGAACGTGCCGGTCGACGCGCGGATCGAGAAGGGACGGACGCTGACGCATGCGCTCAGCCGCCTGTGGGAGGTCGAAGGGTTCGACCGGATCGTGGTGCCCGCGCCGTCCAACGGGCACGGCGGCTTCACCGAGAAGCAGCTCGTATGGCTGCTGTCGCATGCTCCCGCGGAGACGCTGGTGCTGAAGCCGGCGCCGCCGCTCGCCGCCTGAGGATCCTGAGGAAATCTTGAGGCGGGGCGCCGTAGCGTCAATGAGTGCTGCGCCGGAGGCGACCACAGGACCTGGACCGGGTTCTCGGTGCTCCTGCGCTGTTCGCGACGGCCTACGGCGACGTCGGCTCCTCGATCTACTACGCGCTCGGCGTCACGGCGGTCTTCGCGCTCGGCCTCACGCCGCTCGTCTTCGTCATCGCCGGCATCTTCTTCGCCGCCACCGCGACGACGTACGCGGAGGGCACGGTCCGGTACCCGGAGGCCGGCGGCTCCTCGAGCTTCGCCCGCCACGCGTTCAACGAGGTGGCGAGCTTCGGGGCCGGCTGGGCCCAGATGCTCAATTACGTCGTCACGATCTCGATCTCGGCGTTCTTCATCCCGCACTACCTCTCGGTCTTCTGGGAGCCGCTGCGGACGAGCCCGTGGGACATCGCCGGCGGGGTCACCGTCGTTTGCCTGCTCGTCACGCTGAACTTCTTCGGGATCCGCGAGTCAACCCGCGTGAACGTGGTGCTCGCGGTGGTGGACTTCGGCACGCAGCTCTTGCTCGTGCTGATCGGCCTGGCGCTGATCTTCAAGCCCCGCATCCTCATCGACAACATCCATCTCGGCGTCGCGCCGACGTGGGGCGACTTCCTGCTCGCGATCCCGATCGGGATGATCGCGTACACCGGGATGGAAACAATCTCCAACCTGGCCCAGGAGACGCGTGACCCACAGCGTGCCGTGCCGCGCGCCTACAAGGCCGTGGCCGTCGCCGTCTTCTCCATCTACCTGACGCTCCCGGCGATCGCGCTCATGGCACTGCCGGTCGAGCGCGTGGCCGGCGGTGGCTACGCGACCCGCCTCGGCCTTCCTCCGGAGCAGCACGGGTTCGCGAATGACCCGGTCCTGGGCGTCGTGTCGAACCTCGGCCTGCACGGCACCGCGCTCGACGGGCTCCGGATCTACGTCGGCCTGCTCGCGGCGACGATCCTGCTGATCGCCGCGAACGCGGGCGTGATCGGCTCGTCGCGCGTGACCTACGCGATGTCCAGCTACCGGCAGCTGCCAGGGCTCTTCCACCGGCTGCACCGGAAGTTCAAGACGCCTTGGCTCTCGCTGATCTTCTTCTCCGGCCTGCTCCCGATCCTTGTGCTCTCGCCCGGCCGCATCACCTTTCTCGGGACGATGTACTCATTCGGGGCGATGCTCTCGTTCGCGATCGCGAACGCGTCGCTGATCGCCTTGCGCTACCGCTTCCCGGACGCCGAGCTGATCGTCAAGGGCAAGCCGAACCTCCGCTGGCGCGGCGTCGACTGGCCCCTCTTCTCGATCGTCGGGCTGCTCGGCACGGCCTCGGCTTGGGTCGTCGTCAACGTGGAGGAGCCGCTGACCCGCTGGGTCGGGCTCAGCTGGCTCGGCGTCGGCTTCGCCGTCTTCGTCATCTACCGTCGCCGCTTCGCGCATCTGCCGCTACGCGCCACCGTGCGGGCGCCGGCGCAGATGCTCGGGCCCTCGCTCACGATCGAGTACCGCTCGATCGTCGTGCCGGTCATCCGCTCCGCGGGCACGGAGGAGGCGCTGGTCGCGGCGGCCCGCCTCGCCGCTGAGCGCAACGCCGTCGTCGAGATCGTCGCGGTTGTGGAGGTGTCGCTCGACCTGCCGATGGACGCGCCGGTCGCGGCGGAGGAGGAGGCGCATCGGACGCTCGACGATGCCGAGGCCCTGCTCGACCGCTACGGCGTGCGCGCGGTCGGCCGGCTGCTGCGTGCCCGGGCGGCCGGCCCGGAGATCGTCGCGGAGGCGGCGCGCCGGAACGCCGAGATCCTGATCATCGGCGCCGAGCGTAACGAGCGCGCGTCGCGGCACCACCCGTTCCCGCGCAACGTCGAGTACATCCTCAAGTACGCACCGTGCCGGACGATGGTCGCGGCGCCGCCGTTGCGTGGTGCGCGAAACGGCCGCCACACTCAGCGCGCGGTCGCCGCCGAGCACTGACCTTTCTCCCCACTAGAGTCCCGCCGTGCCGCGCAGGCGCCGCCGCCAGCAGCAGGGACTCGAGCGCGTCCTCGGCACGCCCGCCCTCTTCGCGACGGCGTACGGCAACGTCGGATCGTCGATCTACTACGCGCTCGGCCTGACAGCCGCCTACGCGCTCGGACTGACGCCGGTGGTCTTCGTCATCGCGGGTCTGATCTTCGCGGCGACCGCCGCGAGCTACGCGGAGGGGACGGTCCGCTTCCCCGAGGCCGGCGGCTCCGCCAGCTTCGCGCGCCACGCGTTCAACGAGCTGGTCAGCTTCGGCGCCGGCTGGAGCCAGATGCTCGTCTACATGGTCACGGTCGCGACGTCGGCGTTCTTCGTCCCGCACTACCTCTCGATCTTCTGGGAGCCGCTCAAGACGAACCCGTGGGACATCGTCGGCGGCGCGATCGTGATCGTCTCGCTCGTCGTCCTCAACATCGTCGGCGTTCAGGAGGCGGCGAAGCTCAGCATCGTCCTCGCCGTCATCGACTTCGCGACGCAGGTACTGCTCGTGATCCTCGGGTTCGTGCTCGTCTTCAGCCCGCAGATCCTGGTCGACAACGTGCACTGGGGCGTCGCGCCGACGTGGGCGAACCTGGCGATCGCGATCCCCGTGGCGATGCTCGCGTACACGGGGGTGGAGACGGTCTCGAACCTCGCGGAGGAGGTGCGCGACCCGGTCCACATGGTCCCGAACGCGTACCGGCTCGTCGCCGGTGCCGTCTTCGCCATCTACTTCACGCTGCCGCTGATCGCGCTCTCGGCGCTGCCCGTGAAGTTGATCGACGGGCAGCTGACGACGCTGCTCGCGTTGCCGCCGGAGGACGGCGGCTACCAGAACGACCCGGTGCTGGGCATCGTCGAGAACCTCGGCTTGAGCGGCGCCACGCTCAACGTGCTCAGGATCTACGTCGGCGTCCTGGCGGCGACGATCCTGTACATCGCGACCAACGCCGGCGTGATCGGCGCCTCGCGCATCACCTACTCGATGGCGTCGTACCGCCAGCTGCCGAGCGTCTTCCGGCGGCTCCACCCGCGCTTCAAGACGCCGTGGATCTCCCTCGTCGCGTTTGCCGGAATTGCGCCGATCCTGCTGATCCTGCCCGGCAGCGTCACGTTCGTGGGCACCCTCTATGCGTTCGGCGCAACACTGTCGTTCACGGTCGCGCACGCCTCGATCGTGCGGCTGCGGGTGCTGGCGCGCGGGGAGCCGCTGGCCTATACCGCGCGGCCGAACCTCAGGATCGGCGGGATCGAGTGGCCTGTCTTCGCGCTCGTCGGCGGCGTGGCCACGTTCATCTCGTTCCTCGTCATCCTCCTTCAGAACCCCACATCACGGTGGGTCGGCGCGGGCTGGATCCTGTTCGGCCTGATCGGCTACACGGTCTACCGGCGCCGCTTCGTCCACGAGCCGGTGACCGAGATCGTGCGCGCGCCGGCGCTCGTGCTCGGGCCGTCGCTGACAGTCGAGTACCGGACGATCGTCGTGCCGGTTGTGCGCTCGCCCGAGTCCGAGGAGGCGCTCGTCGCCGCCGCGCGGCTCGCGTCCGACCGGGGCTCGCGGATCGCCGTCCTGCATGTCCTCGAGATGCCGCTGGATGTGGCGGTCGACGCGCGGCTCGGCGACGCCGAGGAGGAGGCCGCGGACGAGCTGCTCGACGACGCCGAGGCCCTGGTCGAGCGCTACGGCGTGCCCGTCTACACGCGCATCGTGCGCGCACGCACTGCCGGTTCCGCCATTGTCGAGGAGGCGGGTGCGCGCAACGCCGAGCTGATCGTGCTCGGCGCGTCGCGCCGGGCACACGCGGCGGCGGGACGCAAGGCCGTCTTCGGCCGCACGGTCGACTACGTGCTCAAGAACGCCCCGACCCGCGTCATGGTCGCCGCCGGCCGGAAAGCGGCATGAGGAAGCACGCGACCATGGCGATGTCGGTCGTCCTCGTCGTCCTCGGTGCTCTGCTGCTCGTCGTCACGGCCGTGGCCGGGGGCTCCGGGCTCGCGGTCGGGTACGTCTTCGGCGCCGGGCTGCTCCTCGCCGGTGCCCTGCGGCTCTACCTTTTGTCCCGGTAATGGCTCGCAAGGTCACAGGGCTGGAGCGCGTCCTCGACGTCCCGTCCCTCGCCGCGGTCGCCTACGGCGAGATCGCGTCCTCGATCTACTTCGCGCTCGGCGTCGTCGCGCTCGAGGCGCTCGGGCTGACGTCGTGGGTGCTGCTCGCCGTCGGCCTGCTCTTTCTGCTCGTAGCGGCGTCGTACGCCGAGGGCACGGCCGCGATCCCCGAGACGGGCGGCGCGGCCATGTTCGTGCGCCGGGCCTACAACGACCAGGCCGGCTTCCTGACCGGCTGGGTGCTTTTCCTCGACTACGTGATCGTGATCGCGCTCGCCGCGCTGTTCGCGCCGCACTATCTGGGCACAGCGCTCGGCTGGGACGGCATCCGCGACAAGCCGTGGGACATCGTCATCGGGATCGCGATCATCCTCGGCGTCGCCGGCATCCGCCTGATCCGGCGCCCGGGCCTGTACGGGCTCGCCATCGTGATCGCCGCCGTGGCCGTCGTCTCGCACGTGCTGCTGATCGTGCTCGGCGGCATCTGGCTGGTCTCGACGCAGGGCTTCGGCAGCGGCGTGATCTGGGGCGAGGCGCCGTCGTGGTACGCGCTCGCGTTCTCCCTGCCGCTCGCCATGCTCGCCTACACGGGCCTCGAGACGGTGGCCAACCTCGCGTCGGACGCACGCCAGCCGGGCCGCACGCTGCCGCGCAGCCTGTTCATCGGCATCGGCGCGGCCGTCTTCGTCGCCTTCGCGATGGCGGTCATCGGCCTCTCCGCGTACCCGCCGCACCGCGACCCGGCCGGCCCGAACGGCTGGGCGACCGACCTGGGCACCGAGTGGATCCGCGCGCCGCTCGTCGGCATCACCGACGCGTTGAACGGCCCGCTGCCAGCGACGCTTGTCGACGTCCTGCGTGTGTTCGTCGGCCTGAGCGGGACGTTCGTGCTCATCGCCGCCGTCAGCACCTCGATGTCGGGCGCCGGCCGGCTTGCCTACTCGCTCGCGAAGCACGACATGCTCCCGCACTCGTTCGCGCGCCTGAACCGCCGGACGCTGATCTCGCCGTCGACGCTGATCAGCACGTCGGTCATCAGCTGCGGCTTCCTGATCGCAACCGCGTTCACCACCGAGCCGGTGCGCTCGCTGGCGAGCCTGTTCTCCTTCGGCGTGCTGCTCGCGTTCACCGCCGCCCAGGTCGCCGTGATCAGGCTGCGCTTCACGGAGCCGAACCTCGAGCGCCCGTTCCGCGCCCGGCCCGAGGTGCGCTGGCGCGGCACGCCCGTGCCGCTCGCGGCGCTGATCGGCGCCCCGCTGACCTTCGCGATCTGGATCGTGTCGCTGATCACGCACCCGACGCCGCGGATCGTCGGGCCGCTGTGGCTGCTCGCCGGCGTGGTCGTCTTCGTCCTCGTGCGGATGTCCCGCCGCGAGCCGGTGCTCGGCCGCGTCGTGCCCGCGGTCGGCGACCTCGACCCGTTCGAGGAGGGCGCGTACGAGCGCATCTTCGTGCCGCTCAAGCTGGGGCCGATCGGCGACGAGGTGCTCGCCACGGCGATCCGGCTGGCCGAGGAGCGGGGATCGGCCCTGCGCGTCTTCTACGGCGAGCAGGTGCCGATGGACACGCCGCTCGACGCCGACCTGCCGGACGTGTCGGAGGCCGCCTTTGCCTCCCTGGGCGACGCGCGCGAGCTCGCCGAGGAGCACGGCGTCGAGATCGAGACTGTCTCCGTCCGCACCCGCTCGCTCGGCGAGGCGATCGTCCACCAGGCCGAGGAATGGGGGGCGGACCTGATCATCCTGGGCTCCGCGCCGCGCTGGCGGCGGCAATCGCGCTTCTTCAGCCCGACCGTCGACTACGTGTTGCGGAAGGCATCCTGCGAGGTGATGGTGATCGCCTACCCGCAGGGGATCCTGGAGGACGAGGCAGAGCCCGAGGAGTCCGCTACGCTCACACCATGAAGGCCGTCGTGATCGGCTGCGGCCGCGTCGGCTCCTCGGTCGCGAAGGCGCTGGTCCGCCACGGGTGGGACGTCGTGGCGATCGACGAGAACGAGGACGCCCTGACGCGGCTCGGCGAGGACTGGAAGGGCGGGTTCCTCGTCGGCCACGGCATGGACATGGAGTTGCTGCGCGAGGCCGGCGCCGAGCAGGCCGACGCGGCCGTCGTCGCGACGAACGGGGACAACACCAACATCGTCGTCGGCCAGGTGCTCGAGAAGCGCTTCGACATCGGCTGCGTCGTCGTCCGCATCCTCGACCCCGCGCGGGCCGAGCTGTACTCCACGCTCGGGCTGCGCATCATCTGCCCGACCTCGAGCGCGATCTCGGTGCTGATCGAGGCGGCGCGCTCGTGTGAGACCCGCCCGGAGCGCGCGCCCGCCTAGATGTACGTCCTGGTAGCCGGCGGGGGGAAGGTGGGCGCGAACGTCACGCGGACCCTCATCTCCTGGGGCCACGAGGTCACGCTCATCGAGCAGCGGCGCGACCGCTTCGAGCGCCTCGAGGCCGAGTTCGAGCACCGGGTCCAGGTCGGCGATGCCACGGAGATGTTCGTGCTCGAGCGTGCCGGCATCCGGCGGCCTCCGGACTTGCTCGTGGCCGTCACGGGCGACGACGAGGACAACATCGTCATCTGCCAGATGGCCCGCGAGCACTTCGGCGTCCAGAAGGTGATTGCCCGCGTGAACGACCCGCGCAACCAGGAGCACTTCGACCTGCTCGGGATCGCGCCGACCGTGTCGGCGACCGCGAACGTGCTCGCGATGATCGAGCACGAGGTGCCGGAGCACGAGCTGATCCACCTGCTCGAGCTCAAGCGCGAGAGCCTCGAGATCGTCGAGGTGCAGATCGTCAAGGACTCGCCGTCGGTGGGGAAGCGGATCGACAAGCTGACCCTGCCCGAGGGCTCGCGGCTGATCTCCGTCATGCGCGACGGCCGCGCGTGGATCGCCGACGACGCGACGGAGCTCCAGGCCGGCGACCAGGTGCTCGCCATCCTCGAGGCGGGCAAGGAAGACGACCTCCGCGGCGTCCTGCTGAAGCGCTGACGTAGGCGGATGACGCCGTTCGCGGACGTCGTCGACGCGTCGGCCGCCGTCGCGGCCACGTCTGCCCGCTCCGCCAAGACGGCAGCCCTCGCCGAGCTCCTCCGCCGGCTCGACCCCGACGAGGTGCCGATCGCGGTCGGGTTCCTCACGGGCGCGCCGCGCCAGGGACGCGTCGGGGTCGGGTACGCCACGGCCTACGGTGTGGAGGCGGAGCCGGCAGCCGAGCTGTCGCTCACCGTTGCCGACGTCGACGCGGCGGTGGCGGCGGTGCAGCAGCTCACCGGCAAGGGCTCGGCGGACGCCCGCCGTGCCGTCCTGTCCGACCTGCTCGGCCGGGCGACCGCCGAGGAGGCTTCGTTCCTGCGCCGCCTGTTCACCGGCGAGCTGCGCCAGGGCGCGCTCGCCGGGGTGATGGTGGACGCGGTTGCGAAGGCGGCGGGCGTGCCGGCCGACGTCACGCGGCGCGCGTTCATGCTCTCCGGCGATCTCTCGCGCACGGCGGCGGTTGCACTCGGCGAGGGCGAGGCGGGCCTGCGCGCCGTCGGCTTCGAGCTGTTCCGCCCGGTGCTGCCGATGCTCGCCTCCCCGGCGGAGAGCGTCCGCGAGGCGGTCGAGAGCTTCGAGCTCTCCTCGGTCGAGTGGAAGCTCGACGGGATCCGCATCCAGATCCACCGCCGGGGCGACGACGTGCAGATCTACACGCGCAACCTCAACGACATCACCGCCGTGCTGCCGGGGATCGCGGAGGCGGTGCGGCGGCTGCCGCTGCAGCAGGCTGTGGTCGACGGCGAGGCGATCTGGATGGGCGACGCCGGACCGGCCGCGTTTCAGGACACGGTGGCGCGCCTCGACGGCGACGCCCCGCCCGAGGGGATGAGGACGTTCCTCTTCGACGTGCTGCACCTGGACGGCGACGATCTCCTCGACGCGCCGCTGGCCGAGCGCGCGGCCAGGCTCGATGCCGTCGCAGGCGACATGCGCATCCCACGCCTGCTCACGAGCGACCCGGCGGAGGGCGAGCGCGTCCTCGAGGAGGCGCTCGCCGCCGGCCACGAGGGCGTCGTCGTGAAGGACGCCGGGTCACCGTACGTGGCCGGGAGGCGCGGCAAGGCATGGCGCAAGGTCAAGCCCGTCCGTACGTACGACCTGGTCGTGCTCGGCGCCGAGTGGGGCCACGGGCGGCGGCAGGGCCGGCTCTCCAACCTCCATCTCGGCGCGCGCGGGCCCGACGGCGGGTTCGTCATGGTCGGCAAGACGTTCAAGGGCATGACCGACGAGCTGCTCGAGTGGCAGACGGCTGCACTGCTTGAGCGCGAGGTCGAGCGGCGCGGGATCACCGTCTTCGTCCGGCCGGAGCTCGTCGTCGAGATCGCGCTCGACGGCGTCCAGGCATCGACCCGCTACCCGGGCGGCGTCGCGCTCCGCTTCGCGCGCGTGAAGGGCTACCGGCCCGACAAGGACGCGGCCGAGGCGGACACGATCGAGGCGCTGCAGGCGCTGTTGCCCGCGCGGATTAGCGCCCTAGGCCGACCGGCGGCGGTGCACGCGCGGTGCCTGCTGCCCGAGCGCCGCGTAGGCGAGTGTCTGCAGCGACTCGTTCAGCGAATGCAGCTCGTGCACGAGCGGCGCGATCTGCTCGCCGCTGTCGAGCCGGCGGTTGAGCGCGCGCAGCTCGGCGGTCAGCGCGTCCAGGCGTCCGAGCAGGGCGTCGAACTGGCGGTCACCGAGTTCCCTGGGCTCCATGCACAGGATCGTAGTCCGCCGCCCGGATCAAATCGTCGCGCGTCCGCGCCACGTTCGGGTCGCCGAGCGTGGCGAGCAGCCGCTCCAGCGCGCCCGTGCCGGCCTCGACCGCGTCGACGCGGCGGTCGGCGCCGAGCTGCGCGAGCACGACGCGCGCCAGCGGCTCGGGGGCGTCGGTGAAGACGCCGAGCCGGACGCCGCGGCCCGCGAGCGCGCGCAGCGCGGCGGCCACGGCGGCGTCGCGGCGCACGTGCACGGGCGCGTGGTCCTCGGCGAAACGCGCAAGCGAGGCGCGCCAATCGCCGACGCCGTGCCCGGCCCACTCGTCGAGCCGGGCCGCCGCCTCGCCGCGATCTGCGGGCAGCGCCGACGCATCCAGGCCCGCGATCGACGCGTAGCGCCGCGACGCGTCCGCAAGCCAGGCCGACCACAGGCCGCGGGTGTCCCCGAGGGCATCCAGGTCGATCGCGAGCGCGCTCACCGGAGCACCCGGCGCGCGGCGAGCAGGCCGATGACGATCCCGATCGAGTCGATCGCCACGTCCCGCGGCCGGCCCTCGCGGCCGACCACGAACGACTGGTGATACTCGTCCGAGCAGGCGTAGAGGAACGCCGCCCCTGCCGCCCATGGCGCCGCCACCGCCCGTCGCAGCAGGAAGGTCAGGATCGCGTACTCGGTCACGTGCGCGCACTTGCGCAGGATCAGATCCCACGTGCCGAGCCCGCTGTGCAGCGACGGGATCGACGACAGCGCGAAGATCAGCCCGGCCCAGAGCAGGATCGGGAGCCACACCGTCACGAGCGGCGACCGGTTGCGGAAGACGTGCGCCTCCATGGTCACAGTCTGTCGATCCGGCCGCTGGTAGTGTCCGGCCCCTAGTCAGAACAGGCGAGCGGTTGAGGGAACGCCGGTGCGAATCCGGGACGGTCCCGCCGCTGTAAGGGGAGAAGCCTCCGCGCCGAGATGCCACTGGCCCACGGGCTGGGAAGGCGGCGAGGAGGGGAGCCCCGAGTCAGAAGACCTGGCCGCCCGCCTCCCGGAACCGAGCCCCTCGTGGAAGGAGGAACGGTGCTCAAACGAGCTCTCATCGCGCTCGCGGCGGCAGCCGCAGTAGCGCTCCCAGCTGCCGCTGCGGCGCCCCAGAAGGCGGTCCCGCACCGGATCATCTCGCTGTCGCCGACGGCGACCGAGTCGCTGTTCGCGATCGGCGCCGGCAAGCAGGTCATCGCCGTCGACGACCAGTCCGACTACCCCAAGCCGGCGCCGCGCACCAAGCTCTCGGGCTACACGCCGAACGTCGAGGCGATCGCGAAGTACCGGCCCGACCTGGTTGTCATCTCAGGGCGACGTCAAGGGCCTGTCGCAGCTCGCTGACGACGCTCCACATCCCGGTGCTGATCCAGCCGGCCGCGAACACGATCTCGGGCGCGTACGCGCAGATCCGCGAGCTTGGCGCCGCGCACGGGCCACCAGCAGCAGGCGAAGGCCCTCGTCGCGCGCATGAAGCAGCGGATCAAGGCGGCGGTCGCCTCCGCGCCGCACGAGAACCTCAAGGTGTTCCACGAGCTGAGCCCGGACCTCTACAGCGCCAAGTCCGACACGTTCATCGGCCGCGTCTACGCGCTCTTCGGGCTGAAGAACATCGCCGACGACGCGCGCCGGCACCGACTACCCGCAGCTGTCCGCCGGAGTACGTCGTCGCCGCGAACCCGGACGTGATCGTGCTCGCCGACTCGCGCTGCTGCGGCCAGAGCCGGGCGACCGTCTCGGGCCGCCCGGGCTGGAGCGGCGATCGCCGCTGTCAAGACGGGCACGATCGTCCGCGTCGACGACTCGATCGCGTCGCGCTGGGGGCCGCGCGTCGTCGACTACGTCCGCGCCGTGGCGAGCGCGCTCAGGTCGCTGAAGGCGAAATAGGTTGGGGGAGGCGGCGGAGCTGTCGGTCGCGGTCCCGCGCGTACGTGCGGGGCCGCGGCCGGCGCGCCGCCGGACCTGGCCCTGGTACGTGGGCGGCGTCCTCTTCGCCGCCGTCGCGGTCGTGTGCGGCCTCTTCGTCGGGCCGGCCGACCTCGGCTACTCGCCGATGGTCGAGCGAGCTCGCGCTCGCACGTTCCGTTCCTCGGCGTCGCACTCGCGGCTCTCCGAGACCGACTCGGCGATCCTCTGGCAGATCCGCGCGCCGCGCGTCGTCTCGGGCTGCTCGTCGGCGGGATGCTCTCGATCGCCGGCGCGACCTACCAGGGCGTCATTCCGCAACCCGCTCGCCGACCCGTACCTGCTCGGCGTCGCGGCCGGCGCCGGCCTCGGCGCGACGTTCGCGATCGTCTACGGCTCGGGCGGCGCCTGGAGCAACGACCTGCTCCCGGTCGCGGCGTTCGTCGGCGGCGCGGTCGGCGGTCGCGCTCGCCTACGTCGTCGGCCGCGCGGCGGGCGGCACGGGGCGTGCCGCCGCGCTCGTCCTCGCGGGCGTCACGGTCGCGTGCGTTCCTCACGGCGATTCAGACGTTCGTCCAGCAGCAGCACGCCGACACGCTCCAGGCCGTCTACTCGTGGATCCTCGGCAGCCTCGACACGGCCGGCTGGCACGACGTGCTGCTGCTCGCTGCCGTACGCGGCGATCAGCGTCGTCGTATCCTGCTCCTGCACCGCCGCGTGCTCGACGTGCTCGCGCTCGGCGACGAGGAGGCCGCGGCGCTCGGGGTCAACGTCGGCCGCACGCGGCTGCTGCTCGTCGCGGCCGCGACGCTCGGGACGGCCGCGGCGGTCGCGGTCAGCGGGCTGATCGGCTTCGTCGGCATCATCGTCCCGCACTTCGATGCGGCTCGTCGCCGGCGGCGAGCTACCGCATCGTGCTGCCGCTGTCGCTGCTCGTCGGCGGCGGCTTCCTGGTCCTCGCCGACATCGTCGCGCGGACGGTGCTGTCGCCGGCCGAGCTGCCGATCGGCGTCGTGACCGCGTTCTTCGGCGCGCCGTTCTTCGCCATCGTGCTGCGCACGAGCCGCGGGCGTGACCGGATGACGCGTGGCCTTCGACGGCGTCTCGGTCACGCTCGGCGGCGCCGAGGTCGCTCCGCGGCGTCTCCGGCCGCGTCGAGCCGGGCGAGTGGGTGACGATGATCGGCCCGAACGGCGCCGGGAAGAGCACGCTGCTGCGCGCGTTCGTGCGGCCTCGTCACGGCGACCGGGCTCGATCACGCTCGACGGCGTGGAGACGGCGCGCTGCGGCCGCGCGCGAGCTCGCGCGCGAGCTCGCGCTCGTCCCGCAGATCGCCGGCGATGCCGCCGTGAGATGACGGTCGCCGAGTACGTGCTGCTCGGCCGCACGCCGCACCTCGGCTACCTCGCGCGCGAGGGCGGACGGCGACCGCGAGGCGGCCGCGGAGCGCGCTCGCACCGGCTCGATCTCGACTCGCTTCGCGTGCCGGCGGCTGGGCACGCTGAGCGGCGGCGAGCAGCAGCGCGCCGTGCTCGCCCGCGCGCTCGCGCAGCGAGGCGCCGGTGCTGCTCCTCGACGAGCCGACCGCGTCGCTCGACATCGGCCGCAGCCAGCAGGTGCTCGAGCTGGTCGACGAGCTGCGGCGCGAGCAAGGGCTGACGGTCGTGGCGACGATGCACGAGCTGACGCTTGCCGGGCAGTACGCCGACCGCCTGCTGCTCCTCGACCGCGGTCGCGTCGTCGCGTCGGGCGAGCCGCGCGAGGTGCTGACCGAGGAGCTGGTCGCGCGCCACTACGGGGCGAGCGTGCGGATCCACGAGGACGCAGGGGGGCTGGTCGTCGTCCCCGCACGGCTATGAGCGGGCTCACCTTCCTGCTCGGCGGCGCGCGGAGCGGCAAGTCGCTCGCTGGCGCTCGAGCTGGCCGAGCGGGCGGGCGGGCCGGTCACCTTCATCGCCACCGCGACGGCCGGCGACGAGGAGATGGCCGCCCGGATCGCGGCGCCACCGCGCCGAGCGGCCGGCGGGGTGGACGACCGTCGAGGAGCCGCTCCGCCTGCGCGAGGCGCTCGAGGCCGCCGAGGGCACGGTCGTCGTCGACTGCCTCTCGCTCTGGGTCGCGAACCTGCTCGAGGCACAGGTCGCGAAGATCGAGGAGCAGGCGGTTGCGGCGGCCTCCGTCGCGGCGCGCCGCGGGAGAACGATCGCGGTCAGCAACGAGGTCGGCCTCGGCGTCGTCCCGGCCACGCCGCTCGGGCGCCGCTACCGCGACGTGCTCGGCCGCGTGAACGCGGCCTGGGCCGAGGCGGCGGACGACGCGCTGCTCGTCGTCGCCGGGCGCGCGCTGCCGCTCGCCTCCCCGTGGGAGCTCGTCGATGCGTGAGGTGCAGGCCACGAGGCAGGCGGAGATCGCGGCGCTGCGCGCGCGCCTCGACGAGAAGACGAAGCCGCGCGGCAGCCTCGGCCGGCTCGAGGACCTCGCCGTGCCGGGTCGCCGCCGCCGGCGGGCCGCGCTCCGATGCGCTCGACGCCGGTCGATCGTCGTCGTCGCCGGCGACCACGGCGTCGCCGCGCGAGGGCGTCAGCGCCTACCCGCAGGAGGTCACGCGCGCAGATGGTCGCCGAACTTCGCCGGCGGCGACGCCGCGATCTACGTCCTCGCGCGGCAGGCGGGCGCGCGGCTGGTGGTCGTCGACGCCGGCGTGGTCGAGCCGGTCGACGACCCGGGCGTGCTCGACCTGCGCCGGCGCCGGGACGGCCGAACTTCGCCGACCGGCCCGGCGATGTCGCGCCGGCAGGCGGCGGCGCGCGCTCGCGGCCGGCACCGGCGCTCGCCGACGGAGCTGGTGCGCGACGCACGGTCTGGTCGCGCTCGGCGAGATGGGCATCGGCAACACCACCGCGGCGGCGGCGCTCGCCGCCGCGCTCCTCGAGTGCGGCCCGCAGCTGACGTGCGGCCGGGGCACCGGGCTCGACGACGCCGGGCTCGCGCACAAGGTGGCGGTCGTCGAGGCAGGCGCTCGCGGCTCAACCACCCGGATCCCGCCGACCCGATCGGCGTGCTCGCCGCCGCTCGGCGGCTTCGAGATCGCGGTGCTCGCGGGTCTCGCGCTCGGCGCGCGCCGCGCGCGAGGTGCCGGTCGTGCTCGACGGCTTCATCAGCGGCGCCGCGGCGCTGGCCGCGGCGCGGCTCGCTCCGGCGCTGCCCGCCAGGCTCGTCGCGTCGCACCGCTCGCCGGAGCCGGGGCACACGCTCGTCCTCGACGCGCTCGGCCTCGAGCCGCTGCTCGACCTCGGCTGCGGCTCGGCGAGGGCTCGGGCGCCGCGCTGCGCTGCCGCTCATCCGCGCGTCGCTCGCGATCCTCGAGGAGATGGCGACGTTCGCGGGCGCCGGCGTCACCGATGCGGGCCGTTGACGCCGCGGCGGCGGCGCTCGCCTTCCTGACGCGGATCCCGGTCGGCGCGTCGCTCGGACCGGAGCGACGTCGCGCGCGGCGCGCGTGCTCTTCCCGGTCGTCGGCGCCGGCGTCGGGCGCGCTGAGCGGCGTCGCGGCGCTGCTGCTCTACCCGTCCGTGCCGGCGCTGGCCGCCGCTGGCGTCGCGCGTCGCCGTCGAGCTGCGTCGTCACGGGCGCCCTGCACGTCGACGCGCTCGCCGACACGGCCGACGCGGCCGGGGCGCAGACCCGCGAGCGGGCGCTCGAGATCATGCGCGACTCGCGCATCGGCTCGTTCGGCGCGGCCGCGCTGACCACCGACCTGCTCACCCGCGCGGCGGCGATCGCGGGCCTCGTCGCCGTCGGCGGCCCCGTGGCCGCGCTCGCGGCCGCGGGTGCGCTGGGCCGCGCGGCGTCGCTGCCCGTGGCGGCTGCGCTGCCCTACGCGCGCGCCGAGGGCGGGCCGGGGAGCGTCCTGACCGGGAGGGTCGGGTGGCTGGCCGCCGGCGGCGCCGTCGTCATCGCGATCACCGGCGCATTCGTGCTCACCGGGGTCGACGGCCTCTGGGCAGCCGCCGGCGCGGCGGCGACGGCGCTCATCCTCGCGCTCGTGTTCCGATCCTGGCTCGGCGGCGTGACCGGCGACGCGCTCGGCGCGGTGACCGAGCTCGCCGGACTGGTCGCCCTGCTCGTCTTCGTCGCCGTCAGCTGACGGCGACCCGGCCGGGCTCCGGCCGGGCGAGGCGCCCGCCTGCGACGAGCCGGTCGACGAGGTCGTCCGCGAAACGCCACGTCCACGAGAACCAGCGGCGCAGCTCAGGCTCGGGCGCGACGACGGCCGCCTGCACGGCCGTCACGAGCAGGTCGTCGAGCTCGGCGCTGCCGCGGGTGGGATCCGGGAAGACCTGATCCCAGCGGGCGATGCGGCCCGACCGCTCGTCGACAAGGAGAACGCCGCACCGCTCGAGCGGCGTGCGGCTCGCCTTGAGCTCCTTCGGCTTGAGCCCGAGTTCGACCTGGAGGTCTTCGGCCGACGACGGCCCGGCGTCAGCAAGGTGGTCGAGCAGCCGGCGCCAGTCGTCCGCGGCCGCGTGCATCCGTTCGAGCTCCGCGCGGATGATCGGGTCGAGCATGGCTGCCACACGCTCGGTTACCAGCAGAGACTTGCCGCGGTGGATCTTCACCGCCGTGAGCCCTGGGCGCTGCGCGAGCTCCCCGAACCAGCTCCACTTCGTGCGCGGCCACTCGCCGAATCCGCCCGCCCCGGGCTTGTACGGCTCCTCGTGACACGCCTCGAATAGGGACGGCAGGGCGGAGTCGGCAGTCCGGGTCAGCAGGCCGCGGTCGTGCGCGAAGTCCTCGGCCTCTTCGAGCGTCCCGAGCGCCCGGTCCGGCGTCAGCCGGCACTCGTATGCGCGGTGCTCGTCGAGTGGCTTCAGTCGAACTCGCCGCGCGAGATCGCCTGGCGCTTCGGCAGGTCGGCCATGTCGACGAGCTGGCCGTCGCGGCCGACGTAGCCGTCCTTCGCGCCGACGATCAGCACGACCAGGTCGCCGTCCCCGACGTTGGAGAAGTAGCGCGGCGTCGTCGACTCCACGTGGCACATGCCGCCGGCCCCGAGCTCGTGGGTCTGGCCGTCGACGTGGAACTCGGCCGTGCCCTGGTGCACGAAGTAGAGCTCGTCCTGCTCGTCGTGGTAGTGGTGCACGCTCTCCTTGCCCGGGGGGACGACGATCACGTTGACGCCGAACGCCGTCACGCCGAGCGGCCCGCGCACCTTGCGGAAGCCGTAGCCGTCGCCGAGGTCGTCGATCGAGCCGAACGCGTAGCCCACGCGGCGACGCTACCACCCCCGGGTCGGGTCGTCAGCCGCGGCGCTACGAAGCTGCGCCGAGCAGGTACCATAGAAACCCTATGCGAGCCGATGTATCGCGCGGCCATCTCGACCTTCTGCTGCTCGGCGCCGTCGCGAAGGAGCCGCTGCACGGGTACGCGATCGTCGAGGCGATCCGCGACGCAAGCGAGGGCGCGTTCGACCTCGGCGAGGGCACGGTCTACCCGGCGCTGTACCGCCTGGAGGCGGCAGGCCTGCTCGCCAGCAATGCGTCGACGGTGAACGGCCGCAAGCGGCGCACGTACCGGTTGACGGCGAAGGGCCGGCGGGAGCTCACGGCGCAGAAGCGCGACTGGAGCGACTTCGTGCGAGCCGTGGAAGCGGTGACGGCGTGATCGACGAGCTCCGGCGAGAGCTCGAGGCCGCCGGCGTGCGCGGCCGCTGGCAGCGGCGCACGCTCGCGGAAGCCCGTGACCACCTTGAAGACTCGGAGGGCGCGTTCGGCGATCCGCGGGCGATCGCCGGCGACATCGCTGCGGTCGTGGCGACGACGGAGACGCAGCAGGCCGCCCTGGTCGCGTTCGGCGGGCTGGTTACCGCCGGGCTTGGCTGTGTCGCCGCGTTCGGGCTGTCCCGGGCGGCCGACATCACGGTCGGCGGCCCGCTCGGCATCACGGCGTCCGTCACGATCGTGCTCGCGTCGCAGATCGCGTTCGTGGCCGGGATGTTCATGGCCTGGCGGGCGCTTCGCCTGCGGCCTCCTGCGCGGGCGGCCGAGCTCTCCGTGGTGCGCCGGCGGGCGGCCGTCGCGCTTTCCGGCGCCGCAGTGACCGCGGTCGCATGGATTGTCTACGCGCACCAGTACGAGGACTCGGGCTGGATCATCGTCCTGTCCGCCGCGACGCTCCCGCTGCTCTTGCTCTCGGCCTCGCGCGTCGTCAGGGCGGCGCGGCCGCGTCCGCTGCCCGGAGGTGAGGCGGGCGATGTCTTCGACGAGCTGGCGCCGGTCGTGGGGCCGGCGCCCGCTCTTCGCGCGCATCCATGGGTGTTTGCCATCCTCGTCGCCGGCGCGGCCGGGGCGCTCGTATTCGTCTCGGGCTGGAGCGCCGAGGGCACGGTTGCCGATGGGCTCGTCCGCGGCGTGCCGGAGGCGCTCGCGGTGCTCGGGTGCTATGCCGCGCTCGGCCGGCTGCTTGCGCTCCGCCGGTAGGCGCAGCGACACTCCGGTTCGGGATGGCCGAGCTCCCGACCGGGACCGTCACCTTCCTCTTCACGGACGTCGAGGGCTCCACGCGGCTGCTGAAACAGCTCCGCGACCGCTACGGCGACGTGCTCGCCGACCACCGGAGGATCCTGCGTGCAGCGTTCGCGGAGCACGGCGGGCAGGAGATCGACACGCAGGGCGACGCGTTCTTCGTGGCCTTCCCGAAGGCGAGGGATGCCGCACTGGCCGCGGCGGCGTGTCAGCGCGGCCTCGCGGCGCACGCGTGGCCCGACGGTGCGGAGCTCCGCGTGCGCATCGGCCTGCACACCGGCGAGCCGAGCGTCGGTGACGAGGGCTACCACGGCCTCGGCGTCCACCGCGGCGCGCGGATCATGGCCGCGGGTCACGGCGGCCAGATCCTCGCCTCGCAGACGACGCACTCCCTGCTGGACGACGACGAGCTGCCCGGTATCGGCTTCCGCGATCTCGGTGAGTACCACCTCAAGGATCTCGACCGGCCCGAACGGATCTACCAGGTCGACGTCGACGGCCTCGCGGCCGAGTTCCCGCCCTTGCGGACGGCCGACGCACCCACCGCGTACACGGGGCAGGAGGACGAGCTGGCCAGGGCGGCCCGGTCGGTCGTGTGGCGCGCGCGGCTGCGGACGCGCCGCTGGATCGCGGCCGGCGCCGCCGGCGCGCTGGTCGCTGCCGCCCTGGTCACGGTGCTCGTCACCAGCCTCGGCTCGGGCACTGCACAGGCGCTCTCGGGGGTCGACTCGAACGCCGTCGGCCTGATCGACGCGAACACGGGGCGAATCACCGGCGAGGTCGCCGTCGGTGCGACGCCCAGCCACGTCGCGGCGGGCGATCACGTCGCGTGGGTTACGAACGCCGATGACAACAGCGTCTCGAAGGTCGATCCCGCGACGAACCGTGTCCTCGACACCATCGACGTGGGCAGCCAGCCGAGCGGGATCGCCGTCGGGAACGGCGCGGTGTGGGTCGCGAATAGCCTCGACGGCACGGTGTCCGAGATCGACCCGGCCACCGACAAGGTGAACGAGCCGATCCGCGTCGGCAACGGGCCGGTGGGCATCGCGTCGACACCCGGATCGATCTGGGTCGCGAACACCGGTGACCGCACGATCACGCGCATCCATGCGCAGACGGGATTGCCGGGACGGCCGCTCCCGATCACGGCCACCGAGCTCGCCTACGGCGGCGGGGCGCTGTGGGCGAGCCAGGCGCCGCTCAACAGCGTCGCGCGGATCGACCCGGGCTCCGGTGCCCTCGTGCAGGCGATCCCGGTCGGCCATGGCCCGGCCGGCATCGCCTACGGGAGCGGCGCCGTCTGGGTCGCCAACGGCCTCGACGGGAACGTCTCGCGCATCGACCCGCGCACGAATCAGATCGTCGCCACGATCCCCGTCGGAAACGGCGTGTCGGGAATCGCTGCTGACGGACGCGACGTGTGGGTGAGCGACCAGTTCGGCGGGGCGCTGGCGCGCATCGACCCGGCGACGAACACGGTTGTGCGCCGCACGCCCGTGGGCAACCGGCCGCAGGGGGTCGCCGTGGTCGACGGCACCGTGGTCGTCGGCGTCAGACAGTCGGGGGAGGGCCATCGCGGCGGCACGCTCGTGTTCCGCATGGGGCGGCCGACCGACTCGATCGACACGGCGCTCGCCTACGACTCGAGCTCGTGGACGATCTTGCGCATGACGAACGACGGCCTCGTCGCGTTCAACCAGGCCAGCGGGTCCCAGGGGACGCAGCTCGTTCCCGACCTCGCCGAGTCGCTGCCGGACCCGACCGACGGCGGGAAGACGTACACCTTCACGCTGCGCCCCGGCATCCGCTACTCGAGCGGAGCGCAGGTGAAGGCGTCGGATGTGCGGGCGACGCTCGAGCGCGACTTCGAGCTGCACGTCCCGACGCCGTACTACTACGACCGCATTCTCGGCGCGGCGCGCTGCGAGCAACGGCCGAAGCACTGTGACCTGAGGCGGGGCATCGTCGCGAACGACAAGGCTGCCACGGTCACGTTCCACCTGACCGCGCCCGACCCGGAGTTCCTCTACAAGCTCGCGCTGCCCTTCGCGTACGTGCTGCCGGCCGCGACCCCGGTGCGCGACACGGGCAGCCATCCGTTGCCGGCGACCGGCCCGTACAGGATTGCCCTGTACCGGCCGAAGAGCGTCGTCCGGCTGGTTCGCAACCGCGGGTTCCACGAGTGGTCGCAGGCGGCACAGCCCGACGGCTATCCGGACGTCATCGATCTGAAGATCGGCGGCACGCCGGACGCAGCCGTGATGGCGGTGCTCGGCGGCAAGGCCGACGCCTTCAGCACGTCGCAGTCCGAGACGCCCCCGTCGCCGCGCACGCTGTCGCTCCTGACGACGAGCCACGGGAATCAGGTGCACACGAATCCCCAGCCGAACACCATTTCCCTCTTCCTCAATACGCGCGTCGCGCCGTTCAACCGGATCGACGTGCGTCGAGCGCTCAACTACGCAGCCGACCGGCGGGCGGCAGTCGCCGGGGCGGGCGGGCCTGCCGTCGCGCAGCCGACCTGTCAGATCCTCCCGCCGGCCTACCCCGGCTACCGGCCCTACTGCCCGTACACCGCAGGGCCCTCGCACGCGTCGTGGGTCGCGCCCGACCTGGCCAGGGCGAAGGCGCTCGTGGCCCGCTCCGGCACACGGGGGGCGAAGGTGACCGTGTGGTCCTGGAGCGAGCTTCCTGCGGTCGGCGCCTTCGCGGTCGAGCTGCTTCGCTCGCTGGGCTACAAGCCGACGATCAAGAGCCGGGCGGACGACTTCTTCGCAGCGGTCGGGGACTCGCGGACGCAGGCGCAGATCGGGACGAACGAGTGGATCTCGGACTATCCGGCGGCCTCCGGGTTCTTCGTGCCGGTCCTGACGTGCGGCTCCTTCCTGCCGCGCAACCCCGCGAACTCGAACGACGCCGAGTTCTGTGACCCGCACATCGACAGCCAGATCGGCAAGGCCCTGCGCGCGCAGGCGCAGAGCCCCGACGCTGCCCGCGGGGCGTGGGAGCAGGTCGACCGCAAGACGGTGGACGAGGCGCCGTGGGTGCCGCTCGTCAACCCGCGGTCGGTGGACGTGCTCGCGAAGCGCGTGGGCAACTACCAGTACAGCCCGAACGGGCTCGGCGTCCTGATCGACCAGCTCTGGGTGCGCTAGCGGGCGTCCGCGAACCGCCCCGCTAGCATCGAACCCATGGCCGTCGCGACCCCCGATCAGTACCTCTCCGACCTGAACGAGGCCCAGCGCGAGGCCGTGCTGACCACCGAGGGCCCGCTGCTCGTCATCGCGGGCGCCGGCTCCGGCAAGACGCGCGTGCTCACGTACCGCGTCGCCCACCTCATCAACGCGCTGGGCGTGAAGCCGAACGAGATCCTGGCGATCACGTTCACGAACAAGGCCGCGGCGGAGATGCGCACCCGGCTCGACGACCTGATCGGCGAGCAGGCGCGGCGCCTCTGGGTGATGACGTTCCACGCCGCCTGCGGCCGCATGCTGCGCGCAGAGTCGGCGCGGCTCGGCTACAGGTCCAACTTCACGATCTACGACCAGGCCGACCAGGTGCGCCTCGTCAAGCAATGCCTCGAGGACCTCGAGCGCGACCCGAAGCGCTTCGTCCCGCGCGGCGTGCACGCGGCGATCTCGAACGCGAAGAACGAGCTCGTGTCGCCGGCGATGTACTCCGAGCGCGTCGCCTCGTTCTTCGACCAGACGGTCGCCGAGGTGTACGAGCTGTACCAGCAGCGGCTCTTCTCCTCGAATGCCGTCGACTTCGACGACATGCTCATGCTGACCGTCGACGTGCTCGAACGCTTCCCGGAAGCGCGCGAGCGGTGGCAGAAGGCGTTCCGGTACATCCTCGTCGACGAGTACCAGGACACGAACCACGCGCAGTACCGGCTGCTGCAGCTGCTCGCGGGCGGGCACAAGAACCTCTGTGCGGTCGGTGACCCGGATCAGTGTCTCGTCGCCGGGACGCGCGTGACGATGGCAGACGGCTCCCAGAAGCCGATCGAGGACGTACGCGCCGGCGACGAGGTCCTTGCGTGTTACGGAAGTGGCCGGTTCGGACCAGCTCGGGTTTCCGACACGCACATGTCACGACGGCGCGCCGGCATCCGTGTAACCACGTCCGGCGGCCGCGAGCTCGTCTCGACTCCCGAGCACACGCACTTCGCCGGCTTCAAAGTTGGCCGGACGCCGCAGTTGCACATGACCTACCTCATGTGGAAGGCGGGCGTCGGTTTCCGAGTCGGCACGTCGAGGACGTACACCAAAAGCCAGAGACGATCACTGCCCGGCCCGATGATCCGGATGAGCGGCGAGCACGCCGACGCTGTCTGGGTCGTGTCTCTTCACGAAACCGAGGGCAATGCACGGGCGGCCGAGACGATGCTCTCGCTCGGGTACGCGCTGCCGACTCAGCCCTTCGTTGCTCGGCCGAGCGCGCGGCGTGAGGTCGGGGTCGTCGGAAACCAGGAGCTGCTCGACGAGATCTTCCGGGGCCTCGATACCGAGAGCTCCGGGCGCCGGCTGCTCGAAGACGAGGGGCTCTCGTTTGACCATCCGCACTTCTCGGCCGCGACGACCACGACCGGACGCCGAGTCCGTCGACGGCTCTCGGTGTCCCTCTGCGGCGATCCGCGCGGGGCCGGGCCGCAGCATCGGATCGCGCTCTTCGGCTACGACGACGAGGGGCGCGATGCGCTCGAGCGCGCCGGGTTCTCGCTCCGCCCCGCATACGCCGGTTCGGCCGGATGGCGGTATGAGAGCTCATTCGCGGACTTCGGCCGGCTTGTCGAGCGCGTTGAAGACATCGAGGAGGCGCTCCCCGTCAATGTCCGCTTCACGGCGCGCCTGGGTGCCCGTACGGAGGACGAGGGGAAAGAGGGCAACGCTCTTCCGTTCATGCCGGCCTCGGCCGTTCGGCGCGGGATGTTGATGTGCGGCGAGGACGGTTCATTCGACGTTGTCGAGTCTGTCGAGCGTGTCGAGCTCGCTGACCCCGTCTACGACCTGAACGTCGAACGCGTCCACAACTTCATCGCGAACGGGCTCGTCACGCATAACTCCATCTATGCCTTCCGCGGCGCCGACATCCGCAACATCATGGAGTTCGAGCGCGACTTCCCGGGAACCCGCGTGATCCCGCTCGAGCAGAACTACCGCTCGACCAACACGATCCTCCGCGCGGCCAACCACGTCATCGCGCACAACACCGAGCGCAAGGAGAAGAACCTCTTCTCGGACCTCGGCGAGGGCGAGGCGGTCCGGGCGCTCGAGACCGAGGACGAGCACGCCGAGGCGCGCTTCGTCGCCGCGCAGATCGCCCGGCTCGTCGAGGAGGGCGAGAACGGCTCCGAGATCGCGGTCTTCTACCGGACGAACGCGCAGTCGCGAGTCCTGGAAGACGTGCTCGTCCGTCAGGACGTCGCCTACCAGGTGATCGGCGGGCCGCGCTTCTACGAGCGCGCCGAGATCAAGGACGCCGTCGCCTACCTCCAGGTGCTCGACAACCCGGCCGACGCGGTCTCGCTCCAGCGCATCGCGAATCGGCCGCGCCGCGGGATCGGCGACACGACGCTGGGCCGCCTCGCCGACCACGCGGAGGCGATGGGCGTCACGCTGTTCGAGACGCTCGACCGCGCCGAAGAGGCAGGTGTCTCCGGTGCGCCGCTCCGCAACGTGCAGGGGCTCTGGACGCTGCTCCAGTCGCTGCAGGCCGCCGCGCGTGAGCTCACCGTTCCCGAGATCGTGGAGCGCGTGCTCGAGGATTCCGGCTACCTCGACTCGCTCGACGCCGAGCGGACGATCGAGGCGCAGGGCCGCATGGAGAACCTGCGCGAGCTCGTCGGCGTCACGCAGGAGTATCAGTCGTCCGCGGCCGAGCCCGGCCTCTCGAACTTCCTCCAGGAGATCTCGCTGTACTCCGACCAGGACGCGCTGCGCGACCGTGAGTCGCTCGTCACGCTGATGACGCTCCACAACGCGAAGGGCCTCGAGTTCAAGAGCGTCTACATGATCGGGATGGAGGAAGGGATCTTCCCGCACTCGCGCTCGATCGAGGAGAACTCGCTCGAGGAGGAGCGGCGCCTCTGCTACGTGGGCATGACCCGGGCGCAGGAACGGCTGACGATGACGCACGCAACCACGCGCTCGCTCTACGGCAACCGCTCGTACAACCTCGCTTCCCGCTTCCTCGACGAGCTCCCGGCGGAGGGCGTGGAGCGAGAGCGGCTGCGTCCCGCCTCGTGGGCGTCGTACGGCGCCAAGTCGTTCGCGCCGAAGACCGACCTGCCGGACCTCTCGACCGGGGACAGCGTCCGCCACGGGACGCTCGGGGAAGGCGTCGTCCTCCGGGTCGAGCCGGGAGGGGTGGTGACCGTGCGGTTTGCGCAGGACGGGGCGGAGCGTCGCCTGATGCTCGAGTACGCGCCGCTCGAACGCATCTAGGCTCCCCACGTGGCCACCACGTCGACCATCGAGATCCGCTCGCCGAGCGCGGACGAGCTGCCGCGCTTCGTCGAGGCCGTCATGACCGCCTTCCTCGAGGCAGCGCACGAGCACGACCAGGAGATGTTCACGTCGCAGCTCGACCCGGCGCACCAGTACTGGGCGCTCGACGGCGACGTTCCCGTCGGGACTGCTGGAACCTACGACATCCGCATGCGCGTGCCGGGCGGCGAGCTGCCGATCGCCGGCGTCACCCTCGTCGGCGTCCACGCCAGCCACCGGCGGCGCGGGATCCTCACGCAGATGATGCGGCGGCAGCTCGACGACGCGCATGAGCGCGGCGAGCCGATCGCGGTGCTGTGGGCATCGGAGCCCGCCATCTACGGCCGCTTCGGCTACGGGGTGGCATCCGCCGCCGCGAGCATCGAGGCCGAGCGCGACCGCGTGACGTTCCGTCTGCCGGACGAGCCGTCCGGCGGCACACGGCTGCTGGACGAGGGCGAGGCGGCCGAGCTGGTTCCTGCGATCTACGAGCGCATCCAGGAGCAGCGGGCGGGCATGGTCCGCCGCTCGGAGTCCTGGTGGGCCACGAGGCGCCTCGCCGATCCCGAGCACTGGCGCAACGGCGGCGGCCCGCTCTACCGCGCGGTCTGGGAGGACGACAACGGGACGCCCGAGGCGTACGCGCTCTACCGCTACAAGGGCACCTGGGAGAACGGAATCGCCGGTGGAAAGCTCATGGTCCGCGAGGCGATGGGCACGACGCCCGCGGCGACGCGCGAGATCTGGCGCTTCCTCTTCGGCGTCGACCTCGTCACCACCGTGAACGCCTGGCTCCTGCCCTCCGACCATCCGCTCTTCCTGTCGGTGCTCGACCCGCGACGCCTGCACATGCGGGTGGCCGACGCGCTGTGGGTGCGGCTGCTCGACCTGCCCGCAGCGCTCGGCGGGCGCTCCTATCTCGCGGAGGGGAGCGTCGTCTTCGACGTCCGTGACACGTTCTGCAACTGGAACGACGGAACGTGGACGCTGCGCGCCGAGGGCGGGGCCGGCACGGTCGAGCGCGGCGGGGAAGCCGAGCTCCGGCTGGACGTCTCGGACCTCGGCTCGACCTTTCTCGGCGGCTGGACCTTCTCCGAGCTGGAACGCGCGGGGCGCGTCGAGGAGCTCGCACCGGGCGCCGTCGAGCGCGCCGACGCGCTGTTTCGCACCGGGCTCAGGCCCTGGTGCCCCGAGATCTTCTAGCGCCCTGAGGCTTCCGTCACGGCGCGCAGCCGTGCCGCGTGGCGTTCGGTCAGCTGGCCGCGGCGCAGCCGCCACCGCCAGTTGCCGCCCTCCGTGCCGGGCCGGTTCATGCGTGCCTCGCTGCCGAGGCCGAGGACGTCCTGTGCCGGCGTGATCGCGACCGCGGCGCGTGACGACCAGGCGAGGTCGATCAGCGCCCAGCTCGGCTCGCGCGGGTCGAGCCCCGTGCGCACCTGCTGCGCCTTCGGCAGCGTGCGGAACCAGCCGACGGTCGTGTCGTTGTCGTGGGTCGCGGTGTAGACGACCTGGTTCTCACGGTGGTTTGCGAGCCGGTGCGGGTTGTTCCGGCGGCCGCCGAACGCCCAGTGCATGACCACCATCCCGGGCAGGCCGAACTCGTCCCGCAGCCGGTGCACGGGCGGCGTGATCAAGCCGAGATCCTCGGCGATGACGGGCAGGCCGCCGAGCTCGCGCTCGAGCGTCGCGAGCAGCTCGTGGCCGGGAGCGGCCCGCCACTGCCCGCGGCGCGCGGTCTTGCGGCCCTCGGGCACGGCCCAGTAGGCGACGAGGCCGCGGAAGTGGTCGAGGCGCGCGACGTCGACCAGCTCGAGCACGCGGCGGACTCGCTCCACCCACCAGTGGAAGCTGGTCGCGCGGTGCGCCGGCCAGTCGTAGAGCGGGTTCCCCCACAGCTGGCCGTTGGGCGTGTACGCGTCCGGCGGAACGCCGGCGACGAATCCCTCCTGGAACAGCTCGGGGTGCATCCGGTGGTCGGCGCCGCCCGGCGCCACGTAGATCGGGACGTCGCCGATCACGCGCACGCCGCGCTCCGCGGCGTAGGAGCGCAGGGCGCTCCACTCGCGCTCGAAGCGCACCTGGTCTGCCACGGCCCGTCCGCCGGCGAAGGCGGCCCAGTCGCCGATCCACGCCGGATGGCGCGCGACGAAGTCCTCGATCTCCCCGGCCGACACACGCGCGCGCGGGTCGGCCAGGAGGCCCGGCCAGCCGGCAAAGGCCGACGCGCTGAAGTACGGCGAGCCGGTCTCGTCGGGCGGGGTCAGCGGCAGGATCTGCCACCACGACTGTCCGGCGGCGGCGAGCCAGTCCACGTACCGGTAGGCCTCGTCGCCCAGCCGGCCGCCCGGCAGCGACGTGGGATGCAGCAGGACGCCGCTCGAGCGCTGTAGCGTCATCGCGGTCTAGTTTCGCTCGTCGGTCGAAAGGAACCCGTGCCCATGGCTGCACCGCGCACGAAGCGGCCGCCCGCTCGCATCCAGATCCAGGACGTCACTCCGCAGGTGGACTGCGGCCGCCACCACGTGAAGCGCACCGTCGGCGACCGCGTCGACGTGCGCGCGCGGATCTTCCGTGACGGTCACGACGCGCTGGGCGCCGCGGTCCGGTGGAAGCGGCGCGGCGCGACGAAATGGGCCGACTCGCCGCTGCAGCCGGTCGGCAACGACTGGTGGGAGGGCTCGTTTGCCGTCGACGCCGCCGGCGCGTGGTGCTTCCGCATCGAGGCCTGGGTCGACCGGGTGGCGTCGTGGCAGGTCGAGGTGCGGCGCAAGTCCGACGGGGGGCAGGCCGACCTCACGAGCGAGCTCGCGGAGGGTGCGCTGCTGCTGGGCCGCGACGCCGTGACGCTCCAGGACGGGCTCGCGGCGCCGGCCGGCGACCGGAGCGAGAAGACGTGGTCGCAGACGCTCGGAGTCGACGTCGACCGCGAGCGCGCCCGCTTCGGCTCCTGGTACGAGCTCTTCCCGCGCTCGTGGGGCGGCTTCGAAGGCGTCGAGGCCGTGCTGCCGCAGATCGCGAAGCTCGGCTTCGACGTGGTCTACCTGCCGCCGGTCCACCCGATCGGGCTCACGAACCGCAAGGGCCGAAACAACGCGGAGACGGCGGAGGAGGGCGACGTAGGCAGCCCGTGGGCGATCGGCGGCGCAGAGGGCGGCCACACCGCGATCCACGCCGGGCTCGGGACGCTGCGCGAATTCGAGCGGCTCGTCGCGCGCGGCCGCAAGCTCGGCTGCGAGATCTGCATCGACTACGCGATCAACGCCTCGGCCGACCACCCGTGGCTGACCGAGCACCCGGAGTGGTTCCACCGCCGCCCCGACGGGACGCTGAAGTACGCGGAGAACCCGCCCAAGCGCTACCAGGACATCTACAACCTGAACTTCGACACCGACGACTGGCGGGGGCTCTGGGACGCGCTGCGCGACGTGATGCTCTACTGGGTCGCGCGCGGCGTGCACTGCTTCCGCGTCGACAACCCGCACACGAAGCCGGTCGCATTCTGGGAGTGGCTGATCAAGGAGGTGCGGGCCGTCGAGCCGGACGTGATCTTCCTGTCGGAGGCGTTCACGCGGCCGGCGATGATGACCACGCTCGGCAAGGTCGGCTTCAGCCAGTCGTACACGTACTTCACGTGGAAGAACACGCGCTGGGAGCTGACCGACTTCCTGCGCGAGATCCTCGGCTGGGCCGACTTCTACCGGCCGAACTTCTTCGCGAACACGCCGGACATCCTCCACGAGTACCTCCAGAGCGGCGGCCGGCCGGCGTTCGAGGCCCGGCTCGTGCTCGCGGCGACGCTGTCGCCGACGTACGGCATCTACTCGGGCTTCGAGTCGCTCGAGGCGTCGCCGGCGCGCGAGGGCAGCGAGGAGTACCTCAACTCGGAGAAGTACGAGATCCGCGAGCGGGCACTCGACGGCGTCCTGCTCCCGCTCGCCGCGCGGCTCAACGCGATCCGCCGCGAGAACCCGGCGCTGCAGCGGTTCGAGAACCTGGAGCTGCTCGAGACGGAGAGCGAGTACCTGTTCGCGTTCGCGAAACGGTGGGAGGGCAATACCGTTGTCGTGGTGACGAACCTCGATCCGACCACCGAGCGCGAGGGGCTGTGCGTCGTCCCGGCCAGCCTCGGCCTGCCGCCGGCCTTCGCCGGCAAGGAGCTGCTGGGCGATCTGCCGTTCCAGTGGGGCATCGGCCGCAACTTCGTCCGGCTCGGTCCCGGGCAGAGCCACATCGTGAGGGTCGACCGGTGACCATCGCCCCCGAGCGCAGCGAAGCCGCCCAGGCCGACGAGCGTCAGCCGACCCAGTGGTTCCAGTCCGACCCGCTGTGGTTCAAGCGCGCCGTCTTCTACGAGATCCACATCCGCGGCTTCTTCGACTCGAACGACGACGGCTCGGGCGACCTGCGCGGCATCCAGGACAAGCTCGACTACCTGCAGTGGCTCGGCGTCGACTGCATCTGGCTGCTGCCGATGTACGCGAGCCCGCTCCGCGACGGCGGCTACGACATCGCGGACTTCTATTCGATCCACCCCGACTACGGCACGGTCGACGACTTCCGCAACCTGGTCGAGGCCGCCCACGAGCGCGGGATCCGGATCATCGCCGACCTCGTCGTCAACCACACGTCGTCGGATCACCCGTGGTTCCAGGAGTCCCGGTCGAGCCCGGACAGCCCGAAGCGCGACTGGTACGTCTGGTCGGACACCAACGAGCGCTACGAGGACGCGCGGATCATCTTCGTCGACACCGAGCCGTCCAACTGGACGTGGGACTCCGTCGCCGGCGCGTACTACTGGCACCGCTTCTTCTCGCACCAGCCCGACCTGAACTACGACAACCCCGACGTGCAGGAGGCGATGCTCGACGCCCTGCGCTTCTGGCTCGACGCCGGGATCGACGGCTTCCGCCTCGACGCCGTCCCATACCTCTACGAGCGTGACGGGACCATCTGCGAGAACCTGCCGGAGACGCACGCCTTCCTGAAACGGCTCCGCGCCGAGGTCGAAGCTAAGTACCCGGACCGCGTGCTCCTCGCCGAGGCGAACCAGTGGCCAGAGGACGTCGTCGCGTACTTCGGCGACGGCGACGAGTGCCATATGGCCTTCCACTTCCCCGTCATGCCGCGCATGTTCATGGCGCTGCGCCGCGAGGACGCGGCGCCGATCTACGAGATCCTCGACCGCACGCCGCGGATCCCGGACAACGCGCAGTGGGGCCTGTTCCTGCGCAACCACGACGAGCTGACCCTCGAGATGGTCACGGACGAGGAGCGCGACTACATGTACGCCGAGTACGCGAAGGACCCGCGCATGAAGCTCAACCTCGGGATCCGCCGCCGGCTCGCGCCGCTCCTCGACAACGGCCGCGACGAGTCGCAGCTCCTGCACGCGATCATGTTCAGCCTCCCGGGCTCGCCGGTCCTCTACTACGGGGACGAGATCGGCATGGGCGACAACGTCTTCCTCGGCGACCGCGACGGCGTGCGCACGCCGATGCAGTGGACGAGCGACCGCAACGGCGGCTTCTCGCGTGCCGACTTCGCCCAGCTCTACCTGCCGCCGCTGATGGACCCGGTGTGGGGCTACCAGGCCTGCAACGTCGAGGCGCAGCTGCGCACGCCGACCTCGTTCCTGCGCTGGCTGCACCGCTTCATCTCGCTGCGCAAGGCGCACCCGGTCTTCGGCCTGGGCTCCTACGAGCCGCTGGAGACGAACAATCCGCGCATCTTCGCCCACGTCCGCCGCTACGAGGAGGACGTCATGCTCTGCGTCCACAACCTCGCCCGCTCGGCGCAGCCCGTGGAGCTGGACCTGAGCCGGTTCGAGGGTAGGGTCCCCGAGGAGATGTTCGGCAGGACGAGCTTCCCGCCCGTCGGCAAGCTGCCGTACCTGCTCACGCTGGCGCCCCGCGGGTTCTTCTGGTTCGAGCTGAAGGCGCCGGCGGAGTGATCGCCGACCGTATCCGGGCGGGCGACCTCGACCTGCTCGAGGAGGAGCGGCTGATCGAGTTCGTCCGGCCGCAGCGCTGGTTCGGCGCGAAGAGCGAGGAGGTCATCCACGCGCACGTCCTGGACGCGGCGACGCTGCACCAGGCGACGCCGCTGCTCGTCGCGGCGCTCGCCGAGGTGCGCTTCCAGCCGGGGACGCACGAGCTCTACCAGCTGCTGCTCGGCTTCCGGTCCGTCGGCGAGGAGTGGGCCGAGGACGTGATCGGCGAGACCGACGGCTTCACGGCCTACGACGCGCTGGCCGATCCGGCGCTGGCCCGCGAGCTCGTCCGGCTGATGGCGCGGAACGCGACGCTGGAGGCAGGCGAAGGCATCTTCGAGTTCCGCGCGGTCGCCGGCGAGATGCTTGACAGTGACCTCGGCGACGCCCGCCGCTCGGACGCCGAGCAGTCGAACACCTCGGTGATCTTCGGCGACCGGCTGATCCTCAAGGTGTACCGCCGCCTCGAGGCCGGCCTCAACCCGGAGCTCGAGATGCTGCGCTTCCTCACCGAGCGCGGCTTCGAGAACATCCCGCCGCTCGGCGGCTTCTACGCCTACGTGGGCAGGCCGCTCAACACGACGCTCGGGATCGTCCAGGCATTCGTCCCAGACGCACCCGACGGCTGGGCGCTCGCGCTCGGCGCGCTCCAGAACGACCCGGGCTCGTTCCCACCGCTCATGCGGCGCCTCGGCCAGGTCACCGGCTCCATGCACACCTGCCTCGCGGCCGACGCGTCCGACCCGGCGTTCGCACCCGAGGAGCCGAGCCAGGAGGCCCTCCCGCTGCTCGTCGCCACCGTCGACGAGGAGATCGAGCAGCTGTTCCTCGACCTGCCCGACCTGCCCGTGCTCGAGCCCGTGCGCGGGCGCGGGGAGGAGGTGCGCGAGCGGCTCCGGCAGATCTCGAATGTCGGGCCGGCCGGCCGCATGATCCGCCACCACGGCGACTACCACCTTGGCCAGGTGCTCTGGGCGCGCGACGACTGGGTCGTCCTCGACTTCGAGGGCGAGCCGGCCAGGTCGCTCGCCGAGCGCCGGCGCAAGCGCTCGCCGTTGCGGGACGTCGCGGGGATGCTGCGCTCGTTCGCGTACGCCGCCTCCGCCGCGGAGCTGGCCGGCGGCGCGCGCGCCCCCGACGGCTGGGAGACGCACGCGCGTGAGGAGTTCCTCGGCGGGTACTTCGAGACCGTGGACCGGACGCTGATCCCCTCGAGCCAGGACGCGATCGCCCGGCTCCTGTCGCTCTTCGAGCTTGAGAAGGCGGTATACGAGCTGCGCTACGAGCTCAACCACCGGCCGGACTGGGTCGGTATCCCGGTGGCCGGGATCCTGCGGCTGCTCGAGGAATGACCATCGAGCTCCACGACCCGCACGCCACGCTCGGGGCGCACCCGACGGGCCGCGGCGTGGTCGTCCGCGCGTTCCGCCCCGATGCGGTCTCGGTCGTCGCCCGGCCAGAGGGGCACGACCCGGTCGAGCTCGAGCCGGCGGGCGAGCCGGGCCTCTTCGAGGGCGTCGTCGACGACGCCGGCCTGCCGCTCCGCTACGAGCTCGAGGTGCGCTACCCGGACGGCAACACCATCACCGTCCACGACCCGTACGCGTTCGCGCCGACCCTCGGCGAGCTCGACCTGCACCTCGCCGGCGAGGGCCGCCACGAGGAGCTCTGGAACCGGCTCGGCGCGCACGTGCGCGCGGTCGACGGCGTCACCGGCACTGCCTTCGCGCTCTGGGCGCCGAACGCGCACGGCGTCAGCGTGGTCGGCGACTTCAACCTCTGGGATCCGCGCCTCCATCCGATGCGGTCGCTCGGGAGCACGGGGCTCTGGGAGCTCTTCGTGCCCGAGGTAGCGCCCGGCGAGCGCTACAAGTTCGCCGTCAGGCGCGCCGACGGCTCCGTCGTCCTCAAGGCCGACCCCTACGCGCAGGCGACCGAGGTGCCGCCCGCAAACGCATCAGTGGTGTTCGAATCAAGCCACGCGTGGGCCGACCAGCAGTGGCTTGAACGCCGAGCTGCCCTAGCGGAATCGCTGCACGCCATGCCGATGTCGATCTACGAGGTGCACCTCGGCTCCTGGCGGCGCAACCCGCTGGAGGGCAACCGGTCGCTGTCGTACCTCGAGCTGGCGGACGAGCTCGCCGACTACGCCTCCGATCTCGGCTTCACCCACGTGGAGCTCATGCCCGTGATGGAGCACCCGTTCTCGGGCTCGTGGGGCTACCAGGTGACGGGCTTCTACGCGCCCACCTCGCGGTTCGGCTCGCCCGACGACTTCCGCGCGTTCGTCGACCGCCTGCACGAGCGCGGGCTCGGCGTCCTGCTCGACTGGGTGCCCGGCCACTTCCCGCGCGACGAGTGGGGGCTCGCCCGCTTCGACGGCACGGCGCTCTACGAGCACGCTGACCCGCGCCGCGGCGCGCACCCCGACTGGGGCACGCTGGTGTTCAACCACGGGCGCAGCGAGGTGCGGAACTTCCTGCTCTCGAATGCCCTGTTCTGGCTGCGGGAGTACCACGCGGACGGCCTGCGGGTCGACGCCGTCGCCTCGATGCTCTACCTCGACTACTCGCGCCAGGCGGGCGAGTGGGTGCCCAACCAGTACGGCGGCCGCGAGGACCTGGACGCGGTCTCGTTCCTCAAGGAGCTGAACGAGATGGTCTACGCCCGCGAGCCCGGCGTGATCTCCGCGGCCGAGGAGTCGACCGCCTGGCCGGGGGTCTCACGGCCGACCTACCTGGGCGGGCTCGGCTTCGGCTTCAAATGGAACATGGGGTGGATGCACGACACGCTCGACTACATGCAGCGCGACCCGGTCTACCGGCGGTTCCACCACCACACGCTGACGTTCAGCCTCGTCTATGCGTTCTCGGAGAACTTCATCCTTCCGCTGTCGCACGACGAGGTCGTGCACGGCAAGGGCTCGCTCTTGCAGAAGATGCCGGGGGACCGGTGGCAGCGGCTGGCGAACCTGCGCGCGCTCTACGGCTACATGTGGGCGCACCCCGGCAAGAAGCTGCTGTTCATGGGCGGCGAGCTCGCCCAGGAGCGCGAGTGGGACGCCGAGGGGTCGCTCGACTGGCACCTGCTCGAGCAGCCCGGGCATGCCGGCGTGCGCTCGCTCGTCCGTGACCTGAACCGGATCTACAAGGACGAGGCGGCGCTCTGGGAGGTCGACTTCGACCCGGCCGGGTTCCAATGGTTGGAACCAAATGATGCAAGTAACAACATCATCGCCTTCGCGCGCCTGGGCGCGGGGGAGACGCGGCCGGTCGTGTGCGTCTGCAACTTCTCGCCGGTGCCGCGCTACGGCTACCGGGTCGGGATCCCGCGCGCCGGCGCCTGGCGCGAGCTGCTGAACAGCGACTCCGCGCTGTACGGCGGCTCGGACGTCGGCAACCAGGGCGCGGTCAGCGCCGAGGGCGTGCCGTGGCACGACCAGCCGTTCTCGGCGGAGATCACGCTGCCGCCGCTCGGCACCGTGTGGTTCGTCCCCGAGGACGAGCAGCCGGCGAAGCCACCCGTCTCGCGCGTCTGAGTCAGTCGCTGTCGCCACTAACTCAGGTCTGATCAGGCCGCGCGCCGGTCGGTCCACCAGCGCGGCGAAGCCGATCAGCGCGATCGCGGCGGCGGCGAAGAGACCCGTCTCCAGGAGCTGCATCGTCCAGAACCGGCTCGCGGGCTCGTAGACGGCGTGCATGAACGCGGGATGGAAGTTGGTCAGCAGGCACTCCTTCACGACCCGCGTTCCGTTCGCGCAGTGCGCGAGCTGCTCGCGCGTCACGTGCGGATACACGGTGTGCCCGAGCCGGTCGCTCGGGCGCTCCGTGATCACCCAGGCGTGATGCAGGCTTGGCGGGTCGCCGGTGCTCGCCCGCCAGGTGAGCTCACGCGGCGGAAACAGCAGCGTGCGGAGCTGGAGGTCGAAGAAGATACGGGCGGCGAAGTAGGCGCCGAACCCGACCAGGACGGCAGCCGCCGTGCGGCGCCAGACGACGCCGACCGCGAGCGCCAGCCCGAGCGCGAACAGCGTGTAGCCGAGTGGCACGGTGCCGACGGAGTCATAGACGCTGTTCTCCATGCGCCCCTGCAAGCTGATGAGGGGCCCTCGCCACCAGGTGACGTTCCCGATCAGCACCAGCGACATCGCCAGCGCGACCCCGGCAGCGAGGCTGAGCTTCGTCATGATCCAGCGGCGCGGGGAAACGCTCTGCGTCCAGTCGAGCCGGTAAGTCCCGTGCTCGAGCTGAAGCACGAATGGCGCCGCCAGCAGGACGCCGATGATGCCGGGGACCAGCGTGAACCAGGCGATGAGGTTGCCGATCCGCTCGAAGCGCGACGTGAACGAGGACACGGCCTCGGAGCACGCCGGCGACGGATGCGCGCCGACACACGCTGCAAGACCGTCGTGGTCGTACGTCGACGCCATGTGGAGGCCCGACGGCAGCAGCACGAGCGCCACGATGACGAGAATGAGCGCCGCGACGATCGTCTCGGCGCGCTGCTCGCGCCAGCTCACCCAGATCATCGCGCCATCGCCTCGTCGAGCTCGCGCGCCGGGGCCGGCTCGACCTCTGCGCCCAGGTACGCGAGCACGATCTCCTCGAGATCGACCTCGTGTGCCTCCCAGCGCGCGTCGTATACATGCGCGTCCGACCGCACGAGCAGCGACGTCTGCCGCTCGGTGCGGCGCTCGCGGATGACGTCGGATCCTCGGGCCACGGACGAAGCGTCCGCCCGCGGACCGGTCACGAGCCGGTGCTCGGCCAGGATGTCGTCGATCGCGCCCACCAGCACGGTGCGCGCCTGGGACAGGATGACGAGGTGGTCGCAGACCCGCTCGAGGTCGGCGAGGATGTGCGACGACAGGATCACGCTGATCCCGGTCTCGCTCACGACCTCGAGCACGGTGCTCATGAACTCGCGGCGCGCCAGCGGGTCGAGCGACGCGACGGGCTCGTCGAGAAGCAGCAGCTCGGGCCGCTTTGCCAGCGCAAGCGTGAGCGCAATCTGCGACTGCTGGCCGCCGGAGAGCTTTCCGATCTTGCGGTCGAGCGGGATACCGAGATGCTCGACGCGCGCCCGGGCGATGTCGCCGTCCCAGCTCGGGTTGAGCCGCCGCCCGAGCTCCAGGATGTCGCGCACAGAGAACCTGCGGTGCAGGGGGTGGTCCTGCGCGACAAATGCGACGCGCGGCAGCAGGGCGGTCGCTTCGTCGCGCGGCACGACGCCGAGCACGTGCAGGTCGCCCGTCGTCGGCCGGATGAGGCCCACGGCGAGCTGCGAGCAGCGTCGTCTTGCCGGCGCCGTTCGGACCGACCAGTGCGGTCACGCTGCCGCCCGGGATCTCGAGCGTGCAGTCGCGGAGCGCCCAGGTCGAGCCGAAGCGCTTCCCGAGTCCCCGTGCGGAGAGAGCGCTCATGCGACCCTCGAGATCGTCGCGGGCCGGAGCGTGTCGGAGACAAGTGCCGCGATGGCGTCGTTGTCGAGGCCTGCGGTGCGTGCGCGCGCGACCCAGCGCTCGATCGCCGTGCGCAGCTCCTTCACGTCGTCGGGCGGGTACGGGGCGGCCCCGTCGGCGACGAAGGTGCCGACGCCGCGGCGGCCCTCCACGAGCCCTTCGAGATCGAGCTCGCGATACGCGCGCAGCACCGTGTTGGGGTTGATCGTCAGGTTGCGCACGACTTCCTTCACGGTCGGGAGCTGGTCGCCCGGCTGGAGGATCCCGAGCCGGATCGCCTGCCGGACCTGCTGGACGAGCTGGAGGTAGGTCGGGACTCCCGAGCGGACCTCGAGGTGAAACTCGATCACTTCTTCCTCCGCCTTTGACGCTTTATCTAGTGAACTAGATAAATAGCTGTCGCCCGGAGCGGGCGTCAAGGGCGGATTCGCACGCCCGGCACGCGGGTAGAGTCGAGCCCTTGCCGGCACCAGCAGCACTCGGGCGGCCCTTCGGGGCCGCTCCCGTTGAGGGGGGCGTGGAGTTCCGCGTCTGGGCGCCGAGCGCCACGCGCGCCGCCGTCCGCGTAGGCACGCGCGACCACGAGCTGGTCTCGGCCGGCGACGGCGTCTGGGAGGCGATCGTCGAGGCCGGCGCGGGCGACGACTACCTGCTACGTCCTCGACGGGCAGGCATGGCCGGACCCGTGCTCGCGCTTCCAGCCGGAGGGCATCCGCGGCCCGTCGCAGGTCGTCGACCCGAGCCGCTTCGGCTGGACGGACGGTGGCTGGAACGGCGTCGCGCTCGGCGACCTCGTCGTCTACGAGCTGCACGTCGGCACGTTCTCGGAGCAGGGCACGTTCGACGGCATGATCCCGTACCTCGAGGGCCTGCGCGAGCTGGGCGTGACGGCGATCGAGCTGATGCCCGTCGCCACGTTTCCCGGCGAGCGCGGCTGGGGCTACGACGGCGTGTACGCGTACGCGCCGCACCCTGCCTACGGCGGCCCCGACGGGCTCGCGCGCCTCGTCGACGCCGCCCACGCGGCCGGCCTCGGCGTCCTGCTCGACGTCGTCTACAACCATGTCGGCCCCGGATCGGAGGCGATCGCCGCCTTCGGCCCGTACTTCACGGACCGCCACCACACGTTCTGGGGCGACGCGATCAACTACGCCGAGGACGGCGTTCGCGAATGGGCGATCCAGAACGCCTGCATGTGGGTTCGCGACTTCCACCTTGACGGCCTGCGCCTCGACGCGACGCACGCGATCTTCGACGAGCGCCCGCACTACGTCCTCGCCGAGCTCGCCGAGCGCGTCCACGCCGAGCGGCCCTCCGCGCTCGTCACCTCGGAGATCACCGTCGGCGACCTGCGACCGATCGAGGAGTGGGGCCACGACGCGCAGTGGGCGGACGAGCTCCACCACCACCTGCACGTCCTGCTGACCGGCGAGCACGACGGCTACTACGCGGCGTTCGGCTCCGGCGACGGGCTCGCTGCGCAATTCGAGCGCCGGCCGGCCGAGCGCCTGATCGTCTGCTCGCAGGACCACGACCAGGTCGGCAACCGCGCGCTCGGCGATCGCCCCGCCGAGGATGAGCTGCGGATCCGCGCGCTGGTCGCGCTCTTCGCGCCGGAGACGCCGCTGCTCTTCATGGGCGAGGAGTACGGCGAGCGGCGGCCGTTCCAGTTCTTCACCGACCACATCGACCCCGCCATCGCCGAGGCAACTCGCCTCGGCCGGCGCAAGGAGTTCGAGTCGTTCACCGCGTTCTCGGGCGAAGGGATCCCTGACCCGCAGGACCCCGAGACGTTCGAGCGGTCGAAGCTCTCGCACCAGGGCGACCCGGAGCTGCGCGAGCTCTACCGCGAGCTGATCGCGCTCCGCCGCGACCTGCCGCGCGCTGCCGAGGCGAGCTGGGACGAGCCGAGCCGGACGCTCACGGTGCGCCGCGGCGGCGTCACGCTGGTGGCGGATTTTGATGCCAAGCAGGCGGAGCTGCAGCGTGACCGGTAAGGGGCTGTCCCCGTGTCAGCGGGGGCTGTCCCTCGTGGTCGGCAGGGAACTGGTCAGCCATCCCGGCGCGGCTGGACACGGGGGACAGCCCCCTTCGGGGACAGCCCCGGGGACAGCAAGAGGGACAGCCCCCTGCGGGGACAGCCCCTGGGACAGCCCCTGATGAGCAGTCCGGTCTGGCCCGGGAAGCCGTTCCCGCTCGGCGCCATGTGGGACGGCAACGGGACGAACTTCTCGCTCTTCTCCGAGAACGCCGAGCGCGTCGAGCTCTGCCTGTTCGACGGCGACGACACCGAGACGTGCGTCGAGCTCACCGAGCGCACCGCCTGGAACTGGCACGGCTACGTGCCAGGCATCGGCCCGGGCCAGCGCTACGGCTATCGCGTCCACGGCCCGTACGCGCCCGAGCAGGGCCACCGCTTCAACCCCGCCAAGCTGCTCATCGACCCCTACGCCAAGGCGGTCGAGGGGCCGATCCGCTACGGCGCCGCGAGCACCCTTCCGTACCTGCCGGGCGGCAGCGACGACGCCGACCTGCACATCGACGAGAGCGACGACGCGGCGGCGATCCCGAAGTCGATCGTCGTCGACGAGACCTTCGACTGGGAAGGCGACGAATGGCGCCGGCCCCGCGTGCCCTGGCACGAGACCGTCATCTACGAGGTGCACGTCAAGGGCTTCACCAAGCTCCACCCGGGGGTGCGCGAGGACCTGCGCGGCACCTACGCCGGGCTCGCGTCCGAGGCGTCGATTGCGCACATGAAGTCGCTCGGCGTCACCACCGTCGAGCTCCTGCCCGTGCACCACATCGCCGACGAGCAGTTCCTCGCCGAGCGCGGCCTGACGAACTACTGGGGCTACAGCTCGATCGGCTTTCTCGCTCCGCACGCCCTCTACGCGGCGACCGGCACGAAGGGCGAGCAGGTGCTCGAGTTCAAGGGCATGGTGAAGGGCCTGCACGCGGCCGGCCTCGAGGTGATCCTCGACGTCGTCTACAACCACACGGGCGAGGGCAACCACCTCGGGCCGATGCTGTCGTTCAAGGGCGTCGACAACGCCTCGTACTACCGCCTCGTCCCCGACGAGCGGCGCTTCTACATGGACTTCACCGGGACCGGCAACAGCCTCAACCCGGTGCACCCGAGCGTGCTGCGGCTGATCATGGACTCGCTGCGCTACTTCGCCATGGAGTGCCACGTCGACGGGTTCCGCTTCGACCTGGCCTCGGCGCTCGCGCGCGAGTTCTACGACGTCGACCGCCTCGCCTCGTTCTTCGACGTCATCCACCAGGACCCGGTGCTCTCGCAGGTCAAGCTGATCGCCGAGCCCTGGGACGTCGGCCCGGGCGGCTACCAGGTCGGCAACTTCCCGGTGCTCTGGACGGAGTGGAACGGCCTTTACCGCGACACGATGCGGGACTTCTGGCGCGGGGGCGCCAGCGTTGCCGACTTCGCGACGCGCACGACCGGCTCGAGCGACCTCTACCAGGAGGACGGCCGCACGCCGTTCGCGTCGATCAACTTCGCCACGGCGCACGACGGGTTCACGCTCTGGGATCTCACCGCCTACAACGAGAAGCACAACGAGGCGAACGGCGAGGGCAACCGCGACGGGACCGACGACGACCGCAGCTGGAACTGCGGCGCCGAGGGCGACACCGACGATCAGGAGATCAACGCGCTGCGCATGCGGCAGCGGTGCAATTTCCTGACGACGCTGTTCCTCTCGCAGGGCGTGCCGATGCTGCTCGGCGGCGACGAGATCGGCCGCACCCAGAACGGGAACAACAACGCGTGGTGCCAGGACAACGAGCTCTCGTGGTTCAGCTGGGACCTCGACCCCGACCGCGAGTCGCTGCTCGAGTTCACGCGGAAGATCATCCGCTTCCGCTCCGAGCACCCGATCTTCCGGCGCGCCCGCTTCCTCGAGGGCCGCGCGGTCGGCGACTCGCCGCTGCCCGATATCTGGTGGTTCCGGCCGGACGGACGCCGTATGACGCGCCGCGACTGGCAGTCGGCCGAGGGGCATCGCCTCGGCCTGTTCCTGAACGGGGACGCGATCAACGAGCTGACGCCCGGACGGCGAGCGCATCGTCGACGACTCGTTCGTCCTGCTCTTCAACGCGTTCCACGAGCCGGTCGTCTTCACGCTGCCGCCGCCGCGTTTCGGCCGGCGCTGGACGCTTGAGCTCTCCACGGGCGACGGCGAGGTGGGGGACGTGTTCCCGGCGCGCGGCCTCGTTCCGCTCGAGAGCCGCTCGACGGTCGTGCTGCGCCGCCTGTGAACGACGAGTGGCGCTGCACGTACCGGCTTCAGCTCGGGCCGGACCTCGACTTCCGGGGCGCCCGTGAGCTTGTCCCGTACCTGCGCGACCTCGGCGTCAGCCACCTGTACCTCTCCCCGTCGCTGCAGGCTGCCCCAGGCTCGACGCACGGCTACGACGTCGCCGACCCGACGCGCATCTCGGAGGACCTCGGCGGCGAGGCCGCCTTGCGCGAGCTCTGCTCGGCCGGGCTCGGCGTGCTGCTCGACATCGTCCCGAACCACATGGCGACCGTCGACGAGAACCCCTTCTGGGCCGACGCCGAGCGGCGCGAGAAGTTCTTCGACTGGGACCCCAAGACCGGCTGGCACCGGCGCTTCTTCACGATCGACTCGCTCGCGGGCGTCCGCGTCGAGGACCCGGAGGTGTTCGAGGTCACGCATGCCAAGGTGCTGGAGCTCGTGCGCGACGGGCTCGTCGACGGCCTCCGCATCGACCATCCGGACGGGCTCGCGAATCCGCGTGAGTACCTCGACCGGCTCGCCGGGCGCGGGGTCCGCCGGGTCTGGGTCGAGAAGATCCTCGAGCACGGCGAGCAGCTGCGGGAGTGGCCGGTGGAGGGCACGACCGGGTACGAGTTCGCGAACGACGTCACTGCCCTCTTCGTCGATCCGGCCGGCGAGCAGCCGCTGACCGAGCTGTACGCCGAGCTGACCGGCGAGACGCGCCGCTTTTCGGAAGTGGCGGCGCTCGCGAAGCTCGACCAGGCGCACACGGAGCTGCGGCCCGACCTCGTGCGGCTGAGGCGGCTGTGGGATGGGCCCGGGCTCGAGGAGGCGGCAGCCTCCCTGCCTGTGTATCGGACGTACGTGGAGCCCGACACGGGGCGGGTCGAGGAGGCCGACCGCCAGGCGCTCGTCCTCCTGCCGGAGGAGCTGCGCCGCGCACTGCTGCTCGAGGAGCCGGCGCCGGCGGAGCTCGTGACGCGGTTCCAGCAGGTGACCGGCCCGGTGATGGCCAAGGGCGTCGAGGACACGGCCTTCTACCGCTGGGTGCGGCTGACCGCGCTCAACGAGGTGGGCGGCGACCCCGACCGGTTCTCGCTGCCCGTCGAGGAGTTCCACCGTGCGAACCTCGAGCGCGCGCAGCGCTTCCCGCTGCACCTCCTTGCGACGCAGACGCACGACACGAAGCGCTCCGGCGACGTGCGCGCCCGCGATCGGCGCGCTCGCCGGGATGGCGGACGAGTGGGCCGAGCGTGCGCGCGCGTGGCGGATCCTCGACGACGGCTACGAGAACTACCAGCTGCTCCAGGCGCTCGTGGGCGCGTGGCCGATCAAGCGCGGCCGGATCGAGGGCTACATGCAGAAGGCCATGCGCGAGGCCGGCCGCAACACGAGCTGGGTCGAGCCGAACGAGGCGCACGAGCACGGTGTCAGCGAGGCGATCGGCCGCTTCTACGAGCGCCTCCCGGCGGGCTTCGAGGATTTCGTCGGCCGCGCCGCCGCCGAGGGGCGGCGCGTGTCGCTGGCGCACACGCTGCTGAAGCTGACCGTCCCCGGCCTGCCCGACATCTACCAGGGGGACGAGCTGGAATCGCTGAACCTCGTCGACCCCGACAACCGGCGGCCCGTGGACTGGGACGAGCGGCGCCGCGCGCTCGCCGACCCGCCGCCGAAAATGCGGCTCATCCAGCGCGTGCTCGACCTGCGGGCGCGGCGGCCCCAGGCATTCGCGGGCGGTTACGAGCCGCTGGACGCCGGGCCTGACGTCTGCGCATTCGTCCGGGGCGACGCGGAGGTGCTGGTCGCCGTCCGGCTGCGCGGGCCGGGGGAGAAGCCCGCCGTCGGGGTGCCCGGGAGCTGGCGCGACCTACTCGGCGACGCCGGCCCGGTGGCACTGCTCGAGCGCGCCTGAAAGCGGCGATTTGCAGCAAGAGTCGCCCCGTCAGGGCATACTCGCGCGGTGGACGAGCAGCAACTCGCCCAGCTGCGTTCGTGGGCAGAGCGTCTTCGCAGCGAGGGCGACACTCACGAGCTGAAGGCGGCCGGCCGCGCGCTCGAGCTGGCGACCGCCGAGATCGAGCGGCTGAGGGCCGAGCTGGCCGCGCGGAAGAGCGCCCGGTCCGAGCCGATCGACGACTGGACGCGACCGGCGCCGGGCGAGCAGGTCGACACCGGGCCGCGGCCATTCGACGCCGAGTCGGACGAGCCTGACTGGCGCGGCTCGACGCGGGGCACGCAACGGCGGCGGCGCAGCCGTCCTCGACCGCAAGCGCTTCCGGCCCGCCCGTGTGCTTCCGACCGGTGAGGTCGCCCCGGAGCCGCTCGAGCAGGCGTCCCGCCGGCCGCCGTGGCGGCCGCTCGTCCCCGGTCTGCACGTCCCCATGCCCGGCCGCGGCGCGTTCATCGCCGTCGGCGTCGTGCTCGCGCTCGCCGGCATCGTCTTCGCGGCCATCCGGCTCGACGCGCCCAGCCTCACGACCCACGGTCCCGCGCCGGACGCGAAGATCGGCGCCGTCGCCAAGCAGCGTCTCGCCTTCACGGTCTCGGCGTCGCGGCGGACGCTCGACGGCACCGCCTGGATCCTCGACGGCCAGGACATCCGCGACCGCGTGCGCCAGGTCGGCGAGCACGGCGACGCTCTCGGGCGCGTCCATCCCGGACGGCGAGCACTGGCTGACGGTGCGCGCCGACGGGCGGCTGCCCGGCGCGCGCACGCAGCACACCTGGCACTTCACCGTGCACACGTCGCCGCCCACGGTGCTCATCGACACGAGGACGAAGCAGGCGCCGGTCGAGCAGCCGATGACGTTCGGCGGCACCGTTCCCGCGCACAGCACCGTCGAGGTCGACAACCGCCGCGCCGCCGTGACCGGCACGCACTTCGCGCTCGCGATGTCAGGCCCGCCGGAGAAGCCGGTGACGGTCGCCGTCACCGACGAGTACGGCAACACCACGGTCCGACCGGTCTCGGTGCAGATCGTCCCGCGCGCGCCGCGCGCGCCCGTCCGCGCCGTGCACGTGACCTTCTACGCCTGGCAAGACCCGGCTCTGCGCCGCGGCGTCATGCAGCTGATTCATCAGCACAAGATCAACACGGTCGAGCTCGACCTGAAGGACGAGTCCGGAATCGTGGGCTTCAACGCGCCGATCCCGCTCGGCAAGCAGATCGGCGCCGTACGGGACATCTACGACCTGCGCTCGGCGATCCGCACGCTGCACCGCGACGGGGTCATGGTCGTCGGCCGCATCGTCGCCTTCCGCGACCCGATCTACGCGACCGCCGCCTGGAACCGCGGCTGGAAGTCGCAGGTCATCCAGACCCCGGACGGGCAGCCCTACTCCGGCTACGGCGGGTTCACGAACTTCGCAAATCCGACCGTGCGGAAGTACAACGTCGACATCGCGGCGGCCGCGGCGAAGCTCGGCATCGACGACGTGCTCTACGACTACGTCCGCCGGCCGGACGGGCCGATCTCGACGATGAAGTTCCCGGGGCTGAAGGAGACGCCAGAGCGGTCGATATCGACGTTCCTCGGGCAGGCGCGGCACGCGCTGAAGCCCTACGGCACCTTCCTCGGCGCGAGCGTCTTCGGCGTCGCCGCCACGCGCCCGACGGAGGTAGCGCAGAACATCCGCCAGATCGGCCGGAACGTCGATTACGTCGCGCCGATGGTGTATCCGTCGCACTGGGGGAACGGCGAGTACAACGTCTCGTACCCGAACGCCGAGCCGTACCAGATCGTCCAGCGCTCGCTCGTCGACTTCAACACGCAGGTGCGCGGGACGGGCGCACGCGTGGTGCCGTGGCTTCAGGACTTCACGCTCGGCGTGACGTACGGGCCGGCGCAGGTGGCCGCGCAGATCAAGGCGGCGAAGCACGACGGCATCGACGAGTGGCTGCTCTGGGACCCGTCGGTCACCTACACGAACGGGGGGCTGCCGAAGGCGCCGGCCGTGCCGCCGCCGGGCTCCAAGCCGGCGACGCTGCCGCAGTCGGTGGCGACCGCCCGGGCGCAGCCGCGCGTGGCCGCGGCGCCGAAGCCGAACGAGCTCGGCGAGGTGCCGGTGATGATGTACCACCAGATCCGCGCCGACGGCGGCGGCGTCTACGACCTGACGCCGAAGCAGTTCAAGGCCGAGCTCGCGCGGCTCTGGCGCGAGGGCTACTGGCCGGTGCGGGCCGTCGACCTGGTCGAGGGCAAGCTCGACGTCCCGAAGGGCAGGACCCCGGTCGTCATGACGTTCGACGACTCGACCAAGGAGCAGTTCTTCTACGACGCGAAGGGCCACATCAAGCCGGACACGGCGATCGGGATCATGCTGGCGTTCGCGAAGAAGCACCCGAGGTTCAAGCCGGCGGGCACGTTCTTCGTCAACCGTGAGCCGTTCGCCGGCGTCGCCCAGGGGCCGGAGATGCTGCGCTGGCTGAACGCCCACGGGTTCGAGATCGCCGACCACACGAAGGACCACCTGCCCCTGAACACGCTCGACGCGACGCAGGTGCAGCGCCAGCTTGCGCTCGGCCAGAAGATCATCACGGACGCCGTTCCGGGCGACCACGTCGAGGACATGGCGCTCCCGCTCGGGATGTGGCCCAAGCCGAAGTCGCTCGCGTGGCGCGGCTCGTGGAACGGGATCGACTACCGGATCAAGGGCGTCTTCGAGGTCGGCGCCGAGCCGTCGAAGTCCCCGTTCGCACTCGACTTCAACCCGCATGCGATCCCGCGCATCCGCACGACGCCGCCGGGCGTCGGCGTGCAGGATTTCGGCAGCTCGTGGTGGCTCGACATCCTGAAGAGCCAGCCCGGCCGCCGGTACATCTCGGACGGCGACCCGAACACGATCTCGTTCCCGCGCTCCGAGGAGAACCAGCTCGCGACGCGCTACGAGGCGCGCGCCCGGCCGTATTAGGGGCTGTCCCCGGCTCCCCTCAGTCCACTTGCCGCCCCTTCACTACCAAGAGGGGGCTGTCCCCAGTGCTGGCAGTTGGGCCGACGCTGAGCACTGGGGACAGCCCCCTCTGGCTGTGGAGGGTCGGGACGTAGCAGGGCGGAGCCGGGGACAGCCCCGCGGCTAGGTGACGCGGACGCGGGCGACGATGCCGAGCGTGCCGCCGCCGCAGCGCGCTGTGATCGTGTAGCTGCCGGGCGCCCTGGACTTCGGCACGACGTACGTCCGCGAGAAGCGGCCGTTCGCGCCCGTCTTCGCGGTGATCGCGCCGACGCCGTACGCGTGGCCCGGGAACAGCTTCGACAGCAGGATCGCATTGCTGTTGGCCGTGCAGACGCCGCCCGTGATGGTGATCGTGCCGCCGCGGCGAACGACCGCCGGCGCTGCCTTCAGCGTCACGTACGTGCCGCCCTGCACCCGAACGTGCGCGACGACGCCCAGGTTGCCGCCGCCGCAGCGGGCCGTGACGCTGTAGTTCCCGTCGGCGATAGTCGTCGGGACCGCGTACGCCAGTGAGAAGCGGCCGTTCGAGCCGACCTTCGCGTTGAGCGCGCCGACGCCGTAGGCGTGGCCCGGGAAGAGCTTCGAGAGCAGGATCGCCGTCGAGCCGGCCGAGCACGTGCCGCCGCTGAACGTCACCTTCGCGCCGCGCTGCACCGTGGACGGGCTCGCGGTCAGCGTGCCCTGCGCCGCGGCGACAGCCGAAGCGGCGACGAGCGCCGCCGACGCCGCGAGCACACCGAGAAGCACGCCCCTGTGCATATCCACACAAAAGGATATCGCGTACGCGCGATGTCACGCCAACAATGTTCAGGAACGCTTCAGGCGTGGCGCAGCGGTCAGGATCGCCCACGCGAACCAGGAGGCCGCGACGAGCGCGATCACGTGCGCGATGTCGCCGAGCTGGAGGATGACGTCCGTGACGAAGAAGACGGGCAGCAGGGTGACCGCGCCGCGCGGGACGGCGCGCGAGCGCCAGAGGGCCACGGTCGTGAGCAGGAGCCCGAAGAACAGGCCGGGGATGAAGAGCACGAACAGCGCGATCGCCGGCGGGGTCGAGATGTTGTCGGCGACGTCGGCCAGCGCCGCGATCGTGAAGCGCCGGTCCTGGGCGAGCGCGAACTCGAGCACCTCGGTGCCGTTCACCATCGCGAGCCCGACGAGCCCGCAGCCGAGCAGGATCCCGCCGGCGTACGCCAGGCGCGGCGAGCGCCGCCGGGAGAGCAGCACGTAGACGAGCACCCCGCCGAGCAGGAACGGCATCGCGAGCACGTCGAAGGTCTTCGAGAGGTTCGCCTGCGCCTCGTTGTCGGCGATCCACTGGAGGCGGTCGGTCGTCGAGCCGAACTGCGGGATCGCGAGAAATGCGACCACCTGGCAGGCCGCGCCGAGCACCAGCGTCGCCGCTGCGGCGATGCGCCCCCACGGTGTGAAGTCGGCCGCGGGGCTCTCCTCGCGGTCCGGCACCTCGAAGACGGCGGCGAAGCTGCTGATGGGCGAGCTTCGCACGCCGCGCCCGGCCTGACAACGCCACTCGCCGCTTGGTGCGACACCGCTCAGTAGTTTCGAGCGGCGGGTTCAGTTGCTCTTCGCATGAACCTAATGAAGAAAGCAGTAGGATCTTGCCCGGGTCCAGCCCCGCCACCAGACCGGGATCCCCCCGGTCGCAACGTTTCAGGAGGGTCACATGAAGCGAATCTTGGTCCCGCTAGTCATCCTTGGGGCCGTTCTCGCCGTCGTCGCAGCCAGTGCGTCCGCGCGGAGTGAGAAGACCAAGGCCGGGCCGATCGTCGCGTTGCTCTGGCCGGAGAACGTCACGCCGCGCTGGGAAGGCAACGACAAGCCGATCGTCACCGCTCAGCTGAAGAAGCTGATCCCGGGCGTGCAGGTCGACAGCCTCAACGCGCTCAACAAGCCGACGACGCAGACGAGCCAGGCCGAGGCCGAGCTCGCGAAGGGCGCGAAGGTGCTCATCGTCGCGTCGATCGACGGCAAGGCGTTCGCCGCCGTCGCGAAGAAGGCGCACGCGCAGGGCGTGAAGGTCATCGCGTACGACCGCCTGATCAACGGCCCGATGGACGCCTATCCGTCGTTCAACAGCGTCACGGTCGGCCAGGTCGAGGCAGGCTGGATGGCAAAGCCACACGAAGAAGGGCGACCGGCTCGCGATCATCAACGGCGCGACGACCGACGCGAATGGCCACTTCGTGAACACAGGGCATCCACAAGGTGCTCGACCCGCTGTTCAAGTCGGGCGCGAGGGTCAAGGTGGCGGAGCAGTGGACGCCCGGCTGGGATCCGCCGACCGCGCAGCGTGAGGCGGAGCAGATCCTCACCAAGCAGAACAACAACGTCCAGGGCTTCGTCTCGGCGAACGACGGCATGGCCGGCGGCATCATCGCCGCCCTCAAGGCGCAGAGCCTCCAGGGCAAGGTGCCGACGACCGGCCAGGACGCGTCGCTCGAGGGTATCCAGAACGTGATCCTCGGCTACCAGGGCGTGACGGCGTTCAAGGACATCCGCCTGCAGGCGACGGAAGCCGCGAAGCTCGCGGCCGCAGCTGCTCGCCGGGCAGACGAAGCACCTCGCGGGCATCAACGGGACGATCAAGAGCGGCGGCAGGAGCGTGCCGGCCTGGTACGGCCCCGTCGTGGCGATCGACAAGTCGAACGTCTCGCGCCTCGTCACGAACGGCTGGATCAAGAGCCAGTACGGCAGCGTCGCGAAGGTCTGCAAGGGCCTGCCGAAGATCAGCATCTGCAAGTAGGGAGCAGACGCTGGCGGTAGACGCCACACGCGTAGGGGGCGGCGACACGGTCGCCGCCCCCTCGCCTTCTCGCACTCCGATCCTCGAGCTGAAGGGGATCTCGAAGAGCTTCGGCGCCGTCCAGGCGCTGACGGACGTCGACTTCGAGGTCTACCCGGCCGAGGTCGTCGCGCTCGTCGGCGACAACGGCGCCGGCAAGTCGACCCTGATCAAGTGCATCTCGGGGGCACACCTCCCCGACCAGGGCACGACCTTCATCGACGGCCAGGAAGTGAAGATCCACACCCCGGGCGACGCAACCCGGCTCGGGATCGCGACCGTCTACCAGGATCTCGCGCTCTGCGACAACCTCGACGTCGTCGCGAACATGTTCCTCGGGCGCGAGGAGGCGCAGCCTCGCGGGATCGGGCCGCTCCAGGAGCTCGAGATGGAGAAGCGCTCGCTCGACGTGCTGAGCGACCTCCAGGTGACCACCGTCAGGAGCGTGCGCCAAACGGTTGCCACGCTCTCGGGGGGCCAACGGCAGTCGGTCGCGATCTCCCGGGCCGTCATGTGGAGTGCGAAGGTCGTCATCCTGGACGAGCCGACAGCGGCGCTCGGCGTTGCCCAGACGGCCCAGGTGCTGACCCTGGTCAAGCGCCTGCGCGAGCAGGGTCTGGGCGTCGTCGTCATCACGCACAACCTGCACGAGGTGTTCGAGGTGTCGGACCGGATCATCGTCCTCCGCCTCGGGCGGCGGGCGGCGACCTTCAGGCACGCCGAGACGACGCCCGAGGAGGTCGTGGCGGCGATCACGGGCGCCCGAGCCGAGGCAGCATCCGCATGAAGCCGGAGCAGGCCCCCCAGGAGAGTGCACTGGACGCCGCGGCCGAGGCGGCGAAGGCGGGTGGCCTGGGACAGGCGGGGCACGCGTTCGTCGACTACACGTGGACCCGGGTCAGGCAGGGTGAGCTCGGATCGTTGCCGGCGATCGTGGGCCTGCTTGCGATCTGGACGTACTTCGAGCTCAAGGAGCCCGCGTACCTGTCGGCGCGCAATCTCTCGAACCTCGTCCTCCAGATCGGCGTCACGGGCACGCTCGCGATCGGCATCGTCCTCGTGCTGCTGCTCAGCGAGATCGACCTTTCGGTCGGCGCTGTCTCCATCCTCTGCTCGGCCATCCTGGCGGACTTCCTCGTGAACCACAGCTGGTCCTGGTACTGGGCTCTCCTGCTGATGCTCGTCGTGGGTGCGGCGATCGGCGTCTTCCAGGGTTTCTGGTTCGCGGTCATCGGCGTGCCGTCGTTCGTCGTCACGCTCGCCGGCCTCCTCCTGTGGCAGGGCGTCGAGCAGTACGTCCTCGGCACGACCGGCACCATCAACGTCTACAACAGTCAGATCGATTCGATCGCCACCTCGACCCTCCCCGCCGCCTGGGGGTGGATCCTCGCGATCGCCGCTGCGGCGATCTACGCGCTCACCCACTTCCAGAAGCAGATTCGCCGCCGCCGAGCCGGGCTTCCCGCTGAGCCGCTCGTCGTCGTCGGCGTCCGGACCGGCCTCGTCGCGGCGCTCGCGCTGTTCGCCGTGGCCGTCCTCAACGGCAACCTGAACTCGTTCTGGGTGTTCGGCAAGAGCATCTACACGAACCCCGGCGTCCCGCTCGTCGGCGTGATCCTGCTCGGCCTCGTCGTGTTCTTCTCGTGGCTGACCACTCGGACGCGCTTCGGGCGCTACATCTACGCGATCGGCGGAAGCCCGGAGGCCGCGCGGCGGGCCGGCATCAACGTCACCCAGATCCGGATCGCGGTCTTCATGCTGTGCTCGCTCCTGGCCGCGGTCGGCGGCCTGTTGCAGACCTCGCGCCTGCAGGCCGCGAGCCTGGCGATCGATCCCGGGCCGGTGACGCTTGAGGCGATCGCGGCCGCGGTCATCGGCGGGACGAGCCTCTTCGGCGGTCGCGGCACCGTCTGGTCGGCGCTGCTCGGCGCGCTCGTGATCGGCAGCGTCGCCAACGGGCTCGACCTGACCGGCCAGCCGCCGTACACGAAGCTCATCGTCGAGGCCGCGATCCTGCTCCTGTTCGTGACGATCGACGCGGTCGCGAGCCGGGGTCGCGCCGCCGCCGGTCGATGAAGACCAGCCTCGGCATCTGGGCCTTCGGGCCGATGATCACGCGCTTCGTGCCGGGCGGTTACCAGCCCGAGCACGCAGGGGAGACGACGGCCCAGCGCGTGCGGCGTGCGGTCGAGGGCCTCGGTGACCTGATCGACGGCTACGAGTTCCACTACCCGCAGGAGCTGAACGAGGAGAACGTCGACGAGATTCGCGAGGCGCTCGGCGATCACGACATCTATTGCCTCGCCGGCGGCCTGCACCTCGACCCACGGTTCGGGCGCGGGGGCCTGGCCAATCCGGATCCGGCGACGCGGGCAGAGGCGACGCGCATCGCAGTCGCCGCCGCCGATCTCGCGGGCAGGCTGGGCGTTCCGCTGATCGTCTGGCCGGGCATCGAGGGCTACAACTACCCGTTCCAGACGCCGTACCGCGAGAGCTGGGCGTGGCTCATCGACGGCATCGGCCAGGTCGCGGCGAAATGCGAGGAGCACGGCGTGCTCCTCTTCCTCGAGCACAAGAACTCCGAGCCGGCGATGAAGATCTTCATGCGCAACATGGGCATGACGCTGCACGTGATCCACAAGCTGCGCGCCCAGGGCGTCACGAACGTCAAGGTCAACATGGACTGGCAGCACCTGATCATGAACGGCGAGAACCTCGCCGAGTACGCGGCGCTGCTCGACGCCGAAGGGCTCCTGGGGCACCAGCACGCCAACTCCGGCTGGGGCACCTTCGACGACGACAACATGGTCGGTGCGACGGCGTTCATGGAGACGCTCGAGCTCGCCGTCGAGCTGCGCCGGGCCGGATACGGCGACCACGGCGGGCGCCTCGGCTTCGATCTCTACCCCTACACCGAGGATGCGGTCGCCGCCGTGCGCCGGAGCGTGCTCCAGTGGCGCTTCATCGACTCGGTGGCGGCGAAGATCGACGACCAGGCGCTCCGCGAGGCGCAGATGCGCAAAGACGCCGTGCGCGCATACGAGATCGTCTACGCCGCCCTCGGCGGCGAGTAGTGGAACACCTCGTCGGGCTCGACGTCGGGACGACCGGCGTGAAAGCGCTTGCGATCACGCCGTCGGGCGACGTGGTCGCCACGGCCGAGGAGAGCTACCCGCTCTCGACGCCGCAGCCGGGCTGGGCGGAGCAGGATCCCGAGGACTGGTGGCAGGCGAGCGAGAAGGCGCTGGCGGCGCTCGGCGTCGAGCCGGCCGGCGTGGGCCTCTCGGGCCAGATGCACGGGCTCGTCTGCCTCGACGAATCGGATCGCGTGCTTCGGCCTGCGATTCTCTGGAACGACCAGCGCACGGGCGCCGAGTGCGCCGAGATCGAGGAGCTCGTCGGGCTCGAGCGGCTGATCGCGCTGACGGGCAACCGTGCGCTTCCGGGCTTCACCGCCCCGAAGCTGCTCTGGCTGCGCCGGCACGAGCCGGACGTCTATGCCCGGATCCGCCACATCCTGCTGCCCAAGGACTACGTCCGGCTGCGCCTCACCGGGCAACACGCGACCGACGTCGCCGACGCATCGGGCACGCTGCTCTTCGACGTCGCCGGCCGGCGCTGGTCGGAGGAGGTGGCCGGCGCGCTCGCGATCCCGGGCGAATGGCTGCCACCGGTGCACGAGTCACCGGAGATCGCGGGTGCGGGGGACCAGCAGGCTGCGGCTCTCGGCGTCGGCGCTGTGGAGCCGGGCACGCTTTCCGTCGTGCTCGGAACCTCCGGCGTCGTCTTCGCCTCGCTTCCCGAGTTCCGCGCCGACCCGGCGGCGCGCGTGCACGCGTTCTGCCACGCCGTGCCGAGTCTCTGGGAGGCGATGGGCGTGATGCTCAACGCGGCCGGGTCGCTCCGGTGGTTCCGCGACGCGTTCGCCCCCGCAGTCGGCTACGACGCGCTCGTCGCGGAGGCGGAGCGCTGGCAGCCGGGAGCCGAGGGGCTTGTTTTCCTTCCCTACCTCCAGGGCGAGCGGACGCCCCACGCAGATCCGGATGCCCGCGGGGTCTTCGCCGGGCTCTCCCTGCGACACGACCGTGGCGCGCTCGTCCGCTCGGTGCTCGAGGGGGTCGCCTACGGCCTGCGCGATTCGCTCGAGCTCCTCCGCGCGCTCGGCGTCGTGCCACGCGCGGCGCGCGTCTCGGGCGGCGGAGCCCGCAGCCGCACCTGGCTCCGGATCGTCGCGTCCGTGCTCGGGGTCCCGCTCGAGCTGACGGCGGTCGAGGAGGGGTCCGCGTACGGCGCTGCGCTGCTCGCGGGCTGCGCAGCCGGTGTCTTCGCCGGCGCCGAAGAGGCGGTGGCGGCCTGTGTTCGCGTCCGTGAGACGATCGAGCCGGAGCCGGACTGGGCCCCGGCGTACGAGGAGGGCTACGGTCGATTTCGAGCCCTCTACCCGGCCCTACGAGCGTTGGAGGGGACATGACGGAGAGACTGGAAGGCAAGGTGGCGCTCGTCACCGGCGCCAGCAGTGGCATCGGCGCCGCAACCGCACGGGCGCTGTCGGCCGAAGGGGTGAAGCTCGGCCTCGTGTCGCGCCGGGGCGACGATCTCGGGCTGCCGGACGCGCTCGGCATCGCCTGCGACGTGCGCGAGCTGGCGCGCGTCGAAAACGCGGTCGCGCAGACGGTGGAGCGCTTCGGGCGCCTCGACATCGTCATCGCCAACGCGGGCGTCGGCTCGTATCACTCGCTGGTGGACACCCCGGTCGAGCACATCGAGGAGATGATCGACGTCAACCTGAAGGGGACGATCTACGCGATCAGGGCTGCGCTTCCCCACCTACTCGAGTCGGACGGCGCCGACATCGTCACCCTGGCCTCCGAGGCGGGCAGGCGCGGGCTGCCCGGCGAGGCCGTCTACTGTGCCTCCAAGTTCGGCCAGGTCGGGCTGACTCGGGCCCTCGACCACGAGCTGCGCGAGTACGGCGTTCGCTGCACGAATCTCTGTCCTGGCGGCGTCGCCACCGAGTTCGCGCTCGCCGACGGCTACGGGCGCCGACCCGAGGTCCTGGCGGGGATGATGACGGCTGAGGACGTGGCTGACGTGGCCGTCTTCGTGCTCACGAGGCCGCGGAGGTTCCGCATCCTCGAGACCGCGCTGCGGCCGATGACGGAAACGTCCTGGGGCTGAGGCCGGTGGCGGTCCGCTGGGGGATCATCTCGACCGCCGACATCAACCGGAAGGTCATCCCGGGAGCGCACGCGTCGGAGAAGGTCGAGCTCATCGCCGTTGCCGGCCGCGACCAGAGTCGGGCCGAGCACTACGCGAGAGAGTGGGGGATCGAGCGCGCCTACGGGTCGTACGAGGCGCTACTCGCCGACACAGACGTCGAGGCCGTCTACATCTCGTTGCCGAACACCATGCACGTCGAGTGGTCGATTCGCGCTGTGGAGGCGGGCAAGCACGTGCTCTGCGAGAAGCCGTTCGACCGCCGGCCGGGCGAGGTCGAGCGGGCCTTCGACGCCGCCGACGGTGCCGGGCGCGTGCTCATGGAGGCCTTCATGTACCGCCACAACCCGCAGACGCGCCGACTCGAGGAGCTCGTCCGCGGCGGCGCGATCGGCGAGCTTCGGGTGATCCGCTCCGCCTTCAGCTACTCGCTGTACGACCCCGAGAACATCCGGCTCCGCACCGACGTCGACGGGGGCAGCCTGATGGACGTCGGCTGTTACTGCGTCAACGGGTCGCGCCTCCTCGCGGGTGAGCCGACCGTCGTCTACGGCCAGCAGGTCGTCGGCCCGAGCGGCACCGACTGGGTCTTCGCCGGAGCGCTGACGTTTCCCGGCGACGTCGCCGGGCTCTTCGACTGCGGCACGTCCCTCGCGGAGCGCGACGAGCTCGAGGTGATCGGCACGGAGGGCTCGCTCTTCCTTGACGATCCATGGCACTGCCTCCGGCCGGTCATCGAGCTCCGGCGCGAGGGCACTGTCGAGCGGATCGAGATCGACCCTGCCGATTCCTACCGGCTCGAGCTCGAGAACCTCAGCGATGCCATTCGCGGCGAGGCCGCTCCCCTGTTGGGGCGCGAGGACGCGGTGGCGCAGGCTCGGGTGATCGAGGCGCTGTTCCGGTCGGCGGAGACCGGCGCGTCCGTGCCGCTCGGCGTCTAGGTACGCCGCGCGCCGACGTACGTCCAGCAGCAGCCGAAGCTCAGCTTCACGCTGGACACGCTGCTCTGGCGGCAGATCGCCGCGGGCCCGTAAGCCGCCGCCGTCGCATAATCCGCGCCGTGCGGCGCGTCCAAACGACGAGAGGAGGCGTGATGGGGAGGATCATCCGCGAGGGGCGGTGGTTGCTTGTGGCCGCGCTCGTTCTGGTGCCGGTCGCGGGGGCGACGCTCAACCGAACCGAGACGGGAAGCACGATTCATGCGTGCTACGCGAAGTCGACCGGCGTGCTCCGAGTCGCCAAGCGATGCAGCTCGGCGGAGCGAGCGCTGGTCTGGAACACGTCGGGCCTGCGCGGAAAGACGGGCGCACGCGGCCGGGCCGGCCCGAAGGGCGCCACGGGTGCGGCAGGCGCGGCAGGCGCAGCAGGCGCGACGGGGCCGGCGGGGCCTGCAGGTCCGGCGGGAGCGGCAGGGGCGACGGGGCCAACCGGCCCGAGCACGGCGTACACCGCTCCTGAGGGGGCGGGGCAGGCGGACGGCTCGACGCTCACAACCCTGAACCTCCCGGCGGGAAGCTACGTCGTGCAGGCGGCTGTCTTCGAGGTCAACCAGAGCCCCAGCGCGACGCGTGCGATCGTTACCTGTTCGCTGAAGGCCGATGGCACGACCTTCGGCTCGTCCTCGACTCACATCGCAGGCCCGAACGGCGGGACCGGCGCCTACGCCCAGTCCATGGTGGTCCTTGGCACGACCACGCTCTCGTCCGCGGGCACGGTCACGGCCAGCTGCTCCAGCGCAACGATGGTCGGGATCTTCAACCTCCAGCTCGTCGCCACGAAGGTCGGCGCGTTGCTCATAGCGCGGTGCTCGCAGCTGACGGGGCTCCGGAGAGCTCGGGGCCTCGTCAGCTCGGCGCGCGCAGCTGCGCTCGATCACCGCGCGGCAAGGCGGCTACACTGAGCCGGCCAGGGCGGTTAGCTCAGTTGGGAGAGCACCAGCTCGACAAGCTGGGGGTCACTGGTTCGAGCCCAGTACCGCCCATTTCTGTTGTCGATACGACAACGCGCTCTAATAGGCAATCCGCGGTAGTCGATTCGCTCAGCGATGGGACTCCAATCGGCGGGGCTCAGAACGACGCCTGGTCGTGAGTGAGGCGATGTGTTCGAGAATGGTGTCCAGTGCCGCCTCGAGTGGGTCGACGTCACGGCGGACCTGTGAAAGGACTAACCCACCTTGGACGGCGGCTAACAGAGCCGTGGCCAAGCGGTCGGGATCGGCGCTCCGACGCAGGTCACCCCGCTTATACATGGCCTGCAATCCATCTCGAATCGCGCCCTCCCACCGGTCAAATCCGTCGACCAGATCCTCGCGACACTCCGGGTGTGCCTCGAACAGCTCTCCGGCGAGGCTTCCCAGGGGGCAGCCACCTTGGCATTGGATTTGACGTCGGCCCTCAACCAAGAGATCACGCCATGCCCGCAGGGCCTCCAAACTGTCCAGGCTTGCGAGAGGAGGTTGTTGGCTCTCGAGGATCGCCCGGGTCTGATGTGCGATCACGGCCCGGACCAGCCCCTGCTTGTCACCGAAGTAGTGGTAGAGCTGCGAGGCGCTTACTCCGGCCGCATTCTGCACGTCCTCCCAGCTGGTGCCTGCCACGCCGCCCGAATACATCAGCGTCGCCGCGGCTTCGACGATCCGTTCGCGGGTGGCTAGCCCCTTGGCTGTGAACGTTCGCTCATCAGAGCTCTCTGCATCGCTACCAGTCACCGACATCGGCATACCTGTCCTAATACATAAATTGGAGTTGACACTTCATTATAGTATGACATACTGGAGTGAACACTTCAAAAATTAGGAGATCCGAACTGCCAATGAGCACACTCCCAGGAAAGACGGTACTCATCACGGGCGCCAACTCCGGGATCGGCAAGGATGTGGCCCGGCAACTGGCATTACGTCCCGAGATGGCGCGGATCTACCTGGCGTGCCGGAACCGAGATCGGGCGACAACGGCAAAGGCCGAGCTCGAAGCCGAGACCGGCCGGCGCATCTTCGACATCGTTGTCATGGACGTCGCCGATCTGGGTTCGGTCCGCGCCGGCCTGGCGGCCATCGACGGATCCGTCGACGCGCTGGTCATGAACGCCGGTGTCATTGGCCCGCAGTCGATGGACTTGACCGCTGACGGGGTCACCACCGTGTTCGCGACGAACGTCCTTGGCCACGTCGTCCTCCTCGAAGGGCTCCTGGCCGATGACCGGCTTGGCGAGGTTGCGGTCCTCGCCGGAAGTGAAGCAGTCCGCGGAGTTCCGAAGTTGCGGATGAAAGGGCCATCCTTCGTCTCAACCTCAGCCGATGAACTCGCCACCGTCATCGACGGCAGCTACTTCGCCAGCAGAAAAGCTGACTTCAACCTAGCGTTCGGGCAGGCCAAGTACATCGGGGCCCTCTGGATGGCCTACCTGGCCCGCCAACACCCCGACCGCCGCTTCATCACCGTGAGCCCCGGCGACACCACCGGCACCCAAGCCCCCAACGACCTTCCCCTACCGATGCGGGTAGCGGCCAAGTACGTCATGCCCGCCCTAGGTCTCGCCCACAAACTTGACGTGGGCGCGAAGCGACTCGTCGACGGTGTCACCGACCCGACCCTGTCCAGCGGCGTGTTCTACGCCAGCGCGGCCAACAAGCTGAACGGTCCCTTGGTCAACCAAGCGGACATCTTCCCCGACCTGGCCAACCCGTCGTTTCAGGACCACGCCAACGAGGCCATCCACCGCTTCATCAGCTAATAACGCTCTGGCTCGGTCGGCGAGTCATGCTCATCATCTGGTCGCGTCCTACCAGGAGATCGCGACGTGTGGCGTTGAAAAGGCTTGCTGGACCGCGAATCCGCGACCTAGTAAAATGAGTCACGACGTAGAGCGTTTGCGAGGGCGCTACTTCGGGCCTCCGATCTTTTCAAGCAGTCGGACGAACTCGTAAGGTGGGTTTGAATGCTGCCCACTTAGGACCGCCTGTAAGTTCCGCAAGGAGGCTTACGCAGCGTGGCGCCGTCAGACGCACGGCGACTGGACGCGACGCGACATGACTATGCATCGCGCGAAACTCCCGCCCAGGCCCGGCGGAATGACGTCCCCGTCGGCGCGCAGCGCAGCGTATCGCGCGGAGCTGCTGACTCCGTGATCAGGCATCGCGGCGGCTAGACAAGGCCATCTGACCACGTCAACATCGCCGGATGAGGTTGCGACCTGCACTTGCGGCGGCCGCGTCCGTGGCGGTGGTCGTACTTGGCTTCGCGGCGGGGCACGCCGCTACGAGCGTCCACACCAAGACTTGCAGCCGAGCCCAGCACGCCCGCAACGCCTCGCGGCTCGCTGCGTTCAAGAAGACGATGGGCTCGCGGCGCTCCGCCTTCGACAAGAACCATAAGTCCGCTCGGCAGCGTCGGCAGTTCGTTTCCGCGCAGCGAGCTCGTCTCAAAGTGTTGACGAAGGCAGCTGCGTGCACCGTCCCGACACGAACGTCAACGAAGCGCACAGTCCCGAGTAGCACGACGACAACGAGTACAACAACCACGGCGACGAGCACGACAACCACGGCGACGAGCACGACAACCGCCGCTACGAGTACGACAACCGCGGCGGCTCCGCCAACGATGCAGACGCTGAGGGTCGTAGTAGCCGGCACTGGTGGGGGGACTGTCTCCGGGCTTGGTTTCCCGTGCGGGCCTGGGCCGGCTTGCCCGAAGACGTATCCCGCTGGAGCAAGCGTCACGTTGGCGGCCACTCCAGCGACAGGGTCAACGTTCTCAGGGTGGAGCGGGGCGTGCAGCGGCATAGGCAGCTGCACGGTTGTCATGACAGAGGATCGGTCGGTCACCGCGACATTTGAGGTCCTCATGACGGGCGTTCAAGGGCAGTATGGGCCGCCGCTTTCGCGTTCGACGATTGATCGTCCTGATCAGGTGTTCGGGCCGCAGGTGCACCTCATGTACATACTCCCGAGTGATAGACCTGATCGAGCGCTGGACACCAACGGGACAATTGAGGACAGCGTCACGTCGTTTCAATCGTGGCTCACGACTCAGACTGTCGGCCAGAAGCTCCGCTTCGATACCAGTGCGGGGTCGCTCGATGTCAGCTTCCTTCGTATGAGCCAAACAGATGTGCAACTGGAAGCCTACGGCCCGTTCTTACACGAGCAGGTTGAGGAAGCGATCAGAGCGGCGGGGTTCGCTGATCCGAACAAAATCTATGCCGTTTACTACGACGGAACGAGCACGTACGCTTGTGGGGACGGTGCCTGGCCACCGGGCTTCGTCGGTAGCGTGGCAGCGCTCTATCTCAACGGCTTGCCATCGTCGCAGGTGACTTGCGCTGTTGGCTTCTTTCCGCCCGGAGCGACGCGGCCCGCTTACCTCGAGTTCGCAATGCTTCACGAGATAATGCACGTGCTCGGCTTCGTTCCACTGTGCGCGCCCCATGAATGGCGGGCTGGACACGTCTCCGACAATCCAGATGACCTCATGTGGGAAGGCGATGGAAACTGGATGCCCGACGGCTGGGATCACGCGCTGCTCGACGCTGGCCACGATGACTACTACCGCGCGGCAATCGCGGGCTGCGAGGATCCGGCGGCAAGCTCGTATCTCCTTACTGCTGGCTAGCCGCGCAGCTCGTCCGCACGGACCCCTGATCGTCGGCGAAACCAGCCGCGGCAGCGCGTGTCAGCATCGTGTCAGCTTGTTGCGGCAAAACGAGGCGACCCAAGTCGGCGCTCGATGAGCGGTTTACTCCTAGCCAGCCCCATTTATCGCACCTCGGCCACCGTGTCGCCTCCCAGGGCGAACTCGACAAGGCTGGGGGTCACTGGTTCGAGCCCAGTACCCGCGCATTCTCTGAATCGGCTTGATCAGCCCTTCGCGGGGCAGCTGGCCGTTGCCGTCCCTGGGTTCCGACCGCCGCGACGACGAGGCCGCGGACGGACGCGCATCGAGGTCCGGCAGTGGCCCCCGGAGCATCGTGGTGTCCCCTAGTGACAGCCGTCAGGCGTTCGCCGCCGCCTCGCCCGCCCAGTGGTCGAGCCTGCTCGCCATCCGGTCCTCGAGCAGGCGGGACATCTCGGGGCTCCGAGCGACGAGGGCGAGGAAGTCTTCACGGGACATCGTCAGGAACATGCACGGGACGAGCGTCCTGACCGTGGCCGTACGCGGCCGATCGTGCATGAGCGCGATCTCACCGAAGTGGTCGCCGTCGTCGAGCGTTTGGAGGAGCTTCTCGCCTTCAGCGCCGACTCCGACACCTGCACCTTGCCGCGGGCGATGATGTAGAAGCGGTCTCCGACGTCGCCCTGCTCGAAGAGCGTCTCGTCAGCCTCGCGGTACTCGGACTCGAGCTCCAGGGCGATCTGCTCGAGTGAGTCCTCGTCGAGGTCGGCGAAGAGCTCGACGCGCCGGAGCCGGCTGGGCCGACCTGTCCGTGCCGACCGCTGCGGCTGATCTCGAATCCGCTCTGCTTCTCCCAGAGCCCTTGGTACGCGCCCTCCTGGGCGACGAGATCGTCATGGGTGCCCTGCTGAACGAGTCGGCCGCTGTCCATGACGAGGATCCAGTCGGAGGCTGCGACGGCCGCGAGCCGATGCGTCGCCGAGATGACCGTCCGCCCCCGGCCGAGCCGGCGCAGCATCTCGTTGATCGAGGCTTCGGTGACCGGGTCGAGCGCGGTCGCGACCTCGTCGAGAATCAGGATCGGCGGCGCGCCGATCAGCGCCCTCCCGATCGCGATGCGCTGCCGGTGCCCACCCGAAAGGCGGCCGCCGGTCTCGCCGACATGCGTCTGGTACCCCTCGGGAGCCGGAGGACGTAGTCGTGGAGCTCGGCCTGGCGCGCCGCATCGACCACGGCGTCGACCGGAGCCGAGGGGTTGCCGATGCGGATGTTCGCCTCGATCGAGTCCGCAAACAGGAAGTTCTGTTGGAAGACAGCCGCCATCTGGCCGCGGACCGACTCCTCCGTCGCCTCCCGGATGTCGACCCCGTCGATCTTGATGCTGCCGCTCAGCGGATCGTAGAAGCGCATCAGCAGGTTCAGGATCGTCGTCTTCCCCGACCCGTTCGTACCGACGAGCGCAACCGATGTCCCGGCTGGAAGGTCGAAGCTGATGTTTTCCACCGCCGACGCGTCGCTCGTATAGCCGAAGGTGACGTTCTCGAATGTGACCCGACCTTTCGCGGGCGCGAGCGGTACAGCCCCGGGAACATCGCTGCTCTCCACGGGGGCGGCCAGACGGCGCTCCACACTCCCGATGCCCCTGCCCGCGTCGGCTAGGCCTGCAAGGTCGACCCGCGTGAAGTCGTACACGCTCTTGGCGAGCACGCCGACGATCGCGATGAACGCGACGAGCGAGCCTGCGCCGAGCTCACCGCGCGACGCGAAGATCGCGCCGATGCTCACGACGACGACCTGCACCAGCAGGACGGCGAGGCTGACGCCTTTGCTGACAGCCGCGAGCGTCGTTCGGGCTCGCACCGCCTCGTCTTCGAGTGCGTCGATGAGCTCGTCGAAGCGTTCACCGAGGTGCCCTTCGAGGCGGAACGTGCGCACGACCTGGTGCGCCTGCACCACCTCCTGAACCGCGGTCACGACCCTCGAGTCGGCATTCGAGAGGCGCTGGTTCGCTTCGACCGCCCTCGGTGTAGCCGGTAGCCGGCTAGGACGACGAGCGGGAACAGGACCGCCGTGATGACGGCGAGGCGCCACTCGATCAAGAAGAGCAGCGGCAGCGTCACCGCAAAGGTGACGACGAGGACGACGGCGTTCAGGAACGATTCCGTGAAGCCGCGTTCGACCGCTCTGAGGCTCGACCCGAACGGCGACAGGATGTTTCCGATCGGCGTCTCCATGAGGTACCTCGGCGACACACGCGCCATTCGGCGGTAGAGGCCGCGCCGGATGTCGTTGCCGAAGAACGCTGCGGCTCTGGCGGTAGAGCGCTCGCCGAAGACGGTTGCGAGCGCCGTGAGTCCGAACCCGATCAGGAGCACGGCGATCAATGTGTGGAGCGAGATTGCGGTTTGCTCCCCGGTGAGGTCGTCGACGAACAGCTTCAGGCTGTACGCAAAGCCGGCGCTGAAGAGCGCCTGCACGAGCACGGCGGCGAGCGAGGCAGCCGCGAGGCGAGGGATACGCCGCCAGGCGCGAGCGGCGCGAACCAGTACACCGGCAACGCTAATGGGCCCGCTCGGAGCAGGCTGCCCGTTTTCGGGGCCTATCAAGGTTCCTATTGCAACAGAATCCTGCAGAACTCTCTACCGCAGGCCAGCGGTAGGCCTGGGGCGCTAAGCGGTGACGGTTCGGCCGTAGGATCGCCCGATGGACAACCTGCGCGCCGCGCTGCACCACGCCGCCGACCTCGTCGCCGACTATCGCTCGGGCGTCGGGGAGGCGCGCGTCACGCCCGACCGCGACCGGCGCAGCGTCGCTGACACTCTGCGCGCCCCGCTGCCCGAAGGCCCCGCGGGTCTCGGTGCGATCGTGGACGAGCTCGTCGCGGGAGCCGAGCCGGGCCTGATGGCGACGGCCGGGCCGCGGTACTTCGGCTTCGTCATCGGCGGCTCGCTCGACGCCGCGCTCGTCGCCGACGTGCTGACAGCCGGCTGGGACCAAAACGGATTCAACGCGGCGCTCTCGCCCGCCGCGCTCGCGTTCGAGGACGTGGCCGGAGGCTGGCTGAAGGAGCTCCTGCGGATCCCCGCGACGGCGTCAGTCGGGTTTGCAACGGGCGGCCAGGGAGCCAACACGGTGGGGCTCGCGGCCGGGCGGTGGTGGGTGCTGCAGCAGCACGGCTGGGACGTCGGCCGCGACGGCCTCCACGGCGCCCCGCCCGTGCGCGTGCTCGCGAGCGCCGAGCGCCACGGGACGATCGACCGTTCGCTACGCCTGCTCGGCCTCGGCGAGGCGGCGATCCACGAGGTTCCCGCCGACGCCAACGGCGCGATGGGCGCGGACGCACTCGTGGAGACGATCGCGGCCCTCGAGCCCGGCCCGACGATCGTCTGCGCGCAGGCCGGCAACGTGAACACGGGCGCGTGCGACGACCTGGCGACGATCGGAGCCGCAGCCAGGAAAGCGAAGGCGTGGCTGCACGTCGACGGCGCGTTCGGTCTCTGGGCGGCCGCGAGCCCGCGGACGACAGCGCTCGTCGACGGCATCGAGCTCGCCGACTCATGGGCTTGTGACGGTCACAAATGGCTCAACGTGCCATACGACTCGGGCTATGCGTTCTGCGCGCACTCCGACGTGCACGCGACGGCGCTCGCGTACACGGCGGCGTACCTCACGGGCCAGGAGGCGGGCCGCGAGTACGGCGGCGGCGACTTCGTGCTCGAGTCGTCGCGTCGCGCGCGCGGCTTCGCGACGTGGGCCGCGATCCGCGCCCTGGGCCGCTCCGGCGTCGCAGAGCTGGTCGACCGCTGTTGCGCGCACGCGCGCGACCTCGCGGCCCGCCTCGCGGCCGTCGACGGCATTGAGATCCCGAACGAGGTCGTCCTGAACCAGGTGCTGATCCGCGTCGGCGGCGAGAAGCTCACCCGGCGCATCGAGCAGCGGATCCAGGAAGAGGGAACAGCCTGGCTCGGCGGCACGACATGGCGGGGTGAGCGGCTGCTTCGCGTCTCGATCTCCAACTGGTCGACGACCGAGGACGACATCGCCGCGACCGCCGACGCGATCGTCCGCGCCCGCGCGGCGCTCAGCACCACCGCGGCGCTCGGCACGCAATGAACGTCCCCGCCCTGATCACTATCACACCGGTCCGCGTTGCCGACCTGCTCGCCGAGGGCGAGCGGATGCCGGTCTACGTGCACGTCATCGACCACCCCGATGCGCGCGTGCTGGTCGACACCGGCATGACGGAGCTGCACCCGGCGGTGGCCGACCTCGATCCCCGCCTCCGTCCGCTGAGTGAGCAGGACTTCGACCTCGCCGGCGTCGACATCGTCGTCAACACACACCTGCACTTCGACCACTGCGGCGGCAACCACCTATTCGCCGGCAGGCCGATCTACGTCCAGCGTCTGGAGCTCGACGACGCTCTCAGCCAGGACGACTACACGATTCGCGAGTGGGTCGAGGCTCCCGGTGTGCGGTACGTGCCGGTCGACGGCGAGCTCGAGCTGCTTCCCGGGCTCCGGCTCGTCCCGGCGCCGGGTCACACCCGCGGCATGCAGGTGGTCGTCGTCGAGACTGGCGGCCGTCCGGTCGTGGTCGGCGGCGACGTCGCGGTTTGGTTCGGCGAGCTCGACGAGCCGCAGACAGAAGGCCAGTTACGGGTGCGCGCGCTCGACCCCGAGCTGGTCTGGCTCGCGCACGAGCACGAGCCTTGGCGACCCCACACCGTCTAACGCGTCACGCCGGCGCTCTCTGTGCCTCCCGGGTTCGGCGCCCGACGCGGTATCCGAGACCCTTGCGTGCTGCTGTCGCGACCAAGCAACCGCTCAGGCTCGTCACACGTTTATTGCGTCAGCGTTGTCTGGCACGGGATCTCGGCGGTGAGCTGTGTGCCTTGTCCCGGCGGGCTTTCGATGTGCAGCCGGCCGCCGAGCGCTTCAACGCGATCCGCGAGACCGACGATCCCAGAGCCGGGGGCAGGCTCCGCGCCCCCGATTCCGTCGTCGCGTACGACGACCTTCGCAAACCCGTTTGACCGTTCGACGGTCACGCTTGCGCGTGTCGCTTGCGCGTACTTCGTGACGTTCGTGATCGCCTCGGCGACGAGGTAGTAGATCGCCGCTTCGACGGGGTCCGGCATCCGGTCTTCCGGAAGCCGGGCGAGCTCGACCGGGATCGGCGAGCGCTCGGCGAGTGCGCGGATCGCAACCGCGAGACCTCGGTCGGTGAGAATGGCCGGGTGAATCCCGCGCGCGAGCTCACGCAGCTCCGCAAGCGCCTGATCGAGCTCGCTCTCAGCTTCGGCGAGACGCGCCGCCGCGGATTCGGGGTCATTCCGCAGGCTTGCCTTGATCATTCGGAGCCGGAGTGCCAGGGAAACAAGTCGCTGCTGCGCGCCGTCGTGCAGGTTTCGCTCCAGACGTCGGCGCTCGGTGTCACCTGCCTCGACGATCCGGATGCGTGACGCCGCGAGCTTTCTGTATGCATCGGCGTTCGCCAGCGCTTGCGCGATGAGGTCGGCGAAGTCGGCGAGACGACGCTCTGATCCCGGTGCAAGTGGTTTGTCGCGCGGTGCCGCCACCACAAGGGCGCCCCAGACCTGACCGCCAAGCCTGATCGGCGCGGCGCCGGCCGAGGCGTAGCCGAAGCTGTTGAGCCGCGCCACGATCTCTGGCGCCCGCCCCTCGTAATTGTCGATCCGCTCGGGTCGGCCTGTCTTTCGGATCTCCGCGAGCACGCCGGTCTCCTCGACTGGCACGCGCGAACCGACCGGGAACGCCAGCGGACCAGCGTCACTCCAGCCGCCGACGAACGTGACCATGCCGTCCTCGTCGAAGCGTGCGAGGCTGGCCGCGGACGCTCCCAGCGTCTGGGCCGCCTCGACCGTCACCTGCTCGAAGACGCGGTCCGATGCTGCCTCCCCCGCGACGAGCGTGGCGATCCGTCGCAACGCAGCCTGCTCGTCGGTGAGCGACTGCTGCGCGCGCTCGCTCGCGGTTCGTTCCGCTGTGACGGCCGCGAGGACGAGCGACGTCAACGCGGCGACCGCCACGAACAGCTGGCTGGCGAGCACGCTATGCGTGATCGATGCCCGCACGAATGGCCCTGAGCCGTGCGCGGTGTTCCAGATCGTCAATGACGAGGTGATCGCGACCGCGGTGGCAGCGCCGAACGGCCCGAAGCGAAGCGCCGCCCAGATCAACACGGGAAAGACGACGTATGGCACGTCGCGCTGCGACGGCACCTCGATCAGCACGATGAGGACGGTGAGGAGAAGCACGGCCTCGCCGAGCTGCATGGCCGGCATCCGCCACGTCTTGCGCACCGCCCAGACGAGGATGAGCGGCGCGAACACGAGCGCGCCGGTGAAGTCACCGAGCCACCAGGTGCGGAAGACACTGCCGAACTCGTCCGCCTTGATGACGTCGCCGAGCCTGAGCGAGACGGCCCCGAAGACGGCGCTGATCAGCGTTCCGAGCGCGGCGCAGGCGATGAGGGCGAGGACGTCCCACACCCGCTCGAGCGTGATTCGCTTCTGCGTCAGTCGGCGGAACAGCACCGCCGCCACGACGACTTCGAGCGTGTTCCCGACCGTCTGACCGGCGATCGTCTCCCACGGCGTCGAGAAGTCGGCGAGCAGCAGATCGCCGATGACGATTCCCGGCCAGACCCCGGGGCCGAGAATGACCAGCGCGGCGATGCCGACGCCGACCGGCGGCCACAGCGCTGTGACCGTGCCGTGCAGGTAGGCAAGCTGGAGCCCGGCGCGGCCGGCTCCGTAGTACAACGCAGCGACGGCGCCGACCGTGATCCCGTACAGCGCGAGCCGTCCAATGCCCGTGCGCTTCCATGCGTCGAGCCACTCGATCAGCGAGCGATCATCCGGAGGAGAAGCGGCGAGCGTCGGACTCAGGCCTTCGACAATAGACCGTACGAATCGGGAACACGACGGCGCCGTGCAGGCGCGGCGTGCGGTCGAACGGCTCCGGCGACCTCGGCGCCGGGGCTGAGCACCATCCCCGGCTCTCGGCCGGTGGGCGACAGGCAGACGCGGGTAGGATCCCCGCGTGCCCCAGCCGACCATCGAGCTGATTCGAGGTGTCCCGCTCTTCGCCGAGGCCGACGATCGATTCCTCGAGCAACTAGCAGGCGAATTCATGGAGCGGACCTACGCCGCCGGCGAGACGATCGCCGAGGAGGGCGAGGCCGGCCGGACGTTCGTCGTGATCGAGCGGGGCGAGGTGACCGTGACGGTTCGCGGCCAGGAGGTCGGCCGGCTCGGCCCCGGCGAGGCGTTCGGCGAGATGGCTCTGATCGCCAAGTCGGCGCGCAGCGCGACCGTGAAGGCGGACACGGAGGTCCACGGCTACCAACTGCCTGTCTGGAGCTTCCGTCCCTTCGTCGAGAGTCATCCCGAGATGGCGTGGGCGCTCCTCGAGGCGCTCGCCGAGCGCGTCCGCCAGGCCGAGTCGCGCACCATCCCCGCCGCGTCGTAACGGGCCGGCGCACCGGCCGCCGCTCTGAGCATGCGCGGCATGGAAACGGTCGAGGTCGACACACCGTCCGGACCCGCTCGCGCCTACCTGCACCCGGCTGATCGGCCGCGAGCGGCGCTCATGCTCGGTCACGGCGCCGGGGGCGGCGTGGGCGCTCCCGACCTGGTCGCCGCGAGCGAGGCCGCCGTCGCGGAGGCCGTGAGTGTCGCCCTTGTCGAGCAGCCCTATCGTGTCGCGGGACGGCGCGCGCCTGCCGCGGCCGCGCAGCTCGACGCAGCGTGGGTCGCGGTCGTATCCGCGCTGCTGGTGCGTGAGCTCGAGGGACTGCCGCTCGTCGTCGGCGGCCGCTCCCTCGGCGCACGGGTCGCCTGTCGAACGGTGGGGCTCACCGGAGCGGTCGCGGTGCTGTGTCTCGCGTTTCCGTTGCGGCCGCCTCGCCGCGCCGGCGCGGCTCCGCCGCCGAGCCGTCTTCCGGAGCTGGACGCGGTGCCGGTGCCGACGCTCGTCGTGCAGGGGGCGCGCGACCCGTTCGGCATCCCGCCCGCCGGCGCGCACCGCACGGTGGTCGAGGTGCAGGGCGATCACGGCCTGAAGGCAGACCTGCCCGCGCTGTCCGCTGCTGTTACGGCCTGGCTCTCAGATCTCTTCGCGGGCTGATCAGCCGAGCGCCGGCTGCACGCCGGAGCGCGCAGGGACGAGATCGAACCCGGCCACGCCGCCGGCAGTGAGCCGCACGCGCAGGATCGCCGTCCGCGTCGCGGCCGCGCTGCCGGCCGGGAAGACGAAGTTTCCGAGCGACCAGGCGACCAGCGCGTGTGGCGACCGCTCGACGGACCCGAGGACGTGGGGGTGCGCGCCGAGCACGACCGTCGACCCGGCGTGCATCGCCGACCCGGCGAACATTCGCTGCCGCGCATCCGGTGCGGCGCGAAGTTCGACGCCCCAGTGGAAGAACACGACGACCACGTCGCTCGTCCGCTTCGCCGAGCGGACGTCTTCCGCGATCTGGCCCGCCTCGGCCCGCGCGATGCCGGGTGACGACGCACCCGCGGCGAACCCGGGCGGGCAGACGTCGGAGTAGCCGAGGAACGCGACGCGCAGACCGCCGACGTCGAATGTCGCCGGTCGGCGCGCGGCCCCGAGTGTTGCGCCGCCACCGATTGTCGAGATGCCCAATCGCCGTGCCGCGGCAAGCGTGTCCGCGAGCCCCGCGGCGCCGAAGTCCAGCGAGTGGTTGTTCGCAACGGTGAGCACGTCGAAGCCGGCACGCGCACGTGCGCCGGCGAGCAGCGCCGCCGGCCCGCGGAAGTGGTACTGCTTGTCCGGCGCAGGGGTACCGCGATCCGTGATCGCGCCCTCCAGGTTCCCGGTCGTGAGGTCGGCGCGCCGGAGCTCCGGCCCGACATTCGTCCACGGATAGGCCGCGCCGAGGGCTCGGATCGCAGGGCCGACCGCCTCGCCCGGCGTGATGTCGCCCACCGCGTCGAGCACGACCGGCCGCACGACCAGCGTCCCGATGCCGACGCGCGTGCCTCCGACGAGCAGGGTCAGCTGATGGCGGCCCGCGCCGGGCGCGCGAGCGTGCAGCGAGAACCGTCCGCCCGGCCCCGCCGTGACCGAGGCGATCCGCGCACGGTCCGAGAGCAGCGAGACGGTCTGAACGCTCGTCGACCCGTCGACCACGAACCGGGCACCGGGTGCAAGCCATGCCGGCAGCGAGGTGGCCATCGTCAGCGTCGGCGGCGCGGCGGATGCGGTCGCGGCTGCCGCGACGAGCGCGAACGTCGCGAGCAGGCCGCGCATGTGCCGGATGCTAGATCGACCCTGGGCGCGTCCGCCAGGCCTCGAAGGCGACCACGAGCGCGATGGCGGCGACGACGCTGCCAAAGGTCTCGAACGTGGTGGTTAGGCCGAAGCGCGTGACGGCGACGCCCGCGAGGACGGCCGGGATCGATAGCGACGCGTAGGCGACGATGTAGAAGGCCGACAGCACGGCCGCGCGCTCGTTTGGGGGAATCGACGCCACGAGCGAGCGGAGCCCGCCGAGAAACGCGATGCCGAAGCCGACGCCGCCGATGACCGCGCCCGCGAGGTACAGCGTGCTCGAGTCGATCGCAGCCGAGGCAACGATCAACGCCGTGCCCGCGGCGAGTGCGATGGAGCCGGCGCTCGCACCGATCCACGGCGCTGTGCGGCCGAGCACGAGCTGGCCGACGGCGGCGGACCCCGCGAGCGCGACGATCCCGATGCCGGCGAGCACCGCGTTGGTCGTGTCGAAGAGGCGGACGCCCAGCCCCGGGCCGAGCGAGAAGAACAGGCCGCCGATCGACCAGGAGGCCACGACGGCCAGCGCGGCGAGCAGGAACGGGTGGCGCGCGCTCGCCGGCACGCGGGGCCGCGCGACGGTCAGCCGGAAGTGGCGGCGCTCCCCGACCGGCTCCGGCATGAAGTACGCGCAGGCGAACGCGATCGCGAAGAGCGTGAAGAGGACGACGTACGGCAGCGTGCGCGGCGCGTCGCCGAGCTGTACGAGCGCCGACGACACGAGGAACCCGAGCGCGAGCCCTGCCGCGCTCGCGACGCCGTTGGCGAGGCCGGCCGCGGAAGGATCGCGGCGCGGATGGAGGTCGAGGAGGGCCGCGCTGGCGGCACTGATCGTGGCGCCGGTGGCGAGCCCCTGGATCCCGCGGGCGGCGAAGAGCCAGGCCGTCGAGGACGCGACGATGAAGGTCACGCTCGAGAGCGCGAGCATCGCGAGCGAAACGAGGAGGACTGGGCGCCGTCCGACGTCGTCAGAGACGCGGCCCGCCAGCAGCAGCGCGGCGAGCACGCCGAACGCGTAGGTCGCGTAGATCAGGGTCAGCGTCAGCGGCCCGAAGTGCCAGCGGGTCGCGTAGAGGTGGTAGAGGGGGGAGGGGGTAACGGACGCGAAGAGACCCAGGCCGATGACGCCTGCGGCGAGCGCGTAGGCCACGCGGTTCGGCAGCGTCCGGCGTGAGATGCGGTCTCCGGCGCGCGCGACGGCGAGCCGCTCGGCGATTGATGTGGTGGTCATTGCGGGCCTCCCGTCGCAGTAAGTTGCATGACGGGACTGACCCTATCAAAGTAAGTTGCGTGAAGCAACTAACCCTGCTACCGTCGGGTCATGCTCAAGCGCGACTACGACGGCCAGAACTGCTCCATCGCCCGGACGCTCGCGATCGTGGGCGAGCGCTGGACGCTCCTGATCGTTCGCGACGCCTACCTCGGGCGTCGCCGCTTCGAGCAGTTCCACGAGAGCCTCGGCGTCTCGCGCAACGTTCTGACGGAGCGGCTCACCCGCCTTGTCGACGAGGGGATCCTGGAGCGCGTGCCCTACCAGGAGCATCCGACGCGCTACGAGTATCTGCTCACGCAAAAGGGGCGTGATCTGCGTGTTGCGCTCACGGCGCTCCGCCAGTGGGGCGATACGTACGTCAGCGAGAAGCCGCCGACGCTGCTGCGCTCGAAGGTCGACAAGCGGCCCGTCATCGCTGCGCTGATCCCCGCCGATCAGCCGCACCTGCGCGTCGATGAAGTCGAGGCCGTTCCCGGCCCCGGCCGCTAGCGCTTTTCGGACGCCGACGGCGTGTGACTCGCAACCGCGTCCGACGAATCTGCGCGGCGAAGGCCGGCGCGGTCGAGACGCACCCGTTCGGCCGGGGCGTTGCCGTCTACAAGGTGGGAGGGAAGATGTTCGCGCTCGTCCCGCACGAGGCCGAGCCGCCGACCGTCAACCTCAAGTGCGACCCCGAATGGTCGGAGCTTCTCCGCAAGGCGTATGACGCCGTTCAGCCTGGCTACCACCAGAACAAGAAGCACTGGAACACCGTGGTGCTCGATGGCTCCGTCCCCGATGACGAGCTCGAGGAGCTCGTCGCGCACTCGTACGAGCTGGTCGTGGACTCGCTCCCGCGCCACGTCCGCAAGGCGCTCTAGCGTGCCGGACGAGATCCCGCTGGAGGGCGGCGACATGAACGTCGTCGTCCGGGTCGGCGACACCGTCCGCCGCCCGCCGGAGCCGCGCGGCGTCCAGGCGCTTCTGCGCTGGTACGAGCAGGTCGACTTCGACGGGGCGCCGCGGTTCCTCGGCATCGACGAGGAGGGGAGGGAGGTGCTCTCGTACGTCGAGGGCGAGCCGGCCTTTGCACCCGTCCCGTACGGCGATGACGTGGTGGTCGCGATCGGCCGCCTGCTCCGCCGCGCGCACGACGCCCAGGACGGGTTCGTTCCGCCCGAGCAGCCGGGCTGGCATCGCGCAGAGACTGCCGGCGCACAGGTGATCGGTCATGGCGACCTCTTCTGGACGAACGTGATCTTCCGCGACGGCCTGCCGGCGGCGCTCATCGACTGGGAGATCGCCCGCCCGATGACGCGCACGCTCGAAGTCGCGCTCGCTGCCACGTACTGGGCCTGCATCCGGATCGACGGCCAGCTCCTAGAGTGGGGGCTGCCGCTCGGCGGGCGCGGCAAGCGGCTCCGGCTGCTCTGCGACGCCTACGGGCTCGAGACGGCCCAGCGGTCGACCCTGCTCGATGAGCTGATCGCGCACCGGCGCAACAGGGTGATGCGTGGCGAATGGCGCGGCGTGACGCCGCGCGAGGTGATCGTCGCGAACCTCGAGTGGACCGAGGCGCACGCGGCGGAGCTCCTCCGCTTCTTGCGCTAGACGGGCGGCCCGTCGGCCAGCGTGACCGTCGCGGTGGCGGGATTGCCGGCCGCGTCGGTGTAGGCGATCGAGATCGAGTCGCCGGGATGGTGGGCGAAGAGGACGGTCCGGAGACCCGCGGAGTCCGTCACCGTAGTGCCGTCGATCGAGGTGATGACATCGCCCGCCACGAGGCCTGCTGTCTCGGCGGGCGAGCCGGGGAAGACCCCTCCGACGAGCACGCCGTTCGGGTCGTCCTGCGCCTCGATGCCGATGAACGCGGTGGCGCCGATGTGGACGAGCTGGGAGGCACGCGAGGCCGCGATCTGCTTCGTGATCGACAGCGCCTTGTTGATCGCGATCGCGAACCCGACCGCGCTCGCCCCGGTTGCCGAGCCGGCGGCGTCGACGCCGATCACGTGGCCCGTGGCGTCGATGAGCGGCCCGCCGGAGTCGCCGGGCACGAGCTTCGCGGTCGTCGCGACCAGGTTGGCCAGCTTCGAGAGGCTGCCGTCCTCCTGCTGGATGCTGATCGTGCGGTTCAGGCCGACGACCTTGCCCTTGGTGACGATGAGCTTGCCGGCGCCGTTGGCGTTCCCGACCGCGCGCGCGGCCTGGCCGATCTTCACCTTGGCCGAGTTCCCCGTCGTCGCCGTCGCCAGGTTCGACGCGCCCTCGAGTTTCAGCAGCGCGATGTCGTCGGCGGGGTCGTAGCCCATGACGTCGGCGGTGTAGGTCTTGTGCGTCGCCGGGACGGTGACCTTGATCGTCGTCGCGCCGGCGATGACGTGGTTGTTCGTCAGGATCTGGCCGTCCTTCGTCAGGACGATGCCGGTGCCGGCCGCGCTGGCCTGCTCGAGCGCGAGGTCGGTGTTGACGATCACAACGCCCTTCGTGGGCGACGGCGCCGAGGGCGTCGCGGCCGCGGCGTTCCCTGTGACGGTGAACGCGGCGAGGACGGTGGCGGCGAGTACGAGGTGGCGGCGCATCGGGACAGTAAAGCCGCCGATTCTGAGAACCGGGTAAGGGTTTTCTGATTGCGCGGCTAGCGCCCTGCCTTAGGCCGCGAGAACCCGGCGCGCCGCGGCGTACGCGAACGGGTGCTCGTACAGATCGAGCGGGTCATCGCCCGGCTCGATGAGCAGCTCGAAGTGCTCGCCGGTTGCCTGGTCGTCGACTGCGACGGCGGCCCGATGCCTGCGGCGGCTCCACAGGAGCGCGACATCCGCGGTGCCCGAACGGCGCAGCGCCAGCAGCTTCGGCGTGTGATCGAACGTGAGCCTTCTGGTCATGACATGCCTCCTGGGTTGCCATGAAGTGTCTTCTGCCTCCGTTTGTACTCCTACGCGACCCAGGGCCGGGCCAACGGACCGCAACGAATCTCCAACGAATCGCAAAGAGTTGACAGATACATCGGAGCGATATATCGTCGCGATAGATGAAGCCGAACGCCGTGACCTGGGCCGTCCTCGGGCTGATCGCGTCGAAGCCGCGCAGCGGCTACGACATCAAGCGCAACGTCGATAGGACGATCCGCCATTTCTGGGCGGCGAGCTACGGGCAGATCTACCCGGAGCTGAAGCGCCTCGAGGAGGCCGGCTGGATCGCGGGCGACGATGTGCCGAACGGCGGCCGCGCCCGCCGCGTGTTCCGCATCACCGATGCCGGACGCGACGCGCTGAACGGCTGGTTCGGCGGGATGGAGACGCGGATCGAGGCGCGCGACGAGTCGCTGCTCCGCCTGTTCTTCGCGGATCTGCTGCCGCCCGACTACGCGCTCGGGCTGCTGGAGGGGCGCCGGGAGGGCTACCGGCAGATGCTCGAGTACCTGCGCGGCCTCGACGACGGCAGCGGCGTCCCGGATCCGCCGTACGTCGACCTCGTCTACCAGTGGGGGCTCGAATACTGCGAGTGGGGGATCGAATGGTGCGACCGACACCTGAGCCGGCTGCAGCGGGCAGCAGCCTGACCGACCTGCCCGACCCGACCTGGCGCCTGCTGCTCGGGCGGGGGTTGCCGAACTTCGCGCTCGAGGGCTTCGTGCCCGTGCTCGTCTTCTATGCCGCCTGGCGGGCCGCCGGCCTGGGCCCCGGCGTCATTGCCTCGGCTGTTGCCGCAGGGCTCATCGTGCTGCTCCAGCTGCGCCGTGGCCTCGACGTGGCGCTCGCCGGCGCTGCGCTGCTCTTCGTCGTCATCCAGGCTGCCGTCGCCCTCGCGGCGCACAGCGCGACCGTCTACCTCGCGCAGCCGGTCGTGGTCAGCGCGTGCTGGGGGATCGCGTACCTCGTGTCGGCCGCGATCGGCCGGCCGCTGGTCGGCGCCTTCGCGCGCGGCTTCTACCCATTCCCAGCGGAGTTCCGTGCGAGCGAGCCCTACCGGCGCGAGTTCGGGATGCAGTCAGTCGTCTGGGGCATGTACTGCCTCGCGCGGTCGGCGCTCAGGCTCGTCGTCCTGCTCGGGAGCGGCGTGGGCGGCATGGTCGTCGTTTCGTTCCTGACCGGCACGCCGATCCTGATCGCGCTCGTGCTCTGGGGCTTCTGGCACGCGCGCCACGCGTTCGCGCGGCTTGAGCTCGTACCGGCCTAGCCGCGCGGATCGTTCGCGGCGGTCCGTTTGAGCCGGCACGACGCCGGGAATGCTGACCGCAACGACGAAGGAGGGCTTCACTTGGGCATTCTCTGGATCATCCTCATCGTGATTCTGATCCTCGCGCTGCTCGGCTTCTTCACGCGCGGCCGCTGGTAACTAGGACTTCAGAACCGAACGAATAGGCCGCCCGGCACTTGCCGGGCGGCGGTGTTTTGGCGACTCTAGGGGGCATGGCCGATCTCGCCGCCCTGCTCGCGCGCGCGGACGCACACGGTTCGCTTCCCCGCCTCGGCGGCATGGCGCGCGCGGACGGCGTCGTCATCGCCAGTGATCGCTTCTGGGCCTTCGCCCGCACGGACGGGACCGTGCGTGAGGGCGTCATGCCGCAGCCGCCCGAGCGGCTCTCGCGGCTGCCGCTCCTGCGCGGGCTCGCTCGCCTCTTCTCGGCGATGGCGCCACTGTTCGGCGGCACCGGCGTCGCGCGGCGCTACGAGCGCCCGCTGCTCGCGGCGGCGATGCTCGTCCCCTTCGGCTTCGTGTTCCTGCCTCATCGCTACGGCACGGCCGCCGGCATCGTCGTGACGCTCGCGCTGCTGGCGTGGCTCTTCCGCGGCCGCACCCGGTCGCTCCACGGCGCCGAGCACCGTGCGATCGCTGCGGTCGAGGAGGGGCGGCTGGTCGAGACGTGGGGCGGGGCCGCGAGGCCGACCCGCTTCGCGCGCCGCTGCGGCACCAACTTCGCCGCGCTCGTCCTGCCGGTGGCGGTCCTCGCCGACCGCTTCGTGCCGGTGCCGGGGGCGTTCCTGGGCTCGGTGCTCGTTGCGGTGCTGTCGCTCGCGCTGACGATGGAGATCTGGCGCGCCGTGCAGTCGTCCGAGCGGCTCCTCGCGCGTGCGCTGCTCGTGCCCGGGCTGCTGCTCCAGCGGCTCACGACGGCTGAGCCGCGGCTGGACGAGACGCAGGTCGCACTGCTCGCGACGGCGTCCGTGCTGCGGCGCGAGCTGGCGGTTGATCCGGCCGCCGCGCTCGAGCGGCTCGCGGCCTGAACGGTTGTTTGGCCGGGGGGTGCCGGTGGGAATGACGGCCCCGTGCGGAGAGGGGCACTCCCACGGGTCATCGCCGTCTGCGCGCTCGGCGCGGTAGGCCTCGGCGGCTTCGAGACCGTCGCGCACGGCGACCTGCTGCCGCCGCTGCCGACGACGACGGTGACGGTTCCGCCCACGCTGCCGCCGCTGCCGACGTCGACGACCGTCCCGCTCCCTCCGGTCACGACGGTGACCGTGCGGCTTCCGACGACGACCACCGTGCCCGTCCCCACCACGACCGTCCGGCTGCCGACACCGACCACCACCGTGCGGCTGCCCACGACGATCGCCCCGCTGCCGACGACCACAGCTCCCGTGCGGCTTCCATCGACCACCACCAGCGCTGTGACGTCGACCGCTGCCCGGGGAGCCGCCGCCCCCCTCGCCGCCGGGAACGGCCAGCCGCCCTCGCCTCCCGGCGCCGCGCCGAACGGTCCGGCGGCCACGCGGAAGGCCGGCGCTCGGCCGATCTCGGGCCCGGCGCTCGAGGCGGTCAAGGCCGGCGCGAAGCCGGTCCGCCCGACGGCGCACGCCCGGGCGCGTGCCGGCAAGACGTTTCCTGTGCTGCGCGCGGCGCGCGTCTCGGCGCGAACGCCGGGGCTCGCCGCCTTCTACGCGGGCCTCGAGAAAGCGCTCGCGAACGACACGACGAGCGTGGTCGACGGCAGCACCACGCCGCAGTTCGTCTGGCCCGCAGCCGCGGCGGACGGCGGCGTGCTCTCGCGGAACGGCGCGCTGGCCCTTGCGATCGCGCTCTTCGCGCTCGCGCTGCTGCTCGCGTTCTCGCTGCTGCCGCGCCTCGCCGCCATCGGCTTCCTGCCGGTCTCGCAGACGACCGCCCAGGCCGCGCGTGAGTCGTCGCTCGTCTCGCTGGGCGCGATCACCGTCTGCGCGCTGCTTGCGATCCTGCTCCTGCGAATCGCCCTCTAGCCCGCCGGCTCGATCCGGCCGCGCACTTCGCCGAGCGTGAAGTCGGACGTGCGGCCGCGGAGGACGACCTCGTCGCCGTCCTCCAGGAACGTGCGCACCGAGCCGTCTGCGAGCTCGAGTGGCTCGGCGCCGTTCCAGGTCAGCTCGATCAGGCTCCCGCGGCTGCCCGGCTCGTCCCCCGAGATCGTCCCGGACGCGAGCAGGTCGCCCGTGCGCAGCGCCGCGCCGTTCGAGGTCAGGTGCGCGATCTGCTGCTCGGCCGTCCAGTAGAGGTTGCGCGAGCTCGTGCGCGAGATGGTCTCGCCGTTGAGGTCGACCTCCAGGTCGATGTCGAAGACGGCGCGCCCCGCCGCCCCGAGGTGGGCGAGCGGCTCAGGGTCCTGCGGCGGCGCGGCGACGCGGGGGAGCGCGTCGAGCGGCGTCACCCAGGCGGCAACGGACGTCGCGAACGACTTGCCCAGGAAAGGGCCGAGCGGCACGTATTCCCAGGCCTGGAGGTCGCGCGCGCTCCAGTCGTTCACGAGCACCACGCCGAAGACGTGCTCGAGCGCCTCGTCCGCGGCGACGGGCTCGCCCAGCTCGCTCGGCGCCCCGATCACCAGCCCGAGCTCGAGCTCGATGTCGAGCCGTGCCGAGGGCCGGAACGCGGGCGCGTCCGCGTCGGGCGGCTTCACCTGCCCCGACGGCCGCCGGACCGGCGTGCCGCTGACGACGACCGTCCCGGCGCGGCCGTGGTACGCGATCGGCAGGTGCAGCCAGTTCGGCGTCAGCGGGTCGGAGCCGGGGCGGAAGAGCCGCCCGAGGTTCTCTGCGTGCGCGCGCGACGAGTAGAAATCGACGTAGTCGGCGACCTCGAACGGCAGGTGGAGGCGCGCCTCGGCGAGCGGGACGAGCGCCTCGACCTCGTCCTGCAGCAGGGCGCGAAGCGCCTCGCGGGTCGCGCGCCAGACGGGCCGGCCGGCGGCCATGAACGCGTTCAGGCTCGGGGCGGCGAAGAGCGCTGGCTCGACGCCCACACGTCCGCTCTCGGCGGCATCGGCGAGATCGAGGACGCGGTCGTCGACCAGGACGCCGACCCGCGGCGGGCGGTCGGCCGTGGAGAAGACGCCGTAGGGGAGGTGGTCGAGCGCGGTCACAGCATCCCGAGCGCCCGGAGCTCGTCGACCGGCTCGGTGAAGCTGCAGCTCCCGAACGACAGAAAGAGATCGCGGCGCATCACGGCGATCTCCTCCGGCGACGCCCTCCGGTCGCGCCAGCGGAACGCGTCGGCGTCGACGGCGAACGCGGCAGCGTCGGTCTCGACGAGCGCCGCCTCTTCGTCGCCGAAGGCGGCGGCGGCGAGGAGGTTGAGGAACCCGTGCTGCCCGTTCGTGCGGACGGCGTGGTGGAGCCCGGCGGTCGCCTTGAAGGCAACGCCGCGCTCGCGGCAGCTCTGGATCGCGGCGGCGAGGTCCTCGGTCGCAGGCGCCGTCGGGCCGCAGCGCACCTTGGCTCGCCTGCCGCCGAGGCCCGCGACCCAGGCATCGAACTCCGGCCCGACAGCGTGCTCGACAAAGACCTCGGCCTCCGCCGGGGGCATCCAGGCGTCGTCTGTGGTCTCGAACGCCTCGATCCGCGCGTCCGGCCCGGGCGGCGCATCGACCACGACCGAGAGGCGCGGCGGCCGGAGCTCGGGCAGCTGCGCCACGTGTGACGCCCGCACCACGAACCGGTTGCAGATCCAGCCCGGCTCGCTGTGCAGTGCGGACTCGTGAGCGCGCAGCGCCTGGTCGAGCGGCAGCTCCTCCGGCGGGAACGTCGGTGCGTGGTCGATGAGGCCGGCGAAGAGCCCGCGGCGGGCATCGAGCGGGGCAGCGAGCGGCACCCGCAGGAGACTAGTCTGGAGGGGTGAGAGACATCGCCCGGGAGGTCGAGCGCTGGCACGGCCGCGGCGACGAGCACGTCGCGGTCGCGACCGTCGTCGCCACGCGTGGATCGGCCCCAAGGCCGCTCGGCTCGAAGCTCGCCGTGTCGCAGGAGGGCGAGCTGGCCGGCTCGGTGTCCGGGGGCTGCGTCGAGAGCGACGTGGTCGAGCAGGCGCGCGAGGTGCTGGCCGGTGGCGCGCCGCGGCTCGTCACGTACGGGATCAGCGACGACCTCGCCTGGTCGGTCGGTCTCCCGTGCGGCGGCGAGATCGACGTCTTCGTCGAACGCCTCTAGACGTGCTCGATCGGCTCCTCGAGGTCGTTCGCGAGGAGCAGCGCGCCGTGCTGTTCACGATCGTCGAGGGCGACGGCGTGGGGACGAAGCTGCTCGTGCTGGAATCCGGCGAGACGGTCGGCGACGCGCCGGTCGAGCTCGCCGCCGAGTTCGCGGAGGTGGTGCGCGGGCATCGCAACCGGCTGCTCGAGTTGCCGGGCCGGAAGGTCTTCGCCGAGCTCTATGGGCCGCCGCCGATGCTGCTCGTCTACGGGGCAGTCGACACGGCCGAGGCGCTGTGCGCGATCGCCGGCCCGGTCGGCTTCCGGACGGTGGTCGGCGACGCGCGGGCGGTTTTCCTCACGCGTGAGCGCATCCCGAGCGCGGACCGGCTGGTCGTGGGCTGGCCGGAGGACGTGCTCGCCGAGGTGCAGCCGGACTTCACGACCGCGATCGTCGTCCTGACGCACGACGACAAGTTCGACGTGCCGCTGCTGAAGGCCGCGCTCGAGACGGAGGCGCTCTACGTCGGCGCGATCGGCTCGCGACGCAACCAGGCGCGCCGGCGTGAGCGGCTGCTCGAGGAGGGTGTGAGCGAGGAGGCGCTGGCCCGCATCCACGGCCCTGCGGGCCTCGATCTCGGCGGCGGCACGCCCGCGGAGACGGCGCTCGCCATCGTGGCGGAGATCGTCGCCGTCCGTGCCGGGCGCTCGGGCGGCAGCCTCCGCGAGGCGACGGGCCGCATCCACGCGGACACCGACGCCGCGCCGGCTGCGACTTAGTGGCTTTCAGCCACTAAGTCCGGTTCTGTTTGCCGCGCCTGATCGCGCCGCGATATAAGACGGCGGTGCTGCTACGGGAGGTGGAGTACGCGCGCCCTGGGTCGATCGAGGACGCCCTGGCGATCCTCGGGTCGAATCCGAACGCGCGCGCCCTCGCCGGCGGGCAGACGCTGATCAACGTGATGAAGGCCCGCGCCGCCGCGCCCGACGTCCTCGTCGACCTCAACGGACTGGACGAGTTGCGCACCATCGGCATCGGCGCCGACGGCAGCCTCGAGCTCGGCGCCATGGCGACGTACACGTCGATCATGCAGTCACCCGAGGTGCACGCGACGCGCCCCGTCATCGCAGAGGTCGCCGGGATGATCGCCGACGTCCAGGTCCGCAACCGCGGCACGATCGGCGGCAACGTCTGCACCGGCGATCCGACCAACCACTTTCCGCCGCTGATGGTGGCGCTCGGCGCCGAGATGACCGTGCGCGGCTCGGACGGCGAGCGCCGCGTTCCGGCGGAGGAGTTCTTCCTCGGCGTCTACATGACGCAGGCCGGGCCCGGCGAGCTCCTCACCAGCATCACCGTTCCCGCGGCCGACGGCCGCGGCGACGGGTTCGCGATCGTCCCCATCGGGCGGGACGGCACCGCCATCGTCAACGCCGCCGCCTGTGTGCGCGCGAACGGGACGATCCAGGAGGCGTGCGTCGCGCTCGGCTGTGTCGACGCCGTTCCCGTCCGCGCCGCGGAGCTCGAGTCGCGCCTCGCCGGCGGCGACCCCGCGGCGAGCGCCGTCAAGGAGGCGGCCCAGGGCATCGGGGCCGCGCTCGACCCGCCGTCCGACGTCCACGCCTCCGGCGACTACCGCCGCCACCTCGCCGAGGTCGTCGCCGCCCGCGCCGTCGTCGACGCAGCCGCGAAGGCCCGCCGGTGAGCGCCCAGCCCGTCACGAGCGCGTTCGTCACCGTCACCGTCAACGGGACGACGTACGAGCGCGAGGTCGACGCCCGCCGGCTGCTCGTCCACTTCCTGCGCGACGACCTCGACCTGACGGGGACGCACATCGGCTGCGACACCGGCAACTGCGGCGCCTGCACCATCCTCTTCAACGGCCAGAACGTGAAGTCGTGCATGCTGCTCGCCGTCCAGGCCGACGGCGCCGAGCTCACGACCGTCGAGGGCCTCGCGGGCGACGGTGACCTGACGCCGCTTCAGGAGGCGTTCTCGGGGAGCCACGCGCTCCAGTGCGGCTACTGCACGCCCGGGATGCTGATCAGCGCGACGGCGCTCCTCCGCCAGAACCCGAGCCCGACCGAGGACGAGATCCGCAAGGCGCTCCAGGGCAACCTCTGCCGCTGTACCGGCTACGTGAACATCGTCGAGGCCGTTCAGGCGGCCGCGAAAGGGGGCCTGGCGACGTGAGCGAGACGACTGTCGCGCCGGTGACGACCGAGACCGAGGCGCCCCAGAAGGGGTTCATCGGGATCGCCGTGCCGCGCAAGGAGGACAAGCGGCTCGTCCAGGGCGAGGGCCTCTTCGTCGACGACGTCAAGCGGCACGGGATGGCATACGTCCACTTCGTCCGCTCGCCGTACGCCCACGCGCGCATCGCCTCGATCGACGTCTCGAGGGCCGAGGAGCTCGACGGCGTCTACGGGACGCTGACCGGCGACGAGGTCGCAACGGTGACCGACCCGTTCTTCCAGATCGCGCCGCTCCCCGGCGGGCACGTCAAGGACTACGCGCTCGCCGTCGGCAAGGTGCGCCACGTCGGCGAGGCGGTCGTCGCAGTCGCCGCGACCACCCGTGAGCTCGCGCGCGACGCGGCCGACCTGGTCGAGGTCGAGTACGAGCCGCTCGAGGCCGTCGTCGACACCGAGCGCGCCGCCGACCCGGCCGCGCCGCAGCTCCACGACGACGTCCCCTTGAACACGATCTGGGACGGTCACTTCGACTACGGCGACTTCGACGGTGCCCTCGAGGCGGCCGACAAGGTCGTCCGCATCAAGCGGCTGCACTTCAACCGCTTCTCGTCGACGCCGCTCGAGACGAGCGGCGCGGTCGTCGAGTACAACCGCGGCACCGGGCAGTGGACGCTCCACTGCAACAACCAGTTCCCGGGCTTCGCGGCGATCATGATGGCGCCGGCGCTCGCGTACCGGGATCGACAAGCTGCGCTTCGTCACGCAGGACATCGGCGGCGGCTTCGGCAACAAGATCTGCACGCACCCGCAGCTGGTCGCGCTCTGCCTGCTCTCGCGCAAGCTCAAGCGCGCCTGCAACTGGACGGAGTGGCGCACCGACCAGCACATGGCGAACTCGCACGGCAACGAGCGGGTCTTCCTGGACGTCGAGGTGCCGGTCACCGACGACGGCCTCATGCTCGGCTTCAAGGCGCGGATGATCGACGACTGCGGCGCGTACACGCGCTACGAGCCGCTCGGCTGCATCATCTGGTCGCAGGTCACGCCGGGCGTCTACCGCTGGCGCAACGTCCGCGTCGACTTCCAGCAGGTCTGCTCGAACAAGTCGCCGTGCGGCCCGAACCGCGGCTACTCGCGCATGCAGCACCTGTGGTTCACCGAGCGGATCATGGACATCGTCGCCCAGGAGCTGAACCTCGACCCGGTCGAGGTGCGCAAGAGCAACTACGTCCGCGCCGGACGAGATGCCGTACGAGACGCCGAACGGCTGCGTCTACGACTCGGGCGACTACGCGCTGTGCCTCGACAAGGCGCTCGAGCTGATCGACTACCCGACGATCGAGGAGCGCCGCCGCGAGCGCCGAGTCGCGCGGCAAGCTGCTCGGCGTCGGCATCGGCTCGACGCTCGACTCCGGCACGAACAACTTCGGCCAGTCGCAGCTCGTCAACCCGGAGCTGCAGTTCTCGGGCAACAACGAGGTCGCGACGGTCAAGCTCGACATCTTCGGCGAGATCGTCGTCACGATCGGGACGACGCCCCAGGGCCAGGGCCACGAGACGACGGCCGCCCAGGTCGCCGCCGACATCCTCGGGGTGACGCCCGACATGGTGAACGTGCGGCGCCGGCCACGACTCGTACTGGAACTCGCACGCCGGCTTCTCGGGCACGTACGCGTCGCAGTTCGCGGTCACGGGCCTCGGCGCCGTCAAGGGCGCTGCCGACATGCTCGCGGGCGAGATCAAGCGGCTTGCGGGCGGCGTGCTCGGCGGCGTGCCGCCGGAGGACATCGAGCTGGCGGACGGCTTCGCGCGCATCAGGGGCAACCCGGAGGCCGCGCTCCCGTTCATGGCCTGCGGCGCGATCGTCAACGCGAACAACGCCGTGCTGCCGCTGGAGCTGCGCGACATCACGCTCAACTGCCGCTACGTCTACGTGCCGCCGCACCAGGTGCCCGACAAGGAGCGCAAGTTCGGGAACCTGACGCTGACCTACGCGACGCAGATCCACGCCTGCGTGATCGAGATCGACGAGGAGACGGGCGCCTACGACATCGTCGACTACGGCGCCGTGGACGACTGCGGGGTCCGCATCAACCCGCAGATCGTCGAGGGCCAGGTGCACGGGGCGACCGCGCACGCGATCGGCGGCGCAACGCACGAGCACTTCCCGTACGACGAGCAGGGCAACCTGCTGACCCCGAACTTCTACGACTACCACGTGCCGCACGCGATGGACATGCCGCCGCTCAAGACCGACTACATCGAGTCGCCGTCGCCGTTCACGCCGCTCGGCGCGAAAGGCATGGGCGAGGGCGGCGGCGCCGGGCTGTCGGCCGTCTGCTCGGCGATCCAGAACGCGCTGCGGCCGGTCGGGCGCCCCATCGTCTACGACAGCTGCAATCCGTACTGGCGCGTGTGGGAGCTGATGAGCGACCCGGCCCGCGCGCGCGAGAACGTTACGGTGGAGGCGCGATGAAGGTCGAGGGCAACACGTCGTTCAATGCCCCGCGCCAGGTCGTCTGGGACGTGATGAACGACCCGGCGCAGATGGCGCAGACGATGCCGAACGTGAAGTCGTTCTCGGTGCAGGACGACCGGCACTGGAGCGCGGACGTCGCGGTGCCGCTCGGGCTCGGCTCGCTGAAGATGTCGATCCAGTTCGACAAGACGGAGGAGCGCCCGCCCGAGTACGCCATGCTGAAGGCGAAGGGCAAAGGCGTCGGCGCGCTGCTCTCGATGGAGACGCAGTTCGAGCTCTCCGACGGCGCGACCGGCACCGACATGAAATGGCAGGCCGACGTGCAGATCGCCGGTCCGGTCGGCGCGATGGGCCAGCGCGTTATCCAGCCGATCGTGAACCAGCAGGTCAAGCAGGTGCTCGCCGCGCTCGACAAGCAGGTGCAGCAAGCCGCGGCCGCCGACGGCACCTGATGTCGGTGAAGACGATCGTCGTCGGCTACGACGGCTCCGACGAGGCGGGGCAGGCGCTCGACCGGGCGGTCGAGTACGCGAAGGCGTTCGGCGCGCAGCTCGTCGTCGTCGCCGTCGGCGAGCTGCCGTCCTACGTGCCGCCGTACGGCGCCGACCCGATCGCGGGCCTCCCGCCCGCCGTCGAGGACCCCGCCGCGACGCTCATCGATCCCGAGGAGATCGCCGAGGGCGTGCTGGGCGGTGCCCGCGCCCGCGTCGGCGACGTGCCGGCCGACTTCGTGACCCGGCTCGGCTCCGCGGACGACGCCCTGATCCAGGTCGCCGAGGAGCGCGGCGCCGAGCTCATCGTCGTCGGGACGCGGGAGCCGGGTTTCCTTGGACGCCTGCTCGAGGGGAGCGTCAGCCGGGACGTGGCCAAGCGCGCGCACTGCGACGTGCTCGTCGTGCACCCGAAGCACAAGAGCTGAAGCGGTGACGCCGCCGTTTCGCATCGGGGTGATGCAGCTCACCATGGAGCCGCTCGAAGAGATGCTCGAGCACGCGCGTGTCATGGACCGCGCGGGCATGGACACGATCTGGCTCGCGGAGGCCTACCCGTGGTGGCGCAAGCACGGCATGGAGGCGCGCTCCTCGACGGTGGTCTCGGCGCTCATGGGCCGCGAGACCGAGCGCCTCACGATCGGCTGGGGGATCATCTCGCCCTTCACCCGCCACCCCGTGCAGGTCGCGATGGACGCCCGCGTCGTCCAGGAGGCGGCGCCGGGCCGGTTCATCCTCGGCTTCGGGACGTCGAAGATCTTCCTCAACAACGCGCGCATGCAGACGAAGAAGACGCTTGGCCCGATGCGCGACGCGGTCGAGATCGTCCGCGGCGTGCTCGGCGGCCGCGAGTTCCGGTACGAGGGCGAGACGTGGAGCGCCGACGTGCCGGCGCTGCAGCCCGAGGCGGAGACGCCGCGTGACGTGCCGCCTGTCTACGTCGCCGCGACGGCGCCGAAGATGCAGGCGCTGGCCGGCGAGATCGGCGACGGCTGCCTGACGCCTTCGATCACGACGCCCGCGTTCGTCCGTTACACGCGGGAGAACGTCAACGCCGACATCGACATCGGCTGCACCGTCGTGGCGTCGATCGACCACGACCGCGACAGGGGCCGCGACGGCGCGCGCGAGATCGCCGGCATGTACCTCGCCAACAAGGTGCAGAACATCCAGGGCTCGGCCGACACCCTGCTCGACCTCGCCGGCCTCGAGCAGGACGAGATCCGGCCGGTCGCCGAGGCGATGGAGCGCGGCGGCCGCCTGGCCGCGAAGGCCGAGGTGACCGACGCCATCCTCGACAAGTGCAAGCCGATCGCCGGCACGCCCGCCGACTGCATCGCCGCGATCGAGGAATACAAGGACGCGGGCTGCACGCACGTCATGCTCGAGCTCTGGGGCGAGAACCGGCTCGCGCAGATCGAGCTGTTCGGGCGGGAAGTGCTTCCGCACGTCCGGGGCTAGCTGATGGCGACTCTGACCGTGCGTGGGCACGGGGTTGCCGATGTCGAGCCCAGCCGCGTCGAGGTCGGGCTCGTCCTCAGCGCAACGGCGCCGACCGCCGGCGAGGCGTACGCCGACGTCACCGCTCGCGCTGCGGCGCTCGCAGACGTGCTCGACGAGCTGAAGGTGCCCGCCACAGACCGCGTGACGGAATCGCTCACCCTTAGCCAAGATCACGGGTACGAAGGCCCGGAGCAGCCGGCGGCGCCGGTGTACCGGGCGTGGCGGAGAACGCGCGTCCGGCTCCGAGACGTCGATGCGTTCGGGCAGCTGGTGGGCCGTGCCGTCGACGGCGCAGGCGCCGGCATCGACGGCGTGCAGTGGCACGTCGACCTCGACGACCCGGGACGACTCGAAGCGTGCCGCCGCGCCGCCGAGTCCGCCCGCGAGCGGGCGCGGGCATACGCCGACGCGCTCGGCATCCCGCTCGGAAAGGTCGTCGCGGCGGTCGAGGCGGGTGCGGCCGCGCCCGCCGGCACCGTACGCGCCTTCGCCGCGATCTCACACCAGGCGTTCCCTGTCGATGCCGGTGCGGCGCAGGTCGCCGCCGCGATCGACGTCACCTACGTGCTCGGTGAAGACGCCGATGCCTGAGATCGCCGTCGACCGCGACCGCCTGGTCGAGTGGGCGAGCCGGGCGATCGCCACGCCGAGCTTCACCGGCGACGAGGAGGCGATGGCCGGGCTGATGGCCGAGACGTTCGAGGAGATGGGCCTGCACGTCCAGTGGCAGCAGGTCGAGGAGGGCCGTGCGAACGTGCTCGGCATCCGCGAGGGCTCCGGCGGCGCGCCGTCGCTGATGTTCAACGGGCACATGGACACGTCGTACTCCGGCCGCGAGCCGTGGCTGCGTCACGTCCGCGGCTTCCAGCCCGATCCGTTCGTCTCCGATGGCCGCCTCTACGGGCTCGGCATCTCGAACATGAAGGGCGCGCTCGCCTGCTACGTCGAGGCGCTCCGGGCACTCGGCGACACGCCGCTCCGGGGCGACATCATGATCGCCGCCGTCTGCGGCGAGATCGAGAAGACGCAGTACGGCGACGCGCAGGGCGCGGAGTACCGCGGCTATGCCGCCGGCTCCCGCTACCTCGTCACGCACGGCGGCGTCGCGGACATGTGCGTGCTCGGCGAGCCGACCGAGGGCAAGGTCGTCCTCGGCCACTTCGGGTCGCTCTGGCTGCGCATCTCGGCACAGGGCGACTTCATCCACACCGCGTTCACCGAGGGCCGTCGCGACCGCAACTCGATCCTGCGCATGCGCGAGGTGCTCGAGGCCGTGATGCGGTGGATCCCGGAGTGGGAGGGCGACCCGGAGAACGCCTACCGCGGCGCGAGCGCCATCGTCAACGTCGGCGCGATCGCCGGGGGCTTCGGCTGGCGCGTCTCGAGGACCCCGCACCGCACCGACCTCTTCCTCGACGTGCGCGTGCCGCCGACCAAGCCGATGCCGGTCGCGCGCGGGCAGGTCATGGACATGGTGCGCGACCTGAAGCGGCGCTTCCCGGACTACGGCATCGAGGGCGAGGTCTACGTGACCGCGCCCGGCGCGGAGATCGACGAGTCGCACCCGCTCGTCGCCGCCATCGACGTCTCGCACCAGGAGGTGTTCGGCACGCAGCCCGAGCGCGACGTGACGCGCTGGTTCTCGGACGCGTCGGCGCTGACGCGGTACGGGATCCCGACCGTCAACTACGGGACCTCGACAGGGCTGCTCGACACCGTGCTCGGCGAGAACCTCGACATCGACGGGCTCGTCCGCACGGCCGAGGTGTACGCCCGCATCGCGCAGCGCGTCTGCGGCTGATACCGACAGGGGCTGTCCCCGCAGGGGGCTGTCCCCCGTGATCGGGCGAAGTCTCGTTTTCGGAAATGCTTCTCGGCGAGTCCAGGCATGACTTGTGCATGCACTGGGGACAGCCCCCTGCGGGGACAGCCCCTAAGGTTCTGCCGTGTACACCGACCCGTACGTCCTGCCGCCGAACCTTCCGATCCCGGAGGACGACGGCGCCGCCGACCACCTGCCCGGCACTGCGCTGCCGGCGCTGACGCTCGACTCCTCCGCAGGACCGGTCGACCTGGCCGAACTCGCCGCGGAGCGGCTCGTCCTCTACGTCTACCCGCGCGCCGGCCGCCCGGGCGTCCCGTCGCTGCCCGGCTGGGACGAGATCCCCGGCGCGCGCGGCTGCACGCCGCAGTCGTGCGGGTTCCGGGACCACGAGGCCGAGCTGCGCCGAATTCGGCGCACGGGTCGCCGGGCTGTCGGCGCAGACCCTCGACGACCAGGTCGAGTTCGCGGAGCGCAACCACATCCCGTACCCGGTGATCGCCGACCCGGAGCGGCGCCTCGGCGCGGCGATCGGGCTCCCGACGTTCGACGTCCAGGGGCAGACGCTCTACAAGCGGCTGGCGCTCGTCGTCGAGGACGGCCGGATCGTGAAGGTCTTCTACCCGGTGTTCCCGCCCGACCGGAACGCGGCCGATGTCCTCGCCTGGCTCCGCGCCCGCTGACTGCCTCGTCTGCCGTCAGGTCGGCGGCGGCGCGACCGGCGGCCTGCTGATCGACGCCCCGCTCATCGGGGCGTTCCACGTCGAGCCGCACGAGGGGAACGAGCAGCCGCTGCTCGGCCACGTTCTGATCTCGCCGCGCCGGCACGTGCCCGGGCTCGAGGATCTCGACCCGCGCGAGGCGGCCGCGATCGGCGTGGCGATGTCGCGCCTCGCCCGAGCGCTCCGCGAGACGTTCGACGTCGAGCGCGTCTACAGCGCCGTCGTCGGCCACCACGTCGCGCATCTGCACGTGCACGTCTACCCGCGTCATGCCGGCACGCCCGCGAACGCGAGCTGGGCGGCCGCAGACCAGTGGGAGGGCGTGCCGCGTGGCGGCCCCAACGAGATCGAGCAGGTGGCGGATCGCCTGCGCGCCGCGCTCGCGTAGCATCGGCTCGGTGCGGCTGGCGACGTTCGAGGTCGGCGGGGAGACGGTCGTGGGCGACGTGCGCGGCGACGCCGTCGTCGAGCTCGACGCTCCCGACATGCGCACGCTCTTCGAGCGCGGCGGCCCGGGCGCGGAGACCGGTCGGGGCTGGCCGCTCGTCGAGGGTCGCCTGCGGGCGCCGATCATCCCCAAGAAGTTCCTCCACACGGCCGGCAACTTCCGGGAGCACGAGGAGGAGTCGAAGCGGGTCAACTGGTCGCACCGGATCGCGCCCTGGATCGTCTTCTTCCAGAACGTGGACGCGATCATCGGGCCGGACGAGCCCGTCGTGTACCCGGAGCACCTGACCGAGGAGCTCGACTACGAGCTCGAGCTCGCCGTCGTCATCTCGAAGCCCGGCAAGTGGTTCTCGCCGGAGGAGGCGAGCGACTACATCGGCGGCTTCGTGATCTTCAACGACATCACCGCGCGCGACATCCAGCGGCGCGAGATGGAGTCGGGCGTCTTCTCGTTCTGCAAGGCGATCGACACGTTCTGCCCGCTCGGGCCGTGGATCGTGACGCCCGACGAGATCCCGGACATGCACGACCTGGCCATGGAGCTGCGGGTCAACGGCGAGCCCAGACAGGAGTCGCACTCCGGGCGCATGTCCGTGACGATCCCGGAGATCCTGTCCCACTACTCGGCGCTCGGCTACTCGGCCGGCGACGTCGTCTCGACCGGGACCGTGTCCGGCGTGGCCGGGTTCAGCGAGGACGCCGCGTCGCTCTACCTGCAGCCCGGAGATGTGATGGAGGCGGAGATCGAGCGCATCGGTGTGCTGCGCAACCCGGTCATCTCGTGGCAGGACGCGCATGGCGAGCCGGCGCCGCCGCGCGTGCGCTGGTAGTCACAAAACAGTGCCAATCCGTTCACACGTGACCCCGTCAGACACGTCCAGGGGACTGTCCCCGGATGCGTGCCGAATGTGTGCCTGTTTCTCCACAGAGCGCTGGTGGCGAACGTGATCCAGCTGGTCTCCGTCGTCGGTGCGATCACCATCCTGGTCGCGTATGGGGCGAACCAGTTCGGGCGGCTGCGCATAACCAGCCTCGCGTACGTGCTCGCCAACGTCGTCGGCGCGGGAATCCTCGCCGCGGTCGCCCTGGTCGAGGATCAATGGGGCTTCCTGCTGCTGGAGGGCGTCTGGTGCCTGCTCGCGTGCGTGGCACTCGTCCGTCGCCCCGCTGCCGCATGAGCTGGCCCCGCGACGATGCCAAGCTCGACCGCGTCCGCGCCCTCATGGCCGAGCGCGAGCTCGATGCGCTCGTCGTCCGTGCGCCCGACAACGTCCTGTACCTGACGAACTTCTGGGGCATGAAGGGGTACGACGCCTGCGTCTTCCCGCGCGAGGGCGAGCCGACCCTCATCGCGCTCGAAGCGTCCGAGGAGGACGCGGCGCGAACGGCATGGACGAGCGACGTCCGGTTCGTGGCGGGCTATGCGCCGGATGACCCGAGGCCGGTGCCTGCGCGGACGCTCGCGGCCGCCCTCGAAGCAGCGAAGGACTTCGGTCGCGTGGGGCTCGAGCTGAGCATGGGCACGCAGGCGTCGGATCGCATGGTCGGCGAGCCCACGACGTTCACGAAGAGCTGGTTCGATGCGTGGCCGAACGCCGCCGACGCGATGCCCGTGCTGAACGCGGCGCGCGCACTCAAGACCGGCCAGGAGATCGAGCGCATGCGGCTCGCGAACGACATTGCCGCATCGGCGATGCAGTGGGTGGCGCAGGGCATCCACGTTGGCATGAAGGAGAGCCAGGCGGCGGCGTTGTGGGAGGCGCACGTCCACGGCGAAGGAACCGGCTGGCACGAGCAGGTCGACCTCTCGCTCGGCTTCTCGCTCGTGTGGGCCGGGAAGGGGATCAAGACATTCACGGCCACGTCTAACCTCGAGGTCGTCGAGGGAGAGCCGACGCTGTTCGAGATCTGGGTGTGCACCGACGGGTACTGGTGCGACCACACCAAGCTCCTCGTCGTCGGAGAGCTGCGTGCCGACTACGCAGAGCTCGACCGGGGGCTCATGGAGGTCTACGGTCATGCGATCGATCACTGTCGGCCGGGCGCGTCGCTGGCCGATCTCGATCGGGTCGTACGCGACGGAATAGATGCCCTCGGCTATGCCGGGCAGCCGTCGCACCCCATCTGTCACGGCGTCGGCGCGCGTGCCCACGAACCTCCCTACGCCCACCAGGCGGGCGGCGGCACCATCGAGGAGGGGATGGTTCTGGCGATCGAGCCGGGCTGCTACTGGGAGGGTGGCGGCGGATTGCGGGTCGAGGACAACTTCCTGATCACCGCGGACGGCGCCGAGAAGCTGTCGCCGTTCCCGGACGGGGTGGTCGCATGTCCGAGCTGATCTGGACCGGCGACCTCAACAACCCGTACCGGATCAACGGGCACGTGGGCCTGTACGACACGACGCTGCGGGACGGCGAGCAGACGGTCGGCGTGGTGCTCGGCCCGCAGGAGAAGCTCGAGATCGCCCGGCTGCTCGACGAGGTCGGCATCGACCGGATCGAGGCAGGGTTCCCGCGCGTCTCGGCCGACGACTACGAGGCCGTCCGCCTGATCTCCGAGGCCGGCCTGCGCGCCGAGGTCTGGGGCTTCTCGCGCGCCGTGCCCGCCGACCTCGAGGCCCTCGTCGACCTGGGTGTCCGCTTCTCGGTGATCGAGTCGCCGATCTCCGACCTCAAGCTGGACGCGATCGGCGTCTCCCGCGAGACGATGCTCGAGCGCATCGCCGCTGCGATGCGCTTCGCCGCCGAGCACGGCATCCACGCCGCGTTCTTCGGCGTCGACTCGACGCGCGCCGACCTCGCCTTCTTCCGGCAGGCGTACGAGACCGCCGTCGAGGCGGGCGCGCGCGAGGTCGCCGTCGTCGACACGCTCGGCATCGCCGGGCCGGAGGCGGTCGCCGACCTCGTCGGAAGAACGATCCAGTGGCTCGACGGGACGCCCGTCCACTTCCACGGGCACAACGACTTCGGCCTCGCCACGGCCAGCGCGGTCGCCGCCGTCCGCTCCGGCGCGACCTGGCTGCACGGGACGATCAACGGCATGGGCGAGCGCGCCGGCAACGCGAACCTCGGCGAGATCGCGCTCACGCTCCGCGCGGTCTACGGCGTGGAGAGCAACCTGCGGCTCGACCGGATCCGGGCCGTCTCCGAGCGCGTCCGCGACGTCTCCGGCTATGCGCTGGAGCCGTGGAAGCCGCTTACCGGCGAGAACCTCTTCCGCCGCGAGAGCGGCGCGGTGGCGAGCCAGTTCCACGACCCGCCGTCGATCGAGCCGTACTCGTCCGAGCTCGTCGCCGCCGAGCGCTCGATCGTGCTCGGCAAGAAGAGCGGCATCGACTCGATCCGCATCAAGGCCGCCGAGCTCGGCCTGGAGGTGTCCGACGAGGCAGCCCTGCTCGCCGCCGTCAAGCAGCGCGGCACCGAGAAGCGCGGGCTCGTCACCGACGAGGAGTTCCGCGCGCTGGCCGACGCGCTGTGACCTACGACGCGGTCATCGTCGGCAGCGGCATCAACTCGCTGGCGGCGGGCGCGCTCCTCGCGCGTGAGGGCTGGAGCGTCTGCGTGCTGGAGCGCAACGACTACCTCGGCGGCGCGATCCGCACGGCCGAGATCACCGAGCCGGGCTACGTTCACGAGGTCTTCAGCTCGTGGCACCCGCTCTGGGTCGGCGGCGCCGCCCATGCACGCCTCGCGAACGATCTCGCCGCCCGTGGCGTCGAGTACCTGAACACCGAGCTGCCTACCGGGACGCTGTTCCCCGACGGTGAGGCCGCCTTCCTGCTCCGGAGCGCGGACGCCAACGCCGCCGAGCTCGACCGCCTGGAGCCGGGCGACGGCGACGCCTGGCGCCGCGTGCTGGGCGACTTCTTCCCGAACGCCGACCTCGCGTTCGGCGTGCTCGGCACCGAGCTCTGGTCCGGCTCGGGCGCCGCGCTCGCCGCGCGGGCCTATCGGCGCCTGGGACGGCGGGGCGCGCTCGCCTTCGGCGGCTCGCTGCTCCAGAGCGCGCGCGACTGGCTGACCGAGACGTTCGCCTCCGACCGCGCGCACGGCGTGATCGCGCCCTGGGTGCTCCACACCGGGCTCGGACCGGACGAGACCGCCTCGGGCTACATGGCCCGCGTGATCGCCGTTGCGATCCAGGAGGGCGGCATGCCCGTCCCGCGCGGCGGGGGCGTCCGTCTCGTCGAGGCGCTGGCCGGAATGATCCGCGACGCGGGCGGCGTCCTCGAGACCGAGCGCGACGTCGACGAGGTGCTCGTGGCCGATGGGCGCGCGAGCGGCGTGCGCACGGCCGACGGCGAGGTCGTGCACGCGCGCCGGGCCGTGCTCGCCAACGTGACGCCCAACCAGCTGTACGGCCGGCTCTTGCCGCATACCGACACGCCGACCGCCGAGGCGGCAGCCCGCTACCGCTACGGCCGCGGCGACATGCAGATCCACTACGCGCTCTCCGAGCCTCCGCGCTGGGAGGGCGACGAGCGCCTCGCGGGAACGGCGCTCGTGCACCTCACGCCCGGCCTGAACGGCGTCTCCCGCGCTGTCAACGAGGCGACTCGAGGGCTGCTCCCGGCCGAGGCGACGGTCGTCGTGGGGCAGCCGCTGACGCTCGACCCCACCCGTGCGCCCGAGGGCGCCGGGCTGCTCTGGATCCAGCTCCAGGAGCTGCCGTGGCACATCCGAGGCGATGCCGCCGGCGAGCTCGAGACGACGGGCGAGTGGACGGAGGCGCTCCGCGAGCAGTACGCCGACCGCATCCAGGCGCGGCTCGCGCGGCACATCCCGAACCTCGAGTCCTCGATCCGGAAGCGCGTCGTGCTCTCGCCTGCCGACCTCTTCGCCGCGAACATCAACCTGGTCGACGGCGACCCGTACTCCGGCGCGCTGCAGCTCGACCAGAACTTCCTCTGGCGTCCGTTTCCCGGACGCCCGGGGCACCGTACGACGGTCGACGGTCTCTGGCACATCGGCGCGTCCACGCATCCGGGGCCGGGCCTCGGCGGCGGCTCGGGCACCCTGGTCGCCGACGCGCTGCTGAAGCCGCCGCTCGCGAAGCGCCTCAGGAGCCGCCTTGGCCTCTGACCCGCCGTTCTCGCTCTCGCAGATCTCGACGCTCCCGCAGCCCTTCGACGACGACCTGACGAGCTACCGCGCGGCGGGCGCGGACGGGATCGGGCTCTGGGAGATCAAGTTCCCCGAGCGCGACGACGCCGAGACGCTCGCACGCGTGCGGCAGAGCGGGCTCGAGGTGACGAACTGCGTCGGCGCCGTCCCGTCCATCCTGCCGCTGCCGCTGCTCCCGGGGCCCGAGACGCCCGAGGAGCGCGTGGAGGCCTACCGCGGCTGGATCCGGCGGATCGCGCCGTTCGAGCCGGACTGTCTCGTGCTGCTCACCGGGCCGGCCGGCGGGCGCGACGACGCCCGCAGCATCGTGGTCGACGGCCTGCGCACGCTGGGGGACGAGGCGGAGCGGGCCGGCGTCCGGATAGCGGTCGAGCCGTACCAGCGGCTCGGCGCGGAGGACTGGTCGATCGTCTCGACGCTGGCCGAGGCCGCCGCCCTCCTGGACGAGGCCGCGCATCCGGCGATCGGCATCATCGTCGACACCTGGCATCTCTGGAACACGGACTACGAGGCCGAGCTCGCGGCCGTCGCCGATCGCATCGTCGGGGTGCACGTGTGCGACTACCGGGAGCCGACGCGCGGGTGGCTCGACCGCATCCTGCCCGGCGACGGCGTCGGCGATATCCCGCGCATGCTCGCCGCGATCGAATCGGCCGGCTGGCGCGGGCCGTACGACGTGGAGATCTTCTCCGACGACGGCACATTCGGCGACCGGTATCCCGACTCGCTCTGGGCGGTTCCAGGCCCCGAGCTGGCACGGCGCGCCGAGGCGGCGTTCAGGCGGTGCTGGGCAAGCAGAAACTCGACTTGACCTGCGCGAACCGCATGAAATCTAATAGCGGCCAGACCCCGGTCAGGCCACCGGAAACCGAGGAGGGTTGCATGGGTAGAAGTAGGACCGTCGCCGCGCTTGTCGGCGTGCTGGCAGTGCTGGTAAGCGTCGTGGTTGCGACGAACGTCAGCGCCGCCCGCAATGCGACGCCGATCACGATCGGCTGGGCGTACGACACGAAGGGCGACATGGCCCCGTTCGATGGGCCGGCGCTCGCCGCAGCGCAGATTCGCGTGAAGGAGATCAACAACAAGGGCGGCGTGAACGGACGCCCGCTGCAGATCGTCACCTGCGACACGCAGGGGAACAGCGCGCCGCGCGCCAAGGCGTGCGCCCGGCAGCTGCTCGCCAAGAACCCGCAGGTCATCTTCACGACATGCGACGTCGAGCTGGCCGCGCCCGTCGTGCAGGAGTCCATCAACCGTGGGCTGCTGACGATCGCTCCGTGCATCGGCACGGACCAGATGGGTCCGAAGCGCTTCGGCCCGAAGGGCAGGCTGGCCTTCAGCTTCGGCAATGCCGCCCAGGACGAGGGGTCGGCGATGGCCCAGTACGCGTGGGGTCGCGGGTGGAAGACGGCCGGGATTGGCACCAACACGGCGCTCATCTACTTCCGGAACGTCACGGAAGCGTTCGAGAAGCGGTTCACGCAGCTCGGCGGGAAGGTGGTCGACAAGGAGAGCTACGCGAGCTTCGGCGGCGCGCCCGTGAGCACCGCGGTCACGCGCCTGGCCTCCAAGAAGGCCGACGTCTACGTCACGGCGACGGCGTTCGCCGAGCTGCCGGCGTTCGCCACCGGCTTCCGCACGCTCGGGAACCAGACGCCGATCCTCAACTCGTGGGCCGGCGACGGCACGTACTGGGCGCCGAAGAGCCCGAAGGTGACGAACTACTACTGCGTCACGTTCGGGTCGGTGTTCGGGGATGACCCGAACGCGGCGATCAACAAGTACGCCAAGGCGATCCACGCGGGCACCGGCGGCTTCGTCGGCGGCGTCTCCGCGGTCGACGGCGTCGTCACCGCGATCAAGCGGGCCGGCGGCTCGACCACCGGATCGGTGCTCGCCACGCAGCTCGAGAAGTTCAAGGACGTCCCCACGATCTCGGGGAAGATCAGCTTCTCGAAGACGCTGCACACCGTCCACGGGCGGCAGTACCGCGTGATCAAGATCCAGAACAACGTGGCGCACCTCGTCGGGCTCGTCAAAGCGAAGGTCGTCCCGACGCTCTAGGCGCGCTTGACGGAGCAGGCAGTCGCCCCACAGGCGGAGAGGAGGCCCGGAGACACACTTCGGGCCTCCTCCGTTTCCCGGTCGTTCGCCGGCGTCGTCGCCCTGCAAGACGTCACGCTCGAGCTCCATCGCCACGAGGTCGTCGGTTTGATCGGCCCAAACGGGGCCGGGAAGTCGACGCTCGTCAACGTGCTGACCGGTTTCGACCGGCCGACCCGCGGCGGCGTCGAGCTGGGCGGCCGCAGCATCACCCGCTGGAGCGCGCATCGACGGGCGCGCGCGGGCGTCACGCGCACGTTCCAGCACAGCCGCTCGTTTCGGACGATGTCGGTGCGCGAGAACGTCGAGGTGGCCGCGCTCGGCGTCGGCGCGGGGCCGCGCGGCGCGCGCCGCCGTGCGGACGAGCTGCTGGGGCTGCTCGGGCTGCGGCACATCGCGGGCCATCCCGCCGCGACCCTCGCTCACGGCGACGAGCGGCGGCTCGGCGTTGCGCGGGCGCTCGCAACCGAGCCGCGGTTCCTGCTCATGGACGAGCCGGCGGCGGGGCTGCCCGAGGCCGAGGTGCCCGAGTTCGCCGCCGTCCTGCGTTCCGTGCGGGACGACCACGGGGCCGGCGTGCTCCTGATCGACCACAACATGGCGCTGGTCATGGAGGTCTGCGACCGCATCCAGGTGCTCGATCAGGGCCGTACGCTCGCGGAGGGCACGCCCACCGAGATCCGCGGCAACCTCGACGTCGCCGCCGCCTACCTCGGCGAGACGGCGGTCGCCTGACGTGCTCGAGATCAGCAACCTCGAGGTGCGCTACGGCGCCGTGTCCGCCGTCCGCGACCTGACGCTTCGCGTCGGCAAGGGCGAGCTCGTCGGCCTGATCGGGCCGAACGGCGCCGGCAAGTCGACGACGCTGCACGCCGTCAGTGGGCTCCTGCCCGCACACGCCGGCGACGTCACGCTCGACGGCCGCTCGCTGCGCGGTAGCCCGCCGGAGGCGATCGCGCGTGCGGGGATCGCGCTCGTGCCGGAGGGTCGGCGGATCTTCGCCGACTTCTCCGTCGAGGAGAACCTCAAGCTGGGCCTCGCTGCCCGGCGCGAAAGCAGCGGGCGCCACGCGCTCGATGAGGCGTACGAGCTCTTCCCGCGGCTGCGCGAGTTCCGCGGCCGCAGCGGCGGCCTCCTGTCGGGCGGCGAGCAGCAGCAGCTCGCCATCGCGCGGGCGCTGCTCGCGCGGCCGACCGTGCTGCTCCTCGACGAGCCCTCGCTCGGGCTTGCGCCGCTCGTCGTCGACGCCGTCTTCGAGGCGCTCGGCCGCATCCGCGACCGGGGCGTGGCGATCCTGCTCGTCGAGCAGCGCGCGCAGCGCACGGTCGCCGCGTGCGAGCGGACGCACGTCCTCGTGGGCGGCGAGCTGCGCATGACCCTTGGTCCCGCCGACGCCGGCGACACGGAGAAGCTCATCGCCGCCTACCTGAGCGGATGATGCTCGGCTTCATCGACGCCCCGACCGTCGTCGACGCAATCAGCCTGGGCTCCATCTACGCGCTGATGGCGCTCGGCATCGGCCTCGTCTTCGGCGTTCTGCGGCTGATCAACTTCGCCTACGGCCAGCTGATCATGGCGGGCGCGTACACGTTGGCGTACACGAGCACCTGGCCGGTGGTCTGGAGCGTCCTGCTCTGCTTCGCCGTCGTCATTGCGCTTTCGATGGCGATGGACAGGGTCGTGTTCCGCCCGCTGCGCGGGCAGTCGCCGGCGGTGATGCTCGTCACGACGTTCGCGATCGCGTTCATGCTCCAGGCGATCGCGCTGCTGATCGACCTGCGCGACAACTTCATCGGCGAGACCGCGTCGTCGGTCGCGCCGCTCAACCAGGTGATCACGATCCGCGGCGTCGACGTGCACAAGGTCACCTTCGTCGCCGTCGGGGTGACCGTCGGGATCCTGCTGGCGCTCGCGCTGCTGCTGAAGCGCACGACGATCGGCCTGCACATGCGCGCGGCCGCAACTGACTTCCCGACGGCGCGGCTCCTCGGCGTGCGCGCGAACCGCGTCATCGGGTTCGCGGTGTTCCTCTCGGCGCTCGTCGCGGCGACGGTCGCAGTGCTCATGACCGTTCAGAACCCGTTCGTCTCTCCGGACTTCGCGCTCAACGAGACGATCGTCGTCCTCGTCGGTGTCGTCGTCGGCGGGATGAACCGGCTCTGGACGGCGACGCTTGGCGGCTTCGCGATCGGCTTCGCCACCGGGATCATCAGCGGCGCGCTGCCGACCGAGAAGACGGTCTACCTGCCGACGGCCGTCTTCACGCTCGTGATCATCGTCCTGCTGCTCCGCCCGGACGGCCTGTTCACCTGGGGCCGCCAGGCGAGCGTGGAGCGCGTGTGAGCCGCGTCTCAGGGCCCGCCCTGCAGCTCGCCGTACCGTGCGCGCTCGTCGCCGTCGTCGGCATTGGCGCGGGCAACGCCTCCCCCGAGAACCAGATCTACTGGCTGAACGCGATCACGTCCGTGGCGATCGTCGTCGCGCTCTACGTCTTCGTCGGCAACTCGGGCGTCCTGTCGTTCGGCCACATCAGCTTCGTCGCCGTCGGCGCGTTCACGGCCGGGCTGCTCACCGTGCCGCTCGAGCAGAAGCAGGGGGCGCTCCCTGACGTGTACCCGCTCCTGCGCGATCACACAGTCGGCGGCGCGACGTCGCTTCTCCTCGCCGCCGTCGCCGGCGGCGTGTTCGCGCTGCTCGTCGGGCTGCCGCTCATGCGCCTCTCCGGGCTCGCCGCCGGCATCGCGACGTTCGCCGTCCTCGCGATCACGCACAACCTGCTCAGCAACTGGACCGGCATCGGCCCCGGGCTCGGGACGCTGACCGGCGTGCCCGAGACGACCGGCCCGTTCCAGGCGACGATCGGGGCCGTGATCGTGATCGTGGTCGCGTACGGCTACCAGCGCAGCCCGCTCGGACGCCTGCTCCGCGCCAGCCGCGAGGACGCTGCCGCGGCGCGCGGGATCGGTGTGGATGTGCATCGGCAGCGGCTCTGGTCGTTCACGCTTTCCGGCGCGCTCTCGGGCTTCGCCGGTGGGCTGTACGTGCATTTCCTCGGGTTCATCAATGCGAACGACGTGTATCTCGACCTGACGTTCCTGACCCTGGCGATGCTCGTCGTCGGCGGGATGACGAGCCTCTGGGGCGCGGTCGTCGGGGCCCTGGCCGTCAGCGGGCTCGACTCGTTCCTGAGCAAGGCCGAGGACGGCATCAAGGTGATCGGCGTCACGGTCGACGTCCCGCAGGGGACCCGCCTGATCTTCCTCGGCGCGATCATGGCGCTCGTGCTCATCCTGCGCCCGTCCGGGATCACCGGCGGCCGCGAGTTCTCGCTCGCATGGCTGCAGCGGCGGCGGTGAGGGCCGTTCTCCTGGCGGCGGTGCTCGCGCTCGGGGCCGCGGCGTGCGGCGGCTCGTCGTCCTCGCCGAAGCCGAAGCTACGGCCCGGGACGCTGGTCGTCGGCGCCGTCGTCGCCTCGGCCCGCGACCGCGTCATCGCGCGCGGGGCGCGCATCGGCGTGGGGGAGGTGAACAACGTCGGCGGCATCGACGGCAAGGTGCGCCTGCGGCTCCTCACGGCGCCGGACGCGGCCGCGCTCGTCCGCGGCGGCGCCCGCGTGGTGCTGCTTCCGTGCAACGGCGACGACCAGGCGCGCGCGCAGGCCGCGCTGGCGGGGAGCCGCGTGCTCGAGCTTGCAACCTGCAGCGAACGCCCGCCCCATGGCGCCTGGCCAGTGGGACCGAGCCTTGACGACCGCGCGGACGCCCTCTTCGCGGCGCTGCGCGACCGCGGCGTGAGCCGCGTCGAATTTTGGGGGACGGAGGACATGGCCGCATTCCGGCGGGCCGTGAAGGCCTGGGGGGTCGCGGTCGTCGGGCCGCCGGGCCGGCTGATCGTTACCGGGCAAGGGTGGGCGACGGTCGTCCGGCTTCGGGCAGGCTCCGCAGTCGCCGGGCTCGACCGGCTTGACTCGGCGCGGGGGCGGAAAGCCGCCGGATCGCGCGCGGAAGGCACGATCTACGCGACCTTCGGCTACCCGGTGCCGGGGACGAAGCTGGACGAGGTCTACGAGCGCTACCGGCTCGCGTACGGTTCACGGCCCGACGGGAGCGAGGTGCAGCTGGGCTACAACGGGATCCGGGTCGTGGACGACGCCGTCGACAAGGCGAAGTCGACCGACCCGCGCGCAGTCGTGGCGGTGCTGCCGGGCCTGAGCGTCGGCGGCGCCGGCGGCACGCTCGACTTCCCCGACAACGGCTCGCACCAGCCGCGCGCGGACGTCGCGGTCGTCCAGGTCGCGAAGGGGGCACCTCGACCTCGTCCACGGCGGCCGGCCGGAGCGCCCGTGATGGAACGGCGCGCGCTCGGCGGCACGGGCATCGAGGTCTCGCGCGTCATCCTCGGCTGCGGCAACTTCGGCGGCATCGGCTCGGCGCCCGAGTTCTTCGGGCAGGGCGAGAGCGAGGACGAGGCGGAGGCCATCCTCGACGCCGCCTGGTCGGCAGGCATCACCACCTACGACACCGCCGACGCGTACGGCGGCTGGCGCAGCGAGACGTGGCTCGGCCGCTGGGTCGCGCGCACCGGGCACCCGGTCACGCTTTCGACGAAGGTGTTCCACTCGACGGCAGGCGAGCCGGGCGACACGGGCCTCGCACCGGACCGCATCCGCCGGCAGATCCGCAGCTCCCTCGAGCGGCTCGGCGTCGACCGCGTGGACATGTACCTGGTGCACGAGCCCGACCCGGAGACACCTATCGCGGAGACGATGCGGGTGCTCGACGAGCTCGTGCGCGAGGGCCTCGTCGGCTCGATCGGCGCGTCGAACGTCGACCGTGCCTACCTCGAGGAGGCACTCGAGATCTCCGAGCGGGACGGCCTGGCGCGCTTCGAGTGGGTGCAGAACTCGTACTCGATGCTCGGCCGGGAGGCAGAGGACGGCGTGCTCCCGTTCTGCGCCGAGCACGGGCTGGGCTTCACGCCGTTCAGCCCGCTGGCGGGCGGCTGGCTGACCGGCAAGTACACGCGCGACCAGCCGCATCCCCAGGGCTCGCGGATGACGATGCGGCCGGGGCCGTACGAGCACCTGCAGACCGATGCGGTCTACGACGGCCTCGAGGCCCTGGCGGCGGAAGCCGAGCGGCACGGGATCCACATGTCGACGCTCGCGACCGCGTGGGTGCTGTCGCACCCGACCGTCACCGCCCTCGTGTGCGGCCCGCGCCGGCCGGCGCACCTGTGGCCTTCGGTCAGCGCGGTCGACGTCCACCTGAGCGTGGACGAGCGGGACCGGCTAGCGTCGCTCTTCCCGTGAGCATCCGCGTTCTCACCTACGACGACGTCGTCCGGCTGCTGCCGATGGACGAGTGCATCGACCTGATGCACGACACGCTGGCGCGGCTTGCGCGCGGAGAGGGCTACCAGCCGCTGCGGTCGATCACGTTCCCGCCGGACTCGGGCGGGGGGATCGGGCTGATGCCGGCGTGGCGCGGCGGCGACCGGCCCACCTACGCGCTGAAGGCGATCAACGTCGTCCCCGACAACCCGCGCGCCCGTGGGCTCGACACGCACCAGGGCGCCGTGCTCGTCTCGAACGGCGAGACGGGCGAGCTCGAGGCGGTCGTCAACGCCGCCGCCGTGACTGAGATCCGCACCGCCGCCGTCTCCGGCGCCGCGACCCGGGCGCTGGCCCGCGACGACGCCCGCGTGGTCGGAGTGCTCGGCGCCGGCGCCCAGGCGCGCGGCCACCTGCACGCCATGGCCGCGGCCCGCTCGTTCGAGCACGCGCGCATCTGGAGCCGCGACCCGGAGCAGGCGCGGGGCCTGGCGGACGACCTCGCGCTTCCCTTCCCGCTCGAGGTCGTCGCGCATGCCGAGGACGCCGTCCGCGGCGCCGACGTTGTCGTCACCGCCACCGCCGCGGAGACGCCGATCGTGCAGCGCGACTGGTTCGCGGACGGCACGCACATCAACGCCGTCGGCTCGAGCATCCCGCGTACGCGCGAGCTCGACGGCGCCACCGTGGCCGCCTCGACCCTCTTCGTCGACCGGCGCGAGTCGACCGAGAACGAGGCCGGCGACTTCCTGCTCGCCGTGAAGGAGGGGACGGTCAGCGCCGACCACATCACCGCGGAGCTGGGCGAGGTGTTCGCCGGCATGCACCCCGGGCGCACGTCGCAGTCCGAGATCACCCTCTTCAAGTCGCTCGGGATCGCCATGGAGGACCTCGCCGCCGGCGAGTACGTCCTGCGCAAGGCGCAGGAGCAGGGCGTCGGCTCCGAGGTGCCCTTCTGATCCCGCTCGAGGCGATCCGGCAGGCGCGCGAGGCGCTCGCCGGCACCGCCGTCCGCACGCCGCTCGTCCGTCTCGACGTCGACGCGCCGGTCGAGATCTGGCTGAAGCTCGAGACGCTCCAGCCCGTCAACTCGTTCAAGATCCGCGGCGCCTACAACGCCGCCATGACCGCGCCGCGCGAGTCGGTTGCGCAGGGCCTCGTCACTGCGAGCGCCGGGAACATGGCGCAGGGCGTCGCCTACGCGGCGCGCGAGCTCGGCGTCCCGGCGACGATCGCCATGCCTGACACCGCGCCGCAGGCGAAGCTCGCGGCGATCGAGCGCCTCGGCGGCCGCGTCGTGCCGATGTCGTTCGAGGACTGGTGGGGGGTCATGGAGAGCCACCGCTTGGACGGCGTCGACGGCCTCTTCATCCACCCGGTCGAGAACGAGGGCGTCATGGCCGGAAACGGGACGATCGGCCTCGAGCTGATCGAGGACCTGCCGGACGTGGACACGGTGGTCGTCCCCGTCGGCGGCGGCGGGCTGATCACCGGCATCGCGAGCGCCGTCAAGCAGCTGCGCCCGGGCACGCGCGTCGTCTCCGCGCAGCCGGAGACCGCCGCGGCGATGGCGGCCGCCCTGGAGCACGGCGAGCCGGTCGAGATCGACTACCAGCCGACGTGGATCGACGGCGCGGGGGCGAAAGCGATCCTCCCCGGGATGTGGCCGTACCTGCAGGAGGTGGTCGACGACGCGGCCGTCGTCACCCTCGACGAGGTCGAGGAGGCGGTGCGCGTCCTCGCCGGACGCGTGCGCGTGATCGCGGAGGGCGCCGGCGCGCTCGCGCTGGCCGCCGCGCTGGCAGGCCGCACCGGTGGCCGCAAGGTCGCGTGCATCGTCTCCGGCGGGAACATCGACGCGGCGGAGCTCTGCCGCATCCTCAACGCGTAACGACGAAGCTGCTCCGCCCGATCAGCTTGCCGAAGCGGTAGCCCTTGCCCTGCCGGTAGCCCGGCCAGACGTACCAGCGGTACGTGCCCGCCGTCAGCCGGTGCGTCCGGCCGCCGTACTCCCAGCTCCGCGCGAGCCGGAGCGCCGGCGTCCGAGGCCACGCGCTCAGGATCTTGTGCGAGCCGCGGAAGAGCTGGACGTTGTAGAGCACCGCGCCGGCCGTGCCCCGCCAGCTCAGCGTCGGTGCCGCGTCGATGCGCGCGCCGGGCGGAGGCGTCCGCATCGCGCCCAGCGGCATCGCCGCCACCGCGACCTCGACCACGTGCCCGGCGGCGTCGTGTGCAATGACCGCGTAGCGGTAGCGAACCCCGTTCTCGGCGTTCTGATCGACGACGCTCGACGCGTCGCCGTGGTAGATCGTGCGCGCCGCGGCCTTGCTTCCGTCCACGGCACGCGCCACGTCGACCCAGTCACCGGGCAGGGGCGTCCACGCCACGGTCACCTGGCCGTCGCCGGCGCGGGCGGTCACGCCGCGCAGCGCGGGTGGCGTGGCGTCGTACTGGAACCCAGTGCTGCCCGCCGCGCTGACGTTGCCGGCCTGGTCTGTGCAGGTCCCGCTCACGGAAGCGCTCCCGGTGTCAGGCCCGGCGTAGGTCACGACGGAGCAGCTCGCGACGCCCGACGTGGCGTCGGTGCCCGCGAAGGCGAAGCGCACGGCGTGGGTGTACCAGCCGTCGCTGTCCGGCGGGCGGTCGGCCGTCGCACCGGTGACCGCCGGCGGCGTCGTGTCGACCCGGACGACGACCGACACACTCGTGGTCGCGTCGGCGAAGTTCGTCGCCGAGCACGTCAGCTTCGCGCCGGTTGTCTCGCCGACGACCGTGGCGTCGCAGCCGGAGGACGACTTGATCCCCGACTCGGGGTCGCCGACGCTCCAGCGCACGGTCGTCGGGGTGACGTACCACCCGCCGGCCCCCTCGGTGCCCACCAGCTCGAATGTGATCAGAGGCGGAGTCCCGTCGGCGGCGCCCGCGGCAGCCGCGGCGCCGAGGACGAGCGCGCCCGCCACGGCGGCGGTGAGCAGGACACGGCTCATGCCGCCGCACCCCGGAGCTGCGAGACCGTGAGCGCGAGCGAGCCGGCTCCCAGTGCCGCGAGGAGCGCGGCGAGTCCGACGAGGCCGTAGGGCGGCGTGTCCGACGTCGGCGTTGGCGTTGCAGCCCGGTGGTGGCGCGGCGCGGGCGTGTGCCTGACGGGCCGCGGTGACGTGCGGGCTCGGCGCTGTGGGACGGCCCTGCGGGCCGGCGTGGTCGCTACCGCATGCGTTACCACCACGACCGTGTGGACGATCCTCGGCGGCGTCGTCGTGCGCGGCGCAGGGCGAGGGGCAGGCGCAGCGGTCTGCTCCGCGACGGTGCGCGCCGGCTTCGCCGGTGTCGTGCGCGGCTGCTCCGGCTGGGGCCCCTGTGCGCCCGGCCACGTCGGCGGGCTGTCCGGCAGCGGGCCCGTCGCCGCTGCGGTCGGCGCGGCAACGGCGACCCAGAGCAGGCCCAGCAAAGCAGCCCGACCGCCTGGTCGAGAGAATGGCCGCAGCAACGATCGTAAGCCGTACGGCTTCACCGCTGCCCCTCCGATGCGCTTGCCTGGCCACGAAGGTAGTGGCGTCCAGCGCCGGTGTCAACGCGCGAGAGGGGGTGCGGCGGCCGAAGCCGCCGCACCCCGCTCCTCGGCGTCACGTCACCGGCACCACCTCGCTCCGGCGCAGCGGCGCGCAGACCGGCGGCGCCGGCTTCGGGCACAGGGGCATGGACACGCCGATGCCACCGTTCCGGTTCGTCGGTGCGACCTGCAATGAGGCCGCGGTCGACGTCGCGTGCTGCTCGTTGCCAGCAGCCTGGCCCGCCGCCTGGACGTCGACGCCCGACGGATGGCCGTCCTGCTGCTGGGAGATGGACTGGTGCGTGAGGTTGAGGTTCGCCGACAGCGCGAGCGCGGTCGACGTGTTGGACTGGCTGACGCCGTCAGCCGGCTTGGCGGGCGACGCCGCGGCCTTCTCGACGGGGTCGTCGGCCTTGCCATAGCCGTCCTTCTCCGCCGGGCCCTGCCCGATCGTCTGCCCGAGACCGTTCAGGTTCGCGGCGATGCCGGCGGCGGTGGACGTGTTGTCCTGCTTCACGGAGTCGCCCGAGGAGAGGTTCGTGTTCTCCGGAGCGATCTGCAGCGACGTGGCGCACGCGGCCGCGTCCTGCTTGTTGATCGCGAGCTGGCCGGCGGCCTGGATCGCGAGGCCGTCGTCCTTCTGCGTCCGAAGCCCCGGGTACGCGTCGCCGGACGACTGGTCGATCGACTGCTTGGTCAGGTTCGCGTTCAGCGCAGCGCCGACGGCCGTCGACGTGTTGGACTGGCTGACGCTGCCGTCGGAGCCCGGGCTCAGCACGCGGGTGGAGACGTTCGTGTTGCTCGGATGGATCTGCCCGGAGAACGCCGAGGCGTCGGCGTTCTGCCAGTTGCCTGCGGCCTGCCCGGCCGTCTGCGACGGCGACCCGTGCGGATCCTGTGAGATGTCCTGCTTCGTGGCGTTGAGGTTCGCCGCGATCGCAGCCGCGGTGGAGTCGTTGCTCTGCGACACGTCACCGTTGTCGCCGGGGCTCAGAACCCGGACGTCGACGTTCGTGTTGCTCGGCTCGACCTGCAGCGAGCCGGCCGCCGCGGTGGCGTCCTGCTTGCTGACGGCCTCCTGGCCGGCGGTCTGCTGGCCGCCCGGCCCGTCGGCGGACTGGTCGATCGTCTGCCCCGTCGCGTTCAGGTTCCCCGCGATCGCGGCCGCCGTCGAGCTGTTCGACTGCGAGACCGAGCCGTCGTAGCCGGGGCTGAGGACACGCACGTCGACGTTGGTGTTCTGCGGCTTGATCTGGTCTGACTCGGCCGCCGCCGAGGCGTCCTGCTCGTTGCCTGCGGCCTGCCCGGCCTGCTGGTTGGCGGAACCGGCCTGATCGATCTGCTGCCCGGTCAGGTTGACGTTCCCGGCCAGCGCGCCGGCCGTCGACGAGTTGTCCTGCGTGACGGGCCCGTTGGCGCCGGGGCTGAGCACCCGGACGCTGACGTTGGTGTTCTGCGGCGCGATCTGCTTGGAGACCGCGGACGAGTCGGCGCTCTGCTGGCTCGTCGACAGCTGCCCCGCCGTCTGCGTTGCCGGAGCGGGCGCGGGCGGAGCGGGTGCCGGCGTCGAGTCGGCCGACGCCCCCGTGGCCCACGCGGCCGCGGCGAGCAGTGCGACGACGAGTGCGCAAATGGTGCGTCTCATGTCATCTCCTCTTGAAGTCGTCGGAACGTGCCGGGACGGGCGTCCCGGCGGAATCGGACTGACTTCGAGGGCTACCCGGGCTTGCCCCAGCGTGGCCCCACGACACCCCGGAGGCGGCGGGCATGGACACCGAGCCGGCGGGCAGAGCCGAGCGCGGCGACCCACAGCGACGCAATCAGTAGGCCGAGGGTCTGGAGGACATTGTCGAAAGAGAGGCCGCCGGCCGCAGCAGCACCCGCGAACTGCTCGGGCTGCGACGGGCGGCGAGGCGGTGCGGGCGGCGCCGGCGGCGGCGGCGTTCCTGCCCCGCCGTGCGCCGGCGCGGTCTTCGCGACCGTGTGGGCCTGCGGCCAGGCGAGGGGCTGCCGCGGGGCGGGGAAGGCGGCCACGGGCGCCGCGACGGGAGTGCGGCGCCCATAGCTCACGGGCGCCGCCGCCCGGTGGTGTGTGCCCCTCGCAAGCTTGAGCGGTCGCGCGACCGGGGTAGCCGCCGGGCGGGCCGGCTCCGCGGCGCGCCAGTGGTCGCCCGGCGCCGGTGCCGGCGCGGACGGCGGCGGCGGCGCTGCCGCGGCGGGCGCCTCTGGAGCCTGCGGCGCGGGCGCAGCCGGCGCGGGCGCAGCCGCGTCAGTCGCCAGCTGGTTTGTGACCGGGTCCCAAGACAGGTGGCCGGGCGTATGATACTGCCCAGTATCGTTTGAAGAACCGAAAATCACAGTCCAATTATTCGTGATGTTGACGTTCACCGATATCGTCACGGGCGCGGCCGTCGCGCCGCCCACTGCAGGCTGTGCCACGGAGATGGCCTGGTTGACCGGGCCGTCGTCGCCGGGGCTCAGCACCCGCACGGACACGTTGATGTTCGCGGGGCTCGAGGCGGGCGCGGGTGCCTGATACTGGCCAGTATCAGGCTGATACTGCCCGTCCTGGCCCTGATACTGCCCCGTTGTCGTCGCGTCCGCGGCCTGGGTGGCGATCGCCGCGGCCGTGTCCACGACCCCGGCCGGGTCGGTGGGGAGGGTGAGGCCGTCATCCGCGCGCGCCGTGCCGCCGGCCCCGAACAGCGCGGCGGCCGCGCAGACAGCAGCTGCAAAACGTGCGCGATGCATACACAGAATGAATGCCCAATACGGCGCAGAATGAATCAAAAGAATTTGCGAATGCCGCGCGTAAATAGATACAGTGCTGCGCATGCAGTCGGCGTGGGGGCGCCTCGAGGAGCGCGACGAGCTGGTGACGACGCATCTTCGGCTCGCGTACACGCTCGCGCGGCGGTTTGTCTCGGAGACGGACACGCTGGACGACCTGCGGCAGGTGGCCGCGATCGGGCTGCTGAAGGCAGCCGACAGGTACGACCCCGGCCGGGGCGTCCCGTTCCCGGCCTACGCGATCCCCATGATCCGTGGAGAGCTCCGCCACCATGTCCGCGACCGCACGTGGCCGGTCCGCGTGCCGCGCGCGGAGCCCGCGGCGAGGCCGGTGGCAGTGGCGCTCGACGACACCCCGGGGGGCGGTGAGGGGCTCGGGGAGGCCGACGACCGCCTCGTCGTCGAGGCGCTGATGCGCGGGCTCCGGCGGCCCGAGCGTGAGGTCGTGGGCCGCTACTTCCTGGGCGACCGCAGCCAGGCGGAAGTGGCCTGGGAGCTCGGGCTGACCCAGATCCAGGTCTCCCGGCTCTTGCGTGCCGCGCTCGCGGCCATGCGGGCGCGGGTGGAGCCGGCTTTGTGACGACTGTGACGCCGCCCTACAATGGTCCGGCCGTCAGCGGTACGACCGTGATGAAGAGCGTCGAAGAGACCACCGAGCCGCTCCCCAGCGGCAAGCTGCTCGTCCGCATGCCGCGGACGCTGCACGCCGAGCTGACGCGCGCCGCCGACGCGGAGGGCGTGAGCCTGAACCAGTTCATCATCGGCGCCCTGACAGGCGCCGTCTCCTGGCGCGCCGGGGCTGACGGCGGGCCCGCGCCCACGCGAAGCCGCACGCTGACGATCGTGCTCGCCGCCAACCTCGCGGTGCTCGCTATCGCCGCGGTGGTCGCGATCGCCGCGTTCGTGCTCGCCTGGGGCTAGTACTAGGGCGAGGGCAAGTACTGCACGCGGCCCTGGACGCCGCCGCCCGTGCGGTACGAGTACGTGAGGCCTGCGCCGTCGAGCGCGGCGAAGACCGGCCCCTGTCCGGCCGGCGTCAGCCCCGAGTCCTTCGAGCCGTCAAGCCGCGCCACGTGCACGGCCGTGTCGAGGACGTAGACGAAGCGGGTCGCGTCGGCGTTCGCAAAGCGCAGCCGGGCGACGGGCAACACGCAGGCGACTGCGGGGCCGCCCAGCGGGTAATCGCAGCTCCGCGGGGTGATCGTCAGGGCGGCTGCCGGCACGGGAAGCGTGCGCTCGACCGCGCCGGTCGCGAGGTTGTAGACGATGAACTGGATGCGGGCCTTCGAGAGCGGCGGGCTGAGCGGCGTGCGCACCGCGAGGACGAGCTCCTTCGTCCCGAGCGTGGCCTGGAGCGCCTGCGCATCGGGCTGGTAGGTCTGGATGACGTGCCCGTCCGCCCCGCGCAGCTCGAATGACGTCCCGTCGCCGCGGGCGACGAGGATCCGGCCGGCGGCGACGCCGACGGGGAGGAGCCCGTCCGGCGCCGAGGCGATCAGCTTCCTCGTCGTCAGCCCGTCGATCCGCCAGAGCTTCGCGTTGTAGACCGTTCCCGGGGTGACGCCTGTGGGACAGGGCCTGAAGGCCGGCTCCCCGGTGTCGCACACCGACCAGGTCGCGTAGACGAGCAGCGAGCCGGCGCCCTGCAGCGCGCCGATCCAGTTGCCGGCTCCGGAGTCGATGTTCCGCGTCGCGAGCAGCAGCCGGTGCGTGACCGCCGGCTTGGTCAGCGACGCCGTGTACAGGACGGCGTCGTGCTGGTTGCCGCCGCCGTCGGCGATCCAGGCGACGCGCGTGCCTGCGATCGCCTGGCCGGCGATCCCGCGGCCCGTGCTCGTCTGGTCACAGCGGCCGCCCTTGCCCAGGCCGACCAGCGATGCGCGCACGGGGTTCCAGGCGAGGACGCGCTCGCAGTGGCTGGCACTCCAGGCGGTCGCGACCGCGACGGTCGAGCCGTTGGTGGCCAGCCCCGTGACGGGTGTGGTCGTGGGGAGGATGCGCGGCTTTGACGAGGCCGCTGCGGCGCCGGCGGCGAGCACTCCCGCCACCGCGAGCGCGAGGACGAGACGCTGCAATCTCACGTCTGGAGCGTACTTCCCTGCTGTTACGAATGCGTAACGGATTCGTCAGCGGTGTACACGCGCATCGGCAGCCCGGAGAGCGGCTCGCCGCCGTCCGCCGTGACGAGCCAGGTCTCCTGCATGTACAGGCAGCCGGTGCCGTCCGGTGTGATCGCGTGCGGGTGCATCGAGAAGACCATGTTCTCCGCCAGTTCGGTCTCGACGCCCTCGCCGATCTTCGGGTACTCGATCATCGTCATCCCGATCGAGTGCCCGGTGACGTGGCCGAGGTGGTACCCGCGATCGAGGAACCCCTTCGAGACGGCCCGGTGCACGTCGTGCGCCGTCGCGCCGGGGCGCAGTGCCGTGCGCGCAGCGTCGAAGTACTCCTCGTACGCCTCCATCATCCGGCGGCCGTCCTCGTCGGGCTCGCCGATCGCCCGTGAGACCTCGACCCAGTGGCCGCCGGGGCCTGCGATCTCCAGCGAGGGCAGCACGAAGTCGCCGAGCACGACGTCCTGGCGGGCGAGCAGGAACTCGGGGCCCGCGAGCACCATGTCCATCGTCAGCCGGCCGCAGCCCTCCGCGACGAAGTAACGCTCGCATTCGGCCATCACCTCCGCGGCCGTCACGCCGGGCCGGTAGTGCTCGAGGAAGATGCGGAAGCCCTCCGTGTTGATGCGGACGCTGTCGCGGACGGACTCGAGCTCGGCGTCGCTCTTCACGGCCCGCGCGAGGTCGAACTCCTCGTCGAACGGCACGACCTCCGCGGTTGCGGCGAGCGGCTGGAAGTCGCGGACGGTCATGACGTAGTCGAGCCCGTAGACGCCGACGCGCCGGCCGCCCAGGCGCCCGGCCAGCCACTCGCCCGGGTGCGGCTGGAAGACCTGCTCGATCTGCGCCTGGCCGTGCTCGCCGACGTAGCGCGCTTCGGACGGGAAGACGATCACGGGGTCGCCGTCGAGCGGGACCACGACGTAGGCGTAGCGGTGGACGATCGTGAACCCGGAGAGGTAGGTGACCGCTCCCTCGAAGCCGCTGTACTCGCTGCCGGCCACCACGACGGCGTCGACGCCGGCGCGCTCGCCGGCGGCGCGCACGTTCGCGAGGCGGCGGCTCAGCTCGTCCATGACGCCTCGGAGCCTTTCACGAGCGCGACGATCGTGTCGTTCAAGGGCGTTGGCACGCCGTGCTCGCGGCCGAAGCTGGCGATGCCGCCGTTCAGCCAGTCGACCTCGGTCGGCCGACGGGCCTCGACGTCCTGGAGCATCGACGCCTTGTGGTCGTAGGCGACATCCGGCCGCGCGGCGTGGTCGATCAGGTCTTCCGGGTCGGCGTCGAGCTCGATGCCCTGCGCGGCGGCGACGGCCTTGCCCTCGTCGACGAGGCCGGTGACGAGGCGGCGCAGCGCCGGGTCCTCGCAGACGCGGCCGTGCGTGAGGCCCGTGAGCGCGCCGACCGGGTTCGTGGCGGCGTTGAAGATCACCTTGCGCCACTGGGCGCCGCGCGCGTCCGCGACCGCGGTCGTCGGCATCCCGCCGCGGGTGCACGCGTCGGCGAGCGTCTCGATCGCGTCCATGGACGCCGGCTTCGGCTCGTACGGGCCGAGCGTCGTGTCGCCCTTCACGTCCCACTGCACGTGGCCGGGCTCGAGAATCTTCCCGGCCGGGAACGTCGTGCCGCGGATCACCCGGGCGGCGTGCTCCGCGATCGCCTCCTCGTTGCCGACCCCGTTCTGGACCGAGCAGACGGCGCCGCCGGCGAACGCGTGGGCGGTGGCGGCGATCGCCGACGCGGTGTGCATCGCCTTGGTCGCCACGATCCCGAAGTCGCATTCCGGCAGCTCGCCGGCGTCCGTCGTGGCACGCATTCGCCCAAGGACCTCGCCCGCGCCGGAAAGCTGCAGCCCGTTCGCGTTGATCGCGTCGACGTGGGTCTGCGAGACGTCATACGCCCACACCTCGACGTCGTCGAGCTGCGCGAGGTTGGCCGCGAAGAGCGAGCCGACGGCCCCGCAGCCGACCACGCAAACTCTCACCGCACCCCTCCACGACTTAGTGGCTGACAGCCACTAAGTCCGGAGATAGTGGCGGAGAGCCACAAAGTCTTGGGCGCCGAGGTCACGTCGCGGTCTCCCGCGCGCGCACGAGCCGGTACATCGCACGGTGCAGTGGCACCTCGACGCCGACGCGGTCGGCCTCGCGCACCAGGGAGCCGGTGATGAAGTCGACCTCGGTGCGCCGGCCCGAGCGGATGTCCTCGAGCATCGACGGCACGTGGGCGTAGTGGCCCTCGGCCGCCTCGGTCTCGCCGCGGGAGACCGCGTGCACGTTCATCTCCCAGGGGTCCTCGTGGAGCTCCACACCGGCCGCGGACGCTACCCGCTTGCCCTCGTCCATCAGGTCGCGAACGAGCAGGCCCAGGTCGGTGTCGGCGCCGACGGCGGCGAAGGCGGCGACGTGGGGGAGGTTCGTGACCGCGGCGACGGTGTTGACCGTCGCGTTGAAGATCAGCTTCGACCACTGCGCCGGGCGCAGGTCGGGGAACGCCCGCGCGCGCAGGCCCGACTCGTGCAGCAGCCGCTCGATTCCCTGCACCGTCTCGAAGGACGAGCGGTACGGCCCCAACCAGGTCTCGGTGTCGAGCTCGTACTCGATGTGGTTGTCCGCATGGCGCGCACCGCTCATGAACGTCACCGCGGACACGAGCGGCCAGTCGCCGTGCCGCGCGACGAGCTCCTCGGCGCCGAGCCCGTTCTGGATCGTCATCACCGTGGCTCCGGCCATCCGGCCGGCGAGCCGCTCGGCGGCTGCCTCGACCTCGGTCGCCTTCGTCGCGAGGATGACGAGGTCGGCCTCGGGCAGCCCGGCCACGTCGTCGGCGGCGGTCACGCGGGAGACGAGGTCGCTCTTGCCGCTGATGCGCAGGCCCTCGCGCACGAGCGCCTCCGCGTGCTCCGGGCGCCGGGTGAGCACGGACACCTCGGCGACCTGTGCCAGGTGCCCGGCGTAGAGGCTGCCGATCACGCCGGCGCCCACGACGCAAACCCGCGGTTCCACGCCGGCAACCTACGTTAGAGTCGCCGCGTGGCGAAGATCCTCGTGCACGTCACCCATGGCCCCGAGGATCCGACGCGTGCGGCGCTTGGCTTCCTCGTCGCGAAGGCTGCGACGGAGGAGGGCCACGAGGTCACGATGTTCCTCGCGGGCGACGCCGTCCAGCTGCTTCGCGATGCGGTGCTGGACAGCCTGAACGGGCTCGGCACGGGCTCGCTGCGCGAGTCCTACGAGGCGGTCGCCGCGTCCGGCGCGCGGATCTACGTCTCCGGCATGTCGGGGAAGGCACGCGGCGTCGGGGAGGGCGACCTCGACGGCAAGCCCGCGGAGTTCGCAATGCCGAACAAGCTCGTGCAGCTCGCCCTCGAGCACGATCGCGTCTTCACCTACTGACGGCCGTCCTCCTCGCGTGCGCCTCGGCTGTGCTCTTCGCCGCCGCGACCGTCGCCATCCGCGTCGGCCTCGGCCACGTCGCCGACGCGGCGCTCGCCGCGCTCGTCATGTCGATCGTGGCCTTCTCCGTCGCCGGCGGGGTCGCCGCGGTGACCGTCCGGGGAGACGGCGCGGCGCCCGATGCGCTGTGGCCGTACCTGCTGGCCGGCTTCCTCGCTCCGGGCGCATCCCAGATCTTCTTCACCGCCGCGGTCGCTGCCGCCGGCCCGTCGCGCGTGTCGGTCGTGGTCGGGACGGCGCCGCTCTTCGCCGTAGCGATCGCGCTCATCTTCCTCGACGAGCCGCTCCAGGCGGGCCTGGCCGCGGGCGCGTTGCTCATCGTCGCGGGCGGCCTCGTGCTGCTCAGCGAGCGCATCCGCCCGCAGGACTTCCGCGCGATCGGCGTGCTCTTCGCGCTGGCGGCGACCGTGCTCTTCGCGACGCGCGACAACGTCGTCCGCTGGCTCACGGGCGAGTCGCAAGCGGCGCCGCTCGCCGGTGCTGCCGCGTCGCTCCTCGGCGGTGTCCTCCTGATCGGCACGTACCGGCTGGTCATCGGGGGGCCGTTGCCGAGCCTCCGGCGCGCGTTCGCCGTCTTCGCCCCGGCCGGGATCCTCGCCGGGCTCTCATACGTGTGCCTGTACGAGGCCTACGACCGCGGGCGGGTCAGCGTCGTCAGCCCGCTCGTCGCGACCGAGTCGCTGTGGGGCGTGGCGCTGTCCGCGCTGGTGATCGGCCGCAAGGAGCTGGTCGGGCGGCACCTCGTCGCCGGCGCCGTGCTGGTCGTCGCCGGCGGTGCGCTCATCGGCGCGACCCGGTAATATTACAAACTTGCGATATTGGCCAGCGGTTCTTGCGATGCTCGGCTGGATCGCGGTCGCAGTCTTGCTCGGCGCGGCCGCCTTCGAGGCGGCGCTCGCGCTCGGCGCGGGAACGATCGGCTCGACGCCGGGCGGTGGCGTGCGAGGCGAAGCCACGGTCTCCATGCTCGCCGGGCTCGCGATGGTCGGCGGCTCCATGCTGGAGGTCGCCTTCGCGTTCCGGCCGCGCGCCGCGGCTGCGCTGCTCGCGCCGGCGGCGGCGGCGTTCATGGTCGCGGTCTTCTTCACCTACGACCCGTACCACGCCCCGAATCTGCGGCGATACTCGGACGGCGGCGCGGTCGCGGGCTCGTGGATCGCCTTCGTCGCCGGCCTCACGGTCGCAGCCGCCGTGCTGACGCGCTTCAGGCCCCGGGCCGGTGCGGTCGTGAGCGCAGCCCTCATCTGGCTCGTGCTGTTGACGACGGTCGCCGCCGGGGACGGCCACTGAACCCGCGCTAGGAACCCTTATGCCCGAACGAGGAGGCGCCGGTTCCGGGCGAGCGCCTCGAGCACCGCGTCGACGTCCTCGACGGCGTTGTAGCAGTGGGCCGAGATGCGCAGGTTCGAATCGCGGGACGAGGTCACGATCCCCACACGGCCCAGCGCTTCGACCAGCGCCGGGGCGTCGTACGACTTCACGCAGACCAGCGCGCCGCGCTGCTTCGGCCGTCGCGGCGTGACCACCCGGGCGCGCAGCTCGTCCAGCCCCTCGATCAGCCGCCGGTTGAGCCCGAGCACGTGCTCGCGCGTCTCGGCGACGCCGATCTCCTGCATCAGCTCGATCCCGGCCACGCCCGCGTAGATCGCCGGCACGGGCGGCGTCCCGGACTGGAAGCGCGCAGCGGTCGTGGCAGGCGAGTAGTCGCGGTGGTCCATCTCGAAGATGTCGCGGTCGGCGAACCAGCCGGTCGACGTGGGCCAGAACCGCTCGACGAGCTCGCGCCTGCAGTAGAGAAACGCGAGCCCGGCCGAGCCGAGCAGGTACTTGAGCACGCCGGCCGCGAGCACGTCCACGTCGAGCGCCTTGACGTCGATCGGCACCGACCCGGCGGCCTGGTACGAGTCGAGCAGGACGAGCGCGCCGCGCTCGTGGGCCATGCGCGCGATCCGCTCGACGTCGAGCATCGCGCCGGTCCGGTACGAGATGTGCGTGATCGCGACCAGCAGGGTCTCGTCGTCGATGGCGCGATCGAAGCCCTCGAGCGGGATCGTCCCGTCCGCCGCCGGCGGCACGTGGACGACGCGCGCGCCTCTCGACTCCTGCGCGTGGAAGATCTGGCCGACGGTCGGGAACTCGTAGTCGGAGAGCACGATCTTCGAGCGCTTGCCGGCGTAGCGAAGGCCGCTCGCGATCGAGCTGACGCCTTCCGAGAGCGACGTCGTCACCGCGACCTCGTCGGGCGCCGCGTTCACGAGCCCGGCGAACGCCGCGCGTGCCCGCTCGGTCTGCTCGACCCAGTACTCCCACGGCGAGCCGCGCTCGTCCCAGTCGCGCAGGTAGTCGCCGTACGACCGTCGCACCGAGTCGGAGAGGGCCCCCTGCGAGCAGGAGTTGATGTAGACGAGCCGCTCGAAGATCGGGAAGCGATGGCGGACGCGGTGGGGCAGGGGGCCGGCGTCGCGCGGGCGCGGCCCGGGCGGCGGGGTCACGGTCGGCTCCACGGCCTCGTCGAACTCACGTTCCAGCACAGACAGAGCGTACGGGACTCGTCCCAGCTACTGGACGAGCTTGCGCTTCCCGCCGACGACCTTGTAGACGTAGAACTTCGCCTTCGCCGAGTCGCCGCTTGCCCGGAAGCGGATCCCGTAGCCGAGGATCGTCGTCTGGAGGTACGCCGTTCGCACCTTCGCGAGCACCTCGGCCCGGGACGCCTTGCCGTCCGTGCACGCGGCGTGAATGGCCTGCGCCGCGACCTGCGTCGCCACGAACGTCGGCGGCCCGAACGTCGACTTGAAGTCGCCGTACTTCGAGATGTAGCCGCTGACGATGTTCGAGACGTACTTCGACGGAAGGAGCTTCACGTCGGCGAAGGAGGACAGGTACTGGCCCTCGGCGGCGCCCAGCCAGTCCTGACCGTCCAGCTTGTCCGTGCCGACGAACGTTGCCGTCTTGCCCTGCCTGCGGAACTCGTTGTAGAACGCGACGGCGCGCGCGCCGACCTGCCACGGGAGGAAGACGACCTGCACGCCCGGCGGCGCCTTCGCGACCAGTGCCGAGAAGTCCGACGACGTCTGCGACACCGAGTCGCGTGTCACGTCGAGCCCGGCGATCTCCAGCAGCCGCTCGACCCGGTCGGCGATCGGGTGGCTGTACGTGCCGCCGTCGTCGACGATCCAGATCTTCGTCGCCTTGAGCGTCTTGCGGATGAAGTCGGCGTCCGTCTGGCTCTGCGCATAGTCGGTGGCGACCGTCCGGAAGAACGTCGGCAGCTTGTCGGTGCCGCTCGTGAGCGACGTCTTCGTCGCCGAGCCGGAGATGAAGGCGAGCTTGCTCTTCGCGAACGCGGGGCTCGCCGCACTGGCCTCGTCGCTCACCGCCGGCCCGACCACGGCCAGCACCGGGCCGGTGGCGGCGATCTTCGCCGCCTGGGTCGCCGCCATCGTGTCGTCGAGCTGCGTGTCGAACGACTGCAGCGAGACCTTCGTCGCGCCGCGCGTCTGGTTGTTGAGGAACACCGCGAACTGGGCCCAGTGCAGCTGCTCCTGGCCGATCCACGCGGCCGGCCCGGACAGCGGGGCCATCACGGCGACCGTCGCCTTCTTGCACGACACCGACCGAGTGGCAGCGCCGACCGACGCTGCGACGGCGAGCGCCAGCAGCACGACGAGCGCGACGACTCCGACCCCGACACCTCTGACCCCGCGGCTTGCACCGCTCATTGCACGAACGCTAGCTGGTCAGCGGCCCAGGTAGGCCTTGCGGAGGTCTTCGTCCTCGAGCAGGTCGGCGGCCTTGCCCTCCAGGACGACCCGTCCGGTCGACAGCACGTAGCCGCGGTCGGCGATCGACAGCGAGACGTTGGCGTTCTGCTCGACGACGAGGATCGCAACGCCGGCATCGTGGACTTCCTTGATGATCTCGAAGTTGCGCTCGACGAGGATCGGCGCCAGGCCCATCGACGGCTCGTCCATCAGCAGGAGCTTCGGCCGGGACATGAGCGCCCGGCCCATCGCCACCATCTGCTGCTCGCCGCCCGACAGCGTGCCGGCGAGCTGGTTGCGCCGCTCGTTGAGGAGCGGGAACAGCTCGTGCACGCGGTCGAAGTCCTCCTTGCGGCCGCCGCCGTGCAGGTACGCGCCCATCTCGAGGTTCTCGCGCACGGTCATCTGGGCGAACAGGCGCCGGTTCTCGGGCACGATCGCCATGCCCTTCGAGATCCGGTAGCTGGTCGGGCGGCTCGTGACGTCCTCGCCGGAGAACTCGACGGTGCCGCTCCGCGGCCGCACGAGGCCCAGGATCGTCTTCAGCGTCGTCGACTTGCCGGACGCGTTGCCGCCGAGCAGGCAGACGAGCTCGCCCTGCCGGACGATCAGGTTCTCGTCCTGGAGGATGTGGATCTCGCCGTAGTAGGTGTTGATGCCGGTGAGCTGGAGGAGCGGCTTGCCGTTCTCAGCTCACCCTCCGCCTCCTCCTTGGCGGCCTTGATGCCGAGGTAGGCCTCGATCACCTGCTGGCTGGTCGCCACCTGCCTCGAACGAGCCCTCGGCGATCTTGGCGCCGTGGTCGAGCGCGATCACGCGGTCGGAGATCCCCTCGACGACGTGCATGTCGTGCTCGATGACGAGGATCGTGTAGCCCGTCCTTGCGGATCTCGCCGATCAGCTCGGTGATCTCGTGCGTCTCTACCGGGTTCATCCCGGCGGCCGGCTCGTCGAGCAGGAGGATCTGCGGCTGCGTCGCCATCGCGCGCGCGATCTCGAGCCGGCGGCGGTTCGCGTACGAGAGGCTGTATGCGGGCTGGTCCCAGCGGTAGCCCATCAGCCGCTGCGCCGAAGAAGCGACAGCTTCTCCTCCGCCCGCGCTTGATCTCCTTCTCCTCGCGCCGGGCGCGCGGGAGCCGAGCAGGATCGACTCGAAGACGGTCGCCTTCGTGCGACCGTACTGCGACGGCCATCACGTTCTCGCGCACGGTCATGTTCAGGAAGAGCCGCAGGTTCTGGAACGTGCGCGCGATGCCCTTGTTCGTGATCTTGTGCGGCTGGAGCCCGACGAGGGACTCGCCGTCGAGCAGGATCTCGCCGGAGTCGGGCGTGTAGACGCCCGTGATCAGGTTGAAGAGCGTCGTCTTGCCGGCGCCGTTCGGGCCGATCACGCTGACGATCTCGCCCTCGTCGACGTGCAGGTCGAGGTGGTCGATCACGCGCAGCCCGCCGAACGACTTGGTCACGCCGCGGAGCTCGAGCAGCCGCCGGCGCTCGGTCGTCACACGATCTCCACGCGGGCGGTGCCGAAGAGCCCCTGCGGCCGCGCGTTCATCAGCACGACCAGCACCGTGCCGAGCAGCAGCAGCCGCGTCGGCCCGTTGATCTGGTCGGGCGTGAACAGGAGGTTCTCCCAGGCGAACGCCGCGACCCAGACGCGTCGGGATGAGGACGAGCGTCTGCCACCAGCCCTTCGCCAGGGTCGCGATCATGATCAGGATCACGAGCGCAGAAGTACGCCCAGTTCGCGATCTGGGTCGCATTCGTCGGCAGCAGCATCCAGTGGCTGATCGCGGTCCCGAGCCAGTTGGGCCCGTCTCCGGGTCGACCACGGGCGCGTCCGGACGTGCCGCGATCCCAGACGAGGCTCGCGATGCCGTAGACCACGAACCCGAAGGCGATCAGCGCCGCCGAGCACGATCGCGAGCCGCTTCCAGGACTTCAGGAAGTACCAGATGCACCAGGATCAGCCCGACGTAGAAGACGTACCGGCCGTTGTTCGGGTTGCGCAGCAGCTCCGGGACGCCGTTCACGATCAGGGCCGCGATGATCACGCCGGAGATGCTGCCGGCGCCGCCGAGGATCACGATCGCGTAGATCGTGATCAGGAGGCCCGATGTCGTAGTCGCCGGGCGCGTCGAGCGGTCTGCACGGAGCTGTAGAGGCAGCCGATCAGCCCGGCGACCGCCGCGCCGAAGGCGAACGCCAGGATCTTCAGCCGGTTGACCGGGATGCTCAGCACCTCGGCCGCCAGCGGGTCCTCGCGCAGCGCCCGCCACGCGCGCCCCGTCCGCGAATCGTTGACGAGGTGCAGCATGGTGACGATCAGGACCATCATCGATCAGACGGCCACGTAGAAGTAGCCCTTCATCGTCGAGACCTTGTAGCCGAAGAAGTTCAGCGGGTCGACGCCCTCGAGGCCCTGCGAGCCGCCGGTCAGGTCGACCTCGCCCGAAGAACGGGAAGCTGATGCGGTTGGCGTTGTTGGCGAAGAGCACGAACGCCTGCCCGAAGAACAGCGTCACGATGGCGAGGTAGTCGCCGAACAGGCGGAGCGACGGCGAGCCGAGGATGATCCCGAGCACCGCCGTCGCGATGATCACCACCGGCAGCGCGACCAGCGCCTGCCAGTGGCGGCCTGTGTGCTGCGAGGCGAGGAAGCCGTAGGCGTACGCCCCGAACCCGAAGAAGGCGATGTAGCCGAGGTCGAGCAGCCCGGCGAAGCCGACGACGATCGTCAGCCCGTACGCGAGCAGCGCGTAGATCAGCGTGATGACCCCGTAGCGGTAGATGTTCCCGGTGTTCGAGACGAGCGGGAAGATGATCGCCGGGATCAGGAAGACGAGCAGGTGCGCGGCAGGCGGCGTGCGGCGCCACCAGCCCTCGACGGTGCCGCGGATCCGGCCGTGCTGCTCCCGCCGGCCCTCGTGGCGACGCGACCCACTCGTCGACGCCGACGCGGGGCCGGTCGGGCGGCGCGCCTGGGTCTTCGGGGTCCTGGGGCTGGTCGGAGACTCATACCTTCTGGATCGCCGGCGTGCCGAGCAGGCCGCTCGGCCGCACGATCATGACGATGATCAGGAGCAGGAACACGTACAGGTCGTGGAAGGTCGAGCCCTGCGGCAGGTATCCCGTCGCGTAGGACTCCGCGAGCCCGAGCACGATGCCGCCGAGCATGGCGCCCGGAATGCTGCCGATGCCGCCGATCACGGCGGCGGTGAAGCCCTTGAGGCCGGCGAGGAACCCCATCAGGTTGTAGATCTGGCCGAAGACGAGGCCGAACATGACGCCGGCGGCGCCGGCGAGCGCCGAGCCGATGAAGAACGTGACCGAGATGACCCGGTCGACGTCGATGCCCATCATCGACGCGGCCTCGCGGTCGAACGACGTGGCGCGCATCGCCTTCCCGACGCCGCGTGCGCGCCACGAACAGCGTCAGCGCGACCATCAGCGCCGCCGCAAGGAGCACGGCGACGAGCTGGACGGTCGAGAAGAAGACGTCGCCGACGTTGTGGATGCTGAAGCCGACGAGCGTTTCGGTCTGGTAGTCGCGAAAGCCGGCGCCGAAGAGGATCTGCGCGCTCGATTGCAGGATGATCGAGACGCCGAGCGCGCTGATCAGCGGTGCGATGCGAGGGGCGTCGCGCAACCTCCGGTACGCGAAGCGCTCGATGCCGACGCCGAGGAGGCCGCAGCCGAGCATCGCGAAGAGCAGCATGCACGCGACCACGAACCAGCCGCCGATGAACGGGTCGGACGCGCCGCCGAGCCACTGGAGCATGAACCAGCCGAGGAACGCGCCGATCATGTACACGTCTCCGTGGGCGAAGTTCAGGAGCTTGAGGATCCCGTACACCATCGAGTAGCCCAGCGCGATCAGCGCGTAGATGCTCCCGCGGGTCAGCCCGCTGACCGTCAGATCCCAGAAGAAGCTCCAGTTCTTCCACGGCGGGAAGAAGATCGAGATCAGGTCCGGCACGTGCTGCATTCGAGCGGCGAACCCTCTCATAGACGCGAGCGGCCCACCAGATGGTGGGCCGCTCGCAGTACCGCGTTTGGTGCTGTGCTCTACGCGGAGATCGGCAGGAAGATCGTGCCGTTCGACTTGTAGAGACCGAACTTCCCACCCGAGAGCTCACCGGTCTTGGTGAACTTGATCGTGAAGCCGAGGATCGACTTCGGGATGTTCGTCTTGGCGATCTGGGCGCGGACCTCCGCGCGGGTCGCCTTGCCGTCCTTGCAGGCACGGTCGACGGCCCCGATGACGACCTGCGTAGCGACGCCGGTCGGGGCGCCGAAGAAGTCGCCCTTGCCGCCGTGTGCCTTCTCGTACGCCTTGACGTCGGTCTGCGCCGGGCTGACCGGGAACATCGAGTCGTAGATGGTCGGCGGGTTGCCGCTCGCCGCGAAGTCGTCGGCGTAGAGGCCGTCCGACCCCATGACGGCGATGTTGCCCTTGCCGGCCTGCTTCAGCTGCGACACGAACGCCGCGGCCTTCGGAGACAGCTGCCACGGGATGTAGATCACGTTCGTGGTGCGGTCGATCTTCGCGATCAGTGAGCTGAAGTCCGACTCCTGCTGGCTGACGCCGTCACGGGTGACGGACTTGCCGGCGGCCTTGAGCTTGGCCTCGACGGTGTCGGCGAGGCCGGTGGAGTAGGCCTCCTCGTCATCGATGATGTAGACCTTCGAGACCTTCAGCTTGCCGATCATCAGGTTGGCAACCGTCGTGCCCTGCTGGCTGTCCGGCGGCACGGCGCGGAAGAAGTAGCCGCGCGTGCCGGCGGCCGGCGTCGTGAGCTCGTCGGCCGTAGCAGACCCCGTGACCCACCCGAAGCCGGCGCCCTTGAGGGTCGCCCGGATGCCCTTGTTCTCGTTCGAGCCGGCGGCGCCGACCACGGCGAGAACCTTGCTGTTCGACGCGAGCGCCTGCGCACCGGCGAGCGCCTGGGCCGAGCCGTTGGCCGCACCCAGCTGCGTGTCCTGCTGGGAGTACACGATCTTGCCCGTCTTGTGCGTCTTGTTCCACCGGTTGACGACGAACTTGGCCCAGCGGACCTGCTGCTGGCCGATCGAGGCGGCCGGGCCGGTGGCGGGCACGAGGAACCCGATCGTGCGGGTCGTGCCACAGCTCACCGCGGACGCCGACGATGCGGCGGTACGAGCCGTACCGGCCGAGCCGACAGACGCCGCGACCGCGACGCCCACGAGGGCGGTGACGGCCACTAACAATTTCTTCATCCTTATACCTCCTGGTAGGTCGGGCCTTAGACGACGGCAAAGTGCGCAAAGTTTGCGCAGGTCTTCGGACGCGATCCTCGCACGCGCGGAAAGGCCCCATCACGGAGTACCGACATCGTCTTGACCCCGCGACGGCCCGCTTCTGGAAGCCGGTCCTGTCGCTCCACCGGCGTGCATTGTCGCCATCGCTGTCAAGAACCGCAAGCGCCACGCTTTCGAAACTGGGGCTGTCCCCGTGTCAGCGGGGGCTGTGCCCCGTGCTTGGGCGAGGCTCTGCTTTCAGATGCCTGTTTCCGGACGGTCTCCTATGCGGCCACTGGGGACAGCCCCCTGCGGGGACAGCCCCTAGGTCGGGGCCGGCGTCTCGGCGGCGAGGCGCTCGAGGGCCTCGACCATCGATCCCAGGCGCTCGCCCTTCGGCGTGAGCCGGTACTCGACCCGAGGGGGCCGCGTGTCGTAGATCCGCCGCTCCAGGACACCGGCCTTCTCGAGCTCCGACAGGCGGAGCGCGAGGGTGCGGGGCGGGACGCTGCCGAGCGCCCGCAGGAACTCGTTGAAGCGGACGGCGCCCGAGTGGGCCGCCCACAGGACGCTCAGCAGCCAGCGCCGCTCGAGGAGGTCCGCCGCGCGGCGGACCTCCTCGGGGACGGGCGTGCACTCGTTGCAGAGGCGCTTCACTGCGCCGCCGTCGCGACCGAGGCGGGTTCGAGCGCGAACCCGAGGGCCTCCTCGAGCGTCATCACCGGGTGGAACGCCATCTCGTTGCGGACGTCCTCCGGCACGTCGTCCAGGTCTGCCCGGTTGCGCTCCGGCAGGATCACCTCGCGCAGCCCGGCGGCGTGCGCCGCCAGCACCTTCTGCTTCAGGCCGCCGATGGGGAGGACGCGGCCCTGGAGGGTGACCTCGCCGGTCATGGCGACCGTGTGCTTGACGGGGCGGCCCGTCAGGAGCGACGCGAGCGCGGTCGTCATGGCGACGCCGGCGCTCGGCCCGTCCTTCGGGATCGCGCCCGCAGGGACGTGCACGTGGAACGACTTGTGCTCGAAGTCCTCCTCGCCGATGCCGAGCGCGTCGGCGTGCGAGCGGACGTAGGAGAGCGCGATCCGGGCCGACTCCTTCATCACGTCACCGAGCTGGCCGGTCAGGACCAGGTCGCCTGAGCCCTGCATGCCGGTTGCCTCGATGAAGAGGATCTCGCCGCCGGTCCCGGTCACGGCGAGCCCGGTCGCGACGCCCGGCACGGCGGTGCGCTCGGCGGCCTCCTGGAAGAACTTCTGGCGGCCGAGAGCGTCCCGTACGTGCGGCACGTCGATCGTGACCGGCGGCTCCGCCTGCTGCGACGCGACCTGCGTCGCGGTCTTGCGGAGCACGCGGCCGAGCTCACGCTCGAGGTTCCGGACGCCGGCCTCGCGCGTGTAGTCGGTGATGACGGTGTGCAGCGCCTCGTCGTCGAGCGTGACCTCGTCGGGGAGGAGCCCGTTCCGCTCCCGCTGCCGCGGCCAGAGATACCCGCGGGCGATGGCGGCCTTCTCCTCGACGGTGTAGCCGTCGAAGCGGATGACCTCCATGCGGTCGAGCAGCGGCCCCGGGATCGTCTCGGCGATGTTCGCCGTGGCGATGAAGAACACGCCCGACAGATCGAGCTCCACGTCCAGGTAGTGATCGCGGAACGAGTGGTTCTGCGCGGGGTCGAGGACCTCGAGCAGGGCCGCCGATGGGTCGCCGCGCCAGTCGGCGCCGACCTTGTCGACCTCGTCCAGCATGATCACCGGGTTCGTCGTCCCGGCGTCGCGCAGGGCGCGAACGAGCCGGCCCGGCAGCGCGCCGATGTAGGTGCGCCGGTGGCCTCGGATCTCGGCCTCGTCCCGGACGCCGCCCAGCGACATGCGCACGAACTCGCGCCCGAGCGCCTTCGCGACGGACTCGCCGATCGACGTCTTGCCGGTGCCCGGAGGCCCGATCAGGGTGAGGATCGCGCCCGAGCGCTTGTCCGGCTCGATGCCGCGGTCCTCGCGCAGCTTGCGCACGGCCAGGTACTCGACGATGCGCTCCTTCACGTCGTCGAGGCCGGCATGATCGGTGTCGAGGATCTCGCGCGCGTGCACCGGATCGAGCGTCTCCTCGGAGCGCTTCGACCACGGCACGGCGATCAGCCAGTCGAGGTACGCGCGGATCATCGAGGCCTCGCCCGAGGCCTCGCCCATCGACTCGAGGCGGCTCAGCTCGCGGTCGGCCTGCTCGCGCACAGCCTCCGGCATGCCGGCCTCCTCGATCTTCGTGCGGTACTCCTCGATGACCGAGCCCTCGTCCTCGCCGAGCTCCTTCCGGATGGACTCCATCTGCTTGCGCAGGAAGTACTCGCGCTGCTGCTTGGAAGCGCCGGACTCGACGTCCTCGCGGATGCGCTTGCGCACCTGCATCTCGGCGAGCCGGTCGCGCTGGAAGCGCAGGGCCAGCTGGAGCCGCTCGATGATGTCGAGCGCCTCGAGGAGCTCCACCTTCTGCTCGAAGGTGAGGTCGGGGGAGTAGCCCGCCGTATCGGCGAGCGCGCCCGGCTCGGTGATCGAGCGGACGAAGCTCGCGACGCGGCCGTCGTCGCCGCGCAGCTCGAGGATCTCCTCGACGACCGCCCGGTACTCCTGCTCCAGCTCGCGGGTGCGGCTGGGCGGCGGGGTCTCGTCGATGTGCTCCTCGACCTCGGCGCGCAGGCGGCCGGAGGCGTCGCTCTCGGCGGCGCCGATGGACGCGCGGTGCAGCCCGTTCAGCGCGACGGCGCGGACGCCGCCGGGCAGCCGGACGCGGTCGAGCACCTCGGCCACGGTGCCGACATGCGCGTACTCGTTCTCATGCCGGGGCACGAGCAGCACCTGCTCCTCGTCCCCCGCGTCCACGGTCAGGGTCACCGTCATGTTCGGAAAGACGACGGTGTCCTCGAGCGGGATCAACAGGAGCTTTGGCAATGCAACACACTTCCTCTCTACTAACGAGATGTCTGGTAACTGCAAAAAGTATAGCTGCCCCGGACCGGAACGCGAAGTCGCCGGCGCGAGGGCCGGCGACGGTCGAAAACGGCTCTTGAGAGCGGGCTAGCGGCGCGCGAGCGGCGCGTGCGTGATGGCCAGTGCCGTCTCGGCCCAACCGGCGTCCCACTTGTCGCGCGCGGTGGCGGGCGTGGAGGTCGACCCGCGGCCGACGAGGCCGGAGAGGGCGGAGGTGGCCGATGCGGTGCCCTTGGCGTTCGTGGCGGTGACCGTGACCTTCAGCCTGCGGCCGACGTCCCAGGAGGTGAGCGTGTACGAGGCGGACGTCGCCCCGGCGATGACGATGCACGAGCCGAGCAGGCCGCAGCGCTGCCACGTGTACGTGTAGGTCATCGGGGCCGCGCCCGACCAGGTGCCGGTCGAAGCGGTCGCGGTGGCGCCGGACACCAGGGCGCCTTTGACCGCCGGGGCGACCTGGATGACGGGCGCACCGCCGGACGTGGGCGGCGGCGGGGGCGGCGGCGGCGGCGGCGGCGTGCCCGTGCCGGACGGGATCGTCACCGACAGCGTGTTCCCGGCCGGCCCGAGGTTCCCGGCCGCGTCGTACGCGCGCACGGTGTAGCTCTGCGTCGTGCCCGCTGTCGCGGAGGGGTCGGTGTAGGTCGTCCCGCCCGCCGTGCCGATCTGCGTCACGCCGCGGTAGACCCTGTAGCCGGCGACGCCGGTGTTGTCCGAGGCCGCGCCCCAGGACAGTGCCACGGCCGGCCCCGCGATGGCCGAGCCGCTCAGCGTTCCGGGCGCGCTCGGCGCGATCGTGTCGGCCGGCGGCGTCGGGGGCGGGGGCGGCGGCGTCGAGCCGGGCAGCGTCACCTGCACGGTGGCGCCGGCCGCGTTGACGGTCGTGGTGGTGACCGTGATGCCGTCGACGGAGTCCGTGAACGTCTGGCCGGCCCGCAGCGGCGCATCGTTGAAGCTCGACGTCATCGGGTTCGTGTCGATCAGGTACGAGAGGTTGATCACCGAGGTGTCTGGCGCGAGCCGGATGCTCACCCCGTTCACGACCGGGTCGGACAGGCTGAACGTGTCGAAGTAGGAGCCGTACGGGCGCCGGTACTCGAGGTAGAAGTACTGGCCGGACGTCCCGCGCGGGATGCGCAGGGACTGGACGCCGCCGGAGGCCCACTCCGTCGGCGTGATCGTGTACGTGCCCGACGTCGTGACCGTCTGCTGCGCGAGCGGGTCGAGCCAGCCGATCTGGGCCTTGTGATACACGGACGTCTGGTACGCCCCGGAGCCCATGATGTCGAACGGGTCGCCGTACTCGCTGTACGAGCACGAGCTGCTGTACGCGACGCGCGAGCCGCCGTTCAGGCAGGTCAGCGACGAGGCGTGGTGGACGCCGAGGTTGTGGCTGAGCTCGTGGCCGAGAGTCTGGAGCATGAAGTAGCCGTTGATCCACACGCGTGAGCCCGGCATCTCGGCGAGGCCGGACCAGGAGCAGCTGTCCGCGAACGGGAACGCGTAGACCACGTGCTGGTAGCTCGAGAGGTTGACGCCGGCATTCGCGGCCGCAGTGTTCGCGGCGGCGGCCCAGTTGCTGACCGCGCAGCCGGTGTTCGTCATCGGCAGCGTGTACCAGCCGTAGACGTCGCCGGTCATCGAGATGGCGCCGTACGACTCCTCCTGGAAGTACTGGTTCACCGAGCCCGGCCCGGTGAACATCGTCGACGCCGCCTGCGCGGGCGACCACGGCTGCGACGTGTCGTTCGTGAAGTTGATGAGCAGGACGGCGACCTTCCGCGGCCCGGGCGACACCGTCGCGTACGTGCGCGGCACGCGGGCGAGCCGCTGGACGTGGTCGACGTGCAGGTGGCCCTTGTAGAGCATCCCGCGGACGCTGAGGCGCATCCCGTTCGCGAGGTCCTGGCGCCGGTGCTTGAACTGGAGCTGGATCTGCTTGTGCCCCTGGCGCAGCGTGTAGTAGTAGCGCGCCTGCTTGGTGCGGAAGTTGTCCGAGTGCGTGAACTGCAGCGTCCCCTCGACCGTGACCGCGTCGGCGCCGCCGTTGTGCGCGAAACCGGCGGCGGGAAACACGAATGTTGCGGCCAGGGCGGCGGCCAATGCGGCGGGGCGGCGGAACATCCACCGAGTACGTCGGTAAGGAAAGCCCGGCCCGTCAACCCCCCGCTGAGGGACATGCGTCCCTCGTTCGAGGTACTTGCCCCGCTAGCCCCAGCGAAAGCCGGTCTCGGACGGAGCCGGCTCGAGCGGGCTGGACGGCAGCCCGGGGCGCAGCTCGCGCTCGTTGAACGGCCGCGGCGCGACGTCGTTCGGCGAGGTGGCGTGAAACAGGGAGGCGAGGTACTGGATCTGGCCGCGTCCGGGGCCGAGCTCGAACTGGCCGCCGCCGTAGGGCCGGATCCCGTGCGCTGCGCAGTAGTCGTACGTCGTGAGCAGGTCGGCGAGGCTGCCGATCCGCGAGGGCTTGAGGTTGACGCCTTTCGGCCGGTGCGGGAGCGCCTCCAGGTCGGCGATCGAGTGGATCGGCTCGTCCCAGGTAACGCGGTCCCAGTGCGCCGCGAGCACCCCCTCCGTCTCGGGCGTCAGCGCCGGGTCTTCGATCCACGCGTCGGGGAAGCCTTCGGCGACGCGCCGGTAGAGCGCCGCGTCCGGGCCCTGGTCGACGCTCGTGCCGGAATAGCGTCCCTTGAGGTCGACGGACTCGACCGCGCCGGTGGCCGCGAGCTCCTCGACGAGGGCGTCGGTCCAGGAGCTGGTCGCGTCGAGCTTGAACTCCAGCCAGGGGTAGAGCTCGAGCCGCCGGCGCACCGGGTCGATCGTCGCCGGATCCCCGAGCCTCATCGAATTGACGAAGCGGACGGGCCGCGGCTCGCGGCCGATCACCGCGTGCAGCGGCCGGCCCGCCTGACGGAGCGCGAGGTCGAGCGCCGCGCTCTCGAACGCCCAGCGCCGGTACAGGCGGTAGGCCGGGAACTGCGGCGGGGCGGGGAAGAGGTCGAGCGAGCCCACGAGCTCCGCGAAGCCGCCGAAGGTCGTGCTCCCGGCGAGCGGCTGGGCAGGCCCGGCGGCCTGGAAGGCGTCCTGGTCCTCGTTCGAGTACGTGACGTCCTCGCCGACGCCCTCCTCGCCGCCCCCGTGCAGGTGCACGACGGTGGTCACGCGCGTCCACTCGGGGGAGACGGGCTGCTCGAGCCGCTCGAGCTCGTAGACCTCGACGGCCAGCGGCAGCTCGGCGAGGGCAGCCGGGAGCGTCACGCGGTGTTGCGGTAGACGAGCACGCCGCTGAAGCCGGCGATGTAGCCGGCGCCGGCCTGGTTCTTCGAGATGTAAAGCCGGATCTCGCTGCGTCCGTGGGGCGCGGTGAAGGGCACCTTCGCCCGCGACGACGGGCCGAGCACGACGGTGCGGACGTTGTGCCACTGCGTGCCCTTCCGGCGCAGCTGGACGACGAGCGAGCGGCCGCGGAGCAGGTTCGCGCTCCGGGCCGTCACGGTGAGCACGCCCTTGCTGAGCGCGAGATCGAGCCGTGGCGTGACGTCGGCTGTGATGCTGGCGGTCATGTTGCCGCGCCAGACCGCCAGGTAGGCGGTCGTGATCCTCGGCCGGCTCGTGTAGCTCCAGTTGCCGTTCGCGGTCGTCGTGATCGTCCCGACCCGGCCGAACTTCTGCTGCCCATACGCGCGCGCGAGGACCTGGATTGTCTCGCCGGGCTTCCCGCTCGGTGCGGCGCCGGAGATCGTGAAGGTGTTGCCGAAGACGACCGGGTGGAGGACGCCCCATGCGGAGGGAACGGCGATCGCCGCCGCGACGAGCGCAGCCGTGAGCACGCCCCGGAGGCGCCGCCCTGTCGCTGCGTGCCGATATCCCCTCACGTGCCGTCCTCGGTGATCGCCGGCGGAGGGTATGCGAGACCCGGCGCTACGACAAGCGTCGTTCAGCTGACGCCGTGCGTCGTGCGGACGTCCATCGCCCGTTTGAGCACGGTGAGCGCGGCGTCGGCGTCGCCCTCGTTCTCGAGCAGCGCCGCGAGCTTCGAGTACGCCTCGACGAGGTAGCGGTCGGGCGTCGGCTGGAGTTTCTCGATGGCGAGCTCGTACAGCTCGCGCGCGCGCTCGGGCTCGCCGATGGACGAATAGATCTCGGCGAGCAGTGCGTAGCTGCGGCCCGCCTGGCGGGGTTTCGCGTCGGCCAGCAGCCCTGACACTTCCATCGCGAGGCTGGCGGCCTCTTCGCGGCGGCCGAGCTGCGCGAGCGCACGCGCTTTCTCGAGGCGGAACGCCGCCTGGTCGACGGAGTTCGCCGTCCGGGCCAGCAGCGGCCAGGCCTTCTCGAGCAGCGCGAGTGCCTCCTCGGGGCGCTCGCGGTCGAGCTCGACGTGGGCCAGCAGCTCGTGCGCGCGGGCCGTGTAGTAGTCGTCCTCGGCCAGCTCGACGATCTCGAGCGCGCGCCGCGCGTAGCGCGCGGCCCGGGTGTGCTCGTTCTGCATGCCGTAGAGCCGGGACTGCGACCAGTAGATGCGCGCGCGGAGGAGCGGGTCGCGTGCGCCCTCCGTCTGGGCGACCTTGGAAGCGAGCACGTCGGCCGCCGTGCCGAAGTCGCCCTCGTCGATGAGGGCGTTCGCCAGCAGCACGGCGAAGCGCAGCTGCTCGATCGTGTCCTTGCGGCGCTCGGACGCGTCGAGGCAGCGGCGGAAGATGGCGACGGCCTCGTCGGCCTTGCCGATCATCGCCTTCGCCCGGCCGAGCGTCTCGGCGAGTGACGGCCGGTCCTCCGGCTGCGCGGCCCAGACGCTCAGCGCCCGCTCGATCTGCTGGATCGCCTCGCGCGGGTTGCCGCGCAGGAAGGCGAGCTCACCGCAGCCGGCGAGCGCCCGGCCGTAATCCTCCTTGCTCCACGGCGACTGCAGCACATCCTCGTAGAGGTGCTGAGCGTCGTCCGCGTCGCCCAGGCGGAGCGCCAGCTCGGCATCGAGCAGGCGGGCGTCGTCGGGCGCGGCGCGGTTCTCGCCGGTCGCGAGGTAATCCTCGCTGACCCCCAGCCGCCGGCCGAGCTCGCGCAGGAGCTGCAGCGACGGGATCCGGTCGCCGGACTCGATGCGCGAGATGTACGCGGGCGAGCAGCCCGGGAACGCGAGATCGCGTTGGGTGAGGCCTGCGTGCTCCCGGGCCGCGCGGAGCCGCTCGCCCACCGCGACCGGGTCGTCGACATGTGTTGACTTGCGTCGCGGCACGATTCCTCACGATTTATACTACGGATGCCCCGGGCCCGGGACCGACCAACTGCGACGAACGAAAGGACGGTCCCGTGAAGCGAATGGCATCGCTGATGCTGGCCTGCGGCCTCATCGCGGCAATAGCGGCCGAGTTGCCCTGGCCGAACTAGCACCTCGCATTGCGAGGAACCCCCCTTTTGGGTGATAGGGGCTTGACAGTATTGCGGCGACGTTACTGCTGTCAGGAATTGCCCATTCCGACCAACCGAGGGGGCTCACCGGACAATCCGCAAATCCGGTGAGCCCTTTCGGGTTTTCCAGGGCCGTTCCGTCGGCTGATATCAGCGACAATCCGCCGCCGATGGAAACGCCACGCGGCAGGCTGACCACCCTGCGGCGGGCCACGGACGACGACGCGGAGATGCTCGTCGCCTGGCACGCCGATCCCGAGGTGGGGCGCTACTGGGACTGGGAGACCTACACGCGCGAGACGATGCTGGCCGAGCTGGCCGAGCCGGACGAGGAGCCGTACATCGTCGAGGCGGAGGACCGTCCGGTGGGCTTCATCCAGGTGTGGTGGGAGCCGGGCGGCGACGCCGCGGGGCTCGACATGTTCCTCGTACCCGAGGCGCGCGGGCGCGGCTACGGCCCTGACGCGGCGCGAGCCCTGGCCGAGCACATGCTGGCCCGCGGCTGGCCGCGTGTCACGACCGACCCGTACCTGTGGAACGAGCGCGCGGTCCGGGCGTGGCGGCGGGCAGGGTTCCGCGACGTCGAGGAGCGCGAGCCGGACGAGCATCACACGGCCCGCTGGCTCTTCATGGTCTACGAGCCCTAATCCGCTTCGGGCACATCCTCGGCGTCGCCCGGCTCGTCCGTCGGGTCGGGCGCCGGCGAGCCTGGCACCTCGTCATTGCGGTCGTCCTCACGTGTGCCCTGCGTATCCTGCTCGTCCATGCGCGTGACCCTTCCCGATTCGTCGGAACTGGAACTTCCGGACGGCGCGACCGGCCTCGACGCCGCCCGCGCGATCGGCCCCAGGCTGGCCGAGCAGGCCGTCCTGGTGCGCACCGACGGCCGGGTGCAGGACCTGCGCCTGCCGCTCGCCGACGGCGACCGCATCCAGATCCTCACCACGCGCGACACGCAGGACCCGGACGCCCTCTACGTGCTCCGCCACTCGACGGCGCACCTGCTCGCCGAGGCTGTGCGCCGGCTCTACCCGGGGGTCAAGGTCGCGATCGGCCCGCCGATCGAGAACGGCTTCTACTACGACTTCGAGTTCCCGGAGCCGATCGGCGAGGACGCGCTCGAGAAGATCGAGGCCGAGCTCCAGCGCGAGCTCGACGAGGGGCGAACCTGGGAGCGCGCCGAGATCACGGCCGACGACGCGCGCCGGATCTTCGAGCAGGAGGGCGAGCCGTACAAGGTGGAGCTCGTCGACACCGCCGAGGGCGACATCTCGCTCTACACCCAGGGGGACTTCACCGACCTGTGCCGCGGGCCGCACCTCCAGAACTCGGCGCCGATCAAGGCGGTCAAGCTGACCGGCCTCGCCGGCGCCTACTGGCGGGGCGACGAGAAGAACAAGCAGCTCACGCGCATCTATGGCACGGCCTTCTACTCGCAGGCGGACCTCGACGCGTACATGGACCAGCTCGAGGAGGCCCGCAAACGCGACCACCGGCGGCTCGGCCAGCAGCTCGACCTGTTCCATTTCGACGAGCACTCACCGGGGTCGCCGTTCTGGCACCCAAAGGGAATGGTCGTGTTCAACGTCCTCGAGGGGATCAGGCGTCGCGAGAACGCGAAGCGCGGCTACCTCGAGGTGCGTACGCCGCTGATCTACGACAAGGCGCTCTGGGTGACCTCCGGCCACTGGGAGAAATTCCGCGAGAACATGTTTCTGATCCCGGTCGACGAGGAGCACACGTACGGGATCAAGCCCATGAACTGCCCGGGCCACATGCTGCTGTACGGCAGCGCGCTTCGGAGCTACCGCGAGCTGCCGATCCGCTATGCCGAGGCGGCGCCGCTGCACCGCAACGAGCTGGCCGGCGCGCTCCACGGGCTCACGCGCGTGCGCGTCGTGACCCAGGACGACGCCCACATCTTCTGCACCGAGGACCAGATCGCCGACGAGCTCGACGGCTGCATCGCCTACCTCAACTACCTGTACGGCCTGTTCGACCTGCAGGCGCGCGCGGAGTTCTCGACGCGGCCCGACAACAAGCTCGGCAGTGACGAGGAGTGGGACTTCTCCGAGGGCCATCTCGAGGCTGCGCTCAAGCGCAACGGGATGGACTACGTGGTCGGGGAGGGAGAGGGGTCGTTCTACGGGCCGAAGATCGACATCCACGCGACGGACGTCCTGGGCCGCTCCTGGCAGCTCGGCACGATCCAGCTCGACCGGCAGATGCCGGCGCGGTTCGGTCTGACCTATATGGGCGCGGACAACGCCGAGCACTCCGTGTTCGTCATCCACCGGGCGCTCTTCGGCTCGCTCGAGCGCTTCATCGGGATCATCATCGAGCACTATGCGGGCGCGTTTCCGTTCTGGCTCGCGCCGGTGCAGGTGCGGATCATCCCCGTCGGCGAGGGGCACCGCGACGCGGCGCAGCGGTTGCGCGAGCGGCTCTCCGCGTTCCGCGTCGAGGTCGACGAGCGCGACGAGACGGTCGGCAAGCGCATTCGCGATGCCGAGGTCGACAAGGTCCCCTTCACGCTCGTCTGGGGCGACAAGGAATCCGACGAGCAGCTCTCCGTCCGCGAGCGCGGCGGCGAGCAGTCGCACCCGAGCGTCGATGCGTTCCTCGTCCAGCTCGCCGAATTGGATGCCGTCGCCTGATCAGGTACCCTGAGGGCCTGCCAAGCAGGAGCGGACCCGTTCCTCACCTCGCGGGCGAAGGCCACGCGGAGGTTCAACCGAGTCGGTTGGAGGGTCGAGCCGCTGCCTGCAGCGGCTTTGTCGTTTTCAAGGAGGATTCGTAACTAGGTGATACGCATTTGAGACCGCGCAGAGGCCCGCGAGTCGAAGTCCGGCCGCCGCAACCGCAGGTTCGCGTCAACGAGGCGATCCGGGTGCCGAACGTCCGGCTCGTCGACGAAGACGGCGGGCAGGTCGGGATCAAGCCCACAGCCGAGGCGCAGGAGTACGCCTTCAGCAAGGGCCTCGACCTCGTCGAAGTGGCCGCCCAGGCCGATCCGCCCGTGGTTCGCGTCATGGACTACGGCAAGTACCGGTACGAGCTGGAGCAGAAGGCCAAGCTCGCGCGCAAGCACCAGATCCAGGTTCACGTCAAGGAGATCAAGCTCAGGCCGAAGATCGGCATTCACGACTACGAGACGAAGAAAGGCCACGTCGTCCGCTTCCTGAACCAGCGGGCGAAGGTCAAGGTCACGATCATGTTCCGCGGGCGCGAGCAGTACCACCCGGAACGCGGCCGCGACCTGCTGATGCGTCTTGCCGAGGACGTGAAGGAGATCGGCGTCGTGGAGCAGCCGCCCCTGCAGGACGGCCGCAACATGACGATGCTGATCGGCCCAACGAAGAACGCAGGAGCAACCAGAGATGCCCAAGCAGAAGACACACAGCGCAGCGAAGAAGAGGTTCAAGGTGACGTCGAGCGGCCGCTTGCTGCGGCGGCACGGAATGAAAGCTCACCTCCTCGAGAAGAAGTCGCAGAAGCGTAAGCGCGGCTTCCGCAAGCTCTACGACGTCTCTCAGGAAGACACGCGCGACGTCAAGCGGCTGCTCGGCAGCTTCCGGAGGACCAAGTAGTGCCGCGCGTGAAGCGATCCGTCCACGCGCGCAAGAAGCGCCGCAAGGTTCTGAACGAGGCGAAGGGCTACTTCGGCCGCCGACACTCGAGCTACAAGTTCGCGAAGGAGCAGGTCGAGCGCTCGCTCGTCTACGCCTACCGCGACCGCAAGGCGAAGAAGCGCACTTTCCGCCGGCTCTGGATCCTGCGGATCAACGCGGCCGCGCGGCAGAACGGGCTGTCCTACAACCAGTTCATCGCCGGGTGCAAGAAGGCCGGGATCGAGCTCGACCGCAAGATCCTCTCCGACCTCGCCGTCAGCGATCCGGAAGCGTTCGCGGGCATCGCCGAGCAGGCCAAGGCCGCGCTGGCCGAAGCCGCCTGAACGACCGGCTCGCCGAGCGCTTCCTGAGCCAGGCCGAGGCCTGCGAGCGCAGCGGCTCGCAGCTGTACGCCGACCTCTGCCGCCGGCTGGCGACGGAGCGGCTCGTGCGCGGCATCGCGCCCGACGACCGCTGGGACCTGCCCGTGCGCCTGCTCGGCGGGCTGCACCACCTCGTCCTCGACGGGCGGCTCGCCGGCTGGTCGTGGGACGGCGTGCGCGACGCACTCGAGCAGGAGCGCGAATGGCTGGCGCGCTTCGTCACCGAGCAGGCGGTGCAGACGAACGAGGTGCAGCGCTGCTGGGCGCTGCTCCCGGCGTTCCTCTCGCTCGGCGACGAGCGGCCGCTCGAGCTGATCGAGCTGGGTGCGAGTGCGGGGCTCAACCTCGTCTGGGACCGGTATCGCTACATCTACGGTGGCGGCTCGTGGGGCGACGGTGAGCTCACGCTCGCAGGTGACGAACGGACGCCGGTGCCGGCCGGGCTGCTCGCGCGGCGGCCGGCCGTGGTGCGGCGGCGCGGCATCGACCTGCGACCGCTCGACCCGGCCGACGAGGAGGACGTGCGGCTGCTCGAGTGCTTCGTCTGGCCCGACCAGGCGGAGCGGATGGCGCGCCTGCGCGCCGCCCTGGAGATCGCGCGGCCCGACCCGCCCGAGATCCTGGCCGGCGACTACGTCGACGTGCTGCCGACCCTATTTGCGGAGCGCGACCCGGACGCGCGCACGGTCGTCTTCCAGACGGTGTCGACCGTCTACCTCGACGCGGAGCGCTACGCCGAGCTGCGCCGGATCGTGGATGCCGCCGACGACGTCGCCTGGATCTCGACGCGGCGCTTCTCGGAGGAGGAGACGGGGCTCGAGGGCGGGTTCGAGCTGGAGGCCGGAACGCGTCTCGTCGCGCGGATGGGCTACCACGGGCAATGGCTGGAGTGGCGCGCGTGATCACCTCGGCCGCCAACCCGCGCATCAGGCTCGTCCGGCGGCTCGCGTCGCGGCGACAGCGGGAGCGTGAGGGCCTGTTCGTGTGCGAGGGCGAGGACCTGGTCCGCGCGGGGCTCGAGGCGGGCGCCGAGCCGGTGCACGTCTTCGTCGACGCCGACCGGCCGCTGGACGTCGAGGGCGCCGAGCCCGTCGCGCCGGCGCTGCTGCGTGAGATCTCGTCGCTGGGCCACCACGCGCGGGTGCTCGCCGTCTTCCGCCGAGACGACCTGCCGCATGCGGCCGAGGGTGGCGGCCTCGCACTCTGGCGCGTCGCCGATCCCGGGAACGTCGGGACGCTGCTCCGCGCGGCCGACGCGTTCGGCGCCGGCTACGTTGCCCTGTCCGCCGGGTGCGCCGACCCGACCGGCCCGAAGGCGCTGCGCGCGGCCGCCGGCGCGATCTTCCGCGTCGCCGTCGTGCCGTTCGACGACGCGCCGCGTCCATGGACGGCGCTGGCAACCCGCGCCGGGACGCCGATCGGCGACGCGGACCTCCCGCGTGACGGGACGCTCGTCCTCGGCGCCGAGCGTGAAGGGCTGCCCGCCGACATCGCGGCCTCGTGCGAGGCGGTGGTGTCGATCCCGCAGGCGGGCGCCGCCGAATCGCTGAACGTCGCGATGGCCGGGACGGTCGGGCTCTACGAGTGGGCCCGCAGGCGCGTCGGGTAGCCTCGAGGCGTGGCCACCGTCGGCAACGTGTGGGTCTCACCGGCCAAGAACAGCGGCCGGATGGACGCGCGGGAGACCGTGCGCGCGATCGCCGGGCACGGCCTCGAGGGCTGCGCGCACGCCCGCCCGGGCACGAAGCGCGAGGTGCTGTTCGCGTCGCGCGAGCACCTCGATGCGCTCGACCTCGAGCCGGGGCGCATCCGCGAGAACTTCACGGTCGAGGGCGTCGACGTGCACGAGTGGCCGGTCGGCCAGCAGGTGCGCGTCGGCGAGGCGCTGTTCGAGATAACCATGGTCTGCGATCCGTGCGAGCGGATGGAGGCGATCCGCCCCGGCCTCCAGGCTGCGCTCGAGGGCAGGCGCGGGATGCTGGCGCGGGTGCTCGAGACGGGCGACGTCGCCGCCGGCGACGAGATCACTCTGCTCTAAGGGGCCCACGGGGGAACCAGGGGTTCCTCCGTGCTACCAGGCGCCGCCGCCGCCACCCCCGCCGCCGCCGCCGCCACCACCCGAGAACCCGCCGCCGCCGCCGCCCGAGCCGCTGCCCGGCGGGGCGAGCGCCGACCCGAACCCCGAGGACAGGTCGGAGATGCCGAGCGCCGTCGGCCCGCCGCCGAGGTCTCCGGTCGGACTGATCCAGTAGATCGTGCTCGCCTGGTGCAGCTCCGCCGGCATGTGCAGCTGGGCGCCCTGGAGCACGCGCTCGGCGATCCCGAACGCGATCCCGTAGACGAGATAGCGCTCCCACAGCTCGAGCGTCGCCGGCGGCGCGTCCTTCAGGCGCGGGAAGTCCTGCAGGTAGTGCCGGAAGGCATTCCAGCGCTGCGCCTCCAGCTGCGCGTCCTTCGTCCGCCGACGCCAGAGCCGGCCGGCGAACATGGCGGCGAACAGCACGCCGGCGTTGACGAACGCACAGACGGCGAGCGTCGCGAGGACGACGTCGCGCCAGCGCGGCACGACCGGGCGCCAGCCGTTGTAGGCGATCACAAACAGGATCACGCCGACGACCGCGAACACGACGATCCCCAGCACGAGCGCCATCCAGCCGTCGGCGTACCAGCGCAGTTTCTTGATCGCGCTCGCCACGTCGTCCTTGAACTCCTTGAAGCGCTTCGCGTTCGTCGCACGGTCGTCCTCGATCTTGTCGCGGAACTTCGACAGCCGCTCCGAGGCGCCGTTGAGCACGCCGTCAACGACGCGCTCGACCGGCCGCTCCCACGGGTCCAGGTGGCCGAGGTCGCCCTGGCCGCGCGTCAGCTCCAGGTCGGCGACGTCCTCGTGGCGGAGCCCGCCCCAGAGCTTGCGCTCGGTCGTGACCGGCTTCGCTGTGTAGACGCCGCGGCGGATCAGGTCGAACAGCGTCGCCGTGAATTCCGCGGCGCCGACCTCGGTGCCCTCTCGGACGAGCGGCGGGACGAGCGCCGGCGCGGTGTCGGTCGGCGGCTCCTGCTCGTACTCGCGGTCGTAGCCGGTGCCGGGCTCTCGGCCGTAGACGAAATAGGTGATCGCGACCACGGCGAGCGCGGGCGCCAGGGCCAGCAGCAGGACGATGAGCAGCGTGCGCCCGATGTGGCGTTTGGCGTCGTCGACCTTCTCCTGGTCGTGAGCAACCGCCGCCTGGTCGGCGGCCTCGGCGGCGACGATGCCGGCGAAGGCGCTGCCCTTCTCGACCTTCGCGCCCGCGGTCGAGGTCAGGAACCGCCGCGGGAACAGCGCGCGAAGCTCGACGAACTGGTGCGCCGGCACCGCGAGCGCGCGGAGCACGGCGCCGCGCGGCCGCTTCGCGACGTCGCCGTGCACCCAGTACGGATGGCCCCAGACGGCCCTGGGTGGCCCGGGGAGCGCCATCGACGCGGTGAGCTTGCCGAGGCCGGTCTTCCACTCGTCGCCCCAGACCTTGAGATTCACGTCGACGACGTCGTCGTGGGCGACGGTGACGCCGTGCAGCACGTAGCCCAGGGTGAAGGTGCGCGCCTCGTCGCTCGCGGCGTAGTGCCAGACGATTCGGAACTTGTCGCCTGCGCGCGTCGTCCCGAAGGTGCCGGGCGCGCCGTAGCTGCCGAGCTCCGCCGACGCGCCGGGGACGTAGCGCTTCCCGTTCTCGGCGACGTACGCGCCGGACAGCGACTCGCCCGTCCGCAGCGGGATGTCGCGGTAGGCGCCGGAGAACGGCCCGTCGAAGAGGAAGGTGATGTGCTCGACGACGCGGATGGCGCCGTTCGGCTGGACGGTTGCCTGGACGTCGGCCGACGGCAGCGTGAACGACTTGGCCGCTGCGGCCGGCGCGCCGGCGAGCGCGGCGAGGACGACTGCAGCGGCCGCGAGCCGCCGGATCAGAAGGCGACCTGCGGCGCCTCGCGGGCGGCCGGATCGTCGATCTGGAAATACGGGCGCGACGTGAAGCCGAGCATGCCTGCGATCAGGCTGGCGGGCACGGTCTGGATGGCGTTGTCGTAGGTGAGGACGGTGTCGTTGTAGACCTGGCGTGACACGGCGATCTTCTGCTCGGTGTCGGCGAGCTGCGCCTGCAGCTGCTGAAAGTTCTCGGTCGCGCGGAGCTGCGGGTACGCCTCCGCGACCGCGAACAGGCGGCCGATTGCCGCGGTCAGCGCGTTCTCGGCGCTCGCCTGCTGCTCCACGCCCTGCGCCTGCTGCGCCGCCGTGCGCGCCTTCGTGACCTCCTCGAAGGTCGACTGCTCGTGCGCGGCATAGCCCTTGACCGTCTCGACGAGGTTCGGGATCAGGTCATGGCGGCGCTTCAGCTGCACGTCGATCTGCGACCACGCATTCTCGGTGCGGTTCCGCAGCCGGACGAGCCGGTTGTAGAGCACGGCGAGCGCGATCGCGACGACGAGGACCGCGACGATGACGATGACCACGATGACCACGCCGCGACTCTATCGGGGCTGTACCCGCGGAGCGGGGGCTGTCCCAAGTGCTGGCCTGGGCAGTTGCCTGGCTTAAGCCGAGACGACGCGCCGAAAACCGAGATATCGCCTAGACACTGGGGACAGCCCCCTGCGGGGACAGCCCCTAAAGCGGCCGCCGCGCCACCCACACCGAGTCCTCGCCGCCGCTGTACGGGCTGCGGTCGAACCAGCCGAAGTGGCCGAGGATCTCGAAGCCCGATTCGACGAGCAGTGCACGCCACTCGTCGGGCGACACCCAGGCGAGCTCCATCGCCGTCTCGTCGCCGTCGCTGCGGACGCGCAGCGTGAACGTCCGGGTCGCCGCGTCCCAGTCCGCGCGCTCGTCGATGCCCGGCTCGCGCTCCAGCCAACGGCCGTTCGTCTCGGCGATGTCGTCGGCGCCGGGCGCGAACACGTCGAAGACGAGGCGGCCGCCCGGGAGCAGGAGCTCACGCGCCGCGGCGAGCGCCCGGCGCCGCTCCTCGTCCGTACGCAGGTGCAGGTAGGCGCGGAACGGGACGATCACGAGCGGCACGCGCTCGTCGACGGGCGGGCTGCTCAGGTCGCCGAGCCGCAGGTCGACGAGGTCGACCACCCCGTTCACACGCGCGCGGGCGCGGCAGACGCGCAGCATCTCGGGCGAGTCGTCGACGCCGATGACGCGCAGGCCGCGGCGCGCGATCGGGACCGCGATCCTGCCGGTGCCGACGCCGAGCTCGACGACCGGGCCGCTCGTCGCGAGCGCCTCGTGCACGTAGAACGGGATGTCCTCGATCACGCTCCGGCTCCACGCGTCGAAGAAATGCGCGATCGGGTCGTAGACGCTCTTCACGGCGGGATTCTCGCCGCGCCGTCTACAGTCGCCGCCGTGGACCCGAACGCCATCGAGCAGGACGCCCTCGCCGCCGTCGCCTCTGCGTCGAGCCCGGCCGAGCTCGAGGACGCGCGCGTCCGCTACCTCGGCCGCAAGAGCGACCTGAAGCTCGCCCTGCGCGGCGTCCGTGACCGCGAGGGCGGCATGACGCTGAACGCGGTCCGCGAGCGCCTCGAGCAGGCGTTCGCCGAGCGTGAGCAGGAGCTCGACCGCGCCGACCTCGAGCGCCGCCTCACCGGGGAGCGCGTCGACGTCACGCTCCCGGGCGACCAGGTGGCGCGCGGCCACCTGCATCCGATCACGCAGGTGCGCCGGATCGTCGAGGACGCGTTCCTCGGCCTCGGCTACCACGTCCGCTACGACCGCGAGGTCGAGACGACGCACTACAACTTCGACCAGCTCGAGTTCCCGCCGTGGCATCCGGCGCGCTCGCCGCGCGCGACCTTCTTCCTGAACGGCGACGTCCTGCGCACGGAGACGTCGCCGTCGCAGATCCACGAGCTCGAGGAGCGGCGGCCCCCGCTCTACATGGTCTCGATCGGCCGCTGCTACCGGCGCGACACGATCGACGCCACGCACTACCCGATCTTCCACCAGTTCGAGGGTCTCTCCGTCGACAAGGGCCTGACGCTCGCCGACCTCAAGGGCACGCTGCTCCACGTGATGCGCGCGCTCTACGGGGAAGAGCGGCGCGTCCGCTTCCGCACGCACTACTTCCCGTTCACCGAGCCGTCGATCGAGCCGGACGTCTCCTGCGGGATCTGCGGCGGCAGCGGCTGCCGGACCTGCAAGTACTCGGGCTGGCTCGAGATGGGCGGCGCCGGCATGGTCGACCCGGCCGTGCTCTCCAACTGCGGCGTCGACGCCGAGGAGTGGAGCGGCTTCGCGTTCGGCTGCGGGCTGGAGCGCGTCGCCCAGCTGCGTCACAACCTCCCGGACATCCGGCTGCTCTGGGAGAACGACCTGCGCGTCCTGGAGCAGTTTTGATCTGATGCGCGTCCCGCTGAGCTGGCTGAAGGAGTACGCACCCGTCGACGCGCCCGTCGCCGAGCTCGCCGAGCGCCTGAGCATCGCCTCCGCCGAGGTGAAGGCGATCGAGCACCGCGGCGTCCCCGACACCGACGGCAACCTCGGCCTGTTCCGCGTCGGGCGGGTCGTCGAGGCCGGCAAGCACCCGAACGCCGACCGCCTCCAGCTCTGCCGCGTCGACGTCGGCGAGGGCGAGCCGCGCCAGATCGTCTGCGGCGCGTGGAACTTCGGCGCCGGCGCGACCGTCGCGGTGGCGCTGCCGGGCGCCGTCCTCCCGGGCGGGCAGAAGCTCGAGCGCGCGAAGCTGCGCGGCACGATTTCGGACGGCATGATCCTGTCCGAGCGCGAGCTCGAGCTCGGCACGGATCACAGCGGGATCATGGTGCTCCCGGCCGGCGAGCCCGGCGAGCTCCTCACGGAGGTGCTGCCGCTCGCCGAGACGATCCTGGAGATCGAGTCGACCGGCAACCGCGCCGACCTGCTCTCCGTCTACGGGCTCGCACGCGACGTGTGCGCGATCTACGACGTCGAGCTCACACCGCCACCCGGCCGTGACCCCGAGAGGGTCGGCGACGAGCAGGTCGACATCACCATCGAGGACTACGAGGGCTGCCCGCGCTACATCGGGCGCCTGTTCCGCGACGTGCAGATCGGGCCGTCGCCGCCCTGGCTCCGGGCGCGCCTGACCGGTGCCGGCATGCGCCCGATCTCGAACGTCGTCGACATCACCAACTACGTGATGCTCGCGCTCGGCAACCCGCTGCACGCATTCGACCACGACACGCTCGCGGGGCCGCGCATCGTCGTCCGGCGCGCCCACCCGGGCGAGCGCCTCCGTACGCTGGACGGCGTCGACCGGGAGCTCGACCCGCGCGACCTGCTCATCGCCGACGCCGAGCGCGGGATCGCGATCGCCGGGATCATGGGCGGCGAGGAGACCGAGGTCGCCGACACCACGACCAACGTGCTGCTCGAGGCGGCCAACTTCGAGCCGGTCTCGCTGCTCGACTCGTCGGAGCGGCTGAAGCTGCGCACCGAGGGCTCGAACCGCTGGGAGAAGGGCGTCGACCCCCACCTTGCCCCGCAAGCGGCGGCGCTCGCGACGGAGCTCATCGCCGAGCTCGCGCACGGGCGCTGGGTGGGAGACAACGACGTGCACGGCGACCTGCCCGAGCGGCCGATCGTCCGTTTCCGGCCCAGGCGGACCGACGCCGTCGTCGGCATCGGCGTCCCGCCCGACCGCCAGTACGCGCTGCTCGACCGGCTCGGCTTCGACCGGCAGGACGACGCCGTCGCCGTCCCGACCTGGCGCGCCCGCGACGTCACGCGCGAGATCGACGTGATCGAGGAGGTGGCGCGCTTCGTGCTCGGCGACCTGCCCGAGACATTGCCGCTCCGCCGGCACATGACCGGATGGCTCACGCGCGAGCAGCGCCTGCAGCGCGCCGTCGAGGACGTGCTCACCGGCGCCGGGCTCAGCGAGGCGTACACGCCGTCGCTCGTGCCGGCCGCGTGGGACCCCGACGGCATCCCGCTTCCCGAGCCGATGAGCGAGGAGCAAGCGGTCCTGCGCACGAGCCTGATGCCGTCGCTGGTCGACTCGGTGCGACGCAACGTCGACGCGGGCTCGAGCGGCATCGGCCTGTGGGAGATCGCGCATATCTACCTGCGCCGCGACGGCCTCGATCGCGAGGGCTTGCCCGAGGAGCCGGTGCGCGTCGGCGCCGTGCTCGAGGGCGGTTTTGGGCGCGCGAAGGGCGTCGTCGAAGCGGTCTACCGCGCGCTGCGGAAGCCCGTGGGCTTCGTCCCGGGCAGCCACCCGGCATTCCACCCCGGGAAGACGGCCGTGATCGAGGCGGGCGTGGTCGGCGAGCTGCACCCAGCTCTGCTCGAGGGCACGTGGGGCGCGTTCGAGCTCGATCTCGCGACGCTCGTCGCCGGCGCGAACGATGCGCCCGAGTACGAGGACGTCGTCACCTTCCCGGCCGTGAAGCAGGATCTCGCCTTCGCCGTCGCCGAGGACGTCCCGGCCGAGGAGCTGGTTGCCGCCGCCCGCGAGGCTGCGGGGCCAGAGCTGCGTGAGATGCGGCCGTTCGACGTCTACCGGGGGCCGCAGGTGGGGGAGGGGCGCAAGTCGGTCGCGTTCGCCGTCAGCTTCCAGTCGCCGGAGCGCACGCTCTCCGACGAGGACGCCGCGGCGCTGCGCGCCCGCATCGTCGAGGCGCTCGGCACCCGTTTCGGCGCCGAACTGCGCGCCTGACCGCGTCCGGTTCCCTCGATCGAGGGCTCAACTCGGGTCTCTGAACACTCGGACGAGGGATTTCGGAGCCGCCTTCGCCGCCGTACAAGGCGAGAGAGCGGATCGGCGGGCTCGTGCCTCTCCCGAGGATGAGCGCGCCCGCCGAACGACACACAAGGGGGAGTGAGATGGGGTCCAAGAGGTTTGCGCTGGTTGCAGCGCTCACGGTGCTCGGCGTGTTGGGGTTCGCGCCGAACGCGCTCGCCTGGACGTTCAGCGCGTCCGGCTCGGTCAAATGCGACACGACCACGGGTCAGCAGGTGATCACGTGGACGCTTGACAATCGCACCGAGCCCGAGGCGCTCACCGTGCGGAAGTCGGACCGCGCCTCCGTTCCGGTCGGCAGCACGGTCGCCAAGTCCTCGACCGGCAGCTTCACCGAGAAGGTCGCCGGCACGACGACGGGCGCGGTGACGCTCAACGTCCAGGGGAACTGGCCGAGCGATCAGGGTCTCAGGGCGCGCACGGCGACGGTCACGATCGCGTCGCAGTGCAATCCACCTGATGTCTGCCCCAACATCGACGGGATTCAGGCGACAGTGCCCTCGGGGCTGACGAAGGATTCGAATGGGAAATGCGTGCCGATCGACGTCTGCCCCAACGTCGACGGGATCCAGGCCACCGTCCCGTCCGGCCTGGTAAAGGACAGCTCGGGCAACTGCGTCGTGGACGTCTGTCCCAACATCGACGGGATCCAGGCAACGGTCCCATCCGGGTTGCAGAAGGACTCGAGCGGCAAGTGCATCCCGATCGACGTCTGCCCCAACATCGACGGTGCGCAGGCGACCGTCCCGACGGGCCTGGTCCAGGACGGCGCGGGCAACTGCTCGCCGCCGCCGCCGCCCACGGACGTGTGCACCAACATCGAGGGCATCCAGACCGTGACACCCGCCGGCATGACCAACGAGAGCGGCGTGTGCCACTCCCCGCCGGAGACGGTGACCGTGACGGTCGAGAAGCCCGTCGAGGTCGACAAGCCCGTCTACGTCACGACGACGAAGATCGTCGTCAAGAAGGTCGTCGTCAAGGCCAAGAAGAAGAAGAAGGTGAAGATCCACGTGAAGGCGGCGAAGCACACGTTCAAGAAGAAGCCTCGTGCGCTGCCGTTCACTCCGTAGTCTCGCCGCTGTCGCGCTGCTCGGGCTCGCATTCGCGAGCCCGAGCGCGGCGGCGCATACCCACAGACTGGTGATCCCGCGGCTGGGGCTCGACACACGCCTGGCGCCGTCGCTTGAGCAGGGGCCGTGGCTGTACTACCGCGACTCCGACACGATCGCGATCGCCGGCCACCGCACGACGCACACACGGCCGTTCTGGGGGCTGCCGGCGCTTCGCCGAGGCGACACCATCTACCTCGACAAGCTGCGCTTCGTCGTCCGGCGGACGGCTACGGTGCGGCCGTGGGAGACGTGGGTGTTGAACTACCGCGGCCTCGTGCTCTCGGCATGTACCCCGGCGGGCAGCGCCGCCTATCGTTACGTCGTGTTCGCTGCCTGGGTGCCATGAGCGTGAGACCCGACGCAGGTCCGTAAAACCGATCGTCGGCGCGACACGTAGAAGGCTCCGAATGCGAAAGCTGTTCCTCCTCTCCGTCATCGCCGCGCTCGGCGCGGCGCTCGTGCCGTCCGGTCAGGGTGCGGGGGGTACCCTGATCGGCACGGTCGGGCCGGGCTTCACGATCTCCCTGACGATGAACGGCCAGGCCGTCAAGCAGCTCGACCCGGGCGACTACACGATCCAGGTCAGCGACCAGTCCGACCAGCACGACTTCCACCTCTCCGGGCCGGGCGTGAACCAGGCGACCGACGTGCCGAGCACGGGCGACGCCACCTGGAACGTCACCTTCGTCGACGGCACGTACTCATACGTCTGCGACGCACACGTCTCGACGATGCACGGCAGCTTCCGCGTCGGGCCGCCGCCGCCGACGGTGAAGAACGGGAAGCTCTTCGCCAACGTCGGCCCGGGCAACAAGATCACGCTCGGCACGGCGGCCGGCAAGCGCACCGCGAAGGTCACCGGCGGCACCTACACGATCACGGTCGTGGACAAGTCGAAGACGCACAGCTTCCACCTGTCCGGCCCGGGCGTGAACAAGAAGACCGGCACCAAGTTCACGGGCAAGGTCGTCTGGAAGGTCACGCTCTCCACGGCGAGCGCGTACCGCTACTGGTCGGACGCGCGCCCGACGCTCGGCTCCACGCTCAAGACGAGCTGAGGCGGCGCGCCGGCGCCGTGAGGCCGGCATTGGGCCCGCCCGCCGCACGGATGTCCGCCTGGCGGTCGAGCTCTGCGTTCAGCTCGGCGCCGTACAGCAGCGCGAATGCCGAGTAGTTCAGCCAGAGGAGCAGCACGATCGCGCCGGCGAGGGAGCCGTACGTCCGGTCGTACGAGCTCGAGAACGCCGTATAGAGGGCGAACAGGCCCGAGAGCGCCAGCCACATCAGCGCGCCGAGGACCGAGCCGGGCGAGATCCATTTCCAGTTCCGGTGCTCGACGTTCGGGGCGAGGTAATAGACGAGGGAGAAGAACAGCAGGATGGCCGCGAATGCGATCGGCCAGCGGAGGATGTTCCACACGACCGTGAACTCGCTGCCCAGGTCCGCGCGGCTGGCGATCGCGTCGCCGATCGGCCCGCCGAAGACGATCAACGCGAACACGCCGGCGGTCACGAGGCCGGTCAGCAGCACGAGGACGATCGAGAGCGCCCGCAGCCGATAGAACGGCCGCGTCTCCGCCCGTTCGTACGCGCGGTTCGTCGCCTTGACGATCGTGTTCATGGCGCCGCTTGCCGCCCAGATGGCGAGGGCGCCGCCGACGATCACCGCGACGAGCGAGTCTCCCTTGGCCGACGCGCTGTCCTGCGCGATCTGGATGGCATCGACGACAGCCCTCGGCGCGACGGTGCTGAGGAACTGCTGGAGCTGGTCGTAGGCGCCAAAGAGCCCGAGCAGGCCGACCAGCAGCACGACGGCAGGGAAGAAGGCGAGCAGGGAGCTGTAGGCCACCTGCTTCGCGAGGCCCATGCAGTCGTCCGCCATGAAGCTCGAGAAGCTCCGGCGGACGGCGGCCCGCCATTCGGACAGGGTCAGCCGGCGCGGCGACTCCGGGGGCAGGCCGACGGGCGGGGTCGGATCAGTCGCCGTCGACAACGACGAAGCGGCCCACACGGGCCATCGTCAGTCTTCGGAGTCGCGGCGGAAGATCAGGCGCACGGTCGCGCCGATCCCGCCGGCCAGGACGAAGCCGGCGGCGAGCGCGCCGGCGGCGACGACCGGCAGGTGCGCGGCCATCTTGGAGCGCACGTCGGTCGCCTCCTTGACGTTTGCACGCAGCTGGTCGACCGAGCGGGCGAGCTCGTTGCGCTCGTGCTCGATCTCGCGGCGGATGCTCTCGGTGTCGCGGGGATCGGTAGCCATCAGCGTTTCAGTGCCTCCGTGGTCTGCTTGGCCTCCTCGATCGCCTGGCGCGGCACCGGCGGGCTGCCCTTCTTGAAGCGCGACTTCGCGAGCAGGAGGAGCAGGCCGACGACGAGGAAGAGAACGATGGTCACGATCAGGAGCGAGAGCCAGAGGGCGAGCGTCGTGGCGAGCCCGGCCGCGATCGTGGCGAACAGGAAGCCGACGGCGTAGAGCGCGACGACCAGCGCGCCGCCGGCCAGCCCGGCGCCGATCCCGAGCGCCGCGACCTTCTGCTTGATCTCGAGCTGCGCGAGCTCGAGCTCGAGCCGGGCGAGCGCGCTGGCGTGCTCGGCGACCTGCTTCGCGCTGCCGCCGAGGCTGCCGTTCTCAGTCTCCGGAGCGTCCATGGCCTCTCCAGCGGATGAGCCCGGCGAGCGCGACCCCGGTCACGAGCGCGACGCCGACGACGAGGAACGGGTTTGGTCCGCCGGTTCGCTTCGTCTTCGGCCGCGGCGGCAGCTGCGGGCCCGAAGGCGCCTGGACGTCGTCGCCTGGCGGCTGGTTCGTCGGCGCCTCGCCGCGGTAGCGCGCGGCCATCAGGCTCGGCTTCAGCTTGCGGATGAAGGCCGCGTCGTGTCCCAGTTCCTCGCCGAGCTTCGCCTTCGTGCCGCCCTGGCTCGCGAACTTCCCTCCAAGCCGCTGCAGCCGGTCGGCTGCGCCGTCGACCAGCCGGTCGCCACGCATCAGGACCTGGGACGTCATCACTTCTTGGCGGGCGGCTGCTCGCCGGTCGCGATCCGCCAGATGCCGGCGGCGGCCCGGCGGGCGGCGATGGTCGCGATCGCCACGAGGATCCCGGAGAGGCCGGTCCATGCCAGTTTGCGCAACATGCCGAAGAGAGCGTACCGCGGCTCGGCCGCCGCCAAACGCGCAACCGTATGCTGCCACCCGATGGAGAGGCGCCGGCTCGGCAAGGTGGAGCGCCAGCGCCTGATCGGCAGCCTCGTCTCCCGGCGGCGGCTCGGAACGCAGGAGGACCTGCGCCGGGCGCTCGCCGATGCCGGCTGTGTCGTCACGCAGGCGACCGTCTCGAGGGACATCGCCGAGTTGCAGCTGGAGAAGACCGAGGACGATCTTGGCCGGCCGCGGTATGCGCTGCCGAACACGCGCGTGCGGCTTCCGGCCCGCGAGTCGCTGGCGGCGGTGCTCGCCCAGTTCGGTCGCCGCGCGGTCGCCGCGGGCAACATCGTCGTGATCGCCTCGGAGCTCGGGTCGGCCCCGGCGATCGCCCGCGCGCTCGACCGGGTCGACCACCCGCAGGTGGTCGGAACGCTCGCCGGCGACGACACCTGCCTCGTCGTCACGCCGAGCGAGGGCGACGCCGAGGCGCTCGCCGGCGAGCTCGACGCGTTGATCCGCTAGCCAGCGTCCGGGGGCGCCCGTACCGTGGTCACATGGCTCGCGTCGCGTCCGCGGTGGTGGCCGCAACGGCTGGCCTCACGATCGCCGGCTGTGGCGGCGGCAACGCGGGCTCGGCGCTCTCCTCCGCGGCCACCGGCACGCGCCCGGCGCCGACGCGGCCGACCACCACGCAGCCGGGCACCACCGAGAGCCCGCCCACCGAGGCGGCGCTTCCTGGCGCCACGGTCACCCAGACCGAGACGGTGACGACCACCATCCCGGTGCCGGTGACCCAGACGGCCACGGTCGCGCAGACGACGACCACGCACCACACGACGACCACGCATCACACGACGACCGCCGTCCAGCAGGCGGCCCCGGTGACCTCGACGACGACCACGACCGTCACCACCGAGGGGGTCAGCCCAGGCGCGGCCGCGGCCGCGGGTGCGGCCGCCGCCTCGACCACGGCCGAGACGCCGGACGACGAGACGCCGTGGGGCTGGATCGCGTTCGGGGCGCTCGCCGTCTCGAACCTGGCCTTCGGGCTGGTGTGGTGGCTCCGGCGGCGGCGCCCGCCGGTCGCGGTCTAGCGGTCTACCGGCCGAGCAGCCGGTCGACGAGCCGGCGCCACGACGACGTCGGCGCGGGCGTCTCCCGCTCGTCGACGAACGGCGCGGCCGCGCGGTCGGTCAGGCTCGCCTTCTCGCTCGACAGCTCGAGGCTTGCGGGCGGCTCCGCGAACTGCGCCAGCGCTCCGACCTCGGAGCGCGACAGGCTCAGCACGATCCGCCCGTCGGTGATCTCGGCCACCTGCTCCGCCGGCACGTAGCGGGCCTGGGAGAAGAACCCGCCCGACACGGAGAGCCCGTCGAAGATGTCGGCGTTCTCGTCGCCGGTGACCTCGTCGACAGTGCCGACCTCCTCGCCGCCCGAGTCGACGACCTGCCAGCCGCGCTCGATGACGAACCAGGAGACCGGGTCGGCCATTCAGACGGCCTTGCCGCCCACGTACCAGACCGGCCCCTGCGTGTGGACCGGCTTCGTGTCCGACAGCGCGCGCAGGAGCCGGAACGTCCCGGGCATCCGCTCCTCGTCGACGCGCTCGAGGCAGCGCTGCACCATGCCGGGCGACGCGCCGTAGCCGAACGAGCGGGCGCAGCGGAAGCGGAAGGCGAGCCGTTCCCCGTCGCGGGCCGGGTTCAGCGGCGCTATCAGCAGGGCGACGCGGTCGAGCAGGTCGCTCGACGTGATCTCGACCTCGGCGTAGATGTCCGTCCAGTCGGGCGGCAGGAGCGCCAGCGCGTCGTCCCACTGCGGCGCGAGCGGGCTCATGTCGGGCGCGGGCAGCGGCTTCGCCAGCAGTGCGGCGGGGAGCTCCACGGTCTCGGACCCCCGCGGCTGCGGCTCGGTCTCGACGACGGTGACGATCTCGAGCTCGCCCTCGACGCGCTCGGCGTCGAGCCGCCCGAGCAGGCGGCGGACGGCCTCTGGCCCGGGTCCCGATCTCCGCGACACCGAGAAGCGGATCTCGTCGCCGTTCCGCCCCGACGTCAGCGGCGCGAGCAGGGCGGTTGCGCGCTCGGCGTGGACGACGTCTCGAACGCGGAGCAGGAGCCGCAGATCGCCCCAGCTCGGAGGGAGCGACTGCCGGAGCCTCTGCCACTGCCGTGCGAGCGTCAACGCGGCCAGCGTACATAGACTTCTCACGACATGGCGAAGGTCGAGAAGCGGGGGTCGCTGACGACGGCCGAGCTGCGGGAGTTCTTCCGCGAGATGCTGCTCATCCGGCGCTTCGAGGAGAAGGTCGAGGAGCGTTTCCGCGCCGGGGAGCTCCCCGGTTTCCTGCACGTCGCGATCGGCCAGGAGGCCGTCGCGGTGGGCGTCTGCCGCGCGATGGAGGAGGGCGACGTGATGGCGTCGACCCATCGCGCGCACGGGCACACACTGGCGCTCGGCACGCACCCGAACGAGCTGATGGCGGAGCTGTACGGGAAGCTCGAGGGCTGCTCCCACGGCTACGGCGGCTCCATGCACCTGTACGACGTCGAGCGCGGCAACCTGGGCGCGAACGCCGTCGTCGGCGGCGGCCTCCCGGCGACCGTGGGCGCCGGCCTCGCGTTCCGCATGCGCGGCGAGCCGCGGGTCTCGGTCGCGTTCTTCGGCGACGGCGCGACGAACATCGGCACGTTCCACGAGTCGATGAACCTCGCGCAGCTGTGGAAGACGCACACGGTCTTCGTCTGCGAGAACAACCGCTGGGCCGAGTCGACGCCGGGCTGGCAGCACTCGCCGGTCTGGGAGGACATGTCGAAACGCGCGGTCGCCTACGACATGCGCGCGATCAAGGTCGACGGCCAGGACGTGGAGGAGGTCTACGCGAAGGCGATCGAGGCGCTCGAGCATGCGCGCTCCGGCGCCGGCCCCGTCTTCCTCGACGTCGAGACCTACCGTCTGCACGGCCACTACATCGGCGACCCGCAGGTGTACCGCTCGAAGGACGAGATCGCCGATGTCGGCGAGCACCATGACCCGATCACGCAGCTGCGGCAGCGGCTCGAGCTCTCCGACGAGGACGTCGAGGCGGTCGAGCGCGAGGTGCACGAGACGGTCGAGCGCTCGGTCGAGTTCGCGAAGGCGGGCACCGACCCGAAGCCGGAAGACGCGCTCAAGAACGTCTATGCGTAACGCTTTCACCGAACTGCCGTGGGGCTGTCCCCGCAGGGGGCTGTCCCGACACGACGAGGGTTCGACCGCGCTTCGACGCCACCGAGCGCGGCATGCCTGAGATCTCCTACCGCGAGGCCGTCCGCGACGCGCTTGCCGCCGCCATGCGCAAGGACGACAGCGTCTTCGTCATGGGCGAGGACATCGCCGAGATGGGCGGCTCGATGGGCGTTACCCAGGGGCTCGTCGCCGAGTTCGGGCCGGAGCGGGTCCGGAACACGCCGATCTCGGAGATGGCGATTGTCGGCGCCGGCATCGGTGCGGCCATGCAGGGCATGCGCCCGGTCGTCGAGATCATGTACGAGGACTTCCTGACGCTCTCGCTCGAGCAGATCGTCAACCAGGCCGCGAAGCACCGCTACATGTCGGGCGGGCAGCTGAAGGTGCCGCTCACCATTCGCACGCAAGGCGGCGCCGGCTGGTCGCCGGGCGCGCAGCATGCGCAGCAGCTCGAGGCCTGGCTCGTGCACGTCCCCGGCCTCAAAGTCGTGTTCCCGTCGACGCCCGAGGACGTCAGCGGGCTGCTGTGGTCGGCGATCTACGACGACAACCCGGTCGTCTTCTTCGAGCACCGCACCCTGTACGGCATCAAGGGCGAGGTGCCGGAGCAGATCGAGCCGATCCCGCTCGGCCAGGCGCGCGTGATGCGCGAGGGCGAGGACGTCACCGTCGTCGCGACGGGCCGCCTCGTCCACGAGGCGCTTAGCGCGGCCGCCGAGGCCGAGAAAGAGGGCGTCTCGGTGGAGGTCATCGACCCGCGCACGCTGCAGCCGCTCGACGAGGACTCGATCGTCGCCTCGGTCAAGAAGACGAACCGCTGCGTCGTGGCGCACGAGGCGATCGTGAAGATGGGCTTCGGCGCGGAGATCGCGGCCGTCGTCCAGTACCAGGCCTTCGACTGGCTCGACGCCCCGGTCGAGCGCGTTGGCGCGAAGTTCACGCCGCTGCCGTTCGCCCCCGTGATGGAGGAGTTCGTCATCCCGCACGCCGGCGACGTCCTGTCGGCCATCAAGCGCACCGTCCAGCGGGATGGCGACTGAGGTCAAGCTGCCCCGCCTGGGGCAGGGCATGGAATCGGGCACGATCGTCCGCTGGCTGAAGGCCGAGGGCGACGCCGGTCGAGAAGGGCGAGCCGCTCTACGAGCTCGACACCGAGAAGGTCACCCAGGAGGTCGAGGCGGAGGCTTCGGGCGTCCTGCTGAAGATCGCCGTCGCCGAGGGTGAGGTCGAGGTCGGCCACACGGTCGCGCGTGATCGGCGAACAGGGCGAGGACGTGTCCGCGCTCGCGTCGTCGAACGGCGGCGAGGCGGCGCCGGCCGGCGAGCAAGTGGCTGACAGCCACAAAGTCGAATCCGCGCGTGAGCCCGAGCCCGCCGGGAACGGCCAGGCGCCCGCGCCCACCCGCGAGGGCGGCCGCATCAAGGCTTCGCCCCTCGCGCGCCGCATCGCCCGCGAGCGCGGCATCGACCTCGCGCAGGTTCGCGGCACCGGCCCCGAGGGGCGGATCGTCGCCGAGGACGTCGAGCGAGCCGAGCGACGCGCCGGCTGCTGCACCCACCGCCGCCCCGGTCGTCTCCGGCGAGGTCGAGGAGATCGCGCTCACGAGCGTCCGCAAGACGATCGCGCGCCGCCTGACCGAGGCGTGGCAGGCGCCGGTCTTCCAGCTCCGCGTCTCCGCCGACATGACGGAGACGAACGAGCTGCGGCAGCGGCTGGTCGAGAGCGGGCTCGACCCGAAGCCGACCGTCTCCGACATCCTGACCAAGCTCGTCGCCGTCGCGCTCCTGCGCCACCGCGAGCTGAACGCGCATTTCACGGGCGAGTCGATCCGCCGCTTCCCGACGGCGAACGTCGGCCTCGCCGTGGCCGCGCCGCAGGGCCTGGTCGTGCCTGTCATCCGGTCGGCCGAGCGGCTCACGCTGGCCGAGATCGCGCAGGCGCGCAGCGACCTCGTCTCACGCGCGCGCGAGAACAAGTTGCGGCGCGAGGATCTCGAGGCCGGCACGTTCACGATCTCGAATCTCGGCATGTTCGGCATCGAGGAGTTCACCGCCGTGCTCAACCCGCCGCAGGCCGCGATCCTCGCCGTCGGGGCGGCCGATCCGCGGCCGGTTGCCGTCGACGACGGCTTCGCCATCAGGCCGATGATGAGCATGACGCTGACGTGCGACCACCGGGCGATCGACGGGGCCGACGGCGCGCAGTTCCTGCGCACGCTGAAGGGGTTCTTGGAGTTGCCAGGCCTGGCGCTGTAACGTCGTCCCGTGGCGACCAGGGTCTGGTACCGCGTCCGCGATATCGACGACGCGCGGGGCTTCTACACGTCGAAGCTCGGCTTCACCGAGACGTACTTCGACGTCGACGGTCGCTGGGCGAAGCTCGAGCGCGGCGGCATGCAGATCGCGATCGCCGAGGGCGAGCCGGAGGAGGGCGGCGTCGCCACCGTCGACGTCGAGGACGTGAAGGCCGAGGCCGAGCGCCTGCGCGGCCTGGACGTCGACGTCGGCACCGTCGTCGAGCTGCACGACGAGCTCCGCCTGCTCGACATCTTCGACCCGGACGGGAACCGGATCCAACTCGTCGAGGACATCGCCGCCTCGTGACCTCCGTCACCGGGTTCGCGAAGGCCTTCGTAGGGGAGGTCGTCTTCCCGGGTGACCCCGGCTACGACGACGCGCGCCGCATCTGGAACGCGATGTTCGATCGCCGGCCGGCGGTGGTCGTGCGCCCGGAGACGCCCGACGCGATCGCGACGGCGATCCGTTACGCCCGCGAGCAGGAGCTGGTCGTCGCCGTACGCGGCGGCGGCCACAGCATCCCCGGCCTCTCCACCGTCGACGACGGCATCGTCATCGACCTCTCGCGCATGCGCGGCGTCGAGCTAGACCCGGCCGGACGGCGCGCGCGCATCGCCGCCGGCTGCCTGCTGGGCGAGCTGGACGACGCGGCGCAGCAGCACTCGCTCGCCTGCCCCGTCGGCACGGTGTCGCACACCGGCGTCGCCGGCCTGACGCTCGGCGGTGGGCTCGGCAGGCTCCAGCGCACGTACGGGCTCACGATCGACAACCTGCTCGCGGTCGACCTCGTGACCGCGGACGGCCGCCAGGTGCGTGCGAGCGAGGACGAGAACCCGGAGCTCTTCTGGGGCCTGCGCGGCGCCGGCGCGAACTTCGGCATCGCCACGTCGTTCGAGTTCCGCCTCCATCCACTCGACCCGGTGATCACCTACGGCAGCGTCATCTACCCGATCGACCGTGCGCTCGAGCTCGGAGCGCTCGTCGAGGAGCTGGCCGCCTCGGGCTCGCGCGAACTGTGGCTGTCATTCGACATGGGCCCCGGCCTCGGCGCCGACTCGTTCCGGCCGCCGGAGACGGGCATGGGCGCCGTCGTCCGCGTCACAGCGCACCACTGCGGCACCGAGGAGGCCGCCGAGCGCGAGCTCGCGCCGCTGCGTGCGTTCGGGACGCCGCTGGCCGACTCGATCAAGCGGCGTCCGTACCTCGAGGCGCAGCGGATGAACGACATCCCCTCCGAGTGGGGCCATCGCTTCTACATGAAGAGCGCCTTCGTCACCGGGCTGCCCGAGCGGATGGTCGCCGCCTCCGTCGAGCACGTGAACGACCAGATCGAGGGCATCGACGGCGTCGTCTCGATCTGGACCTGCGGCGGCGCCATGGCGGACGTGCCCGAGGAGGCGACCGCGTTCACCGGCCGCCACGGCGCGTACTGGGCCTCCGCCGAGGTGCTGTGGGAGGACGCGGAGCTGGACGAGGCCGCCCGCGAGTGGGGCCGCCGCTTCGTCGCCGACATCGCCGGCGTCGCAGTCGTCGGTCGCTACGTCAACGACATCGCAGAGGAGGGAGAGGACCCGCGCGCCATCTACGGCGACGCCAAGCAGGAGCGGCTGGTCGCGCTGAAGCGCGAGTGGGATCCTGACAACGTGTTCCGCCTGAACCAGAACATCAGGCCCTGATGCGCTGCCCGGCCTGCGGCACCGAGAACGAGGCCGGCCGCAAGTTCTGCGGCGAGTGCGGCGGCCCGCTCGCGCAGTTGTGCCCCGCGTGCGGAGCCGCCAACGGGCCGACGGTGAAGTTCTGCGGCGAGTGCGGGAGCGCGCTGGCCGCGGCGCCCGCGCCGGCGGCCGTCCAGCCCGCCGCCGAGCGCCGACTCGTGTCGGTCCTGTTCGCCGATCTCGTCGGGTTCACGACCGCGTCCGAGGGCCGCGACTCGGAGGAGACCCGCGAGCTGCTGTCCCGCTACTTCGACACGGCGCGCACGCTGATCGAGCGCTACGGCGGCACGGTCGAGAAGTTCATCGGCGACGCCGTCATGGCCGTGTGGGGCACGCCGGTCGCGCAGGAGGACGACGCCGAGCGGGCGGTGCGCACGGCGCTCGACCTCGTCGCCGCCGTCCCCGAGCTCGATCCCGGGTCTGCAGGCACGGGCCGGCGTGCTGACCGGCGAGGCGGCCGTGACCGTCGGCGCCACCGGGCAGGGCATGGTCGCCGGCGACCTCGTCAACACCGCGTCGCGGATCCAGTCGGCGGCCGAGCCGGGCACGGTGCTCGTCGGTGACGCGACGAAGCGCGTCACCGAGGCAGCGATCGCGTACGAGGAGGCCGGCGAGCACGAGCTCAAGGGCAAGGCCGAGCCGGCATCACGCTCTGGCGCGCGCTGCGGGTCACGGCCGCGCGCGGCGGCGCGCAGCGGTCGGCCGGCCTCGAGCCGCCGTTCGTCGGCCGCGAGCGCGAGCTCCGCCTCGTCAAGGAGCTCTTCCACGCCTCGGCGGAGGAGCACCGCGCCCAGCTGATGTCGGTCATCGGCGTCGGCGGGAATCGGCAAGTCGCGCCTCGGCTGGGAGTTCGAGAAGTACGTCGACGGGCTCGTCGAGCTCGTGTACTGGCACCGCGGCCGCTGCCTCTCCTACGGCGAAGGCGTCGCCTACTGGGCGCTCGCCGAGATGGTGCGCATGCGGGCCGGCATCGTCGAGGGCGAGACGCCGCGACGCCGCGCTCGCCAAGCTGCACGCCACGCTCGACGAGTATGTCGCCGGAGCCCGACGAACGCGCGTTTCGTCGAGCCGCGGCTCGCGCACCTGCTCGGGCTCGAGGACGGCGGCGCCTGGGGCAAGGACGAGCTCTTCGGCGCCTGGCGCGTCCTCTTCGAGCGGCTCGCGGCGCAGGGGCCCGTTGTGCTGCTCTTCGAGGACCTGCAGTGGGCAGACGCGTCGCTCGTCGAGTTCATCTCGTACCTCCTCGAGTGGTCGCGCGCGCATCCGATCTTCGTCCTCTGCCTCGCGCGCCCCGAGCTCGTCGGGCGCCACCCGGAGTTCGGGCAGGCGGCAGGCAGACGACGCTCTCGCTCGACCCGCTGTCGCCGCAGGCGATGGAGCGGCTGCTCGACGGATTCGTCCCGGGCCTGCCGGGCGAGCTCAAGGAGCGGATCCTGGCGCGAGCCGAGGGCGTCCCGCTCTACGCGGTCGAGACGATCCGCATGCTCCTCGACCGCGGGCTCGTCGTGCGCGAGGGCGGCGTCTACCGCGCCGCCGGCGACGTGGGCGAGCTGGACGTCCCGGAGACGCTCCAGGGCCTCATTGCCGCGCGGCTCGACGGGCTGGCCCCCGAGGAGCGGCGGCTCCTTCAGGATGCGGCCGTTCTCGGCAAGACCTTCACGCGCGACGCGCTCGCCGGGCTCGCCGGCCTGGACGAGCCGGAACTCGAGCCGCTGCTCGCCTCGCTCGTGCGCAAGGAGGTGCTCGGGGTGCAGGCCGACCCGCGCTCACCCGAACGCGGGCAGTACGGCTTCCTCCAGGACCTCGTCCGGCGCGTCGCCTACGACACGCTCGCACGCCGCGAGCGGCGTGCGCGGCACCTCGCCGCCGCAGCCCAGCTAGAGGCCGTCTTCGGCACCGTCGAGGCGGAGATCGTCGAGGTGGTCGCGTCGCACTACGTCGCGGCGTACGAGGCGCAGCCCGACGCAGACGACGCGGCCGAGATCAAGAACCGCGCACGCGAGCTGCTCGCCCGCGCGGGCGACCGCGCCGGCTCACTCGCGGCGTCCGGTGAGGCGCGCCGGTACTACGAGCAGGCCGCGGCTCTCTCCGACGATCCGCTCGAGCACGGGCGGCTACTCGAGCAGGCCGGCCGGATGGCGCAGCAGAACGTCGAGTACGACGACGCCAAACGCCTGTTCGCGGAGGCGATCGAGCTGCTCGAGACTGCCGGCGAGGCGCACGCCGCTGCACGTGTCTCGGGGTCGCTCGCGTCCGCCGAGTACCAGACCGGCAACCTCGAAGGCGCGATCGACCGCCTGGAAGCAGCCTTCGCCCAGGTCGCCCAGGACGAGACCGACGCCGATGTCGTGGAGCTGGCGGCCCGGCTCGGGCAGCTCCTCGTCTTCGCCGGCGAGTACGAACGCGCCGTCGAGCCGACCGACCTCGCGCTGCGGGTCGCGCAGGAGCAGCGACTGCCCAGCTCGGTGTGCCGGGCGATGCTCGCCCGAGGCATCTCGGCGCAGTCGATGGGGAGGACAGAGGAGGCGCTCGCGCTGCTGCGCCACTCGCTTCGCCATGCCCTGGAAAACGACCTCTCAGACTCCGCGTCCGTCGCCTACGGGAACCTCGCCGACGTGTGCTTCCAGCTCGACCGGTACGGCGAGGCGCTGGAGCTCTGCCAGGAAGAGCTCGCGCTCGCCCGGAGGGTCGGGCTGCGCCGGAACGAGCTCTTCTCGCTCGTCGAGCTCAGCTACGTGCTCACCATGCTCGGTCGCTGGGACGAGGCGCTTGCCACCTACTCGGAGATCCCCGAGGACGCGCACGGCAGCGGCACGATGATGAGCAACCTCAACGGCGTCCTCGAGATCCACCTTCACCAGGGGCGGCCGGACGAAGCCGAGCGCATCCTCGGCTACTGGGCGCCGCGGGAAGGCACGAGCGAGCTCCAGGCGAGGAGCTGCATCGCGGGCGCGCGCGCCGCGTTCCTGTCGGGAACCGGGCGCCACACGGAGGCGCTCGAGGCCGGCCTGACCGCCGCCGAGCTCGGCCCGCAGCTCAGCTGGGGGCAGCAGGGCGTGAAGCAGGGCATCGTCTGGGGCGTCGAGTCGGCACTGGCCCTCGACGACCGCGCACGCGCCGACGAGCTGCTGGGCGCGGTCGAATCGCTGCCGCCCGGCGTGCGCCCACCCTTCCTCGAGGCGCACTGCCACCGCTTCCGCGCGCGCATGAACGGCGAGACGTCCGGCTTCAAGACCGCGGCCGGCGGCTTTCGCGAGTACGGCTTCCCGTTCTGGCTTGCTGTCACGCAGCTCGAGCACGCCGAGGCGCTGGGCAACGCCCCGGAGGCCGAGCCGCTGCTGGCGGAGGCGCGGTCCGGGTTCGAGCGCCTGGCTGCGCGCCCGTGGCTGGAGCGCCTCGACGCCGTCGAGGCACGGCTCGGTACGCTGGCCGCGCCAGCGACCTAGGGAGCACTAATGGAATGTGACGTCGCCGTCCTCGGGGGCGGCCCCGGCGGATATACCGCCGCCATCCGCGCCGCCCAGCTGGGCGCGAAGACCGTCTGCATCGAGAAGGAGCCGGAGCTCGGCGGCACCTGCCTGCGCGTCGGCTGCATCCCCACGAAGGCGTGGGTGCAGACCGCGTTCGCGCTGAAGGAGGCCGAGGAGAGCTTCGCCAAGTTCGGCGTCCGCGTCGGCGAGGCGCAGCTCGACTTCGGCGCTGCCAACGAGTGGAAGGACGGCGTCGTCAAGCAGATGACGGGCGGCGTCGCCAGCCTCTTCAAGGCGAACGGCGTCGAGTGGGTGAAGGGCACCGGCCGCTTCAAGGACGCGAAGACGATCGCCGTCGACGGCGGCGAGGACGTGATCTTCCAGCAGGCGATCATCGCCACCGGGTCGTTCCCGCTGCGCCCGCCGATCGACGGGCTCGACTCTCCGCGCTGCGTCGACTCGACCGGCCTGCTCGCCCAGACCGAGGTGCCGCGCCGGCTCGTCGTCCTCGGCGGCGGGATCATCGGCTGCGAGTTCGCCTCGATCTTCCACCGGTTCGGCTCCGAGGTGACGATCATCGAGATGCTCCCCTCGCTGATCCCGCAGGAAGACGCCGACGCGGCCAAGGAGCTGGCGAAGCAGTTCGGCCGCCGCGGCATCGCCGTCAACGTCGACTCGCGCTGCGACCGCGTCGAGGACACGGGCGACGGGCTGCGCGTCTTCTACAACGGCGACCAGTCGGTCGAGTGCGACCTGATGCTCGTCGCCACCGGCCGCGGGCCGCTCGTCGAGGGGCTTGGCCTGGAGGAGATCGGCGTCGAGTTCGACCGCCGCACCGGCATCGCCGCCGACGAGCGGCGGCGCACGACCGTCCCGCACATCTACGCGGTCGGCGACTGCGCCGGCTACTGGCAGCTCGCTCACACGGCGTTCCGCGAGGGCGAGGTGGCTGCCGAGAACGCGATGGGCCACGACGCCGTCGTCGACAACCGCGGCGTGCCGCGGCCGATCTACACCGAGCCGGAGATCGCCGGCGTCGGCCTCACCGAGGCGGAGGCGCGCGAGCAGTACGGCGACAATGTCGCCGTCGGTCAGTTCCCCTGGGTCGCCAACGCGCGCGCCGTCATGCAGGACGCGACGGTCGGCTGGGTCAAGTCGATCCACGAGACGCACTACGGCGAGCTGCTCGGGCTCGTGATGGTCGGCCCGCACGTGACCGACCTGATCGAGGCCGGGGTGGTGGCGCTCGACGCGGAGTCGACCGTCGAGACGGTCGCGGACGGCATGGCGCCCCACCCGACGCTCTCCGAGGCGATCAAGGAAGCCGGCCTGGTCGCGCTCGGCCGGCCGATCCACATTCCGATCCGGAAGCGGGCGAAGGCCGCCGCGTAAGGACGCTGTAAGTCTTCGTCCCCCGACCGGGTGAGGGGCCGCGATTCCCGCCGATACCTGCCGCAGGTTCGCGGAGAGGCACGTGAGACGGGGCGCCGAGCGGCGCCCCGTTGCGTTAGGCCTCGGGCGTCGCTGGCAACACCACCGTCATGGTGCCGATCCCGCCCGGCCCGTAGCCCTGTAGCGTCACGGGACGAGAAAGGAGCAGCACATGTCCGTGATGAACCGTCGCAACGCGGTGTTCGGGTGGATCATGTGGGCGATCGCCAAGGAGGCGCTGCGCTCGAAGTCCAGGCACGTGGTCCACGGGAACGGCACGTCGACGCGCCGCAAGCTGGTCGTTCCCGCTGCGATCGCGGCGGCCGTCGGCGGCGCGGCGCTCTTCTGGAAGCGCCAGCAGGACGACGGCGATGACCCCGCCGACCACTAACGCGAAGCAAATCTCGCAAAGAGCGCATGATTTCGCCGCGACGGCTGTTGCACCGCCCGGCCGTGTCCCATAGTGTCCGTCGTGCGCTGAGCGCGGAGTGGAAGTAGGTCGAATCCCGACCGGGAGGCCGTAGGCGGAAGCCCAAAGTCGATCGGTCGGCGAGGACGAACCCGCCACCGGCTCAGCGAATTTTTTTGGTCCGATTCAGGGCTGCTCGTGCGTGGCTTCGGCCTGGGCGAGCTCGCGGGCCTCGCGCTGGAACGCCCAGAACGCCGGCTTGATGACGCCCTTCGAGCTGACGAGGCCGGACTGCCAGCCGCGGAACCGTGCCTCGTCCCGCAGGAGGAACCAGATCAGCATGTCCACCCGCGGGTTCCGGCGCGCGATCTCAACAGCCGACGTCACGTAGGCCGCCTGGCGGGACCACGGGACGCCGAACGTGGTGTCCGGCGGCGAGGTCTCGTAGCCGTACTCGGTGATCCAGATCCGCTTCGGCCCCCACAGCTTCGTGACCGCGGCGACCAGCTTCGGCAGGTTGCCGAGCGTGAGCGCGGTCGGGTTGCGGGGCACCGCCCCGGGCGCGTCGCGCGGGCCGTCCGAGTAGGCGTGGTGGGCGTACGCGTCGATGTGCGTGACGCCCGCGCGGCGCATCGCCTGCATGAACCCGAGCGGCGCGACGGACGCCCACCGGGCGCGCGGGTTGTTGTTGCCGCGCGCGGCCGTCGCGCCGCACGCCACCTGCTCGCTCCGGATCAGCGTCATGTGCACGCCCGCGTAGATCGCGTTGCAGATGTCGGCGTAGTCGTAGGCGCTCTGCGGCACCCACTTGCCCGCGACACGGCGCCACTGCGGCACGAGCCCGAGCCGGAGGTTCGGCTCGTTCCACGCCACCCACTGGCGGACGGCGGGCAGCGTCACGCCGTCACTGCGCGTGTACGTGCCGCTGTAGCGCTTCGCCGCCGCGTACGCGAACGCCTGCAGCCAGACCGGGTTGCGCGGCGCGCGGTTCGCCGGGTTGCCGCCGTTCGCCCAGCCCGGCGTGCCCCAGATCGAGAAGACCACCTTGATCCCGCGCTCGTCGGCGTTGAGCACGGCGCGGTCGAACGGCGCCCAGTCGTAGGCGGGGTCGGCGGGGTCGACGCCGTCCGTCGGCCGCCGGCGCGCGACCCCGCGCACACTGCCCCAGTAGAGCGTCACGCGGATCACGGGCACCCCGAGCTGCGACAGCAGGGGGAAGGCCCGGTTCGGCTGCTCGAGCACCTCCGCGGAGTCGGCGATCCCGACCTGGAGCCGGTTGGAGGGGGCTGCCGGCGAGGCGGCGGCGGCGAGCACGGCCGCCGACAGGAAGACGACAGCCGCGGCCCGCACCATCACCGGGAACGTATCGGCCCTGGCCGCGTGCGGCGCGACCTCACAGAACCTTTACCGAAAGTAACCGACTTTCGAAGTAGGCCGCCGTCTGAATAGCTGAACCTCGCAAGCCCTTGGGGTCTGGGCCCGGGCTGGGAAGCGCCGCTGGGGAGCGACTCAGCTTCCCGGCCCGACGCGAGGATCCGCGCAGGGGGAACCTCGGTTCCCCCGCGCCCCCTTTTTCCCGGATCGCAGCCGCGAGAGAAGCCGGGAGACGGGGGGCGATCGCGTGGTCGAGCTGGACCGCGGCGATGAACTCGATCGCGGGCGCCGTGCCGACGATGCACAAGGCATCGCGGGCACGGCGGCGAATTCGGCGCTCAGGCTCCGCCCACTGTTGCCGATACAGCCGCCATGCCGACCACCAACCGCGCCGCCTTCAACGAGCTCTGGCAGACCGTCTGCGACCTGTCGCCGGCGGCGGTGGCCGACGACGACGAGCTCGCCCGCATCGCCCAGACGCTGACCGTCGCGCCCGCCGCCGACTCCGAGGAGCGCGCCTGGTCGCTGAATGCGCTCGCGGCCGCGCTCGCCACGCTCGGCCACCCGGCCGAGGCGCTCGCGGTGCTGCGCGCCGCTGTCCGCCTCGACGCGTCCGCGGACGCGCGCGTCGCGTCGCTCGCGTGCGCCGCGGTCATCCGCGCCGACCAGGGCGAGCTCGAGGACGCGGCCCGGCTCGCACGCATGGTGGAGGGCGGCTCGAGCGAGCCGGCGCTACTGCGCGCGCTCGGAAAGGCGCTCGCCGAGCGGGCCCGCGCGGCCGACGACGCCGATCTGTGCGATGCGGCGGCCGACTGCCTGCGCTGGGCCGATCTCGAAGACGCCTTCCTGAGCTCCTAGGCCCCTAAGGCCCGATCAGGCGACGTTCAGGTCGCCGCCGCAATGAATCGCGCATCGCGTTTCCCCGGTTGCCCGTGCGCGTGCCGGAGGCCGTGGTCGCGGCCTTGGTCGCGGGCATCGTCGCCGCAGCGTTCGCATGGCTCCTCCCGCCTGGCCCCGACTACGCCGCCCACGCGTACTACGTCGAGGTCTTCGCCCACCGCGGGTACGCGCTCTGGAACAACCTCTGGTACTCGGGCAGCTACAGCTTCGTCACCTACAGCCTCCTGTACTACCCGCTCGCCGCGCTGCTCGGCATCCGGCCACTCGCGGTGCTCAGCGCCTGCGGCGCCGCGTTCGCCCTGGCCATCCTGCTGCGCCGGGAGTTCGGCCCGGCCGCCCGCTGGCCGACGCTCGCCTTTGCGGTCGTCTGGCCGTGCGTGCTGCTGTCGGGCGCGTTCCCGTTCGCGCTCGGCAGCGCGCTCATGCTCGCCGCCCTGTGTGTCCTGCAGCGGCGCCGGCTCGGCTGGTTCGCGCTCCTTGCCCTCCTGACGCTCGCCGCCAGCCCGCTCGCCTTCGCCTTCCTCGCCGTGGTGGCGGCGGGGATCGCGATCGGACGCCGGGTGGACCGGCGCACGCTGGCCGCCGCGGGAGCGTCCGTCCTCGGCATCGGCGCGCTCTACGCCGTGGTCAAGCGCGCATTCCCGGACGGCGGCTTCTACCCGTTCCCGGCCGGAGCGTTGCTCGCGGCCCTCCTGTTCTGCGCCTTCAGTGCAGCACTCGTGTGGCGAGTGGCGCCGGCCCGCGTGCTGCGCACGTTCTTCGTCCTCTACGCGCTCGCGTGCGTCTTTGCGTTCCTGGTGCCGTCGCCGCTCGGCGCCAACGTGACGCGGCTCCGCTTCGCGGCCGTCCCGATCGCGCTGCTCCTGTTCGCGCTGCGTGACTGGCGGCCGCGCAAGGTCGTCGTCGCCGGGGTCGCCCTCGCGGGCGTCTGGAACCTCCAGCCGGTGATCGCGAACGTCGAAGGCTCGACCGCGGACGCGAGCACGCAGGCCGCGTACTGGGCGCCGGCCATCCGCTACCTGAAGCAGCACCTGTCCCCGTCGTACCGCGTCGAGGTCGTCGACACCGTGGGGCACTGGGGGGCGACCTACCTGCCGCGCGCGGGCATCCCCATCACGCGCGGCTGGTTTCGCCAGTACGACTTCCCGCAGAACGAGGTGCTCTACGGGTCGCTCGGGCCCGTCACCTACAGGCACTGGCTGCGCGGCCTCGGTGTCCGGTACGTCGTGCGAACGAACGCGCCGCCGGACTACAGCGCCGTCGCCGAAGCAGCCCTCGTCGGCAGCGGGCGGGCAGGCCTCGAGCCGGTCTTTCGCACGCCGGCGCTGACCATCTACGCCCTTCGCGAACCGGTCGAGCTCGTGACCGGGCCCGGCCGCGCGCGTGTGCTCCGGCTCGGCCCCCAGCGCATCAGCCTGCGCGTCGGCCGGCCCGGGACGTACCGGGTTGCCGTGCGCAGCTCGGCGTACTGGCACGCGCACGGCGCCTGCCTCTCGACGGGAGACGACGGCATGCTGCGCGTCTCGGCGCCACGCGCCGGGATCGTCGACCTGAAGTTCGACGTGGACGCATCCGGCGTCCTCGCCGCCCTGGGCGGAAGCGCCTCGCCGACATGCTCGACCGCGCACTGACCGCCCGCCCGGCACTCCCGCTCGTCTGCGCCGGCGGCGTGCTCGTCGCGGTGGCCGCGGCTGCCAGCGCGCTGCGGCCGGTCGGCCTCGCGTCCGGGCCGCCGTACGACGGCCGCTCGGCCGTGTACCTCGTCGCCGCGGCCGCAGCGTTCGCGTTCTATCTCGCCGGCCTTGCGACCGTCCGCCGGCGGGCCGTCCGGGTCGGCGCCGTGTGCGTCGCCGCCGCCGCGATCCAGCTCGCGCCGCTCGCCGGGCCGCTCTTCTTCTCCCACGACGTCTACAGCTACTGGGCGTACGGACGCATCGCCGCCGTCCACGACGCGGACCCGTACGCCGTTGCCCCGAGCGCCTTCCCGCACGACGCAGCGACACTGGTCGTCGCCCACGGCTGGCAGCACGAGCGCTCGGTCTACGGGCCGGCATTCACGCTCCTGTCGGCCGCGCTCGCGCGCGTGACCGGGCCGTCGCCGGCGGTGGCCCAGCTCGCCTACCGAGCCCTCGCGGCCGGGGCCGTGCTGGCGCTCGTCGTGCTCGCCGCCCTGCGCGCGGGTGCGTTCGGGGCGGCGTTCGTGGGCTGGAATCCGCTGCTCGCGCTCCAGTTCGCGGGCGGCGGCCACAACGACGCGCTGATGATGGTGCTGGTCGTCGCCGCGCTCGCGCTCGCCGTGCACCGGCCGCGCGCAGGCGGCGCGGCCTGGGCGACGGCGATCGCCCTGAAGTGGATCCCGCTTGCGCTGCTGCCGCTGCACCTGCTCGCCGCGCGCGGCAACCGGCGGACGCTCGCCGGCGCGGCGCTCGGCGCAGCGGGCGCCTTCGCGCTGATCGCCTGGGCCGCGTTCGGGACGAGCTGGCTGGGTGCGTTCGGCCCGCTTGCTCACCAGGCGCACACGGAGACGAGCATGAGCATCGGGCGCAAGCTCGGTCTCTCCCCGCACGCCGCGCTGATGCTCGGGGCGGCGATCCTCGTCGGCGGCTACGCCTGGCTGCTGCGCACCGCCTGGAGAGGCCGGCCGCGGATCGCGCTCGCGGCCGGGCTGCTCGTGCTCACGACACCCTGGCTGCTGCCCTGGTACGTCGTCTGGACGGTCCCCCTGGCCGCGGTCGAGAACGACCGGACGGCGCGCGTGCTCGCGCTCGGGCTCTGCGCCTACCTGCTGCCGGGCCGCATTCCGCTCTGAGGCTCGGTCACGCGACGACGGTCGGCTCGATCCAGACCTTCACGCGCCGCTCGCCGTCCCGGATCGTGAAGGCGTAATCGGAGCCGTGGTACTTGCGGCCGAGCGCGCGGATGTGCTCGTCTGCCTCATCGCCCTCGAGCCGGCGGGCGACGCGGCCGCGGATGTCGACGTGCTCGTACGGGTTCCCCGGCGGCGAGACCGACAGCGCCACACGCGCCCCCTCGGGCATCGCGCGCTCCTTGACCCGCCCGACCGCCGTGTTCACGAGCACGTACGTGCCGTCGGTGTCGACCCACAGGGGTGATACGTGCGGGCCGTCGTCGTCCACGGCGAGGAAGCCGAAGCTCGGCTCGCGCAGGAGCCTCAGCGCTCTGTCGGTCAGCGGAGCCATCAGACGGTCGCCCCAGTTGTACCGGCTGCGCTCAATCCTGCCGCCATGTTGCCGATACAGGCCACATGCGGCGCGTCGACTGGAACGAGCTCGACCTGACAGCCCTGGCGGGCCAGCTCCGCCGCGGGCGGCGCCAGCACGAGGCGGAGCGCATGATCGTCGCGTTCGAGCATGCCCGCGAGCTCGCCCGCGCCGACGAGGCGTTCCTCGACGACCTGCTCGTGGCGGTCGTCTGCCTGCTCGCCCACGCCGAGGGCTCGACGCCCCGCGACGTCCTGGAGCAGTGCTTCAAGCGGGCGATGCCGGACAGCCGCTGGAAGGCAGATCTGGCTCCGCTTCTGGCGGGCAAAGAGGCGTCCTAGCCCGCCGCTAAAGTCGGCGTCCCGTGTCCGACGCCGCCACCCCGTTCGTCCACCTGCACGTCCACTCGGAGTACTCCATCCTGGACGGCGCCTGCCGCATCCCGGCACTCGCCGCACGGGCCGCGGAGCTCGACATGCCGGCGGTCGCCCTGACGGACCACGGGTCGCTCGCCGGTGCCGTAGAGCTCTATCGCGAGGCCGGCAAGCAGGGCGTCAAGCCGGTCATCGGCTGCGAGGTCTACGTCGCCGACGACCGCCGCGCCCAGGCCAAGGGCTACGCGCACCTGACGCTGCTGGCCGAGACGAACGAGGGCTACGCGAACCTCATCAAGCTCTCGTCGCGCGGCTACCTGGAGGGCTACTACTACAAGCCACGCGTCGACTGGGAGCTGCTCGAGGGCCACGCCGATGGCCTGATCGCGCTCTCCGGCTGCCTCTCGGGACGGGTCTGCAAGGCGCTCGAGGAGGGCCGGCCATCAGATGCCGAGGCCGAGCTCGACCGGCTGACGCAGATCTTCGGCACGGGCGACGTCTACGTGGAGATGCAGAACGCCGGCCTGGAAATCCAGGGGCGCATCAACCCGCTCCTCGCCGGGCTCGCCGAGCAGCGTGGGCTGCCGCTCGTCGCCACCGGCGACGTCCATTACCTGCTTGCCGAGGACGCGCGCGCCCACGAGGCGCTGCTCTGCATCCAGTCCGGCGACTCACTGCGCAACCCGAACCACTGGAAGTTCGACACGGACGAGTTCTTCTTCAAGTCGCCGGCGGAGATGGCGCTCGACTTCCCCGGCCACGCGGACGCGATGCGGCGAACGCTCGAGGTCGCCGAGCGGTGCAACGTGACCATGGAGCTCGGTCGGGTGCTGCTGCCGACGTTCCCGACGCCGGAAGGCCGCGACGCCTTCGACTACCTCGTCGAGCTCTGCGAGCAAGGGCTCGAGCGTCGCTACGACCGCGTGACGCCCGAGCTCATGGAGCGCCTCCAGTTCGAGCTCAAGACGATCAAGGAGATGGGGTTCGCGGACTACTTCCTCATCGTCTGGGACTTCATCCACTTCGCCAAGGGCAACGGGATCTCGGTCGGCCCCGGCCGCGGCTCGGCGGCCGGCTCGCTCGCCGCCTACGCGCTCGACATCACCGACGTCGACCCGATGCGCTACGGGCTCCTCTTCGAGCGCTTCCTCAACCCGGCCCGCAAGGACCTGCCGGACATGGACATCGACTTCTCCGTGGCCGGCCGCGACCGGGTCATCAACTACGTGTCCGAGAAGTACGGCCGCGACCGCGTCGCGCAGATCATCACCTTCGGGACGATGGCCGCGCGCGCCGCCGTGCGCGACGCCGGCCGCGTGCTCGAGGTGCCCTACGGCGTCGTCGACAAGATCGCGAAGCTCATCCCGGAGGGCCCGGGGCAGACGCTCGACGAGTGCCTCAAGCCGGGCGCCGAGCTGCGCCAGTCGTACGACGCCGACCCGCAGACGAAGGAGATCGTCGACCTCGCGAAGCCGCTCGAGGGGCTCGTCCGCCAGGACTCGATCCATGCGGCCGGCGTCGTCATCGGCGCCCAGCCGCTCACCGAGGTCGTGCCGCTCCAGCAGAAGGGCGCGGACCAGGACGTCGTCACGCAGATGCAGATGGGTGACGTCGTCGAGCTCGGCCTGCTGAAGATGGACTTCCTCGGCCTGCGCAACCTCGACGTCATCGACGCGGCCGTCGAGCTGATCGGAGGCGGCCTCGACATCGAGCACATCCCGCTCGACGACGCGCTGACCTACCGCATGCTCGCCGACGGCGACGCGGTCGGCGTGTTCCAGTTCGAGTCGTCGGGGATGCGCGAGGCGCTGCGCCAGGTCAAGCCGACCGAGTTCGAGGACCTGATCGCGCTCGTCGCCCTCTACCGGCCGGGGCCGATGCAGTACATCCCGGAGTACGCGAAGCGCAAGAACGGCCAGGCGCCGGTCACCTACAGTGACGAGCGGCTGAAGGCGATCACCGGCGACTCGTACGGGATCTGCATCTACCAGGAGCAGTACATGCAGATCGCCAAGCAGCTGGCAGGCTTCTCACCGGCCGAGGCGGAGACGCTGCGCAAGGCGATCGGCAAGAAGATCCACGAGCTGATGGCGTCGCTCAAGGACAAGTTCCTGGAGGGCTGCGCCCAGACCGGCACGACGCCCGGCGTCGCCCAGCAGCTCTGGAAGGACATGGAGTCGTCCCAGGACTACTCCTTCAACAAGGCCCACGCGGCCTGCTACGCGCTGATCTCGTACCGGACGGCGTGGCTGAAGGCGAACCACGCCCGGGAGTACATGGCGGCGCTGATCTCCTCGGTCATGAACACGAAGGACCGTGTGCCGTTCTACGTCAACGCGTGCCGGGAGATGGGCATCGAGGTGCTGCCGCCGGACGTCAACGAGTCGCAGTGCGACTTCGCCGTCGTCGAGGGGCACATCCGCTTCGGCCTGAACGCCGTCAAGAACGTCGGCGACTCGGCCGCGCGGGCGATCATCGCCGCGCGCGAGGAGGGCGGCGGGTTCGCGTCGCTCTGGGAGTTCACCGAGCGCGTCGACCCGGCGATCGTCAACAAGCGCGCACTCGAGTCGCTGGTCAAGTGCGGTGCGCTCGACTCGACCGGCTCGCCCCGCAAGGGCATGCTCGAGCTGCTCGAGGCGGCGCTCGCGTGGGGCGGCCGCCACCACGCCGACCAGCTGTCCGGCCAGGGCTCGATCTTCGACCTGGGCGGCGAGGAGGAGCAGGCGCCGAAGCACCACCCGGTCATCCAGCCAGGCGAGCACGACAAGCGCGAGCTGCTCGCGATGGAGAAGGAGAGCCTCGGCCTCTACGTCTCCGAGCACCCGCTCCAGGGCATCGCCGAGCAGCTGCGGCGCAAGACCGACTGCCGGCTCACCGACGTCGAGCGGCGGCGTGACGGCGAGGTCGTCACCGTGGGCGGGCTGATCGCCGGGGTCAAGCAGCTGACCACGAAGAAGGGCGAGCCGATGGTCTTCCTCCAGCTCGAGGACGTCACCGGCGGCGCCGAGGTCGTCGTGTTCAACTCGGTGTACGCGCAGTGCCGCGACCTCCTCGAACAGGATGGGATCGTGGTCGTCAAGGGACGCGTCGACCACAAGCAGGCGGGGGAGACCAAGGTGCTCGCGATGGAGGTGACCGCCTTCGAGGCGGTGCCCGAGCGGCGCGAGGTGCGGCTCAAGGTCGACGCGCGCAGCGCCAGGGCGGGGCTGATCCGCGAGCTCGCGGTGCTCGTCAAGGACTTCCCCGGCGAGGCGCCCGTCTACCTGGCGCTCGATACGTCCGCAGGGCCGAAGACGTTCACGTTCGGGCCGGAGTACCGGGTCTCACCGGTGCCCGACTTCTTCGCCGAGGCCAAGGCCTTGCTCGGCGAGGCCGCCGTCACCTAGCCGCTTGTAACTCCCCGAACAGCCTGTTAGAACCGTTGCATGCGGCGGTGGGGTCCCCTCGCGGCGTTGACCGCTGCCCTTGCGACGGCGGCGGCCGCGTCAGGGGAACCGGCCGGGCCGCAGCGGGTTGCCGCCGGGCCGACCTTCACCCTCGTAGCGCCGACGGCGGCGTCGTGCGGATCGTCGGCCAAGCCGCTCGGGCGTGCCTGTGTGGATCGCGCCGCGATCACCAACTGGACGATCAACGACGGCAACGCCCGGTGGGACATGCCGGGCCAGTGGCTCACCACCTACCAGTGGATGGTCCCGCAAACCGTCACCACGGCCGGAGCGCCGCTGACGATGACGCTCGGTGCCGAGGAGCGAACAGGGCGTCCCGGAAACCGCATCTGTCCGGCGATGGGAGCAAGAAGCGGCTTCGGCTTCAAGGGCGGCCTGGCCCAGCCGGTGGCGCTGGGCTTCTGTGCCGAGGCGGTCGTGAAGCCCACGGATCAGCAGTCGAGGAGCGAGACCCTGCTCGCCCCGGCCTCGGCCTCCACGGGGTCGACGCTGGTGATCACCGTCGGCCTCCAGGACGGGCCCTCGTACACCTACACGTACAAGGCGTCGAACCCCACGCCGAAGTGCAAGCGGTTCCGCACCCCGGCCGCACTGGACGCCGTCCAGTCGTGCCTGCGCACTGCCAGGTTCAACTTTGCGGGATTCCACCCCGGCCGGATCCTGGCCCCGACCGGCCGGCGGGCGCTCGATCGCTGGACGCTCAAGGGCGGCAACGGCGTGGACATGTTCAGACCCGTGCTCAGCTACTACGAAGGGGCAACCAAGCAGGATCCGAGCCACACGCGCGGTTCGATCGTCGACCTCGAGGTCACGGGCGCCGAGCTGCGAACGAGCGGGTCCGTGAAGGTGGCGCAACTGGACGTGGTCGTGGACAGCGCCGTGAAGAAGTCCATCGGCATCGACTTCATGCTCCGCTGCCGCGAAGGGTCACGTGGAAGCATCGTCGTCGTCGACGACAACCGCCTCCTGCCCGGCGGCGAGTCCGAGCTCGGGCAGACGCGCGACCAGGTCGTCGTCCATCTCCCGGCCTGTCCCTACTACTCGCACACCTACAGCAACGCCGACAGCCTCGCGCACGAGCCGTTCGTCGGCGGCGACCACGGCGGGCAGCGCGCCTACGTGGCCATCACGACGAGCTAGGCGCGCTGCCGCCGCCGGAACACCGGCACGCCATTGGCGGCACGTACGCGCTGAAGCTCATCGGCGGAGTGCTCGGCCGCCGCGGGCTCGCGCCGATTCGAAGTTCGGCGAATCAGTGGCAACGCCCGTCCGCGGGTCGTCTGAACCGGTATGGGACGGCAACGCGTCATGCTCGTCGCGGCCCTGGCCGCGCTGCTCGTGCCGGCCGCCGCCGCGCGCGGACCGGCCGCGCCCGCGGCGCCTACCGTTTCCGGGCCGCGGGTGACCACTTCCACGCACCCGGCCTATCGCTTCTCCGCCGCGCGCGCCGTTCGCTTCCGCTGCGCCTTCGACGCGCCCAAGCTCCACGCCTGCGCGGCCCGCTACTCGCAGCGGCTCGCCGTCGGCGCCCACGTGCTCCGCGTGCAGGCCGTCGGCCTCACCGGCAAGACAAGCCGTGTCACGACCGTCCACGTGCGTGTCTCCGAGCCGGTGCCCGTGCCGCCGACCGTCCCCCTCGCGGCGACCGTCAAGGTCGGGCGCGGCGCGGGCGCCCCCGCCGTCGGGGCAGGCTCAGTCTGGGTGCCCAACACCGTCGACGGCACGCTCTCCCGCGTCGATGCGACGACGAACACCGTCATCGCCACCATCAAGTACTCGGCCGGCGGCCTGCCCGGGGACTTCTACGACTCGGCCGCCTTCGGGCACGGCTCGGTGTGGGTCGCGAGCGACGAGCACGCCACCGTCACGCGCATCGACCCCGCCACGAACACGGTGATCGCGACGATTCCGGTCGCCGCCCGGCCGGCGCAGATCACGGTGACGAGCGACGCCGTCTGGCTCGCGCACTTCCTCCAGCCGGTGGCGACGCGGATCGACCCCGCCACCAACGCGGGCGTCTCCAAGCAGGCCGGTGCGCCGCTCACCGGCGCGGCCGGGGACGGCTCCACGGTCTGGCTGGTCGCGAACCAGCCGCAGACGCTTCTCCATCTCGATTCCGGCGGCGGCGAGCTCGCCCACGGCGACGTCACGCCGAGCGCGGCCTCCACGCGCAGCTTCCTGGCCGCCTGGTGGGTCGCCGCCGCCGACGGGGCAGTGTGGGTCACCCATCCGAACCAGAACTGCATCACGCGCACCGACGCCGCCTCCGCGGCGGTCACGGCCACCGTCCCCATCGCGGACGGCCGCCTCTTCGGCGTCGCCGCGGGCCGCGGCGCCGTGTGGGCGGTCACGGATTCCGCGCTCGTCCGGATCGACCCGGCGACGCGGGCAGTCACGGGCACGGCGCCGTTCCCGACGGCGTCGCCGGTCGGCTTCACCGGCGTTGCCGTCGGCGACACCGCCGTCTGGGCGACGAACTACGACCGCGGCGAGCTGTACCGCGTCGCGGCCTGAAGCGTCACACCTTCTGCGCGCCCTCACGGAGTGATGCGGCCGTACGCCGCACCTGTCCGTTCCGGCCACCTCGCGCCTCCGCTCGCCTGCCGGTACCCCGAGCAGGGTCACCGAAGAGGAGGAACGGATGGGAGGATCCACACGCGCTGCGCCGCTCGCTGCGGTGCTCGCGCTCTGCGTGGCCCTGACAGCAGGGCTCGCGTTCGCCGCCGGCGACACGCCGACCACGATCAACGCCTGCAGGACGAAGGTGCTCGGCTCGCTGCGAGTCGTTGCCGTCTCCGGCAAGTGCCGCAAGAACGAGCTGCCGATCACGTGGAACACGACCGGGCCGAAGGGCGACCCCGGGCCGGCAGGCGTGGCGGGCGCGCCCGGTCCGGCCGGCGCCGCTGGACCCGCAGGCACGGCCGGCCCGCCCGGCGCGAAGGGAGCCGACGGGCCGTCCGGCCCTGCCGGCCCGCAGGGCCCGAAGGGCGACCCGGGCGGCGCGATCGAGGAGATCGGCGACCTGAACGGCGTCGGCTGCACCACCACCGCCGGCGCGGACGGCGAGGTGCTCGTCGACGTGAACGGCGCCGACGACATCACGCTGGAGTGCATCGCGAGCGACGAGGAGCCACCGCCGCCCCCGCCGCCGCCCCCGCCGGACGGCACGCCGAAGCTCGTCATCAACGAGGTCGACTACGACCAGGCCGGCGCCGACCACGACGGGTTCGTCGAGATCTACAACGCCGGCGACGCGGCCGCCGATCTCACGGGCATCGCCGTGTCGCCGGTCAACGGCGGCGACGGCACCGAGTACAGCCGCAAGGCGCTGAGCGGGACGCTCGCCGCCGGCGCGTACCTCGTCGTCGACGTCGAGCTCCAGAACGGCGCGCCTGACGGCGTCGCGCTCGTGAATCTCACGACGCACACGCTGCTCGATGCCCTCTCCTACGAGGGCGCGATCACGGTCGCCACCATCGACGGGACGACGTACAGCCTCGTCGAGGGCACGGTGCTGCCGGCGACGGTCGCCGACTCGAACACCGTGGAGGGATCGCTGATCCGCAACCCGAACGGCCAGGACACCGACGACGCGGCCGCCGACTGGGCGTTCACCACCACGGCTACGCCGGGCGCGGCCAACGTCATGACGTTCTAGCCCTAGCCGTAGCCCGTTGCCTCGGGCGGCGGCCGGCCCGCTCCGGCCGCCGCCCGGAACCGCCACCCCGCCGCCGGTGTAGAACCGGCAGTGGTGGGCCGGCCACTGGACGACGCGGATCTCGTCGCGCGCGCACAGCGCGGCGACGCCGCTGCCTACGAAGAGCTCGTGACCCGCTACCAGGGAATCGCATTCCGGATCGCCTACGTCCTCGCCGGCTCGGCTGGCGACGCCGAGGAGGCCGCCCAGGACGGGTTCGTGAAGGCCTACCGCGCGCTCGGCCGTTTCCGCGCCGGTGCGCCGTTCCGGCCCTGGATCCTCGAGATCGTCGGCAACGAGGCGCGCAACCGCCGCCGGTCCGCCGGCCGGCGAGAGCGCCTCGCCCTGCGGGCGGCCGTCGAAGGTCCCTCGGGGGGCGCGGCCCCGTCCCCCGAGGCGACGCTCATGGCAGCGGAGCAGCGCCGCCGCCTGCTCGACGCCGTCGAGGCGCTGCGTGACGACGACCGGCTCGTGATCAGCTGCCGCTACTTCCTCGAGCTGTCCGAGGAGGAGACGGCCGCCGCGCTCGGGATCGCCCGCGGAACCGTGAAATCGCGGCTCTCGCGCGCGCTCGAGCGGCTGCGCGCACACCTGGGGGAGGTGGCGGCATGAGCAGCGCCGAGCTCGAACTCCAGCTCCGCGCGCTGGCTGCGGAGCTCGAGTTTCCTGCGACACCGGACCACCTCGCGCAGGCCGTGCGCGCGGAGCTCGAGCGGCCGCGCCGCTCCCCCCGCCGCCGCTGGCTGGTGGCCGCGCTCGTCGTCCTCGTCGTCGCGCTGGCCGGTGTGCTGGCGGTCCCGTCGGCGCGCACCGCGATCGAGGGTTGGCTCGGCATCGGTGGCGTCAAGTTCCAGTTCGTGCACACGCTGCCGGAGCGCAGGGTGGTCGGCACCCCCGACCTTGGCACGACCATGTCGCTGCGCGACGCGGAGGACCGCACGCCGTTCCGCATCGTGGTGCCGCCCGACGCTCTCGGCCGCTACACGGTCTACGTCCACGAGCCGCCGCGCGGAGGCGTCGTGTCGTTCGTCTACGGGACGAAGCGGCGGGCGCGAATGATCCTCTCGGAGCTACCGGGCGACTACCGGCCGTACATCCAGAAGACGATCTCCCAGACGAACGTCGTGACCGAGACGAGCGTGAACGGCCGGCCGGCGCTCTGGCTCGAGGGCGCGCACTACGTCGAGTTCGCCGACGCGACGGGCCATTTCGGCTTCGAGCCGGCCCGCCTCGCGGGCCGCGTCCTGCTCTGGGAGCGGGGTGGCGTGACGTACCGCCTCGAGGGCGATCTCACCCTGGACCAGGCCCGGGAGGTCGCCGAGGCCGTCAGGTGAAGTAAGGCATCCGTAAAGGTGTTCGTGGACGCCTAACCGGCAATCCGTACTCATCGTTTCACCGAACAGAGAGATGATGAGCGCACTCGAACTTCAAACCGAGACCGAGACCGAGCGCATCGAGCGTTGGCGGTACGAGGCCCTGGTTCGCGCCGGCTACGAGCCCTCCGCGGCCCACCGGATCGCTGCCCGGCATGAGATCGACCTGCACCACGCGGTCGACCTCCTCGAGCGCGGCTGCTCCGCCCAGCTCGCCCTCGCGATCCTGCTCTAGCAGGCTGACCGCAGCTCCCGTCCGCGGGGGCAGGGCAGAATGCGGCGCGTGATCCCGGCCGCATCCATCCCGTCACCGAGCTCCGGCACGTGGGAAGTCGGCCCGCTGTCCGTGCACATGTACGGGCTGACGCTGCTGCTCGCGGTCGCCGCCTGTACGGCGCTGACGGGACTGCGGTGGGTGCGCGGGTGGGCCTGGCGCCCCTCACTGGAGGGCGTGAACGACAAGCTGCCGCACGAGTTCGACCTCGTCCTGCGCGTTGCCGTGTGGGGCACGGCGGCCGGCGTCGTCGGAGCCCGGATCTACCACGTGATCACCAGCTGGAGCGAGATTCCGGACCCCAAGTGGCAGGGCGTCTTCGAGGTCTGGAAGGGCGGCCTCGGCGTCTGGGGCGGCATCACGCTCGGGACGCTCGTCGGCGCCCTCATCGTCCGGCGCGCCGGCCACAGCGTCCGCCTCTTCGCCGACGCGGTCGCGCCCGGGCTGCTCCTCGCCCAGGGGATCGGCCGCTGGGGCAACTACTGGAACCAGGAGCTCTACGGCAAGCCGACCGACCTGCCGTGGGGCCTCGAGATCTCCCCGGACAACCGGCCCGACCAGTACCTCGCGGACACCACGTTCCACCCGACGTTCCTCTACGAGTTCCTGTGGGACGTGTCGATGGTCGGCGTCGTGATCTTCGTCGGCTGGCGCTGGCGCATCAAGGCGCCCGCGCTGTTCGCGCTGTACGTGGCCCTGTACACGTTCGGCCGTTTCTTCGAGGAGCTGCTGCGCGTCGACCCGGCGCACGAGATCGGCCCGCTGCGCCTGAACGCGTGGGTGTCGATCATCGTCTTCGTCGCCTCGGCGAGCTTCTTCGTCTGGTGGCAGTTCCTGCGCGGGCGGCAGGAGCGACGGCGGCCGGTGCCGAAAGGTCCGGCCATGGCAATTCCGAAGCGCCGCGTCCGACCGTCCCGCTAGCGTCCGCCGCCGTGGTCGTGCGCGAGCTCGAGCTGGACCTCGACGCGTTCGAGGGGCCCTTCGACCTGCTGCTCACGCTCGTGCTCAAGCAGGAGCTCGAGCCGGCGGAGGTCGACGTCGCAACGATCGTGCTCGCGTTCCTCGAGCGGCTGGCCGAGCGGGACGAGCTCGACCTGGACGCGTGCGGCGAGTTCCTCGTGCTGGTCGCCGCGCTACTCGAGCTGAAGGCGCGGGGGCTCTTCGAGTTCGACGACGAGACGCTCGACGACCTGGATCCGGAGGAGGCGGCCGAGGAGCTCGCCCGCCGGCTTGCCGAGTACCGGCGCATCCGCGCCGCGGCCGCGTGGCTGTCGGAGCGTCTCGAGGAGGAGGGCGGGCGCTACTTCCGCCTCGGCCCGGCGCCCCTCGCGCCGCGCCCGGCGCGCCGCGTCGCCCCGCAGGATCCGGCGCTGCTCGCCGATGCGCTGCGCCGGCTGACCGCCGAGCCGCCGTCCGTCTCGCTGGCGCACATGGCGCTGCGCTTCCCGCCGGTCGCCGAGTTCCTCGGGCGCTTCCGCGCCCTGCTCGCCCGCCGCCGGCGCTTCGACTTCGAGACCGAGGTGCACGGGCTCTCGCGCGCGGAGGCCGCGGTCGCGTTCCTCGCACTGCTCGAGCTGCGCAAGGCGGGGGAGATCGAGCTCCAGCAAGCCTCGGCGTTCGCGCCGATCCGTGTCGCGCGCAGCGAGGGCGGGGAAGAGGAGAGGGAATGGATCGCCCGCTCCGCCTGATCAGCTCGAACCCGGTCGACCGGCTCGCCCGCACGATCGAGGCGCTGCTCGTCGTCGCCTCGCAGCCGCTCTCGCTGGAGGAGCTCGCCGCCGCGGCCGACGATGACGCCGAGCGCGTCGAGACGGCCCTCGGGCTCCTGGCCGAGCGGTACCGCGAGGGCCGCAGCGGCATCGTCCTCGAAGCGGTCGCCGGGGGCTGGGCGTTCCGCGCGTCGAAGGAGGCGGCGGAGGCATGCAGCCGCCTGTTCGAGCGGCCGGTCGAGCGCGGCCTGTCGCCCGCGGCGCTCGAGACGCTCGCGATCGCGGCGTACCTCGGCCCATGCACGCGCCCGGACATCGCACGCCTGCGCGGCGTCGCGGCGGACGGCGTGGTCGCGGGCCTGCTCGAGCGCGGCCTCCTCGCCGAGGCGGGCCGCGACGACGAGGCCGGCGCCGTCCGCTACCGCGTGACCCCGCTCTTCGAGCGCGTGTTCGGCCTGGAAAACCTGTCGGCGCTGCCGCGCCTGGACGACCTCGGCGAGGACGCCGAGGACCTGCGGGCCCGCCTCGAAGCCGTCGCGGCTCAGCGCCCAGCCTAGGTCCCTATTAACTGTCGGCGTGCGCCTGAACGCCTTCCTCGCGCGGTCCGGGGTCGCCTCCCGGCGCCGCGCCGACGACCTCATTCGCGCCGGCCGCGTGCGCGTCAACGGGGAGCCGGGCCGCTTCGACTCCGAGGTCGGCCGGCGCGACCGCGTGGAGCTCGACGGCCGCCGGCTCGCGCTGCAGCCCCTGTCGTACGTGCTGCTCAACAAGCCCGCCGGGACGGTGACGACGGCCCGCGACCCGCAGGGCCGGCCGACGGTGGTCGACCTGGTCGACCTGCCCGTGCGGGTCGTTCCCATCGGGCGCCTCGACGCCGAGACCACCGGGGTGCTGCTGCTCACGAACGACGGCGACCTCGCGCACCGGCTCGCCCACCCGCGCTACGAGGTCGAGAAGGTGTACCGCGCCCAGGTCGCGGGCGACCCGGACGGGGAGACGCTCGACCGGCTGCGCAACGGCATCGAGCTCGACGATGGCCCGACGGCGCCCGCGCGCGTTCGCCGCCTGGCGCCCGGCCGGCTGGAGCTGACGCTGCACGAGGGCCGGAACCGCCAGGTGCGCCGGATGGGCGAGGCGGTCGGCCACCCCGTGCGCCGGCTCGAGCGCGTCCGCTACGCCGCGATCGATTGCAAAGGCCTCGCGCCGGGCGAGTGGCGCGAGCTGACCCGTGACGAGGTGGAGGGCCTCCGGCGCCGTGTCGGGCTCGCCCGCTGATCCGCCGGCCGTCCGCGACGCGCACGTCTCCGACGCGCGCGGCATCGCTCAGGTTCACGTCGCATCGTGGCGGGCCGCCTACGCCGGCCAGCTCCCGGACCGCTTCCTGCGCAAGCTCTCCGTCGAGGAGCGCACGCGCAGCTGGCGCAGCCGCATCGCCGCGAAGCGCGCCGACGAGACCGTGCTCGTGGCCATTCGCGACGCCACGATCGTCGGCTTTGCCTCCGGCGGCCCGACCCGCGACAAGGGAGACGACCCGCGCCGCGTCGGGGAGGTCTACGCCGTCTACCTGCTCCCCGAGGAGTGGGGGCGGGGCATGGGCCGCGCCCTGCTCGGCCATGCGCTGTCCGCGCTCGCCGCCGCCGGCTTCGAGGACGCCTCGCTCTGGGTGCTGGAGACGAACCGGCGGGCGCGCGGCTTCTACGAGCACGAGGGCTGGCGCCACGACGGCGCGACGAAGCAGGAGCGCTTCGGCGAGCGGGTCACGGAGGTGCGATACCGGCGTCCGCTCGCGCTACGCTCGACGGGGTGATCGTCGACTACGCCGTCTACGAGGGTGGCCACCGGGTGCCCGACGAGGTCGCTCTGGCCGACCTTCAGGAGCGGTCCCGGATCGGCAGTGGGTTCGCATGGATCGGCCTCTACGAGCCGACCGCGGAGGAGTTCGAGGCCGTCACCCGCGAGTTCGGCCTGCACAAGCTCGCGGTCGAGGACGCGATCAAGGCGCACCAGCGGCCGAAGCTCGAGCGCTACGGCGATTCGCTCTTCCTCGTCCTGAAGACGGCGCGCTGGGACGCCGAGGTGGACGATGTCCGCTTCGGCGAGGTGCTCGTCTTCCTCGGCGAGGACTTCATCATCTCCGTCCGGCACGGCGGCGAGGGGCTGCACGAGGTGCGCGAGAAGCTCGAGCTCCAGCCGGATTTGCTCCAAGCCGGGCCGAGCGCCGCCCTGCACGCGATCGTCGACTCGATCGTCGACGGCTACGAGCCGGTCGTCGAGTCGCTCGACGCGTCGATCGGCGGGATCGAGCGCGACGTCTTCTCGGGCTCGCGGCGGAACCCTGCCGAGCGCATCTTCGCCCGCAAGCGCGACGTGCTCGAGCTCTACGGCGCGATCGTCCCGCTGCTCGAGCCCGTCGAGGTCCTCGCGCGCGCCGGCTTCCCCCAGATCAACCCGGCCACGAAGCCGTACTTCCGCGACGTGCACGACCATCTGCTGCGCGAGTACGGGCGCGTCCAGCAGCTGCGCGATGTGCTCACGAGCATCCTCACGGCCAATCTCACCCAGGCGAGCATCCGCCAGAACGAGGACGTCCGCAAGATCTCCGCCTGGGCGGCGATCATCGCCGTCCCGACGCTGATCACGGGCGTCTACGGCATGAACTTCGACCACATGCCGGAGCTCGGCTGGTCGTTCGGCTACCCGGCGGCGCTCGCCGTGATGGTCACGATCTCCGGCCTGCTCTACTGGCGCTTCAGGACGAGCGGCTGGCTCTGACGAAGCCCATCCGCTCGTACATCGCCTCCAGGGTCGGCGCCGCCGCGGCCGCAGCCTTCTCCGCTCCCATGGCCAGCATCCGCAGCAGCTCCGGCTCGTCCGAGCGCAGCGCCCGGTAGCGCTCCTGGATCGGCTCGACGAGCGCGACCACCGCCTCGCCGACGTCCTGCTTGAACTGGCCGTAGCCCTCGCCGTCGTAGCGCGCCTCGATCGCCTCGGTCGACTCTCCGGTGGCCACCGAGAAGATGTCGATCAGGTTCGTCACGCCCGGCTTGTCGTCGGCTCGGCGCACGTCGCGACCGGAGTCGGTGACAGCGGAGCGGAACTTCTTCCGGATCACGTCGGGCGCATCGAGCAGCCGCACGGTCCCCGCCTCGCTGGAGCCGGTCTTGCCCATCTTCTCGGTCGGCGACTGCAGGTCCATGATCCGCGCGCCCGTCTCGGGGTAGACGCCGTCGGGCACCACGAAGGTCTCGCCGAAGCGCTGGTTGAAGCGCTCCGCGATGTCGCGTGCGAGCTCGAGATGCTGCCGCTGGTCGTCGCCGATCGGCACCGTGTCCGCCTGGTACAGGAGGATGTCGCCGGCCATCAGGACCGGGTAGTCGAACAGCGCCGCGCTGACGAACTCCTGCCGCGCGCCCTTCTCCTTGAACTGGATCATGCGCCCGAGCTGCCCGTAGCTCGTCACCGCGCCCAGCAGCCAGGCCGCCTCGGCATGCGCCGTGACGTCGCTCTGCGCGAAGACCGTCGCCCGCGCCGGGTCGAGGCCGGTTGCATAGAGCAACGCGGCGAGGTCGAGCGTCCGTGTGCGCAGATCGGCGGGGTCGTACTCGACCGTGATGGCGTGCAGGTCGACGAGGCAGAAGAACGCCGCGCCGCCGCTTTCGACGGCACGGTCCTGGGTGGCGACGTACTGGCGGAAGCCGCCGCTGTAGTTGCCGAACGTGGGATTGCCCGACGGCTGGATTCCCGAGAAGACTCGCATCGTGAAGCTCTCCTTCCTGAGGTCGTGAGTGGACGGACGCGCGCTAACGCGCGCCGAGCCACGACCAGATGTAACCGGAAGGCATGAGCCGAGCTTAGCGCAGGAAATTGGCTGCGATCGCCCGCCCCTCGGGCGTCAGCACCGACTCGGGGTGGAACTGGACGCCGTCCACGGGCAGCTCGCGGTGGCGCACCGCCATGACCTCTCCGTCGGTCGCTTTCGCGGAGACCTCGAGCACGTCCGGCACCGTCGTCGCCGCGAGCGAGTGGTAGCGACCGGCCTCGAACGGGTTGGGCACGCCCGCGAAGATGCCCTGTCCGTCGTGGCGCACGGGCGCCGCCTTGCCGTGCACGAGCTCGTGCGCCGGGCCGACCACGCCTCCGAAGGCCTCCACGATCGCCTGGTGGCCGAGGCACACGCCGAGCACCGGGACCCGCCCGGCGAGCGCGAGGATCACCTCGATCGTCGCGCCCGCGTCCGCCGGCCGCCCGGGGCCGGGGGAGACGACGAGGTGCGTCGGCGCCAGCCGTGCAGCCTCGGCGCCGTCGACGGCGTCGTTCCGCCGCACCTCCACCTCGGCGCCGAGCTCGGCGAAGAGGTGCACGAGGTTGTAGGTGAAGCTGTCGTAGTTGTCGACGACGAGGATCATTCGGCTTCCGCCAGGTCGATTGCCCGCTCGAGCGCAGCCAGCTTGTTGAGGCACTCGTCGTGCTCGGCGGCGGGGTCGGAGTCGGCGACGATCCCCGCCCCGGCCTGCAGGTGGGCGACGCCGTCCGCCAGCACGATCGTGCGGATCGTGATGCAGGTGTCGAGGTCTCCGCCCGGCATGACGTAGCCGACGGCGCCGGCGTACGGGCCGCGGCGGTAGCCCTCGAGCTCGGCGATCAGCTGCATCGCCCGCACCTTCGGCGCCCCGGACACGGTGCCGGCCGGGAAGCAGGTCTCGAGCAGCTCGAGCGGGCCGACGCCGGGACGCAGGTCGCCGGCCACCTCGGACACGAGGTGCGTGACGTGGGAGAAGCGCTCGGGGACGAGGAACCGCTCCACGCGCACCGTCCCCGGCAGGCATGTCCGCGAGAGGTCGTTCCGGCCCAGGTCGACGAGCATCACGTGCTCGGCGCGGTCCTTCGGTGACGCGAGCAGCGCCTCGGCGTCGCCCTCGCCGCGCGGGACGGTTCCCGCGATGGGGTTCAGGCTCGCGCGGCGGCCCTCCAGCTTCACGAGCGTCTCCGGCGACGAGCCGATGAGCGCCACGGCGCCGAGCTCCAGGAGGAAGAGGTACGGCGACGGGTTGACGCGCCGCAGCGCCCGGTAGAGCGCCACAGCGCCCGCCGTCGTGGGCCGCTCCGCGCGCTGCGCGAGCACGACCTGGAAGACATCGCCTGCGCGGATGTGCTCCTTGGCCCGGCGCACACTGGCCTCGTAGGTCTCGCGGTCGGGAAAGCGGCGCGTCGGAGACGGTTCGGCCGCCACGGGCGGCGGGACGGGCGGCGGCTCGCGCAGCCGCGCGGCGAGCTCGTCTGCGTCGCCGCGCAGCACCTCGGCGATCCCGAGCGCGTGGTCGAAGCGCACGAGCGTGTCGGCGGCGACGAAGCGGCTCGGCGGCAGGTCCGGCCCGTCGTCGGGCACCGGCACGGTTGGTTCGAGCCGAGCGACGTGCTCGTAGCCGAGGAAGCCGACTGCAGGCCCGTCGAGCGAGGCGAGCTCCTCGAACGGGACGAGCCGCGCGCCGGAGCCGACGAACGAGGAGCGGCCGAGCCGCCCGCGCTCGACCGACTCGAGCAGGAAGGCGCCTCCTCCGTCGCCGCGCAGGTGCAGGTAGACGCCGAGCGGCGTGATCAGGTCGGTCGGCAGCTCGCGCGTCACGGGCCGTCTGTATCACACCCCTACACTCGCGCCGTGCCGCGGATCGTCGAGCCAGCGAGTGCCGTCGTCGGCCACCTGGCCGTTCCCGGGGACAAGTCTGTGTCGCACCGGTCGGTGCTCGTAGCCGCCGTCGCCGAGGGCGAGTGCCGGATCCGCGGCTTCGGCCGCTCGGCCGACACGTGGGCGTCGGTGGAGGCGGTGCGCGCGCTCGGCGTCCAGGTCGACGAGGAGGGGGCGGACGAGCTCGTCGTCCACGGCGTCGGCCTCGGCGGACTACGTCCCGCCGGCGGCCCGATCGACTGCGCCAACTCGGGAACGCTGATGCGTCTCCTCGCCGGCCTCCTGGCCGGCAACGGCGGGCGCTTCGAGCTCACCGGCGACGCCTCCCTCTCCGGGCGCCCGATGGAGCGCATCGCCGAGCCGCTGCGCCGGATGGGCGCGACGGTCGAGACGACGGACGGCCATGCGCCGCTCGTCATCGAGGGCGGGCCGCTCCACGCGATCACGTACGAGCTGCCGGTGGCGAGCGCCCAGGTGAAGTCGGCGATCCTGCTCGCCGGCCTTGGCGCGGATGGACCGACCACCGTGGTCGAGCCCACGCGGACGCGCGATCACACCGAGCTGATGCTGCGCGCCGCCGGCGCCCGGGTCGTCCGGCGCGGGAAGCGGATCACGGTGCAGCCGCCCGGCCGGCTGCGCCTGCCCGACCTCGAGGTGCCCGGCGACATCTCGAGCGCCGCGCCGTTCGTTGTGGCCGCGAGCCTGCTCGCCGGCTCCGACCTGACGATCCACGACCTCGGCCTCAACCCGACGCGCACCGGCCTGCTCGACGTGCTCGGCCGCATGGGCGCGCGGATCAACGTCCAGCACCGCCACCGGGCCGCCGGCGAGCCGGCCGGCGACCTCGAGATCACGCCTGCAGAGCTCGTCGCCGCCCGCGTCACGGCCGCCGAGGTCCCGCGGCTCGTCGACGAGCTGCCGCTGCTGGCGCTCGCGGCGGGGATGGCGCGCGGCACGACGACCATCCGCGGCGCCGCGGAGCTCCGTGTCAAGGAGACCGACCGGGTCACGGCCGTCGTGGACGCGCTGCGGCCGCTCGGCATCCACATCGAGGCGCTCGACGACGGCTTCCGGATTCGCGGCGTTCCCGCACGGCCCCGCGGCGGGGCGACCGTCGACTCGCGCGGCGACCACCGCATCGCGATGCTCGGCGCCGTCGCCGGGCTGGTGTCCCGCGAGCCGGTGCGGATCGAGGGCGACGAGGCGGTCGCCGTAAGCTTCCCCGGATTCTTTGACCTCCTCGAGGCTGTGGCCCAGAGACCCTGATGATCGTCGCCATCGATGGACCGGCGGGAGCCGGCAAGAGCACCGTCGCGCGCCGGCTCGCCCAGCGGCTCGGCTTCCGCTACCTGGACACGGGAGCGATGTACCGCGCGCTGACCTGGCTCGCACGGGAGCGCGGCGTCGATCCCGAGGACGAGGCCGCCCTCGCCCGGCTCGCGCGGGAGAGCCCGATCGAGCTCGAGTTGTCCGGGATGGTCACGATCGGCGGTCACGACGTGACGACCGCGATCCGCAGCGCCGAGATCGACCGCATCGTCCCGGTCGTCGCCCGTCACCCCGCGGTGCGCGAGGTCATGCGCGCCCGCCAGCGCGAGCTCGCCGATGCCGGCGACGCCGTCATCGAGGGGCGCGACATCGGCACCGTCGTCGCCACCGACGCCGAGGTGAAGGTCTACCTCGACGCCGAACCGTCGGTCCGCGCCGGCCGCCGCCAGGCCGAACGACCCGGCATCGGGGCGGATGCACTCGTCACCGACCTGCGTGTCCGCGACGCCAGCGATGCCGAGCGCACGCTGGTCGCAGAGGATGCGTACCTGATCGACACCACCGACCTCGAGATCGACGACGTGGTCGTGCGCATCGAGCAGATCGTGCGCGAGCGGCTGCCGGCCTGATGCGCACCGCGGAGCTCGTCTGGCCCGTCGGCCGCATGACCATCCAGCCCCTGACGAAGGCGGTCGCGCCGCTGCGGGTGTACGGCACCGAGAACGTTCCGCTGAACGGCGGGCTCGTGCTCGCGCTGAACCACTTCTCCTGGATCGACCCGTCCTCGTTCGGGGCGGCGTCGCCGCGGACGATCTACTACATGGCGAAGGTCGAGCTGCACCGCATGCCGTGGATGGGCCAGCTGATCCGCTCCTTCGGCGCCTACTCCGTCCGCCGCGGCGAGTCCGACCGCGAAGCGGTGCGCTTCTCGCGCGAGCTGGTCGCCGACGGCCGTGCGGTCGGACTGTTCGTCGAGGGCACGCGTCAGAAAAGTGGCGTGCCGGGCGAGCCGAAGGCGGGCGCCTCGATGATCGCGTTGCAGGAGAGCGTTCCGGTCGTGCCGGCTGCCATCCACGGCAGCCAGTTCTGGCAGCTCGGCAACTTCCACCCGGTCTCGGTCGCCTGGGGCGAGCCGATGGACTTCGGCGGCCTGCCGGCGAACGGCAAGGGCTACCGCGAGGCCTCGCGCGAGATCGGCCGCGCGATCTGGACGCTGTGGGACTTCCTCGTGGACATGCACGAGCTCGGGCGCCCGCTCCACGCCACGCCACCCCACATAGTGGCTGACAGCCACAAAGTCGAGTGAGCGCGGTGGACGAGGCGAGCGAGCCGCGCCAGCTGCTGGGCACGGTGGCGATCGTCGGCTTCCCCAACGTCGGCAAGTCCACGCTGATCAACCGCCTGACGGGCACCCGCGCCGCCGTCGTCCACGAGACGCCGGGCGTGACGCGCGACCGCAAGGAGCTGGTCTGCGAGTGGGGCGGGCAGGAGTTCCTGCTCGTCGACACCGGCGGCGTCGACGTCGCCGACCCGTCGCCGATCACCCGCGGCATCGCCGAGCAGGCGCAGGTGGCGATCGCGGACGCCGACCTCGTGCTGTTCGTCGTCGACGCGCGGGCAGGGATCACGCCGGGCGACGAGGAGATCGCGGGCATCCTGCGCCACGCGCGCAAGCCGGTGATCCTGATCGCGAACAAGATCGACGACCCCGCTCAGGACGCGAACGCGCTGGAGTTCCACCGGCTCGGCCTCGGCGACCCGGTGCCTCTGTCCGGCCTGCACGGCCACGGCACAGGGGACCTGCTCGACACGATCGTCGACCTGCTGCCCGGCGGCGGGCGCGCGCCGGTCGGCGACGAGGCGGTCCGCGTCGCGATCCTCGGGCGCCCGAACGTCGGCAAGTCGAGCCTGCTGAACCGCCTGCTCGGCCGCGAGCGCGTGCTCGTCTCGGACATCCCGGGGACGACGCGCGACACCGTCGACACCCTGCTCGAGCACGGCGACCGCCAGTTCGTGCTGGTCGACACCGCCGGGCTCCGGCGCAAGCGCCGCCAGCGGCAGGGCATCGAGTACTACTCGGAGCTGCGCGCGCTCCAGGCGGCCGAGCGGGCCGACGTCGCGCTCGTGCTCGTGGACGCAAGCGAGGGGCTCGTGGAGCAGGACATCCAGGTAGCCGAGACGGCCCGGCGCGCGAACTGCTCGACGCTGATCGTGCTCTCGAAGTGGGACATCTCGGAGATCGACCTGGAGGACACGCGGAAGGACCTGCGTGGCCGCCTGCGCCAGCGCCCGCCCGTCATCGCGGTGTCGGCGACGACCGGCCGCGGGATCGCGCGCCTGCTCGACCGCGCCGGGGAGCAGTTCGACAAGCACGTCGCGCGCATTCCGACGCCGGAGCTGAATCGCTTCCTGGCCGAGCTGCGCAGCGCCCGCCAGCCGCCGTCGCGCGCCGGCCGCCGGCTGAACCTGCTCTACGGCACGCAGATCCGTACGCGGCCGCCGCGCTTCCGCTTCTTCGTCAACGACCCGGGGCTGATCACACGCGACTACGGCTACTGGGTCGAGAATCAGCTGCGCGACCGCTACAGCCTGGACGGCGTTCCCGTTGCCATCGACTTCGTGCGGCGCTCATGAAGATCGTCGTCGTAGGCGCCGGAGCGTGGGGGACGGCGTTCGCGCACCTGCTGGCCCGGCACGACCACGAGGTGACGCTTGCCGCGCGCGATCCCGAGCTTGCGCGCGTCATCGACGAGACCGGGGAGAACCCGCGCTACCACCCGGGCGTCTCGCTCGGTGTCGCCGGGGCCACGATCGAGGAGGCGCCCGTGTCCGGGGCCGACCTCGTCTGCGTCGCCGTCCCGAGCCGCGTCTTCGGAGACGTCGTCGCCGCGCTCCCGGGCCGCGCTCCGGTGCTGAGTCTGAGCAAGGGGCTCGACCCGGCGACCGGCGGCCGCCTATCGGCGCTCGTGACCGGGCGGCCCGTGGCCGTCCTCTCGGGGCCGAACTTCGCCTCGGAGGTCGTGGCCGGCAAGCCGTTCGCCTCCGTCGTGGCGTCGACCGACCGCGATCTCGGCGAACGCCTCCAGCATGCGCTCATCTCGGGGACGTTCCGCGTCTACCTGAACACGGATGTGCTGGGAGTCGAGCTGTGCGGCGCCGCCAAGAACGTGATGGCGCTGGCAGCCGGCGTCGTGGACGGGCTGGAACTGGGCGACAACGCAAAGGCGGCGATGCTGACCCGCGGCCTGGCGGAGATGTCCCGCCTGGGCACGGCCGCCGGCGCGCGCCCGGAGACGTTCTCGGGCCTCGCCGGCATGGGCGACCTGGTCGTGACCGGCTGGAGCCAGCTGAGCCGGAACCGGCGCGAGGGCGAGCTGATCGCGCGCGGAGCCGACCCGACCGCGGCCGCGACGACGATCGGCAGCACGGTCGAGTCGCTGACCACCGCGCCGGCGCTCGCCCGTTTGGCATCGCGTCTCGGCGTCGATCTGCCGATAACCGACGCCGTGAGTAGAGTCCTGGGCGGCGAAGAAGCGGGCGACCTGATCGTCGATCTCATGGCGCGCCCACCGAGCGAGGAGTGACCACCATGCGCAAGTTCCTAGTCCTGTTCGCATTCGTGTTCGTCGCCATTGCGGTGGCGGGCTGCGGTAGCTCCGGCGGCAGCTCCGGCACCGGGAGCGGAGCCATCCCGGAGACGGCGAACTTCGCGCCCGCGAGCTCCTCGTACTTCGTCTCGGTCAACACGGACGTGAACGGCGACCAGTGGCACAAGGCAAGCGTCCTCCTCAAGCGCTTCCCCTCCAGCGACAAGCTGGTCGCGCAGCTCACCCAGGAGCTGCAGAAGCAGGGCGTCAGCTACGAGAACGACCTGAAGCCGACGCTCGGGCCGGAAGTGGGCATCTCAGGGCTCGGGCTGAACAGCGCGTTCGTGCTCTTCACCAAGTCGCCGAAGCCGGATCAGCTCGAGGCGCTGTTGAAGAAGGGGCCGAACCCGGCGGTGACCCGCCAGATCGACGGCTGGGTCGTCGCGTCCGACAAGGCCGCGACGCTCGACCTGTTCAACCAGGCTCGCGGCAACGGCACGCTCGGAAGCACCAGCGCGTTCAAGGACGGCATCTCGAACGTGCAGACCGACGGCCTTGCACTGGCGTACGTCCCCGGCAAGACGATCGACGCCGGCGCCCTCAAGGCAGCGCAGGGGCAGCCGCTCGCGAGCGGCGGGATCACCAAGGCCTTCGGCAAGGTGCAGTCGCTCGCCGCATCGGCGTCGGCCGAGGACCAGGGCGTCAAGTTCGACGTCACCGGAAGCGTCGACAACGCGCCGTCCTCGACCACGTTCGGGCCGACGCTCGACCAGACCATGCCGGCGAAGCCGCTGCTGTTTCTCGATGTCTCCGGTCTCGGCAAGGCGCTCCGCCAGGCGCTCGATGCCTACCAGCAGCAGAGCCCGAGCTTCGCTCAGCAGCGTGCCCAGGTCGAGAAGGCGCTCGGCCTGACCCTGAACGACGACGTGTTCCCCGTGCTCGACGACGAGAGCGCGGTCGGGGTCTACGGCGCGCCCAGCGGCACATCGCTGCCGGTCACGATCGACGTCGCGGTGAAGGCCGACGAGGCCAAGGCGACGAAGCTGATGGAGCGGGTCGGCGCGCTGCTGGAGCTCGGTGGCAGCGGCAAGGCCTCGACGGTCGACATCAACGGCCTCCATGCGACGGAGCTCACGTTCACCGGCCAGGACATCTCGGTGCTGTGGGCGGTCAGCGACGGCAAGCTCCTCATCAGCACGAGCCGTGCAGGCATGGCGGCGCTGCACGGCAGCTCGGGGAAGCTCGCCGATGACACCGCCTACACCGACGCGCTCAGCGCGGCCGCCGTGCCCAGCAAGGTCTCGCTGCTCCTGTACTCCGACCTGCAGACGGCCGTGCCGTTCTTCATCCAGGCGGGCGGCGCGAGCGTCGACGCGGAGACGCAGGCGGACCTGAAGCCGCTGCGCTCGGTCGTCGCCTCGGCGACCCAGGATGGGGATAGCTACATCCTCTCCGGGTTCGTCGGCATCGGCTAGCCTCGAGACCTCAAATGGCCGTCCGCACCTTCCAGTTCTCCTCGGAGTCCGTCACCGAGGGCCATCCCGACAAGATGGCCGACCAGATCTCGGACTCGATCCTCGACGCCGTCCTGGCGCAGGATCCGATGGGGCGTGTCGCCTGCGAGACGCTGATCACGACCGGCCTCGTCGTCGTGGCGGGCGAGATCAGCACCGAGTGCTACGTCGACATCCCGAAGCTCGTCCGCGCCAAGATCCACGAAATCGGGTACGACCGGGCGAAGTACGGGTTCGACGGCGACACCTGCGGGATCATCGTCGCGATCGACGAGCAGTCGGCCGACATCGCACAGGGCGTTGACGCCTCCTACGAGATGCAGCACGAGCCGGGCGACGACGATCCGCTCGACCAGGTGGGCGCGGGCGACCAGGGGATGATGTTCGGCTACGCGACGAACGAGACGGACGAGCTCATGCCGCTCCCGATCATGCTCGCGCACAAGCTCTGCCACCGGCTCTCGGAGGTCCGTAAGGCGGACGTCCTGCCGTACCTGCGGCCCGACGGCAAGGCGCAGGTGACCATCCGCTACGAGGTCGACGAGGACGGCCGCCAGCGCGCCGTCGAGATCGAGCGCGTGCTCATCTCGGTCCAGCATCGCGAGGGGCTCGACGCCGCGACGCTGATCAAGCCCGATCTCGCCGAGCACGTCCTCCACCCGCTGCTGCCGTCGCACCTCTACGACGAGCGCCGTCTGCTGGACGATCCGGACTTCTTCTTCTGCAACCCGACCGGCAACTTCGTCATCGGCGGCCCGATGGGCGACACCGGCCTGACGGGGCGCAAGATCATCGTCGACACGTACGGCGGAGCCGCCCGCCACGGCGGCGGCGCGTTCTCCGGCAAGGACCCGACCAAGGTCGACCGCTCGGCCGCCTACGCCGCGCGCCACGTGGCGAAGAACCTGGTCGGCGCCGGGCTCGCCGATCGTGCGGAGGTCAACGTCGCCTACGCCATCGGCGTCGCCCACCCGGTCTCCATCGCCGTCGACACCTTCGGGACGGAGCACATCCCGGTCGGTCAGATCGAGGCACTCGCGCGCGAGCACTTCGACCTGCGCCCGGCCGCGATCCTGCGCGACCTCGACTTGCGCCGGCCGATCTACGCGAAGACCGCCGCGTACGGCCACTTCGGTCGCGACGACCACGACTTCACGTGGGAGCGGCTCGACAAGGTCGACACGCTCCGCGAGGTCGCCGGCCTCGCCGAGCGCACACCCGCGTAACCACGTCGAAGGAGCGCCGTCCGCGCCGCCGAACTAGGCGCGCATGTCTCCGACGCAGCATGCAGCACTGCTCGCGGCGCTCACGAAGAACCGCGGCGAGCTGACGCCCGCGGCCCTTCAGCGCCTGCTGGACAAGCTCAAGACGGCCTGACGAACAGGCCGGCCGCAGCCTTCTCGGCGAGCGTGTGCTCGCTGCCGTTCGTGCGTACCGCGAAGCGGCCGGTGCCGGTGTCGGCCACGGTGATCTCGATCTCGCTGCCCGGCACCAGGCCCTCGTCGTAGAACCAGTGCAGGAGCTCGCCGTCGTGCTCGGCGAGCCGCACGATCGTCGCGCGTGAGCCCGCGGGCAGCTCGGCGACCGGCGCGAGCTCGGCGTTCTCGGCCTGCTCGAAGTCCGGGTCGACCGGCCAGCCGTGCGGGCAGCGGTCGGGATGGCCGAGCCGCTCCGAGATCCGTTCGACCATGTCGTCGGTGAACGTGTCGCCGAGCTCGTCGGCGTGCACGTGCGCCTCGGCGGCGGTGTAGCCCATGAAGTCGGTCAGCAGCCGCTCGATGATCCGGTGCTTGCGGACGACGCGCTCCGCCCGCGCCCGGCCGGTCTCCGTGAGCAGCGCCTCCTTGTGCTCGCCGCGTTCGACCAGCCCTTCCGCCTCGAGCCGCTTCAGCATCTCCCCGGCCGACGCCCGCGAGACGCCCAGCATCTCCGCGACCCGTGAGGCGAGCGTGGGGGAGCCGACCGTCAGCGGCCGGTACTCGCCGATCGGGAAGGCGAGGAAGTAGATCGTCTCGAGGTACTCGTCGACGGAGTGGCCGGCCACGCGGCCGACTCTAGTCGCCGTCCTGTGTAAGGTTTCCCTTACAACCCGTGTCGACCACGCAGATCCTCGTCCTCGGCGCCGTCGCCGGCCTGACCATCTTCCTCGGCCTCCCGGCCGCGCGGCTGCGCGACCTCGACGTCCGCGTCCGCGCGGGGCTGAGCGCCATGGCGACCGGGATCCTGCTGTTCCTGTTCTGGGACGTGCTCTCGAACGGCGTCGAGCCCGTACAGGGCGCGCTCGAGCATGCCGTCAAGGGGAACGGCGACTGGGGGCGCTTCCTCGGGCTTGCCGCGCTGCTGGCCGCCGGCTTCGTCGCCGGTCTCACCAGCCTCGTCTACTACGACCGCTGGATGCGCACGCGCCGCTCGACGCCGCTCGTCGGGCCCGGCGCGGCCGCCATCGACGAGTTCGCCTCGCGCTCGTGGGTCGACCGCCTCACGCCCGCGCGCCAGCTGGCGCTGCTGATCGCGACCGGCATCGGCCTGCACAACTTCGGCGAGGGGCTGGCCATCGGTCAGGCCGGCGCCGCCGGCGCGATCTCGCTCGCGCTCGTCCTCATCATCGGCTTTGCGCTCCACAACGCCACGGAGGGCTTCGGGATCATCGGCCCCATGGCCGCGGACGGCGACCGGCCGAGCTGGCGCTTCCTCGCCCTGCTCGGGCTGATCGGCGGCGGCCCGACCTTCGTCGGCACCATCGTCGGCCAGGCCTGGGTCAGCGACGCGCTCGCGGTCGTCTTCTTCGCGATCGCCGCCGGCTCGATCCTCTACGTCGTCCAGCAGCTGTTCCAGGTCAACAGCCGCTTCAACATGCCCGTCCTCGTGACCTGGATGCTGCTCGTCGGGCTCTTCCTCGGCTTCGCAACCGACTGGGTGCTCGAGGCCGCCGAGCTCGCGACGTAGGCTCGGTGCCGTGCCCGAGCGCGGCCTGCTCTTCAACACGATCGCGGAGGACTACGACCGTGTCCGGCCGACCTATCCGGCCGCGCTCGTGGACCGCGCCTGTGCGGGCCTCACGAAGGGCGGGCGCGTGCTGGAGATCGGCTGCGGGACGGGCAAGCTGACCCGCGAGCTGGCGCACCGCGGCTTCCGCCTCGAGGCGGTCGAGCCGGGGCCGGCGATGATGGAGGTCGCCCGGCGCTCGGTGGGGGACGCGGTGACGTTCCGCCTCGGGCGCTTCGAGGATGTCGAGCTGCCCGCAGGCGCATACGACGCGGTCCTCTCGGCGACCGCCTTCCACTGGGTCGATCCCGCTGTCGGCTGGGCCAAGGTCGCCCGGCTGCTCCGGCCCGGAGGGACATTCGCGCTGCTCACGCACCTGGCCGGCAACACCGGAGCGGTCGACAGGGAGATCCGCGAAGCCTGGCTGGAGCTCAGACCGGACCCGTGGCCGCAGCGAAGCATGGAGGAGCTGCGCGCCGGCGCCGAGGCGCGGCGCGCCGACGTCTCGGAGGTCTGGTCCTGGCTCAACGGCCGCGAGCTCGCGGCGCCCGGGACGTCGCGGCTCTTCGAGGACGCCGTGATCGAGACAGAGGCGCGTGAGATCGACGAGACCGCGGAGGAGGTGCTCGCCCACGTCCGCACGTCCTCGGCCTTCCTGGAGCTCGAGGCAGACCGGCGGGAGTGGCTGGAGGGGCGCTACCGGGAGATCATCGGCGCGGCCGGCAGCTATCGGAACACGATCTACGCCGTGCTCGTGACGGCGCGCGCCGTCCCGGCCGGGCCATAGCCTCTCTGGGTGGGCCGCCGCTTCGCCGACGTCCAGCCCCTCATGACCGCGCGTGCGCTCGCGCGGCCGTTCACGTACGCGGTCCCGGACGACGTACGCAAGGGCACGGTCGTGGCCGTTCGCTTCGGCGGGGCGAAGCGGCGCGGCGTGGTCGTGTCCACAGCGGACGAAGCGCCGCCGGGGATCGCGCCGGCCGACATCGACTCCGTCGTCGAGACGCTGCCGCCGGAGCTCGTCGACCTCGCGCTCTGGATCGCCGACTACTACGGGTCGACCGCAGGTCGCGCCCTCGCGCTCGTGGCGCCGCACGTTCGCAAGCGCCGCGCGGAGCGGCCCTCGCCCGTCGCGCGCGAGTCGCTCGCGCCCGGCGCCTCGGCGCCGCCGACCCCGACGCCCACCCAGGCCGCGGCGGTGGAGCGCATCGCCGGAGCGCTCGACGCCGGCGGCGGCCACTTCCTGCTGTACGGCGCGACCGGCAGCGGCAAGACCGAGGTCTACCTCCGCGCGTGCGAGGACGCGCTCGCGCGCGGCCGTGGGGCAATCGTCCTCGTCCCCGAGATCGCGCTGACGCCGCAGACGCTCGCGCGCTTCACCGCGCGGTTCGGCGACACGGTCGCCGTCCTGCATTCGTCGCTCGGCGAGGCCGAGCGACGCGACGAGCGCGAGCGCGTCGCCCTCGGCGAGGCCCGCGTGGTCGTCGGCGCGCGGTCTGCCGTCTTCGCGCCCGTGCCCCACCTCGGCGTGATCTGCATCGACGAGGAGCACGACGCCTCCTACAAGCAGGAGGCCGACCCGCGGTATGACGCGAGAACGGTCGCCGCGAAGCGGGCGTCGCTCGAGCAGGCGGTCGCCGTCTACGGCACCGCCACGCCGCGCCCGGAGAGCTGGGCGACGCTGGAGCGGCTCGAGCTCGGCGGCCGCATCGCCGCCTCGCTGCCGCCCGTCCAGGTCGTCGACCTGCGCCGTGAGCCGGGCTACCCGCTGTCCGCGCCCCTCATCGCGGGGCTCGACGCCGTGGCCCGCGACGGCGGCAAGGCCATCCTGCTGCTCAACCGCCGTGGCGTCGCGCCGGCGATCCACTGCCGCACGTGCGGCGTGACCCGTCGCTGCCGGAACTGCGACATCGCGCTCGTCCTGCACGCGGACGGGCTCCTTCACTGCCACCACTGCTCGGCCGTCGAGCCGGCGCTCGAGCACTGCCCCGCGTGCGGGTCACCGGAGCTGGCGCGGATCGGCGCCGGCACGCAGCGGCTCGAGCACGAGCTCGCGAAGCGCTTCCCCGACCTGGAGCGGATCCGCATCGACGCCGACGCGGCGGCGAAGCCGGGCGCGCTCGCAGACGCGCTGGGCCGGTTCGCGGCCACCGACCGCGTCGTCCTGCTCGGCACGCAGATGGTGGCGAAGGGCCACGACTTCCCGGGCGTCGCGCTCGCCGCGGTCGTGGATGCCGACACCGGCATGGCGATGCCCGACTTCCGCGCCGAGGAGCGAACGTTCCAGCTGATCACGCAGCTCGCGGGCCGCAGTGGCCGCGACGCGCCCGGCCGCGTGATCGTGCAGACGTTCCAGCCCGACTCCACGGCCGTCCTCCATGCCGCCCGGCACGATGTCGACCGGTTCCTCGCCGAGGAGCTCGAGCGCCGGCGGGAGCTCGGCTACCCGCCGTTCGGACACCTCGTGCGGATCCTCGTCTCGGGCGACGACCAGACCCCCGTCGACCGTCTGCTCACGGAGCTGCGGCAGGGCCTCGAAGGCGTCGGCGCCGACCTGCTCGGCCCGGCGCCGCTGCTGCGCCTGCGCGGCCGCCACCGCGCCCAGCTGGTCGCCAAGACGCATACGCCGCGGGCGGTGGCGGGGCGGGCGGCACGGCTGCTCGCTGCCGCGGCCACCGCGATGAGGCGCGCCGGCCTCACCGCGGTCGTGGACGTGGATCCCCAGTCGCTCTAGTTCGCGCTCTAGTGCACCGCGGAGTCGCGTGAGAGCGCGACGGAGACCTCGAACTCCTCCGTGCTGACGATCGCCGCCTCGACCTCGTGCGCGGCGTCGATGCGGACGCGCGACGCCTTCACGCGCGACGCCTCCATCTCGGCGCGCGAGTCCCACAGCGTCAGCGTGATCGCGCGGTCGCCGTCGCAGCTCATCAGGTACATCCCCTTCGCGAACCCTGGGCAGTCGTCGATCTTGCCCAGTGCCTTGCGGAAGGCCTCCTCGGCGTTCCTGCCGGCGTCGTCGTGAAGCTCATAGGTGCTCATACGTGCGTACACGGAACCCCCTCTGTCTATCACGTGCATCTTGCCTGAGGCTCCGCAGAGCCAAACACGGTCCCTAGACTCCCGCCGTGGCCGAGGACGGGCAAACCCACACCGAGACGCGCGACGAGCCGCTCGACGCCGAGCGCACCGCGCGGCGCCGGCTGGCGCTCGCGCAGATCCGCCAGTACCCCGACCCGGTGCTGCGGATGCGCGCGCACGAGGTCGAGGAGTTCGACGAGGACCTGCGGCGCCTGGCCGAGCGCATGATCGCGCTGATGCAGGACGCGAGCGGCGTCGGCCTGGCGGGCAACCAGGCGGGGGTGCTGCGGCGGATCGTCGTGTTGCAGCCGGACCTCGAGGCGGATGCATTCGCCGTCGTCAACCCGGTCATCGCCGAGCAGGGAGACGGCCGCGAGACGGACGAGGAGGGCTGCCTATCGCTCGCCGGCGTGCTCGCGCCGGTCGAGCGCGCGACGACGGTCCGCCTCGAAGGCCGGGGCGTCCACGGGGAGCAGGTCTCGCTCGAGCTCGACGGCCTCGGCGCCCGCGTCGCACAGCACGAGCTCGACCACCTCGACGGGATCCTGATCCTCGACCGCACGACGAAGGAGGCGCGCCGCGCGGCGCTCGCGCGCCTGCGGCCGCAGCCCGTCCTGGATCGTTGAGCCCGCGCCTCGGCGTGGCGGCGACCGCGCCGCTCGGCGCCGACGTGCTCGAGCGGCTCGCCGCCCACCACGACGTCGCCTTCCTGCTCACCCGCCCGGACCGCCCGCGCGGCCGCGGCCGCCACGTCGGCGCGCCGCCGGCGAAGGAGGCAGCCGAGCGGCTCGGCATCCCGGTACGCCAGCCCGAGCGGCTCGACGCCGAGTTCGAGATCGACGTCCCGACCATGGTGGTCGCCGCCTACGGCGCCCTGATCCCCTCCGTGCTGCTCGACCGTGCACTCTGGCTCAACGTGCATCCCTCGCTGCTTCCACGCTGGCGCGGCGCCGCGCCGGTCGAGCGCGCGATCATGGCCGGCGATACCGAGACGGGCGTGACCATCCACCGCACGACCGCGGAGCTCGATGCCGGCCCGATCGCGGCGCAACAGGCCTTCCCGATCGGACCGGACGACGACGCCGGCGTCGTCTACGCGCGCGCCGGCGAGCTGGCCGGCGAGCTCCTCGACCGCGTGCTGGAGGTCAGGGAGTTCACCGAGCAGCCCGATGAGGGCGCGACCTACGCCGAGAAGATCACGGCGGCCGACCGCGAGCTCGACTGGTCGGACGAGGACGCGATCGACGTGATCAGGGCGCTCTCGCCGCACATCGGCGCGCGCACCGAGATCAACGACCGCCCGCTCACCGTGTGGCGCGCGCGGCGCGCGCAGGAGGGCTCGGAGCTCGTCGTCGACGGCGTCGAGCTGCTCGAGGTGCAGCCGGACGGCCGCCGGCGCATGACGGGCGCCGAGTTCCTGCGCGGCTACGGCCGCCGAGCAAGGTGAGCGTCTCGCCCGCCCGCCGGGCGGCGATGTCCGTCGTCCGCCGCGTGTTCGAGGACGACGCCTACGCCGACCGCACGCTCGAGGGCGCCGTCGCCGGGCTCGACGCGCGCGAGCGGGCGTTCGCGCAGCAGCTGGCCTACGGGACCGTCCAGCGCGCCCGGACGCTCGACTACGCGATCGACACGCTCGGACGGCGGCCCGTGCGCAAGCTCGACCCGCCCGTGCGCGCCGCCCTGCGCCTCGGCGCCTACCAGCTGATCTTCCTCGACGGCGTCCCGGCTCATGCGGCGGTCGACGAGTCCGTGGAGCTCGTCCGCCGCGCCGGCCTCGAGCGCGCGGTCGCGTTCACGAACGCCGTCATGCGCCGGCTGAGCGAGGGGGCGCGGGCGCTGGTCGAGGGGCTGCCGGAGGGCACGCCGCAGCAGGCTGCGCTCCGCCACTCCTACCCGGACTGGATCGCGGAGACCTTCTGGCGTGAGCTCGGCGCGGACGACGCGCGCGCGCTCCTGGCCGCGCAGAACGAGCAGCCGGAGACCGTCGTCCGCGTCAACCGGCGAAAGGCCGACCCGCGCGACTTCGGCGAGCCCGACCCGCTGCTGCCGGACGCTGTCCGAGTCGCCCGCATCGACCCGCGCTGGATCGACGAGGGGCTCGTCTGGCCGCAGAGCCGGGGCTCGCAGCTCGCCGGCCTTGCCGTCGGCGCCCGCGACGGGGAGCGGATTCTCGACCTCTGCGCCGCGCCCGGCGGCAAGACGAGCCAGCTGGCCGGCGAGGTCGTCGCCGTGGAGAAGCACGAGGGGCGTGCGCGCGAGCTCGAGGAGAACATGCGCCGCCTGGGCGCGACCGGCGTCGCCGTCGTGAACGCCGACGCGCTCGAGCTGCCGCCCGAGCTAGCCGGCTTCGACCGCGCGCTGGTCGACGCGCCGTGCTCGGGTCTCGGCGTGCTTGCCCGCCGGCCCGACCTGCGCTGGCGGGGGAAGCCGCTGCCCGAGCTCCAGGTCGCGCTGCTGCACGCGGCCGCGGAGCGTGTCCGTCCGGGCGGAGCGATCACGTACGCGGTCTGCACGGTGAACGCGGACGAGAACGAGGCCGTGATCGAGGCGAGCGGCCTCGAGCCCGACCCGGCGCTCGCCGAGGAGTGGCCGGCGTTCCGTCATCCGCGGCGGCCGGAGTTCCTGCTCACCCTGCCGCACGTGCACGGCACCTCCGGGTTCTTCGTCGCGCGGCTGCTGCGACGATAGGCGCCATGGGCTGGGCGGACTGGGTGCGGGGAATCGAAGTCGAGCCGTCGATCTACGCGGCCGACTTCGCACAGCTCGCGCAGCAGCTTGAAGTGACGCTTGACGCCGGCGTCCGCGTCTTCCACTTCGACGTCGGCGACGGCCACTTCGTCGAGCCGATCACGACCGGGCCGATCGTCCTCGAGGCGATCGCCGGCCTCGTGCACGAGCGCGGGGCGGTGCTCGACTGCCACCTGATGGTCGACAACCCGGAGCGCCACATCCCGCAGATGGCGAAGGCGGGCGGCGACAGCGTCACCTTCCACGTCGAGGTGGGGGCCACCGGGCCGTTGATCGCGCTGGCGCGTGACCACGGCCTCGGCGTCGGCATCGCCTTCAACCCGGGCACGGCCGTCGCCGACGCGGCGCGGGCCGCGGAGGGGGCCGACCTCGTGCTCTGCATGAGCATCTGGCCCGGCTACTCGGGGCAGCCGTTCATGCCGGAGGCGATCGGGCGCGTCCGCGAGCTGCGCGGCCTGCTTCCGCCCGAGGTGCACATCCAGGTCGACGGCGGCATCGGCACGTCGAACATCGCCGACGTGCGCGCCGCCGGCGCCTCGCTCTTCGTCGCCGGGTCGTCGGTCTACGGGAAGGACGACCCCGCCGCCGCCTACCGCGAGCTCGTCTCGCTCGCGTCGTGACCCTGTTCGAGCGCGCCCTCGACCTCGCCGAGCGGGGGCGCGGCACCACGCACCCGAACCCCGTCGTCGGCGCCGTCATCGAGCGCGACGGCGAGGTCGTCGGCGAAGGGTGGCACGAGCGCGCGGGCGGGGCGCACGCCGAGATCGTCGCGCTCGAGCAGGCCGGCGAGCGCGCGCGCGGCGCGACGATGTACGTGACGCTCGAGCCGTGCGCGCACCACGGCCGCACGCCCCCGTGCGCCGACGCGGTCGTCGCGGCCGGCATTGCCCGCGTCGTCGTCGGCGCGGCGGATCCCGACCCGCGCACCGACGGCCGCGGGATCGCCAGGCTCCGCGAGGCGGGCGTCGAGGTCGAGGTGGCGGACGACCCGCGTGCCCGCCGCCAGAACGAGGCCTGGCGCGTGTGGGCTGCGCTCGGCCGGCCGTTCGTGACCCTGAAGGTCGCGGCGACGCTTGACGGGCGGGTCGCCGTCCCCGGCACGCGGTGGATCACCGGCGAGGAGAGCCGGAGGCTCGTCCACGAGCTGCGCGCGGCCTCGGACGCCGTCGCGGTGGGCATGGGCACCGTGCGCGCCGACCGGCCGGCGTTGACGGCGCGGGAGGTCGGCGCGACGCGGCAGCCCCGCCGGCTGGCCTTTGGCCGCGGCCCGCTGCCGGAGGGCATCGACCTCGAGCTTGTCGACGAGCCGGTGATCGGTGCGCTCCGCCGCCTCGGCGCAGAGGGCGTCCAGTCGCTGCTGCTCGAGGGCGGGCCGACGCTGGCCGCCTCGTTTCTGCGCGACGACCTCGTCGACAAGGTGCTGCTCTTCGTCGCGCCGACGCTCGCCGGTGAGGGCCCGACGATCCTGACCGGCCCCGTCGGCGCCGTCCGGCTGCATGATTTGACTACGAGCCGCCACGGCGACGATGTCCTCCTCACTGCCTATGTCCACGAGCCCTGACCTGTCCCGCCGCCCGTCCGACGTCCTCGTGACGGCCATCTCAGCGTGGCTCGCGGGCAACTCGACCGACGATCGGCTCGAGGCGGAGCTGGCCTCCGTCGACACACACGCGCTCGACCCGGAGCAGCGCGAGGCGGTCGAAGAGCTGCTGGAGGGCCTGCGCGACGAGGACGCGAACCCTGCTGAGGTCAACATGGTCGCCCGCGAGACCCTGCAGGCCCTCGTCTTCTGACCGGTCGCAGGGAGCCACAATCTCAGCGGGTTCGTGGCTGTCAGCCACTAAGTTTGACCGGGTGTTCACCGGGATCATCCGCGAGCTCGGGCGTATCGCGGCCGTCGAGGGCGGCGCCGACGGCGTCCGCCTGACCGTCGAGGCTGCCGGCACCGCCGCGCAGGCGGCGACCGGAGACTCGGTGTCCATCGACGGCGTCTGCCTGACCGCCGTGAGCGTGGACGACGGCCGCATCGCCTTCGACGCCGTCCCGGAGACGCTCGGCCGCACGACGCTCGGCCGTCTCGGCGCCGGGGATCACGTGAACATCGAGCCCGCGCTGCGCGCCGGCGAGCCGCTGGGCGGCCATTACGTCCAGGGCCACGTCGACGCCGTCGGGCAGGTCCGCTCGGTCGAGCCCGAAGGCGACGGCGTGCGCATCTGGATCGACGCCCCGGACGACGTCCTGCGCTACTGCGTCGAGAAGGGCTCGGTCGGCGTCGACGGCGTCTCGCTCACCGTCGCCGGTCTGGACGACAGCGGCTTCGCGATCGCGCTGATCCCGCACACGCTCGAGGTGACCACGCTCGGCGCGCTCCAGCCGAGCGACGAGGTCAACCTCGAGGCGGACGTGCTCGCCAAGTACGTCGAGCGCCTCGTCGGTCGCTGAACCCCTGCGGGTTACGATCTTCGGCGTGACCGTCGAGACGCAGGTTTCGTCGCCTTTCGCCACCATCGACGAGGCGATCGACGACATCCGCCACGGCAAGTTCGTCGTCGTCGTGGATGCGCCCGACCGCGAGAACGAGGGCGACCTCGTGATCGCCGCCCAGTTCGCCACGCCGGAGGCGATCACGTTCATGGCGACCCACGGCCGCGGCCTCATCTGCCTGTGCCTGACCGAGGAGCGCTGCGAGGAGCTCGGGCTGCGCCCGATGACCGAGCACAACGAGACGCCGCTCGGCACTGCGTTCATGAACACGATCGAGGCGCGCGAGGGCATCAGCACCGGCATCTCGGCCCACGACCGCTCGCGGACGATCCAGGTGGCGATCTCGGCGAAGGACCGCCACGACCTCATCCACTCGGGGCACGTCCAGCCGCTGAAGGCGCGTGCGGGCGGCGTCCTGAACCGCGCCGGCCAGACCGAGGCCGCCGTCGACCTGTCCCGCCTCGCCGGGCTGAACCCGTCCGGCGTCGTCTGCGAGATCATGCGCGACGACGGCGCGATGGCCCGCGTTCCCGATCTCGTCGACTACTGCTCCGAGCACGGGATCCGGATGGTCACCGTCGCCGACCTGATCGAGTACCGCCGGCGCCGCGAGAAGCTCGTCGAGCGCACCACCTCCGTCTCGCTGCCGACGGCGTACGGCGACTTCACGGCCGTCGCCTACCGCGAGACGCTCACCGGCAAGCCGCACGTCGCGCTCGTGAAGGGCGACGTCGATGGCGCCGAGAACGTCCTCGTCCGCGTCCACTCGGAGTGCCTGACCGGCGACGTCTTCCACTCGCTGCGCTGCGACTGCGGCGAGCAGCTCGAGCATGCGCTGGCGCTGATCCAGGGCGAAGGGCGCGGCGTGCTGCTCTACATGTCGCAGGAGGGCCGCGGCATCGGGCTGCTCAACAAGCTGAAGGCGTACGAGCTCCAGGAGGCAGGCCTCGACACCGTGGAGGCGAATCTGGAGCTCGGGTTCCCCGCGGACGCACGCGACTGGGGAATCGGCAACCAGATCCTCGCCGACCTCGGCCTGACCACCATTCGCATCCTGACCAACAACCCGAAGAAGCTGACCGGCCTGGAGGGATACGGTCTCACCGTGGTCGAGCAGGTGCCGATCGAGATGCCGCCGAACGCCGTCAACCAGCGGTACCTGGCGACGAAGCGCGACAAGCTCGGCCACCGGCTGCACCACCAGGACATCCGCTTCGCCGACCAGGAGGACGCATGAACGACGAGGGGCGCACCGTGGGGATCGACGAGCCCGCCGAGCAGACCGTCATCGCCGGGGCCGTCGAGGAGCCGCTCGTGGCCGACGAGGTGGCGCCGATCGTCCCCGAGCTGCGGCCGCCCGCACCGCAGCCCGAGCCGGAGCCGGCGCAGCACGCTGCCGGCGGCCTGCACTTCTCCGGCGACTACACGGTGATCGAGGGCTCGCCGAGCGGCGAGGGGCGCACCGTCGGCATCGTCATCGCCCGCTTCAACGGCGAGATCACCAACCGCCTGCTCGCATCGGCGCTGGACGCGCTCGCCGAGCAGGGCGTCCCCCAGGAGGCCGTCACGGTCATGCCAGTCCCCGGCGCGTTCGAGCTGCCGCTCGCCGCGATGGCGATGGCGAAGACGCGCCGTTACTCGTGCATCGTCGCGCTGGGCGCGGTCATCCGCGGCGAGACGCCGCACTTCGACTATGTCGCCGGCGAGGCCGCGTCGGGGCTCCAGCTCGCCGCGCTCGAGACCGGCGTGCCGGTCGCGTTCGGCCTGCTCACCACCGACACGACCGCGCAGGCCGAGGCGCGCGTCGACAAGGGCGCCGAGGCCGTGCGCACCGCGCTCGAGATGGCCGACGTGTTCACGCAGGTGCGAGCCGCGGTCAACGCTTCGAAGGCGTAGAAGCCGGGCCCTCGCCCGTGACACATCGAGGGAGGGGCGAGGGAACCGCAGGTTCCCAAAAGAAAACGCCCGCGGCAGACCACCACCATCCGCCGCCGAAGCCGGACTTGCTCCGGCGAGAGGCACCCCACCAAGAGGCACCATCGGAATCCAGCACTCAAGCGGCGGCTCCTGAAACAACGCGAATACAGCCGCCGCCCTCAAGGAGGGGGACCACGCGGGAACCAGGGGTTCCCCCGTGCGGCTACACTGCCCGACTCATGTCTCGCATCTGCGCAATTTGCGGCAAGAAGCCCGGCTTCGGCCACAGCCGGAGCCATTCGATGGTCGCGACGAAGCGGCGCTTCGACCCGAACCTCCAGCGCGTCCGCGTTTTGCTTGACGGCAAGGCCACGCGTGCCTACGTCTGCACGCGCTGCCTCAAGGCCGGCAAAGTCCAAAAGGCCGTGTAAGCCGCCGCCCCGGCTACGGTTGATCCGTGGCCGTGCGGGTGGTGGTGGTCGAGGACAACGACGTCTTTCGCGAGGCGCTCGTCCTGCTGCTCGGCCAGCAGCCTGACGTCGAGGTCGTCGGCGACGTGCCGGGCGGGGAGGAGGCGGTCGAGCTCTGCCGCCGTGTGGCGCCCGACGTGGTGCTGCTCGACTACCGGCTTCCCGGCATGGACGGCGTCCAGACCACCGCCGCGCTCAAGGCCGTCGCGCCGTCCGCGGCCGTCGTCTGCCTGACCGCCTCCGCGACGAGGCGCGAGGAGGACGCGTTCCGCGAGGCGGGCGCCGTCGCGGTGCTGACCAAAGATGCGCCGCTGGATGACATCGTGGACGTAGTAATCGGGTCGGTACGGCTGCCTGCCCCGCGATAGCCATCGCCGGAGGCGGGCTTGCCCCGCCGCAGGCACGTCGCGCGAAGTCGCGTCTCTTGAGGGAATCCGCGAAAAGTCGTAATGGCGAGCGGAGCGAGCCGGACTTTTCGCGGCGAGTCGCGGCCGTTACTCGCTTTCCCGCTCTTCGCTGACGTTCCCGCCGGCGATCCGCCAGAAGCGGAGCTCGCCGGTGTCCGCGCGCATGATCACGAACGGTGCGCCTTCCCATTCCCCGATGTTCGCGATGTCCGTCTTCGACGGCCGCGGCTCCGTCTCGGGATGCGTGTGGAAGATCCCGATCTCGTAACCGGCGTCCTCGAGCTCGAACGGGAGCGCCGGGTCGGGGAAGCTGAGCGAGAACCGGTACGGGCTCTCGTCGAGGTTGATGCAGCGGTAGTACCGCTCTGCGCGGCCGTCGCGGATCGCGAGCACGCCGCAGGCCTCGTTCGGGAGCGCCTCCCGCGCGTGGGCGCGGAGCTCCTCCCGCAACGCGGCCGGGATCACCACCAGACGGTGCGCTCCATGGCCTGCTCGACGTCGTCTGCGGCCCAGAACGCGGCCGACAGGTACTTCCAGCCGCCGTCGGCCAGGATGCAGACGACGATGCCCTCGTCGAGCTCCTCGCCCAGCCGCTGGCCGACGTGCACGACCCCGCCGGAGGAGACGCCTGCGAAGATCGCCTCGCCGTCGAGGAGCGCGCGGACGCCCTGCACGGACTCGGCGTTCGAGACGAGCAGCTTCCGGTCGAGCTTCGAGACGTCGAGGATCGGCGGGATGTAGCCGTCCTCCAGCGAGCGCAGCCCGATCACCGGGTCGCCCGGCAGCGGCTCGACGCCCGCGACGACCACGTCCGGGAACGACTCGCGGACGCGTGCGCCCGCGCCCATCAGCGTGCCGCCGGTGCCGAGGCCGGCCACGAGCACGTCGACGCGGTCCAGCGCCTCCACGATCTCCGCGCCGGTGCCCTCGTAGTGGGCGCGCGGGTTCGCGGGGTTCTCGTACTGGAACGGCATGAAGTAGCGCGGGTCGCGCGCCGCCAGCTCGAGCGCGGCGCGGACCGAGCCGTTCGTCCCGGCGCCCGCGGGCGAGAGGACGATCTTCGCGCCGAGGAGCTTGAGCAGGCGTCGGCGCTCCTCGGTTGCGTCCTCGGGCATGACGCACGTGAGCTCGTAGCCCTTCAGCCGGGCGACCATCGCGAGCGAGATGCCCGTGTTCCCGCTCGTCGGCTCGAGCAGCTCGCGGCCCGGCTCGAGCTCGCCGGACGCCTCGGCATCCTCGATCATCGCCTTGGCGACCCGGTCCTTGATCGAGCCGGTCGGGTTCTGGCCCTCCAGCTTCGCGAACAGACGCACGCCCGGCTTCGGGGACAGCCGGGGCAGCTCCACGAGCGGCGTCGAGCCGACAAGGTCGAGGAGCGAGCTGGTGGTCTTGACCGCCATAGGAGGCAGAACGTCCCGGGATATCCCCGATATTCCGTGTGCCTACGCGCAGCCGCCGGCCATCGCCGGCAGGAGGATGACCGTGGAGCCCTCGCGGACCTCGGTCTCGAGCCCTTGCAGCGTGCGCACGTCCTCGCCGTCGACGTAGGCGTTGACGAAGCGCGCGAGCCCGCCGTCCGCGTAGATCCGCTGCGACAGCTCGGGGTAGCGGCGCGTCAGGTCATCGAGCACCTCGGCGACCGTCGCCCCGGTGGCCGGGACCTCGCGCTCGCCGCCGGTCTCGGTGCGCAGCGTCGGTGGGATGCGGACGGTGACCGTCATGCGGCGGCGCAGAACTCGACGTAGTCGATGTACTCGGTGATCGTCGGGTGCTCGCCGCAGACCGGGCAGTCCGGGTCGCGGCGCAGCGCAACCTCCGTGAACGTCGCGTCGAGCGCGTCGTAGAGCATCAGCCGTCCGATCAGCGGCTCGCCGATGCCGAGCACGAGCTTGAGCGCCTCGTTCGCCTGGATCGAGCCGATCACGCCGGGTAGCACGCCGAGCACGCCGCCCTCGGCGCAGCTCGGGGCCAGCTCGGGCGGCGGCGGCTGTGGGAAGAGGCAGCGGTAGCACGGCCCCTCGAACGGCTTGAAGACTGTCGCCTGGCCCTCGAAGCGGTAGATCGAACCGTGGACGACCGGGATCTTGTGCCAGACGGACGCGTCGTTGACGAGGTAGCGCGTGGGGAAGTTGTCGGCGCCGTCGACGATCACGTCCCAGCCCTCGTCGAGGATCGCGTCGATGTTCTCGGAGGTGAGCCGCTCGTCGAAGGCGACGACGTCCACGTCCGGGTTCAAGCCGTTGATGCGCTCCCGCGCGGACTCGACCTTCGGGCGGCCGAGCGCCTCGGTCGAATGCAGCACCTGGCGCTGGAGGTTGGAGTCGTCGACGTAGTCGGCGTCGACGATGCCGAGCGTCCCGACGCCGGCAGCCGCCAGGTAGAGCGCGGCCGGAGAGCCGAGCCCGCCGGCGCCGACGAGCAGCATGCGGCTGTCGAGCAGGCGCTGCTGGCCCTCTTCGCCGATCTCCGGGATCAGGAGGTGGCGGCTGTAGCGGCGGATCTTGTCGCGGTCGAGCGTGCTCGGGACGACGGTCGGGTAGCCGGCCTCCTCCCAGGCGATGATCCCGCCCTCGACGTTGATCGGCTCCGCGTAGCCGAGCGCCTTGAGCGCCCGGGCCGCGCGTAGCGAGCGCTGGCCGCTGCGGCAGTAGAGGAGCACGGGGCGGCTCTGGTCGGGTGCGACCGAGCCGATCCGCTCCTCCACGGTGGCCGGCGGGACGAGCGTGGCGCCCTCGAGATGCCCCTGGTTCCATTCGGCCGGCTCGCGCGTGTCGACGAGGACCGGCGGGTCGTCGCCGGCGAGCAGCTCGCGCGCCTGTGCCACGTCGACAATCGTGATGTCCTGGGAAGCGAGGGGAGGCGACTCCATCGACCGAGAATAGCCAGGAGGCACCGCCGTGCGGCGGCTATCGTCGGGACGTCATGAGCGCGCGGATGCGGATCCTCGTCGTCATCGGGGTGGCCGCCGTCGCGGTCATCGGCGCCGTCGCGTTCATCGCTGGGCGCGGCTCGGGCGGCCCGAGCGCGAGCCAGACCGCCGCCCGCAAAGGCTCGCCGCCGCTGGCGCTCGACCTCGGCCTTCGCGACGACGCGCAGACGAAGGCCCTCCGGCGGGCGGTCAACCTGTACGCGGGCCACGAGCCCGCGGCGGCCGGCCAGATCTTCGACCGGTACAGCTCGCTCCCCGCGCAGATCGGCTCGGCCTTCGCCGGCTGGCCGAACGGGACCGTCTCCCAGCTCGACGGCATGGCCAACCGCTACCCGGACAACTCGCTCGTGCTGCTCAACCTCGGGCTCGCGCGCTTCTGGAGCGGCGACAACGCCGGAGCGGCGCAGGCGTGGACGGACGCCTACGAGGCGCAGCCCGACACGCAGTCGTCGCTGACGGCGGACCGGCTGCTGCACCCGAACACGCCGCCCGGCATCCCGGTCTTCGTGCCGAGCTTTGCGGCGCCCGCCGTCCACGGGAAGACGCCGGCGCAGCAGCTGGCCGGAGCTCGCCGCCGCCGCGCGGAAGCCGGACGTCCGCGCGCGGCTGGCCTACGGGATCGCGCTCCAGCGCGTCGGCCGCGAGGTGTCTGCCCAGCGGGCGTACGCCTCGGCGGCACGGCTCGCGCCCAACAACCCAGAGCCGTTCGTCGCCGAAGCGGTTGCCCGTTTCTCCCGCTCGCAGCCGGCGCGGGCGTTCTCCCGCCTCGGCCCGCTGACGAAGCGGTTCCCGGGGGCGCCGACCGTCCGCTTCCACCTCGGCCTCCTGCTCGCGTGGAGCGGGCAGATAACCGCCGCAGAAGGGCAGTTCCGCAAGGCGCAGAAGATCGATCCGACCGACCCGCTCGCCAAGGAAGCGAGCCGCTGGCTCAAGGAATTAACCGCCGCGCGCGGTGCGGCGGCTGGTAGGACTCAGGTGCCGACAAGATGAGCCTGTCGGCCCATGGCGCACACGTCCGATCGCGGCAAAGATCGTGCAGTCGTTGACGACTCCTGACCCCACAGCTACGGTGAGAAACGCGTTATCGGAGGGGGGCCGAATGGACGCGGACGCAGCGGAGGGGAAGCCGGCACGCCGGCAGGTTCGAGACATCCTGGAGACGGACGAGGCGCGGACCCTGCTCACTCATGGGCAGGAGAACGGGTCGCTGACGTCGGACGAGATCGCGCTCGCATTCGACGAGCTCGAACTCGACCCTGGACAGCTCGACGAGTTCTACACAGCGCTCGAGGAGGCGCAGATCGACGTGGTCGACGAGGCCGCGGCGGATGCGCCCGAGACGGACAGCGCGCGTGCAGCCGGCACCCGTGAGATCTCGACGGACGCCCTGCAGCTGTTCCTCAAGGACATCGGCAAGGTCGACCTGCTGACCGCCGCGCAGGAGGTCGAGCTCGCGAAGCGGATCGAGCGCGGCGACCATCGCGCGAAACAGGAGATGGTCGAGGCCAACCTGCGCCTCGTCGTCTCGATCGCGAAGCGCTACCGCAACCAGGGGCTGCCGTTCCTCGATCTGATCCAGGAGGGGACGATCGGCCTGGTGCGCGCGGCCGAGAAGTTCGACCACCGCAAGGGGTTCAAGTTCTCGACGTACGCGACGTGGTGGATCCGCCAGGCGGTCGCACGCGCGCTTGCCGACAAGGCGCGGACGATCCGCATGCCGGTGCACGTCGTCGAGAAGCTGAACAAGATCGTCCGCTCCGAGCGGAAGCTGCGCGCCGAGCTCGGCCGCGAGCCGCTGTCGGCGGAGATCGCCGCCGACCTCGACCTGACGGTCGACGAGGTGGAGCACATCCGCCGCTCGTCGCAGATCCCGGTCTCGCTCGAGAAGCCGGTCGGCGACGACGACGAGTCGGAGTTCGGCCACTTCCTCACCGACGAGAACGAGCCGCTGCCCGAGGAGGCGGTCGAGGAGACGCTCCGCAAGGACACGCTCAAGCGGATCCTGGCGATGCTGTCCCAGCGCGAGCGCCGCGTGCTCGAGCTCCGGTACGGCCTGAACGGCGAGCGGCCGCGGACGCTCGACGAGGTGGGCAGGACGTTCAACGTCACGCGCGAGCGCATCCGGCAGATCGAGAACCAGACGCTGAAGAAGCTCCGGGCGCTCGCGGACGCGCAGAAGCTCCGCGACGTCGCCTGATCAGGCAAGCAGGTCGCCGACCTCCGCGCGCAGTGTGCGCGCCTGGTCGACGAAGCCGAGCTTGACGTAGAGCGCGAGGGCGGCCTCGTTCGGCGTGTCGACACCGAGCACGAGGTACGGCCGGCCGTCGTCGCGCAGGATCCGGGCGGCCGCGCGGACGAGCGCCTCGGCGATCCCGCGCCGGCGCGCCTCCGGGATGACGTAGACGCCGAAGACGAAGCCGAAGCCTGCGTTCGCCGTGCTCAGGTAGAGCGTCCCGGCGATCGCCCCGTCGTCGTCTGCGACGAGCACGGTGTTGTCGGTCAGCAAGCCGGGCGTGAACGGGTGCGCCGGGTACGGCGTGTAGCTCGCCTCGGCGGTGAACGCCTCCCAGAGCTCGCGAAGGCGGTCGGCGTCGGCGTCGGTGGCGCGCCGGATCTCCAGGCGGCGAGCGTAGACCGCACGACAACCTTGCAAAGCAAGGTAGTCACCACTATCATGCGATACATGGCAGTGGGCGAAGGGCGGCGCAGCCAGTTTCTCCGCGGGGTGCTCGACCTCTGCCTCCTCGCGGTGCTCGAGGACGAGCCCGCCTACGGCTACGAGATGACGAAGCGGCTCCGCGAACGCGGCCTCTCGATCGTGGGCGAAGGGTCGATCTACCCGCTCCTCGGCCGGCTCGAGCGGGACGGTCTCGTCGAGACGTACCGGTCGGCCAGTGACGGTGGGCCGCCGCGAAAGTACTACCGCACGTCGCTGACCGGGCGGCATGCGCTCACGCGTGGGGTCTCCGACTGGCGCGCCACGCGTGACGCGGTCGATGTCGTGCTCGATCCCGTTCAAGTGGAGGTGGCGTCGTGAGCAACTTCGTCGAGGAATGCCGTCGCGAGTGGAAGCGTCTTGACGTTCCCGATCCGATCGCGAACGAGATGGCAGCCGATCTCGCCGCAGACCTCGACGAGGCGGACGCCGAGGGCGTCGCCCGCGAGGAGGTGCTCGGGAACGCGGCCTTCGATCCGCGGGCGTTTGCAGCCTCGTGGGCGCGCGAGCGGGGCGTCGCCGGACCGCCGCCTCGAGAGAAGCGGAGACGCTGGCTCGTCGTCACGCTCGTGGTGGTCGTGGCGGTCTTCACCCTCCTTCTCACGGTCGGTGCAGTAGTGGCATTGGCACTGGTCGGTAGCTCGGGGTCGCAGACCCCCTCGGTCACTCGGCTCGCTCCGATCCCGGCACGGCGCGCGATGGTGAGGATCCCGCTCCTCGTCGGTCAGCGGCTGAGTGTCGCGACGCTGCGCCTCGCGTCGGCAGGCCTGGCAGGACGGGTCAGATACGAGCGGACCGGCACGGCAGGCGCCGGCACGGTGACCGCCCAGTCGCCGGCTCCCGGAGCTGCCGCCGTTACCGGCACGGCTGTGGTCCTCGTCGTCCGGCGCTGACCGAAGACCCTGCTCGGGCCGTGACGAACCCGCCGCCGTATCCCCGCTAGCCAGCTAGAGTCGCGCGCCGTGGACCAGGCGTGGCTCGACGAGCTCTCAGAGCTCATCCGCATCCCCAGCGTGAGCGCCGACCCGGCGCACGCCGGCGACGTGCGCGACGCCGCCGCCTGGGTGCGCGACTTCGTCCGCCAGGCCGGCGGAGAGGCAGAGCTCGTGGACACCGAGACGCCTGCGCCGCTTGTGATCGGCGAGATCCGGGCCTCGTCGGGCGCCGCCGACGCGCCGACCGTGCTGCTCTACGGCCACTTCGACGTCCAGCCGCCGGCGCCGCTCGAGCTCTGGGACTCGCCGCCGTTCGAGCTCGACCGTGAACGGCGAATGGCTCGTTGCGCGCGGCATTGCAGACGACAAGGGCCAGCTCTGGTGCATGCTCAAGGCGGCGCAGCTGCTCGCCGAGGCGGGCGACCTGCCGGTCAACCTGCGCATCTGCTCCGACGGCGAGGAGGAGATCGGCGGGCACTCGATCGTCGACTTCCTCGCCCAGGACGAGCGCGGCGCCGACGCTGCGGTGATCTTCGACAGCGGGATGACCAGGCGCGGCATCCCGGAGTTCTCCATCGCCACACGTGGGCTCGCGTACTTTCACGTGCGCGTGCGCACGGGCACGCGCGACCTCCACTCGGGGCTGTACGGCGGCGCCGCGCTCAACGCGACCCACGCGCTGATCCAGACACTCTCCGCCGTCATGCCACGTGACGGCCGGCTTCCCGAGCCGCTCCGCACCGGCGTCGTGCCGCCGACGGGGCAGGAGCTCGCCGACTGGGCGACGCTCGTGCCGGGCGACGCGCTGCTGGGCGACCAGGGCGCCCGGCCCGCCGACGCCGACGCGGCACGCGAGTTCTACCTCCGCACGTGGGCCGAGCCGGCGGTCGACGTCAACGGCGTCGAGGGCGGCTCGCCGCAGCTTCAGAAGACCGTGCTGCCCGTCATCGCCGAGGCGAACGTGTCGATCCGCCTCGCGCCCGGCCAGGATCCCGAGGTCGTCGCCCCGGAGGTCGAGCGGCTGCTGCGCGAGGCCGCGCCCGCGGGGGCGGAGGTCGAGATCGAGCGCTGGTCGGACGCGCGGCCGGGGCTGATCCCCCCCGACGCGCCGGCGATCCGGCTGGCGCAGGACGGCTTCGAGCAGGTCTTCGGCCGCCGCCCGCTGCTCGTCCGCTCCGGCGGGACGCTGCCGATCGTCCCGGCGCTCGCCGACAAGGGCATCTCGACGATCATCACGGGCATCGCGCTCATCGAGAGCAACGTGCACTCACCGAACGAGCGGGTGCTCGTGGATTACGTGCCGATGGGCGTCGACGCGGCACGCGCTTGTTTTCGGGCGTTCGCGGCGCTCCGGTAGGGGCTGTCCCCGCGCAGCGGGGGCTGTCCCCCGTGTTCGCAGGTGAACTCGTCGGCGTTCCGAGGGCGGTTGTCGGAGCAAGTGGTCGACGGTATGCGGGGCATCTGCGCGAGCTCATGGCGATTCAGTATCTGGACACTTGGGACAGACCCCGCTGACACGGGTTCAGCCCCACGGCGGGGGGTTGTGCACCCAGCGCCCGCCGGCCATCGTCGCGACGACCCGCGCGCCGGCGACGTCCTCGAGCGGGTCGCGGTCGAGCACGACGAGATCCGCCAGGTAGCCGGGTAGCAGCTTCCCGCGGCGGCGCTCGTCGCCCGCGAGCCACGCCGGCGTGACGCACGTCGCCACCAGCGCCTGCTCGACGGTGACGGCCTGCTCGGGGCGCCACGGTGGGCGGTCGTCGAGCGTCCGCAGGACGCCGGCCCTGATGCCGGCGAGCGGGTCGAGTTCCTCGATCGGCGCGTCCGAGCCGTTCGCGACGACGGCGCCTGAGTCGATCAGCGAGCGGAACGCGTACGCGCCGTCGAGCCGGTCGGCCCAGAAGCGCTCTGCGACGTCGCGGTCGGCGGTCGCGTGGCTGAACTGCACCGATGCCGCGACGCCGAGGGCGGCAAACCGCGCGATGTCGGTGGGATCGAGCAGCTGCGCATGCTCGATGCGCGGCCGGAGACCGCGCGGCGCCCACTCGTCGCGCGTCTCCTCGAATGCATCGAGCGCGTCCCGGTTCGCCCGGTCGCCGATCGCGTGGACGGCGACGGGCCAGCCGGCCCGCGCGCCCCGGCGGGTCATTTCGACCAATTCCGCGCGGCTCGTGATCTCGACGCCGCTGCCGTCGAGCAGTCGCGCAGTCTGCGAGCCGAGTGTGCCGTCCATGAACATCTTCAGGTAGCCGAGCCGGAACCAGTCGTCGCCGACACGCGAGCGCAGGCCGAGCTCCTCCAGTTCGGGCAGCAAGGCACCGGGGAGCGACTGCCAGACCCGCAGCGTGAGGGCGCGCTCGTCGTGCAGCTGCTGGAAGAACCGATGGCCGCCGAGCCAGCCGTCCTTGTCGTGCACCGCGGTCACGCCGCGCGACGCCGCCACCCGCAACCCGGTGCGGATCGCCGCGATGTACTCGTCGTCGGCGATCTCGACGTGCTCGTCCCGGAACCGCCACGCCGCCTCCTCGCGCAGGACGCCGGTTGGCTCGCCGGCCGCATCGCGCTCGACAACGCCGCCCGGCGTCTCGAGGTCGCCGTTCGCGCGGGCGAGCGCTGCCGAGTTGAGCCAGAGCGAGTGCGAGTCCCGGGCGAGCAGGGCGGCCGGGACGTCGCCCGTGACTGCGTCGAGGTCGCCCCGGGTGGGATCTGCCCCCCAGTCAGCGCCCCGCCAGCCGCGGCCTCTTAGCCAGCCGCCCGGCCGAACGCCGCCGAGCCCGTCGCGGACGAGCGCGAGCGCCTCGTCGAGCGAGGGGATGTCCTCCAGGCGCACTTCGCTGCGCGCGACCGCCCACGTCGGGAAGTGGACGTGCGCGTCGCTGAAGCCGGGGACGACGCAGCGGCCGCCGAGGTCCACGCGGTCGGGGCTCGCGAGCGCGCGCTCGTGCACGCCGACGCCGCCGGCGATCTCGTCGCCCGCGATCGCGAGCGCCCGGGCGGCCGGGAGCGCGGGGTCGAGGGTGCGGATCACGCCGTTCTCGAGGATCACGAGGCCTCGTACACGACCACGTCGCCGCCGTCGTCGCGCCGGGCCGCGCCCTGCCCGGCCAGATACTCGAGGTGCGCGCGCGTCTCGGCGAGGGCGAACCGCCGCACGACCGAGGGCATCGGCTCCGGGAAGACCTGCAGCGACGCCGCGTAGGCGCTGCGCGGGCCTGCCGCGATCGAGGCCGCCGTGTGCGCGAGCCGCTCCTCATGGTGCGCGGCGATCTCGCCCGCCCGTGCCGCCGGGTCCTCGACCGGCTTGCCGTGGCCGGAAAGGGCCACGCGCGGCGCGAGCTCCGCGATCCGCCGCAGCGAGCCGAGGTAGTCGGCCAGCGGGTTCTCGCGCGCCTCCGGATAGAGGCCGACCGCCGGTGTGATCGGCGTCAGGATCGTGTCGCCCGCGATCAGCACGCCGTCGCGCAGCAGCACGAGGTGCCCGTCGGCATGGCCCGGCAGGTGGAAGATCTCCCAGCCGTCCACCGAGTCGCCCTCGTCGACCAGCTGCGGATCGGGTGCGGCGTGCACGGCCGCGCGCAGCAGGGCGGCCTCCTGGCCCATCCGGGCGACGTCGGCGTCCGGAAGCCCGTGGCGGCGCATGTACGCGGCCAGCCGCTCTGCCGACCCGTCGCCCCAGGCGCGGCGGCATTGCGCGTAGTCCGCCGTGCCCTGGAGCACCGGTGCGCCGGTGAGCTCGGCCACGTCGGCGGCGCCGCCGACGTGGTCGGGGTGGAAGTGGGTAATGAAGATCCGCGCCACGTCGATGCCGTCCAGCACGCGCTCCCACTGCTCGCGCGCATCGGGCAGTCCGAGCCCCGTGTCGACGACCGTCCAGCCGTCGTCGGAGGCGACGAGGTAGCAGTGGACGTGGTCGATCCCGAAGGGGATCGCGAACGTGACTCGGAAGACGCCTGGGACGATCTCTTCCATCCGGCCTATTCAACCTGGCTTCGGGACTCTGAAAGAATCGCCATCCGCGATGCCCCCGCTCTTACGTGTGGAGAACGTGAAGCGCCGGTTCGGCGGCATCCTCGCGTTGGACGACGTCTCCCTCGACCTCGACGAAGGCGCGATCGCCGGCCTGATCGGCCCGAACGGCGCCGGCAAGACGACGCTCTTCAACGTCATCACGCGCCTCTACCGGCCGGACGGCGGCGCGGTCACCTTCGACGGCCTGGACGTTCTCAAGCTCCCGGCCCACCGGATCGTGGGCGTCGGCATCGCGCGCACGTTCCAGAACGTCGCGCTCTTCCACGAGATGACCGTGCTCGAGAACGTCATGCTCGGCGGGCATCCGCGCTTCAGCTCGCGCGAGGAGGACGAGGCACGCGAGGCCGCACTCGCGGCGCTCGACTACCTCGGCCTCGCCGACCTGGCTGAGCGGTCCGCGGGCGGCCTGCCGTTCGGGACGCTGAAGCGGATCGAGGTCTCGCGGGCGCTCGTCTCGAAACCGCGGCTGCTCCTGCTCGACGAGCCGGCCGGCGGCCTGAACCACGAGGAGGTCGCCGAGGTCGGCGGCCTGATCCGCCGCCTGCGCGACGACTACGACCTGACGATCCTGCTCGTCGAGCACCACATGAACCTCGTCATGTCGGTGTCGGAGCGCGTCCACGTCCTGAACTTCGGCCGCAAGATCGCGGAGGGCCTCCCGGACGAGGTGCGCGCGAACCCGCAGGTGATCGAGGCCTATCTCGGCGCGCCGCCGCCCGAGATCGCACCGGCCACGGGGGGCGATGGCGCCCCTGCTTGAGCTCCGCGGCGTGCAGGCCCGCTACGGGCCGATCGTTGCGCTCCACGACGTCTCGCTCACCGTCGACGAGGGCGAGGTCGTCGCGCTGCTCGGCGCCAACGGCGCGGGCAAGACGACCACGCTGCGCGCGATCTCGGGCCTCGTCTCGAAGACCGGCGAGGTCATCTACGCCGGCTCCGACGTCCGCCGCGCCTCGCCGGAGCGCATGGCGCGGCTCGGCCTGGCGCACGTGCCCGAGGGGCGCGGGCTCTTCCCGGAGCTGACGGTCTGGGAGAACCTGCGCATGGGCGCGTACGTCCGCCGAGACCGCGGCGGCGTCAAGGCCGATCTCGAGCGCGCCGTCGAGCACTTCCCGTGGATCCTCGAGCGCCGCCACCAGCCCGCGGCGACGCTGTCGGGCGGCGAGCAGCAGATGCTGGCGGTCGCCCGCGCGCTCGTCGCCCGGCCGAAGCTCCTGATGCTCGACGAGCCGTCGCTCGGGCTCGCGCCGCTCGTCACCCAGGAGGTGTTCCGCGTCGTGCACCAGCTGAACGAGCAGGAGGGGCTGACCGTCCTCGTCGTCGAGCAGAACGCGCAGATCGCGCTCACCGTCTCGCACCGCGCCTACGTCCTCGAGGTCGGGCGGGTCGCCGTCGAGGGTGCCAGCGCCGAGCTGCGCGAGCACGAGGGCGTCCGAAGGTCGTACCTCGGCTACTGATGCTTACGCTCGCCTTCGTCTCATCCGACTTCTTCCAGCAGGTCGTGTTCGGCCTGGCGATCGGCGCCGTCTACGCGAGCCTCGCCCTCGCCATCGTGCTGATCTACCGCACGACGCACGTCGTCAACTTCGCGCAGGGCGAGATGGCGACGTTCACGACGTACATCGCGTGGACGCTGACCGCGAACCACGGCTGGTCGTTCTGGCCGGCGTTCTTCGCCACGATCGTGATCGCGTTCTTCCTGGGCGCGGCGACGGAGCGGGTGATCATCCGGCCGTTCGAGCGCGGCGACCCGCTGACGCTGATCCTGGTCACGATCGCCCTGTTCGTCATCTTCAACGGCCTGATCCAATGGATCTGGGGGCCGGAGCAGAAGGTGTTCCTCGGTGCCTTCACGCCGAAACCGTTCACGATCGGCGGCGTCGCGATCTCTCGTCAGGACATCGGCGTCATCGTTGTGACCCTCATCACGGTGACGGTCCTCTGGCTCTTCTTCCGCTTCACGAAGATGGGCCTCGCGATGCGAGCGGCCGCGATCGCGCCGGTGTCGAGCCGGCTCATGGGCGTTCGCGTCGGGTGGATGTACGCGGCCGGTTGGGGGTTCGCTGCAAGCCTCGGCGCGGTCTCCGGGATGATGGTCGCGCCGGTCGTCTCTTTGAACCCGTCGATGATGCAGTCGGTGCTCGTCTATGCCTTCGCGGCGGCGGTGCTCGGCGGGATCGAGAGCCCCGTCGGCGCGGTGGTCGGCGGGCTCCTGCTCGGGCTCGGGACGACGCTGCTCGGGGCCTACGTGAGCTGGATTGGCGTGGACCTCGAGCTGCCGGTCGCGTTTACCGTCCTGATCCTCGTCCTGCTCTTCCGCCCGGCCGGGCTGCTCGGCCGCCACGTGGTGAGGCGGGTATGAGGCGGATCTGGCCGCGCGTGCTCGGGTACGCGGCGCTCGCAGCCGCGGTGATCGCCCTGCCGCATTTCGTCGGGACGTTCACGATCGCGGAGTTCACGTACGTGGCCGTGTACGCGATCGCGCTCTTCGGCCTCGTCATCCTAACCGGCATCACCGGCCAGATCTCGCTCGGCCAGGGCGGGTTCATGCTGATCGGCGCGTACACGACGGCGCTCCTGTCGGCGGATCACGGCTGGCCGCAGCTGCTCACCCTGCCGGTCGCCGGCCTCGTCGCCGGCCTCGCCGGCTTCCTGTTCGGCTTTCCGGCGCTGCGCCTCGCCGGCGTCTACCTGGCGCTCGCCACGTTTGCCCTCGCCGTGATCATCCCGTCGATCGCGACCGCGTTCGCGTTCACGGGCGGCAGCAGCGGCATTCTGCTAGCGCTGCCGACGAGCCCGATCGGCGGCCTCAGCGTCGACACGTGGCTGTACTACGTGAGCTGGGCGATCGCCGCCGTCGGCTTCCTCCTCGCGCTCTGGTTCGTCCGCGGCAAGCGGGGCCGCGCCTTGCGCGCAATCATGGAGAACGAGCTGGCGGCGACCGCCTCCGGCGTCAGCCTGTCGCGCTACAAGACACTCGCGTTCGGCGTCTCCGCCGCGTACGCCGGAGTGGCCGGCGGGCTGTTCGGCATCCTGAGCTTCATCGTCACTCCGGGGCTCATCCCGATCACGACGTCGATCCTGCTCCTGGCGGGCCTCGTCGTCGGCGGCGCCCGGTCGTTCCTCGGCGCGATCATCGGCGCGATCTTCGTCGAGCTGATCTTCGTCTACTCCGCGGACGTCCTCGGGCCGGTGATCAACGCGGCGCAGGCGATCGGCCTGCCGATCGGCGACGTCGACAAGGCTACGCCCGGGGTGCCGTCCGTTGTCTACGGCGTGATCCTCCTGCTCGTCCTGTTCCTGATGCCGCGCGGTGCAGCCGGGTTGTTTTCGCGCATTGCGGGCCTAACGAGAAGAGTCGTATAGTCGTCTTAAGTTGTTGAAACTTGGGGTCCATCTCGTAAAGAGGGAGCATTGAGGATGAAGAAGTTCATGCTGGTCCTCGGTCTGACGGCAGCAGTTGCACTGCTGGCGGTCATTCCAGGAGCTCTTGGCCGGTCACAGGCGACTCCGGGCGTCACGAGCACAGGTGTCACGATCGGCACCACGCTCCCGCTCAGCGGGCCGGCCGCGCTTTACTCGCGCATCGGCACAGGCATGAAGGCGTGGTTCAGCTACATCAACGCCCGCAGGTCGAAGGTCGACGGCAAGCGGGGCGTGTACGGGCGCCAGATCACGCTCAACATCTACGACGACGGCTACCAGGAGGCGAACACCGTCCAGCAGACGCGCCGCGCGGTCGAGCAAGACCACGTCTTCGCGATGCTGGGCGGCCTCGGCACCGAGAACCAGCTGGCCGTCCGCGACTACCTGAACCAGAAGAAGGTCCCGCAGCTCTACGTCTCGACCGGGCTCGCGGGCTTCGGCGATCTCAAGAACCACCCGTGGACGATCGGCTGGCAGCCCGACTACATCCAGGAGGGCATCCTGCTCGGGAAGTACGTCAAGGCGAACATCCCGGGCGCGAAGATCGGCGTGATCTTCCAGAACGACGACTACGGCAAGCAGGAGCTCGCCGGCTTCCAGAACGTCGTCGGCAAGAACGCGATCGTCGCGTCGCGCGGCTATCCGCGGAACGGCGGCTCGGCAGCGGTCACGCCACTCATCCCGCAGCTGAAGGCCTCGGGGGCGGACACGCTGTTCGTCATCGCCACCCCGCAGGAGTCGTACACGTCGCTGGCGGTCGCGTACAAGATCGGCTGGAAGCCGAACAAGATCGTGAACTCGGTCGGCGCGACCGACACGTTCATGGCTGTCGCGAAGCAGATCGCCGGCTCGCCGGATGCGGTCGAGGGGGTCGTCACGGCCCAGTACCTCAAGGATCCGGTCAACCCGAAGTACGCCAACGATCCGCAGATCAAGCTGTACGAGCAGGTCATGGACAAATACGCGCCCTCGTTCCCGAACCCGCGCGACGACGGGCTGTTCCTCTATGGCATGGCGAAGGCCGACACGTTCGTGCAGGCGCTCTACCGCGCCGGCAAGAACCCGACGCGGCAGTCGCTCATGAACGCGGTGTCGCACCTGACGATCAACAAGGATCCCTGGTTGCTTCCGGGCGCCAAGCTCGTCACGACGCCCAAGAGCGCATTCCCGATCCGCTACCAGACGCTGTCCCGCTACACGAACGGGCACTTCACGGAGTTCGGGAACCTGGTCCGCACGCGCTAGACGCGTTCTGATCCACAGCAGTTCGAGGGGGCCGGGCGACCGGCCCCCTCGTGGTAGAAGGGCGCGTGGACTTCGAGCTGACGCCCGAGCAGGCAGCTCGTGCGCGCGACCGCGCGCGAGTTCTGCGACCGGGAGATCGTGCCGTTCGCGCGCGACTGGGACCGCTCGGAGACGATGGATCGCGCGATCGTCGGGAAGCTCGCCGAGATCGGCTTCCTCGGCGCGGCCCTGCCGACGGAGCACGGTGGCATGGGGCTCGACACCGTCTCCTACTGCCTGGTCATGGAGGAGCTCGGCCGGGCCGACTCTTCCGTGCGCGGGATCGTCTCCGTCAACAACGGGCTGGTCGGCAAGACGATCGCGAAGTGGGGGACGGAGGAGCAGCAGGCGCGATGGCTCCCCGGCCTGTCCAGCGGGGAGACGCTCGGGTGCTACGCGCTCACGGAGCCGGGTGCGGGCTCCGACCCGTCGTCGCTCGAGACCCGCGCGGCGCGCGACGGCGACGGCTGGGTGCTGACGGGGTCGAAGATGTTCATCACGCTCGGCACGTGGGCCGGGTTGGCGCTCGTGTTCGCGCGGGCCGAGGAAGGGGTGACGTGCTTCCTCGTGCCGACCGGGGCGGAGGGGTTCTCGGCGAGCAAGGTCGAAGGCAAGCTCGGGCTGCGCGCGCAGGACACCGGGGAGCTGACGCTGGACGGCGTGCATGTCGGCGGCGATGCGGTGCTCGGGGAGCTGGGCGGCGGGCTCAAGGTCGCGCTGTCGGCGCTCGACAACGGGCGCATCTCGCTCGCGGCCGGCGCGGTCGGGATCGCGCAGGGCTGCCTCGAGGCGTGCCTTGCCTACTCGGCCGAGCGGCAGCAGTTCGGGAAGCCGATCGCCGGCTTTCAGCTGGTGCAGGAGCTGATCGTGGAGATCGCGGTCGAGACGCAGGCGGCCCGCTTGCTGGCCTGGCAGGCGGCCGCCGCCTCGGATGCGGGGCGCCGGCACACGCTCGAGTCGTCGGTGGCGAAGCTCTATGCGAGCGAGGCGGCCGTGCGAGCGGCAAACGCCGCGGTGCAGGTGCACGGCGGGTACGGCTACGTGGACGACTTCCCCGTCGGCCGCTACCTCCGCGACGCCCGCGTGACGACGCTGTACGAGGGCACGAGCCAGATCCAGAAGCTGATCATCGGGCGGCTGCTGACCGGCGAGTCGGCGTTCACGTAACCCCGGAACCCGACCCAGTCGCGAAGAGCCACAGAGTCCGTCCGCGCGCCTGCTCGTGCGCGGAGTTAGTGGCTGACAGCCACTAAGTCCGCGTTGAGACGCGGTCGAGATGGGCGGCAACGTTACGCTCACGCTGATGCCCGAAGCAGTCATCGTCTCCGCCACGCGCACGCCGATCGGGCGCGCCCGCAAGGGCTCGCTCGTCGACGCGCGCCCCGACGACCTGGTCGCCTTCGCGATCGACGCCGCGCTGAAGCAGGTGCCGGAGCTCGACCGCGGCGAGATCGTCGACGTCATCGTCGGCTGCGGCTTCCCGCAGGAGCGCCAGGGCATGAACCTCGGCCGCCGCGCCGCGCTCCTCGCCGGGCTGCCCGAGCACGTGCCGGGGACGACCGTCAACCGCTTCTGCGCCTCCAGCCTGCAGACGATCCGCATGGCCTTTCACGCGATCAAGGCCGGCGAGGGCGACGTGTTCGTCGCCGCCGGTGTCGAGTCGATCTCCCAGGTCGACGGCTACCCCAAGGACGCCGAGGAGCTGCATCCGAAGCTGTTCGGCGACGACGCGCCGATCGCGAACGTCTACATCCCGATGGGCATGACGGCCGAGAACGTCGCCGAGCGCTACGGCGTCTCGCGCGAGGACATGGACCGGTACGCGCAGCGCTCGCAGGAGCGCGCCGTGGCGGCGCAGGACAGCGGCTTCTTCGCGCGCGAGATCACGCCGTTCCCGGCAGACGGCCGGTCGTCGACCAGCGACGACGGCCCGCGGCGCGGGTCGACGCTCGAGACGCTCGCAGGAGCTCGAGCCGGCGTTCAAGCCGGGCGGCAAGGTCACGGCCGGCAACTCGTGCCCGCTGAACGACGGCGCGGCCGCGGTGGTCGTCATGAGCGAGCAGCGCGCCGGCGAGCTCGGCATCAAGCCGCGCGCCCGGATCGTCGCGTCGTCCGTCTCCGGCGTCGAGCCCGAGATCATGGGCGTCGGCCCGATCGACGCGGTGCGCGCGTGCTGCGCCAGGCGGGCATGACGATCGACGACGTCGACGTGATGGAGCTGAACGAGGCGTTCGCCGCGCAGGTGCTGCCCGTCTGCCGCGAGCTCGGCGTCGACCCGTTCGGCGAGAAGCTGAACCCGCACGGCGGCGCGATCGCGCTCGGCCATCCGTACGGCATGACCGGCGCGCGGATCATGTGCACGCTCCTGAACGACCTCGAGACGCTCGACGGGACGATCGGCCTCGAGACGATGTGCGTCGGCGGCGGCCAGGGCATGGCCATGGTCGTCGAGCGGCTCCGCTGAGCGTCCTCCTCGTCGCCGGCCTGGGCCAGGGCGCGTGGGCCTGGCGCGACGTTGCCGCACAGCTCTCGGGCCGCCAGGTCATCACGTACGACAACCGCGGCACCGGTGAGGCGCCCGGGCCCGCCCGCTCCGCCGTGGCCGAGCTGGCCGACGACGCCGCCGAGGCGGCGCGCGGCCCGGCCGACGTCGTCGGGCTCTCGATGGGCGGGTACGTCGCGCTGACGCTCGCGCTGGCGCGGCCCGAGCTCGTCCGCTCGCTCGTCCTCGTCGGCCACCGGCGCGGGCGGCCCGGACCGCGTGCCCCGGGCCGACGACGTGCGTGAGCGTCTACAGCGAGGCGTTCGCGCTGCCGCCGCGACGAGTACGTGCGGCGAACCTTCCCGCTCACCGTCAGGCCGGACCGCGTCGACGCGCTGCTCGAGGAGAACGTCGCGCACGCTGCGCCGCACCGGACGACGGCCGCACACACGCGCGCGTGCCTCCGCTTCTACGAGCAGGGCGCCGAGGTCGAGCGGATCGCAATGCCGGCGCTGGTCGTGCACGGCAGCGACGACCGGATCGTCCCCGTGGAGAACGGCCGCCGTCTCGCCGCGCGGCTGCCGCACGCCGACTACGTCGAGCTGCCCGGCTACGGGCACGACCTCGCGCAGGAGGCTCCGGAAGAGCTCGCCGCGCTGATCGACGCCTTTCTCTCGTAGGCTCGTCCGATGGAGGTCTACCGGACGCCCGACGAGCGCTTCGAGGGCCTGCCCGGCTACGCATGGGATCCCCGCTACGCCGAGGTCGACGGGCTGCGTCTGCACTACGTCGAGGAGGGCGAGGGCGACCCCGTGCTCCTGCTCCACGGCGAGCCAACCTGGGCGTTCCTCTACCGGAAGATGATCCCGCCGCTGGCGCGCGTGGCGCGAGCGGTCGCCGTGGACTACCCGGGGTTCGGACGCTCGGACAAGCCCACGGAGCCGGGCTGGTACTCGTACGACCGCCACTCCGAGGTGCTGCGCGGCTTTGTCGAGCAGCTCGACCTCCGGCGGCTCACGGTCGTGTGCCAGGACTGGGGCGGGCCGCTCGGCTTCCGGCTCGCCGTCGAGCACCCCGAGCGCGTCGCGCGGCTCGTCGTGATGAACACCGGCATCTTCTCGGGCCGGCCGCCGGGCGAGGCCTGGCTCCAGTTCCGCGCGTTCGTGCGCCGGGTTGGCACGGAGTTGCAGCCGGGCCAGCTCGTCCGCATCACGTGTCCGGGCGACCTCACGGACGAGGTGGTCGCCGGGTACGACGCGCCGTTTCCGACGCCGGAGTCGAAGACCGGCGTGGTGATGTTCCCGGAGCTCGTCCCGGACTCGCTCGAGCACCCCTCCGCCGCGGCGATGCTCGAAGTGCGCGAGGGGCTGCGCACGTGGCCGGGGCGTGCGCTCATCCTGTTCGGCGACTCCGACCCGGTCTTCTCGCCGCGCGTCGGCGAGCGCTTCGCCGAGCTGATCCCCGGCGCCGAGCCGGCCGAGACGGTCGAGGGCGCGGGCCACTTCCTGCAGGAGGACGCGGGCGAGCGGATCGGCGAGCGGATCGCGCGCTGGCTCAGCGAGCCGGCATGAGGTCCGTGTAGACCATCTCGCCGCGGAAGAGCCGCCGTTCGCGGTCCCACGGGAAGAAGATCGACACGTTCCAGGTGAGGAAGTCGCCCGTCGGCTCGTAGTCGAGCCACCTGGCCTGGTGCGTGCCCGCGACGCGGGCCTCCTCGCAGACGCCCTGCGGCCCGATGACGATGTTCGTCAGGTCGAAGTGGATGTCCGGGAAGGCGCCGAGCAGGCCGGCGTAGAAGCGCGCGGCGCCCTCATGCCCCTCCCAGCGGTGGCCGCCGGGCCGCACCTCGTAGACGCAGTCGGGCGTAAGCGTGGCGATCAGCCCGGGCAGGTCGCGGTTGTCCTCGGCGATCGAGTGCGCCTTCCAGAGCTCGCGGATCGCGTCGTGCTCCGCCTGTGTCGGGTCGAGCTTGATCAGCTCGACGACCGAGTCGTGCTCCACGTGCGCCTGCACGGAGCGGATGCTACGCGGCCAGCGAGGCTTCCTGCGCAGCGCTGCGGAACACGACCTCGAGCGCGTTCCCGTCCGGGTCGACGACGCGCGCCGAGTAGTGATCGCCGGTGCGGTCGCTGTCCATCGCCGGGCCGTGCTGCGAGCGCGCCCCGGCGGCGACGGCAGCCTCGTGGAAGCCCTCGACGATGCGCGCGTCGCCGGCGCGCAGCGAGAGCTCGAGGCTGCCCGCGGCAGGCGACTCGAACATCCAGAGGGAGGACGGCTCGCCCGGCAGCCCGAAGTAGGCGCGGTGGCGGTCCGGCCAGTCCATGCGGATCGAGAAGCCGAGCGGCGCGAGCGCTACTTCGTAGAAGCGCTTCCCGGCCGTGTAGCTCGAGACGGGGAGGACGAGGTGGTCGATCTCCATGTGTGGCAAAATAGAACGGTCGTACTTTTTTGTCAAGACAATCTGTAGACACGGCTATCCAGCAGGCCTAGAATCGAACAATCGTGCTACTCGAGACCAAGGGGCAGCGGACACGGCACACGATCCTGGATCGTGCTGCCGCGCTCGCGACCGAAGAGGGCCTCGAGCCGCTCTCGATCGGGCGCCTCGCCGAGGCGACCGGGATGAGCAAGAGCGGCCTGTTCGCGCACTTCGGCTCCAAGGAGGAGCTCCAGCTCGCGACCGTGGAGCACGCGGCCGCGGTGTTCGTGCAGGAGGTCATCGCGCCGGCGCGCGAGGCGCCCAAGGGGATCGCCCGCGTCTGGGCGCTCTGCGACCACATGATCGGGTACTCGGAGCGGCAGGTGTTCCCGGGCGGCTGCTTCTTCGCCTCGGCGGCGTTCGAGTTCAACCACCGGCCAGGCCCGGTGCGCGACCAGATCCGCGACAACCTCGGTTCCTGGATGTCCTACCTCGAGCACGCGGTCGAGCAGGCGCAGGACCTCGACGAGCTCGACCGGCGCGTGCCGGCCGGCGAGCTCGCCTTCCAGCTCGACGCGCTCGCGCAGGCTGCCAACGGCCAGTACCAGCTCTTCCGCGACGGCACGGTCTTCGACCGGTCGCGCCGCGCGATTCGCGAGCGCCTCGAATCGCTTCGTAAGATCGCGGCCTGACCCAGCTCGCGCCGCTCCTGGTTCCCGAGAAGGTCGAGGCCTTCCTCGACTCGCACGGCCTCGGCCACGGTCCCGTGCGCGCCGAGCGGATCGGCGTCGCCGGCGGCTCCAACTTCAGCTTCCTGCTGTCGCGGGACGAGGACCGCTACGTCCTGCGCCGCCCGCCGCGGCCGCCGCTGCCGCCCTCGGCGCACGACATGGTGCGCGAGGCGCGGCTCCAGCTCGCGCTCGCCGCGCAGGGCATCCGCGTCCCACCGATCGTCGCCGTCGGCGAGGACGAGTCCGTGTTGGGCGTCCCGTTCTACGTCATGGAGTTCGTTGAAGGCGCCGTCGTGCTCGACGAGCTTCCGCGTGTCCTCGGTGACGCCGAGGCGCGCCGCGCAGTGATGCTCGACCTCGTCGACACGCTGGCGGACATCCACGCCGTCGACGTCGCTGCGCCCGACCTGCAGCCGTTCGTGCGACCCGGCAGCTACCTCGAGCGCCAGGTGCGGCGCTGGCAGCAGCTCTGGGGCGTCAACAAGACGCGCGACCTGCCCGTGCCCGAGCTCGGCGAACGCGTCGCCGCCGCAGTCCCCGAACCGCTGCCGAACGCCGTCGTTCACGGCGACTACCGCATCGGCAACGTGATCGTGGCCCCTGATGAGGCGCGCATCGCGGCCGTGCTCGACTGGGAGATGGGCGCGATCGGCGACCCGCGCGCGGACGTCGGCTACCTGGTTGCGACGTACATGGAGCCCGGCGGGCTGCCGACCGCGCTCGGAAGCTCGCCCGCGACGGCCGCCGAGGGGTTCCCGTCGCGTGTGGAGCTCGTCGCCCGCTACGAGGAGCGCACCGGCCGCCGGGTCGAGCGCCTGGGCTGGTTCGAGGCGCTGGCGTGGTGGAAGGCCGCCGTGTTCTGCGAGGCGATCTACGGCCGCTACGTCCGCGGCGAGCTCGGCGACGCGCCGCAGGCGGCGCGCTTCGAGGAGGGCGTGCCGCTCATGGTCGAGTCGGCGTTCGCGGCGCTGGATCGCGACGCGAGTTAGTGGCTGTCAGCCACTAAGTCAGACGCCGGTCGACCATGCAGCACCTGCCGGGAAGTGAGCCGAGGCCGCGCGGGGAGTCGAAGACCTAGGCGGACTGCCCGCCGTCGACGACGAGCGTGTGCCCGGTGATGAACGCGCCGGCGTCGGAGGCGAGCAGCGCGACCGCGCCCTTCAGATCCTCCGGCCCGCCGAAGCGCGCGAGGGGGATGCGCTTCACGAGCTCCTCGCCGTGCGGGCCGAGCACGTATTTCGACATGTCCGACGGGAACCAGCCGGGCGCGATCGCATTGACGCGGATGCCCTGGCGGCCCCACTTCCACGCGAGGTCGCGCGTGAGCGCGATCACGCCGCCCTTGGTGGCGCTGTAGGGCAGGGCGTTCATGTACTCGGGGTCGCCGCCGTGCAGCCCGGCGACCGAGGCGATGTTGACGATCGAGCCGCTGCCCGCCTCGAGCATCACCTTGCCGGCCGTCTGCGAGCAGAGGAACACGCCGGTCAGGTTCACGTCGACGACCTTCTGCCAGCCCTCGAGCGGGATGTCCTCGGGCGGGCTGCCCCAGACCGTGCCGGCGTTGTTCACGAGCACGTCGATCCGCCCGAGCTCCGCCACGGCGCGGTCGACGACGGCCTGCACCTCGGCCGGGTCGGAGACGTCGCAGCGCATGCCGATCGCCCGAACGTCGAACGCGTTGGAGAGCTCGGCGGCCGCCTCCTCGCAGCGTTCCGGCTTGCGCGCGCAGAGCAGCAGGTCGGCGCCCAGCTCTGCGAGCCCGGTCGCCATCTGCAGCCCGATGCCCTTGCCGCCGCCGGTCACGATCGCGACGCGGCCGCTGAGGTCGAACAGATCGCGGACGGTCACGCGGCGGCCTCCGCGATCACGCGCAGCGTCGCCGGGTCGAGCGTCGAGATCAGCAGCTCGGTCGCGCCGGACTCGCGCCACGCGGCGAGCCGCTCGCGGATGCGCTCGGGCGGCCCGACGAGCGCCATCTCGTCGATGAGCTGATCCGGCACCGCCGCCGCGGCGTCGCGCTGGTGGCCTTCCAGGAACAGGTCCTGGATCTTCTCCGCCTCAGCCTCGAACCCGTAGGTGCGCGCCAGGTCGTTGTAGAAGTTCGCGCCGCGCGCGCCCATGCCGCCGACGTAGAGCGCGTAGTAGGGCCGCAGCGCGTCACGGGCGGTCTCGAGATCGGCCACGATCGCCGGCACGGCGGGCGCGATCTCGAGCCCTTCGCGCGCGAACGGCTCCGGGAAGGTCGCCTGCGCCCGCTCGGGCGAGAAGAAGATGGGCAGCCAGCCGTCGGCGATCTCGGCGGCGAGCGCGACCGACTTCGGCCGCAGCGATGCGAGGTAGATCGGGATCGAGTCGCGCAGCGGGCGAGCCATCAGCTTCAGCGGCTTGCCGAGCCCCGTCGCGTCGTTGCCACGATACGGCACCTGGTAGTGCTCGCCGTCGTACTCGAGCACCTCGCGGCGGATGACCGCGCGGACGATGTCGACGTACTCGCGCGTCTTGCGCAGCGGCTTGCCCCAGGGCTGGCCGTGCCAGCCCTCGACGACCTGCGGCCCCGACGTGCCCAGGCCGAGCAGCACGCGGCCGCCCGAGAGCAGGTCGAGCGTCACGGCCGTCATGCCCACGTTCGACGGCGTCCGGGCCGGCAGCTGGAGGATCGCCGTGCCCAGGTTGATCGTCGACGTCGACGCGCCCAGCCAGGAGAGCACGCTGATCGCGTCGGTGCCCCAGGCCTCGGCGGCCCACGCCGAGGAGTAGCCGAGCCGTTCAGCCTCCTGCGCGAGCTCGATCAGATGCAGCGGGTTCGTCCCCGGCGGTGCATAACCCATGTAGAAGCCGAGGCGCACTGCATGCGATGCTAGACGGGTGGCGCTCGCCGAACTCGTCCCACCCGTCGGCCTGGAGGAGCTCCGCGCCCGGTACCGCGCGTTCATGGACGCGCACGTCGTCCCCGCCGAGCCCGCCTTCGCGCTCGAGGATGGGGACGCGGAGCGGCTCCTGTCGAGCCTGCGTGCACGCGCGCGCGAGGAGGGGCTCTGGGCGCCGCACCTGCCCCCGGAAGCGGGCGGCACCGGGCAGGGATTCCTCGTCTACGCGTACCTGAACGAGGAGATCGGGCGCTCAGTCTGGGCGCAGTACGTCTTCGGGTGCCAGGCACCGGACGCGGGCAACGGCGAGATCCTGCACCTGTTCGGCACCGAGGAGCAGAAGCACCGCTGGCTCGAGCCGCTCGTCGCCGGCGAGGTGCGCTCGTTCTTCTCGATGACGGAGCCGGAGGTCCCGGGCTCCGACCCGACGACCCTGCGGACCCGCGCCGTGCGCGACGGCGACGAGTGGGTGATCGACGGGCACAAGTGGTTCTCGAGCGGGGCGGAGGGCGCGGGGTTCGCGATCGTCATGGCGGTCACCGACCCGGACGCGGAGCCGCACCGGCGGGCGACGCAGATCATCGTCCCCGCCGACTCGCCCGGCATCCAGATCACGCCCGTGCCGGTCTTCGGCCATCGCGGCAGCGGCTGGTCGACGCACTGCGAGGTCACGTACACCGGGGTGCGCGTGCCGGTCGAGAACACGCTCGGCGAGCCGGGCGACGGCTTCCGCATCGCCCAGAAGCGGCTCGGGCCCGGCCGCATCCACCACGTCATGCGCTGGCTCGGCCAGATGCAGCGCGCCTTCGAGCTGCTCTGCACCCGCGCGCTCGAGCGCGAGGCATTCGGCTCGCGGCTCGCCGACAAGCAGACGATCCAGAACTGGATCGCCGACTCGGCGGCCGACATCCACGCCTGCCGCCTGATGACGCTCGACGCTGCGCACAAGATCGATGGCGGCGACGAGGCGCGCGTCGAGATCTCGATCATCAAGTTCGTCGCCGCGCGCGTGCTGAACGAGGTCATCGATCGCGCGATCCAGGTGCACGGAGGCCTCGGCCTCACCGACCGCACGCCGCTCGCCGCCATGTACGCGATGGCGCGCGGCGCCCGCATCTACGACGGGCCCGACGAGGTGCACCGCATGGTGGTCAGCCGGCGCATCCTCAGGGAGTTCGAAAGCGGCGGGACGTGGCGGTTCAGGTAGGCACGAGTCGCGCGGTCACGCTGGCCGCCCGGCCGACCGGGTTCCCGTCGGAGAGCGACTTCGTGCTCGTCGAGCAACCGGTGCCCGAGCCGGGGCCGGGCGAGGTGCTCGTCCGCGTGCTCTGGACGTCGGTCGATCCGTACCAGCGTGGCCGCATGAGCAGCGCGCGCTCGTATGCGAAGCCGGTCGAGATCGGTGAGGTGATGACCGCGCAGGCGCTCGGCGAGGTGGCCGAGTCGCACGACGGCCGCTTCGCACCGGGCGACCTCGTGATCGGCCAGCTCGGATGGCAGGACTACGCGGTCGCGCGCGGCGGCGCGCTCCGGCTCGTGCCGCCGGTGGTCGACCCGCCGACGCTCGCCCTGCACGCGGTCGGCGGCACCGGCTTCACCGCCTACTTCGGGCTGCTCGACGTCGGCCGGCCGAAGCCCGGCGACACCGTCGTCGTCTCCGGCGCCGCCGGCGCGGTCGGGCACGTTGTGGGCCAGATCGCGAAGCTGGCGGGCTGCCGCGCCGTCGGCATCAGCGGCGGGCCGGAGAAGACGCGCGATCTGACCGAGCTCTACGGCTACGACGTCGCGATCGACTACAAGAACGACGACGTGCGTGCGGCGCTGAAGGAGGCGTGCCCGCGCGGAGTGGACGTGTACTTCGACAACGTCGGCGGCGAGATCTCGGCGGCGGTGCACGCGCGGCTGGCGCTACACGCACGGATCGTCATCTGCGGGCAGGTGTCGCAGTACAACGCCGAGGGGCCGGCGCCGACCTTCGATCCGCGCGCCCTGATCGTCTTCCGTGCGCGCATGGAGGGCTTCCTGGTCAGCGACTACGCGCACCGCTTCGACGAGGCCGGCGTGCGGCTGGCCCACTGGATCGCAAGGGGGTCGATCCGCTGGCGCGAGCACGTCACGGACGGGCTCGAGAACGCGCCGGCCGCGTTCATCGGGATGCTGAACGGCGAGAATCGCGGCAAGGCGCTCGTCCGGGTCGCGAGCCTTTGAGTCGTGCCTGACGCCACCTTCGCAGAGCTTCAGGCCAAACTGCGCGCGTTCTGGCCGAACATCACGCTGCGGTCGATCGGCGACCGCGAGCGGACGATAGTCGTCGTCCACTCGGTCAGCCTCGACGTGCCGGAGCAGTTGTATCCCGTGCTCCCGGCCTACGAGGAGCGTTTCCTGTGCCTCGTATTGAGCCTGCTGCGCGGCCCCCGGTCGCGTGTCGTCTACGTGACCTCTCAGCCGATCCACCCGCGCGTCCTCGATTACTACTTCAGCCTCGTGCCGGAGCTGGACACGCCGCAGGCGCGGAGCCGCTTCGACACGGTCTCGCTCGTTGACGGCCGCAACGAGCCGCTCGCGGCGAAGCTCCTCGAACGGCCGGGCGCTGTGCGCCGGATCCGCGGGCTCGCCGGCGACCCGGAGACCGCGATCATCCTCCCGTTCTGCGTCACGGATGCAGAGGCGGAGCTGGCCGTGCAGCTCGGCCTGCCGATCTACGGGGCCGACCCCGCGCTTGCCTGGCTCGGGACGAAGACGGGCAGCAGGCGCGTGTTCGAAGAGGAGGGCGTCCCGCACCCCGTCGGCCTCGAGGTCGACGGCGAGGACGACGTGCTGCCGGCGCTCCACGAGCTCCGGGGCCGCAGCCGCCGCGCTCGTCGTGCGATCGTCAAGCTCGACGAAGGCGTGAGCGGACTCGGCAACGCGATCGTCGACCTCGACGTCGCCGAGGCCGACCTACGCGGTGCTCTCGAGCTCGAGGACGAGGAGTCGAGCGTGGACGCGTACATGGAGGCGCTCGACCGCGACGGCGGTGTCGTCGAGGAGCTGATCGAGGGCGAGGAGTTCCAGAGCCCGAGCGTGCAGCTCCGCATCAGCCCCTCCGGGCAGGTGGACATCATGTCGACGCACGATCAGATCCTCGGCGGCGCGCATCACCTCACGTACTTCGGCTGCCACTTCCCGGCAAGCCCCGAGTACGCCGAGCGACTCGCGACCGAGGCGCTGAAGGTCGGGCGCAGGCTCGCGCGCGAGGGCGTGATCGGCCGCGCGGCCGTGGACTTCGTCGCGGTCAAGCGCGGTGCTCTGTGGCGTCTCTACGCGGTGGAGATCAACCTCCGTTGCGGCGGGACGACGCACCCACTGTTCGCGCTGACGACGCTGACCGACGGGACCTACGAGCCCCTCTCCGCGGAGTATCGGACGCGGTACGGCGACATCAAGCACTACGCGGCCACCGATCATCTCGACTCGCCGGCGTACCGGTCGCTGACCCCGGACGACCTGCTCGACGTCGTTGCCGCCGGGCGCCTGGGCTGGGACGCCGAGACCGAGACCGGCGTCGTCCTGCACATGCTCAGCGCTCTCGCCGTCGCCGGCCGCGTGGGCGTGACGGCGATCGGGAACGACCTCGAGCAGTCGCGGAGGCTCTACTACCAGGTCAAGGATGCGCTGGACGAGGCCGCGGGCGTGCCCGAGGCCGACCGCGTCACCGCCTGAGCACCGTCCGCGCGCTCAGATCGACGGCGATCGCGAACAGCAGCGTCCCGGCCCACCAGTTGACCGGGTCGAAGGTCAGGACCTCCTTGTCGCCGATCAGGTCGCAGATCAGCCAGACGAAGAACCAGAGCAGCGTCACCGCGTCAGCCTACGCCGGTGCGCGCGCCTCGACTGCGCGATGCCGCCGCCACAGCCGCGCGGGCCACCAGGTGCGCTCGCCCAGCTCGAACGTCAGCGCCGGAACCAGGATCGACCGGACGACGAGCGTGTCCAGGAGGACGCCGAACGCGACGGTGAACCCCACCTGGGTGAGCGCGACGAGTGGCAGTACGGCGAGCACCGCGAACGTCCCGGCTAGCACGATCCCCGCGGACGTGATCACGCCGCCGGTGACTGCCAGCGCGGTCAGCATGGCATCGCGCGTCGGCCGGCGCTGTGCTTCCTCGCGCACGCGCGCCATCAGGAAGATGTTGTAGTCGACGCCGAGTGCGACGAGGAAGATGAACGAGTACAGCGCGTAGCTCGGGTCCTCGCCCGGGAAGTCGGTGACCGCGCCGAGGATGACGAGGCTCGCGCCGATCGCCGCGAAGAACGACAGCACGACGGTCGCGATCAGCATCAGCGGTGCCGTCACCGCGCGTAGCAGTAGCGCCAGGATCGCGAACACGACCACCAGCACGAGCGGCACTAGGAGCCGGGTGTCGTGCTTGTTGGCGGCTCGTACGTCCGCCTCCTCCGCCGACGGCCCGCCGACGAGCGCGCTGGGCGCAGCAGCCCGAATCTGCTTGCGAAGCGGGCCGATCGCGGCGAACGCCCGCTTGGAGAACGGGTCCGCTGTGAGCGTGACCGAGAAGCGTGCACCTGGCGCGCCGGTCTCCGGCCGCCCGACCGCCGCCACGAGGCCGGACGCCCGGGCTGCGGCGGCCGCCGCGTCCACCTGCGCGCGGTTCCGGACAAGCACGGTCGTGGGCGCGCTCGCGCCGGCCGGGAACGACCGCTGTAGCAACTGCTGGCCCTTGACCGCCTCGACCGAACCGCGGAACCCGTTCGCGCTGGTCAGGTTGTCGTCCAGCGAGAAGGCGCCGAGCGCCATCGCCGCGAGCACCAGCGCGGTGACGATCCAGACGGCGCGGTGGCGCCGCGCGATGCGCTCGCCGAGGCGACGCCAGGCACCGCGGCGCGACGCCTCCTCCGACCCGTACTGCGGTACGAACGGCCAGAACGCGCGCCGCCCGCCGAGCACGAGCAGTGCGGGGAGGAGGGTCAGCATGGCCGTGGCCGCGACCGCGACGCCCATCGCCCCGACCGGGCCCAGCCCCGCCGTCGTGTTCAGGCGCGCGAACGAGAGGCAGAGCAGTGCGGCGACGACCGTCCCGGCGGACGCCACGATCGCCGGGCCGGCCTGGCGGACGGCGATCCGCATCGCCTCGTGCTTGTCCTCGACGAGGCGGAGCTCCTCGCGGTAGCGCGCGGTCAGCAGCAGGGCGTAGTCGGTTCCGGCCCCGAAGACGAGCACGAGCAGGAGCCCTCCCACCTGTCCGTTGATCACGACGCCCGCCTGGGCGAGGAGGTAGCCGAGGCCTCGCACCACGCTCTCGGCGAAGAGCACGGAGAGCAGCGGGAGGAACCAGAAGATCGGGCTGCGGTAGATCAGGACGAGCAGGACAAAGACGAGCAGCGCCGTCGCGTACAGGAGCGTCGAGTTGACCCCCTGGAAAACCTTCGCCGCGTCGGCCGAGAAGCCGGCGGGGCCGGTGACGTGTGCCTCGAGGGCCGGAGGAGCGGTCCGGTCGATGACCGAGCGGATCTCGTCGACGGCGGCCGTGATGCGGTCGATGTCGCTGTTCGCAAGGATCGGGACGGTGACGAGCGCGGCCGTGCCGTCGCGCGAGTAGACGGGCGACGTAGGCCGTTCGACCCCTTGGAGCCCGACCGCGTTCACGCGCTCCGAGACGGCTGCAATCGCGCGCCGGTCGGCCGCGGTAAGGCCGGACGGGTTGCGGTAGACGACGCTGGCGATCGTGGCGTCGCCGCCCCGGAACCGCTTGGCGGAGTCGAGCACCTGAACCGACTCGGCGCTGCCCGGCAGGAAGCTCGCGGCGTCGTTTTTCTGCGCGCTCTCGAACTTGCCGGCCGGCGCGCCGAACGCAGCAACGGCGACCAGCCAGACGGCGAGCACGGCCCAGACCGACCGGCGGCCGGAGACGATGCGGGACAGACGGCCCACGGCTCGAGGCTATACAAAACTTGGACAGTATTTTCTACCGCTCGCGCTTCGGGCCGACCGCTGAACGGCCGGTCAGAGCGGTGGCCGGACGCCCTCGGCGCCTGCCACGCGCGGGCCGGGGACGCCGCCGAAGCGGTACGGCTCCGGCACGCGGCCGGGCTGCACGACCCATGCCTGGCCGCCCTCGCCGCTCGCCAGGGCGAGCGCGACGCCCTCGGCGACGTCGGCAGGCTCCAAGAGCGGGAAGCCCGCCGCCTGCAGGCGCTCACGGCCGTCGCCGATCAGCGGCGTGTCCACGATGCCGGGGCAGACGGCGTTCAGGCGGACGCCGCGCGCGGCCAGACCGGGCGCCGCGCTGCGCACGAGGCCGACGAGGAAGTGCTTGGTCGCGGTGTAGATGGGATCCGACGGCATCGGCGTCAACCCGGCCAGCGAGGCGGTGACGACGGCGTCGCCTTCGTTCCGCTCCAGCAGCGGGATCAACGCCCGTAAGCCGAGCACCGCGCCGTCGACGTTCACGCGCATGATCCGCCGGTACGCCTCGTCCGAGAGATCGTCCAGGTCGGCCTCGCCCGTGACGACGCCCGCGTTCAGGCACGCGATGTCCAGCCCCGGGATGGTGTCGGCCAGCCGGCTCCATTCGGCCGGGTCGCCCACATCCGCGGCCACCGCACGGCCGTCGACCGCGCGCGCCGTCCGCTGCGCCGCGATCTCGTCGACGTCGACGACCAGGACGTCGGCTCCGTCGGCCGCGAGCCGCTCGGCGATCGCGCGGCCGATGCCCGAGCCACCGCCCGTCACGAGCGCGAGCGTCACGGGACGAGCACGACCTTGCCGATGCTGCGCCGCTCCTCGATCAGCCGGTGAGCCTCGCCGGCGTCCGTGAGCGGGAACGTCGCCCCGACGAGGGGCTTCAGCGTGCCGGCCTCCCACAGCGGCAGGAGCTCGGCGAGCGCGTCGCGCACCACGGCCGGCCGGTGGCGCATGAGCCGGCCCAGGTAGAACCCGACCACGCCCGTGTTGCGCCCGACGAGCGGCGCCGGGTCGAGGGGGCTCCACCAGCCGCCGGCGAAGCCGATCGCGATCAGCGTGCCGAGCGGGTTGAGAATCCCGAGCGACCGCGCGAACACGTCCCCGCCCACCGAGTCGAGCACGATGTCCGCGCGCACCTCGACATCGAAGTCCTCGTAGTCGACCGCCTCGTCTGCCCCGAGATCGAGCGCCGCGCGCCGCTTCTCCAGGGTGCTCGCCGTTGCGACCACGCGGGCGCCGAGGTGCTTCGCGACCTGGATCGCCGCAGAGCCGACTCCGCCCGAGCCCGCGTGCACCAGCACGACGGCGCCGGGCTCGACGTGCACCTGCCGGGTCAGCGGGATCCACGCGGTCAGGAACGTGAGCATGAAGGACGCGCCCTCTTCGAACGAGGCACCGTCGGGGATCGGCATGACGAGCTCGGGGTCGACGGCGACCCACTCGGCATAGCCGCCGCCGCTCGGCAGCGCCATCACGCGCTGCCCGTCGAGCTCGCCGGCGACCTCGCTGCCCAGCACGGTGGGCAGCGGCGGCGCCTGCGGGTAGCGGCCCTGGCGAACCAGGACGTCCGCGAAGTTGACGCCCGCTGCCCGCACGTGGAGGAGCGCCTGCCCCTGGGCCGCGGTTGGGTCGGGAACCTCTGCGAGCTCGAGCCGCTCCGGGCCGCCGGTCTCGCGGAGGACGACGGCTCTCACGTCGAGAGCGCCTGCTCTTCCTCGGCGCCCGCGGTTGCGAACATGTCGCGCAGGGCCGTCTTCTTGAACTTGCCGACGGCGGTCTTCGGGATCTCCTCGATGAACTCGAAGCGGTCGGGCACCCACCACTTGGCGCACTGGCCGCTCAAGAACTCGCGCAGCTGCTCCTCGGTCAGCGACTTGCCGGGCTTCAGCACGACGGCCGCCAGCGGGCGCTCCGCCCATTTCGGGTCGGGGATCGCGATCACGGCCGCCTCCGCCACGGCCGGGTGGGCCATGATCTTGTTCTCCAGCTCGACGGACGAGATCCACTCGCCGCCCGACTTGATCACGTCCTTGGCGCGATCCTTGATCTGGATGAACCCGCGCGGCTCGACGGAGACGATGTCGCCGGTGCGGAACCAGCCGTCCTCGGTCCAGCGGTCGGCGAGCTCCGCGTCGGAGTAGTACGAGGCGGCCACCCACGGGCCGCGCACTTCCAGCTCGCCCATCGCCTCGCCGTCCCACGGCAGCTCGGTCGACCCGCTCATGACGCGGATCTCGACGAACGGCAGCGGGAAGCCGGCCATGGCCGCGTAGTCGAACTTCGTGTCCTGGTCGGCCTTGCGGAGGTCGCCGATGAAGTCGGTCACCGACGCGACCGGCGACGTCTCCGTCATGCCCCAGCCCTGGACGACGTCGAGCCCGTGCCGGTCCTTGTAGGCGGCGATCATCGCGCGCGGCACGGCGGAGCCGCCGACCAGCATCCCGACCATGTGCGAGAGATCCCACTTGCCCGGGTTCGCGTCGAGCAGCTGGAGCATCCCGAGCCAGAGCGTCGGCACGCCGGCCGACCAGGTCACCCGCTGCGAGACGAGCGTCTCGAGCAGGCTCTCGGGATCGAGGTACGGCCCCGGAAAGACGAGGCGGGAACCGGCGAGCGCCGCGAGATAGGGGTAGCCCCAGGCGTTTGCGTGGAACATGGGCACGACCGGGCAGAGGGTGTCGGCTTCGCCGATGCGCAGGCCGAGCGGGGAAGTCGAGGCGACTCCCAGCGCGTGGAGGACGGTCGAGCGGTGCGAGTAGACGACGCCCTTCGGCCGGCCGGTGGTGCCGCTCGTGTAACACATGGCCGCGGCCTCGTCCTCGTCGAGCTCCGGATCGCGCCAGGCGTCCGCGTCGCCGGTCGCGAGCAGCTCCTCGTACGAGTCCTCGACGACGAAGACGTGCTCGATGTCCGTCTGGTCGCGGAACTGGTCGAGCAGCGGCAGGAGCTGGCGGTCGACGATGACGACGCGGTCGCCGGCGTGCTTGGCGATCCAGCCGATGTCGTCGTGATGCAGCCGCAGGTTGAGCGTGTGCAGGATGAAGCCGCCGGACGGGATGCCGTAGTACGCCTCGAGGTGCGCCGAGTGGTTCCAGCAGAGCGTCGCGACCCGGTCGCCGCGCTCGATCCCGAGCCGGTCGAGCGCCGTTGCTAGCTGCTTCGATCGGCGCATGACGTCCCGGAAGGTCGTCGTGTGAAAGCTCCGGTCGGGCAGGCGCGAGACGACCTCCTGGTCGCCGAAGAACGTCTCCGCGCGGCGCATCAGCGCCGGGAGCGTCAGCTGGAAGTCCATCATCAGGCCGTTCATCGCGCGCGTTCCTCCTCGGAGAGTTGGCCGTATCGTCCTGGAACCGGCGCTACTCGCGCAAGAGCAGCTTTCGGAATGCCCGGTCGCGCAGCCGGTCGGGGAAGCGCTCGATCGCCGCCCGGATGTGCGCGTCGCGCCCCACGAGCACCCGCGCGGGCGGCGCGCTTGGCGGTGAGTGCGCGCTCGACCACGGCGGCCACCGCTTCTGCCGGCGCCCCGGAGGCACCGCGCTCCGCGGCGATGCGCCGGAACGCGGCGGCGCGCTCCCCGTACAGCTCGGCCGCGCGCTCACCGGCCTGCTCGGCAAGCTCTCCGGCGCGCTGCCCGCCGCGCGCCCACATCGGCGTGCGGATCGTGCCGGGCTCGACGATCGTGACGCCGATGCCCCACGGCGCGAGCTCGACGCGCAGCGAGTCGGCGACCGCCTCCAGTGCGTGCTTCGAGGCGGCGTAGGGGCCCATGAACGGCAGTGCGCTGCGGCCCGACACCGATCCGATGAAGACGATGCGGCCCCGCGCCCGGCGCAGTGCCGGCAGGACAGCCTGGGTCACCGCGACCTGCCCGACGACGTTGACCTCGAGCTGCGTCCGCAGCTCCGCGGGCGGCAGGAACTCGAGCGGCGCGGCCACCGCAATCCCTGCGTTGTTGACGAGCGCGTCGAGCGACTCGATCTCGGCCAGCCCGCGGACGTCGTCCTCGTTCGTCACGTCGAGCTGGACAGACTCGGTGCCGGCCGGCGCGTCACCGCTGCGGATCCCGGCGAGCACCCGCCACCCGGCGCCGGCGAGCCTCGTCGCGCACGCGGCGCCGATCCCCGACGACGCGCCGGTGACGAGGACGGTTCTCAGCCGAGGAGGTAGTCGGCGACCACCGCGCGGTGGACGCGGCTGTAGCCGCCGAAGGCCTGGATGGCGAGCGCGCGCTTGTAGTACTCGTGCAGCACGTGCTCCCAGGTGAAGCCGATGCCGCCGTGCACCTGGATCGAGCGCTCGCACGCGGCGACCGCCGTGTCCGCGCAGTACGACTTCGCAGCAGCGACGGCGACGGGCAGCTGCTCGTCCTGCTCGGCCACGCACCACGCGGCCCAGTACGCGAGCGAGCGCGCGAGCTCGGTCTCGACGAACGTGTCGGCGAGCGGATGCGAGACCGCCTGGTAGACGCCGATCGGCCGGCCGAACTGGATGCGGTTCTGCGCGTACTCGATCGCGAGCTCGAGCGCCTTCTTGCCGATCCCGACGGCCTCGAGCGCGAGCATCGCCAGCTGCTCCTCGCGCGGCGCGGCATCATCGAACAGGGACTCGCCGACGTTGGCCCGGCCCGCCTCCTCGTAGAGGACGGCGCGGTCGAGGAAGGACATGTCGGCCTCGGCCAGCTCCTCGCGCGACCAGCCGCCGTTCGACAGCGCCTCACGGGCCTCGCGCCGCAGCAGCTCCTGCTCTTCCGTGAAGGCGAACTGCACTAGCGCGACCTCGGGAGGCCGAGCACTCGCTCGGCGATGATGTTGCGGAGGATCTCCGACGTCCCGGCCTCGATCGTGTTCCCGCGCGAGCGCAGCTGCTGGTAGCCCCAGTAGCCGTCGTCCTCGCCGCCCAAGATCTCCATCGCCAGCTTCGTCAGCCGCTGGTTCTGCTCCGACCAGTGCAGTTTCGAGACCGAGCCCTCCGGCCCGGGGATGCCGGTCTGGACGAGTGTCGTGAGCGAGCGCATGTTCGTCAGCTTCAGCGCCTGCAGCTCGATCCACTCCTCGGCGACCCGGTCGCGGATGAGCGGATCATCGGCTCCGCGCTCCTTCGTGAGCGTCACCAGCTTGCGCACCTGGGAATCCAGCGCCCCGGCGAGCGCGAACCCGAGCGTGCCGCGCTCGTGCAGCAGCGTCGTCATCGCGACCTGCCAGCCGCCGCCGATCTCGCCGAGCAGGTTCTCGCGCGGCACCTGGACGTCGGTGAAGAAGATCTCGTTGAACTCCGGGTCGCCGGTGATCTGGCGCAGCGGCCGCACCTCGACGCCGGGCGCGTGCATGTCGACGATCACGTACGAGAGTCCCGTGTGCCGCTCGGACTCGGGGTCGCTCCGCCCGACGAGGATGCAGAAGTCGGCGATGTGCGCGAACGACGACCAGACCTTCTGGCCGTTGATGACGAAGCCGTCGTCGCGCACCTCGATCGACGTGCGCACGGCGGAGAGGTCGGAGCCGGCGCCGGGCTCGGAGAAGCCCTGGCACCAGATCTCGTCGGCGGAGAGGATCTGAGGCAGATACCGGAGCTTTTGCTCCTCGGTGCCGTGGGCCATGATCGTCGGCCCGGCCATGCCGAGCCCGATCACGCCCATGTGCGGCGGCGCCTCGGCGCGCGCGAACTCCTCGAGCGCGATCGCCTGGTGCGTGTACGGAGCGCCGGGGCCGCCGTACTCCTTCGGCCAGGTGAGCCCGGCGTAGCCGGCGTCGTACATCTTGCGGCTCCACTCGCGCCGGTCGCCGGCCGGCAGGTTCGCCTCCAGCCAGGAGCGCACGCCTTCGCGGAAGGCGGCCTCGTCCGGGCTGTCGCGCAACTCCACGGGACAACCCTAACGCCGCATAGCATCGAGATGTGGATGCGCTCGACCGCTGGCGCGTGGCGCAGCCGGCGACCTTCTGGGACGACGAGAGCCCGTTCGCGGCGCACCTCGACGCGGCCGCGCTCGACCGGGTGCGGGCGTTCGGCGAGACAGTGGCGCAGGAAGTCGACCCGGAGGTCTACGCGGCCGAGGTGAACGGCCCGCAGATTCACGCCGGCACGCGGATCGAGTTCGACCCGGCGTACCACCGCGCCGGCAGCGCGGTCTGGGCGTCCGGCGTCCTGAACGCGGGCGCCTGGGAGCAGGCGGCCATGCTCTACCTGCTCGCGCACGCGGGCGAGGCGGGGCAGGCCTGCCCGGTCGTCTGCACCGCCGGGCTGATCCGTGCGCTCCGCCGTGAGGCGTCGGAGGAGCTGCGCGAGCGCTTCCTGCCGCCGCTGCTCGAGCCCGACTACGCGCTCTGTCACCGCGGGGCGCAGTTCCTGACGGAGATCCAGGGCGGCTCGGACGTCGGCGCCAACACGACCGAGGCGGTGCCGGACGGCGACGCCTGGCGCCTGCACGGCGAGAAGTGGTTCTGCTCGGTCGCCGACGCCGACCAGTTCGTCGTGACGGCGCGCCCGCGCGGAGCGCCACAGGGCACGCGCGGGATCGGCTGCTTCCTCGTCCCGCGGCTCCTCGACGGCGCGCCGAACGGGTTCACGATCGAGCGGCTCAAGGACAAGGTCGGCACGCGCGCGCTCGCCACCGGCGAGTTCACGTTCCACGGCGCGCTCGCGTACCCGATCGGGGCATTGGAGGACGGCTTCCGGATCGCCGCCGGGGTCGTGCTCAACACGTCGCGCTGGCTGAACGCCTTCGGCTCGGGAGGGCTGATGCGCCGCGCGTACCTCGTGGCGGAGAGCTTCTCGCGGTACCGCGAGGCGTTCGGCCGGCCGGTCGCGGCCTACCCGCTCGTGCAGGAGAACCTGGCCGTGATGAAGGCAGAGTCCGCGGCCGCGCTCGCCTCGTCGCTCGAGGTGACCGCGCTGGTCGACGGCGTCGACGCGGGCACGGCGACGGACGAGGACGTCACCTGGTTCCGGATCCTCGTCAACGCCAACAAGCTGGTCACGTCACTCGCCGCGACGGCGGTCTGCCGGCGCGGCATCGAGACGCTCGGCGGCAACGGGACGATCGAGGACTTCTCGCCCATGCCGCGGCTCTGGCGGGACGCGATCGTCTTCGAGAGCTGGGAGGGCACGCACAACGTGCTCGTCGCGCAGGTGCTGCGGGACCTGGAGCGGATGGATGCGGTCGAGCTCGTGCACGAGCGCGTCGGCGAGATCGACGGGCTGCGGCGCGCGGTCGAGGAGCCCGGTGGCGTCGAAAGCCGGCGCGCCGTCGAGGCGATCGTGCGGACGCTCCAGGTCAAGAGGCTGCTGGAGTGGGGCGATGAGGAGTCGGCGCGGCGGATCGCCGCGCGGCTCCTGGAGCGTCTAGGGGCTGTCCCCGGAGGGGGCTGTCCCTGGTGTTTGGCCGAGCTCGGTCGGCGGAACCCCGTCCGCGCGAATGTCTGCGTACAGGCACGAGGGACAGCCCCCGCTGACACGGGGACGGCCCCGACGGCGGCCAGGTCGCGGAACCGTTTTCGGGGCCTACCGCCCCTCCGCCATCTCGCCGCGGAGCGCCATGCAGGTGCTCGACGAGCGCGCGACCAGCCGTTCCTGCTCGTCGAAGATGTCGCACTCGACCATCCCGACCGTCTGGCCGCGCTGCACGACCTTCCCGCGCGCGACCAGCTTTCCGGTCCAGAACGGTCGCAGGAAGTTGATCTTCAGCTCGAGCGTCGTGAACGACTCGCCCGGCTCGAGCGTCGAGAAAAAGGCGACGCCCATGGCGGCGTCGGCGAGGTCGCAGAGGATGCCGCCGTGGATCGTGCCCATCGGATTGGAGTGCCGCTCCTCGGCGACCATGGTCATGACCGACTCGCCGGCGCCGATCTCCTCGACGTCGACGCCGATCAGCTCGGCCACCGGCGGCGGGAACCTCACAGCGTCACCACCGAGCGGATGACCTCGCCGCGCTTCATGTCCTCGAACGCCTCGGGCACGTCGTCGAGGCCGATCCGCTTCGTGACCATGGCGCCGAGGTCGAGCCGGCCGTCGCGCGCGAAGCCGGAGAGCCGGGGAAAGTCGTCGGCGGGGACGTGGTCGCCGCCGTGCGAGACCAGGATGCGGGTGCGCCGGTCGAACAGCTTCTCGAGGTCGAAGCTGGCCGAGGTGCCCGGCTGGGCGAGCCCGACATGGACGATCGTCCCGGCGTGGCCGAGCATCGCGAATGCCTGCGCCATGGTCTCGGGCCGGGCCACGACGTCGAAGACGAAGTCGAGCCGCGTTCCCTCGCCTGTGTGGGTGGCGCCGAAGCGCTTCGCCGTCTCGAGCTTCCGCTCGTCCAGGTCGATCGCGTAGACCTCGTCGGCGCCGGCGATCCGCGCGCCCTGGATCACGGCGAGGCCGACCGCGCCGCAGCCGATCACGCCGACGCGCGCGCCCGGCCACACCTGCGCCGTCTTCAGCACGGAGCAGACGCCTGTGGCCACGGCGCAGCCGATCAGGCAGCCCTGCTCGGCGGGGACGCCGTCGTCGAGCGGGACCGCCGCGCGGGCGTGGGCGATCATCCGCGTCGCGAGCGTGCCGAGGCGCAGCACCCCGCCTGCCTCGGTGCCCCCTGCGATACGTGGCCGCGTCTTCGCCGTCACCGGCGTCCGGCAGAGGTGCGTCGCGCCGCGCTCGCACCAGGCGCAGCGCCCGCACGGCGAGCGCCAGCCGAGGATGACCCGGTCGCCTGGCCCGACGTGGTCGACGCCCGGCCCGACCGCCTCGACGACGCCGGCCCCCTCGTGCCCGAGGACGACCGGGAACCGGTGCGCCCAGCCGGTCTCGACGACGTGCAGGTCGGTGTGGCAGACCCCGCTCGCCTCGATGCGGACGAGCACCTCGTCGGCCCCGGGCTCGCCGAGCTCGAGCTCCTCGACCGCGAAGCGGCCGGGCTCGGTCAGGACGACGCCGCGATCCACGTGGCGTCGAGGTCGCGGGCGGCGGTGCCCCCCATGAGCGCAAGGGTCACGTCCGTCTCGGCCATCAGCTGCGTGATCGCCGCCTCCACCGCGGGCTGCCCGCCCACGGCCAGCGCGTACGCGTACGGCCGGCCGAGGAGCACCGCATCCGCGCCGAGCGCCATCGCCTTCAGGACGTCGGCCCCGGTGCGGATGCCGCTGTCCATGAGCACGGTCGCGTCGGCGCCCAGCGCCTCGACGCACCTCGACGAGCGCGTCGAGCGCGGCGACGGCGCCGTCGACCTGGCGGCCGCCGTGGTTCGAGACGATCACGCCGTCGACCCCGGCCTCGCGGGCACGCAGCGCATCGTCGCCGGTCAGCACGCCCTTGACCAGGATCGGCAGCGAGGTCTGCTCGCGCAGCCAGCCGAGGTCGTCCCAGCTCAGCGCCAGGTTCGGGAACGTGCCGAGCATGCGGATCGCCGCCGTGAGCACGTCCTCCTCGGGCGGGGCGTCGAGCCGGCTGCGGAAGACGGGATCGGAGAAGAACTGCGCGCACCCCTGGCCGGTGATGAACGGCAGGTAGGCGGTGCGCAGGTCGCGGGGCCGCCAGCCGAGGATGAGCGTGTCCAGGGTGACGACGATGGCGCCGTAGCCGGCCGCCTCGGCGCGCCGGACGAAGCTCGCGCAGATCTCGCGGTCGTTGGCCCAGTAGAGCTGGAACCAGCGCGGCGCGTCGCCCATCGCCTCGGCGATCTCCTCGATCGAGTGCGAGGCGGCGCTGGAGAGGATGAGCGGGACGCCGGTCGCGGCGGCCGCGCGCGCGACCGCGACCTCGCCCTCCTCGTGCGCGATCGAGAGCACGCCGATCGGGGCGAGGAAGAACGGCGCGGGGGATCGCGTGCCGAGCACCTCGACCGAGAGGTCGCGCTCGGTGTTGCCGCGCAGCATGCGCGGGCGCAGCCGGCGGCGCTCGAACGCCTCCAGGTTCGCGCGCATCGTCGCCTCGGAGCCGGCGCCGCCGGCGATGTAGTCGAACGGGCCCGGCTCGAGGGCCTCCTGGGCGCGCGCCTCCCAGTCGCCGGCGGAGATCGGCCACTCCGCCGTCGCCGGACACGTAGATCGCGTTCTGCACCTGGCTGCCTTCGAACACGTTGCGATCCTACGGCGATGCACGACCTCCTAGAGGCGATTCGCGCCGCGCCCGCGCGCTTCGCGACGCGGATCGTCGCCGTCGACGGCCTCGGCGGCGCCGGCAAGACGACGCTCGCCGAGCGGCTCGCCGCCGAGCTCGATGCGCCGGTGGTGCATACGGACGACTTCGCGGGCTGGGAGAACCCGGTCGACTGGTGGCCGGCCCTCCTGGAGCAGGTGCTCGAGCCGCTCGCGGCCGGCCGCCCGGCCCGCTTCACGCCGACCAGCTGGGGCGCCCCGCCGCGCGCCGAGGTCGTCGTGGAGCCCGCTCCCTTCGTCGTCGTCGAGGGGGTCACGGCGTCGCGGGCGGCATTCCGGCCGTACCTCTCGTATGCGATCTGGGTCGAGGCGCCGCGCGAGCTCCGGCTCGAGCGCGGGCTCGCCCGCGGCGGCGACGACACGCGCGAGCGGTGGGAGCAGTGGATGGCGGCCGAGGACGCGTACGTCGCGCGCGAAATGCCGGCCGAGCATGCGGACCGCGTGGTGCCGGGCGACGCCCTGTGGTAAGAGAGCGCCGTGCCAGACCTCCAGGGCAAGGCCGCGATCGTTACGGGCGCCGGGCGCGGGATCGGCCGCGAGCACGCGCTGGCGCTCGCCGCGGCCGGCGCGAGCGTCGTCGTCAACGACCTCGGTGGCTCGGTCGACGGCGAGGGCTCGGACGCGACGCCGGCGCAGACGGTCGTCAACGAGATCGTGGCGGCGGGCGGCAAGGCGGTCGCGAACTACGACGACGTCTCCGACTTCGCCGCCGCCGAGCACATGATCGAGCGCGCCGTCGAGCGCTACGGCCGCCTCGACATCCTGATCAACAACGCCGGGATCCTGCGCGACCGGATGATCGTGAACATGAGCGAGGACGAGTGGGATGCGGTCATCGGGGTCCATCTCAAGGGCCACTTCGCGCCGCTCCGGCATGCCGCGGCGTACTGGCGCGAGCGCTCGAAGGGCGGCGACGAGGTGCGCGGCCGGGTGATCAACACGTCGAGCCCGTCGGGCGTCTTCGGCAACGTCGGGCAGGTCAACTACGGCGCCGCCAAGGCCGGGATCGCCGCGCTGACGGTGATCGCGGCGCAGGAGCTCGTCCGCTACGGCGTCACGGTCAACTGCCTCGCGCCGAACGCGCGGACGCGCATGACCGAGATGACGTTCGGGGACATGGAGGCGCCCGAGGAGGGCTTCGACCCGCTCGACCCGGGCAACATGTCGCCGCTCGTCGTCGCGCTGTGCGCCGACGGGGCGCAGGACATCACCGGCCAGGTCTTCTTCGTGTGGGGCGGCACCGTCAACGTGCTCGTCCCCTGGGAGGCAGGCGAGCTCTTCGCCTCCGATGCGAAGTGGGACGCCGACGAGCTGCTCGCGCAGCTGCGCGAGCGCTTCCCCGACGGCGCTGCGCCCGCGGGGATGATGGCGATGATGCAGAAGGCCGGCGGGCAGTCGCTCCGGGCGCGCTGATGGCGACGCTGACGAAGCAGGAGCTCCGCGACGCGCGCGACCTGGACCTCGGCGCGAGCGACTGGGTGCGGATCGAGCAGAAGGCGATCGACGCGTTCGCCGAGGCGACCAACGACCACAACTGGATCCACGTCGACCCCGAGCGCGCGGCCGAGGGTCCGTTCGGGTCGACGATCGGCCACGGGTACCTCTCGCTGTCCCTGATCCCCGGGCTGCTCTACACGATGATGAACGTCACCGACGCGGCCATGGGCCTGAACTACGGCGTCGAGAAGGTGCGCTTCACGGCTCCGCTGCCCGTCAACTCCGAGGTCCGGCTGAAGGCGAAGGTCGTGTCCAGCGAACCGCGCGGGCGAGGGCATCCTCTATCGCCTCGGCGTGGAGATCGAGGTCAAGGGCCAGGACAAGCCGGCGATGGTCGGCGAGGTCCTCTACCTGATCTTCTAGGCCTTTGATCGACCACGTCATCCTCAACGTCTCCGACTACGAGGCGAGCCGGGCGTTCTACGAGGCGGCGCTCGGCGCCGCTCGGCTTCACGCCGGGGATGGAGTTCCCCGGCATGTGCGGCTTCGACCGCGACGGCAAGCCGTGGTTCTGGATCGCCCAGCGCCCCGAGACCGCGCACGGCACGCACGTGGCGATCCGCGCGCGCAGCCGGGCGGAGGTGGACGCGTTCCATGCGGCTGCGACCGGCGCGGGCGGCCGCGACAACGGGCCGCCCGGCGTGCGCGAGCACTACCACCCGTCGTACTACGCGGCGTTCGTGCTCGACCCGGACCGCAACAACATCGAGGCAGTCACGCACGAGCCGGAGTAGTCGCGTGCGCTCCGTTTCGCGCTCGAAGCGCGCGGGACGGTCAGAGCGTGTGGACGGGAACTTCGAAGAACTCGACGGACGCCCGTGACCCGCCCGTCCCCGGGTTCATCTCGTTGAGCGCTGCGTCGCCACGCTGCATTGCCTGCTCGCTGTCGAAGAGGGTGATGCCGAGGCCCTTCCCCGAAGCCCGGTCGACCAGCATCAGCAGCTTCGCGCCCTCGAGGCCTGCCGGCGGGTCGCCCGCCACCTGATCGCGAACACGCTCGATCGCCTGGTCGACGCCGGCAGGGTCACCCTGGAACGTCGCTACGCGTGCGTACATGACTTCCTCCTCGAAGTTGATGTCGATTGCCGATGCCACCTGATCGGCGGAAGACATCTTGAGGCTCGCGTCAAACCGGTCGTGTTTGCGCCGGGCGAAACGCCGGCACCACCAGCACTCAGCCGGCGCGGCCTACGCCCGCGGTTGCATCGGGGAACGGGCCGGCGCAGGCGTAGGCAGCCGCGCCGATCCGTTCAGCGCCCGTTCATGACGTGGGCATAGGATCGCCGCAGCCGGGCCGTGCTGGCGGCCCATCGATCACAGGAGGAGCAGGAGAGGAATGCCCACCGTCATCGGCCATCACGACGTCAAGGACACGAAGCACTGGCTGGCCTCGCCGAAGCGGGAGGAGTTCTTCGGTCCGCTCGGCGTCACCAACATCCGCACGTTCGTCGACCCCGAGAATCCGACCCGCGTGGCGGTGCTCATGGACGTCCCGGACATGGACGCCATGGCGGCGGCGATGCAGACGCCCGCGGCCGCCGAGGCGATGGCCTACGACGGCGTCATCCCCGAGAGCCTCGTGATCCTCGTCGAGTCCTAGGAGAGCTCAGCCGCTCATCTCGCCGCGTAAGCTCGCGGCGTCCCGTGCGCTCGTTCCCGGTCATCTTCGCGCTGTCCGTTGGCGACACTGCCCAGTTCTACGAGCGTCTCGGGTTCGAGCGGCACTTTCAGCTTCCGGGCGAGGGAGAGCCGGGCTACGTCGGGCTTCGCCGAGGTAGCTACGAGATCGCGGTCGTGGCGCAGGAGTGGCCGCTGCAGCAGTACGGAGCTTCGGTCGGCACCGGCGTTCGGTTCGAGCTGTTCGTCTACGTCGAGAACGTCGACGCCACCGTTGACCGCCTGAGGGAGACCGGGTCCTCGATTCTCCGTGAGCCCGCGGATATGCCGTGGGGCGAGCGAGTCGCCTACGTCAGTGATCCGGACGGCAACCCGGTCGCTCTCGCTGCTCGGCCCGAATCCGGTTGAAATCACGGGCCTCGACGCGGTCCGCGCCGTCGGTCGTGATCACCTCCGGCTGAGGCTTTGCAGCGGTCTCGCGTGGGGCGCACCGGGTGCGCCCCACGCGTTTCCGCTCGGTAAAGCGACGTCCCGCTAGCGGCGGTCGACGACCACTTCCTCGCGGTGCGAGGAGTGCAAGCCGCCCCAGCTCGACCAGAAGATCATCGAGAGCACGAGGCCGAGCGCGCCCACGGCGAGCAGGATCCAGCCGACGGCGTCGAGGTTCACGCCCGAGACGGTCGCGTCGACCGCCCAGACCAGGATCGCGCCGGCAGCGATGAGAAGAAGACTGAGTCCAATGCCCACGGTGTTTGTTCCTCCTTTTTTCGCCGGATACCCGCGCTTCCCGCACCACAAACGCGCTATGGCGTCTGCGGATGCCACCTGCGAACCGCGCGCATACCTCCGTAGGCAAGGCCGCCGAGCGCGCCCGCGACGCCGACTGCGGCGGCCGTCTTCCAGTTCCACGCACGTGACGCGAGCGACTCGACCTGCTCGGTACGCGACGCCTTCCAGAAACGAAGCTGCATCTCAGACCTCCTCGTTGTTTCAACTCCGCGTTCCGCGCCGCGCGGACGCTCAAACGTGCGCGAATACACTCCGCTCGTGCCTCTCGACCCCCTCACGGACGAGCAGCGAGAGATCCGCGAGCTGATCCGCGAGCTCGCACGCGAGCGCATCGCGCCGCGGGCCGCGGAGATCGACAAGACGGCCGAGTTCCCCTGGGACGTCGTCGCGCTCTATCGCGAGCACGCGATCTTCGGGATCCTCTACGACGAGGACTACGGCGGCCTCGGCGCGAGCGCGCTGATGACGCTCGTCGCGATCGAGGAGGTCTCGAAGGTGTGCGCGACGAGCGGGCTGATCATCGCCGTCCAGGAGCTCGGCTCGCTGGGGATCAAGCTGGCCGGCACGGACGACCAGAAGGAGCGCTTCCTACCGCGGCTCGCCTCCGGCGAATGGCTGGCCGCCTACGCGCTCACCGAGCCGGGCTCGGGCTCCGACTCCGCGGCGATGCGCTCCGAGGCTCGGCGCGAGGGTGACGAGTACGTCATCAACGGCGCCAAGCGCTTCATCACGAACGCCGGCGTCGCGTCCGTGTACGTCGTCTTCGCCAAGACGGAGCCGACCGCCGGGCACAGCGGGATCTCGGCCTTCGTCGTCGAGGCGGACGCGCCCGGGATTCTCGGTCGGGCGGATCGAGCCGAAGATGGGCATCAAGGGCTCGACGACGGGCGAGCTCTTCTTCGACGACTGCCGGATCCCGGCCGCCAACCTGCTCGGCGCGGAGGGTGACGGCTTCCGCATCGCGATGCGGGTCCTCGACCGCTCGCGGCCGGGAATCGGCGCGCAGGGGCTCGGCATCGCGCAGGGCGCCACGGACTACGCGCTCGAGTACGCGCGCTCGCGCGAGACGATGGGCAGGCCGATCGCGAACCACCAGCTGATCGCCGGCTACCTGGCCGACATGGAGACGAAGTGCGAGGCCGCGCGCGGCCTGCTCTACAAGATCGGCCAGCTGGTCGACGAGGACGCGCCCGAGCTGACGAAGTACTCGGCCATGGCCAAGCTCTACTGCTCGGACGTCGCCATGGAGGTCACGACGCAGGCCGTCCAGATCCTCGGGGGTTACGGGTACATGCAGGAGTACCCGCTCGAGCGCATGATGCGCGACGCCAAGATCACCCAGATCTACGAGGGCACGAACGAGATCCAGCGGGTCGTGATCGCACGCGAGATGCTCCGCGAGAACCGCGCGTTCCTGCTCGCCGGCGCGGCCTGACCGACGCCGGCCGAACCTTTGGCTCGGCCGCTGCGCGGTACGAGCGCGGGCGGCCGGACTGGCCGGTGGAGCTGATCGAGCAGATGCCCCTGTCTCCCTCCGCGACGGTCGTCGATGTCGCGGCGGGGACCGGCAAGCTGACCCGAACGCTCGCTGCCAGGTTCGCGCGGGTGATCGCAGTGGAGCCGGACGACGCGATGCGCCGGCTGATCGACGGCGGCGAGGCGGTCGCGGGGACGGCCGAGGCGCTGCCGCTGCTGGACGCGAGCGTCGACGCCGTGTTCACCGCAGACGCGTTCCACTGGTTCGACGGCGAGCGGGCGGTCGCCGAGTTCGCGCGCGTGCTCCGCCCGGGCGGCGTGGTGGCGCTCCTCTGGAATCGAACCGAGCCGGCAGACAACATCGTTCCGGAGGGCGTGCTTCCGCGCTCCCCCCGGTCGACGCGCCAGTTCGTGGATTCGGGCGAGTGGCGAAACGCTCTCGGCGGCGAACTGTTCGAGCGGCTGCATGAGGCGTCCGTCCGCCGGGAGCGCCGGCTGTCCCGCGGCCACGTCCTCGACTACTTCGCCTCGATGAGCTCCTTCACGTCGCTGCCCGCCGACGAGCGCGAGCAGGCGCTGGCACGGCTCGCGCACGAGCTCGACCGGGACGAGTACACCCAGCGCTGGACGTCGCTCGCCTACTGGACGCGACGTGTCTGACGCGGTCGTCGTCGGGTCCGGCCCGAACGGGCTGGCCGCTGCGATCACGCTGGCGCAGGCAGGCCTCTCGGTCGAGGTGCACGAGGCGTCCGAGACGCTCGGCGGCGGCGTGCGCTCGGCCGAGCTGACGCTGCCCGGCTTCACGCACGACGTCTGCTCGGCGATCTACCCGCTGGCGGTCGGGTCGCCGTTCCTCCGCGAGCTCGGGCTGGACATCGAGTGGCTGGAGTCGCCGTCGCTGCTCGCGCACCCGTTCGACGACGGCACCGCGGTGACGCTCGAACGGACCGTCGACGCGACCGCCGGGCAGCTCGGCGCGGACGAGTACGCGTACCGGCGGCTCGTCGGCCCGCTCGTCCGCGCGTGGCCCGCAGCCGAGCGGGTGCTGCTCGCCCCGCTCGTCCCGCCGTCGCCGCGGGCGGGGGCCGCGCTGGTCGGTGCGCTCGGGGTCCCGGGCGCGGTGGCGGCCGCGCGCGACGCGCTCGCCAGCGCCACCGGGCTCGCCGAGCGCACGTTCGCGGGCGAGCGGGCTCGGGCGTTCCTCGGCGGCAACGCGGCGCACTCGATGCTTCCGCTCGAGCGCCGGCCGAGCGGCGCCTTCGGGCTCACGCTGCTCGCGCTCGGCCACGTCTACGGCTGGCCGTTCCCGCGCGGCGGCGCGCAGATGCTGGCCGATGCGCTCGCGGCGAAGCTGCGCGCGCTCGGCGGCGAGATCCACCTCGGCTCGCCGGTCGACGCCGTGCCGCCGGCGCGCGTCGTGCTCGCCGACGTGTCGCCGCCGGAGCTGCTCCGGATCGCCGAGCTGCCGCGTCGCTACGCAGCCGCGCTTGGCCGCTACCGCTACGGGCCTGCGCGCGTTCAAGCTCGACTGGGCGCTGGACGGCCCGATCCCCTGGGCGGCCGAGGGCTGCCGGCGCGCCGCGACCGTGCACCTCGGCGGGACGCTCGCCGAGCTCGCCGCCTCCGAGCGGGCGCCGTGGGCAGGCCGTGCCCCGGAGCGCCCCTACGTCCTGCTCGCGCAGCAGTCGCTCTGGGACGAGACCCGCGCGCCCGACGGCAAGCACACGGCGTGGGCGTACTGCCACGTCCCGAACGGCTGGGACGGCGACGCGACGGATGCGATCGAGGCCCAGATCGAACGGTTCGCGCCCGGCTTCCGCGATCTCATCCTCGCGCGCAGCGCCATGGGGCCGGCGGCGCTGCAGGCGCACAACCGCAACCTCGTCGGCGGCGAGATCAACGGCGGCGCGATGACGCTCGCGCAGTCGCTCTTCCGGCCGGCGCCGCAGCTCGTCCCGTACCGGACGGGCCGACCCGGGCTCTACCTCTGCTCGGCGTCGACGCCGCCCGGCGGCGGCGTGCACGGCATGTGCGGCCACCTGGCCGCGCGGCAGGCGCTGCGCGATCTAGGGGTGCACTGACGAGGTGTCGACCACCTCGAAGTTGTTCCCGGTGACCCGGCCGAGCCTGTGGAGCTGGTCGTTCGACCAGCGCGGGTCGGGGGCGCCCGAGATGTACCAGTCCGACCCGTTGTCGGCGACGATCATCCCGTAGCGCTTCAGCGCCTCGAGGACGACGCGCGCCTGCGGCGGGTAGGGGCGCGTGTCGAAGCTCGCCTTCAGGCGGACGCGCAGCCCCATCGGCGGCAGCGACGGGTCGGTGAGGTCGCTCGCGTAGTGCCGCGCCGGATACACGAACGCCTTCCGCGTGCGCGAGACCGTGAAGCGGAGCGCATGGTCGATCGCGCCGCGCTTGAACTCGTCGTAGCGCGCGAGCCCGGGGAAGATCGGTAGCCCGGCCGCGTCTGCAGAGGTCCAGCCGGACGGGCGCAGGTGATTCGAGTTCAGACTCCAGATCGCGCCGGAACCGGCCTTCCAGCCGCCGCCCTGCGGATAGAGCGCGTACAGCTCGTAGAGCTTGCACGTCGAGCGGTCGACGATGATCGCGTGCCGGTCGCCGTCCGACTGGCGCCCGCCCTCGATCGCGACGTTCTTCGGGATCGGGTACGGCCCCTTGTCGCTCTCGTCGGCGTAGTCGAACGAGACGCGGCTCTTCTTCTGGCCGGCGCCCACGACGGTGACCGGGATGCCGATCGGCCCGCCGTCCCAGAGCCCCGAGCCGAAGTCGGCGTGCAGCCCGCCGTCGCGGCCGATCGACGAGATGATCTCGTCGGAATTGGTGGCCACGGGGAGCTTGTCGACCCGCTGGTTCCACGGGTTCGACGCCGGGAAGACCTGGCAACGCGGGGCGGAGGGGAGGCGCCCGGCGCTCGCGGTCGCGGCGGCCAGGCATGCGAGCACGGCGGCGAGGGCGGCGAGGGGGCGCACTCCCATCGGATCGGCGCCCGGGTCACGCGCCCTGAGCCTCGATAGGGGATTCACGGGTGGCGGAGCACCCAGTAGCGAAGACCCAGTGCCGGCTCCACGTCCTCCACGATCACCTCGAACCCGTGCCGGACGTAGAACGGGACGGTTCGCTCCGCGAACGTCTCCAGCTGGGTCGGGAAGCCGTCTCGACGAGCGCGATCCAGGCCGTGCGCGAGCAGCGCCGCGCCCAGTCCGCCGCTCTGACGGTCAGGATCGACGGCGAGCAGACGCAGGTGCCAGTGCCGGCCCGGCGGCGTCGCGGCCCCGATGGCATCGAACACGGCGGAGAGCTTCTCGAGCGGAACCTCGCTCGGCACGTCCGCGAAGCCGGCCCTCGCGAGCCGCTCCGGCGTCTCCTCGACCCCGGGCGGGAGCCAGCTTGCGACGGCCGCGAAGTCCCGCAAGCGATCGACCTGCCCGAACAGGTGATCGAACCGCACGAGCGCCTCGAACATGCGCGGCGAGACCCGTGCGCGTTCCGCGTCGTCCGGGTAGAGCCGCACGTTGAGCGGGTCATCGTGGAAGGCGCGCGCCACGACGGCGGCCGCCTGAGCCACCTCGTCTGCGGTGACGGTGCCGACGGTGAGGTCGGTCAGTCCCAGGAAGCCTTGGTGCCCGCGCGCTGCGCCGCCTTGTACGCGCGCTTGCGCGCCTGGTACTCCTCGAGCGCCTCGGGCGAGTCCACGTCGCCGAGCGTGGGGTGGTCCGGCGCGATCTCCTTCGCGTTCTCGTCGCCGAAGCGCTTCGCCAGCACCGCGGTGAGCGAGCGCACCTTCATGTCGCCGTAGCCCGGCAGGCCCTCGATGCGCCGCTTCAGGTCCGCGCTGTCCGCCGCGTCCGTCCACACGCGCTCGGCGTGACCGCCGTACTCGGACTCGACCACCTGGCAGAGCTCCTGCACCCGCTTGGCCATCGCGCCCGGGAAGCGGTGCAGCGCCGGCTTCGCACGAAAGACCTCCTCGAGCGCCGCCGGCTCCATGCCGGCGATCTGCCCGGCGTCGAGGCCGCCGAGGCGACGGCTGAGCTCGAGCGGCGACGAGAACGCCTTCTGCACCGTCACCTGCTGGTCGAGCGCGAACCCGATCAGGAGCGCGAGCGGCTCGCGGCCGAGGAAGGCATCCGCCTCGGGATCGCCGGTGAAGTGAAGCGCGTCGAGCGTCACCACATCAGGTGCCATCATCCGGATCCTACTCGCGTGCCCACGGCGTTCAGGCAGCGCGCGGAGAAGTCGAGCCCGTCCTCCGTCACGAACGGCTGAACACGCCGCTCGATCTCCTCGCGCAGCGACTGCTCCTCTGCGGCGTTCAGTCCGGCGACCGCGTGTGCGATCGCGCCGCCCAGCTCGAGCATCAGCGCCCAGTACTCGTCGAAGTCGGCGTACGCGAACGTGATGTCCACGGTGCCGACCTCGACGTCGGCGAACCCGGCGCCGCCGAGGAGCTCCTCGAGCCGCCCCGGCGCTCCGAGCGTGAACATGCCCGGCTCGCCCGGCGCCGGCGGCGGCATGACGCCCGCGTCGGCCATCGCGCGGCCGGCGACGCTCGCCCAAGGGTTGGCTTCCGGCGTCGCCCAGACCGAACACGCGAAGCGGCCGCCGGGCCGCAGCACCCGTCGGATCTCGGCGAGCGCGCGCACGGGGTCGCCGAAGAGCATCAGCCCCCAGCGGCAGAGCACGCCGTCGACGCTCGCGTCCGGCAGGTCGATGTTCTCGGCGTCGACGACCCGGTGCTCGATCCCGGCGGCGCCGAGCCGTGTCGCGAGCCGCTGCGCCGCCTCGACCATCGCCGGCGCGAAGTCGGTCGAGATGACGCGGGCGCCGCGCTCCGCGAGCAGCAGGCTCGTCTGGCCGATGCCGGCGGCCAGCTCGAGCACCACGTCGCCCGGAGCGGGGGCCAGGCGCTCGACGAGATCGCGGCTGACCACCCCGGTGGCCGCCCACTGCCGGTCGTTCTGGCGCTCCCAGCCGGCCGCCATGCGCTGCCAGCGCTCACGGCTCTCGCTCGTGTAGTCGCTCGTCGCCACGGCCCGAGCCTACGCATATTCAGTTAGTGGCTGACAGCCACTAACTCTGAGCGAGCTCGCGCGCGACGATCGCGATGTTGTCGCGCCAGACGTCCTCGGGCAGCGGCTCGAGGATGTCGTCCCAGATGGCGGCGAAGCTGCCGATCAGCTGGGGGAAGCGGGTGGGCCGCGCCATGAACCACCAGTGCAGGTGCTCGCCGCCGTCGCCCCAGCGGCAGACGTGCACGCGGCCCACGTGCGGGATCGCCCGGACGGCCCGCTCGATGCGGGCGAGCAGCACTCCCAGCTGGGCGGCCAGCTCGTCGGTGAGGTCGCCGGGCTCCGCGTAATGAGCCCGCGGCTCGAGCATGACGACGGCCGGCAGGCCGGTCGGGCCGAGGGCGCGGACGCGCCAGCGGTCGTCCGTCCAGAAGAACTCGTCGTCGCCGGCCGTGCACCGGCCGCAGGCGACGCCGGCCTCGCCGTGGCGGCGCGGCTCGTCCTCCGGCGGGCGCAGGACGCGGGGGCGCATCTCGCCGTCGAAGGGGAAGCTGTCCCACTCCTCGACGGGCGGCATGTGCAGGGAGCCGGCGACCCGCGCGTACAGCTCGTCGGGCGTCTCCGGCACCCGCTGGACGATACTGGCGTCGTGGAGTGGCCCGACAGCTTCTACGCGCTGCTCCGCGGCGAGGGCTGCCCGATGTGCGAGCAGGGACGGCCGGACGAGACGCCCTACGGCATCCGCATCTACGCCGGCGAGGTCACGGACGCGTACCTGCAGCGGGCCGGCGTCCAGCGCGGCTACACCATCGTGGTGTGGCGCGGACGGCACGTCGCCGAGCCGTCGAAGCTCGAAGAGGCCGAGGCGGCCGCCTACTGGCGCGAGCTGCTGCACGTCGGCCGCGGGCTCCAGGCGCACCTCGGCGCCGTGAAGATGAACTACGACATCCTCGGCAACTCGCTGCCGCACCTGCACGCGCACGTGATCCCGCGCTATGCCGACGACCCGAGGCCCGGCTGGCCGTTCCCGTTCCCGGACGATCCGCCGCCGGTCGCCGAGGAGGAGCTCCGCACGGACGCCGCTGCGCTGCTTGCGGCCCTCCGCGTCTGAAGCTCAACGAAACGCTCACAGAACGGCAACGGCGGCTCGCCTCCATCACCGTCTGAAACGAACACTTGTTCGTACGCGACCGGACGACTACCCTGGTCGTGTGGACCCGCTGTCCGTGTTCTCCGAGCGCACGCGGGACTGGTTCGCCCGCACCTTCGATGCACCCACGCCGGCGCAGGAGCGCGGCTGGCCGGTCATCGCCTCGGGCGCGCACACACTGATCCAGGCGCCGACGGGATCGGGCAAGACGCTGGCTGCGTTCCTGTACGGGCTCGACCGCCTGGACGCCGTGCCGGGCGAAGGTATCCGCCTGCTCTACGTCTCACCGCTGAAGGCGCTCAACTACGACGTCGAGCGCAACCTGCGCGGCCCGCTGGCCGGGCTCCAGAGTGAGTTGCAGGTCGGCGTCCGCACCGGCGACACGCCGCAGCGCGAGCGACAGCAGATGCTCCGGCACCCGCCCGACATCCTCATCACGACGCCGGAGTCGCTCTTCCTCATGCTCACCTCGCAGGCACGCGAGCTCCTGAAGAGCGTCGAGACACTCGTGCTCGACGAGGTCCATGCAGTCGCCGGCACCAAGCGCGGCGCGCATCTCGCGCTAAGCGTCGAACGGCTCGACGCCCTGGCCGAGAGCCCGATCCAGCGGATCGGCCTGTCGGCCACCCAGCGCCCGCTCGAGGAGATCGGCCGCTTCGTCTCCGGCGGCCGGCCGATCGAGCTCGTCGACGCCGGCCGCGCCAAGGAGCTCGACCTCCAGGTGGTCATGCCCGTCGAGGACATGCGCGAGCTGCCGTCCAACACGCCGCTCTCGTACCCGGTCCCGGCCGACGGGCAGGAGATGGACGCGGGCACGGAGCGCAGCAGCCGGTCGATCTGGCCCTCGATCTACCCGGCGCTGCTCGAGCTCGTGCGCGAGCACCGCTCGACGATCGTCTTCGTCAACAACCGCCGGCTCGCCGAGCGGCTCGCCCTGCGGCTGAACGAGCTGGCCGAGGAGGAGATCGCGCGCGCCCACCACGGGTCGATCGCGCGCGAGCAGCGGGTCGAGATCGAGGAGCTGCTGAAGCGCGGCGAGATCCCGTGCCTCGTCGCAACCTCGTCCCTCGAGCTCGGCATCGACATGGGCGCCGTCGACCTCGTCATCCAGGTGGAGAGCCCGAAGTCCGTCGCGCGCGGCCTCCAGCGCGTCGGCCGCGCCGGTCACGAGCTCGACGCCGTCTCGCGCGGCCGCATCTTCCCCAAGTACCGCTCCGACCTGCTCGAGTCGGCCGTCGTCGCCCGGCGCATGCTCGACGGTGCGATCGAGGAGACGGTCATCCCGCGGAACCCGCTCGACGTGCTCGCCCAGCAGGTGGTCGCGATCTGCGCCGACGACGAGATCGCGGTCGACGAGCTGCACGACCTCGTCCGCCGCGCCTATCCGTTCCACGACCTCTCGCGCGCGCAGCTCGAGAACGTGCTCGACATGCTCGCCGGCCGCTACCCCTCGGACGAGTTCGCGGAGCTGCGGCCGCGCATCGTCTGGGACCGCACGGGCGGCACCATCCGCGGCCGCTCCGGCGCGCGCCGGCTGGCAGTCACGAACGCGGGCACGATCCCCGACCGCGGGCTCTTCGGCGTCTACCTCGTCGAGGGCGGTGGCCGGGTCGGCGAGCTCGACGAGGAGATGGTCTACGAGGCGCGTGCTGGGCAGACGTTCCTGCTCGGGGCATCGACCTGGCGCATCGAGGAGATCACGCGCGACCGCGTGCTCGTCACGCCCGCGCCGGGCGTGCCGGGCGCCGTCCCCTTCTGGAAGGGCGAGGGCGTCGGCCGGCCCTACGAGCTCGGCGCCGCGATCGGCAGGACCTCGCGCGAGCTTGTCGCTCTTTCTGAGGAGAAGGCGCTCGCCCGCTTGCAGCAGGACCACCGGCTCGACGAGCGCGCCGCCCGCAACCTGATGACGTTCCTGTCCGAGCAGGCCGAGGCGACCGGCGCTGTGCCCTCGGACCGCACCGTCGTCATCGAGAAGTTCCGGGACGAGATCGGCGACTGGCGCGTCTGCGTGCTGACGCCGTTCGGCGCCCGCGTGCACGCGCCCTGGGCGATGGCGATGACCGCGCGGCTGCGCGACAGCCTCGGCATGGACGCGCAGTCGATCTGGTCCGACGACGGCATCGCGCTGCACTTCCCCGACGCCGACCAGCCGCCGCCCGTCGAAGAGCTGCTCATCGACCCCGACCAGCTCGAGGACATCGTTGTCGGCGAGGTCGGGCAGACCGCGCTCTTCGGCGCCCGCTTCCGCGAGAACGCGTCGCGGGCGCTGCTCATCCCGCGCCGCAGGCCCGGCCAGCGCACGCCGCTCTGGCAGCAGCGGCTCAAGGCGCAGAGCCTGCTCCAGGTCGCGCGCAAGTACGGCTCGTTCCCGGTCATCCTCGAGACCTACCGCGAGTGCCTCCAGGATGTGTTCGACCTGCCGGCGCTGCGCCGGCTGCTGCAGGGCATCCGCACGCGCGAGCTCGACCTCGTCGAGATCGAGACCCAGTCCGCGTCGCCGTACGCCTCCTCGCTCCTCTTCGACTACATCGCGACGTACATGTACGAGGACGACACGCCCGCGGCGGAGCGCCGCGCGCAGGCGCTGTCGCTCGACCGCGACCTGCTGCGCGAGCTGCTCGGCCAGGAGGAGCTCCGCGACCTGCTCGACCCGGGCGCGATCGAAGAGGTCGAGACCCAGCTGCGTGGCGCTCCCAGGAACGCCGACGGGCTGCACGACCTGCTGCTCCTGCGCGGCCACCTCTTCGAGGGCGAGTACGACGCCGGCTTTGCCGAGACCCTCCGCCGCGAGCGGCGCGCCATCTCCGTACGCATCGGTGGGCGCGAGGCGATCACCGCTGTCGAGGACGCAGGCCGTTACCGCGACGCCATCGGCGCCATGCCGCCGGGCGGACTGCCCGACGTCTTCCTCGAGCCCGGGGAGGAGCCGCTCCGCACGCTCGTCGCCCGCTTCGCCCGCGGGCGCGGACCGTTCACGACCGCCGAGGCGGCCGAGCGGTTCGGCGTCCCCGCGGAGCGCATCGAGCCGGAGCTGCGCGCCCTCGAGCGCGACGAGAAGCTCGTCCGCGGGGAGCTTCGCCCGGGCGGGACCGAGCGCGAGTGGTGCGACCCCGAGGTTCTGCGGCGGCTCCGCCGTGCCTCGCTGGCCGCCCTCCGCCGGGAGGTCGAGCCGGCCGAGCAGGCAGCGCTCGGGCGCTTCCTGCCGAGCTGGCACGGGATCGACCGGCGTGCGTCGCTGCGCGAGGCGCTCGTCCCGCTGCAGGGGCTGCCGCTGCCGGTCGCGCTCTGGGAGACCGACGTCCTGGCGCGGCGCGTCCCGAACTACTCGCCGCTCTCCCTCGACCAGCTGTGCGCGTCGGGCGAGCTCGTCTGGGTCGGCGCCGGCCTCGACCGCGTGGCCGTCTACTTCCGGGAGGACGCACCGGTGCTCGGCCGGCCGGCAGGGGCCGAGCGCCCCGAGGGCCCGGTGCACTCGGCGATTCGCCGGGCGCTCGGCCGCAGCGCGGAGTTCTGGCTCGACCTCGTCGCCGCCACCGGGCTCGAGGCCGAGGAGGTGCTCCCCGCGCTCTGGGACCTCGTCTGGGCCGGCGAGGTGACGAACGACGCCTGGACGCCGCTGCGCGCCGGCCGCCGGTACGGCGTGCCCTCCGCTGCCCGCCGGCAACGGCGGTTCTCGCGCCGGCGTGCAACGGGCCCGACGGCCACCCAGGGACGCTGGTCGCTGACCGACAAGCTCTTCGCCGGACGCCCCGACCGCCGCGCTCTCGCCGAGCTGCTGCTGGAGCGCCAGGGCATCGTCACGCGTGACGGCGTCCGGGCCGAGGGCATCCCCGGCGGCTACGGCGCCGTCTACGGCGAGCTGAAAGCACTCGAGACGCTCGGCCTCTGCCGGCGCGGCTACTTCGTCGAGGGCCTCGGCGGCGCCCAGTTCGCGCTCGGCGGCGCGGTCGAGCGGCTCCGCGAGCTCCGCCAGGCTCCGGATGACGAGGTGGATGCGCTCGTGCTCGCGGCGGCCGACCCGGCGCAGCCCTATGGCTCGGTGCTGCCGTGGCCCAAGCGGGCCGGCGGCCGTGCATCCCGCGTCGCGGGCGCGCAGGTCGTGCTGCTGAACGGCGAGCCGGCGCTCTTCGTCGAGCGCGGCGGCAAGACGCTCGTCCCGCTCCGCGAGCCGGAGGACGAGTGGCTGCGCCAGGCGCTCGCGGCGCTCGTGGCTCACGTGAAGCGCGGGCGGGGCAAGCGCCTCGCCGTCGAGCGCTTCGACAGCGTGCCCGTGACCGAGAGCGAGCTGCTCCCGCTGCTGGTCGAGGCCGGTTTCCTGGCCGGGCCCCGCCGCGCCGTGCTGCGCCCCTAGCCCGCCAGCCGGCCGAGCACGAGCCCGAAGACGCCGTGGCGAACGGTCGCCTGCGCGAACGCCCGCGGGTTCCGCCCGAGCGGCGGGATGCCCGGCTCGCCGCGCGCCGGGTGATACCGGTCGACGAAGAGGCAGAGCGGGTAGAGGGCGACGTGCTCCGTCAGCGCTGCGGCGAGGGCGAGCCGCCGCGGCGGCACCGGGATCCGCCGCCGCGCGGCGTCGAAAGCGAGCCCGAAGGCGGCGCCGTTGAGCACGTGGATCGTCAGGCCGGCGACCAGCCAGTGCCGGCGCGACACGGCCTTGCCGAGCAGCGCGACGTCCGAGTAGTCGCAGCCGAGCAGGCGTTGGTCGAGCGGCTCGAGCGCGGCCCAGACGGTCGCCGCCGCGGCTCCCGCGGCGGCAGCGCGTGCGCCTCGGCTCATCGCACGAGGCGGCCGAGGGCAGTCACGGCGGTGCGGGCGGACGGCACGTGCCGTCCGCCGACCGTGCCGGCGAGCTCGCTGTTCGCGGCTTGCCCGCCGAGGACGATCTCGGTGGTGTTGCGGGGGCCGGCCCGCAGCCCGGCGACGAGCGCGTCGCGGTGATCGGGCATCGTCACGCTGAAGCAGGCGACGTCCGCGTCGACCGAGCTTGCGAGCGCGAGGGCGGCATCGACCGGCGTCTCGGCGCCGAGGTAGACCACGCCCCAGCCCTCGGTCGCCAGCAGCGCGGCGACTCCGAGCAGCCCGACCTCGTGCCGCTCACCCGGCGCGCAGGCGAGCACGACGCGGCCACGAACGCCGGGCCACGGTTCGGCGAGCCGCCGGAGCGTGCGCGCGCGCACGGCGCCCGTGACCAGGTGCTCCTGCGCCACCGAGAGCTCGCCCGTCGCCCAGCGCCGGCCAACTTCCACGAGCACGGGCACGGCGACGTCCTCGAACGCTGTCTCCAGCGAATGCAGCGTGAACGCCTGGTCGAGCAGCCGCTGCATCGCCTCGACATCCGACCGCGAGACGGCATCGAGGATCGCCTCGCACAGGTCGGCGGGCGTGGCGGCCGGCGGATCCTCGGGGGCGGTGAGCAGCGCTGCCGCCTCGCCGATCCGGTAGCCCTCGTCGAGGCGGGCGCGCAGCCATTTGACGCGCGCGACGTCGACCTCGGTGTAGCGGCGCTGGCCGCCGCTCGTGCGGTCGGGGGAGAGCACGCGGTAGCGCTGCTCCCACTTCCGCAGGGTGTGCGCAGGGACGCCCGTAGCGTGCGCGAGCGCAGCGATGTTCAGCCCGGCAGCGGCCGCCGTCATGGGACACAAGTGTGACAAAATCCACTGCGGTGCCCGAGGGCGACAGCCTCCACCGCGCGGCTCGCCGGCTCCAGGTGCTCGTGGGCGACCGGGTGGCGGCGGAGTCGCCGAATCCGCGTGGGCGCGCGACCGGTGTCGCGGCGCAGGTCGACGGCCGCCGCCTCGAGGCCGTCGAGGCGGTCGGCAAGAACCTGATCCTGCGCTTCGAGGGCGGCGTGACCGTGCGCAGCCACCTGCGCATGTCGGGGAGCTGGCGCGTGCGCGCCGCCGGCGACCCCGTGCTCGGCCGGCCATGGCTCGTCCTGCGCGGCGAGCGGGCGCAGGCGCTCCTCTACGGTGGCCGCGTCCTCGAGCTCAACGCGCGCGCGGTGCAGCGCCTCGGTCCGGACATCCTTGCGCCCGCGCCGGGCTTCGACCGGATGCTCGCCAACCTGCGCCGCGGCGACCAGGGGCGGCAGGTGGGCGACGCGCTGATGGACCAGCGCCTGGTCGCGGGCATCGGGAACGTGTGGAAGGCCGAGTCGCTCTGGCACGCGCGCGTCTCGCCGTGGCGGGCGGTTGGCGACGTGACCGACGACGAGCTGCGCGCGGTGCTGGCCGCGGCGGCAAGGCTGATGCGCAGGTCGGTGGAGACCGGGAGGGAGGAGGTCAGCATCTCCCACCGAGCCGGCATGCCGTGCCCGCGCTGCGGCACGCTCATCCGCTCGCGCGGCCAGGGCGATGACAACCGCACTGCGTACTGGTGCTCGACGTGCCAACCGGGGCCGGAACCGCCCTCGCATCCCGCGCGGGTGCGGCACGGCTGAGAGGAGCGGCCCCGGCCGCGGCGTAAACGGGGAGGCCGTGTCTCACCGGTCGCCTGACCTGCATGCCGCGCTGCGGCTTTTCGCGCTCGCCGCCTTTGCGGCGCTTCAGCGCGAGGTCGACAACGGCGCCGAGGTGCCGTTCGCCTTCGAGGAGCACGACGCGCGCGGGCGCACGACCTTCTACGAGTTCCGGCCGCTGATCCTCTCGTTCGTCGAGGGCCGCGCCGAACGGCTCGGCGAGCTGCCCGACGCCCGTGACGCCCTCAACGAGCTTGCGCGCGAGCCGGCCGCGACGCTCTTCGCCGGCTCGCTGAGCGGCGGGCGGACCGGGGAGGACGCCTTCTTCGAGACGATCCTCCTTCCACTTGTCGCCCGCATCGCCGATGCGCGCGGCGGCTTCGACTGGGACGACGACCTCTACGAGCGCGAGTACGCCGAGCTCGAGCGGCTGCTCTTCGGCACCGAGCGCCGCCACGTCGTCGTGGTGCCGCTCATCGGCCTCGAGGTGGGAACGCCCGTCGATCTCGGCGGCGGCCTCCAGGCACGGGCGTTCATCACCGGCGAGCTGTCGGGCCCGTGGCCGGAGTCGAGCGGCCTGCTGCCCGAGCGCTTCGCGCGCGAGCCGGACCGCGCCGCCGTCCTCGAGCTGACCCATGCCCTTGCGCCCGGGGCGACCGCGCGGCCCGATGCGGCCGCCGAGATCGCCGACGCCGTCACCGCGCTCCGCCTCGCCGTCGGCGGGCCGGTGGCGACCGGGCCGGTCTACTTCGAGCGCATCGACCGCCACCCGGTCGGCGTCAGGCCGTCGCTCCCGATCGCCGCCGCGCAGCCGCCCGGCGAGCCGACCCGCCTCGACGTGTTCCGCGGCGGCCTGGCGCGACGCGTGCGCGAGCGTGTGGCCGCCGCCGACGAGGATCCGGAGCTCGGCGAGGCGCTCGACCGCTGGGAGCTCTCGCTCTTCCAGACCGAGCCATTTCGCTCCGAGCAGCTGCGGACGGCGCTCGACTCGCTGCTCGGCTCGGGCGACGGGATCTGGGCGGCGGCGCTGCGCGCGGCCGTCCTGCTCGGTGAGAGCGGCCGCGAGCGGGCCGAGCAGCACGCGCGGCTCAAGCCGCTTGCGGAGGGCGCTGCCGGGCCTGACGCGGCCGACGGCGTGCGCGATGCCCTTGTGGAGGCGCTCCTCTTCGGTAGTCGCGACGAGCTGGTGGAGGCGCTCGACGAGTCGCTGCTCGGCACCCGCCCGCGGCCCGGCGGCCGCCTGCTCGGCCTGGCCGCGGAGCCGGCTGCGGCGACAGGAAGCTGACACCGTCCCGCTACAGATCGGTGACGTTTCCGGCGCTACGGTCGGAGGCGTGGAGGAAGCGCGCCAGGTGCTCGACCGTCTCGACCGGGTGGAGACCCTGCAGCTCGCCGGCGCCCCGGCCGCCGCCGTGCTGGACGAGCTGCGAGCGCTCGTGAGCGAGGCCGAGCACTGGCTGGCCGTCGAAGGCACCGGTGTCGAGGCCGCCACCGATGCGCTCGGCCGTTGCCGCCGCGCGCTGGCCGCACGGTCCGTAACCGTTTCCGCGTAGCGGAAAAGGCAGAGGACTCCGTTACGATTGGCCGAAAGAAGGCGCCAATGTCGCTGCGCCTTCTCTCGCGCCCACCGAGCGCGTCATCCGAGTCCGAAGAAGGGGACACGGCCACGGCCACGGTCATCTCGTTCGCGAACCAAAAAGGCGGTGTCGCCAAGACGACATCGACCCTCAATCTCGCCGTCGCGCTCATGGAGAAGCGGCGGCGCGTGCTCGCCGTGGACCTCGATCCGCAGGGCAACCTGACGATGAGCCAGGGCTACAACCCCGACGAGATCACGCGGTCGATGTTCGACGTGCTCGTGCACCGGCTGCCGATCGAGCACGTCATTCACAAGGCGGAGATCGACATCGCCGTCTCCTCGATCGACCTGGCCGGGGCCGAGCTCGCGATGAGCGCGACGATCGGCCGCGAGCGCTCGCTCGACAAGGCGCTCCTCGCCGTCAAGGACGACTACGACTACATCCTCATCGACACGCCCCCGTCGCTCGGGCTGCTCACGATCAACGCGCTCGTGGCCTCGAGCGGCGTGATCGTCCCCGTCCAGTGCGAGTACCTGTCGCTGCGCGGCCTCGTCCAGCTCGAGAACACGCTGACGATGATCCGCGAGAACCTGAACCCGGCCGTCAAGATCATCGGGATCCTCCCGACCATGTTCGACGGTCGCACGCTGCACTCGCGCGAGGCGATCGAGATTCTCCAGGAGAACTTCGGCGACCTCCTCTTCAACACCCGCATCCGCAAGACGATCCGCTTTGCCGAAGCGCCGGTGAAGGGGTCGTCGGTACTGAAGTACGACCCGGGCGGACCCGCGGCAGACGCCTACCGGCAGCTCGCGAAGGAGGTGCTCAATGGCGCGAAAGCGCGCTAGCCTCCGCGAGGGACCGCTCGCGGAGCTGTTCAAGGCGACGGAGGCGGCCCAGGAGCAGGCCCGCAAGAGCGACGCCACCCCCGAGCGCGCTCCGGCGGAGCGGGAGGCGCCGAAGGAGGAGCCCGAGGGCGCGACCGTCCACCGGCTCGAGGTGCTGCCCGAGCAAGGGCCCCGCCTGCACCGAGCACCCGCGCCGGAGACGGCGGCGTACCTGGCCGTCATCCGCGTCGTCGGCGTCGGCGGCGCCGGCCTGAACGCGGTCAACCGGATGATCGACGCGGGCGTCGCCGACGTCGAGTTCATCGCCGTCAACACCGACGTGCAGCAGCTCGCCATGAGCGAGGCGCCGCTCAAGATCCACATCGGCAGTGAGCTGACGCGCGGGCTGGGGTCGGGCTCCGAGTCCGACGTCGGCAAGCGCGCCGCGGAAGAGGCCTACGACCAGCTGAAGCGCGCGCTGCGCGGATCGGACATGGTCTTCGTCACCGCCGGCGAGGGCGGCGGCACCGGCTCCGGCGCCGCACCGGTCGTCGCGAACATCGCGCGCGGTCTCGGCGCGCTCACGGTCGGCATCGTGACCACGCCGTTCAAGTTCGAGGGCAGCAAGCGCAAGCAGACAGCCGAGTTCGGGCTGACGCAGCTCCGCGAGGCGTGCGACACGACCATCGTCATCCCGAACGACCGGCTGCTCGACGTGGTCGACCGCTCGACGTCGATGCTGGACGCGTTCCGGCTCGCCGACGACGTGCTCCGCCAGGGCGTGCAGGGCATCACCGACCTGATCACGACGCCGGGGCTGATCAACCTCGACTTCGCCGACGTGCGCACGGTCATGAAGGACGCCGGCTCGGCGCTGATGGGCATCGGCTACGCCACGGGTGAGAACCGCGCGCGCGACGCGGCCGAGAAGGCGCTGCGCTCGCCCTTGATCGAGACCGAGATCGTGGGAGCGCGCGGCATCCTGCTGTCCGTCGCCGGCGGCGAGGACCTGTCGCTCTACGAGGTCAACGAGGCCGCGGAGGTGATCCGCCAGGCGGCCGTCGACGAGACGAACATCATCTTCGGCGCGACCGTGGACGAGCGGCTCGCCGGCCAGGTCTGGGTGACGGTGGTTGCCACCGGCCTCGGCGGAGCGCCGAAGCGGCGCACGTTCATCGCCGAGGACGAGCCGATCTCGGGGCGGCCCTCACCGCCTCGGACCGACCCGCTCGAGCCGCCGAGCTTCCTGACGGACCTCTAGGGGCTGTCCCCGCAGAGGGCTGTCCCCAGTGCTGAACCAGAGCTCGGTCGGCGGAACCAGCCTGCGTGCAATCACGGGGGACAGCCCCCGCTGACACGGGGACAGCCCCGACTCACTCCGACGTGTCTGGATCGGGGAAAGCCTGCGCTCGCAAGCGTGACGGGATGATGGCCAGGAGCCCCGCCGCGCTCCGCGGGCCGAGCGCGAACGCCTCCACGGCCGCGTAGAGCACTGCGCCGGCCACGGCGACCTCCTTCGGCGAGTCGTTCACGACCATCGACGCCGCGATCGCCGCTGCGAACGCCAGCGGCAGCGCCGCCGGCAGGCGCAGCGCCAGCACGCGCGCGACGAGCGCCGTCAGGATCGCCAGCGCCACCACCGTCGCGACGATGGTGCCGGTGTTCGCCGTCAGGTGATCCCAGGACAGGCTGATGCGATCCCACAGATCGGACGCGAGCCCGCCGGGGCCCTTGCGCAACGCCCGGGTGACGTGGCTGGATGCGCCTGTCGCCGCGTCCAGCGCGAGCAGGCCGAGCACGACTGCGATGCCGGCCGCCACGGCGGCAACGAGCGTCCGCCGGCCGGCGCCCGTCAGCAGGGCGACGAGCACCGCGTAGCCGACCCCGAGCACGATCGCGCCGCCGCCGTCGGCGCCGAAGCGGCTGCCGGCGATCATCACGAAGGCGAGCAGCGCGACGCCGGCTGCAGCCCACGGCCGGCGCCGCAGCAGCGCAGCGCCGACCAGCGCCGGCACGAGCAGGAACGTCTCGAGCAGATTCGAGATCCCGTAGAAGCGGGCGTTCTGCGACGGCCCGAGCGGCGACAGCGCCACCCAGCGCTCGTCGAGCTCGAACGAGACCAGGTACGCGGCGAGCACGCCGGCCATCAGCGCCGCGAGCACTTCGGGACGCGGCCGCCGCCGCACGAAGGCGAGGCCGCACGCTGCCCCGGCGAGCAGCAGCGCAGCCCCGCCGCCGGTGCCGATGCCGAGCACTCCCGCCAGCAGGTTGGCGAGGAGCACACCCGCGACGCCGGCAACCGCCGCGGTCCCCGACACGACGGCGAGCACGCCGATCGCGATCTCGACCCACGTCGCGGTGCGTGTTCGCCACGCATTTCCGTTCGTGATCCGCCGGTCGAGCGTTTCGAGCGCGCCGATCGGGTCACCTTCTCCCTGTGAGCCGAGCGCACCGGAGTCCCCGAGCGCTGTGGGAGCGACGTCGGCGACCGTCACGAGGCCGGGGATCCGCGTGCTCGGCGACGTCAGCAGGCCCCGGTAGCCGGGCGCGACCACGGCGATGCCGTACCGCCGGTTGTTCGGCTGCGCGCCGCCCTGCGGGAGCCCGAGGACGATGAACCGGCCGCCGGTGGGGATCGACCGCGACTGCTCGACCTTGATCCGCACCGGCGCGAGCGGCGGCGCCCCCCGGAGCGAGTTGCGGATCGTGCCCTGCGCGAGCATCACCGTCGCGGCACGGGCGCTCGTCTCCGGCCCGGCGCCCGGGACGAGCAGGCCGACGGCTCCGCGCGGCGCCAGGGTGCGCAGGTCGTGCGCCTGCAGACCCGGCACCACGACCACGCGGAGCGCCTGCGCGTGCGCGTTCCCCGCGAAGGCAGCCGCGAGGAGACCTAGGATTGCGCCGACGCGGATGATCCGCGAACCGTACAAGCCTGGCGCGCGCTGTCCGGACGCGTCGCGGGCGACGCCGCCCGGCCCCCGAATGTGACCACCTACGCCGCACGCCCCATGCCAGCCAACCGGCTCGAGCCGGTGCTGTCCGCGCTGCTCGCGGCCGCCGCTGCGGCTGTCGTCGTCCTTGCCGGGCCGACGGGCGGCGACGTGCCGGCGCACCTCTACCGCACGCTCCTCGTGCACCAGAACGTCTACCTCTGGGACAACCTCTGGTTTGCCGGCCAGTACCCGCTCGTCTCGTACAGCCTCCTCTACTACCCGCTCGCAGCGGCGATCGGGAACCTGCCGCTCGTCGTCGGGTCGGTCGTCGCGGCCGCCGTTCTCTTCCAGCGCATCTGCACGCGCGAGTGGGGCGCCGCCGCGGTGTGGCCGTCGCGCTTCTTCGCCGTGCTCGCCGCCGGGCCGATCTTCACCGGCACCTACAGCTACGCCGCCGGGTTCGCGATGCTGCTGGCGACGCTCGCGGCGCTGCAATCCGGGCGCATCTCGCTCGCGATCTGCTGCGGCGCGCTGACGCTCGGCTTCAGCCCCCTGGCCTTCATCTTCCTCGTCATCGCGCTCGCCGCGATCGCGGTCTCGCGCCGCCAGGTCAACCGGCGGGCCGTGCTCTTCTGCGCCGGGCTCGCCGTCGCCGCGGGCGTGCAGCTCGCCGCTTTGAGGCTCTTCCCGATGGGCGGCCGCTACCCGTTCCGCGGCATCGAGCTCGCCACGGTGCTCGTGGTGGCCGGGCTCGGCGTCATCGTCGCGCTCAGCGCCCCGCGCGGCGGCATCCTCGCCGCGCTCTTCGGCTTCTGGCTGCTGGCCTCGGTCGCGCTCTTCATCATCCCCGAGCCCGTCGGCGAGAACGTCACGCGCCTGCGCTCGGTGGTCTTTCCGCTCATGCTGCTGACCGTGCTCGTCGCGCGCTTCCGGCCGCGCGGCGTCGCGCTCGTCGCGCTCGCCCTGGCGCTCGTCTACAACGTCGTCCCGTACGCGAACGCGGTCACGAACCGGACGAAGGACTCGCGCGCCTCCTCGGCCGTCTTCTGGGCGCCCGCGCTGCACTTCCTGCACGAGCACCGCGGCGGTGCCTTCCGGGTCGAAGTCGTCCCGACCTCCGACCACTGGGAGGCCTGGTACATCCCGCGCGCCGGCTTCCCGCTCGCGCGCGGCTGGTACCGCCAGCTCGACATCGCAGAGAACGGTGCGCTCTACCGCGACCCGCTCTCTCCGGCCGGCTACCGCCACTGGCTCCGGCGGATGGCCGTCCGCTACGTCCTGCTCCCCTCGGTTCCGCTCAGCAAGAAGGGTGCCGACCGCGAGGCCCAGCTGCTGCTCCACGGCGCGCCCGGCCTGCGGCGCGTCTACCGCTCGGCCGACTGGCGGATCTACGAGGTGCGCGACCCGCTCCCGATCCTGCGCGGCCCCGGGCAGGTGCACGTCGGCGCATTCACGCACGACCGCATTGCCGCGCGCGTCGCCGAGCCGGGCACCTACCGGCTGGCGGTGCGCTACATGCCGTACTGGGACGTCAAGCAGGGCGCGGTCTGCGTCGCGCGGGCGCGAGACGGCATGACCGACCTGCGCGTCCGGCGCTCGGGCCGCCTGCTGCTCGCCGCCGACGACGGGCCGGCGGCGCTCGTCCGCTCGGCGCTCGGCGACACCGACGGCGACTGCCGCTGACGCCGGCGTGCACGGCGCGATTGCAGCGGGCCACCCGCTGACGGCCGAGGCGGGCGCGCGCGCCCTCGAAGCGGGCGGCAGCGCGGTCGACGCCTGCCTTGCCGCCGCGTTCACGTCGTGGGTGGCCGAGAGCCCGCTGACCGGTCCGGGCGGCGGCGGCTTCATGCTCGTGCACACGGCCAGGGACGGCGCCACCCGGCTGCTCGACTTCTTCGTCGCCGTGCCCGGCCTCGGCCTGCCTGCGGATGAGGTGCCCGCCCCGATGGAGGAGGTCGACGTCGAGTTCACCGGCGGCGGCGCGACGCAGGTGTTCCGAATCGGCGCGCCCTCGTGCGCCGTCCCCGGCGCCGTGGCCGGCCTCGAGGATGCGCACCGCCGCTTCGGCACGCTCCCCTGGGCCGACCTGATCGCGCCCGCTGCTGCGCTCGCGCGAGACGGCGTCGAGCTCACCGCCGGCCAGGCGTACCTGCACGCGATCCTCGACTCGATCCTCTGCGCCCATCCCGAGGGGCGTGCGATCTTCGCGCCGAAGGGACACCGGCTCTCGACCGGCGACCGGCTGGTCATGCCCGACCTCGCCGGCACGCTCGACGTCCTGGCGCGCGAGGGGGCCGCGGCGCTCTACGAAGGCGAGCTCGGCCAGCGGCTCGTCGAGCACGTGCGCGCGGGCGGCGGCACGATCACCCGCGACGACCTGCGCGCCTACCGGGTCGTGCGGCGGCGGCCGGTCAGCGCCGTCTTCGACGGGCACGAGTTCCTCTCGAACCCGCCGCCCTCGTCGGGCGGAATCCTGATCGCGTACGGGCTCAAGCTGCTCGACCGCCTGCCGCCACGGCCCGCGGGCACCGCGGCCGCGATGGCGGAGCTGATCGAGATCCTGCGCGAGCAGGCGCGCGCGCGACAGGCGTGGCGGGCGTCCGACCTCTACCGCGGCGGCCTGCGCGACGCGCTGCTCGGCGAGCGTGCGATCGCGGCTGCGCTGGGCCGGATCGGCAGCGCGCCCGCCGTCGCGGAGCCGCCTGCCGCCCGCGGGACGACGCACATCTCCGCCGTCGACCGCGTCGGCAACGCCGCCTCGCTCACGATCTCGACGGGGTCAGGGTCGGGCGTCGTCGTGCCGGGCACCGGCATCCAGCTCAACAACATGCTGGGCGAGTTCGACCTCAACGTCACCGGCGCGCGGGCGGGAACCCGGCTGACGAGCATGATGGCGCCGTCGATCGTCGTCGGCCCGACGGGGCCGCGGCTCGTCGTCGGCAGCGCGGGGTCGCTGCGCCTGCGCGGCGCGATCCTCCAGGTGGTCATCAACGTCGTCCGCCACGGCATGTCGGTGGAGGAGGCGATCGCGTTCCCGCGGCTCCACGTCGACGACGAGCACGTGCATCTCGAAGGCGGTGCCGACCGCGCGGAGGCCGACGCACTCGAAGCCGCCGGCTACGAGCTGGTCCGCTGGCGGCGGCGCAACCTCTTCTTCGGCGGCGCCGCGGCCGTCGAGCGGCGCCCCGACGGCGAGCTCCACGCCGCCGGCGACCCGCGCCGCGGCGGCCACGGCGTCGTCGTCTAGCCAGCGAGTTAGTGGCTGTCAGCCACTAACTCGGCGGTCGGGGCTAGCGCGTGCCCCGGTACTGGAACGCGCCGATGTCCGGCTCCGGGCTGCGCGGGTGCCCGGTGATGTCGACGCGCGGGGCGAAGCCGGGGTCGGCGCGGCCGAGCAGGAAGGCGGAGTAGCGGGTCGGGCGGCCGTCCGGGCCGAAGACCTCGCCGCCGATCGTGTCGGTCTTCGAGCAGCCCTCGCCCTGCAGGATGAGGTTGTCCACCGACGCGCGGACCTCGCTGCAGACCTGGTTCGGGTCCTCGAGCACCGCGATGACGTTGTTCGCCAGGATCGGCCGGGCGCGCTTCGGCACCGCGCCGTACTGGTTCGTCATGCGGATCGACCCGAGGTAGCCGTCGACCCGGCGGGCGCCGGTCAGCACGGTGTTGTTGACGATGCGCACGTCGCGCGGCACGTGCTTCGTCTGGGCGCTGCCGATCACCATTGCCACCCGGGCCTCGTAGCCCGGCAGGCGCGGGTCGGTGCCGAGGAAGAGGTTGTTGACGATCCGGATGTGCCGCATCCGGTTCGTGACGTACAGCTGGGCGGCGCCCTTCCAGTAGAGGCCGAACACGTTGTCGCGCACCTCGAGCCCGGCGCCGCCGAAGAGCTGAACGAGATCCTGGTGGCCGCAGCGGTAGGCGCCCATGCTGCACGGCAGCGTCCGCGCGAAGTGGTTGCGGTAGAGCGCCAGGTTGTGGCCGAAGCGGCCGTTGATGAAGTCGCAGCCGCGGCAGTCGTGGAAGTAGCTGTCGGAGACGGTCAGGTTCGTGACCTGCCAGAGCAGGATGCAGTTGACCATGTGCGGCGACCGGTCGCCGCAGTGCGTGAACTCGCTGCGCCGGACGGTGATCCGGTTCGAGATCGGCAGCTGGAGCGTGGACGCGTACCGCGTCCCGGCCGCGGAGAACTTCACGTCGTGGATGTCGATGCGGCTCGACTGGAGGGACTGGATCCACGCGTCGTGCGAGATCGGGGAGATCGTCAGCGGCCCGATCGAGACCCGGCGGGTGCCTCTGAGCAGGATCTGCTCGACGTGCGTGCGGCGGCTGCCGACGATGCGCAGCTGGTGCCAGCCGCGCGGGCCGATCTCGAGCCCGCGGAACCACGTCGGCGCCAGCTTGATGGTTCCGCCGGAGGAGCGCAGGCGCTGCACGGCCGCGGCGAACTGCGCGTCCGTGCGCACGTGGATGGTCAGCGGTCCATGCGCGTCCACCCGCCCGACGGGCAGGAGGCACGACACGGCCGCGGCCGCAAGTACCAGCAGGGTCGTCCTCCGCATGCTCCCGGCGGCGACTCTAGACGGGTTCCGGGCGGCCTGTGGTGCTGATCCCTCGATCCAGGGACGGCGATAGAGTCGATGGCGTGAGCAGCGCGTTCGCGGAGATCTCGGCGAGCTTCTTCAAGCCCGCCGTCAACGACCTCGTCCCGTACGAGCCGGGCAAGCCGGTCGAGGAGGTCCAGCGCGAGCTCGGGCTCGAGCGCGTCGTGAAGCTGGCCTCGAACGAGGGCCCGTTCGGGCCGTTCCCGGCCGCGGTCGAGGCGATCGAGCGGTGCGTCCGCGAGCTCAACCGCTACCCCGACGGCGGCATCTACCGCCTGCGCGCCTCGCTCGCCGAGCGGCTCGGCGTGCGCTTCGAGGAGGTCACGGTCGGCGCGGGCTCCGACGGCCTCGTCGACTGCCTGACGCAGGCCGTGCTCGACCCGGGCGACGAGATCGTCTGCGGCTGGCCGTCGTTCCCGAGCTACGTCATCGACGCCCGCAAGGTCGGCGCCGTCCCGCGCACCGTGCCGCTCCGCGACGGCCGCTACGACCTCGACGCGATGCTGGAGGCGGTCGGGCCGCGCACGAAGATCGCGTACCTCTGCCACCCGAACAACCCGACCGGGACGATGAACACGCGGGCGGAGATCGACGCGTGGTTCGACCGCGTTCCCGAGCACGTCGTGACCGTCATCGACCAGGCGTACCTGGAGTACGTGGACGATCCCGAGTACGCGGACGGCATCGAGGAGTACGCCAAGGGCGGGCAGAAGGCGCTCGTCCTGCGGACGTTCTCGAAGATCTACGGGCTCGCCGGGCTGCGCGTCGGCTACGGCGTCGGCCCTGCGGAGCTGATCACCGCGATCGGCAAGGTGCGCCGCGCCTTCGACGTTACGACGCCGGCCCAGGAGGCAGCGCTCGCGAGCCTGGACGACGCGGGCGAGCTCGCCCGGCGGCGGGCCGAGAACATCGCCAACCGCCCTGCCGTCGAGGACGCGCTGCGCGCGCAGGGCCTCGAGCCCGTCGGGCCGGCCGTCGGCAACTTCGTCTTCGCCGAGGTCGGCGCGGATGCGCGCCCGCTCTTCGAGGCGCTGCTGCGCGAGGGCGTGATCGTGCGGCCGGCGGGTGGGTTCGGCGCGCCGGGCGCGATCCGCGTCACCGTCGGCACCGCCGAGGAGAACGCGATCTTCGCGGACGCCCTCGGGCGCGTCGTCGCCGAGACATCTGTCACTCCCGCCGGGTAGCGTCCCGGCGTGGAACGCGGCCTGGGCAAGCGGCTCGAGCTGCTCGGGACCTCGAAGGCGTTCCGGCTCCTGCTCCTCGCGTCGGTCGGGTCGGGCATCGGCACGTGGCTCGCCTTCGTCGCCCTGACGGTCGACGTCTGGGACACCACGCACTCGAGCGTCTGGGTCGCCGCGCTCCTGGCGGCGGACTTCCTCCCGACGGTCGCGGTTGGGCTGCTGCTCGGACCGCTCGTCGACCGTCTCTCGCGCAAGCGCCTCCTCGTCTTCTCCGACCTGGTGCGCTGCGCCGTGTTCGCCCTCCTGCCCTTCGCCGGCTCGCCCGGCGCGATCGTCGCGCTGGCGGCGGTGTCGGGGTTCGCGACCGGCTTCTTCCGCCCGGCCGTCTACGCGTCGGTGCCGAACCTGGTCTGGGAAGAGGACCTGCCGCAGGCGAACTCGCTCATGCAGGCGTTCGAGAACCTGACCTGGTTCGTGACGCCGCCGCTCGCCGGCATCCTCGTCGCCGCGGTGGGCCCGAACCCAGCATACGTGGTCAACTCGATCTCGTTCGCGCTCTCCGCGCTGCTCATCTCGCGCATCCCCGCGCGGCTCTTCCAGGCGGCGAAGGCTGCGACCGAGGGGCACGTCCAGGACCTGCTCGCCGGCCTTAGGCTCGTGCTGCACACGCGCCCGCTGCTGGCCGTGTTCGTCGCCTGGAACGTCTTCTTCGTCTCGTACGCGGCCGTCAACGTCGCCGAGGTGACGTTCGCCAAGGACTCGCTCGGGGCCGGCGACTTCGGCTTCGGCGTCCTGCTCGGGGCGAGCGGGCTCGGGCTCGTGCTGGGCAGCTACCTGGCCGGCTCGGTGATCGGCCGCTTCCGGATCGCGTCGATCTACGGCGCCAGCATCGGCGCGATCGCGCTCGGCCTCGGCGGCGCCGCCGCTGCCCCGGTGCTCGCCGTCGCCGCGGTGTGCGTCGTGGTCTCCGGCTTCGGCAACGGGATCGCCGTCGTGTGCAACGTGCTGCTCGTCCAGCGCGGGGCGCCCGACGAGCTCCGCGGCCGCGCCTTCACGATCATCATGAGCACCAACTACGCGGTCCTGGGCGTGTCGATGGCCTTCGCCGGCCTCTTGACGGACGCGCTCGGCGCGCGCTGGGTGTGGGCCTTTGGCGCCGTCGTCGCGGGCGTGGCCGCCGTGCTCGGCTACGCGCTCGCGCCGCGCCCCGAGCAGGGCGAGGCGCCGGTCGGCGAGACCGTGGCCACGGGCTGATGCCGCGCACCTGGACACGAGAGCAGCTGGCCGAGGGCGTGCGCTCGGGCGACCGCCGCGCGCTCGCGCGCGCGATCAGCCTCGTCGAGGACGGTGACCCGCTCGCCTACGACCTCGTCCGCGAGCTGTACCCGGGCACCGGGCACGCGTACTCGATCGGGCTGACCGGCCCGCCCGGGGTCGGCAAGTCGACGCTGGCGAGCGCGCTCGTCCGCCACGTGCGCGCGCTCGATCGCACCGTCGGCGTCATCTCGGTCGACCCGTCGAGCCCGTTCTCGCAGGGGGCGCTGCTCGGCGACCGCATCCGGCTGACGGACCATTTCCTCGACCCGGGCGTCTACATCCGCTCGATGGGCACCCGCGGGCACCTGGGTGGGCTCGCCGAGGCAACGCTGCAGGCGCTGCTGCTCCTCGACGCGTCCGGCAAGGACGTGCTGATGCTGGAGACCGTCGGCACCGGTCAGAGCGAGGTTGAGGTCGTCGGCGTCGTCGACACCGTCGTGCTCGTGCTGATGCCCGGCTCCGGCGACTCGATCCAGGCGCTGAAGGCGGGCATCATGGAGATCCCCGACCTGATCGTCGTCAACAAGCGCGACCACCCGATGGCGAAGACCATGCTCAACGAGGTGCGTGCCATCCTCACGCTCGATCGCGAGCGGGAGTGGAAGACGCCGATCGTGCTGACCGAGGCGACGAAGGGCGAGGGCATCGACGAGCTCTGGGACGCGGTCGAGAAGCACCGCGCCTACCTGGAGGCGAGCGGCGGGCTTGCCGACCGGCGCAGCCGCAACCTCGGCCGCGAGGTGTTCGCGGTCGCCTCGGCGCGGGCAAAGCGGTACCTGGAGGTCTCGGTCGAGAAGGACCCGGAGCTCGAGCGGCTCCTGGACGCGGTCGGACGGCGCGAGCTCGACCCCTTGACGGCGGTTCGCGAGATCATGGAGAAGGTCTTCAAGATTGATCCGAACGGCTCCGACCCTCGCTGACATCGCGGCAGCGCGCGAGCGCATCGCGGGCATTGCCCGCGTCACGCCCGTCTACCCGTCCGAGACGTTCTCGCGCCTGACGGGCCGCGAGGTGCTGCTCAAGGCCGAGAACCTCCAGCGCACCGGCGCCTTCAAGATCCGCGGCGCCGTCAACCGCATCGCGCTGCTCTCGGAGGAGGAGCGGGCTGCGGGCGTCGTCGCCGCGAGCGCCGGCAACCACGGCCAGGCGGTCGCCTGGGCGGCGCGCGAGGCGGGCATCCCGGCCACGGTGTTCGTGCCCGAGGACGCGCCCATGGCCAAGGTCGAGGCGACGCGCAACTACGGCGCTCGCGTGGAGCTCACCGGCGGCGGCTTCGACGACTGCCTCGCGGACGCGTTCGATTACGCGGACGAGCACCACGCCGCGTTCATCCACGCCTTCGAGGACCCGCAGGTGATCGCCGGCCAGGGCACGATCGGCCTCGAGCTGGCCGAGCAGGTCGAGGGGCTCGAGACGCTCATCGTCCCGATCGGCGGCGGCGGCCTCGCGTCCGGCATCGCCCTGGCGATGACCGAGCTGCGACCCGACCTCCGCATCGTGGGCGTGCAGGCCGCGGCGATGGCGCCCTTCGCCGGCTCGACCGCGTTCGGCTGGACGATCGCCGACGGCATCGCCGTCAAGCACCCGGGCGAGCTGACGTCGGCGATCCTGCGCGACCGCCTCGACGACATCGTGACCGTCGACGACGAGACGATCAGCGAGGCGATCGTGCTGCTGCTCGAACGGCTGAAGCTCGTCGCCGAGGGCGCGGGGGCAGCATCGGTGGCCGCGCTTGCTCGCAGGCAAGGTCCAGGGCACCGGCAAGACCGTCGCCCTGCTCTCGGGCGGCAACATCGACCCGACCATGCTGATCTCGATCGCGCGGCACGGGCTCTCGCTCGCCGGCCGCTCGCTCGCGTTCAGGACGCGCCTCGCCGACCGCCCCGGCGAGCTGATCAAGCTGCTCTCCCTGATCGCCGAGGAGCGCGGCAACATCGTTGCCGTCGAGCACCATCGCGAGGGGCTCGACCTGCCCGTCGGCGAGAGCGAGGTCGAGTTGACGCTGACCATGCGCGGCCGCGAGCACTGCGACCAACTCGTCGGCGCCCTCGAGACCGCGGGCTACACGGTCAAGCGCCTGCACTAGATACTCGACGTGTGATCTGCGCCAATTGCGGTAGCGAGAATGCGCCGGGCGCGAAGTTCTGCTCGGAGTGCGGGGCGCGCCTCGGCGACGCGCCGGCGCCGCGCGAGGAGCGCAAGGTCGTCAGCGTCGTCTTCTGTCGACCTGGTCGGCTCGACCGCGCGCGCCGAGAGCGCCGACCCCGAGGACGTGCGCGCGGCGTCTGAATGCCTTCTACGCGCAGGTGCGCGCCGACCTGGAGCGCTTCGGCGGCACGGTCGAGAAGTTCATCGGCGACGCCGTGATGGCCGTCTTCGGCGCGCCGGTCGTCCCACGAGGACGACCCCGAGCGAGCGGTGCGCGCCGGCGCTCGCCGTCCGGGACTGGGCGCTCGAGGACGGGAGCGTCGAGGTGCGGGTCGCGGTCAACACCGGCGAGGCGCTCGTGGCAGCTCGGCGCCCGCGCCGAGGCGGGCGAGGCGATGGTTGCCGGAGACGTCGTCAACACCGCTGCGCGCCTGCAGTCCGCGGCGCCCGTCAACGGCGTGCTCGTCGGCGACGCCACCTACCGCGCGACGCGCGCAGTCGATCGAGTACCAGGCGGCGCCGCCGGTCGAGGCCAAGGGCAAGGCGGAGCCGGTCGAGGCGTGGCTCGCGGTCGAGGCCCGAGCCCGCGTCGCCGTCGAGCTCGCCGCCCCGGCACACCGCTCGTCGGCCGCGAGCGCGAGCGCGAGCTCCTGCTCGGCTCCTTCGGGCGCGCGCGCGACGACCGCTCGACGCAGCTCGTCACCGTCATCGGCGTGCCCGGCATCGGCAAGAGCCGGCTGGTCGCAGAGCTCTACGCGCAGCTCGAGGACGAGGCCGAGCTGATCGCGCTGGCGTCACGGGCGCTCACTGCCGTACGGCGAAGGGCTCAGCGTTCTGGGCGCTGGCCGAGATCGTCCGCGCGGAGGCGGGCATCCGCGAGCACGGACTCGGCGTCGGACACGGGCGACAAGCTCGGCCGCGGCCGTCGCGCGGCGTGATCCCGGAGGAGGACGCGGCCTGGGTCGAGAGCCGGCTCCGGCCGCTCGTCGGCCTCGACGCGGGCGAGGGCTCGCGTGACGAGAGCTTCGGCGCCTGGCGGCGCTTCCTCGAGGCGCTGGCCGACCAGCGGCCGACCGTGCTCGTGTTCGAGGACCTGCACTGGGCGGGCGACGACCTGCTCGACTTCGTCGACGAGCTCGCCGACTGGGTGACCGACGTGCCGCTGCTCGTCGTCGCGACGGCGCGGCCGGAGCTGCTCGACCGGCGACCCGGCTGGGGCGGCGGCAAGCGGAACGCGCACACGCTGTCGCTCGCGCCGCTCGACAGACGCCGACACCGCGCGGCTGCTCGCCGCCGTCCTAGACCGCCACCTGCTGCCGGCCGAGACGCAGGCAGAGCTGCTCGCGCGCGCCGGCGGCAACCCGCTCTACGCCGAGCAGTTCGCCCGCATGCTCGCCGAGCGCGGCGGGCTCGGCGAGGCGCTCCCGGAGAGTGTCCAGGCCATCATCGCCGCACGGCTCGACTCGCTGCCGGCGGCCGAGAAGCAGCTGCTGTTCGACGCCGCCGTCCTCGGCCGAACGTTCTGGGCCGGGGCGCTCACGGGGCACGACGGCGCGGGGGAGCACCTGCGCGCGCTCCAGCGGAAGGAGTTCATCCGCCGTGAGCGCAGAAGCGCGGTCGAGGGCGAGGACGAGTTCGCGTTCGCGCACCTGCTCGTGCGCGACGTTGCCTACGGCCAGATCCCGCGCTCGGAGCGCGCCGACAAGCATGCCCGCGCGGCGCAATGGATCGAGACGCTGAGCGACCGCTCGGAGGACATCTCGGAGCTTCTCGTCTACCACTACCTCGCGGCGATCGACCTGCGGCGGGCGGCGGGACTGGACGTCTTCGAGCTCGCCGAGCCGGCGATCGCGCGCGCTCGTCGAGGCGACCCAGCGCGCGCTCGCGCTCTCGGCGATTGCGCAGTCGCAGCGCTACGCGACCAGCCTCCTGGAGCTCCTCCCGGACGAGGACCCGCGCCGTCCACGGGCGGTCCTGTCGCTGGCGGAGGCCGAGTTCGTCAGGGGATACGGCGAGGCCATCGCAAACGCGCAGCAGGCGGTGGAGGGGTTCCTGGCGCTCGGCGACCCGGAGTCCGCTGCTGAGGCCGAGGTGCTCTGCTCCGGCTGGATGTGGAACGTGGGTCGCGGGGACGAGGCGCACGCTGCGACCCAGCGTGCGCTCGCGCTCCTCGCGGGGCGGGAGCCGTCGCGCGAACAGGCTGCTGCGCTGATCGAGCGCTCTCGCCTGCTGATGCTCGCCGGGCGGCGGCTCGAAGCGACCGAGGCGGGCGTCGAAGGCCTGGAGCTCGCCGAGCGGTTCGGCGACGAGCGGCTTCAGGCGCGAGCGCTCGTCACCCTGGGCGCCGCTCGGAACTCGGAAGAGGACTTTCGCCGCGGCATCGCGATCGCCGAGCGCTGCAACTCGTTCCTCGAGTACATGCGCGGGCAGAACAACCTTGCCGAGAACTTCATCCAGACCGGCGACCTCGCCCAGGTCGAGGAGATCTACGCCGCCGTCGAAGCGCGCATCCGTCGTGTCGCCTGGCTCGCAGGCCTCGCGTGGCTCGACGCGCAGTGGCTCTCGATCGCGTACTTCGCCGGCGACTGGGCGCGGGCGGAGACGCTGCTCGCCCGCTACGAGCACCACGTCGAGCAGAACCCCGGACATGTCCTGGCGTTCATGGCACCGTGGCTGCGGGCGTGGCTCGCCGAGGCACGGGGCGACCTCGCCGTAGCCGAAGCGAGCTGGGCGCGCGCCCTCGAGCTGGCACGCGCGGTCAAGGACGCGCAGGCCGTCGGCCCGATGGTCTCGGGGCAGGCGCGGTTCCTGCTCGGGCAGGGCCGGCGGGACCAGGCCGTCGAGCTCGTGGACGAGGTCCTCACCTACCGTGACGAGCAGGGCCGCGCCCAGTATTTCCCGTGGCTCATCGATCTTGCCTGGCTGCTGCACGATCTCGGCCGCGGCGACGAGATGCCCGAGGCGCGCAACCCGGGTGTGTGGGCGGACGCCGGCGCAGCCCTCGCTGCAGGCGACCTCGAGGCGGCGGCGGACCGGTTCGAGGCCTCCGGCTTCCGGACCGACGAGGCGTACACGCGGCTCCGGCTGGGCGAGCAGCTCGCGCGCGAGGGCCGCGGCGCCGAGGCCGCGATCCAGCGGGATCGCGCCCTGGCCTTCTACCGCGAGGTCGGCGCGACGGCATACGTGCGCCGCGGTGAGGCGCTGCTCGCGGAAACTGCGTAGCCCTAGACTCGACGGCATGGCCAGCACCTCGCGCAAGGAGCGCAAGGTCGTGACCGTCGTGTTCGCCGACCTGGTCGGCTTCACGTCGCGCGCCGAGGCGCTCGACCCCGAGGACGTGCAGGCGATCCTCGGGCCGTACCACGCACGGCTTCGCCACGAGCTCGAGCGCTACGGCGGCACGGTGGAGAAGTTCATCGGCGACGCCGTGATGGCGGTGTTCGGCGCGCCGATCGTGCACGAGGACGACGCCGAGCGCGCGGTGCGCGCCGCGCTCGCGATCCGCGACTGGGCGCGCGAGGACGAGGAGGCGTCGAGGTGCGCATCGCGGTCAACACGGGCGAGGCGCTCGTCTCGCGTCGAGGCGCGACCCGAGGCGGGCGAGGCGCATGGTCGCCGGCGACGTCGTCAACACGGCCGCGCGCCTCCAGTCCGCCGCGCCGGTGAACGGCGTCCTCGTCGGCGAGGCACGTACCGCGCGACGGAGCGCGCGATCGACTACCGCGAGGCGGCGCCGGTCGAGGCGAAGGGCAAGGCGGAGCCGGTCCCGGTCTGGGAGGCCGTGTCGGCCCGCGCGCGCGTCGGCGTCGAGCTGGCGCCGAGCCGCGTGGCGCTCGTCGGCCGCGTGCGCGAGCTCGAGCTGCTCGACGGGCGCGCTCGCGCGCGTGCGCGAGGAGAGCGCCCCGCAGCTGCTCACCCTCGTCGGCGTCCCGGGGATCGGCAAGAGCCGGCTCGTGCGCGAGCTCTTCGACGCCGTCTCGGTCGACCCCGAGCTGATCACCTGGCGCCAGGGGCGGTCGCTCCCGTACGGCGAGGGCGTCACATACTGGGCGCTCGCCGAGATGGTCAAGGCCGAGGCGGGGATCCTGGAGAGCGATGACGCCGACGAGGTCGAGGCCAAGCTCGCCCGTGCCGTGACCTCGACCGTGGACGACGACGAGGCCGAGTGGGTGCAGTCGCATCTCCGCCCGCTCGTGCGGATGAGCGACGACGTGGAGAGCCGCGGCGACACCCGCGCCGAGGCGTTCGCAGCGTGGCGGCGCTTCTTCGAGGGGCTCGGCGACCGCGGGCCGGCAGTCCTCGTGTTCGAGGATCTGCACTGGGCCGACGACGGCCTGCTCGACTTCATCGACCACCTCGTCGACTGGGCATCGCGGCGTCCCGCTTCTGCTCGTCTGCACCGCGCGGCCGGAGCTGCTGGCGCGCCGGCCGGGGTGGGGAGGCGGCAAGCTCAACGCGACGACGGTCTCGCTCTCGCCGCTCTCGCCGGACGAGACCGCGCGGCTTGTCCACGCGCTGCTCGACCAGGCCGTGCTATCGGCCGACGTCCAGGCGGCGCTGCTGGAACGCGCAGGCGGGAACCCGCTCTACGCCGAGGAGTTCGTCCGCGATCGCCGCCGAGCGGCGCGACGTGGCCGGCCTGCCGTTGCCCGAGTCGGTGCAGGGGCTGATCGCGGCGCGGATCGACGCGCTCGACGCCGACGAGAAGACGACGCTGGAGCACGCCGCAGTCGTCGGCCGCGTCTTCTGGTCGGGCTCGGTGGCGGTCGCTCGGCGGCGATGAGCCGCGTGCCGTCGACGCGGCGCTGCACTCGCTCACGCGGAAAGAGTTCGTTCAGCGGGAGCGGCGCTCCTCGGTCGTCGGCCAGGACGAGTACGCCTTCCGCCACGGCCTGGTCCGTGAGGTTGCCTACGGGACGATTCCCGCGCGCACTCCGGGCCGAGCTGCACCGGAGGGCGGCCGCGTGGATCGAGAGCCTCGGGCGACCCGACGACTACGCCGAGCTGCTGGCCCACCACTACCTGAGCGCGCTCGAGTTCGCGCAGGCTGCCGGCCAGGACGCCGCCGCGCTGGCAGAGCCTGCGCGTGTGGCGCTGCGCGAGGCGGGCGACCGCGCGTCGGCGCTCAACGCCTTCGGGCCTGCCGCACGTTTCTACCGTGCGGCGCTCAACCTGTGGCCGGCCGACGACCCCGAGCGCTTCGAGGTCATGCTCGGGCTGGGCCGCGCCGAGCAGCAGACGGCGGGCCCGGCGTCTCCAGCCGACGTGCAGGCGAACCTCGAGGACGCGTACGACGGGCTGCTCGCCGCAGGGCGCACCGAGCGGGCAGCCGAGGCGCTGCTGGTGCTCGCCGACGTGCGCTGGAGCCATGGCGAGACGGACGTGGCCCGCGGGCTGCTTGACCGGGCGGCAGGGCTCGTGGCCGGCATGCCGTCGTCCCCGGCAAAGGCATTTGCACTCGGGCAAGTGGCGCGCTACGCCATGCTCGACAGCCGTCCCGATGAGGCATTGCGCTACGCCGAGGAGGCACTCGAGATGGCGGCCGCGCTGGACCTGGAGGAGATCCGCGCTGACGTGCTGGGCACGATCGGGGCCGCCCGCAGCAACAAGGGTGAGCTCGGCACCGACCGCTTCCAGGAGGAGGCGATCGAGATCCTCGAGCGCCGCGGCTCCGTCCAGGTGCTGCGCGCCTACAACAACGTGCTCCACACGCTGATCGAATACGGCGAGCTCGAGCGCGCGGAAGGCGTGGACGAGCGCGCGGTCGCCCGCGCCCGGCGCTTTGGCTACATCGAGTGGTTGCGATGGATTCGTGAGAAGCACGGCCAGCTCGCCTACCTGGCCGGCCGCTGGGACGAGCTCGCGGCCCTCGCGGAGAGCGAGCTGAGCACCATGGAGGCCGGCGGGGCGCACTACCTCCAGGGGTCGTGGCACTCGATTCGCGGCCTCATCCGGCTCGCCCGCGGGGAGCGGGAAGGCGTCCGGGTGGACGCGGAGGCGCAGCTCGAATACGGCCGCCGCATCGGTGAGCCGCAGATGTTCCAGCCGATCCTGGCCCAGAGCCTGCACACGTTCGTCGAGCTCGGGGACACCGACCGGGCCGGTGGGCTGATGACCGAGATCCTGGCGTCCCTGGCCGAGCGGATGGGAATGCGGAGCTTCTACTGGCTGGAGTTCGCGATCGGGGCGCTCGAGCTCGGCCGGGGCGCGGAGTTGCTCGAGGCGACCGGCGCATGGACCGCGAACGTGTGGGTCGAGGCGGCCCGCGCCTTCGTCCAGGAGGACTTCTCGCTGGCAGCGGAGATCTACGCGCGAATCGGGGCGCTGCCCCCGGAGGCGATGGCGCGGCAGCGGCTGGCCGGGCAGCACTTCGCCGCCGGCGCTCGGGCCGAAGGCGAGGAGCAGCTCCAGCGCGCGCGCGCCTTCTGGCGCTCCGTCGGCGCAACCGCCTACCTCGACGACATGCTCGAGGTGGCGTCGTGATCACGTGCCCGTCGTGCGGCACCGAGAACCCGGAAGGCGCGCGCTTCTGCCTCCAGTGCGGCACGGCTCTCGACGTGGCGCCGGTGCGCGAGGAGCGCAAGGTCGTCAGCATCGTGTTCTGCGACCTGGTGGGGTCGACGGCGCGGGCCGAGCAGCTCGACCCCGAGGACGTCCGCGCGCAGCTGTCGGCCTATCACGGCCGCGTGCGCGCGATCCTCGAGCACCACGGCGGCACGGTCGAGAAGTTCATCGGCGACGCCGTCGTAGCGGTGTTCGGCGCGCCGGTCGTCCACGAGGACGACGCCGAACGTGCCGTTCGGGCCGCGATTGCGATCCGAGACTGGGCGGAGGACGAGGACGGCCTCGAGGTCCGGATCGCCGTCAACACGGGCGAGGCCCTCGTCTCCGTGGACGCACGGCCGGATGGGGGTGAGGGCATGGTCGCCGGCGACGTCGTCAACACGGCCGCGCGCCTGCAGGGCGCCGCGCCGGTCAACGGCATTCTCGTCGGGGCCGGCGACGTATCGCGCGACCGACCGGGTGATCGAGTACCGCGAGGCGCCGGCAGTCGATGCCAAGGGCAAGGCGGAGCCGGTGGCGGTCTGGGAGGTCATCGCCGCCCGCTCGGGCTTCGGCGTCGACGTCGACCTGCGGCCCGCGACGCGGCTTGTCGGCCGTGCCCGCGAGCTCGACCAGCTGCTCGGCGCGCTCGCCCGGGCGCGCGCGGAGCGCGAGCCGCAGCTCGTCACCATCGTCGGCGTCCCGGGGATGGGCAAGAGCCGGCTTGTCCAGGAGCTGTCGGTTGCCGTCGACGCCGACCCGGACATCATCCGCTGGCGCCAGGGGCGTTCCCTGCCGTACGGGCAGGGGGTCAGCTTCTGGGCACTCGGCGAGATGCTCAAGGCCGAGGCCGGGATCCTCGAGAGCGACAGCGGCGCGGTCGCGGAGGAGAAGCTGAGCGCGGCCGTCGGGCACATCTGCTCGGCCCCCGAGGCCGACTGGATCGCCGGCGAGCTCCGTCCGCTCATCGGGCTGGCCGACGAGAAGTTCGGCGCCGACAGCCGCGGGGAGGCGTTCGCGGCGTGGCGGCGGTTCCTCGAGGGGCTCGCCGACGAGCGCCCGACCGTGCTGGTCTTCGAGGACCTGCACTGGGCCGACGACGGGCTGCTGGACTTCGTCGACATATTCGCGGAGCGCGCCGCGGACGTGCCGCTCCTCATCGTGGCCACAGCGCGCCCCGAGCTGCTCGCGCGCCGGTCGGGGTGGGGTGGCGGCAAGTCGAACGCGGCGACGCTCTCGCTCGCACCGCTCAGCGAACGCGAGACCGCTGAGCTCGTGCACGCGATCCTCGAGCGCGCCGTGCTGCCTGCGGAGGTCCAGGCGGCCGTCCTGGCGCGCGCGGGCGGCAACCCGCTCTACGCGGAGGAGTTCGCTCGGATGGTTGCCGAACGGGGCCTCGACCCGTCGAGCGGCGAGCTGCCGCTGCCCGAGTCGCTGCAGGGAGTGATCTCGGCCCGCCTCGATGCGCTCACGCGTGCGGAGAAGGAGGTCGTCCAGGACGCGTCGGTGGTGGGGAAGGTCTTCTGGCCCGGGGCGCTGCGCCGGACAGACCGCGCCGAGCTCGACGACTCGCTCTACGCGCTCGAGCGCAAGGAGTTCATCCGACGCGAGCGCCGTTCGTCGGTGGAGGAGGAGCTGCAGTACGCGTTCCGCCACGTGCTCGTGCGCGACGTTGCGTACGCACAGATCCCGCGGGCGGCGCGCGCCGAGAAGCATGAGCAGGTGGCGGGGTGGATCGAGTCCCGGATCCGCGGCGAGGACGCGGCCGACCTGCTCGCCCACCACTACGTCAGCGCGCTCGAGTATGCGCAGGCCGCCGGCCGCGAGAGCGGCGAGCTTCGCGTCCGTGCCCGCCAGGCGCTTCGGGCCGCGGGCCGCCGAGCCGTTGCGCTCAACTCGTTCCGGAGCGCCACGGCGTTCTTCGCCTCGGCCCTCGAGCTGACGCCCGAGGAGGATGCTGAATGGCCGCGCCTGGCACTCGACTTCGCCGACGCGGGCACCTACGTGGACGTCTCGAGCAACGACCGCCTGCTCGTCCGTGCGCGCGACCGGCTGCTCGCAGGCGACCCGGATACCGCCGCCAGGGCGGAGCTCGTGCTCGGCGAGTACCGCTGGCTGCTCGGCGAACAGGGTCCGGCGGACGCGTACTTCCGCTCGGCCGAAGCGCTCGTTCCGCGGATGAGTGACCCGGGCACGAAGCTCCGCGTTCTCGCGGACCTCGCGCGTTTTGCCGTCCTTGCAGACGAATACGAGCGTGGCATCGCACTCGCGCGGGAGGCGATCCCGCTGGCCGAGAAGCTCGGCAACGACGAGTTCCGTTCCCACGCCCTGAACAGCCTCGGCATCGCCCGCGTGGGGCTCGGCGACCGCGACGGCCTCGCCGACCTGGAGGCCGCTCGCGAGATCGCGCGCACCGTCGGGGGGCCCGAGTACCTGCGCGCGTGCGGCAACCTCGCCTCGATCATCTTCGGCTTCGGCGAGCTCGCCCGAGTCCGTGAGCTGCACGAGGAGGCGCTCGAGATCGCGCGCCAGATCGGCTACGACGAGCCGATCCGCTGGCTGGCGACCGAGCTCGCCAGCGATCTGACGCTCGCGGGCGACTGGGACGAGGCGCGCCGCCTGGTCGATGACCTCATGCCGAGCTACGACAGCTCACCTTTCTGGATCGAGCCGAGCACGCGGATCGCCCGGGCGAGGATCCTGCTCGCAGAAGGCGCGGTGGATGCTGCCCGGGCCGATGCCCGCAGGGCCCTGGAGGTTGCCGAGGAGGCCGCCAATTTCCAGAGCCTGGTCTGGCCCGTGGTGTTCGGTGCCCGCCTGGATGCCGAGACCGACGCGCTGGACATCGCAGCCAAGCGTGTCGATGCGTTCTTCGCCCTCTGGGACGAGTCCGGCTCGGGGCATACCGACGAGTGGGTGGTCGAAGCGTGGTATGCCGCGTGGCGGACCGGGCGCGAGGAGCCTCTGCGCGCGGCGATCGACGCGAGGCCGCCCTACCCGTGGTTCGAGGTGGCGGTTCAGCTCATCGACCGGGATTTCGACGCGGCCGTCGCCTGGCTGGACAGCGTCGGGGCCCGGTCGGTCGCAGCGCTCGTTCGCCTCTGGGCGGCCGACTGGCTCGTCGCCGAGGGCCGGCGCGCCGAGGCGGACGTGTTCCTGCAGCCGTCGCTCGCGTTCTGGCGCTCGGTCCGCGCGACGCGGTACGTGCGCGAAGGCGAGGCGCTCCTGGCGGCCGCGTCCTAGGAGTCGCCGCAGCGGCGGAACGCCACGGTCGCGTGGCGCTCTTCCCACTCGGCGACGCCGCCACCGACCACCGGTCGAGCGTCGAGCCCCTCGTGTGTGAGCGCGCTCGCGGCGACCGCCGCGCGCAGCCCGGTCTCGCAGACGGTGACGATCGGCTTGTCGGTCGAGAGCAGGTCGCCACAGCGCCGGACGAGCCGGTAGGGCACGTTGCGGCTGCCGGGGATGTACCCGTCGGCGTGCTCGGCCGGCTCGCGCACGTCGAGCACCTCCACGGCGTCGTCTGCCATCAGCTCCTCGAGCTCGTCGAGGGTCACAGGCTCCGTCCGCTCGTCGTCGGCCGTCGCGACCACGTAGCCGGCGATGTCGAGGACGCCGACGGTGCGCAGCCCGCGTACGGCGCGCATGGCCTCGTCCTCGGTGGCCGCCCGGATGACGACCGCCTCCTCGGGCAGGAGCATGAAGCCCGCCTTGGTCGAGAAGCTCGAGCCGTCGACCGGGACGTTGATGGCGCCGTGCGCGTGGCCGGCGAGGTATGCCGCGAGGGGGCGGACGTCGAGGACGACGGCGTCGCCAGGATCGTCGAGCCGCGTGACCGGGGCTTGCGCGCCAAGGAACGGCCCGCGGTTGAGTGCGACGATCCGCTCGGCGTTCGGCGGCTTGGGCGCGGCGACCGCGGCGGAGTCGTCCACGAACGCCTCCTCACCCTCGATGCGGAGCGCGGGGTTGAACCGGCGCTCGAAGCCGATCGTGGTTGAGGCTTTGGAGCTCATCCCCGTGCCGCAGAGCGAGCCGGAGACATGGCCCGGGAAGACCTCGACGCCGTCACCGAGGCCGGCGAGCCGGTGCAGGCTGTGGAAGAGGTCGCGCGCGCCCTCGCGGGCCTCGACGGCCAGGTCCGGCCGGGCCGCGTCGCCGACGAACAGCGAGTCGCCGGTCAGCAGCAGCCAGGGCTCGTCACCGCGTGTGTGGTCGGTGACCGCGAAGCACGTGTGCTCGGGCCGGTGCCCGGGCGTGTGCACGGCGCGGAGCGTGACCTCGCCGACGGCGACCTCCTCGCCGTCTGCGAGCGGCTCGAACGCGTAGTCGGGCTCGGCAATCGGGTTGATCCGCACCGGGATGCCGTGCTCGAGCGCGAAGCGCCCGTGCCCGGAGACGTGATCGGCGTGCGTGTGCGTCTCCAGCACGGCCACGATGCGCACGTCGTCGCGCTCGGCCTGCTCCAGGTACCGCTCGATCGCGTACGCGGGGTCGACGACGACGGCCTCGTGGGCCTTCTCGTCGCCTACCAGGTAGGAGGCACAGCCGAGATCTTCATCCACGAACTGCCGGAAGATCACGAGCGGTGAGGCTATCTCAGGCGGCGGAGAGAAGCGTCCGCAGCACCTGGTCCTCCTGCTCGAGCCACCCGAAATGGCCCTTGCCGGGGATGAGCTCGAAGGCGGCGACGTTCAGCTGCTCGGTCATCTTCCGCACGGCGCCGATCGGGACGTTGCGGTCGAGCTCGCCGTACCAGAACCAGACGGGCGCGGCGACCGCGCCGAGCGGGAAGCCCCAGTCGGTGCTGAGCGCCCACGCGTCGTCGAACCAGCCCTGCGGGCCGTTCGCGAAGCCCTCGGCGATGCCCTCGACGAGCGTCTTCCGCACCTCGGGGCGCGCCATCCACTCGCGGTCGGGCTCGGGCGAGTCGGCCATCGCGTCGTCGAACGCCGCCATCGTGTCGGCTGCGAGGTGCTCGGCGATCGGGGCCATGAACTCCTCGAGGCTCTCGCGGCCCTCCTCGCGGACGCGGCGCAGGCCCTCCGCGTTGTGCGCGATCAGATCGTCAGGGTCGATGAGCTCTGCCGGCGTCCCGCCGACGGCGACGCCGAGGCGGACGATGCGCTCGGGCGCGCGGACGCCGAGCGCGAGCGCGTGCGGGCCGCCGCCGCTGATCCCGAGCACGCTGAACCGGTCCCAGCCGAGCGCGTCGGCGACCGCCAGCGCGTCGTCGGCGATGTCCAGGACGGTGCGGTCGCGCCACGGCGACGACTGCCCGTAGCCAGGCCGGTCGAACGTCACGACGTGCGCGCCGGCGTTCACGTACTCCTCTTCGTGGGGGCTGCGCGAGAGCCGCGATCCGGGTGTGCCGTGGATCTGCAGCAGCGGCCGGCCGTCGGGATCGCCCCACGTCGCGTAGGCGACGGTGCGGCCGTCGGGGCGGGTGACGGCGCCCTCGGTCAAAGCCCGAGGTGCCTTGCGATCACCATGCGCTGCACCTCGTTCGTGCCCTCGCCGATCTCGAGGATCTTCTGGTCGCGGTACAGGCGCGAGATCGCGGACTCCTCCATGAAGCCGTAGCCGCCATGAATCTGGAGCGCCGAGTTGGCGGCTCGGTGCGAGAGCTCGCCCGTGTAGAGCTTCGCCATCGCGGCTTCGAGCGCGAACGGACGGCCCTGATCCTTCAGCCACGCTGCCCGGTAGACGAGGTGGCGGCCGGCCTCGATCTCGGTCGCCATGTCCGCCAGCGCGAACTGGACGGCCTGGAACTTCGCGATCGGCTTGCCGAACTGCTCGCGCTCCTGCGCGTACCGGTAGGCGAGGTCGTAGGCGCCCTGGGCGAGGCCGACGCCCATCGCGGCGACGGAGATCCGGCCGCCGTCGAGGATGGTGAGGAACTGCCGGAAGCCCTCGCCGCGCGGCCCGAGCAGGTTGGCCTCGGGCACGGCCGCGTCCTTGAACGACAGCTCACGCGTGTCCGACGCCCGCCAGCCGAGCTTCTCCATCGGCGGCGAGATCTCGTAGCCCGCCGTCCCGTTCGGGACGATGATGTTCGAGATCTCGCCCTCGCCGGTGACCGCCGTGATCGTCACGCACGCGCTGATGTCGGTGCCGGCGTTGGTGATGAACATCTTCGAGCCGTTCACGATCCACTCGCCGGAGCGCAGCTCGGCGCGCGTGCGCGCCGCGCCGGCGTCGGAGCCGGCGTTCGCCTCGGTCAGCCCGAACGCCGCGAGCCGCTCTCCCGACGCGAGCTGCGGCAGCCACTCGCGCTTCTGCTCGTCGCTCCCGAAGTAGAAGATCGGCAGCGTCCCGAGCGAGTGGTGCGCCGCCAATGTGATCGCGACGGACGAGTCGATGCGCGTCAGCTCCTCGACCGCGATCGCGTACGAGACGGTGTCGGTGCCGGCGCCGCCGTACTCCTCCGGGATCGTCATGCCCATCAGGCCCAGCTCGGCCAGCTCGGCGACGAGCTCGTAGGGGAAGCGGTGCTCGCGGTCGAGCTCCGCGGCGACCGGCGCCACGCGCTCCTCCGCGAACTCGCGAACCGTGCGCCGCAGCAGCTCGTGCTCGGGCGTCAGGTCGAGGTTCACGCCATTCCGCCCGCGGCGGGATGGTTAGGAGAAGCGAGCCGCCGGGCCAGCTCGGCGATGAGGCGGACGCCGTAGCCGGTGCCGCCGCGCTGCCAGAGGTAGTCGCCGCGCGAATAGGTGAAGAAGCCGGTGCCGGCCATGTCGATGTGCGCCCACGGGCCGTCGCCGGCGAAGTGGCGCAGGAACTCGGCGGCATAGGTCGGGCCGCCCTGCCCGCGGCGGTTGAGGTTCTTGAGGTCGGCGAAGTCGGAGTCGATGAAGCGGCGGTACCGCGCGTGCAGCGGGAACGGCCATGCGTGGTCGCCGGACGCCTCGCCGGCGGCGACGACCTCGTCCCGCCACTCGGCCGGGGCGCCGTACACGCCGGCGTAGAGGTCGCCGAGCGCCTTCTCCATCGTCCCCGTCAGCGTGGCGAAGTCGACGATGTGCGTCGCGCCCTCGCGGCGTGCGTACCAGAGCGCGTCGGCGAGCACGATGCGCCCCTCCGCGTCGGTGTCGAGGACCTCGATCGTCGTCCCGTTCCCCGCACGCAGGATGTCGCCCGGCCGGTAGGCGCCGCCGCCGGCCATGTTCTCGGTCGCGGCGACGACCGCGATGGCGCGCACGGGCGTCCCGAGCTCAGCGAGCGCGGCCATGCCGGTGATCACGGCGCCGCCCCCGGCCATGTCGCCCTTCATGTCCTCCATGTAGAGCGGCGGTTTGAGCGAGATCCCGCCCGTGTCGAACGTGATCGCCTTGCCCACGAGGCCGAGGACGAGGTCGCCCGGCGCGTCCGGCGGCTCGTAGCGCATGACGATCATCCGGGGCGGCTGGTGGCTGCCGGCGGCGACGCCGAGGAAGGCGCCCATGCCGAGCTCCGCGGCCTCGTCCGGGCCGAGTGCCTCGGCCGAGAGGTGTGCGTGCTCGGCGGCGAAGGACTCCGCGTGCCCCGCGAGGGCCGCGGGCGTCAGGGTGTTGGCGGGCTCGTTGGCGAGGTCGCGGGCACGGTTCGCCCAGCGCGTGACGACGGCGGCGCGACGGGCCGCCGCCAGGACGGCGTCGGCGTCCTCGTCGGTCAGGAGGATGAGAGCTTCGGGAACGCGGCGGTCCCGCGCGTGTTTCCAGAGGCCCGGGTCGTAGCCGCCGAGCATCAGCCCCTCGACGACGGCGGTCGCCTGCTCGACGGCCGGGAGTGGCAGCGCAGGGTCGATCGCCCAGCCGACACGGCCGCCAACGTGCGCGAGCTCCTGCGCGACCGTCGCGGCCGCCCAGCGCAGGTCGTCGGGGTCGCGCCCCTCGCCGACGCCGGCGGCGACGAGGCGTCCGCCGTCGCCGTGCAGGACGACCGACGCGCCGGGATCGGAGCGCAGCTCGCCGTTTTCGAGCGCGCCCAGGCGGCCGGCGATCGTCGCAAGGCCGGCCGCGTCGCGCGGCGCATCCGCGCGCACGGGGACGGCAAGCGTGTCGAAAGAGGCCGACTCCACTCGGCGAGGTGCCACCTCGATCAACACGGATGGCGATGCTACTCGTTTAGAAGGATCCGGCCCTCGAGGGCGAATGTCCGTTGCATGTCGCTCAAGCTTTCGCGCGGACGCCCGATATCTGGCTCCGTGAGCATCGAGACCACCGGGACCCCCGAGGACCTGCTCGAGCGCGTCGCCGAGCTCGTGCACGAGCGGCAGGTACTGCGCGCCGCCGGCGCCGGCCGGTCAGAGCTCGAACGCAACCGCGCGGAGATCGCGCGCGCGCAGTGGGATCTCTCGCGGGCGCTCATCGTGCGCCACCACCGCTGATTGATTAGGGTCGCGCCGAAATCGGCGACGACTGGAGGCGGATGTGGCACAAGGCACGAAGGAGTTCTTCGACACCCTCGAGGCGCGGGTCGACGCCTCCAAGGCGCAGGGCGTCAACGCGAGCTACCTGTTCGACGTGACCGGAGCGGGGGCATGGAAGGTGGACGTGCAGGACTCGGGCGTCACCGTGACCGAGGGCGCCGCCGACGCGGGCACGACGATCACGATCGCCGAAGACGACTTCGATCGGCTGGTTGCGGGCGAGCTGAACCCGATGACCGCCTTCATGACCGGCAAGCTCAAGGTCAAGGGCGACATGGGCGCGGCCATGAAGCTGCAGAAGCTCTTCTAGCTATTCCTCGAGCTCGACGAGCAGCTGGCCACCGGTGACGAGGTCGCCCTCCGTCACGTGGACTGCCTTGACGACGGCCTCGTAGGGAGACACGACCGGCGTCTCCATCTTCATCGCCTCGAGCACGACGAGCGCCTGACGCCGGGTGACCGCGGCGCCGGGCTCCGTCAGCACCTTGATCACCGTGCCCGGCATCGGCGCCGTCAGCGCGCTCGACTCCGTGCCGGGGCCGTGCTCGCCCGCTGCGGCGACGTCTGGCGGGGAGTGAGGAGGCGGCGCGGGCAGGTTGAGTCGGAATGAGCCGCGCCAGGGCCCCTGCGGCGGCTGGCGGTACGGCGAGAGCGGGGGGTAGTCGGCCAGGAACGCCGTGGTCGTCTCGCCGGCGCGCACGGCCGGGTGGCGCACGAGCCAGCGCAGGAACGGCAGGTTGGTGGTGACGCCGCCGACCTCGGTGTCCGCCAGCGCCTCGGCGAGCCGGTCGAGCGCCGCACTGCGCGTCTCGCCGGCCGCGATCAGCTTGGCGACCATGGGGTCGTAGGCGACGCCGACGTCGTCGCCCTCGGCGACGCCGGCGTCGACGCGGATCCCCGCCGGGAGGAGCAGCCGCTCGATTCGCCCGGTCTGGGGCAGGAAGGTGAGCGGGTCCTCGGCATAGAGGCGCACCTCGACGGCGTGGCCTTCGGGTGGCACCGGACCGGGTCCGGGGCCGCGCCGTCCGCGATCGCGAGCTGCAGCGCCACGAGGTCGAGCCCGGTGACGAGCTCGGTGACCGGATGCTCGACCTGGATGCGGGCGTTCAGCTCCAGGAAGAAGAAGTCGCCACCACCACCACCACCACCACCACCATCAGCCATCACGATGAACTCCGCCGTGCCGAGGCTGCGGTAGCCGATCGCCCGGGCGAACGCGACGGCCGCGTCGCTCATCCGGCCGCGCAGCTCGGCATCCACCGCGGGCGATTCCTCGAGCACCTTCTGATGGCGGCGCTGGATCGAGCACTCGCGCTCGCCAAGCGCAACGACCGCCCCGCCGCCGGCGGCGAGCTGGATCTCGACGTGCCGCGGCCGCTCGACGTACCGCTCGCAGAACACGCGGTCGTCGCCGAACGCCGCCTGCGCCTCGCGGCGGGCGGCGTCCAGGGAGTCGGCCAGCTGCGCGCGGGTCACGGACGACGCGCATGCCGCGCCCGCCGCCGCCCGCGGCGGCCTTGATCACGAGCGGGAACCCGATCTCGTCCGGCTCGCCCGTCGGGACGACCGGGACGCCCGCCTCCGCCGCGACCCGCTTTGCCTCGAGCTTGTCGCCGCCGAGGCGGAGCGCGTCGGGCGACGGCCCGACGAACGTCAGGCCGGCGTCCTCCACGGCGGCGGCGAAGCCGGGGCTCTCGGCCAGGAAGCCGTAGCCGGGATGGACGGAATCCGCGCCGGCCTCGCGCGCCGCGCGGACGTGCTCGCCGGCATCGAGGTAGCTCGCGATCTCGACCGTCTGATCCGCGACACGCGTGTGCAGCGCACCGCGGTCGTCCGGGGCGGCCACGGCCACGGTCGCGACGCCGAGCTCGCGGCAGGTGCGGAAGATGCGCACGGCGATCTCGCCGCGGTTGGCGACCAGGAGCTTGGCGACCGGCATCGCGGGGAGACTAGGTAACTGCGTCGTCCGGGGAACGCCAGGCCGCGCGGCGCTTCTCGAGGAACGCGCGCAGGCCCTCCTGGCCCTCGGCTCCCGTGCGCAGGCCGGCGGCGACCTCGGTCGTCGCCTGGTCGCGCGGCCCGTCGCGGACGAGCCGCTTCGCCGCCCGCGCCGCCTCCGGCCCCGAGGTGGCGAGCTCGCTGAGCACGCGGTCGACGGCCGCGTCCGGATCCTCCGCCAGCTCGTCCACGAGCCCGATGCGAAGCGCCGTCTCGGCGCCGAAGCGCTCGCCGGTGACGAAGAGCCTGCGCGCCGCGGCGCCGATCCGCGGCAGCACGAACGGCGAGATGACGGCCGGGATGATCCCGAGCTTCACCTCCGTGAAGCCGAACACGGCGTCGGGCGCTGCGATGCCGACGTCTGCGCACGCCACGAGGCCGGAGCCGCCGCCGAGCACGTAGCCGTGCGCGCGCGCGACCACCGGCGCGGGGCAGCCGTCGATCGCCTCCAGCATCCGGTAGAGCCGGAGCGCGTCCTCCACGTTCTCCTCGTACGTGAGGTCGATCGACGAGCGCTGCCACTCGACGTCGGCGCCCGCGCAGAACGACGGGCCTTCACCCGCCAGCACGACGGCGCGCGCGTCGCCGACGTCCGCGAACGCCTCGGTGAGCTCGCGGATGAGCTCCGCGTCGAAGGCGTTGCGCCGCTCGGGCTTCGCGAGCGTCACCCACAGCACCGCTCCGTCGCGCTCGATTCGCAGGCCCGCCATCGCACGGAGAGCTTAAGCTCGCGCGATGCTGAAGGGCGCCCTCGCAGCCGCACTGACGCCGTACCGGGCCGGAGGGGCCGAGCTCGACGACGGCGCGTTCGAGCGCTACGCCGAGTACCTGCTCGCCGGGCGCATCAACGGCGTGCTCGCCGGCGGCACGACCGGGGAGGGCATCCTCCAGACGCCCGAGGAGCGGATCCGGGGCATCACGCTGTTCGCGCGCTCGGGGCTGACGACGATCGCCCACTGCGGCGCGCAGACGACGGCGGACACCGTCCGGCTTGCCGCCGCGGCGTCCGAGGCGGGCGCAGCGGCCGTCGCGGTGATCGCGCCGCCGTACTTCCGCCTCGACGACGAAGCGCTGCTCGCGCACTTCGAGGCGGCCGCTGCCGCATGCGCGCCGCTGCCTTTCTACGTCTACGAGTTCGAGGCCGCCTCGGGGTACGCGGCGTCGATCGAGGTCGTCTCGCGGCTGCGCGACCTCGCGCCCAACTACGTCGGCCTGAAGGTCTCCGACGCCCCGTGGGAGCGGTTCGCGCCGTATCTGCTCCGCGGGCTGGATGTCTTTGTCGGCCCGGAGGCCCTGATTTCACAGGGGATGGCGGCCGGCGCCGTCGGCGCGGTCTCCGGCCTGGCGGCGGCGTTCCCGGAGCGGGTCGCGGCCGCCGTCGCCCGGCCCGACGGGCCCGATGCCGCCGCGCTCGGCGAGCTGCGTGCCTTCGTCGAGCGGTTCCCCCGCCATGCGGCGCTGAAGCGGATCGTCCAGCGGCGCGGGGTGGACATGACCGGCGAGGTGCGCCGGCCGCTGCGGCAGCTCACGGACGACGAGCGGACCGCGCTCGACGCCTGGCTCGACGCGCTCTCCTAACTCGTCATGGTCAAAAACGTCTTAGACGCTGACGATCCCGCGACGAGGAGGCAGCTAACCGCGGCTTCGCCGATGCAGCGTCCCGTCCTCCCTGGTCGGGCGGGACGCTGCCCTCCTGCGGCTGCGCAGGTTGGCCTGGGCGACCCGGTCGGCGCACAGCACGCAGCAGAAGCGGCGGCTGCGGTTGCGGGTCCGGTCGACGTACACGCAGCGGCACGGCGAGCCCGCGCAGCGGCCGAGCCGGCTCCAGCCATGCTCGTGGACCGCGTCGAGCAGCCCGTAGGCGGCGAGCGCCGCGCCGGCGCGCAGCCCCTCGCGCTCGTCGGGCCAGGCCCGGAAACGCCAGCGGCGGCCGTCGCGCTCGAGCTGCGGCGGGACGCCGTACTCGGTCACGAGCTCGTTGAGGAGCGCGACTGCCTCGTCCTCGCTCCGGGCGTCGAAGACGCGCTCGAAGCGCGTGCGCAGCCGCCGGAACCGCGCGACGTCGCGCGGGTCGACGGCCGCCGCCGCGTCCGGGAGCCCGTGCCATGCGAGCACCGTGCGGACGTCGTCGATCCCCTCGACGAGATCCATCGGCCGGGGGTACTCGTCCCAGGTGTTCACGATGTCGACCGCGAGCGCCCAGCCGGTGCCGCGGCCTTCCCTGCTCAGTGGCATAGCTGATTAACGGTACTGACGCGAGCCTACTCTTCGAAGGCAAGCCCGAGGCGCGACAGCTCCGCCACGGCGAAGTGGCCCTCGATCGTCGCCTCGACGTCGAACTCCTCGCCGATGTCGGGGTCCTTGCCGATCAGCTCGCGCGCCCGGCTCGGAAGCTCCTGCTCGGCCGCCTCGCGCGACTCCCAGAGGTACACGGCGCCCCAGCGGTCGGTCACCTCGTCGGAGATCCACGCCTTGAAGCGAAGGCCGGGCACATCCTCGAAGGCGTCGACCGACTCGTCGCGCAGGTAGCGGCGCAGCTCGGCGATCGTCGTCTTCGAGTCGGCCAGGTTCCAGAGGACGAGGCGAAGCAGCATCGGCAACTACGGGCGCGGAGGGAGCTTCGCGATCAGCTCCTTGATCCGCCGGAGCACGTCGGCTTCCTTGTGCCCGAAGTCGTCCAGGTAGGAGTGGAGCGCTGCGCGCAGCAGCTCGAGCTCCTCATTAGTGAGATCCAGTGTTGTCGGCATGTCCGTGATTATCCCCAGTCGGGCGGCTCGTAGGCGCCCTGCTGCGGCGCGCCGAAGGTGATGAACTCGAGCCCGTCCGGGCCGGACACCGGCTGGCGGGTCGTCCCCGGGTCGACGCGGATGATCCGCAGCGGCTTCAGCTCGATCTCCTCGCCGTCCAGGCGCATGACGCCCGAGCCGCGCACGACGACGTAGACCTCCTCGTGGCCATTCGCCTCGTGGTTGTGCTCGCGCCCCTCCGTGTCGGGCGGGAGCTCGAAGTAGTTGAAGCCGAAGGCGCTCGCGCCGAGGGCGCGGCGCGCCTTGCGCACCATGCCGCCCGGGCCTTCGCCCTCCAGTTCCTTCACGTCGATCACGTCGTACGCCACGCGTCCTCCCTTCGCGAGATCCGGTCGTCTACATCCTGAAGACGCCGAAGGTGGTCTCGGGGATAGGTGCGTTGAGCGCGGCGGATATTCCGAGCGCGAGCACGCGGCGTGTGTCGAGCGGGTCGATGATCCCGTCGTCCCAGAGCCGGGCGGTCGAGTAGTAGGGGTTGCCCTCGGCCTCGTACTTGGCGCGGATCTCGTCCGGGTCGGCGTCGCCGACCATCGTCAGCACGGTGGCCGCCTGCTCGCCGCCCATCACCGAGATGCGCGCGTTCGGCCACATCCACAGCTGCCGGGGCGAGTAGGCGCGGCCGGCCATCCCGTAGTTGCCGGCGCCGAACGAGCCGCCGATCACGACCGTGAACTTCGGCACCTCGGCGCACGCCACGGCGGTGACGAGCTTGGCGCCGTCGCGGGCGATGCCACCCGCCTCGTACTCGACGCCGACCATGAAGCCGGTGATGTTCTGGAGGAAGACGAGCGGGATCTTTCGCTTGCAGCAGAGCTCGATGAAGTGCGCGCCCTTCTGCGCCGACTCGGCGAAGAGCACTCCGTTCGACGCGAGGATCCCGACGGGGTAGCCCTCGATCCGGGCGAAGCCCGTCACGAGCGTCTCGCCGTACAGCGCCTTGAACTCGTCGAAGCGCGAGCCGTCGACGATGCGGGCGATCACCTCCCGCGGGTCGAACGGCTGGCGGTGGTCGTCCGGGATCAGCCCGTAGAGGTCGGCGGGGTCGGCGACGGGCGGCTCGGGCTCGGCGACGTCCCACGGCGCCTCGGCGCGCCGGTGCAGGTTGCGGACGATCTGGCGCACGAGCGCGAGCGCGTGCTCGTCGGAGGTGGCGTAGTGGTCGGCGACGCCGGAGCGGCGCGCGTGGACGTCGGCCCCGCCCAGCTCCTCGGCGGTGACGTCCTGGCCGGTGGCCGCCTTCACGAGCGGCGGCCCGCCGATGAAGATCGTGCCGGTGCCGCGCACGATGATCGTCTCGTCGCTCATCGCCGGCACGTAGGCGCCCCCGGCGGTGCACGAGCCCATGACGGCGGCGATCTGCGGGATGCCCATGGCCGACATGCGGGCCTGGTTGTAGAAGATCCGCCCGAAGTGCTCCCGGTCGGGGAAGACCTCGGCCTGGAGCGGCAGGAACGCGCCGCCGGAGTCGACGAGGTAGATGCACGGCAGGTGGTTCTGCTCGGCGATCTCCTGTGCGCGCAGGTGCTTCTTGACCGTGAGCGGGAAGTACGAGCCGCCCTTGACCGTCGCGTCGTTGGCGACGATCACGCACTCCTGGCCCTCGACGACGCCGATGCCGGTGACGATCCCGGCCGACGGCGCCTGCCCGTCGTAGACGTCCCACGCGGCCAGCGCGCCGAGCTCCAGGAACGCCGATCCGGGGTCGACGAGGCGGTCGATCCGCTCCCGCGCCGGCAGCTTCCCGCGGCCGCGGTGGCGCTCGAGCGCCCGCTCCCCGCCGCCCGCGGCGACGAGGGCCGTGCGCTCGCGCAGCTCGGCGACGAGCTCCTCCATCCGCGCGCGCCGGCCGGCGAAGGCGTCCGTGCCGCGCTCCGCCTGCGAGGTCAGGACGGCCACGGGCGTGAGCGTACCGCGCGGCCCGGCGCGTGCCGTGCTAGGAATCGACGATGCCGGATCCGGCGCTCTACGGGCTGTTCGTGCTCGCCGCGCTCGCGCTGCTCGTGATCCCCGGCCCGGCCGTGCTCTACGTCGTCTCGCAGAGCGTCGAGGGCGGCCCGCGCGCCGGCCTCATGTCGACGGTCGGCATCCATCTCGGGACGCTCGTGCACGTCGCCGCCGCGGCGATCGGGCTCTCCTCGCTCCTGGTCTCGTCCGCGGAGGCGTTCGACGTCGTCAAGTACGCCGGCGCCGCCTACCTCGTCTTCATCGGCGTGCGGACGCTCGCCGGCCGAACGTCCGAGGAGCCGCAGGCGCTCGAGGTCGACGCCCGCCGCCGTGTCGCACGCGGGGCCACGGTCCAGATCCTGAACCCGAAGACGGCGCTCTTCTTCTTCGCGTTCCTGCCGCAGTTCGTCGACCCGGCGGCCGGGGCGGCCGGCCTCCAGATCCTCGTTCTCGGGCTGACCTTCACGGCGCTCGGCCTGCTCAGCGACGGCGCCTACGCGCTCGCCGCCGGCGCGCTCTCGGGCCGGCTGCGCGGGAGCCGCCGGGCCGCGGCCGTCTCGCGGTGGGCGTCCGGCACGATCCTGATCGGCCTGGGCGTCACTGCCGCGCTCGCCGGCAAGCGCCGGTAGTGGCCGAGCTGCTCTCGATCGAGGAGGCGCTCCGCCACGTGCTCGCCGCCGTGCGGCCGCTGCCGGCCGAGGAGGTCGAGACCGCCGCCGCCTCAGGCCGCGTGCTGGCCGAGCCCGCCGCCGCCACGGTCGACCTGCCGTCGTTCGACAGCTCCGCCATGGACGGCTTCGCGCTCCGTTCGGCCGATACGCCGGGCGAGCTGCCCATCGTCGCGCGCGTCGCCGCCGGCCGCCCGGCCGGGCGAGCGCTCGAGCCCGGCGAGGCCATGGGGATCGCCACCGGCGGCGTCGTCCCGGACGGCGCGGACGCCGTGGTGCCGATCGAGCTCGTCACCGAGCGGGGCGACCGCCTCACCGTGCCCGAACCGGTCGCGAAGGGCGCGCACGTGCGGCCGCGCGGCGGAGACGTGCACGCGGGCGACCACGTTGTCGCAGGGGGCACGCTGCTCCACGCGCACCACCTCGCGGCGCTGCTCGCCGCCGGCATCGGGCATGTGCGGGTCGGGGCGCGGCCCAGCGTCGGCGTCCTCGCGACGGGCAGCGAGCTGCGCCCGGCCGGGACGCCCCTCGAGCCCGGCCAGGTCTACGACGCCAACGGGCCGATGCTTGCCGCGCTGGCCGCGCATTCCGGCGCCGCTCCGGCGCGCCTCGTGGCCGTCTCCGACGAGGAGGCGGCGCACCGGCAGGCGCTCGAGCGCGGCCTCGGCCACGACGTCCTGGTCACGTCGGGCGGGGTCTCCGTCGGCCCGCATGACCTGGTGCGCAGCGTCGGCGCACAGCTCGGCGTTGCGGAGGTCTTCTGGCGCATCGCCATGCGCCCGGGAAAGCCGCTCTGGTTCGGCACGCGCGGTGAGACGCTCGTCTTCGGGCTGCCCGGCAATCCCGTGTCCTCGTTCGTCTGCTTCGAGCTCTTCGTCCGCCCGGCGCTGCTGGCGCTCCAGGGGCACGCGTCACCAGCGCCGCCGTTCGAGCCCGGCACGCTGGCCGGGCCGGTGCGGCGGAACGCGGCGCGCGACGACCTCGTGCGGGCGCGGCGCGGCCCGGAGGGCCTCGAGCCGATCACGGGCCAGGAGTCGCACATGATCACGCGCGCGGCGACCGCCGACGCGCTCGTGCTCGTCCCCCGCGGCGAGGGCGAGCTCACCGCGGGGGACACCGTGCAGTTTCTGCGTATCTAGTGCGGCAGCGTCCGGAAGGCGTTGAACGACGGCTTCTTCACGCCGGCGAACGTCATGAGCCCTGACTGCCAGCCGCCCAGCTCCTTCTGGTCGCGCAGCAGGAACCACAGCATCATGTCGATGCGCGGGTTCTTGCGCGCGATCGCGTAGGCCTGCTTCAGGTAGAGCGCCTGCTTGGCCCACGAGACGCCGAAGGCGCGGTCGGGCGGGTTGGTCTGGTAGCCGTACTCGGTGATCCAGATCCGCTTGCTGCCGTAGAGCTGCGTGACCAGCTTGATCAGGTCGTTGATGTTCCCGAGCTCGACCGGCGGCGCGATCTTGCCGAGCTTGCCGCGGTTCGTCTTCGGCACGTACGACGGCTTCTCGCTCGGGCTCCCGTAGTACGGGTGCTGCGCCCAGGCGTCGAACGTCGCGAGGTGCGCCTTCTTCGCGCCCTTGAGGAACGGGATCGGGCCGATCGAGGGCCGCGTCGCCTTCGGATTGTTGTTGCCGCGCGGGCCGGTGCCGCCGCACGCGACCTTCTCCGCGCGGATCAGCGTGGCATGCACGCCGGAGTAGACCGCGTTGCAGATGCGCGCGTAGTCAATCGGGCTCTGCGCCACCCAGCGGGCCTTCTTGCCCGTGCCGACCCGCTTGTACTGCGGATTCAGGAAGATCGGGTTGTTCGGCTCGTTCCACGCCAGCCAGTTGCGGACGGCCGGGAGCGCGGTGTCGGTCGATGGCGTGGTCGTCGTCGTGGTGGTTCCGGTCGCGGCGGGCACGACGGGCACGTACGTCCCGCCGTAGCGCTTCGCCGCCGCGTAGGCGAAGTTGCGCAGGTCGCGCGCCTGCGTGGGCGCATGCGCGAGGCCCTTGCCCTTGTTCGCCCAGGAGGGGGTGCCCCAGATCGAGAAGAGCACCTTGATGTTGTTCTTCGCCGCCTCCCGCACCATGTTGTCGTAGGGGGCCCAGTTGTAGGCCCTGTCGGCCGGGTCGGTCGGGTGTGCCGGCCGCCGCGTGCCGGCGACGCCGGCCTTGCCGCCCCAGTAGAGCGTGGAGCGGATGATCTGGACGCGGAGCGTCTTCAGCGTCGGCATCGAGCGGTCGGTGTACCCGAGCGTCTCCGACTCGTCGAACAGTCCGACGAGCATGTGGCGGGCGGGATGCGCTGCCGCGGGCACCAGGCCTGCAAGGGCCGCGGTCAACGCCAGGGCGGGAAGAAATTTCTTCACGGGCAACCTCCTGACGGCAGAGACCTTGTCTTCGAGTCTGACGGTCGCCTACCCGCGGAGTTGCTCCGCTTAACGGAGGTTTACAGAGTCTGAACAGGCGCGCTCAGGCCGCGGGACGCTCGGCCGGGTAGCGCTCGAGCACCCACTCGGCGTCCAGCGGCCGCCGCCAGTACGGCCGGCCGCCGAGCAGCCGGTAGTCCCCGGTGCGCGGATCCATCGGCAGTTGCGCCTCGACCGGGTACCAGCGGTTGTGCTCGTCGACGAGGCGGTTGAGCTCGCCGAAGTCCCACTCCTTCGCGGCCGCGATCCACGCTGCGGCGAACGCCGCACGAGAGAGGCGGCGTGCGAGCTCGTCCCGGTGCTCGCGGAGGGCCTGCTCGTGGGCGCGGGTGGCCAGGTCGATCGCACGGAGACGCCGCATGTACGGCAGTGGCCCGCCGACGGCGCGCAGGTAGCGCTCGAGCGTCGTGCGCTCCAGGCGCACGCGGAGCTGCAGCGGCTGACCGCGCAGCGGTACGTCCGCGAGCGCGCGCTCCACGGCCTCGCGCTCGGCGCGGGCGCGCGGGGTCTCGTGGGCGTCGGGCTGCACCTCGCAATTGAAGCGGGCGCTTCCTGCCCTGCGCGGACATGGCCGCAAGAGCGACTGGCGGGCTGTCGTCGCGTCCGTTTACACTGCGGACAACACACACGCACCGCACGGCGCGCGCCACGCGGCCCACGAGAGGAGGGAAAGATGGAGACACCACGCCCGTCGCCGCCGGCACCACGCCGGCTGCGCTTCGCCGCCGCCGGCGCCGCCGGTGCGGCCATGGGCCTCGCTGCCGCCGCCGTGCTGCTGCTCGGGCCTGCCTCGGGTGCGATCGGCGACGTGCCGGGCCCACCGGCGCTCGACCCTGCCCGCATCATCGACGCCACCCACGTGCCGCCGGTGCTCACGCTGCCCGGCGAGCCGGTCACGCTCCGCTACGACGTCTACTGTCCGCCGCCCGCCGGAGCGCCGGGCGATGAGTGCGAAGCGGCCGGGACGGTGTACGTCCGCGCCGGCGATGCCGGCTCGTTCCGCCCGCTTCCGCTGGCGCTCGACCGGCACGCGGCCGAGGGGCGCTGGGCCGCCCGCGTGCCGGCCGACATCGCCCGCTCGCGCGACGGCTTCTCGTACTACGCGGTTCTGCGGAACCGCGCGGCCGGGACGCAGGTCACCCTGCCCGCCGGCGGAGCCGCTGCGCCACAGCGCGCCTATGCCGCGACCGCGCCCATCCCCGTGGAGCTCGGCGCGCACGCGTTCGGACGCACCCGCCCGGCCACGGCGCGGCCGTTCTCGGCCGTGTGGGGAGACGGGCCGGCGGACGCCGGGCTCGAGGGCGGCCGCGAGGCCGAGCCCGTCGGGCCGGGCTCGTTCGTCGTCGCCGCTGACGGCACCGTGACCGTGCTCGACCAGGTGCACCACCGTGCGCTCGTCGCGGAGCCCGGTGCCCGGGCCGTGCACGACGTTCCGCTCGACGTCAACGGCACGCTGGCCGACCTGGCCGGCGGCGGCGACGGCCCGCTCTGGGTGCTGGAGACGGCTGGCGCGGACGCGCCGATGTTGAAGGAGTTCGCGAAGGACGGCACCGCGGAGGACGAGGTGGCGCTCGGCGAGCGGACCGCCGCCCAGCTCCGCATGGGGCCTGCGGGTCCCGTCGTCAAGGAGTACCCGTCGGAGCAGTGGGTGCCCGCCGTCGAGAACGGCGCCACCCTCGGCCTCCGCGCCCAGCGGCTGGCGGCCGAGCCGCTGCGTGCAGTCTCCGCAAGCCGCCAGGTCGCCGTCGTGCGCACGGGCGACGAGGTCAGGGTCGCCGTCGTCGGCGCAGGCGGCGTCGAGCGCGCCTGGCGCGTGCACAGCACGACACCGGTGGCCGAGGTTCAGCTCGCCGAGCCGTACGCGGACGGCGTCCTGCTCGTCGTCCGGACGTACACCGACGCGCGGGACGAGTTCGAGATCGCGCGACTCGGCGCGCGCGGCCTCCAGTCCTCGTTCGCAGTGGCCGCCGATGACTGGGCGGAGACCATGCCGCTCTCGCGCTTCCGGCTGTCCGGCTCGTCGCTGTACCAGCTCGGCTCGACGCCGTCCGGCGTCCACGTCGACCGCTTCGACCTGGAGGTGCGCTCATGATCCGGCGGATCCCCGCGCCTGTCGCCGCCTTCGCGGCCGCGCTGGCGCTCTCGCTGGCCCTCGCGGGCGCCGCGTGGGCCTACCACACCAACTTCACCGGCGCGTACTGCAACTACGGCGCGCCCGAGTACACCGGCTACTTCACGCGTGACGGCTCGATGACGGTTGCGCTCCGCGCGCGCTGGGAGGGCTACCAGTGGGGCGGCGGCTGCTGGAACGACAACGACGTCGACGAGTCGCCCGGCGATCCGGTCGAGCGGTCGGACACGCGCGGCGAGGGACCCGACTGCTCGGGCTTCACGTTCAAGGTCTGGCGCGAGGACCTGGACACCTCGAACCAGGGCGCCTGGCAGTGGAACATGCTGCGTAACGTCCACGGCCCGTACAGCGCTGGGAGCTTCATGAACGGCGCCGGCGCCCCGAACGCCACGTATCCGAAGAGCGGCCTGATCCGGATGGACGCGCTCGCCAGCACGGATCACGTCGGGATGATCTACGCGCGCAACGCCGACGGCAGCGACCAGATAATCGAGGCGAAGGGCGAGGCGTACGGGGTGAACATCTGGACCCGTACGTACCGTGGCAGCTCGGCGTACGGAGGTGTGCGGCGGCTCGGATGGGACGCGTAAGAGCCCAGGCAGCACGATCGAGTCGGAGTGCGTGGCGGCCGGCAGCGGCCGCCACGCTCCTGCTCGCGGCCGCCGGCGGCTGCGGGGGCTCCGGCATGCACCCGCCCGACCGGCTCAGCGACGGCAGCACGCCGCCGGCCGTCCCCGCCGCCCTGGCGGGCATCCACGGCGCCGTCATGACGGGCAGCCGTGTGCTGCGCGGGCAGGACTTCGAGGCCGAGCCTGCGCTCGACTGCATCAAGGACATCCCGGGCGGCGCCCCGCCCGCCGGCGTCGAGGCCGTGACCGTCGACGGGCACACGCTCACGTTCGGGACCGCCGACCGCCGGCGGCTCGTCGCCTGCGACGGCGCCGCGCGCCAGCGGGAGCCCGCAGGGCGCTGGTGCGGGACGGCCGCGACCCGCTGGCTCGACGGCGGCGCCATCGAGGATCCGCGGCTCGACCTCGCGAACTGCCTCAACGCCGACGGCGCCACGGTCGCCTTTGCGTGGGTGGTGCCGGCCCCGCGCGCCCGCTGGGTGGTCGTCGACCACGACCGCTTCCGCGAGATCTACGACGCGAGCAGCCCGTTCCCCATCCGGGTCAGCACCACCGACGGCATCGATAGCGACACGTCGGCGGCGACCATCCGTGTGCGCTCGTACGACGCCTCGGGCAAGGAGGTGGGGGACGAGACCGTGAACGCCCAGGTCGCCGGGTAGACGCGTGCGCGGGGGGCGGCCGGGCGGTCGCTCCTCCGTCAGCGCTCGGCGTCGAGCTCGGCCTCGAGGCGGGTGATCTCCTCCCAGAGGCGCCTGGTCGCCTCCTCGGCGGCGGCATGCGACTCCAGCGTGCCGAGGTCGGCGAGCTCGACCGGCGGCCCGAACCGCAGGCTGAGAGGGCCGCGCCGGCGCAGCACCTCGAGACCACGCATGGCGGCCGGCACGATCGGGACGCCTGCGGCCAGCGCGATCCGCGCGGCACCGCTGTGCGGGCGGGGCCGGTGCTTCTTCCGCAGCCCCTTCGAGCGGCGCGTCCCCTCGGGGAACATCGCCATGACGCGGCCCTCCCTGCACACACGGATCGCGTTTGCCAGCGCCTCTGCGTCGGCCTCGCCGCGCCGCACGGGGAACGATCCGACACCGCCGATCAGCCAGCTGAGCGGCGGGCGCCACGCCTCGTGCTTGGCCATGAAGTGCACCGAGCGCGGCCGGAGGGCGACGGCGAGCGGCCACGGGTCGAGGTTCGACGTGTGGTTGGCGGCGACGACGAACCCGCCCTCGGTGGGAACGTGCTCGGCTCCCTCGACCCGCAGCCTGTAGAGCTTCTCGACGAGCGGCCGCGACGCGGTCGCGATCGCGCGGTAGAGGCGCGGCGGCGGCGGGGCCGCGCGCTGCGTCACTCGACCGTGCGCGGCACGTGGCCGGTCAGCGTGAGTGCCGCGCGCATCACCTTGTGGCCGAAGTCGGCCGTGGGCGCGAACATCAACGGACAGCCGCCCTCGATGACGTGGATGCCGTGCTGTCGGCCGTAGGCGGCCGCCTGCTTCGAGATGCTGCCCGCGCCGGCGGCCCGGTGCATCCACACGTTCGCGACGCCGAGCTCGGCGCACTCGCGCATCGTCTCTCCCGCGTGCTGCGGGCTTGTCCCGATCACGACGGCGTCGACGCCGCCGGGGATCGAGTGCACGTCGTGGTAGCAGGCGTCGCCCTCGACCTCGTCGGCATTGGGGTTGACGGCGAAGACTTCGTAGCCGCGGTCCCGGAGCCGCTTGTAGACGGCGTTCGCGGCGTGATCCTTGGGGTGACGGGACACCCCGGTCACCGCGACCCGCTCGGATGCGAGAAACGCGGTCGCCGCCTCCTTGATGGTGGTCATGGCCGTGCCTCCCTTCGCTCAGAGACAGCCCGAGCGTGCGCCGGCGCGCCGCGGACGCCATCGGGGGCGCCACGGATCGTGGTCGTCTGGCGCCCTGGCTAGTGGTGGTGCCCTGAGGCCTGGAGCGCGACGAGAATCGCGAAGGCGACGAGGAGCAGGTACGCAGGGGCGTAGGCGCGCCGCTGCGCGGCCAGCTCCGGCGTGGGCCGCATCAGCAGCGCCACGACGAGCCCCGTGCCCTCGACCAGCTCGGTCATTACGCCGGTCGGGTCGGTGATCTTCTCGGTAAAGAGGAAGTAGGCGACGATCTCCGCGGCGAACAGCACCGCGGCCGCCCGCGGCGGCCAGGTGCTGCCGGGATACAGGGCGAGCGCGATCGCCACCGCCGTCGTCGAGAGCACCGCGCCGATGAACGCGACCCCGAGATACGGCGACTGGTCGAGATGCTGGGGCACGAGCCCCGCGTGCACGCCGGCGCTGAACGCCAGCGCGCCCATCAGCGTCAGGTGCGCCGCGACGGGCCGCGACCGGACGGCCTCGGCCATGCTCTCGCTTAGCCCCCTCGGCCGGATAGACGGCGCTGCCGGCCCGATGGCCATCGCAAAGACGCTACCAAGCCGCCGAACGCCCCAAACGGTGCGCCCCGGCAGCGCGCGCCGCTCCGTGTGGCACGATTCGGCCTGATGCGTCGCGGGCTGGCCTGGCTTTTCGCGCTGCCGCTGATGCTGGCCGGGTCGCAGGCTGCGCACGTCCTCGCGTACCGCTGGGTCTACCCGTCAACCAACGTGCGGCTGCACGCGCTGTTCGTCACCGGCCACGGCTACCTCGACCGGCTGCCGTTCGTGCTCGCCGCCGGCGGCGCCGTCGCGCTCGTGGCGCTCGTCTTTGCGGGCGCCGACGCAGCGCGCGGCCGGCACGTCGAGCGGCTTCCGGCCGCGGCCTTCGCGCTGCTCCCGCCGGTCGCTTTCGTCCTCCAGGAGGTGCTCGAGCGCTCGGTGCACAGCGGGACGTTCGTCTGGCAGGCCGTCGAGGCGCCGACGTTCCTGCCCGGGCTGGCTCTCCAGCTCCCGTTTGCGCTCGTCGCGTTCCTCGTGGCGCGCCTGCTGCTCGGCGCTGCCGAGCGGGCCGGCCGTGCGCTCGCGGCGGCCCCGCCGCGCACCCCCTTCGCCATCGCACTCCAGCGCCCGCCGCGGCCGGTCGCAACCCGCCGCCGCTCGCCGCTCGCGGACCGCCTGGCCCAGCGCGGGCCGCCGCCGCTCCTCGCGTAGCCGTCGCGGCGGGCACCGCCCGCCGTTTCCCGACCACGCTTGAAGGAGGCTCCGTGAGAGGCAACGCACGCCTGCTCGTACCCGTACTCGCGGCCGCGGCCGCACTCGCCGTTCCCACCACGGCATGGGCGCACGCCATCATGTCCCCGCCGGTCGCGCTGAAGGGGAAGCTCCAGCAGTTCACGCTCTCCGTCCCGACCGAGGAGGAAGGGGCGACAACCACCGAGATCGAGCTCACCGTCCCGACCGGCTTCGGCATCGACTCGTTCGAGCCGCCCCCCGCCGGCTGGAAGATGGAGGAGCAGACGACCGGCACCGGTGAGAACACCGTCGTCCAGAAGGTGACCTGGACCGGCGGCCACGTGCCGACCGACCTGGACTCCGTCTTCCGCTTCAACGCGTCGACCGACGCCGCGAAGACGTACACGTTCGACGTTCGGCAGACGTACTCCAACGGCAAGGTCGTCGACTGGAGCGGGCCGGAGTCCTCCGACACGCCCGCGCCCACGGTCGAGGCGGTCTCGTCGATCGGGGGGTCGAGCAGCAACTCGACGCTGGCGATCATCGCGCTCATCGTCGCCGGGATCGCCCTGATCCTCGCGATCGTCGGGCTGGTCGGCGGCAGGGGAGGCCGGTCGCTGGCGTGAGACGGATGGCCGGCGTGCTCGTCGTCCTGGCGGCGCTCGTTCCGCCGGGCACGGCTGCCGCCCACGTCGCGCCCGGCGCTCCGGTAGCGACGGACTTCAGCGCGCGCATCCGCGGGCTCGTCCCGCCCGCGGATGCCGTGCGCGCCGTCGTCGTCGACGGCGACCGCCAGCTGTCCCTCACCGTCGGCCCGTCGATGCGCGTCGCCATTCCCGGCAGCGCTCGGCGAGCCGCTGCTGCGCTTCACGCCCGGCGGCGTCTTTGTGAACCGCCGCTCGCTGACGGCGCAGTCCGACCGCATCGCGGCCCCGGACCTGCGATCCCGTCGCAGATCCGTACGGCGCCCCCGCTGTGGGATCGCGTCACGCACCGGCCACACCTACCGCTGGCACGAGCACCGGCTGCACGCGCTCGAGCCGCTGGCCGCCGGCCGCGGGTCCGAGGCCGACCTCGGCCGCTGGTCGGTGCCGATGCTGATCGACGGCCGCCGGCATGCCCTAATCGGCACGCTCCGCTACCGGCCGCCCGGGGCGACCTGGGCCTGGATCGCGGCCGCCTGCGGCATCGCGATCCTCACCTGCGCGCTCGTCGCGGTCGCGCGGCCGGCGTGGCAGCGGGCCACCGTCGGGACCGCCGTCGCGGCCGTCCTGCTCACAGGAACGATCCGGATCGCGCGCGAGCTCTACGGCCGGCCCGACGTGACGACCTCGAACTACCTGGCGATCGTGTTCACCACCGTGGTCGGCCTGACGCTCCTGCTGGCGCTGCTCCGCGGCCGCGGCGGCGTCCCGCTGTTCACCGCCTGCCTCGTCGGCATCGGCAGCCTCTTCCAGGGCATCGCGTTGTTCGCCGATGGTCACGCACGGGTATGCGCTGACCGCGCTCTCGACCACGGCCGCGCGCGTCGTGGTGATCGCGATCCTCGGGCTCGGCGCAGGCCTGCTCGCGGTGACGCTCTGGGTCCAGTTCCGGCCGGCACGGGCGGCGGCCGTATGAACGGGCAGACCCTCCGCCTGCTCGTCGCGGTGCTCGCCCTCGCCGCGGGGATCGTCGCCGTCGTCGTGATGATCGTGCTGCTCGGACGCACTCCGGGGCCGGTATGAGCGCGCTACGGCGGGAAGCGGTACGAGCGGTGCGGCGGGATGTAGCAGCCCGACCTGGAGCACGAGCTGGTCGCCGTCGCGCAGCCGCACGAACCGCGGGTCGCCGGCCACCCGTACGCCGTTCCGGTAGAGGCGCACCGGGCCGCGGAAGGAGAGCAGCCGGCCGGGCCGCAGGCGCCGGCCCCATGCCGCGAAGAGGCCGCCGAGCGTCCGCCTGCCCTCGAAGTGGACGACGCCGGTGGGGTCGGTCGTCCACACGGCGCCGCGGCAGCCCGCCCCGGTGATGCGGCCGAAGCGGGCGTGACCGCCGCGCACGCCGATGCCCGCCGGGACGATCACGACCCGCCCGGCCGCGAACAGCTCGACGTGCACGCGCCCGCCGCCGCCGAGCTGGCCGGGCGCGCAGGCGCCTCGCGCCGCGGGCGCCGGATGGAAGCGCGGACCGGTGCCGATCGGCGTCGGCACGAGCAGCGCTACGGCGGCGACCGCAACCGCCGCCGGGCTCACCAGCGAACTCCGAGGAGGCACCACATGACCGTCCGCATTGTTGTCGCCGCGCTGCTCGCGCCGCTCGCCCTCGCCGCGTGCGGCGGCGGCTCGGGCGGGCCGTCGATCACGATCCAGCCCGGCCAGACGTATCACCTCCAGGGCTTCACGCCCAGCGGCCCGGTCGCGGCCGGCAAGCCGACGCCGCTCTCCTTCACGATCATCCAGCCCGACGGCAAGCCGCTGACCGCGTACCGCCACGGCGCCGGCCCGCACAACGGCGTGCACCTGATCATCGTCCGCCGCGACCTGAGCGACGATCATCCACCACCACCCGCCGGTCGGGAAGGACGGGAAGCATCAGCGACACGGTCACCTTCTCGAAGCCGGGCCCGTACCGCGTCGTGATCGACGCCTACCCGAAGAACGACCGGCCCGGTTCCGAGCTTCCAGCTCTTCGACAAGGTGACGGTCGAAGGGCCCGTACCACGCGGAGCCCCGCCGCCGTTCACGCCGAGTCGAGACCGATGGACGGCTACCGGTTCGCGCTGCACGGCACGCCGCAGCTTCGCGCAGCGCAGGCGGGCCTGCTCGACTTCACGGTCACCGGCCCCGATGGCAAGCCCGCGACGTTCACGCCCTGGTACGGCGCGCTCGCCCACGCGATCTTCTTCCGCACCGGCTCACTCGACTACTTCCACACGCACGTCTGCGCGCCCGGCGCCACCGGCTGCGCGAGCGTCCTCGGCGGCGCCAAGGTCACCGGCACGTCGAGCACGCCGGGCCGCCTCAAGGTCGGCGTGCTCGCTCCCCGTCGCCGGTACCTGGCGGCTCTTCCTGCAGATGCGCTCAGCACGGGAAGGTGGTGACTGCGCCGTTCACGCTCCACGTCGCCTGAGCGCCCTCGCCGTCGCGCTCGCTGCGTCGCGCTCGCCGCCGCCGGCGGCCGCGTGGGCGCACGCCGCGCTGCTGAAGACGTTCCCGGCCGCGAGCGCCGAGGTGAACACGCCGCCGCCGCAGGTGCGGCTGACCTACGACGAGGTGGTCGAGCCGCGCTTCGCGATCGTGTCGGTGACGAACGCGGCCGCCGACCAGCAGGTCGACGGCGCCGTCCGCCGCTCGGCGACCGAATCCGGACGAGCTCGATCGTGCCGCTGAAGCGCGTCTCCGAGGGGTGGTACCTCGTCTTCTGGCGGGTCATCTCCGTCGACGGCCACCCGGTCCGCGGCGCGTTCACGTTCAAGGTCGGGCCGAACCCGGGCCCGCCGCCGCGTTCGTCATCCCGTCGCTGTCGGAGACGGCGACGACGCCGGACTTGCTCGCCGCGCGCTGGATCACGTTTCTATCGATCATGGCCGCCGTCGGCCTGTTCGTGCTCCGCATCGCGATCGCCAGGCCGCTGGTCGCCCGCGTCGCGGGCACGCGGCTGCAGGCCGTCTCGATCGCGTTCTGGATCGCGCTCGCCGTCGCGCTCGTCGCGACGCCCGTCTACGTGCTGATTGCGACGGCCGAGTTCGCGCTCCGCTCGGTCTGGGCGATCGGCGACCTCGTGCCGCTCATGCGCGTGTCGGCGTTCGGGCGCGGCTACCTGGACATCGAGCTCGCTGCTCGGCCTGTTCGCGATCGCGGCCGCGGCGGCGCTCTGGCTCGACCGTCCCGACCGGCAGGTGCGCTCGGTAGCGGCACTGCTCTCGCTGCTCGGGGCGCTGCTCGCCGCGGCCGCGGTGCTCATCGGCCCGGCCGCGGCCGGCCACGCGGCCCAGACCTCGCCGCGCTGGCTCGTCGGTCGCCGTCGACTGGGTCCACGTCGCGGCCGGCTCGCTCTGGATCGGCGGCCTGATCGGCCTGCTCGTGCTCTGGCGCAGCCTGAGGTGGGCAAGCGCGTCGCCGGTCTCGCCGTCTGCGTGCCGCGCTTCTCGAACGTGGCGTTCGTCTCGGTGAATGCTGCTGCTCGATCACAGGGATCACCGCGTCGGTGCTCCACCTGCCGACGGTCTCGCCTCGCTCTGGCAGACGTCGTACGGCAAGGCGATCCTCTGGAAGGCGGCGCTGCTGTTCGTCGCGATGCTCGCTCGGCGCCGTCAACCTGCTGCGCACGAAGCCAGGCCTCGCGGCGAGCGGCGACCGGGCCGTCGGCGCGGCGCGGCTCCTGCGGCGGCTCGTCAGCGTCGAGGTCGTGGTCGTCGCGTCGGCGATCTTCGCCGCCGCCGTGCTGTCGAGCCTGCCGCCGCCGCCGAAGGCGCTCGCCGGACTCGGCAAGGTGGCCGCCACCGTCGGCCCGGGCCGCGTTGTCGAGCGTCGTCGAACCAGAACGGCTACCGCGTCGAGCTGCGCGTGACGCCGAACAAGGCGGCCGTCGACAACGACTTCGGCGTGCACATCACGAAGGGCGGCAAGCCGGTTACGCGGCGCCGACGTCACGCGACCTTCGCGATGCTCGACATGGAGATGCCGAACCAGGCGTACCGCCTGCCCGAGCAGTCGCCGGGGCTGTACGTGAAGTCCGTGCCCGCCCTCGTCATGGTCGGCCGCTGGGGCCTCACCTTCGAGATCGCGCCGCCCGGACAGGCACCCTTTGACGTCGTGCTCGTCGACCACGCCAACGGATGAGGCGCGCCGCCGTCCTCATCGCCATGCTGCTTGCGGCCGCGCGCCGTGGCCGGGTCCGCCGCGCGCCGACGGCGACCCGGCGAGCGACTACCTGCTCTCGCAGCAGGTGTTCTTCCCGTTCAGCGTCAAGTACCCCGAGAGCAAGCAGCAGGAGCTCGCAGCCCTCGTCAAGGACGGCGAACGAGGCGCGGCTACAAGATCCGCGTCGCCGCTCATCGCGAACCGCTCGGACCTCGGCGCCGTGACGTCGCTCTGGCGGCAGCCGCGCACGTACGCGCACTTCCTCGGCCAGGAGCTCGCCTTCCTCTACAAGGGGCCGCTGCTGATCGTCATGCCGACCGGGCTCGGCTTCAACCACACGAAGCGCACGACGGCGCGCGAGTACGCGGTGCTGAAGAGCGTGCCGAAGCCGCAGAGCTCGGACGGCCTGATCGACACCGCCGAGCTCGCCGTCCAGAAGCTCGCGGCCGCGCACGGTGTGACGGTCGCGCCGCAGGCGGTCTCGGGCGGCGGCCGCAGCTACGGCACGATCGGCGTCATAGCGGGAGCACTCGCGGTCATCCTCGGCGCCGCCGCCATCGCCCTGTGGCTGCGACGCCGGCGGAATTTCTCACCCAGCTCTTAGCCGTTTTGTGCTGTCATCGTCGGGAGACGCGGCCGCTCAGCGGCCGCCCCAGCTGACCTGCGAACACGAAGGAGCGACCGTGGCGACTGTCGAGCCCGATCCCGCCTCTCCCGAAGGCCCCACCGTTCACGACCGCCTGGAGGAGGCGCTGTTCGAGATCCGGCGCGTCATCGCCGGGCAGGAGGGCATGCTCGAGCGCGTCCTCGTCTGCCTGCTCGCCGGCGGCCACCTCCTCATCGAGGGCGTCCCGGGACTGGCCAAGACCCTGACCATCAAGACGACCGCCGGCGTGCTCGGCGGCACGTTCCACCGCGTCCAGTTCACGCCCGACCTCGTCCCGTCGGACCTGGTCGGCACGCGCATCTACCGGCCGGACAGCGGCGAGTTCGACACCGAGCTCGGCCCCGTCTTCTGCAACTTCCTGCTCGCTGACGAGATCAACCGCGCCCCGGCCAAGGTGCAGTCGGCGCTGCTCGAGGTCATGCAGGAGCACCAGGTGACGATCGGCCACACGACCTACCCCGTGCCCGACCCGTTCCTCGTCATGGCGACCCAGAATCCGATCGAGTCGGAGGGCACGTATCCGCTCCCGGAGGCCCAGATCGACCGCTTCATGCTCAAGGTGCTCGTCGGCTACCCGGGGCACGACGACGAGCTGACCGTCGTGCAGCGCTCGCTCGTCCCGCCGCCCGACCTGCGGCGGACGCTCAGCGTCGATGACCTGCTCGACATCCAGCGGCAGGTGGCGGCGGTCTACGTCGACCCGGCGCTGATCAGCTGGTCGGTGACGCTCGCCGACGTGACGCGGCGCCCCGCCGACTTCAACCTGCCGGAGCTCACCGAGTACATCGCCTACGGCGCCAGCCCGCGCGGGCCGATCAGCCTGATCCAGAGCGGCCGCGCGCTCGCGCTCATCCGCGGCCGCGACTACGTCGTCGGCGCCGACCTCTGGGAGCTCGCCAAGGACGCGCTCCGGCACCGGCTCGTGCTGTCCTACCGCTCGCTCGCCGAAGAGGTGCAGCCCGACGTGATCCTCGACCGGGTGCTGTCCACGCTGCCGCTGCCGCAGATCGACCTGCGGCGCGTCGCCGCATGACCGTCGACGCCCTCGCCGCGCGGCGCGACCCGTCGCGCCCGGGGCCCGGGCCGCTGCCCGGCAGCCTCCTGCGCGCCCTCGACCTGACCATCGGCCGGCGCGTCGAAGGGCTGCTCGCGGGCGACTACCGCTCGTCGCGGCTCGGGCCGGGGACCGAGCTGGCACAGGTACGCCAGTACGAGCCGGGCGACGACGTCCGCATGATCGACTGGAACGTGACCGCGCGGACGCGCGTCGCACACGTGCGCGTCCACCTGGCCGAGCGCGTGCTCACGAGCTGGGTGGTCGTTGACGCGTCCGCCTCGATGCGCTTCGGCACTGCCGACCGGCGCAAGGCGGACGTCGCCGAGGGCGCGGCGCTCGCGCTCGCCCACGTCGCCACCCGCCGCGGCAACCGCCTCGGCGTGGTCGCGTTCGGCGGCGTGGAGCCGCGGGTGCTCCCGCCGCGCCAGGGTCGCGCCGGTCTGCTCGGCGTGCTCACGGAGCTGCGCGAGGAGCGCGAGCCGGAAAACGGCGCGACCTCGTTCGCGACCGCCTTCTCCCGCGCGGCGTCCGTCGCGCGGCAGCGCGCGCTGATCGCGGTCATCTCGGACTTCCGCGGGCCGCTCGACTGGCGCCCCCAGCTGATCCAGCTCGCGGCCCGCCACGACGTCGTCGCGATCGAGATCCGCGACCCGCGCGAGCAGGAGCTGCCGGCGATGGGCGAGCTCTGGCTCGTCGACCCGGAGACCGGCCGCAAGCTCCGCGTCGACACGCGCAGCGCGCGCCTGCGGGCCCGCTTCGCCGCCGCCGCCGACTCCGAGCGCTCCGCCGTCGCCACCACGTTTGCGTCACTCGGCGTCCGGCACGTCGTGCTTCCGACCGAGGGCGACTGGCTGCGCGTGCTCGTCCCGTTCCTGCGCCGCGGAGGCCCGCGCCGGTGACCTTCGAGTGGCCCCTCGCGCTGCTCGCGCTGCTGATCGTGCCGTTCGCGGCTGTCGGCTACGTCCTGCTCGAGCGGCGGCGCCGCCGGCACGACGCCGCCGTGTTCGCAACGCCGGCGCTCTTCCCGAACGTCGTCGGGCGCAGTCCCGGCCGGCTCCGCCACCTGCCGGTCGCGATCCTGCTGCTCGCCGTCGCCGTGCTGGTCACGGGCTTCGCCCGGCCGCACGCGAAGCGGTCGGTGACGCGGAACGAGGCCACCGTGATCCTGGCCGTCGACATCTCGCGGTCGATGACCGCGAACGACGTCAAGCCGACGCGGCTGGCCGCGGCGGGGGCAGCCATCGACCGCTTCCTCAAGGTCGTGCCCAAGTCGCTGCAGGTCGGCGTCGTCACCTTCGCCGACCGCGCCGCCGTCGTGGCGCCGCCGACGACCGACCGCGACCTCGTCCGCCAGGCGCTCGCGGAGGCGCGGACCGGGGCGGGGACGACGATCGGCGACGCGATCTCGCTCGCGCTGCGCTCGGCGGGGAAGGTGCGCGGGAGCAACGGGAAGCCGCCGCCCGCGGCGATCCTGCTCGTGTCGGACGGCGCCCAGACGCTCGGCGCGCTGACGCCGACCGCAGCGGCGCAGCGCGCCAAGGCGGCGGGCGTGCCGATCTACACCGTCTCGCTGGGCACGCCCGACGGTGTGATCACGGAGAAGCTCGTGGGCGGGTATACCGAGCGCATCCGCGTCCCGGCCGATCCCACCACGCTCCAGCAGGTCGCCCAGCAGAGCGGCGGCCAGGCGTTCACGGCCGCGACCGACGCCGACCTGAAGAAGGTCTACTCGGATCTCGGCAAGCGGCTCGGCCACGTGCGCAAGCCGTCTGAGATCACGGCCGCGTTCGCCGGCGCGGGCGTGCTCCTCCTGCTGGCGTCCGGCGCGCTCTCCTCGCTGCTCTTCCGGAGGCTCCCGTGACGCGCGTGCTCGTCGCCGCGCCGCTGCTCGGGCTCGTGCTGCTCGCCCTGCCGGTGAGCGCGGGCGCCACGAGCGAGTGCAAGGGCCTCGACGTCTGCATCACCGTCCCGGGCCCATGGGTCGCCGTCCCGACGGCCCCGGCCGGGAGCGCGAGCACCGTCCAGTACCAGGTGACGTGCCCGAAGCGGAGCGTCGCGGGCGGCCTCGACGCGATCCTCGGCGACCCGACGCTCGAGGTGCGCTGGCTCGGGCTGCTCGGCAGCCCGATCAACCCGGGGATCTCCACGAAGCGCAGCGTCGTGTTCCAGGCTCTCTCCGCGCGGGCGCGCCCGACCGCCTTCCGCCCCGTAATCGGGTGCATCCCGACGAGCGGGGGCGGCGGCCGCTCGACCACCGCCTACACGGCCGCGAAGCCGAAGCCGCTGCAGCGGCGCTTCCACACCGTCTCCGTGCGCGGGAACCAGCCGGTTGGGGTCATCACCGCCTGCGCTAGCGGCGAGCGGCTGGCGGGCGCCACCTACGCCGTCGGCTTCAGCACGCACCTGCAGCCGAGCCCGTCGGTGCTGAGCGGCGTGACCGTCAGCCTGCGCCGGCAGGGCGGCAGGTCGGTCGCCACCGTGCAGCGGACGTTCGCAGTGCCGGCCGCCACTCGCGTCCTGCTGCAGGTGCAGCTGCTCTGTGCGAGGGGTGCGCCGTGACGTTCCAGTGGCCGCTCGCCCTGCTTGGGCTCGCCCTCGTGCCTGCCGTCCTGGTCGCTTACCTGTTCGTGCGCCGGCGGCCGTCGCGCTACGCGATCGCGTTCACGAACCTCGACGTGCTGGCGAGCGTGGTCGACCGCCGCGGGAGCTGGCGGCGGTGGATCGCGCCGATCCTGTTCCTGCTGGCGCTCGGGGCCGCGACCGCGGCGATGGCGCGCCCGCACCTGAACGTCCAGCACACGCGCGAGCAGGCGACGATCGTCCTCGCGATCGACGAGTCGGGGTCGATGTTCGCCCAGGACGTCCAGCCGAGCCGCCTCCAGGCCGCTCAGAACGCGGCCAGCCATCTCCTCGACCGCCTGCCGCCGAAGTTCCGCGTCGGGCTGGTCGCCTTCGCCGGCGACGCCCAGGTGGCCGCGCCCGTCACGCGCGACCGGCAGCTCGTCCGCGACGCGCTCTCGTACCTCTCGCCGCAGCGGGGAACGGCGATCGGCGACGCCGTGGCGCGCGCCGCCCAGCTCGCGCATGACGCGGTCGGCAACGCCGGCGAGCGCCGCCTGGCCGCCGTGACCTCGTGCTCGACGACGGGGAACAGGGAACCGGCGGCAGTGCTGTTCCTCTCGGACGGCTTCCAGACCGCCGGCGCGCTGACCCCCGACGACGGTGCGGCCAGGGCGAAGGCGCTGTGCGTGCCCGTGTACACGATCGCGCTCGGCACCGACCAGGGGATGCTCGACTTCGGCGGCCGCCAGATCCCGGTGCCGCCCGACCGCGAGACGCTGCGCCGAATCGCCGTCACGACCGGCGGGAAGTACTTCGACGCGCCGAGCAGCCAGGCGCTCAACTCGGCGTACGCGAGCATCGGCTCGCTGCTCGCCAAGGAGCCGGCCAAGGAAGAGATCACGTGGGCGTTCATGCTCGCCGCGGGCCTGCTCGCGCTCCTCGCCGCCGGGGCGTCGGTCTTCACCTTCAGCCGCGTTCCCTGAATCCGGCCGGCCGTCTGGGCCGTACAGGCTTCGACCGACCAAGGAGGATTCACAATGAAACGGACGATCGCCGCCGTCGCGGCACTCGCGCTCATCGCCGCGGCCGTGGCCGCCGCGAAGCCCTCGGCGAAGACGCTGAGCGGGACCGTCGGGCCGGGCTTCACCATCTCGCTCAAGCAGAACGGGAAGTCGGTGAAGCACCTTGCACCGGGCACCTACACCTTCAAGATCGCCGACAAGGCGAACATCCACAGCTTCGTGGTCGAGAAGGAGAAGGGCAGCCCGAAGTTCGAGAAGGAGCTGACCAGCGTCTCGTTCGTCGGGTCGAAGACGGTCACCGTCAAGTTGACGAAGGGGTCGTACTCCTTCTACTGCCGCCCGCACGAGTCGATGATGCACGGGGACTTCACGGTCAGCTGACGGCCGGAGCGCCGCGCCGGCCGTCGCGGGAGCGGCCGGCGCGGGCAGTCTTCCGGCCGTGAGCGGCGAGGAGACCGAGCTCCCCGCACCGACCGGGCCGCGAGCCGCATTCGGCGTCATCCGGCAGCGGAACTTCGGCCCCTACTTCGTCGGCAACGCGCTCTCCGCGAGCGGCACGTGGTTCCAGAACCTGGCCGCGTCGCTGCTCCTGTATCGGGCCACCGGCTCGGCGTTCCTGCTCGGCGTCCTGAACTTCGCCACGTTCATCCCGGTGCTCGTGCTGGCCCCGTGGTCGGGGAGCGCGGCCGACCGCTTCGACCGGCGCCGGTTGCTGCTCGTTACGCAGAGCTCCGCCGTGGTGCTGAGCGCGACGCTCGGCGCGCTCGCGCTCACCGACCACGCCGGCGCGGCGACGGTGATCGTGTTCGCACTGCTGCTCGGTGTGGTGAGCGCCTTCTCGGCGCCGGCGCAGCAGGCGATGGTCTCCTCGCTCGTCTCACGGCGCGACCTGGGGTCGGCCATCGCGCTCAACTCCATGACGTTCAACATCGCGCGTGCAAGCGGGCCGGCCCTCGCTGCCGCCGCGATCGCCGCGTTCGGCATCCCGTGGGCGTTCTTCATCAACGCCGCCTCGTACCTCGTCTTCATCGCCGCGCTCCTCTACGTGCGGCCGCGGCCGCAGCACCTCGCGGGGCGCACGCGGCTGAGAGAGAGCATCGCGCTGCTGCGCCGGCAGCCGCGACTCGCGTGGCTGCTCCTCGTCGTGGCGGTGGTCGGCTTTGCCTCCGACCCGGTGAACACCGAGGCGCCGGCGTTCGCGAACGCATTCGGCTACCCGGACACGGTGGCCGGGATCATCATCGGCCTGTTCGGCGCGGGCGCCGTGACGGCGGCGCTGTTCCTCGCCGGCCGGAGCGGGTCGCCGCGCTTCACCGTCTTCACGCTGCTGCTCCTGTCGGCCGGGATCATCGCCTTCTCGCTCTCGCCGTCGCTGCTCGTCGCCGCGCCGTTCCTGCTGATCGCCGGCTTCGGCTACCTCGCTTCCAATGCGCGCGCGACCACCCAGCTCCAGCTGGAGGTCGACGAGACGCAGCGGGGCCGCGTGATGGCGCTCTGGTCGGTCGCGTTCCTCGGCCTGCGGCCGTTCGCAAGCCTGATCGACGGCGCGCTCGCCGGCGCGGTCGGCGTCCGCTTCGCGGGGGTCGTCCTCGCGCTGCCGGCGCTGGTGGCCGCGTTGCTGATCGCGCGGCGGATCCGGGCGGGCGTCGTTGCCGAGCCGGCACTACAGGAGCGTTAGTGGCTGACAGCCACTAACTCGGGTCGAGCAGGGTGCTGAGTGGCACCGAGCGCAGCCCGAGCCGCTCGGCCTCGTCCAGGATGCCCGGCAGCGCGGCGACGGTCTGCTCCCGCGATGCGCCGCCACCCGAGCCGTCGCCGTCGTGGAGCAGGATGACCCGGCCGGGGCCGAGCAGCGGCCGCACGCGTTCGACGATGACGTCGACGCCGGGGAGCGCCGTGTCGAAGACAGAGCCGTCCCAGGCGCAGACGCGGTAGCCGGCCGCGCTTGCGACCGCGCCCAGCCAGGGGCTGCGGACGCCGTGCGGAGCGCGGAAGAGCGGGGCGGGGGCCGAGCCGGTCGCAGCGCGGACGGCCGCCTCCGCGGCGCTGAGCTGCGCGCGCACGCCCCACGGCGGCGTCAGCGCGAGCAGGCGGTGGTCGTCGCCGTGGGAGGCCAGCTCGTGGCCGGCCGCGGCCGTCGCCGCCGCCACCTCGGGATGCGCGCGCACCGCGCGGCCGAGGACGAAGAAGGTGGCCCGGTGGCCACGCTCGCGCAGCAGCTCGGCGATCGCGCCGGTGTGCCGCGGGTCGGGGCCGTCGTCGAACGTCAGTGCGAACGATCCGGGCTCCGCGCGCCCGAGGGCCGGCGCGCCGAAGAGGCGCGAGCGCGGGTCGAACGTGCCGTAGAGCCACGCACCGGCGACCACGGCCGTCGCCAGCGCCGCACGGCGGCTCCGCGCCGCGGCCAGGCCGACGGCGCCCGCGGCCAGGCCTCCACAGGCGGCCCACGTCGTGTGCTTGGAGCTCACGCCGCCGCAACGAGCGCCCGCGGGCGCCCGGCGGCGAGCAGGCCGCCGTACAGCGCCTCCAGCTGGTCGACCACGACGGGCCAGCCGAAGGTGTCGATCGCGCGCTCGCGTCCCGCGGCGCCCATCGCCGCGGCGCGCGCCGGATCGTCGAGCAGCTCCCCGAGCGCACGGGCGAACCCGGCCTCGTCGTCCGGGCGGTCGACCATGAGGCCGTCCACGCCGTCGCGCATGACCAGGGAGAAGCCGGGCAGCCGGCTCGCGACCACGGGGAGCCCGGCGCTCATGCCCTCGAGGAGCACCATGCCGAACGAGGCGAGGCTGCAGGGCGTGCAGAGGATCTCCGCACCGGCGAGGTAGCCCGGGCGCAGCCGGTTCACGCGGCCCGCGAAGAACACGTCGTCGCGCATCGCCGGCGCCACGAGCCGCTCGACGATCGGGCGCAGCGGCCCGTCGCCGACGATCACGAGCCGGACGTCGTCGCGCGTCTGGCGCAGGAGCGTGAACGCCCCGATCATGTGGCGGACGCCGTTGCGCGGGTCGAAGCGGCCGACGAAGACGATCGTGCGCTTGCCCTCGACCGCGCCAAGCGGCGGCGCGTCGGGCGAGAAGAAGGTCGTGTCGACGCCGTTCGGGATCACGTCCCACGAGAGCTCGGGGAAGGAGGGCGACAGCGAGTCGACCACCGCCTGGGAGACGGCGATCCGCGAGTCGAGGCGGCGCAGCACGTGGTTCACCGGCCCGCGCATCGCGCGCAGCAGGCGATAGCCGTCGGGGACGACGCTGTGCATCGTCCCGACGGTCACCGGGGCGCGCGACCAGACGGCGGCCAGCGCGGGCAGGAAGGCGCCGATCGGGTTGTGGATGTGGACGACGTCGAAGTGCTGCTCGGTGAGGAGCCTGCGCAGCTTCGCGCGCCCGTTCGGGCCGACGAACGACAGCAGCGTCTCGGAGCCGTTGGCGTAGAACGGCAGCGCGCGGCCGATGCGCTCGAGCTCGAACGTCCGCTCCGGAAGCGCCTCCTCGATGGCCGTGGACGGCTTGACCGCCAGCCGTGGCGTGAGCAGCGTGACGTCGTGGCCGCGGCGCGTGAGCTCCGTGGCCTGCCCGTGGACGTGCTCGGTGATCCCGCCCAGCTGGGGGTAGTAGTAGTCGCTGACGATTGCGATGCGCACGTGGGGGACACTACGCGTGGCGCCAGACGCCTTCGCGCAGAAGGACGCAACCTACCCTAAGCAAGCGGCACCTTGACTGCGAAGGCGCCGCCGCCGTGGTCCTCGCTCACGGTCACGTCGCCGCCTGCGGAACGTGCGAGACGGCGGGCCAGCGCGAGCCCGAGGCCGGCGCCCTGGGTGCTCTGGCCCGCCTCGCCGCGGGCGCCGGGCTCGAAGATCCGGTCGCGCTCCTCCGGTTCGACGCCCGGGCCGTCGTCCTCGACGGCGATGACCGCGCTCGCGCCGTTCCGGCCGAGCTCGACGCCCACGACCGTCCGCCCGTAGCGCACGGCGTTGTCGAGCACCGGCTGGACGATGCGCTCCAGCAGGTCGGACTCGATCGCGACCATCAGCGGCGCCTCCGGCACCGCGACCCGCACCTCGACGCCGCGCGCGTCGGCCGCCTCGCGGGCCGTCTCGACGGCGAGCTCGACGGCATGGCGGGCATCGCTCGTCGTCCGCTCGAGGCGTGCGTCCTGGCGCGCCGCGGCGATCAGCGCGTCGATCGTGCGGGTCATCTGGTCGGCGTTGCGGCGGATCGCCTCGATGCTCGCCCGGTAGTCCTCGGGCTCGCGCGGCCGGTTGAGCGCCAGCTCGGCCTCGGCGGCGATGCGCGCGAGCGGCGTGCGCAGCTCGTGCGAGAGCTCGGCCGTGAGCCGCTGCTCGTGGCGTAGGCTCGAGGCCAGGCGGTCGAGCAGCGCGTCGAGCGTTGCGCCCAGGCGCGTCAGCTCGTCGTACGGCTCGCCGAAGTCGAAGCGCCGGTCGATGTCGCTGTCGCTCCACTTCGAGGCGTCCTCGGTCATCCGCGAGACGGGCAGGAGCGCCTTGCCGAGGATCCAGCGCGTGATGACGAGCCCAACGGCGAGAAGCGCGAACGCGAAGACGAGCGAGGAGACGAACCCGGTTCGCTCCGTCTCGTCGTAGGCGTCGAGCGGGATCGCGGCGACGACAGTGCCGTAGCGGCGGCCGTCGCGGAAGATCGGCAGCGCGTAGAAGCGCGTGTCGTGGGCGGTGAACGAGCGCGCCGGGCCCCCGGCGAGCGACTTCGCCGCGTCCTGGAGGCGCTGGTTCGCGCGCGGCCGCTCCAGCGCCCGCGGCCCGGCGAAGATCCACGTCTGCCCGGCGACGCGCCCCTCCGGAGGCGTTTCGGGCGTGGCGAGCTTGCCGCCTCGGATGACGAGCGCCGCCTCCTCGACCTGGGCATGGGCGCGCGCGAGCGCGGTCGCATCGGAGGCGAGCCGCCGGCTGAGCAGCAGCGAGAACCCGATCAGGCCGGCGGCGAGGGCGACCGCGAGTGCTCCCCCGACGGCGAGCAGCAGCCGGGACCGGACGCCCAGCCGCCGTGTGCTCCTGCTCATCGCAGCGAGTAGCCGATCCCGTGGACGGTCGTGATGTGCGGCGAGGCCGGCAGCGTGCCGAGCTTGCGCCGCAGCCGTGCGATGTACACGTCCAGGGTGTTGTCGTGGACGATGGCGCCGTGCGGCCAGGCGGCCTGCACGAGCTCACGCCGCCGCACGGCCGCGCCGGGCGCGGAGGCGAGCCGCGCCAGGATCCGGAACTCCGTCGGGGTCAGCTCGCGGCTCTCCTCGCCGCTCCATACCGCGTGTGTGGCCGGGTCGAGCCGTATCCCCTCGGCCTCGACGGCCAGGTCGGTGCCGCCGCGGCGGATCAGGGCGCGAAGCCGCGCGACGAACTCGGCGAACGCGAACGGCTTCGTCACGTAGTCGTCGCCCCCCGCCGCGAACCCGGCCAGCCGGTCGGGGAGGGCGTCGCGGGCGGTCAGGAAGAGCACCGGCGTGCCGACGCCGCGCGCGCGGAGCGCCTGGACGACGTCGCGGCCGTCGGCGTCCGGCAGGCCGATGTCGACGACGAGCGCGTCGGCCTCGTCCTCCGCCGCCAGGCGGTCGAGCAGCTCGCCGGCGGTCGACGCCGTCGTCACGTGGAAGCCTTCCTCGCCCAGGCCGCGGCGCAGCAGCGCACGCAGCTCCGAATCGTCCTCCAGCACGAACACCCGCGGCTCCATCACAGCACCTTCAGTATCGCGCGGCCTGGCGTCCACGGAGCAACGCGCGCAGCTCGCGGGTGTTCGCGACCAGCCCGACCGCGAGCCCGCCCAGCACGAGGTCGACGAGGCCCGTCGCCGCCTGCATGCCGATCCCGAGCGCGACGACGCTGGCCGCGGTCGCGTACCCGGCGAGGCCGACCACCAGTGCGGCCTGCTGTGCGCCCGCGTTGCCCGGCAGCAGCGGGATCAGCGAGGCCGCCGCCTGGGCGGCGATGACAAGGAGCACTGTCCACGCCGTTCCGGGCACGTGGAAGGCGACGAGGAAGAAGTAGACGCTGCCGAGCCGCAGCGTCCAGGCGAGCAGCTTCCAGCTCACCACGCCGCGGCCGAGCGCGCCCGGCGAGCCCATGATCGCGAAGCCGCGGCGCATGTCCGCACCGACGCGGCGGAGCCACGGCAAGCAGAGGCGGATGGCAACGGCGACCGCCACGGCGAGGCCTGCGGCCACGAACGGCGCCGATCGGTGCGCGGCGATGCCGCCCACGGCCCCGGCCGGGGCGCCGAGCGAGCCGACCGACCGGCCGGCCACCAGCACGGCGACGACCACCGCGACGCTGAACGCGGTCTCCAGCGCCGTCTCGAGCACCATGGTGGCGGCGATCGTCGAGCCCGACCCGTCGTGGACTCGCTTGCGGACGATCCCGAGTCGCAGGGCGTCGCCGATGCGGGCCGGCAGGACGACGTTCGCGCCGACCGAGCCCGCGAATGCGCCGAGCGTCACCCGGAAGCGGGCATCGCGGTACGTGTGCGCGACGATCCCGTGCCACGAACGCGCCTCGGCCGCGACTTTTCCGACGTGGAGAAGGAGGGCGATGGCGAGCGCTGCGGGGGAGACGGCCGCGAGCGCGTCCGCGGCGTCCTGGATGAGCGTCGCGATCCCGTGCACGGTTGCACTGATCATCACGAGGGCGTCTGACGTCCGCCTGAACGAGCGCTTAACTGAGACGCTTAACAGAGACGTTCAGGCGGCGCTCATCGACGTTCAGGCACCCTTCAGGACGACATGCAGATAGTTCCGAGGGGTCAGACGTGAAGCTCCTGCGCACGCTGCCAACCGGCCGTCTCCTCTTCCTCCTGACGGCGGTCGGCGCCAGTGCAATCGCCGTGGTGACCGCTGCCGTGGCGCTTGCCGGCAGCGGCGGCTCCGTCCCGCGGTCGGAGTCGCTGGCGCAGGCGCTTCGCGGCGCGCTGACGGCCGACAAGCCGTCCGGTGTCTCCGCCCGCATCACGTTCACGAACGGCCTCGTGCCCGGCAGTTCGCTCACCCAGGGACGGGTCGGCTCCGCGCTGCTCACCGGCGCGTCAGGGCGCCTCTGGGTGACGAACGACGGCCGCGGCCGGCTCGAGCTCCAGTCCGACTCCGGCGACACGCAGATCACCTGGAACGGCGACCAGGTCAGCGTCTATGACGCCTCCTCGAACACCGTCTACCGGGCGACGCTTCCGGCCCGCCACGACACCACCGGCACCACCGACACCCAGAAGACGCCGCCACCGGTCGCGAAGATTCAGGACGCGCTGAACCGGCTGGCCCTCCACGCGGACGTCTCCGGTGCGACGCCGACCGACGTCGCCGGCGAGCCGGCCTACTCGGTACGCGTCGGGCCGCAGGATCACAGCAGCCTGCTCGGGAACGCCGAGCTCGCCTGGGATGCGATCCGCGGCGTGCCGCTGCGCGTGGGCATCTACGCGAAGGGCGCGACCTCGCCGGTGCTCGAGCTCGCCGTCACCGACATCAACTTCGGCAGCGTCTCGGACGGCGACGTGTCGATCGCGCCGCCGGCGGGCGCGAAGGTCGTCGACCTCTCGCCTCCGTCGGGCCACGACTCCTCGTCCGGTGGCGCCCACGGCTCCAGCATCGAGGGCCTCGCCGCCGTGCAGGCGGCCGCGGGCTTCCCGGTCTCGTTCCCCGACAGCGTCGGCGGCCGCGCTCGCACCACCGTGCGCCTCGTGGGCACGGGCGACCAGCAGACCGCGCTCGCCGTCTACGGCGACAACCTCGGCGCCATCGTGGTCGCCGAGCGCAAGGCGGGCGACCAGGCCTCCAGCCCGCTGTCGGCCCTGCCGACCGTGACCGCCGGCTCGCACCGCGCGCACGAGCTCGCGACACCGCTCGGGACGATCCTCGAATGGCAGTCGGGCGGCGTCTCGACGATCGTCGCCGGCTCGGTCACCTCGGCCGACGCCGAGTCCGCGGCCGCAGACCTCGGGTGACCGACGCGCCGCCCGTTGCGGCGCGCGGCCTCGTCAAGCGCTACGGCGAGATCACCGCGGTCGACCATGTCGACCTGACCGTCGAGCGCGGCGACGTCTTCGGCTACCTCGGCCCGAACGGCGCGGGGAAGACGACCTCGCTGCGCATGCTGCTCGGGCTGATCCGCCCGACGGAGGGGACGGCGGAGCTCTTCGGCCGCAACCCGCTCGAGGCCGGCGCCCGTGCGCTCGACGGCGTCGCCGGCTTCGTCGAGGGGCCGCGTTTCTACCCGTACCTGTCGGGGCGGAAGAACCTCCGCCTGCTCGCCGCCTACGACGGCGACGGCGCGTCCGCGCGGATCGACGAGGTGCTCGAGACAGTGGAGCTGCGCGACCGGGCCAAGGACCGCGTCGGCGGCTACTCGCACGGCATGCGCCAGCGCCTCGGCATCGCCGCCTCGCTGCTGCGCAGCCCGCGCCTGCTGCTGCTCGACGAGCCGACGACGGGGCTCGACCCGGCCGGCATGCGCGACATGCGCCAGCTCGTGCGGCGGCTCGCGGACGAGGGCATCACGATCCTGCTCTCGAGCCACCTGCTGAACGAGGTCGAGGAGCTCTGCAACCGGGTGGCGATCATCCGGAAGGGCTCGATCATCTACGAGGGCACGCTCGGCGACCTGCTCGCGACTGCGTCGACGGGCTTCCGGCTGCGCGCGACCGATCCCGAGCGGGCGCGCACGCTCTGCCTGGCACAGAGCGGGGTGGAGGTCCTGCCCGCCGCCAACGGCGACCTCCGCCTGCGCGGGGAGGAGGAGGCGATCGCAGCGCTGACGGTCGTGCTCGGGCAGGCGCAGATCGGGCTGACCGCGCTCGTCCCGGAGACGCAGAGCCTCGAGGAGCTCTTCCTCGGCATGACCGGCGGCGAGTCGTCGGACGCCGACCGCGAGGCGGTCGGCTGATGGGCGTCATCCACGTCTACCGCTGGGAGCTAGCCAAGCTGCTGGCGCAGAAGCGAACGTACCTGGGCCTCGGCGTGGCGATGCTCGTGCCGATCGTCTTCGTCGTCGTGCTGCTGACCCAGTCGGGCGGCCCGAACGACATCCTGCTCGGCCGGAACATCCGCGACACCGGGCTCGCGACGCCGTTCGTCGTCCTCTTCTTCATGTCGATCTGGGGCCTGCCGCTGATCACCGCGCTCGTCGCCGGCGACATCGTCGCCTCGGAGAGCCACAACGGCACGCTGAAGACGATCCTGACCCGCTCGCTCGACCGCGGCGAGGTCTTCGCGGGCAAGGTGCTCGCGACCGCCACCTACACGGTCGCGGCGATCTTGACGCTCGGCGCTCGTCGGCGTCGTCGCCGGCAGCCTGGCGTGGGGCTTTAAGCCGCTGCAGACGCTGTCCGGCAGCAACGTGTCGGCCATGCACGGCCTGGGACTGCTCGCCGCGAGCGTCGCCGTGTACGCGCTGCCGCTGATCGGCATCGCGGCCTTCGGCGTCATGCTGTCGACCATCACGCGAAACAGCGCCGCCGCCGTCGTCGGGACGCTGATGTGGGCCCTGCTGATGCAGCTTCTCGGCGTGCTGCCCGGGACCGAGAGCATCCGTCCGTACCTGCTCGGCACGCAGTTCGATGCGTGGCACGGCTTCCTGCGCGTGCCGGCCGACTGGGTTCCGATCCGGCGCGCAGTGTGGGTCTGCGCGCTGTACATCTTCCTGCCGCTCGCGGTCGCGTACGTCGTCTTCGTCCGCCGCGACGTCGCGGGCGAGTAGTGACCTCTCTTTCGCTTTCTCCGCCGAACGCGGTACTTTTCCCTGTAAGGGGCTTTTCCGACAGGGGGATTGGGGATGAAGGTCAAGTACTGGGCGGCGCTAGCCGCCGTCTTCGCCGTTGCCGCAGGGTCGGCCTCTGCCGGCCCGACGGTGAAGAAGCTCATAACCGGCCAGGACATCAAGGACGGCTCGATCGGGCTCGTCGACCTGAGCTCTAGGACCAAGACCAGCCTCAAGGGGCAGCGCGGGTCCGCTGGGTCACAGGGGCCTGCCGGCGCGAAGGGCGACACCGGACCGGCCGGACCGGCCGGGCCGCAGGGAGCGAAGGGCGATACCGGTGCAGGCGGGGCGACGGGGGCGCAGGGCGTCCAGGGGCCGAAGGGCGACACAGGCCCCGTGGGCAAGGGGCTCACGTGGCGCCGGGACCTGGAGCAGCGCGACGAGCTACGTCGTCGGCGACGCAGTCCGCGAGGGCAGCTCTGCGTACGTCGCGACGCAGCCGAGCACGAACGTTGACCCGGCCGCGACGCCCGCGTCGTGGGACGTGCTGTTCACCGGCGTCGGCCCGCAGGGGCCTGCCGGGCCTGCCGGCCCGGCCGGTGCAGCGGGCGCTCAGGGCGCGCAGGGCGCCCAGGGCGCGCAGGGCCCGCAGGGCCCGCAGGGGCCGAAGGGCGACACGGGCTCGCAGGGGCTGAAGGGCAACGACGGCGTCTCCGGCTATGACTACGAGCCGTACACGCTCTACGCCGATCCGGGCACGAAGCTGCAGCCGCACATCTCGTCGACCGATCCGCACGTCGACACGGCGAGCTGTGCCGGCGGCAGGTCGGTGCTCTCGGGGGGCGTCATCCCGATCACGGTCGGATACGGCGACCCGCCGACGTCGTCGTCCGATGCTCCGCCGGGCGCGATCCAGGTGTTCTGGAGCGCCGCGATCAGCCCGTCCACCTGGGCAGTCTCGTGGGCGTTCAACGGCGGCACGGACTGGGTCACGGCCGAGCTCCGGCTCGTCTGCGTGACCGCGAACTAGGGAATGCGGGGTGCCGGGCGACCCGCCCGGCACCCCGTGCCTTCTAGACGCCCGCAACGAACTTCCCGGTCAGGACCGTCCATAGACTCGCCCGGTGGACCCGATCGCGTGGGTGATCGAGCGGACGCGCCTCCTGCGCGCGATCGGCGACGAGTTCGACGAGTCGCGGCCGTTCGCCGGCCTCACGATCGGCACGGGCATCCATCTGGAGCCGAAGACCGTCTCGCTGATCCTGACGCTGCAGCGCGGCGGCGCCGAGCTCGTCTCGACCGGGAACCTGAACACGACGCAGCAGGAGGCGTGCGACTACCTCGCCGCGCGCGGGGTCCGCATCGTCGGCGGGCCGACCAGCGACCCGGCCGAGCACGACGCCTTCCTGTGGGAGGTCGTGCGCTCGAAGCCGGATCTCTTCCTCGACAACGGCGGCGACCTCTTCGTCCGCTTCCTCGAGGAGCCGTACGAGGGCCTGCGCGGCGGCACCGAGGAGACGACCTCGGGCCGGATGCGCCTCGAGCCGCTCCGCGAGCGCCTGGCGCTGCCGGTGCTCGTCATCAACGACAGCCCGATCAAGCAGTTCGCGGAGAACGAGCACGCCGTCGGCCAGGCGATGCTCGAGTCGTTCCTGCGCATCACGAACCTGTCGACGAACGGGAAGCGTGTGACCGTCTTCGGCTACGGCCCGTGCGGGAAGGGCGTGGCCGCCAACTTCCGGAACGCAAACGCCGACCGTCTCGGTGGTCGAGATCGATCCCGTGAAGCGGCTGCAGGCGCTCCTCGACGGGCACCTCGTGCCGGAGCGGGACGAGGCGCTGCAGACGGCCGATCTGGTCGTGACGGTCACCGGCGCGCGGGGCGTCGTCACGGCGGCCGACGCGCCGCTGCTGAAGCCGGGCGCCGTGCTCGCCAACGTCGGGCCACTTCCCGTGGGAGATCGAGACCGACGCGCTCGAGCGCGAGGGCGTCACGGTGCTCGCGGGCGGCCACATGGTCACGCTGGCCGGCCCGCGGCCGCTCGGGAACTCGATCGAGTCGATGGATCTCGGCTTCGCGCTGCAGGCGCGCTGCCTGGAGGCGGTCGCGACCGGCGCGGTCGGGCCGGAGTCGTGCGTCGTGCCCGTCCCGCGGTCGATCGACGAGCGCGTCGCGGCCGAGTTCGTGGCGACCGTCTAGCCCGCGGGCGGCGTAGAGTCCGCCGAGCGACAGGAAAGGAGGGAGCGACGTGGCAGAGGACATCACCGGCGTCGTTCGCCGCTTCTACGACGAGGTCATGAGCCAGGGCAAGCTCGACCTGATCGACGAGCTCGTCGCCCCGGACTTTGTCGAGCACCAGGAGTTCCCGGGGCTCGAGCCGAACCGCGACGGCCTCAAGAAGTTCTTCGCCATGTGGCGGCAGGCATTTCCGGACTCAAGCGCGAGCATCGACCTACTCGCGGTGCAGGGCGACCTCGCGGCCGTCTACGGCATCTGGCAGGGCACGCATCAGGGCGAGTTCCTCGGCGTGCCGGGGACGGGGAGGCAGTTCAGCGTCCCGAACGCCGACTTCATCCGCTTCCGCGACGGCGTCGCCGTCGAGCACTGGGGCGTCTTCGACTCCGGCGTGATGATGCAGCAGCTCGCGATCGTCCCGTCGATGGCGGCGGTGGGCGCCTAGCGCCGGCGCGTCTTCAGGAAGCTGAGCTGGTCGCCAGCTGCTTGCGTGCCTGCTTCGCCGGCGGGATGCGCTTGACCCTCCAGGCGAGCCCGGCCTTCTCGAGGGCGAGGATGGCGAGACCGCCCGGGTCGAGCTCGGCACGGCGGAGCCCGTGGAAGGCCGACGTCGGGAAGGCGTGATGGTTGTTGTGCCAGGACTCGCCGAACGAGATCCAGGACAGCCACCAGACATTTCGCGACTCGTCCTGCGATGCGAACCGGCGCCGGCCGGAGAAGTGGCAGATCGAGTTGATCGAGAACGTCACGTGCTGGAGCAGGAAGATCCTGACCGCGCCGCCCCAGATCAGCCCGGCGAGAAATCCATACCAACCGCCGATGAGCGCCCAGCCGGCGAGCGCCGGCAGGAGCAGCGAGAGGAAGACCAGCGGGAAGAAGAGCTTCGAGATGACCTTCAGCCCGCGATCGTCGAGCAGGTCCTTGGCGTAGCGCTCCCGCTCGGCGCGAGCGCTCTCGGCGAAGAACCAGCCGCTGTGCGCGTGCCAGAGGCCCCGCAGCGCCTCGCCGATGCCATCCCCGTGCCCGGCATGCGGGCTGTGGGGGTCGCCGTCGCGGTCCGAGAACTGATGGTGCTTCCGGTGATGGGCGACCCACGTGACGACGTCGCCTTCGACCGCCATCTCGCCGAGCACCGCGAACGCGTAGCGCACAATCCGGTGCGTCTCGAACGAGCGGTGCGTGAAGAGGCGGTGGTAGCCGACGGTGATGCCGAGCCCGGTGAGGATGTAGCCGACTCCGAGAATCGCCAGCTCGATCGGGCCGACCATGCGATCCCAGAGCAGGACCGCCGCGAGTGCCACGCCCGCGAGCGGAAGCACGATGACCGCGAGGTTGACCAGCGTGCGCGGCCGCGTCACGCGCTCGCCGCCCCGGGGATCACGAAGAACGCAACGGCGGCGAACTGGCAGGCCGCGCCCGCGACGACGAGCGCGTGGAAGATCTCGTGGTAGCCGAACACGGCCGGTCTCGGGTTCGGCCGGCGCAGCGCGTACACGACCGCCCCTGCTGCGTAGAGGGCCCCTCCGGCGAGTGCGACGCCGATCCCGGGCGCGCCGGCGCGGTGCAGCAACGCCGGGAGCATGAGGAGCCCGACGGAGCCGAGTGCGAGCCCGATCGACGCATCCATGGCCTTGCTCCTCGAGACCCGAATGACCTTCGAGGCGGTTGCGGCCACTGCGCCGGCCCAGACGATGACCAGCACGAGCACCTCCCGCCACCCGCCGAGCTCGAGCAGCGCGTACGCCGTGTACGTGCTCGCGATGAGCACGTAGATCATCGCGTGATCGACCCGGGCCATGCGGATCCGCTGCCTGGCCGACCACGTGATCCGGTGGTAGACGGCGCTGATCCCGAACATCGCGCTCGAGCTGGCGGCGAGGAACGCCGCCGCCACGCGGGCCTGGGTGGTCGGCGCACTCGCGACGAGCAGGAGCCCGAGCGGCAGGGACGCGAAGAACGCGTAGTGGTGCATGACGCCGCGGAACCGCGGCTTGATGCATGGCGGCGCCTCGAGATCTCGCGGAGTCGCGGCGAGCCCCCCGACTCCCCGCGACTCCGCCTGCTCGCGCGGACGATGAAGAGTTGTCCCAATGCGACGCATCGTCCGCCGAGTTGGCTCCCCTAGCGCCTCGCCGGTCCGCTCCCCCGCGGATGGCCACGCAAGCAGTCTTTGCGACCCAAACCTCATCCAACAATCCCCTTGCTCGCGAGCGTGGCCGCCGACCGGTCTCTGCGGTCGGCCCGGGTTCTCCAACCCGCTTCGCTGGGGGTGGATGGTGTGCGGGACCGGGTGCTTCCGGCCCCGCGGTGCGCTCCGTCGCCTGGATCATAAGGCGGCGGCCGGGCGAGTCTACCAGCGCCGTCCGCGTGCCCGTTCCGAGGCCGAACGACGCCGCTAGACTCGAGGACTACTCCGATGACGCCGCCCGGATACCGGCTGCGGCAACGAGGTGACGACCATGGATGACGGCGAGTCGACGCGACACCTCCGCGTGTTGATCGCAAACGAGCGGCGGGACCGGCTGGAGCTGCTCGCGCAGGTCGTCGCCGGCCTCGGTCACGAGGTGATCGCGCGGGAGATCTACGTGAAGGAGGTCGGCGCGGTCACGGCGCGCGAACGGCCGGACGTCGCGCTCGTCGGCCTCGGCCTGAGCTCCGAGCACGCGCTGGAGCTGATCGCGGAGATCGTCCGCGAGGCTTCGTGCCCCGTGATCGCGTTGCTGACGGCGAACGACCCTGCCTACGTCAACGAGGCCGCGAAACGCGGGGTGTTCGCCTACATCGTCGACGGGAACCCGGAGGAGCTGCAGAGCGCGATCGACATCACGCTCCGCCGGTTCACCGAGTACCAGAGCCTGCAGGGCGCCTTCGGGCGCCGCGCGACGATCGAGCAGGCGAAAGGCATTCTCATGGCCCGACACGCGGTCGACGCGGACAAGGCGTTCGAGCTCCTCCGCGAGCACTCGCAGCGCAACGGGCGCAAGCTCGTCGACGTCGCCGAGGCGGTCGTCGAGAGCCACCTGCTCCTCGTCCCTCCGCCTCCGCAGCCGGCAGCGGGCGGCTAGCGGGCGGCGCGGGCGCGCGCCCGCTGCTGCTCGAGGCGCAGCGCGAGCTTCGGGCACTCGCGGACCGCGCGGCGAGCGTGCCGCTCGAGCCCGGCCGGCACGGGGCTGTCGTCGATGATCGGAAAGCCCCAGTCGTCGAGCGTCACCCGCTCGGGGAAGAGCTCGGCGCAGAGCCCGTGGCCTCCACAGGCAATCGGGTCGACGCGCAGGACGCGGCTCATGCACGCGCCCCGGTAGCGAGGATGCGGCGGTCGCTGCCGCTGCACCGGCCGCGCCGCAGGTGCTGGGCGACCTCGTCCTGGAAGACCGAGAGCGCGCTCGAGACGAAGCGCGCGGCCCCATCCGGGTGACGGCACGCGCCGCGTCCGGCGATCTGCGTCGCCCACCGCTCCAGCCGCGTGCGCTCGTCCGCCTGCCCGGCCGCGACGCGTTCCAGGCCGGCTGCGAGCGCGTCCAGGCCGAACTCGCATGGCCCGCACTGGCCGGCGCTCTCGTCGGCGAGGTAGCGCGCGACTCGGGCGCTCTCACTCACGCCGCATGCGCCCGCCGGTAGCACCGCGATCACGCCGGCGCCGAGGCCGTTCGCACGGGTCAGGGGGAGGTGCTGGTCGGCCGTCCAGCCGCCGAAGTAGCCGCCGACGAGGAAGGCCCCCGCGGGCTCGGCCGGCCCGCCCGCCTGCTCGAGCACGTGCGAGAGCGGCGTTCCGAGCTCGATCTCGTAGACGCCGGGGCGCGCGACGCCCCCGGAGAGGGTGACGAGAGCCGTGCCCGGCTCGTCCTCCGTGCCGAGCCGGCGAAACCAGTCGGCGCCGAAGCGCGCGATGAGGGCCAGATGGGCGAGCGTCTCGGCGTTCTGCACGAGCGTGGGCGCGCCCTCGAGGCCGCGCTCGAACGGGTAGGGAGGCTTGACGGTGGGCTTGGCCTCGCGGCCGGCGAGGGCGGCGAGCAGCGCAGTCTCCTCGCCCGCGACGAACGCATCCGGCACGACGGCGAGCCGCCAGCGCAGGGGGTCGCGGCGCTCCGCCAGGGCCTCGGCCACGACGGCGTGCTCCGAGCGTGCTCCACGACCGACGGCGACGATCACCTCGCGGCTCCCGAGCGCGACCGCGGCGGCGGCGGCACCGTCGAGCACGAGGTGCGGCGTGTGGCGGAGCAGCGCCTTGTCCTTGCCGCTCGCCGGCTCGCCCTCGGCCGCGTTCACGACGACGAGCGGGCGGCCCCGGGCGTCCGCCACGGCCCGCAGCTTCGTCCCGGTCGGGAAGCCTCCGCCACCGCGGCCGCGCAGCCCGCTCGCCTCGGTGACGGCGATGAGGTCGCGGCCCCCGTCGAGCGGTCCGAAGACGTCGAGATGCTCGTAGAGCGACACGGGCCGGCCGTCGCTGCGGACGGCTGCGAGAACCCGGCCCACGCCCGCGGGCGGGAGCACGGAGCGGCGCGTTGCGGTCAGCGTCACGCGGGCTGCCCGTCGACCGAGCCGCTGACGACCCCGGAGCCTGAGTCGATGTTCAGCGCAAACTGGAGCTGGAGCTCGAGCCCCGCACCCGTCCTGACGACCGTCTGGACCTCCTGGCCGCTGAGCGCGGTCACGCTGCCGGTGTAGACGGCGTTCGTCCCGGCCGGGACGAACGAGACGCCGCTCTCCGTCATCGCAACGCCCTCGTCCGCCGGCGTGCCGCGGAGGTCGATGCGGACGGCGCCCCCGGGCCCGCCGTGCAGGCGGCCGGTGATGACGACGGTGACGAGCCCACTCGCGTCGGTGGACTCGCTCATCTTCCCGTTCAGGGAGGCGGAGAAGGGCGCGTTCGGCAGCGCAACGACCGCGCGCGGTCGCGACGTCGGCCGCACGACGACCCGGCGGCTCGCGAGGAGCGTCGAGGGGGTGCCGGCGCGCCGGGCCCAGCCCGCCTGCGCCGGCCCGCCGTGGTACCAGGCGAGGACGCCGAGCGCGGCGAGCACGACGCCGCCGGCCCCGGCGAGGCGCAGCGGCGGCGTCTGCCCGCTCAGGGCGAGGCGGGCGAAGACGGCGGCGGCGACGGCGGCGAGCGACGCGAAGCCGACCGCAGCCAGCCAGCCGGTGCGCGCGTCGCTGCCGGTGCCGAGCGCGTGCGTGAGCGCAACGGGCCAGGAGATGTAGGCGAGCCAGTGCACGCCGCGCCACATGCGGTAGCCGAAACGCGCGCGGAGGAGGCTCGTGACGATCAGGGCGAGCAGCAGGTCGAAGGCGACGGCACCGAGGCCGAGCCAGACGGGGCGGTAGGGCGAGACGAACGGGATCACGGCGTCCTTCAGGCCGATCGGCGCGTAGCCGTCGGCGACCGTCGTGACGACGTGGACGACGACGAAGGCGACGGCCAGGAGGGTGAGATTGCGGTGCAGTCCGGCCGATACGAAGCGCGGCCACCGGGCGGTGCGCCAGCCCGCGGTCGTCAGGATGCCGAGGACGAGTGACGCGGTCAGGAGCAGCAGGGCGACGACGCCGGTGCCGCGGGTCACGAACCAGAAGGTCTTTGCGTTTGAGGCGGCGGCTGCGGCTGCGACGATCACGCTGCCGCCGCCTCGGAGGGCCACCCGCCGGTGAGGCTCGGCGCGCCGCTCTCGCGAACGAGGCGCGCGGGCAGTCGCTGCTCCTCGAGCCAGCCGGGTGCGGCGTCGCCGAGCACGAGCGCGGCGGTCGAGGCGGTGTTCGCGAGCAGGCAGCTTCCGGCGGCGACGGTGACGGTTCGCCACGGGGTGTCCGCCGGCCTGGCGGTGCGCGGGTCGATCACGTGGTGTGCGATGCCCTGCTCGGTGCGCCAGCGCCGGACCGCAGTCCCCGACGTTGCGAGGCCGCCCTCGGCGATCGCGACGACCGGCCCGGCGGTGTCGAGGGGAGCGGCGTGGTCGTCGGCGATGCGGACGGCCCAGCCCGCAGGCGGCGGGGGCCCGGCGACGGCGACGTCGCCGCCGAGGGAGACCAGTGCGCCCGTGCCGTGACATTTCGCGATCGCGCGGGCGGCAGCGTCAGCCGTCCAGGCCTTGGCGGTCGCGCCCAGGTCGAGCTCGAGCCCGCGCGGGACGGTGAGCAGCAGCCGGTCGCGGTCGAGCTCGACGTCGCGCCAGGTCGCGCGGCGCGGCGCGACCGGGCGCAGCTCCCACGACCCTCGTGTGCGGACGAGCGCGAACGTCCGGTCGTAGCCGGCCGCCCGTAGCTCGGCGCCGAGCGTGGGGTCGACGAGGCCGTCGGTCGAGCGCGCGGCCCCGAGGCCGGCCTCGACGAGCTCCGCGAGCAGATCCGAGATGCCGACCGCCGTTCCGGCGTGCGCGTTTGCGTACGAGAGCTCCGAGTCGCTCCGGAAGCGGCTGCAGGCCGCGTCGACGCGCTCGAGGAGCCCGTCGACGGTCGCGCGGGCGGAGGGGAGCGCCCGCGCGTCCGTGACGGCGACGACGGCGGTGGTGCCCCAGACGCGAAACGACGCTGTCCGGGTCACGATCCTCCCGACACGACCACCGGCGGCGCGTAGGACTGCACGGGCGCCGCCGGCGGCGGGGAGGACTGGGAGGGTTGGGGCGCGGACGCCGGTGTGGCGGCGCCCTGCGCGGAGACGAGGGGTGGTGCGGGGGCGTTGCGGATGACCACGGGGGCGGTCGCAGTGCCCGCGGCTGCCCCGGTGGCGGCCTTCCTGGTGTGCGTCGAGCCGGCGGCGAACGACACGAAGAGGCCACCGAGCGCGACGGTCAGGGCGATCGCGCCGCCGGTGACACGCCGCAAGCGGCGTGCCGCCGCGTCACGGGCGCCTGCGGCGGCGCGAGCGTTATGAGGTGGTGCTGAGGGGAGGGAGCCCATCGGTCGGAGGGTCGCAGCGGCAGATGACGCTTCGATGAGGCGAACCTGTGGAGTCGCTAAGAGTTTGCGGCGGGCGCGTGGACGCGGTGGCGCGGCGTCGACGGCGCGCGGGGGACGCTCAGCCAGACGTCCGCACCGCCGTCCGGGCGGTTGGCGGCGCCCACGTCTCCTCCATGGGCCTGTGCGATCAGGGACACGATCGACAGGCCGAGGCCAGCGCCGCCGCGGCTGCGCGCCTCGTCCGCCCGGCTGAAGCGGTCGAACGCGCGCTCGAGGAATGCGTCCGGGAAGCCGGGCCCCCGGTCGGTGACGTGGAGCTCGACGTCGTCGTCGTGCTCGAGCGCAGCCAGCACGACGTCGCCGTCGCCGTGGGCGAGGGCGTTGTCGATCAGGTTGGCGAGCGCCTGCTCGACGCGGGCCGGGTCCAGCGTGACGAGCGCGTCCGCGGGCTCTGCCCGGACAGAACGGCCGAGCTCGGCGGCCCGCGTCGCGAAGCGCGAGGCAACCGCAGCGAGGATGTCGCCCGCCTCCACCGCCTCGGCTCGGACGGGTAGTGCGCCTTGCTCGGCTCGTGCGATCAGCAGCAGGTCCTCAGCGAGGCGGGAAAGTCGCTCGGCCTCCGTGGCCGCGGCGCGGACTGCGTCTTCGAGCTCGGCGTGGGTGCGGGGCCGGCGAGCGGCGAGCTCGAGCTCGGTGCGGAGGAGGGCGAGCGGCGTCCGCAGCTCGTGACTGGCATCGGCGACGAAGCGCCGCTCGTGCTCGAACGCGGCGTGCAGCCGGGCGAGCATGTCGTTGAGCGTGTCGGCGAGGCGCGAGATCTCGTCGCGCGCCTGAGGCACCGGCAGCACGTCGGGCGAGGCCGCCGTGATCGACGCGGCGCGGCGCCGCATCGCCTCGACGGGGCGGAGCGCGGCGGCCGCCAGCAGGTAGCCCGCGAGCGAGGCGAGCAGGAGCCCGAGCGGCAGGGCGATCAGGAGCTCGCGCGCGAGGCGGTTGAGCGTCTCGGCGCGGGGCTGGAGCGAGCGGGCCACCGCCACGGCCTGCCCGGTTCCCACGGTGCGGACGGCCAGCACCCGCCACTCGCCGCCCGGGTTGTCGAGCCTGACCGTGCGGAAGAGGCTCTGCCCGGCCGCGGCACGGGACGCATCGGCCGGGGAGAGGAGGCGATCGACGCCGAGGGCGCTCGTGCGTACGACCGCGCCCTGCGCGTCGAAGACCTGCGCAAGCGTCGTCCCGCCGGCGGCGTCAGGGTCGACGAGCCCATGTTCGCCGCGCGCGTGCGTGGATGCCTCGCGAGCCTGAGCCCGGAGCGACTGGTCGACCGACGAGAGCAGCGTGTTGCCGACACGCAGGTAGACGAACCCGCCGAGCATGGCGAGGACGACGGCCATCGCCAGCGCGAACGCAAGCGTCAGCCGGACCCTGATCGGCACGCGCGTCACGGCTGGCGCAGCCGGTAGCCGAGGCCGCGCACGGTCTCGATCGTGTCCGTGCCGAACGGGCGGTCGATCTTCTGCCGCAACGACCGGATGGAGACGTCGACGACGTTGGAGCGGCTCTCGAAGGCCATGTCCCAGGCACCCTCGAGGAGCTGGTCGCGGCTGAGCACGACGCCGGGCCGGCGCAGGAAGAGCTCGAGCAGCGTGAGCTCCTTCGCCGAGAGCTCGAGCTCCTTCGACCCGCGCCAGGCCCGCCGCGCCGCGGGATCGAGCCGCAGGTCGCCGGCCTCGAGCACTGCCGGGCGCTCGACCGGTGCCCGCCGGATCAGCGCCCGCAGGCGGGCGAGCAGCTCGTCGAACGAGAAGGGCTTGGCGAGGTAGTCGTCGGCGCCGGCGTCGAGCCCGGTGACGCGGTCGTCGACCGCGTCGCGTGCCGTCAGCATCAGGACCGGCGCCCAGACACCGTCGGCGCGGAGCCGCCGGCACACCTCGAAGCCGTCGACCTTCGGAAGCATGACGTCGAGCACGATTGCCCCGTACTCGCCTGCGTGCGCCATCCAGAGCGCCTCTGCGCCATCGGCGGCCACGTCCGCCGTGTAGCCCTCCTCGCGGAGCCCCCGGGCCAGAAGCCCGGCGAGCCGCTCCTCGTCCTCGACCACGAGCACGCGCACAGGTTCAGTGTGCGTGGCGCGCGTGAAGCGAGGATGAGGGGTTCCGGGTACTCGGCGTGCGGGGCGGCACCGATTGCGCACGCCAGGTCGAGCCGCCACGGACGCGCGGGATAGCCTCTTGGCGACCGACGGAGGCTCTCGAGCGCATGATCGTCACCTTCCCCGATGGCTCACGGGTGCGTGCGTCGTCGATCGCCGATCGACGCGCGGACGATCCTGAGCGGTCATACGGGCTCTACCTCGACTCGCGCTGGGAGCCCACCTGGCCGGCTGATCTGATCGAGTGGAGAGACTTCGGGCTGCCCGCCGATGCGGAGTCGGCCGCCGGATTGATCGAGTCGGCCTTCGGGCGCGCCCGACGCGGCGAGCTCGTCGAGGTCGGCTGTCTCGGCGGCCTCGGCCGGACGGGGACGGTCCTGGCGTGCATGGCGTTCCTGTCCGGCGTCCCTCGCCACGAGGCTGTCGCCTGGGTTCGGCTCGCGTACGACGCGAGGGCAGTCGAGACGAGCGAGCAGGAGGAATGGGTGGACTGGTTCGCCGACTTCGTCTCGAGCCGTACCGACTGAGGCGTACCTGGCGATGAGCTCCTACAACGGGCAGCGTGCTGACGCTCAGGCCGGGTACGTACTGGCTGACCGTGAACGACAACAGCGCGGCCCACAACTTCTCGCCCGCACGCTCGGATGCCTCAGTCAGGACATCACCGAGGTCGCCGCGACGCCCGGCTGGGTGACGTTCAAGGTCAATCTGACGCACGGGACCTGGTGTTGTTCTGCGATCCGCACCGATCGTTCGGGATGTACGTGGACATCGAGGTCGGCGGCGTAGGGCAGGTCGGGTAGTCGCGTTCGTTCACGGCAAACGGAAACGCTGGAGGGCGGCGTCCGCCCTCCAGCATTCCGGGCGCTCCCGTCTGGCAGTGACATAGATTGAGGCGTGATCCTGGGCAAGGAGACGAAGATCGATTTGCTCCGTCGTACGCCCCGGCTGCCTGACTCCGGTCTGCTCCGGCGGGGGGAGCACGAGCTGAAGGGGCTCGAGGAGCGGCGGCATCTCCACGCCGCCGTCGGCTGACATCGCTCTGCCATGCCGGCGCTCATCGCCGTCGCGCTGACCGTTGGACTCGCCGATTCGCTCAACCCGTCGACGGTCGGTCCGGCCCTCTACCTGGCGATCGGCCGGGACCCGGTGCGCCGGGTCGTCGCATTCGCGCTCGGCGTGTTCGCCGTCTCCTTCACCGGTGGGGTCGTCCTCACGCTCGGACCCGGGCGGGCGCTCATCGCCTTGGTGCCGCGGCCCGGCCCGCACATGACCCATCTGATCGAGCTCGCCGTCGGGATCGCACTCGCCCTCCTCGCCGCGGGACTCTGGATCGGTCGCGAGCGCGTGGCCGCGCACCTCACCCGCGAGCCGGCCAGAAGCGGCCGCTCGTCGTTCGTCGTCGGCGCGACGATCATGGCCGTCGAGCTGCCGACCGCCTTCCCGTACTTCGCAGTGATCTTGGCGATCCTCGGCTCACAGACCACCGCTATCCCGCGCCAGCTGGCCGTCCTCGTGGTCTTCAATGTCGCGTTCGTCGCGCCCTTGCTCCTGATCGCGGCGGCGCGTGGGCTCGCTGGCGACGGAGGGGCGAAGGTCATGGAGCGGGTGCGGGCCGCACTCGAGCGTCGGGCGGCCGTGCTGCTTCCCGCGGTCGTGTTCGCGATCGCCGTGGTCGTCGCCTCGATCGGGACGATCGGGTTGGTGCGGTGACGCGTGCGCGGACTCTTGACCGTCAGCCGCCCCCGCCCTTTGGCGGCGATGCCGCGAGCGTCGCGTTCAGGCCGCGGATGAGCGCTTCCTTGTCGGCCGCGCTGAGCTTCGCGTTCGGGTGCACGAGCGTGTAGAACCACGGCGGCATCGAGCCGCCGCGAACGGCGTCGGCGATATCGCCGGCGCTGATGTCCTGTGGCCGGTTCCATTCCGAGAAGTTGAACTGCGCGCGGCCGGCGTCGACGTCACGCTGCACGAGCCACGACACAGGCGCGACGTTCGAGTACCAGCGCCAGTTCGTGAGGTTGCTGTGGCAGTCGAAGCAGGCGCGTTCGGTCAGCACGCGCGTCCGGGCCGAGTCCCACTTCGGCTCCATCGTGACCGGCGGGTTCGAATGGTTGCGTCCGTACGGGACTGCCTGCATCAGGGCGAACAGCGCCAGCGCGCCGAGACCCGCCCAGAGCAGCGCGCGCCGCCAGCTTCTCGGCCGTGAGAGCCGCACGAGCTGATGTTCCGCGACACGCGACGGCCCTGCCATCGGCAGATGCTCCGGAGTGCACCTGCGGAGAACTACAGAGCCGCGCCGCCGTGATCAGGCGAGAAACGGCATATCAGCAGGAGCGTGGACGACAGGGGCGGCAGGACTCGAACCTGCAACCCCCGGCGCTCCGGCGGCGAAGAGATCCCGAGGGAGCCTTCGGCGCGCTCACGGGTCGCGTGGGTGGTCGGCGAACCGGAGAACCCCTGCTGCGAGCGCCATGACGGCCATCAGGCAGGCGATCAGGCCGAACGACACCGTCAGGGACGTGACGGATGCGACACCACCGATGACGCCGGGGGCGATGAGGCCGCCGCCGTAGGCGATGCCGGCGACGCCGGCGATGCTTCGCGCCGGATGAGGCCCGATCCGGCCGGCTGCCGCGAACACGAGTGGGATGACGAGGGCGACGCCAACGCCGAGCAGCGCGAAGGCGGCCAGCCCGACCGGGAGATCAGGCGCCACGACGACCAGCACGGCCCCGGTCGCGGCGCATGCTCCGGAGAGGCGGACGGTCAGGACGGGGCCGATTTTCCGGATCACGGAATCGCCCACGAGCCGCGCAGCCGCCATCGTGGCGGCGTACGCCGAGACGGCGAGCGCGGCGGCGCTCGCCGAGCCGCCCAGCTCATCCTGGAGGTAGAGCGCCGACCAGTCGGTGCCGGCGAGCTCCGCGAACACGCAGCACAGGCCGACCAGTCCGATGAGCAGCACTGGACGCGTAGGAAGTGCGAACACAGGCGGGGGAGTCGCCGGCCTGAAGGCCGCATCCTCAACGACGTACCGCGCGGCGATCGCTCCGGCTGTGGCGAGGAGCAGCGCCTCGACCGCGAACTGGAGGCTCGCGTCGGCGCCCGCGTGTGAAGCAAGCGCCGACACTGTCGAGCCGATGAGGATCCCGAGGCTCCAGAAGCCGTGGAAGCTCGACATGATCGAGCGGCCGTACGCCTTCTCGACGATGACGCCCTCCGCGTTCATCGCCATGTCCGCGAGGCCGGCCGTCGCGCCGAAGACGAGCAGCGCGAGGCAGAGCAGCGCGAGCGACGTCGGGAGCGCCAGCAGGACGAGGCTGGCGCAGAAGGCCGCGATCGTCGCGGTGATCAGCGGCTGGAACGCATATCGGTGGGCGAGTCGACCCGAGAACGGCATTGCGAGCAACGCCCCGATCCCTGGCATGAGCAAGGCTATGCCGAGGCCGCCGACGTTCACTCCGACGTGCGAGGCGATCCACGGGACTCGAGCGGCGAAGCTTCCGAACACACACCCGTGAACGGCGAACACGACCGCCGTCGCACCTCGCGCGCGCCGGACGTCCGGCGCTGGCGCGGTGGAGCTGGGGATCGAGATCGCCGCGGCGGTCACGCCGGGACTATCGTCGAGGCCGTAGGCCGCGCCGCACGCAACACAGCGAAATGTGTCGGTGAGCAGCGGCCTGTGAAGCAGGGGCGGCAGGACTCGAACCTGCAACCCCCGGTTTTGGAGACCGGTGCTCTGCCAATTGAGCTACGCCCCTCCGCGGTTCGAGCGGCGGATTCTACCCGCGGCGGCGCAAGGGTTCGGTCGCGTCCTGCGTGGGAACCACGGCGCCATGGGACGACTAGAGTCGCTGCGTGCAGGCTCCGTCGCAGCGCGCTGCGCTTGGCGTCCTCTTCGGCTTCCTGGCGCTCGCGCTGGTCGGCGTGGCATGGGCCGCAGCCGGCGCGAAACAGTGGATCGTGGCGGTCGCGGCAGCGGTGATCGCGCTCTGGCTGGCGTCGCTGATGGTGTCCGCTTTCCGAGCCGCGCGTCGACACGGATGAGGAGTCCGCGGGGCCGCACCGTATTCTCTTAGGCCGTGGCCGAGGACACCCAGCAACTCTGGCTGCAGTACACGAAGACCAAGGACAAGGCGATCCGCGATCGCCTCATCCTCACGTACGCGCCGCTCGTGAAGTACGTCGCGGGCCGCGTCGGCAGTGGACTGCCCGCGCACGTGGACGAGGAAGACCTCGTCTCCTACGGGCTGCTCGGCCTCATGGGGGCGATCGACCGGTTCGATCCGTCGCGCGACATCAAGTTCGAGACCTTCGCGATCGCGCGAATCAAGGGCGCGATCATCGACGAGCTGCGCTCGCTCGACTGGGTGCCGCGCTCCGTCCGCTCGCGCGCCCGCGACATCGAGCGGGCGATGGCCGAGCTCGAGCGCGTCCTGCACCGCGCGCCGACCGACGCCGAGGTCGCCGAGAAGCTCGGCATGACCGAGGAGGAGCTCGACGACACCCTGACCGACATCTCGCGCTCCTCGATCGCCGCGCTCGACGAGCTGTGGACGATCTCCGGCTCGTCCGGCGACCAGGTGTCGCTCATCGACACGATCGAGGACACGAGCGGGCCCGACCCGCAGGGCGCGCTGGCGCAGACCGAGCTCCGCGACGCACTCGGCGACGCGATCGCGCGGCTGCCCGAGCGCGAGAAGCTCGTCGTCACGCTCTACTACTACGAGGAGCTGACCCTCCGCGAGATCGGCGACGTGCTCGGCGTGACCGAGTCGCGCGTCTCGCAGCTGCACACGAAGGCGATCCTGCGCCTGAAAGCGCGCCTGGCCGGCGGCGCGCGCGCGATGTCGACCTAGAGCAAGGCCTCCGCTTCGCGGATGAGCCGCTCCACGAAGGCGGCTCCGGTGCCCTCGACGAGCGCACGCGCCTCCTCCAGGCGCTCGCGGGCCTCGCCGTGACGTCCCTGCCGGGCGAGGAAGCGGGCGTAACCCACGATCATCTCGGCGCGGTCCACACGGTCCTCCGTCCCGGCGAACTCCTCGAGCACCGCCTGCCAGACCTGCTCTGCCTCCTCGAGCCGCCCCTGCGCTTCCCGCAGCCGGGCGAGCTCGTGGTACAGGCCGGGCGAGGACACCGCGGCGAGCTCGGCCTCGGCCTCCTCGAGACGGCCGCGGGCGATCAGAATCTGCGCCCTGAACGCTTGCAGGAGGTCGCCCCGGGCGTTCGCCGTCGCGATCCCCGTCGCCCGGTCGAGGGCGGCCCACGCCTCGTCGAAGCGCCCGAGGTCGATCAGCGTGCGCGCGAGGTTGACGGTGAGGGCGTTGAACAACCACAACGGTTCCCCGAGGCGTTCGGTGATCGCCACTCGCTCGCGCGCGTGCCCGACCGCGTCCTCGAGCCGGTCCTGTGCGCGGCGGAGAAAGACGAGGACGGCGTGGGACGCCTCGAGCGCGCGAAGGCTCCCGGTCTCGATGGCCAGGCGCATCGCCTCGCCGACCTGCCGCTCGGCCTCGTCGAGCCGGGCCATCTCCACCAACGCGATCGCACTGTGACCGGCCATGCAGAACGCGGCGAGGGGGAGATCGCCAAGCTCGAAAGCGATCTCTGTCGCCCGCCGGCGGTGTTCCACCCCACTGCTCAGGCGGCCGGACCAGGTGTCGGCGAGGCCGGCGATGTCGTGCGCCTCGATCTCGATCCTGCGAAGCCCGAGCGGCTCGGCGAGCTCGAGCGCACGCGTCCCCGCCGCGGACATCCCCTCCGGGTCGCCGCGCGCACGCGCCGCCTCGGCGAGCGCCAGCCACGCGAGCGCCGCCGCCTCGGGCGTGGCGCTGTCCGCGACGATCCGCTCGGCGCGCTCGACCGCCTCGTCGACGGCGCCCGAGCGCGCGAGCACGGCGGCGAGCTGGGCGCTCGCAAGCTCTGCCAGCTCCCGGTTGTCACCCGCGATGTCGACGGCGCTCCGCAGCAGCTCGGTCGACTGATGGACCCCGGCTGTCGCCGCCGTCCACGACGCGGCCGCACGGAGCGCGTCGACGGCCGCGCGCACGAGGCTCGGCTCGACCGCCTCGAGCGGCGCGACCTCGCGGCGGAGCGACACCGCCTGCCCCAGGTGGCGGGCGACGGCGACGCCGAGGTCGGGCCGGCCGTCGTGACCGGCGAGCCACTCCGCCGCGCGCCGGTGGAGCTCGGAGCGGTCGAGCTTGGGAATCGACTCGTAGGTCACCTCGCGCATGAGCGCGTGGTGGAAGCGGAACTGGCGGGCGCCGAGGAACGCGCTCTCCGGCTGCTCGTCGACGAAGCCGCCGGTCCGGAGACGCCGGAGCGCCGGGGCGGTCAGGGAGCCGTCCACGACCGCCGCGACGGTGGCATCCCAGAAGACGTCCCCGATGACGGCGCCTGCCTGCGCGATCCGCTTCACCTCGGGTGGGAAGAGGTCGAGGCGCGCACCGATGAGCGCACGGAGCGACCGGGGCACGCCCGCGTTGATCCCTTCCTCGCCGGCCATGGCCGAGATCTCCTCGAGAAAGAGCGGGCTGCCCTCGCCGCGTTCGACGATGCCGGCGCGGACCTCGGCCGGCAGCGGGGCGCCCGCAAGGTTGTCGACGAGGGCCGCCGCTTCCTGCTCCGACAGCGCGCCCAGCCGGAGCACGCTCACCCGCTCGTCGGCGACGAGCTCCGCGAGTCGCTCGCGCAGCTCGGGCCGGCCCTGGAGCACCAGCGTGACCGGGACGGACGCGAGAACCTGGAAGAGCTCCTGGACGGCATCGAGCAGCGTGTCGTCGGCCCAGTGCAGGTCGTCGAGAACCACGACGAGGGGGTAGCTGGACGCGAGGCCTTCGAGGTAGCGGCGCACGCTCCAGAGCAGCTCGTGCTCCGAGCCCGCGGGTGCGCGGGCCGCCAGGGCAGTGAGCTGTGCCTCGACGAGCGGAAGCTCATCGGCGCTGTGGCGCGGGGCGAGCGCGCGGTGGAGCTTCGCGCGGGCCGCCTCGTCGCCGTCGGCATCGCCGATCCCGGCCTCTTCGCGCAGGACGTCCGCGAGCGGCAGCCAAGCGCTCCCCTCGCCGTATGGCAGGCAGGCGCCGCGGAAGACGCCGGCCCGGCCGCTCGCGCGCGCTGCGAACGCCTCGGCAAGCCTGCTCTTGCCGATGCCGGGCTCGCCGAGGACGAGCACCGCCTGCGGCTCGCCGTCTCGGATCGCACGCTCGAGTGCGCCGGCCAGCACCTCGAGCTCGGCCATACGGCCGACGAGCGGCGAGCGGGCGCGCGTCCGCCGCGACGTGCCCTCGAGCGCCGGCCATGCGGATACCGCCTCGCGCTTGCCCCTGGCCTCCACCTGCAGCTCGTCGCCGTAGTCGACCGCGTCGCTCGTCAGGCGCATCGTGTCGCGGCCGACGAGCACCTGGCCGGGCTCGGCCGCCTGCTCGAGCCGCGCAGCGGTGTTCATGACGTCGCCCGTTGCGAGCGCGTCGCTGGCGCCGACGACCGCGTCGCCCGTCGCGACGCCGACGCGCAGCTCGAGCTCCACGCCGAAGCGCGGGCGCAGCGTGTCCGTGAGGCCGACGAGCGCCTCCCGCTGCGCCAGCGCGCAGCGCACGGCGCGTTCCGCGTCGTCCTCGTGCTGCGTCGGCACGCCGAAGACCGCGACGACTGCGTCGCCGGCGAACTTCTCAACCGTCCCGCCGAACTGCTCGACGACGGCCCGCATGCGGTCGAAGTAGGCCGCCTGGACGCTGCCGAGCGCCTCGACGTCCAGCAGCTCGCCGAGCCCGGTCGAGCCGACGAGGTCGCAGAACAGGACGGTCACGAGCTTCCGCTCGGTCGCCACGCTCACGCCGCAAGAGAATCACTCCCGCCGGCGCGACGCCAGGGCTAGAGTTGCGAAACGGCTGCTGAGCGGGGCAAGATCGCCCCCGGCCGCCGCCCAGAAGGTTGATCACAACAGGAGGTAACGCACCGCATGCCCGCTCTCGAGCCCGGGAAGATTCGCAACGTCGCCGTCGTCGGACACCGTGGGACCGGCAAGACGTCCCTCGTCGAAGCGCTGCTGTTCGAAGGCGGCGCCACCAACCGCCTCGGCTCGATCGAGCAGGGCACGACCGTCTCCGACTGGGACGAGGACGAGCAGCGCCGCGCGACGTCCATCGGCGCGACGCTGACGCACGTCGACTGGCAGGGCCGCAAGATCAACCTGATCGACACCCCCGGCGATGCCAGCTTCCAGGGCGACACGATCGCCTCGCTGATGGTCGTCGAGGGCGCTCTGATCGTCGTGAGCGGCGTCATGGGCGTGGAGGTCAACACCGGCCGGGTGTGGGACCGCGCCGAAAAGCTCGGCCTGTCACGCGTCCTGTTCGTGAACATGCTCGACCGCGAGCGCGCTGATTTCCTGCGCGCCCTGGGCCAGCTGCAGGAGATGCTGTCGCCCCGCTGCATCGCGGTCAGCCTCCCGATCGGGGCGGAGCACGAGCTGACCGGCATCGTCGACCTGCTCCACGAGAAGGCGTACATGAGCCCGGAGGGCGCACGTGACTCGAAGCCGGTCGACATCCCGGCCGAGCTGGCCGATCAAGTCGCGCAGTTCCGGACGCAGCTGATCGACGCAGTCGTCGAGACGGACGAGGCGCTGATGGAGCGCTACCTGGAGACGGGCGAGGCGCCCGCTGAGGACCTGGCGAGTGCGCTGAAGACCGCGGTCACGCGCGGCGAGATCTTCCCGGTCGCGGCCGGCGTCGCGACCAAGAACCTCGGCACGGACGCGCTGCTCGACCTGCTCGTCGAGGGCGTCCCGTCGCCGGCGCGCAAGGAGCCCGTCGTCGATCTACACGAGGCCGACACGGCCGCGTTCGTCTTCAAGACGGTCGCCGACCCGTTCGCCGGGCGCATCAACGTCTTCCGCGTGGAGCGCGGGACGCTCACGACCGACTCGAACCTCGTGAACGCGCGCACGCACGCGAAGGAGCGCACCGGCTCCCTGATGTTCATGCAGGGCAAGGACCACATCTCGGTGAGCGAGATCGGCGAGGGCGACATCGGCGCCGCCGCGAAGCTCAAGGACGTCCAGACGGGCGACGTGCTCCTCGACGCGGAGCGCGAGATCGAGCTGCCGAAGATCGACTTCCCCGAGGCGGTCATGTCGTTCGCGATCACGCCGAAGGCGAAGGGCGACGAGGAGAAGATGGGCGCCGGGTTGCGGCGGCTGCACGAGGAGGACCCGACGCTGATTCTCCGGCGCGACCCGCAGACGGGCGAGCAGCTGATCTCGGCGCTCTCGCAGATGGCCGTCGAGGTCGCGGTCGACAGGCTCAGGAGCCGTTTCGGCGTCGACGTCGAGCTGCGCCAGCCGCGGGTCCCGTACCTGGAGACCATCCGCAAGGAGTCGCGCGCCCAGGGCCGCTACAAGAAGCAGACCGGCGGCCGCGGGCAGTTCGGCGACTGCCACATCGTGCTCGAGCCGCTGGACGCCGGCGACGGCTACGAGTTCGTCGACAAGATCGTCGGCGGGGTCATTCCCCAGAACTTCCGACCCGCAGTGGACAAGGGCATCCAGGAGGCGATGCAGCACGGCGAGCTCGCCGGGGCGCCCGTGAAGGGCGTGCGCGTGGTGCTCGTCGACGGCTCGTACCACTCCGTCGACTCCTCGGAGATGGCGTTCAAGATCGCCGGCTCGATGGCGTTCAAGACCGCCTACGAGAAGGCCGACCCGGTGCTGCTCGAGCCGATCATGGACGTCGAGGTGACGGCGCCCGACGAGACGGTCGGCGCGGTCAACGGCGACCTCAACTCCCGGCGCGGCCGGCTGCAGGGCATGGAGCCACGCGGCGGCATGACGAGCATCAAGGCCGAGGTGCCGATGTCGGAGATGCTCACCTACTCGCAGGCGCTGACGTCGATGACGGGCGGCCGCGGCGACTACCACATGCACTTCGCCCGCTACGAGGAGGTGCCGACGCACATCGCCCAGAAGGTGATCGCGGCGGCGCAGGCGGAGAAGGAGGAAGCTTCGAGCTGATGCGTGCGCTCCGCCCCCCCGACGTCGCGGTCATCTGCGCGATCTGCGAGCGCACGCTGCTCGTCGGCGAGCGGGCGACGCGGTACACGCCGGACGGCGGCGACCACTACGTCGACGTCTGCCCGCTCTGCAACCCGATCGCGCTCCAGCACGGGTGGGTGAAGGAGGGGGCGCCGACCACTCCGGCGGCGGCCCCGCTGCGCCGGCGGCGCCGGCTCAGCCTCGCGGCGATCTTCGACCCGCGCCGGGCCGGGGCTGAGGAGCCGGTCATGTCGGAGCCGATCCTGCGGCGGCTGTCGAAGCCCGAGCAGGCGATCGTCGAGGCGGCGGAGCTCTTCAACGCATCGACCTACCGGCGCACGGTCGGCGGCATCGCGCGCAGCCTGGGGCCGCCGAAGGTCTCGATCGTCCCGCTCTCCGGCGTGAACACCGAGGTGGTCGTGACGGTCGCGTGGGAGCTGTCCTGGTACCAGTACCGCGTCTCGTTCGACGCCGCCCAGCCCGTGCGGCTCGAGGAGCGCGGGCTGGAGGTCGACGAGCTCGAAGCGATGTTCCTGGACTGGAACACCGAGCTCGCCGAGGACGGCCGGCTCGTCCCGAACATCGCCCGCGTGTAGGGGCTGTCCCGGCGCAGCCGGGGCTGTCCCCAGTGGCTGGTCATGTCTCGGCTTTCGCGAACGCTTCTGGCTGAGGCCGGGCACTGTCTTGCGCCACCACGAGGGGCAGCCCCCTGCGGGGACAGCCCCTGGGGGACAGCCCCTGAGGGACATTCCCTCGTTCGCGGGACTCCGACCGCTTGCCCCGTTCGTACAATCGACGCGTGATCTACTGCGTCGTCCCGAAAGAGCTCGAGGCCGAGCTGTACGACAAGCTCGTCGAGTACTACAAGGACAACCCCAACGTGACGGTCATGGTCGACCGGCGCGAGGGGGAGGATCGCCGCGCGCGCCAGGGCAAGAGCAAGGGCAACGGCGGCGGTGCCGGCAAGCGCGAGATCCGCGACCGGCGCCGGCCGCGTGCGCGCGGCACGTTCCTCACGACCGACCCGCCCGAAGGCGCTTCGTAAGGGTCGGCGCAGCCGCCAGCAGCGCCTGCGTATGCGTGTGCTGCGGCTGTCGGAACAGCTCCGTGCGCGGCGCGACCTCGACGATCTTCCCCTCATAGAGCACTGCGACGCGGTCGCAGAGGTACTCCACCGTCGCGAGGTCGTGCGCGATGAAGAGGCACGAGAAGCCCATCGCCGACTGCAGGTCGCGCAGCAGGTTCAGGATCCCGGCCCGGACGGCGACGTCGAGGGCGGACACCGGCTCGTCGGCAACGAGCACGGTCGGCCGGACGGCGAGCGCGCGGGCGATCCCGACGCGCTGTCGCTCACCGCTCGAGAGCTCGTGCGGATAGCGGTGGCGGTGCTCCGGGTGGAGCCCGACGGTGTCGAACAACTCGACGACGCGGCGGTCCATCGAGCTCCGCGGCACGAGCCGATGCATGCGCAGCGGCTCTTCGACGGCGGCGCCGCACGTCATCCGCGGGTCGAGCGACGAGTACGGGTCCTGGAAGACGATGTGGATGCTCCGGCGCAACGGCCGCATCGCTCGCCGCGAAAGGCGGGTGATGTCCGTGCCGTGCAGCCGGATCGTCCCCGCCGTCGGCTCGACCAGCCGCAGGATGCACCTCGCGATCGTGGATTTCCCGCTCCCGGACTCGCCCACGAGCCCGAGCAGCTCGCCGGGGTGAAGCTCGAACGAGACGCCGTCGACCGCGCGAATGCGCGTGCCCGCGCCGATGCCGCCGCCGAGGCGGTAGTCCTTCACGAGGTCGACCACCTCGACAGCAGGCGGTGCGGCTGCGATCAGCGTGGCGCCTTTGGATCGAGGACATCCCGCAGTCCGTCGCCGAGCATGTTGAAGGCGAGGACTGCGAGCACGATCACCAGTCCCGGGTAGACAGCAAGCCGGGGTGCCTGGCCGTTGACGACGTACTGCTGCGCGTCCTGGAGCATCCCGCCCCATGACGCTCCCGGCGGCCGCACGCTCAGACCAAGGAACGCCATAGCGGCCTCGCCGATGATCATCCGTGGGAGCAGAACCGTCGCCTGCACGATGAGCGTCGGCGCCATGTTCGGGAGCAGGTGGCGGAAGAGGATCGTCCACTCGCCTGCGCCGCTCGCGACGGCTGCCGGCACGAAATCCGCCTCACGCAGCACCAGCGCCTCGGCGCGTGCGATCCGGACGAGGCCCGGAACGGCCGCGATGCCGAGCGCAAGCGTCGCCGTGGTCGGCGACGCGCCCAGGATCGCGGCCAGCCCGATCGCAAGGATCAGGTACGGGAAGGCGAGCATCACGTCGGTGACCCGCGCGACGACCGCGTCGAGCCAACCGCGGTAGAACCCGGCGACGAGGCCCAGCGGGACCGCGATCGTCAGGGCCAGCAACGTCGCCAGCAGGGCGACCGTGATCGAGATGCGCGCTCCCCAGACGAGCCGCGAGAAGACGTCGCGGCCGAGACCGTCCGTGCCAAGCAGGTGATGCCGCGACGGGTGCGCGAGGATCGCGTCGAAGTCGGTCGCGCTGGGGCTCTGCGGGGCGATGTACGGCGCGAACGCCGCGGCGGCGACGAGGACGAGCAGGACGATGAGGCTGGCGACGGCGAGCGGACGGCGCCGGAAGCGCGCTCCGAGGAGCAGGTACCGCGGGGTGCGAGGGGTCGGCGCGACGGCGTCGACGGTGCTGCTCATAGGTGCTCCGCCGAGATGCGAACCCGCGGATCGAGCAGCGAGTAGGCGACGTCGGCGGCGAGGTTCACGACGACGTAGCCGACGGCAACCACGAGCACGATGCCCTGGATCAAGGGGTAGTCGCGGCTGTAGATGGCGGTGTACGACAGCTGGCCGAGCCCCGGCAGGCTGAAGATCGTCTCGGTCACGATCGCGCCAGAAATCAGGAACCCGAAGTCGAGGGCAACGAGGGTCACGACCGTAATGAGGCTGTTCCGGAGCGCGTGGTGCCCGATGACACCCCATTCGCCGAGTCCTTTCGCCCGGGCCGTGCGGGCGTAGTCCGCCTCGAGCGCCGTGGCCATCGAGGAGCGCAGCTGCCGCGCGATCACGGCCGCGAAGCCGAGCCCGAGCACGACGCACGGGAGGACCATGTGCCGGAGGTTTGCGATCGGCTCGTGCATCGGCGCGTACCCGGTCGCCGGCAGCCAGTGCAGGTCGACCGCGAACCAGGTGATGAACAGGAGCGCGAGCCAGAAGTGCGGCACCGACTGGCCGACGTTCACCGCTGTTGCGGCCACGCCGTCGCTCGCTTTGCCGCGCCGCGCAGCGGCGAGCGTCCCCAGCGGGATGCCGATCAGCAACGCGATCAGCATGCTCAGCATCGCGAGCTCGAGGGTGACCGGCAGCCGCTGGACGATCGTGTCCGCGACCGATTGTCCGCTTTCGACGTTGCCCAGGTTGCCGTGCAGGGCAAGCCAGAGCCAGCGCCCGTACTGCTCCGGAAGCGGCCGGTCGAGCAGATACTGATGGCGGATGGCTGAGACCACTGCTGGGTCGCCGGCCTCCTGACCCGCGAGCGTGGTCGCGGGATCCCCCGGGGCTGCGCGGACGCCCAGGAAGACGAGCATGCTCACCGCGAGCACCACGACGAGCGCCGCTCCCGACCGTCTCAGCAGGAAGCCCGTCAAGGCGCCTCGACTCTACTCCGTTGCCGGCCGGCGATCGAGACCCGGCGCGGGGGTGTTTTTCCCTGCACCGGCCGTTATACGATCGCGCTTGGCGATGCAACGGGGTTACCTGTCGCGGCTCGGCAAAGGCGTGCTCGGTGCGTGCGCCCTCTCTCTTGTGCTGCTGGCGGCTGCGAACGCCCGGCCCGTCGAGACGGGGCGCAACGGCGGCACGCTCGTCGTCGGGCTCAGCCGCGGCGACGCCGACAAGCTCGATCCGACATTCCTCACCGGGTTCTCCTCTGTCGAGGTACTACGCAGCATGTGCGAGCGTCTTTACGACTTCGACGCGCGCTCGCAGGTCGTCCCCGAGTTGGCAGCAACACTGCCGACGGTCTCGCGGGACCGGCTGACCTACACGATTCCGCTGCGCCGCGGCCTCCGCTTCAACGACGGCACGCGATTCGACGCGGCGGCCGTCAAGACGACGCTCGAGCGGGACATGACGCCGGGCTCCCCTCGCGCCAGCGACTTCTCACCGGGGACGAGCGTGAGCACGAAGGGGCCGTATTCGGTCGTCATCCACCTCAAAACCCCGTTCACGCCCCTGGTCTCGACCCTCGCGACCAACGACGGCATCGTGATGTCGGCGGCCCAGCTGGCGAAGCTCGGTTCGAACTTCGGAACCAACCCGGTCTGCGTGGGGCCGTTCATGTACGACAGCCGCGTCGTTGGCAACAGCATCACGGTCGTCAAGTCGCCGTACTACTACGACCGGGCGAAGGTGCACCTCGACAAGATCGTCTTCCGGAGCGCGAGCAACGCGCCTGCCGCCGTCGCTGCGCTCCAGGCCGGCGACATCCAGTTGCTCGACTCCGTTGCGCCGAGCGCGGTGAGCGCCCTGCAAACCGACAGGGACGTCCGGCTGATCAAGCAGAACTCGCTCGGCTGGAACGGCATCGTCATCAACATCGCAAACAAGAACGGCGTCGGGCACCTGCCGTACACAACCGTCGGCACCCCGCTTGCCGTCAGCCCACTCCTTCGCCGTGCGTTCGAGGAGGCAATTGACCGCAAGACGATGGTGCGCGTCGTATACAGCGGCGCCGCGACGAGCGATTGCACGCCGGTCGCGCCCGCGAGCCCGACCTACGTGAAGGGCATCGCCTGCACGCCATACGACCCGAGCGACGCGCGGAAGCTCGTCGCGCGGTCCGGCTTCAAGGATCCGACCGTCCATCTCCTCGTGTCGAACCAGACCGTCGCGGTGCAGCTGGCCCAGTTCATCCAGGCGGAGGAGGCCGCGGTCGGCATCGGCGTCGTGATCGACCAGGTGGACAACAACACGCTGCTGGCGAAGGAGTACAGCGGGGATTTCGACACCGCAAACGCCGGTTGGAGCGGAAGCCCCGACGTCGACCGCAACATCTTCCAGTTCATCACCACGAACGGCTCGCGGAACTTCGCCGGCTACTCCGGCAACAAGCTCGACCGGATCCTCCACCAGGCACGCCAGGTGGACGATCCCAGGGCCCTCTACCGTCAGGCGATCAAGATCGTCGTCGGCGCGCGTCCCTACATCTTCCTGGAGCACCCGACCGTGTACGCCGCCGTCGCCGCCAACGTGAGGGGCGTCTCGTTCTTCTCGGACACCCAGCTGCGCCTCGGGCTCGCGCAGTACACCTGAGCGAGGGTTCCGTTGGAGTACGGGCTGCTCGGGCCGCTGGAGGCTCGCGAGAACGGATCTCCTGTCCCGCTCGGTGGACGGAAGCAGCGCGCGGTCCTCGCGGTGCTGCTCTTGAACGCGAACCACGTCGTCTCGCGAGACCGGCTCATCGACGACCTGTGGGGGGAGGATCCCCCCGAGACCGCGGTTGCCACCGTGCAGGTCTACGTCTCGCGCCTCCGCAGACTGCTGCCGGCGGGAGTGCTGGTCACCCAGGCGCCGGGGTACGTGCTCCGCATCGACCCGCCGGCCCTCGATCTGGCGCGTTTCGAACGGCTGGTCGAGGAGGCGCGCAAGGCGGAGCTTCTGGCGAAGCCCGCGCTCCTGCGCGAGGCGCTCTCGCTCTGGCGAGGGCCACCGCTCGTCGAGTTCGCGAGCGAGCCCTTCGCGCGAGCGGAGGCCGGCAGGCTCGGCGAGCTCCGGCTCGTCGCGCTCGAGGAGCTGATCGACGCAGAGCTCGCGCTCGGCCGTCATGTCGAGCTGACCCCGGAGCTCGAGGCGCTCGTCGCAGAGCAGCCCCAGCGCGAGCGCTTCCGCACCCAGCTGGCGCTGGCCCTCTACCGCTCCGGTCGCCACGCCGAGGCGCTCGAGGCGGTGCGTGCCGCTCGTGGGGCGCTCGACGAGCTCGGCCTCGAACCGACCGCAACGCTGCGTGAGCTGGAGCGGCAGATCCTCACGCAGGACGCGGCGTTGGATCTCCAGGTCGTCCGCCCGCTGCTCGCACTCGAGCGGCCGGTGCCGAGCCCGTTCGTGCCCGAGCCGCGGTCGCCGTTCGTCGGCCGTGGCGACGAGCTCAGGCTGTTCAACGAGCTGCTCGAGCGGGCGGAGAGCGGGAGCGGCGGCGTCATCCTTCTGGGCGGCGAGGCAGGAGCCGGCAAGACGCGGCTCGAGCGCGAGCTTGCGCACGAGGCGGTGGCACGCGGGGCGCTCGTTCTCTACGGCGCGGCAGATCCGGTCGTGCGCTCGCCGTACCAGCCGCTGCGGGAATGGATCGAAGCCCTCGTCGACGTCTGCGACCCCGACGAGCTGCGCGTGTTGCTTCGGAGCGCGGGCGGGGGCGCGCTCGAGCCGCTCGTCCCCAGGCTCGCGCAGTTCGCCGAGCCGGTCGAGGAGGCGCGTGAGCCGGGCGACCGCCCCAACCTCCACGCGGCCGCCGTCGCGCTGCTCGCCGCCATCAGCAGACGTGTGCCGCTGGTGCTGATCGCAGACGACGTCCAGTGGGCCGACGGCGAGACGCAGCACGCGCTCCGAGAGCTGGGCCGCGCGGCCCCGGGCTGTCGAATGCTGCTGCTCGTGGGATTGCGCGACCGTGGCGAGCCCAGGTCAAGTGACCTGGACGAGTCCCTTGCGGCGCTCCTCCGGCTCGACTGGACGACCCGTGTCTCGCTCGACCGGCTGACCTCGGCCGACGTGCATGCCCTCGTTCACGCACTGGCCGGCGCCGATCCGTCGGACGCACTCATGACGGCAATGGTCGAGCTCACAGATGGAAACGCGCTGCTCGTCTGCGAGCTCTGGCGCGATCTGGTCACAAGTCGCGGCGTCGTGGTCGTCGACGGCCTCGCGGAGCTCGCGCTTCCGCTAGCCGACATCAGGGGGCCCGAGCTCATCGGCGACATCGTGCGGCAGCGCATCGGGCGCCTGGACCCGGCGACCGTCGCGATGCTCGAGCAGGCATCTGTGGCGGCGGCCCACGTTGAGCTGAGCGCGATCGGTGCGGCTACCAAGGTGGAGCAGGCCGCGCTCGTCACCGCCGTCGCGGAGGCGGTCGACACCGGCATGATCGAGGAGCTGCCCGATCCGAGCCCGGGCTTCCGCTTCGCACACGAACTGGTGCGCCGTGCGCTCTACGACCGGCTTCCGGGAATCCGCCGCGCCGAGCTGCACGGCCGCTTCGGCGAGGCCCTCGAATCGGTTCATGCATCCGACACGACGCCGGTGGTGGCCGACCTGGCGTACCACTTCACGCAGGCCGTGCCGGTCCTCGGGCCTGCGCGAGCGGCCGATTACAACGTGCGCGCGGCGAAAGCCGCCATGGATGCGATCGCCTTCGAAGAGGCGATCGCGAACCTCACCACGGCGCTCGAGCTCGGCATTCCGGAGGAACGCCGTAAATCGGTGCGGATCGAGCTTGCCTACCTCCTGCACGAGTTTGGGCGAATCGCGGAAGCGAACGCGCTGCTGAGCCATGACATCGAGAGCGCGACGGGCCTTGCCCAGCGCGGCGCGGCAGCGCGCATCAGCCTCAGGGCCGTGGGGGCACGCATGGGTGACCCGAACGTCGATCCGGCCGAGATGTGTGCGGAGGCAGAGGACGCGGTGGCCACCTTCGAGGCCCTCGGCGACGCGCATGGCCTGTCACATGCCTGCAGGAACCTCGCCCTGGCACTCCGTCGGAGCGGCCGGCTGAAGGAGGGCTGCGCTGCAGCGGAACGCGCCCTCGCGTCCGCCGAGGACTCGGATGACCCGGCGCAGCGCCGCCGTCCCATCGGAACCATCACCTACGGCCTGTGCGACGGGCCGGCGCCGGTGCCGGACGCACTTGCCCGCTGCGAGGAGCTGATGGCCGCGGCACAGGGCGACCGCTTGTTCGAGGCGTTGACGATGTGGGCGTTTTCGTACCTGCTCGCGATGGCGGGTCGCCGCGAAGAGGCCCGTGAGCGGATTGCCCGCAGCCTGCCCGTGCTCGACGCGACCCACCACTTGCTCGCCATCAGGGTCTACCGGGTGCTGGTGGCCGAGGCACTCGAGCTGGCCGGCGATCTCGCCGGCGCCGAAGAGCAGTTGCTCCTGAAATGGCAGCACTTCCGCGACGAGCGGGTCTGGGTGCCCGATGCGCGCGCGATGCAGGCGGCGTATCAGTTGGGGCAGCTGTACTGCGACCAGAGGCGCTGGGACGAAGCCGTTCAATGCCTCGAATACGGGCGCGAGATCGCGATCCCCGAGTACTTCCGGCACGAGAGCGTCCTCCGTCTGACCGTCGGTGCCCGTGTCGAGGCGCATCGGGGCCGTGCGGAGGAGGCGACTGCACTCGTGCGGCGTGCGGCGGCGATGGCCGACATGAGCGACTTCCTGAATCTCCGCGCCCGCACGTGGCTCGCGGTCGCCGAGGTCGAGCAGCGTGCTGGTCGGACGGGAGAAGCGCACGCGGCCGGGGCCCGCGCCGGGGACCTCTACCGCGCCAAAGGGAACGTGGCCGCACTCGCAAGAATCGAAGCTGGGACCCCTCTCACGACCGAGCCGCCTGAAGGCGGGATCTAGCGCGGCAGGACAACCTCGCAGCCTAGCCGGGCGTGCGCCTGATCGTCATCCGCGTCTCGCCACGCCTAGTCCTTGAAGGTCGCGTACAGGGCGTCGTACAGGTGGGCAGAACGCGAAAACATATGATCGGCCGCGTGACTGCGGTCGGCACGAGAGCCTTCCAGAACTACATCGGCGGCGAGTGGGTCGACGCCGGCTCGGGCGAGACCTTCGAGTCGCACAGCCCGGCCAACGGCGACCTGATCGGGACATTCCCGAAGTCGGGGCCGGACGACGTCGACCGCGCCGTGGCGGCCGCGAAGGAGGCCTACGCGACCTGGCGCCTCGTGCCGGCGCCGAAGCGCGGCGAGATCCTCTTCCGCTTCGCGGGCCTCGTCGCGGAGCACAAGGACGAGCTCACCGAGCTGATGACCCGCGAGATGGGCAAGGTCAAGGCCGAGGCGGGCGGCGATGTGCAGGAAGCGGTCGACATGACGTACTACATGGCCGGCGAGGGGCGGCGCCTGTTCGGCCACACGACCCCGTCCGAGCTGCCGGACAAGTTCAACATGTCGGTGCGGATGCCGATCGGCGTCGTCGGCGTTATCACGCCGTGGAACTTCCCGATCGCGATCCCGTCCTGGAAGATCGTGCCGGCGCTCGTCTGCGGCAACACGGTCGTGTTCAAGCCGGCGAACGACACGCCGCGCCTGGGGGAGCGCTTCGTCGAGCTGCTGGCTGAGGCGGGCGTGCCGAAGGGCGTCGTCAACATCGTCCACGGCTTCGGCGGCGACGTCGGCGACCGCATCGTGCGCCACCCGGACGTCCGCGTCGTGACGCTCACGGGCTCGCGCGAGACCGGCGTGAAGGTGCTCGAGGCGGCGGCCGAGGGGCTCAAGCACGTCCACCTCGAGCTCGGCGGCAAGAACGGAATCATCGTCATGGACGACGCCGACCTCGACCTCGCGGCCGACGGGATCCTGTGGTCGGCGTTCGGCACCTCGGGGCAGCGCTGCACGGCGGCGAGCCGCGTGATCGTCCACGAGCAGGTCTACGACGCGCTCCAGGCGCGCCTCGTGAAGGCGGCGGAGACGATGCGGCTCGGGCCCGGCTGGGAGGACGACACTGACGTCGGCCCCGTGATCAACCAGCGCGCCCTCGACAAGATCCACTCGTACACCGAGATCGGCAAGGGCGAGGGCGCCACGCTCCTGACCGGCGGTGAGGTGGCGTCCGGAAACGGGCTCTCCGACGGCTTCTACTACCGCCCGACGATCTTCGGCGACGTCGAGGCGGGCATGCGCATCGCCCAGGAGGAGATCTTCGGGCCGACCACCGCGCTCATCCGCGTGCGCTCCTTCGAGGAGGCCGTGCAGGTCGCGAACGGCGTCAAGTTCGGCCTGTCGTCGTCGATCTTCACCGGTGACGTGAACCGCGCCTTCCGCGCCATGCGCGACCTCGAGACGGGGATCACGTACATCAACGCGGGCACGATCGGCGCCGAGGTGCACCTGCCGTTCGGTGGCACGAAGGACACCGGCAACGGGCACCGCGAGGCCGGCCAGGCGGCGCTCGACGTCTTCACCGAGTGGAAGTCGGTCTACGTCGACTACTCGGGCAAGCTGCAGCGCGCCCAGATCGACACGAACTAACACCGCTCGCCCGCCGGGTTAGGGTTGGCCGTGGCGGTTCTCGACGTCGTGCGCAAGTGGGCGCCGAACCGCGCGGAGCTGCGCACCTTCGGGAAGTACTGCTTCCTCGCCGCGATCTACGTCACGCTCGGCGTGATCAACGGCTTCTTCGTCGTCGCCTTCTGGTTCGGGCTGGCGTTCCTCTTCCTGACCGCCTGGGCGATCCCGACTCTCTGGCGCCGGATCACGCGTTGAGCTGGGCCGCACATGACATGGAGCCGTACGCGTTCCAGAAGCACCTGGGCGCGAAGATCGCGTTCGTCCCGCTGCTGCTCGGCTCGTACGCGCCCGATCAGGCGACGAAGTGGTTCGTGTACGGCATCCACCTGGGGCCGTGGGATCTCAAGGCGTCCGACCCGGTCAGGTTCCACCGCGGCTGGCCGGGCATGGGCTTCACGCACTCGCTGACGTTCGGCGTCGTCATCGGCCTGTTGATCTGGGGCATCTTCGGCAGCCGCCTGTGGGGTGTGAGCTTCATGATCGGGCACGCGGCCCACGTCATCACCGACGCGGGCGACACGGTCGGGACGATGTGGTTCTTCCCATGGACGCACCACTTCCACATCGACGCCTGGGCCTACGCAGGGCAGACGGGGCGCTTCACCGACGCGGCCGCGTACTTCAGCGGGCTCGGCGGCATGTGGGATCTCGTCTGGATCCTCTACGGGCTGCTCTCGTGGCGCGTGATCACGCGCAGCTACTTCGAGGACGTCGTCTACAACGCGGACGCGTTCTGGCCCTGGCTCAACAAGCGGCTCCCGAAGGACGCGCTGCTCGTGCTCTACCGCGGCGCCTTCTTCTACGGCTGCAGCCAGTGGCTCGCCTGGTCGATCTGGGCGCACGTGTACCACCACTACCCGTACGACCTGCACTGGGGCGGGCCGCACTGGGTGCATGCGGCGCACCCGAATGATTAGCGCGAGCAAACGCGTACGGTTCCGCCCATGCGGATCGTGGTCGGTGCCGACGACGAGGGCGAGGTCCTGGACGCCGTCGTCGACGAGTTGGAGCAGCGCGGGCACGAGCTGACCGTGCTCCCCCGCGACCTCTGGCCGGACGTCGCGCGTCAGGTCGCGGAGACGGTCGCGCGCGGCGATGCCGACCAGGGGATGCTCTTCTGCTGGACGGGCACGGGCACCTCGATGGCGGCGAACAAGGTTCCGGGCGTGCGGGCCGCGCTCGCGTGGGACCCGTGGATCGCCGAGGGCGCGCGCCGCTGGAACGACGCGAACGTGCTGGTGATGAGCCTCAAGCGCACCAGCCCGGAGGACGCGCGTGCCATCGTCGACGCCTGGCTCGGCGTCGAGGCCCCCGACGCGGACGAGCGGGACAACATCGCCCGGCTCGCCGAGCTCGACGCCGCGCGGTGAAGGCGAGGCTCTTCACGGACGGCGGCGCCCGCGGCAACCCGGGGCCGGCCGCCTATGCGTACGTGCTGGAGGCCGAGGACGACACCGTGCTCGACTCGGACGGGCAGCCGATCGGCGTCGCGACGAACAACGTGGCCGAGTACCGGGCGCTCGTCGCCGGCCTCGAGCGCGCGGCGGAGCTCGGCATCGACGAGCTCGAGGTCGTCTCCGACTCGGAGCTCCTTGTGAAGCAGATGCGCGGCGAGTACCGGGTCAAGAACGAGGCGCTCAAGGCGCTGAACCAGCAGGCTGCAGGGCTGGCGAGCCGCTTCGAGCGCGTCGTCTACACGGCCGTCCGCCGCGAGCACAACGAGCTGGCCGACCGGCTCGTCAACGAAGCGCTCGACGCCGCCGCTTCCTGAAGCCATCCCCCTTTTAGCGTTTCGGTAGGCGCCGGTCGTCTCTACGGTTCGATGTGGATGGTGGACCTCGCGCTCGAATGGTCGCGTGCAATCGTCGTGGCGCAGGGCACGGAGCTCGGCCTGCGCGTCCCGCTGACCAGCGTGCCCGACGCGCGCTGGCTTGCCGAGTTCGACGGCGCGTGCGTCAGCCGTCACCTCAAGGGGGCGCAGTGGACCGTGGAGGGCGTGGCCGAGTCGAACGAGGTCATCGCGTCGCGAGTCCTCGCGGGCGACGAGGAGGCGATCCGTGAGGAGCTGGACGCGATGGTTGCGCTCGCCAACGAACGCCTCGCCCAGATCCACGCCGAGGAGGAGGCGGCGAGGCTTCGCCATGAGGAAGAGCTCGCGCGGGCCAAGCAGGAGGCGGTGGATATGACCGAGCGGTTCCGGGCGCTCGAGCCCGAACTGGCAAGCGGCGAGCTCCCCGCAGTCGAGCCAGAGCCGCCTGAGAGCGCATTCCAGGATCGCCTGCGCGTCATCTCGAGCGGCCGCTAGGCAGGCCCGTGCGGCCACCGAGGCGCGTGGGAGGGACGAAGGGATCCGGGCTATACTGCGGCCCGCCGGCGGATGTAGCTCAGTTGGCTAGAGCGTCTGCTTGCCATGCAGAAGGTCGAGGGTTCGAGTCCCTTCATCCGCTCCATCAAAGGCCCCGGAAACGGGGCCTTTTTCGTGCCATCACCTGCTCACGCTGCGGCAGCGAAAGCACGTGTGCTGAGCCACTGACGCGCGAGGACGGCGGCGCGCGGGGGGAGAGGGAGGCGCCGCCGCCTCGCGGTCTTCTGGAAACTGGAAGAGGTCATAAACCTCCGGCGCGTATCTCCCTGGCGATCGACCGGCGCAGCTGCATCAGCACCGCGATTCGCCAGTCGCCGTCGCGCCCTGCGCGGCGCACGTCCTCCAAGAGCGTGTCGCAGGCGAGCAGTAACACGCCCTGGCGCCGCCTGATTGCCTTCGCATCCGAAGGTCGTGCAGTCACTGCAAGCCCCCTTCGGCGTCCGTGTGCGTTCGTCTAGGGCTTTCCGGGCGCGCCCGGATGCAAACCCGCGCTACGTCCGCGCGCGCGAGGTGCCGTCGAGGATCGCGACCACGCCGGCCGCGCACACGATCGCGATCAGGAACTGCACGACGCCGCCGGTGTCAAGGATGTCGCCGATGATCCCGCCGAGCAGCGAGCCGGCGATGCCGGCGAGCGCCGTCGCCAGGTAGCCGATCTGCTGCTCGCCCGGGAGCACCAGCCGACCCAGCGCACCGAGCAAGATCCCGATGAGCACGAACCAGAGCAGCTTCACCGCGAGCCCGATGATCGCGCCGCCGACGAGCAGCAGCACGATCAGGATCAGCAGGATGACGAGCGCGGGGCCCACGGCCTCAGCTTCTCACGTCTCGCGCCTCGACCTGCTCCCGGACACGTCGCACGCCTCCGGGCAGCGGCGGCTCGCCGAGCACCGACTCCGCGAGCTCGTTCGCCTCGCGGACCACGGCTTCGCGCTCGTCGTCGAGGCCGCTCGAGGCCAGCAGCAGCGCTCCGTCGGCGCGCGCCGCCCAGTCTGAGACGCCGCCGAGGCCGGGCTCGGGGGCCGCGGGCGTCCGTGAGCCGAGGCGGGGAGCGCGGGCCACCTCGCGGGCGAGAGCAAGTGCCGCCGCCACGACGACGTCCACCTCGCGCTCGGCCGAGCGCTGCGCTTCGCCGACCGCTGCCGCGCGCGCCCGTGCCGAGGCCAGCTCCTGCTCCGCCCGCTCGAGCGTGCCGCGTGCGGACTCCACGGCCGCCTCCCGGGCCTCCCGGTCGCGCCGCCCGCGCCGCAGCTCGGCCTCGGCGGCCTCGAGCTCCCCGCGGGAGCTCGCAACATCCGCCTCGGCACGGTCGACGGCATGCTGCGCGAACTCGTGCTCGTGCGGGAACCGCTCGAGCACCGCGGCAAGGCGCGTCGCCTCGACGCCGATGGTGCGGGTTCGCCCGCGCAGCGAGCCCAGCGTCTCGAGCGACTGGGCAATCGCCTCGTCGCGACGCTCGAGCTCTCGCACGTACGCGACCGCGCCGTCCGTCACGCGGGCATTGAAGCAGGCAGGCTCAAGCCGCATCGCACCGCTGCCGAGAAGGGTTCCGATCCGCCGTCGCAAAGGAGCCTCAATGCCGTTCCGTCCTGTCGTCGCGGTCGCGGCCGCCGCGCTCGTCGTCCTCGTCCCCGCCGCTTCGGGCCGCCAGGCCGAGACCGGCTGCCTCGGTCACAAGCCCACGATCATGGGCACCGACGGCAACGACACCCTGACCGGGACGGCGGGCAACGACGTCATCGAGGGGCTCGGCGGCGACGACACGATCGACGGGGGCGGCGGCCGCGACATCATCTGCGGCGGCGACGGCAACGACACCATCACCGGCGGCGCCGGGGCCGACGAGATCTCGGGCGACGCCGGCGACGACCACATCGACGGCGGCGACGGGCTCGACTACGCCGTCTACGAGGAGGCGACCGCCGGTGTCACCGTGAACCTCACGGCCGGCACGGCGACCGGATGGGGCAACGACACCCTTGCGAACCTGGAGGCCGCGGTCGGCTCGCGCTTCAACGACACGCTCGTGGGTACCGACGGCCCCAGCTACCTCGCGGGCCTCGAGGGCAACGACGACCTCTCCGGGATGGGTGGGACGGACTACCTCGACGGCGGTAGCGGCAACGACGTGCTCAAGGGCGGCAAGGGCTACGACACGGTCGACTTCAACTACGCCCACAACGGCGTCACCGTCAACCTCGCGACCGGGAAGGCCACCGGCTACGGGCAGGACCGCCTCGCCAACATCGAGGACGTCGACGGCTCGCCCCAGGGCGACACGATCATCGGCAACGCCTCCGCGAACTGGCTGCGCGGGTTCGGCGGGCGCGACTTCATCTACGGCTTCGCCGGGCCTGACCGGCTCGAGGGCGGCGACGGCAACGACGTGATCTACGGCGGCGCGGGCGGCGACCGCATCGTCGGCGGGCCCGGCCAGGACGTGCTGTTCGGCGGGCCGGGGCGCGACCGCATCGCCGGCGGCCCCGGCCGCGACACCTGCCTCCACGGCGAGCGGCTTTCGACCTGTCCCTAACGGCGGGACATGCAACGGCGTCTTAGCATGGGACCCCTGTGCGAGACGACGAGCTGCGTGATCAGCGCCCCCTGAAGCCGCTTCCGGCGCGGCGCCTGGCCGCGACGGTCGGCGGCGCGCTCGTGCTCCTGGTGCTCGTCGTCGTCGCGAGCCGGGGCGACCGTCCGTCCGGCACGCTGGACACCGGCGGGAGGACGACCTCGCTCGTGCTGCTGAATGCGGCGCTGCTCGTCGTCGCGATCCTGGTCGCCGTGCTGGTCGCGTTCGCCTTCTACGCGTTCAACCCAGGCCGCTCGGGGAAGCCGCAGCCGCGCACCGGCTCGAAGCTCCTCGCCCAGCTGATGCTGCTGATCCTGCTCGCCGGCTTCGCGTTCGCCGTCGTCACCTTCATCCGCGACGGCCGCGGGGGAGGCGCCCGCACCCAGTCCGGCGCGCAGACGCTCGCCAACTTCCTGTCCTACCTCGCCGGGAAGCGCACGACGCCGTCCGGCGAGGGCATCGACTGGCTGCCGATCCTGCTCGTCTTCTGCGCGACGCTGGCGGCGATCCTCGCCGCCGGCGTGCGCATCCTGCGGCGGACGGACCTGCCCGAGCCCGACGCGCTGCTGAACGCCCGCCTCGCCGCGGTCTTCGACGAGACGCTGCACGACCTGCGCGCCGAGCGCGACCCGCGCCGAGCGGTCATCGCCGCCTACGCCCGCATGGAGGTCATCCTCGGCCGCCACGGCCTCGAGCGCCGCCCGGCCGAGGCGCCGCACGAGTACGTGTCCCGGGTGCTCGAGGAGCTCGTGGCGAGCGGCTCGGCGGTACGGCGGCTGACGGGCTACTACGAGCTCGCCAAGTTCAGCGACCACGAGATCGACGCGGCGACGAAGGACGACGCGATCCGCGCGCTCGAGACGATCCGCGACGAGCTGCGGGCGAGCGAGGCCGACCGCTACGTCGTGGCGGCGCGATGAGGCGCCGCCTCCTCGCCGTCGGCGCGGCCGCGGTGGCCGCGGCCGTCGTGCTGGTCGTCGTGCTGGCGGCCGTCCCCGAACGCCGCGCGCTGGCGCTCCAGGTCTACGCGTTCGGGCTATGCGCGATCGTGCTGCTCTGGCTGCTCGGACGGACCGGCGCCGCCCGTGACGAGGGCTCCGCGTTCGACCACGCGCGCCGCGTCGAGCCGCCCGCCGACGAGGCGGTCATCGATCTGGCGCGGGTCGAGCGCGAGGTCACGCTCGGCGTGGCGAACGCGTACGACCTGCACTACCGGCTGCGCCCACGGATCCGGGCGATCGTGACCAGCCGCCTGGCCGACCGCCGGGGGATCGATCTCGAGCGCCAGCCGGAGGCCGCGCAGGCCGCCGTCGAGCCGGTGGTCTGGGACCTCGTCCGCCCTGACCGGCAGCCCCCGCGCGACCGGCACGGGCCCGGCCTCGGGCTGCCGCGCCTACGGGAGGTGATGGAGGGTCTTGACCACATCTGAGCCCATCGTCGGCGTCGCGGACGTCTCGGGGCTCGCAGCCCGGATCCTCGACGAGGTCGAGCGCGCCGTGGTCGGCAAGCGCGAGCCGCTCGAGCTGATCATCATCGCCCTGCTCGCCGACGGGCACATCCTCATCGAGGACTTCCCCGGCCTCGCCAAGACGCTGGCGGCCCGCTCGATCGCCGAGGCGACGAGCATGCAGTTCGGCCGCATCCAGTTCACGCCCGACCTGATGCCGTCCGACGTGACCGGCTCGTCGATCTACAACCAGCGCCAGGGCGACTTCGAGTTCCGGGCGGGCCCGATCTTCACGAACCTTCTCCTCGCCGACGAGATCAACCGCGCGCCCCCGAAGACACAGGCTGCGCTGCTCGAGTCGATGCAGGAGCGGCAGGCGACGATCGAGGGCGTCACCTACCAGCTCGACCGCCCGTTCCTCGTGCTCGCGACCCAGAACCCGATCGAGTACGAGGGCACCTACCCGCTGCCCGAGGCCCAGCTGGACCGCTTCCTCGTCCGGATCGGCGTCGGCTACCCGTCGCGCGACGCGGAGTGGGAGATGCTCGACCGCCGGCTCGAGCGCCAGATGGACGAGGTGACGATCGCGCCCGTCGTCGACGGGCCGACCCTGCTCGCGATGCAGCGGGCAATCGAGTCGGTGCACGTCTCGGAGCCGGTCGGCCGCTACATCGTCGACCTCGTGCGCGCCACGCGCGAGACACCGCGGGTCCAGGTCGGCGCGAGCCCGCGCGGCTCGCTGGCCGTGCTGAAGCTCTCGCGCGCACGCGCCGCGCTGCGCGGCCGCGACTTCGTGACGCCCGACGACGTGAAGGCGGTCGCGACCTCGGCGCTCGCGCACCGCCTGACGCTGCGGCCCGAGCTCTGGGTGCAGCGCGTCCGCGGCGACGACGTCGTCCGGGAGATCCTCGACTCCGTGCCGACCCCGGCCACGGATGACGAGCCCGAGGCGGCCGCGCTGTCCAGCGGTGACGCGTAGCGCGACGCCGAAGCTGGCGGCGTACGGCGCGCTTGCCGGCTTCCTGCTCCTCGGCGCGCTCGTGGAGCGCCGGCCCGAGCTCGCGGTCGTGTCGGCGCCGTTCTGGCTCGTGCTCGTGCTCGCGCTCGCGTCCGTTCGTAGCGCGTCCCTGCGCGTCGGGGTGGAGACGAACCGCGACCGGGTCGTCGAGGGCGACGACGTCGAGGTGGCCGTCACCGTCCGCTCCGACGTCGCGATCGAGCACGCGGAGATCTACCTCGCGCTTCCGGACGGCCTGCGCGGGATGCCGAACCCCGTCGGCTTCGACCTGCGGACCGGCGAGCGCGAGGTCCCGGTCACGGTGCGCTGCGTGCGCTGGGGCGGCTACACGGTCGGCGACACGTTTGTCCGCCTGCGCGACCGGTACGGCATGTTCCGGTTCGAGGAGCGCTTCGAGGAGCGCCTGCCGCTGAAGGTCTACCCGCGCGAGGAGACGCTGCGGTCGGTGCTGCACTCGGCGGAGACGCAGGTGTTCGCCGGCAACGACGTCGCGCGCCAGAAGGCAGAGGGCATCGAGTTCGCCGATCTGCGCCCGTTCTCGTACGGCGACCGCGTCCGGCGCGTGAACTGGCGCGCGAGCGCGCGCCGCCAGGAGCTCTGGGTCAACGAGTTCCACGCCGAGCGCAATGCCGACGTCGTCCTCTTCGTCGACACCTTCGCGGAGGCGCGCCGCGCGGACGCGTCGACGCTCGACTCGGCCGTCCGCGCCGCTGCCTCGCTCGCGACCGCCTACCTGCTCCGGCGTGACCGCATCGGCCTCGTCAGCTTCGGCGGCTACCTGCGCTGGCTGCTGCCGGGGTCCGGGCTCGTGCAGCGGTACCGGATCGTGGACGCGCTGCTCGACACCGAGGTGATCGAGAACTACGCGCTCAAGGACATCGACGTGATCCCGGTGCGGACGCTGCCGCCGCAGGCGCTCGTCATCGCGCTCACGCCGCTGCTCGACGCGCGCGCCGTGAACGCGCTGCTCGACCTGCGCGCGCGGGGGTTCGACCTGGCCGTCGTGGAGATCTCGCCCGTGCCGTTCGCCGAGGTCGGCGCGAGCGGCGAGCTGGACGAGCTGGCGCACCGGCTGTGGCAGATGACCCGCGAGACCCTGCGCGCGCACTTCCACCGCGCGGGTGTCTCGGTGGTGGAGTGGAAGGAGGGCGTCCCGCTCGCGGCGGCGCTCGGAGAGGCGGAGTCGTTCAGAAGGTTCGCGAGGCACGCGCGCGCCTAGGCGTCGCCGCGGCCGGCACGGCCGTCGCCGTCGCGCTGGCGGCGTATCCGGCGGTGTCCTCCGCGCATCTGTCGCTGGCCTGGATCGGCGGGCTGGCCGTCATCCTCGTCGTGGTCGGCGCCCTCACCGGTGCCGTCCTGCCGCTCGGCGCCGGCCTCGGCGCGCTCGTGGTCGAATACGCCGTGGCGGCCGGCCTCGAGGGCTCAGGGCTCGACACCCGCGCGGACGTGTGGGGGGCGGGCCTCCTGCTCGCGGCCGAGCTGCTCTTCCTCGCCGCGGAGCTGCGGACGTCCGTGCTCGAGGGTGGTGACCTGATCGCCCGCCGGCTCGGCACGATCGCGCTCCTGGTGGCGGGATCGATCGTGCTCGGCGCGGTGCTGCTCTCGGCGGCCGAGCTGCGGCCGGGCGGCGGGCTCGCCCTCCAGCTCGTCGGGGTGGCCGCCGTCGGCGGCGTCCTGGCACTCGTGCTCAGCCTCGCACGCAGATGAGGGGCAGTCCGGGGCTGTCCCCGAAGGGGGCTGTCCCCAGTGATTTGCACGTGAGGCGGCCCGGCCTCACCGAGGTGACGGCGGTCTGGGCGCTGCTCGCGGCAGTAGCCGTCGCGACCACCGTCACCTACGCGCGCATCCCGACGGCCGAGCTGTACCACGTGAGCGCCGGCGGGCTCGCCGGCGGTCTCGGCCGCGCGCTCGTCTACGTGAACTTCCCCGTCGGGCTGATTGCCGCCTGCACGCTGCCATTCGTGCTGGCGCGGCTTCCGGCGACGCGCACCGTGCACGCCGTCGCGATCGCCTCGCTGGTGCTGTGCGCCGTGATCGCCGTGCCGGGCGTCGTCGACCAGGCCGACCTCGACGCGAAGTGGATCAACGTCGTGCCGGCGGCGGGCGTCGCGTTGGCTGCCGGCCTCTGGGCGTGGGCGCTCCGCGACGGCATCGGCCCGCTTGACCCGTGGGAGCGGCTCGACTGGTTCCGTCTCGGGGCGGCCGTCGTCATGGTCTTCGTGGCGCTCCCGTGGGAGTTTGCCGAGCTGGGCGTGTACGTCTCGCACGTTCCCGTGATCGGCCACCTCTTCCTGGGCGCGCAGATCAGGCCGAGCGCCGGCGCGGAGCCGACGCTGCATGCCGTCCACCTCGGCCGGCATCACGGGATGGACGGGACGCTGTGCGTTCTCTCGGGGCTCGCGCTCTCGAGAGTCCTTCGAGACCTGTCCGGCCGCGTGCTGCACGAGCTGGCCGCGTTTGCCGTCGGCGCGCTGCTCGTCTACGGCGCGCTCAACGCCGCGAACGACGCCTGGGACGAGCAGCTCTGGAAGCGCGGCTGGACGGACACGATGCTGCCGAGCTTCCTGCGGCCCGGGCTGACGTGGGGCTTCCTGATCCTGCTCGTCGGCGTCGCGGCCGCGTTCGCACTGGTGCGGCGCCTCAGGTCCCCGGCAGCCGCGTAACCACGCGCCGGGGGCGTCCCACGCGCAGGAGATCGCCCGAACACACGGCTACGATCAGACGCACGGGGCGCCATGGCCGAGTGGTTAGGCAGCGGCCTGCAAAGCCGTTTACACCAGTTCGAATCTGGTTGGCGCCTTCTCGCTCACGCCGGAGTTAGTGGCTGTCAGCCACTAACTCCTCGTGGGGGGCGAGCGCGGCAGGCAGGTCGCGCGCCCACGTGCGGATGCGCTCCCAGTCGCGCAGGTCGCCGGCGGGCAGGTGATTGAGCGGGAAGTGCAGCCGGGCCGATTCGACGGCGCCGCCGAAGACGGCCTTCGCATCCGGGACCAGCTGCGCCTTGTACAGCGCGCGGTCGAGCGCCGACGCCGCGCTCTCCCAGTCGGCCTCGCGGTCTTTCACCGGGCCGAGCGCGAACACCGCGAATGGGCGATCCTGAAGGTCGTACCTGAAGCGCTCCAGGAACGCGCGCGCCGAGCGGTGGAGCCGCCCGATGTAGATGCCGGCGCCGACCACGACGGCGTCGTAGGCCGTGATGTCGACGACGTCCTCGGCCGGCTGGACGAAGACGCGGGCGTCGAGGCGCAGCTCGTCTGCGACCGTCTCGGCCACCTCGCGGGTCGTGCCGTACCGGCTCCCGTAGACGACGAGGACTCTCATGCGCCCAGCGGACCAGCTGCCGGGCGGCGCAGCATCGGGGCGGCGCCGGATCGGGGTGCGGCTAGCCCGCGAGCGCGACGCCGGGGTGCGCGGTGTGGTCGCAGGCGAGGTCGATCGCCTCGTCCGGCAGCTTGCGGAGCGCGGCGCCGAACCCCTCCGAGAAGGTGGGGAACTGCGCGATCGTGTCGCGGAGCGTCGCGAGCGGGATCTCGGCCCGGATCGCGAGCACCGCCTGGTGGATCCACTCGCCCGCGAGCGGTGCGACCGCCCACGCGCCGACGAGGGTCTGGCGCTCGGCGTCGGCGATCACGCCGAAGATCCCGCGTGGCTCCTCCTCGAACGTGTACGGGCGCGAGATCGTCGTCGGCAGGTCGATGTCGGCGACGAGCACGTCGATGCCGGCGTCGCGCGCGTCGTGCTCGCTCAGCCCGACCGACGCCACCTCCGGATCCGTGAAGAGCACGCGCGGCACCGCGCGGTAGTCGGCGACCCGCGGCTGGCCGAGGATGTCGGCGCACGCGATGCGCGCCTGGTACTTGCCGACGTGCGTGAACATCGCGACCCCGGTGACGTCACCGGCCGCCCAGACGCCGTCGGCTGCGGTCTTGCAGTGGTCATCGACCTCGAGGCCGCGCCGGCCCGGCTCGAGGCCGACCGTCTCGAGGCCGAGGTCGTGCGTGCGCGGGCGGCGCCCGGTCGCCACGACGACGACGTCGCCGCGCGCCTCGGAGCCGTCGTCGAGCGTGACCACCCGCTCGCCGCCCTCGAGGCGCACCGACTGCGCCCGCGGGCCGAGGCGGAGCTCGACGCCATCCTCGCGCAGCACGTCGGCGAGGATCTCGCCGACGCGCGGGTCCTCGCGCGCAGCCAGCGACGGCCCGACGATCGTCACCTTGCAGCCGAAGCGGGCGAGGAACTGGGAAAGCTCGACGGCGACGACGCCGCCGCCGATGAAGACGGCGCTGCGCGGGATCTCCTCGAGCGCCGTCGCCTCCCGGTTCGTCCAGTAGCCGGCCTCGACGAGGCCGGGGAGCGGCGGGATGATCGGCTCGCCGCCCGTGGCGACGATGACCGCGTCCGTCTCGAGCGTCTGCCCGCCCACCTCGACGCGCCCGGGGCCGGCCAGGCGGCCGGCGTCCTTGAAGACGCGAACGCCGCGCTTCTCGTAGTTGGCGACCTTCTTCGTGTCGTCGTGGTCCGAGACCATCCAGTTGCGGTACTTCGCGAGCGCGGGCCAGTCGAGCGCCGGCTCGCCGGTCGCCTGCGCGCGCCGGCTCTCGCCCTTGAGGTCGGGCGGGCGCAGCAGCGTCTTCGAGGGGATGCAGCCCCAGTTCGTGCACTCGCCGCCGATCAGCTCCGGCTCGACGAGCGCAACGCGCTTCTCCGCCTTTCCGAGCACGTTGACGGCGACCTCTCCGGCCGGGCCTGCGCCCAGGATGACGACGTCGAAGCGCTCCGGCATTGGCGTCACAGTACGGGGCGGGGGCTCGGCGTTACAGAGGAGGAGCACGTGGAGGTCATCGACGTCACCGTTCCGATCCGCCCGGGGATGCCGGTCTACCCTGGCGACCCGGCCGTCCGGACGGAGCTCGCCGCCGCGATCGCGCGCGGCGACGCCTACAACGTCACGCGCCTGGACTTCGGCGTCCACACCGGCACGCACGTGGACGCGCCGGCACACGTGATCGACGGAGCGCCGGGAGTCGACGCGCTCCCGCTCGACGCGCTCGTCGGCCCCGCCGAGGTTGTCGGCTTCCCGGGCGCCCTGCCCGACGCAGCGCGCGTCCTGCTGCGCACGGCCGGCTCCGGCGTGACGCTCACGCGCCCCGACGCGGAGACGCTCGTCGCCCAGGGCGTGCTCCTCGTCGGCATCGACGGGCCAACCATCGGCGGCGAGGACGTGCACCGGACGCTGCTCGGGGCCGGCGTCGTCGTCCTCGAAGGCCTCGACCTGCGCGCCGTCCAGCCCGGCGAGTGGGAGCTCCTCTGCCTGCCGCTGAAGCTCGCCGGCGCCGACGGCGCACCCGCGCGCGTGCTGCTGCGCCGGCCTGCGAGCGTTGTGCCGGAATGACCGCCACCGGCGAGCTGCTCGGCAACTTCCCGCAGGCGTTCACGCACCTCTCGCTGATCAGCGCCGCGGTGAACCTGGACCGAGCGCTGGGCTGACCCTGCCGCGTGCGATACGGTCCGGCCGTCGCCGAGGGAGGCCGGGTGGAAGTCGTGCCGCAGCGTCCGGTGGACGCCGAGGAGCAGCGCCTGATCGCGCGCCTGCGCGCACACGACGAGGACGCCTTCATGGAGCTGGTCGAGCGCTACAGCGCCTCGCTTCTGCGCGTCGCCCTGCTCTTCGTCGCCACGCGCGCCGTGGCCGAGGAGGTCGTCCAGGAGACGTGGCTCGGCGTCCTCGCCGGGATCGACCGGTTCGAGGGCCGGTCGTCGCTGAAGACCTGGATCTTCCGCATCCTCACGAACCGCGCGAAGACGCGGGCCGTGCGCGAGGCGCGCAGCATCCCGTTCTCGTCGCTCGCCCAGGCCGAGCTCGGCGACGGCGAACCGTCGGTCGACGCCGATCGCTTCCTGCCCTCCGACCACCCGCACTGGCCGGGCCACTGGGCCTCCGCGCCGCAAGCATGGGGAGAGCTCCCGGAGCAGCGGCTCCTCGGCGCGGAGACGCGCCAGGTCATCTCGGACGCCATCGACATGCTCCCGCCGGTGCAGCGGACGGTGATCTCGCTGCGCGACGTCGAGGGCTGGAGCAGCGAGGAGGTGCGCGACGCGCTCGACCTTTCGGAGGGCAACCAGCGCGTCCTCCTGCACCGCGCACGGAGCAAGGTCCGTGCGGCCCTCGACGAGTACCTCGCCGAAGCCGCGTAACGCTTTCGTACGAGCTTGGACTCATGTGAATGTGACCGCGATAGCCGGCGACGAGATGGTGTGCATCGAGCTCGTGGAGCTCGTCACCGACTACTTCGAGGACGCCCTCTCCGAGGGTGACCGCCGCCGGTTCGAGGAGCACCTCGCCGCGTGCGGCCCGTGCGTCCGCTACGTGGAGCAGCTCCGCCTGATGATCGAGCTGACCGGCCGCCTCGACGAGCGCGACCTGGAGCTCGAGCCGGGGCTGCGGGACGCGCTCCTCGAAGCGTTCCGCGGCTGGCGAACCCCCTCGGACTAGGGATGGCCGCGCCGGGCGCGGCGTTCGATCACCTGATCAGCAGCACGGACGAGCGGCCGTCCGTCACCTGCTTTCAGCCATGCAGATTCGTACGCCGCTCGCCCTCTTCTTCGCCGCCGTCGCGCTCGTGATGGCCACGTCGGCCCACGCCGCGAAGCTGGCGACGCCGAAGCCGTTGATGCCGGCGCCGGGCGCCGCGTCGCAGACGATCCCGGTGTTCGGCTGGGCGCCGGTCGCCAAAGCCGACCACTACGAGTTCCAGGTCGCCGCCGACAGCGGCTTCAACTCGCCGGTCATCGGCTCGAACGAGGACCACTTCATCACCCGGAACGCCCGGGCGACGCTGAAGCAGACGATCCCGAACGGCACCTACTACTGGCGTGTCCGTGCGATCACGCAGGCGGGCGCCGTCTCGCCGTGGACGACGCCGCAGCAGTGGAAGCACGCCTGGACGGGCGCCGCGGTGCTCCAGACGCCGACGGCCGGTGCGGGCCTCTCGTTTCCCGCCGACCCCCTGCGCCTGACCTGGGGCACGGTGTCGTACGCGTCGTCGTACCTGGTCTCGATCGCGACCGACCCGGCGCTCGGCTCGCTCGTCCTCCACGACAGCGGCTCGAGCGCACCGGTGAGCACGGACGCGACCGCCCTGACGAGCGCCTCCGTCTTCGCGCCGGGGACCTACTACTGGGCGATCACGCCGGTCGACGCGCGCGGCAACAAGGGCGTGCCGTCCACGGTCGCGACGTTCTCGTGGGGCTGGCCCTCCGCGACAACGGCGACCGTGACCGACGTCGACCCGTCGGCGGAGATCTACGACCCGCAGTTCTCGTGGACGCCGGTGTCCGGCGCTGCGCGCTACGAGGTCGAGGTCAACTCGACCGGCGACTTCGCCGCCGGCTCGAAGGTCTGCTGTTCCGGCACGACCATCGCGACGGCGCTCTCGCCGACCAGCGTGCTCCCGAACAACACCTACTACTGGCGCGTGCGCGCGATCGACCCGGACGGCAACGCGGGCGTCTGGAACACCGGGGCGCCGTTCATGAAGACGTTCGACAACGTCCCGCCGGTCACGGCGCCGGCGGTCAAGAACCTGCGCATGGTCGATACCAGCGGCGTGACGCAGGCTGCCGGCCCGGGCTACTCGACGAGCGTCCCGATCATCAGCTGGGATCCCGTCCCCGGCGCGTCGAGCTACCTCGTCGACGTGGTGCCGTTCAACACCGGCGCCTGTCAGTGGAGCGCGTCGCTGATCCAGAAGTGGAGCGTCACGACGGCCGCGACGTCGTGGACGCCGCTCGGTGGGTTCCCGAGCGGCAACCCGTACGGCGACAAGCACGCCGTTGCGAACGACATGGTGCAGCCGGTCGACGGCCAGGGCTACTGCGCGCGCGTCCGTGCGCGCTCCGACCGAGACTCGACGAACAGCGACGTCTACGGCGACTTCACCGAGCTGGCCGGCGGCACCAAGGCATTCACGTACGCCGCGCCGACGCTGCCGACCTGCGGCTCGCCGCCGTGCAGCCCGGCGGACAGCGACTATCTGCTCGGGAAGACCGGCCTCGTGAGCACCCGGCTGCCGCTCTTCACGTGGAAGCCGATTCCCGGCGCCGCCAGCTACTTCGTCCTGGTGGCCGCCGACGCGAGCTTCACGAACATCGTCGACTACGCCTTCACGAAGGTGACGGCGTACGCGCCGCGCGGCCAGTCGGCGACCACGTACCCGGACGAGGCGACGTACTACTACTGGGCGGTGCTCCCCTCGACCACCGCCGACGGGACCGGCGTCGGGATCCTGCCGACCGGCGCCAGCCCGCAGAGCTTCCTGAAGCTGTCGACCGCGCCGGCGCTCACGGCGCCGGCCGCGGCCGCGACGGTGACGGGCCAGCCGACGTTCCAGTGGACGCGCGCCGAAGGCGCGCGGGACTTCCGCATGCAGGTCTCGCAGGACCCGAGCTTCGGGACGACGCTGGAGGACACGGTGACGGATTCCACGAGCTACACGCCGACCACCACCTACCCGGCCGACACGACGCTCTACTGGCGAGTGCGCGCGAACGACGAGAACAACGTCGGCCTCTCCTGGTCCTCGACGGGCACGTTCCGCCGCTCGCTGCCCGCACCCGTGCCGAGCCCGCTCAACCCGACGAGCGGCGACCAGATCCCGACGTGGACGTGGGCGCCGGTGACGGGAGCGGTCTCGTACGACGTGTCGGTCGACCTCCCTGACGGGACGCACAAGGACATCACCGGTCTCGAGATGCCGGCGCTGACTGCGACGACGATGACCGGCACCGGGCTCTTCCACTGGAAGGTCCGCGCCGAGTTCGCGAAGGGCGCGGCCGGCACCGTTCCGGGGCCGTTCTCGGGTGACATGGCGTTCACGCGCACGATCGGCGAGCCCGGCGGCGCGCACTCCGAGCTGGCGAAGGATCACCTCCTGCTCTCGTGGGAGCCGAAGGCAGGCACGAAGGAGTATCGCGTCCAGGTGTCGCAGACGGAGGACTTCGGGCAGGTCGTCGAGGACATCCGCACGGACAACACGGCCTACGCGCCGACGATGACTGCGACGCAGTACCTGAACGGCGGCACGCTCTACTGGCGCGTCGCCGCCGTCGACGCCGACCGGAACCAGGGCGACTTCTCGCCGGCCCAGAAGATCGGGTTCGCGTCGAAGATGCGGGTCACGCTCTCCGGCTTCCCGATCGCGGGGCGGTGGTCGAAGGTGACGGTGAAGGTCGCCGACTTCACGAACAAGCCCGTCGGCGGCGCGGCCATCCGGGTGACCGGAAAGGGCCTCAAGCTCCCGGCGAAGCGCACGAGCAGGGCCGGGTCGGTGACCTTCCGCATCCGCGCGAAGAAGGGCGTCTCGATTCTCTTCCGCGCGATCAAGACCGGCTACGTGCCGGCGACGACGACCTACAAGATCAGGTAGAGCCCCCTCCTCAGCGCACGCCGCCGCGCTCGAAGTGCGCCTGGAAGAAGTTCTCCGAGCCCGCCGTCGCCATCGCGGCCGAGGCGGAGATCTCGAGCGCCAGCGTCGCGGCGGCCACGATCTGCGCGAAGCGGTAGACGTTGCCGGCGCCCTCGCAGCCCATCAGGCGCAGCCAGCTGCGCGCGTACGGATAGGTCGTCCCGCCGCCGACGGTCGCGACCTCGAGGCCGGGCAGGCGGATCGCGACCTGGAGGCCGTCCTCGACCCGGTAGGCGGTTCCGTGCGCCATCGAGCTGGTGCCGACCATGCCGACGTCCTGCCCCGTGGCGATGAACATCGCCGCGATCGCCGTAGCCGGCGTGAACGCGATCGACTGCATGCCCGACGCGACCGCGCCGTGCGTGCCGACGAAGGTCAGGTCCTGGAGATCGTCGATCGTCGTCCGCAGGACCCGGCGAACGGCCTCGTCGGTGAGCGTCGTCTCGGCGATCACCGTCTTGCCGTGCCCACCGCGCTCGAAGTAGCGATGCGACGGCTTCTTGTCGCCGCCCATGTTCCCCTCCAGCACCGAGCGCCGCGGCTTCACCGGTGAGCGCTCGCGGACGAAGACCTCGTTCAGCGCGAACGAGTTGCGCGTGACCATGTTCAGCCCGACCGCGTCGCCGGTCGTGTACGCGTACATGACGTGGCACACGGGGCCGAGGACGTGCGTCTCGATCTCGCGCAGGCGCGCGAAGCTGGAGAGCCCCTCGACGTGTGCGCCGGTGAGCCAGTCGCGCATGGCGGGCACCTGGCCCTCGATCCAGCGCGCGAAGGCGGCGGCCTGGCCGGCGCCGTCGAAGAGGAACGCCGACGCGCGTGTCATCCGGTCGCGCAGCACGTAGGTGCGGAACCCGCCGGACTCGCCGACAGCGCGGGCGCCGCGGTAGAGCGAGATCGCCAGGCCGCCCTCCGTGTTCGCGAGCGGCACGTAGACGCCCTCGCGCTTCCGGCGCGTCTCGCCGAGCGTCCCGGCCGGCTCCTCGAGCTCGTACTCGCCGAGCTCCACGTCGATCGGCCCGACGACGGCCGTCGGAACGACGGTCACGCCGGTGAGCGCCTCGGTGGCGCCCGTGAACGGCGCGAGGTCGTGCGCGAAGACCGGCCCGTTGGTCAGCCCGGCAAGCGCGTCCTGGCGCGTGCGGATCGACTCGGCGTCGTTCTTGCGGGGCCAGCGGCGCAGCTCCATGACGGCGGAGCTTAGGTGCTGTTCCCCGCGGGGCTGTCCCCGAAGGGGGCTGTCCCCCGTGATTGGGCGATGTCCCGGTCTTCGGAAGACTGTTGCGTTGAATCCGGGCGCTGTCCTCTGCACGCACTGGGGACAGCCCCCGCTGCGCGGGGACAGCCCCTTCGCGCTGTCCCGACACGCCATGGGTGCGACCCAACCTCTGGCCCAATCACTGGGGACAGCCCCCGCTGCGCGGGGACAGCCCCTGGCGCGCCGGGGCGGCCCTTACAGCGGAATGTGGACGTCGGAGACGTCGAGCCCGAAGCTCTTGGCGAGCCGGATGCCGTGCTCGATGTCCTGGCGCAGCATGCGCACGTCGGTGTCGTACATGAGCCGCCCGATGACCTCGCGCTCGCGCGGGCGCCAGAGCGCGTGCTTGACGAAGATCGGGATCAGCCGCTGGCCGGCGTCGACGAGCGCCCTCTTCGTCTTCTTGTCGGCGGTCGCGAGCAGGACGCGCTCGTAGGCGACCCCGGAGCGGTGGTGGATGCCATCGTCGATCGTCAGCCGGTTGCACATGTCCTCGAGGATGGTGCCGCGCGAGTTGCGGGCGATCATCCGGAAGCGCGGGATGATCAGCCGCTCGAAGAAGACCTGGATCTGGAAGACCTTCTCCTCGAGCGTCTCCGCGTTCAGCGTGAGATTGACGAGCTCGTCGAGGTAGGGATCGCGCTCGCCGCGCCCGCCGGCCTGGTCGATGAGCTTGAGCCACGCCTCCGTGTGGCGCGCCTCGTCCTGCACCATCGTCGTGTAGTAGAGCTGCGCCTCGGGGTCGGGCGCGAGCGAGAAGAGCTGCGCCGACATCTGCACCGCGAGCTCGTCCGCCTGCAGCTGCTGGGTGATGACCGAGCGCCACATGTCGCGGCGGCGGGCGAGCTTCTTGGGGGCGCCGGTGTACTCCGGGATCGGCGGCAGCTCGCCCCACGGGAGGTCGCGTACCTGCCACTCGGCCCGCTTGGCGAGCTCGTAGTAGCGCATGACGCCCGCGTAGGCGCTGCGATCCTCGGCGTCTGCGACGGGTGCCACCTCGGTCTCCATCGGCCCGCAGGCTAACGTTTCGCGCCCGTGGCGACGTTGATGGACGGCAAGGCGCTGGCCGAGCGGATTCGCGCGGAGTTGAAGGACGAGGTCGCCCGGCGCAGCCACGTCGGGCTGGCGACCGTGCTGGTCGGCGACGACCCCGCCTCCGAGATCTACATCCGTCTCAAGCACAAGGCGCTCGGCGAGGTCGGCATCGAGGGGCGCGACGTCCGGCTGCCCGCCGACACGACGCAGGAAGAGGTGGTGCGCACCGTCGAGCAGCTGAACGGCGACGACGCGATCGACGGCATGCTCGTGCAGCTGCCGCTGCCCGGGCACCTCGACGAGGCGGCGATCATCCGGGCGATCGACCCGGTGAAGGACGTCGACGGCCTGCACCCGGTGAATGCCGGCCTGCTCTACCTCGGCCGGCCCGGGCACGTCCCGGCGACGCCGCTCGGGATCATGCGGCTGCTCGCGGAGTACGACGTCGAGCTCGAGGGTGCCCGCGCCGTCGTCGTGGGCCGGAGCGGGATCGTCGGCAAGCCGGTCGCGCTGCTGCTCCTCGGCGCGAACGCCACGGTGACGATCTGCCACTCGCGCACGCCGGATCTGGAGGCGCGGACGCGGGAGGCCGACGTGCTCGTCGTCGCGGTCGGCCGGGACCGGCTGATCGGGCCCGAGGGAGTCAGGGACGGAGCCACCGTCGTGGACGTCGGGATGAACCGCAGCGACGACGGTCTTTTCGGCGACGTCGACCCCTCCGTGGCCGGTGTCGCCGGGCGCCTGACGCCGGTCCCGGGAGGCGTCGGCCCGATGACGATTGCACTGCTTTTGGAGAACGCCGTGCAGGCCTCCAGGTTCCGTTCTGGGGAGGTTGCCTTCCCGTTTTGATCGGCTATGGTGTGCGCCGTTCGTAGTCAGTTCGACGGCTCGGTGCCCGGGCCGTCGTTTCATTGCTTCAAGGGAGGAACACCGTTGGCTCAGGGCACCGTGAAGTGGTTCTCGAATGAGAAGGGTTACGGGTTCATCACCCGTGAGGGTGGCGACGATGTCTTCGTGCATCACACCGCCATCCAGACCGAGGGCTATCGGTCGCTGACCGAGGGCCAGAAGGTCGAGTTCGAGGTCGTGCAGGGCGACAAGGGCCTGCAGGCGTCGAACGTCCAGCCCGTCTAGACCGGGAACCCGCATCAACCGTCGAACGGGCCCCGAACGGGGCCCGTCGCGTTTCGGAGAGGATCTGCGTCCATGGCCGTTGGAAACTCGCCAGATGAGGTTCGTCACGTCGCGCGCCTCGCGCGTCTGTCGCTCACCGACGAGGAGCTCGAGCGCCTCGGCGAGCAGCTCGGCGCCATTCTCGAGGCCGTCTCGAAGGTCGCCGAGCTCGACCTCGACGACGTTCCGCCGACGGCGCATCCGCTCGACCTCGTCAACGTCTGGGCGGAGGACGAGCCGAGGCCCTGCCTGCCCGTCGAGGAGGCGCTCGCGAACGCGCCGGACCGCGACGGCAACTTCTTCCGCGTGCCGCCTGCATGATCGACACGCTGCGCCTCACCGCCGAGGAGGCGGCCGGGCTGGTCGAGCGCGGGGAGGCCTCCGGCGCCGAGCTGCATGCCGCCTACGCGGCCGCGATCGCCGAGCGCGACGGCGAGCTGCACGCGTACCTGCGCACGACCGAGGCCAACGGCCGGAACGGCGTCCCGATCGCGTTCAAGGACCTGGTCTGCACGCGCGGCATCGAGACGACGGCTGCGTCCCGGATCCTGGAGGGCTACATCCCGCCCTTCGACGCCACCGTGGCGACCCGGTGCTACGAGGCGGGGATGCCGCTGCTCGGCAAGACGAACATGGACGAGTTCGCGATGGGCTCGTCGACCGAGAACTCGGGCTACGGGCCGACGCACAACCCGTGGGACCCGGAGCGCGTGCCGGGCGGCTCGTCCGGCGGCTCGGCGGCTGCGGTCGCGGCCGGCCTCGCGCCCTGGGCGCTCGGCTCCGACACGGGCGGCTCGATCAAGCAGCCGGCCTCGCTCTGCGGCGTCGTCGGGCTGCGACCGACGTACGGGACGGTGTCGCGCTACGGCGTCGTCGCGTTCGCGTCGAGCCTCGACCAGATCGGCCCGATCACGAAGACGGTGCGCGACTGCGCGCTCCTCTACCGGACGATCGCCGGCCGCGACCCCTGCGACACGACGACCGTCGAGCTGCCGGAGCCGGTCGCGATCCCCGAGGGCACCGACCTGAAGGGCCTCCGCGTCGGCGTGCCGCGCCAGCTGAACGAGGCGGAGGGCATCGAGCCGGGCGTGACGGCGAGCGTCGCAGGCGGCGATCGCGAAGCTCGAGGAGCTCGGCGCCTCGATCGACACGTGCGAGCTGCCGCGGTCGGTCGAGTTCGGGCTGCCCTGCTACTACCTGATCGCCCCGTCGGAGGCGTCCACGAACCTGGCGCGCTACGACGGCGTCCGCTACGGCCTCCGCGTCGAGGGCGCGGACGTGCGCGAGATGTACGAGCGCACGCGGCACGACGGCTTCGGCGACGAGCCGAAGCGGCGGATCATGCTCGGCACGTACGCGCTTTCGGCCGGCTACTACGACGCCTACTACGGCCAGGCGCAGAAGGTGCGCACGTTGATCAAGCTGGAGCACGACGCGCTGTTCGAGCGCTTCGACGTGCTCGTCAGCCCGACGTCGCCGACGGTGGCCTTCAGGCTCGGCGAGCGCACCGAGAACCCGCTCGCGATGTACCTCGCCGACCTGCTGACGATCCCGTCGAACATGGCCGGCCTCCCCGGGATATCGATCCCGTGCGGCCTGTCCGAAGGCCTGCCGGTCGGCTTGCAGCTGATCGGCCGGCAGTTCGGGGAGAACACGATCTTCCGCGCCGGGCACGCGCTCGAGCAGGCGCTCCAGTTCGACTACGTCCCGGAGCGGCTGCGGTGAGCTGGGAACCCGTCATCGGGCTGGAGATCCACATCCACCTGAAGACGCGGACGAAGATGTTCTGCCGCTGCTCGGTGGAGTACGGGGACGAGCCGAACACGCACACGTGCCCGATCTGCCTCGGCCACCCGGGCGTGCTGCCGGTCCCGAACGGACGCGCGATCGAGTGGACGATCAAGCTGGGCCACGCACTCGGCTGCCGGATCGCCGAGCGCGCGACGTTCCACCGCAAGAACTACTTCTACCCCGACCTGCCGAAGGGGTACCAGATCTCCCAGTACGACGAGCCGCTGTGCGTGGACGGCCGCGTGCTCGTGCCCGGGCCAGAGGGAGAGGCGGAGGTCGGGATCGTGCGCGCGCACCTCGAGGAGGACGCGGCGAAGAACGTGCACGTCGGCGGTGCCGGCGGCCGGATCCACGGCGCGGGGGCGACGCTCGTCGACTTCAACCGCGGCGGTACGCCGCTCGTGGAGATCGTGACGGCGCCCGACCTGCGCTCGGCCGAGGACGCGCGGCGGTTCCTGCAGCTGCTGCGGCAGACGGTGGTCGAGCTCGGCATCTCCGACGCGGAGATGGAGAAGGGCTCGCTGCGGTTCGACGTCAACGTGTCGGTGCGGCCGGCGGGCTCTTCCGAGCTCCGCACACGGACTGAGCTGAAGAACATGAACTCGTTCGCGTTCGCCGCACGCGGCATCGAGCGCGAGGTCGAGCGGCAGATCGGCGTCTACGAGGCCGGCGAAGCCGTGGAGCAGGAGACGCTCCACTTCGACCCGGCCCACGAGTCGGCGCCGCCGCTGCGCTCGAAGGAGGAGGCGCAGGACTACCGCTACCTGCCCGAGCCCGACCTGGTGCCGGTCGAGCCGCCCGCGGAGATGGTCGAGCGCCTGCGGGCCGAGGTGCCGGAGCCGCCGGGCGCGCGCATCCGTCGCTTCGAGCGCGACTACGCGGCTGCCCTTCTACGACGCGGAGGTGCTGAACGGGTCGGTCGCAATGGCGCGGCTCTTCGAGGCCGTCGTGAAAAGCGGCGCAGATGCGAAGGTGACTTCCAATGTCTTAATGAACGACTTTGCGCGTTCAGGACTCGATCCGGCGGACGCAGATCCAGGCGAGATCGCTGAGGCGATCGCTGCACGCGACCGCATTCCGCGCAACGTGTTCATCGAGGCGGTGACTGCACGCGCCTCCGGCCGCGCAATGCCCGGGCTTGTCGAGGTGTCCAGCGACACCTCTGAGCTTGAACCCGTTGTCGAGAGCGTCCTGGCTGCGAATCCGTCCGAGGTCGAGTCGTACCGCAGCGGCAAGCAGGGGCTGCTCGGCTTCTTCGTCGGCCAGGTCATGCGCGAGACGCGGGGCAAGGCGGATCCGAAGGTCGTCAACGAGTTGCTGCGGCAGAAGCTCGGCTAGGGGCTGTCCCCGAAGGGGGCTGTCCCTCGTGGGTGCAGAGGACAGTGCCCGGCTTCGGCCGAAATGAGGTGCCGAAAACCGAGACGTCGGCCAATCACGGGGGACAGCCCCCGCTTCGCGGGGACAGCCCCTAAGCTCGCGCCGTGAAGCACGCCACCGAGTACCTGACCTTCGAGACGCCGAACCGGCGCGACTACCTCAACATCACGCCGCGGTCGAGGAGTTCGTGCGCGACTCCGGCATCCAGCACGGGCTCGTGCTCGTCAACCCGATGCACATCACCGCGGCCGTCTACGTCAACGACGACGAGAGCGGGCTGATCGCGGACATCGACGACTGGCTCGAGCGCCTCGCGCCGCACGAGCCGGTCGTCGCGGTACCGCCACAACCGCGGCGAGGACAACGCCGACGCGCACCTGAAGCGGCAGCTGATGGCGCACCAGGTCGTGCTGCCGATCACCGACGGCACGCCTCGACCTCGGGCCCGTGGGAGCAGGTCTTCTACGCCGAGTTCGACGGGCGGCGCCGCAAGCGCGTCGTCCTCAAGGCGATCGGCGATTAGGCGTAGAGTCGCCGGCGTGAAGGTCGCCGCGCTCGCCGCGCTGTTCGCCGCCGGCCTCCTCGCCGCCGCCACGTTTGCCGGCGCCGACACCACCACGACGACCGAGACCACGACCGAGCTCTCGACCACCACCGAGACGACGACGCAGGCCACGACGGACACCGTCGAGGAGACGACCACGCGCACGGTGCCGCTCCCGGCGCAGACGACCACGGTCAGCGAGAGCTCGGTGAGCAACACGCCGGCCTGGGTCTGGATCCTCCTCGCGCTCCTGGCCGCAGGCGTCATCGGCCTGGTCATCGCCCTGTTCGGCCGCCGCGACCGGACGATGCCGATCGCCGAGCGCCGGCAGCGGCTGGACAGCGCGATCGGCACGTGGGTGGCGCAGGGCTGGGCGGTCGAGAGCCAGGCGGGCGACTCCGCCGTGCTCCGCCGCGGCGGCGAGCTCATGCTCGTCGCCGTCGACGACGCGGGCGGCATCAGCTCGCGGCCTCTGAGCACCTAGCGGCCGTACTCTGGCTGGTATGTCCGCGCTCTCGTCGCCGCGCCGGCGCCGCCGGGTCGTGTGGCTCGTAGGCATCGTCGCCGCGCTCGCGATCGGCGTAGGCGTGATCGCGCTCCTCCCGCGGCACGGCGGGTCGAGCGCACGCACCTTCGACCGGACGGCGCCGGGGAACCCGTTCGGGACGACGACCGGCCCGAGCGCGCAGCAGCAGGGGGCGGAGGCCGCTGCTGCGCGGGCGGCGGCCGCCGCCGTGCGGCCGCACGCAGAGTCGTTCATGGCCGACGTCGTCTTCCGCAAGAACCTGGCGCAGGCGCACGGCCTGCTCGACCCGAAGCTACGGGCCAGGTACGCGCTCGCCGACTGGCGCGCCGGCAAGCACCTGCCGGTCTCCGTCGACCCGAAGCAGCAGTACGCGATCTCGACCGTGCTCTCGTTCGCGGGCGCCAAGACCGCCGGCTTCGTCTCGGCCGTCGACGAGGAGCCCCAGGTCTCGTCGCAGTCGACGCTCGTCGCCGTCCGCTTCGCGAAGCAGCGCGGCCACTGGCTCGTCGACTTCATCAACCAGGGCCACAGCTCGCGCCTGGTCGACCAGGCGAACTACGCGCCCCCCGGCTTCCTGCCCGGCTCGCACGCTCAGAGCACGAAGGACTGGGCGATCCTGATCCTCGGCTTCCTCGCCGTCCTCGCGATCGTCCTGCTCCTCGACCGCCTGCTCGGCGGCAGCAGCCGGCCGGCCGAGGTCTAGTCAAACGGCTTGGGGCTCTCCCACACGCCCCGAACCCGGAAGGATTCCGCAGGCGCATGGGACAGCCCCAGGGCCGTCCGCCTCGTTAGAGCAGGCCGCAGGAGCGGGCGGTGTTCGGCCAGGGGTAGAAGCCCCGGCCCGAGCGGTAGGCGCGCTCGGCGACCCACATCTGCTCGATTGCCGTCCAGTGGTCGGCGGTGCCCTTGTGGCGCAGGAGATCGGCGCCGTAGCTCCGCTGGAAGGACAGGTCCATCTGCAACCCGCCGTAGTAGGGCGCGCCCGAGTCGGTCCAGGCTCCCTCGTACCGGTGGATGCACTTCCAGGCCGCCTCGTGGGGCGGGTTCTGGGCATGCCGCCACGCGGTGTGCGCCCGCTTGTACCAGAGGTCGCGAATCCATGTGCGGTACGCCACGCCGGCCTTGCGCTCCTGGACGTGGCTCGTCGTGAGCCGCATACCCATGAGGCGCTGCCACTTCCAGGTCAGGTGACGGTAGGCGCTGATGTCGTCGAGGGTCGGGTTTGCCCTCGCTGTTGTGACGCCGCCCACCAGGGCCGCCGCAACGGCAGCAACAGCAAGCAGCGAGAGGATTGCTCTCTTCACACAAACTCCCCAGGTCGGGAACAGGGATGCGCCGGCACAAGTGGGGCCGCAGCCGGCGAGTCGGAGTAGCGGCGCCCCCGCGCACACCACTCCCGGTTGTTCTCGTTCGGGAAGGTTAGACGAACGCTCCCGAACCGGGTTTGTTCGGAGACCGTAAGGTTTGCCTTCGATGGCAGCGAGCGAGGAGACCGTTACCGTCCTCGGGCGCCTCGCGCTCTTCGCCGATCTGTCCCTGCCGGCGCTCGAGAGTGTCGCCCACACGCTGAACGAGGTGGCGTTCCCGCCCGAGAGCCGCGTGCTCCGGCGGGACCTGTCCGGGGCGGCCTTCTACGTGATCCGCGACGGCGAGGCGAGCGTCTCGATCGACGGCCGTACGCTGGCGACGCTCGGCCGCGGCGACTTCTTCGGCGAGATCTCCGTCCTCACCGGGCAGCCGCCGGCCGCCGACGTGATGGCGACGACCCTGCTCCGCTGCTTCACGCTGGCCGGCCCCGAAGTGGAGCCGTTCCTGCTCGAGCACCCGACGGTGATGCTCCGGATGCTCCAGGACGAGGCGCGGCGGCTCAGGATCGCCAACACGTGGCAGGGCTAGAGGGCGGCGAGCAGCCGTTCCCGCCGGGCGACTACGGGGTCGTCGTCGTCGGCAGCGGCCCCGGTGGGCTGCAAACCGCGTACTGCCTCGACCGCCTGGGCATCGACCACGCGGCGATCTCGGCCGACGAGGCGCCGGGCGGGATGTTCGCGCGCATGCCGATCTTCGAGCGCCTGATCAGCCCGACGAAGCCGTCGGCGCCGTTCGAGCGCACCTCGCGCGACTACGAGCGTTACGACCACAACAGCCTGCTGGCCGAGGAGGAGGGGGCCCGCGGCCTCGTCCCCGAGTTCATGGACCGCTCGTTCGACGTCCCGTCACGGGCCGAGATGCACATGGCCCTCCAGGCCTTCGCCGAGCGGGCGGCCGTCCGCGTCCGCTACGGCTGCCGCTGGGAGTCGACGCGGCGCGAGGACGACGGCACGCTCGTGCTCGGCACCTCGGACGGCGAGTACCGCTGCCGCGCCGCCGTCTTCGCCGTCGGCGTCACCGAGCCGTGGAAGCCGAAGGTGCCCGGCTTCGACCAGGTCCCGCACTACGCGGAGACGCGGCCGCCTCGCGAGTACGAGGGCCGCCGCGTCGCCATCATCGGCAAGCGCAACTCGGGCTTCGAGATCGCGAACGGGCTGCTGCCCTGGGCGCGCGAGGTGGTGATGCTGTCGCCTAGGCCGGTCAACACGTCGTCGCTCGCGCTGCTGCCGATCCGCACGCGCTACCTGCAGCCGTTCGACGAGTACGCGCGCGGGCTCGGCGGCGCGTACGTCCTCGACGCGGCGATCGAGCGGGTCGACCGCGCGGACGGCGCTTTCCGCGTCGTGGCCCAGGGCACCGCGAAGCCGGGCCCGCTCTCGATCGAGGCCGACGACGTGATCATCGCCACGGGGTTCAGGACGCCACTCAACGACCTGCCCGAGCTCGGGGTCGCAACGGTCAGCGACGGCCGCATTCCCGCCCTGACGCCGTTCTGGGAGAGCATCTCCGCGCCGGGGGTCTACTTCGCCGGGAACGCCTCCGGCGGCGCGGCCGGGCTGCTGAAGGTCGAGCGCGCCGGCCAGTCGACCTCGGTGAACGGGTTCCGCTACAACGCGCGCCTCGTCGCGCAGCGCATCGCGGAGCGGCACTTCTCCATGCCTCGCGAGCGAGCCGCAATCGAGCCCGGCCGGCTCGTCCCGTTCCTGCTCGAGGAGCTGACGCACTCGCCCGAGCTCTGGGTGCAGCGCGGCTACCTGGCCCGCGTCGTCTCGTTCGAGGACGGCCCGCGCGACGAGGGCTACGAGCCGCTCGCGTCGTTCGTCGACGCCGCCGGGCCCGATGCCGTCGCCGCCGTCGTCGAGCTCGCGCCGGACGCCTCGATCGCGCCCGTCCTCTACCTCCGACGCGGCGGGAACGTCACCGAGCATCAGCTGGCGCCGCATCCGCTCCACGTCTACGAGACCGACGACAACCGCGCGGAGCTCGAGCACGCGCTCTCGGCGCTCGTGCGCGCCGCGGTCTGACCACCGCCACGTATCGGCTGATCGGCCGCGCGCTCGACTCGCGCTTTCTCGCGCTGCCGTGGGACGAGGAGCTCGAGTCCTGGACCTCCGACAACCTGGTCGAGCTCGAGCGCGGCGTCGGCCGCCACGTCGTGCGCTTCGTCGAGGTGGGCGGCGCCTACTACGCCCTCAAGGAGCTCCCGGACGCGATCGCACAGCGCGAGTACCGGCTGCTCGGCCACCTCGAAGGCACCAGCGTGCCCGCCGTCCGGCCGGTCGCCGTCGTGGGCGACCGGCGCGGGCCGGACGCCCAGGAGCTGCCGGCCGTGCTGATCACGCGGTACCTCGAGTACTCGCTCCCGTTCCGGATCGTGCTCGGCCGGGGCGGCCTCGAGGAGCCGGAGGAGCTCCTCCTCGACGCGCTGGCGAGCCTCCTCGTCAGGCTGCACCTGGCCGGCTTCTTCTGGGGCGACTGCTCGCTCAACAACGCGCTCTTCCGCCGCGATGCCGGTGCGCTGGCCGCCTACGTCGTGGACGTCGAGACCGGCGAGCTCCAGCCGCGGCTCTCCGACGGCCAGCGCCGGTACGACCTCGAGATCGCGTTCGAGAACCTCGCCCACGACTTCCTCGACGTCTCGGTGGAGTTCGGCTGGGCCGACGACCGCGACCCGGCCGACCTGGCCGAGTCCGTCGTGGCCGCGTACGAGCGGCTCTGGGAGGAGCTCACCGCCGAGGAGGTCTTCGACTTCGACGACTCAGGCCGCCTGGAGAAGCGGCTCGAGGAGCTGCACGAGCTGGGCTTCGAGGCCGCCGAGATCGAGCTCGTGAAGACGCCGACCGGCTACCAGCTCCGCATTCCGTCGGGGCGCGTGGAGGCGGGATTCCACCGGCGGCGGCTGCTCCGGCTCACGGGGCTGGATGCCCAGGAGAACCAGGCCAGGCGGCTCCTCGCCGACATCTCGTCCTACCGGGCGTCGCTCGAGCGCAAGGGCGAGCCGCCGATCTCCGACGCCGCGCTCGCCGGACGCTGGCTGAGCGAGGTCTTCGAGCCGTCGGTCGTCGCCGTCCCGCAGGAGCTGCGCGGGAAGCGCGCCGCGGCCGAGGTGTTCCACGAGCTGCTCGACCACCGCTGGTACATGTCCGAAGCGGCCGGCAAGCCGGTCGCGATGCGCGACGCCGTGAACGACTACATCGCGAACGTGCTCCGGGAGGAGCCGGACGAGCGCACGGCGTTCCTGGAGACCTAGGGCTAGCGGCGCGAGGCCTGCGCCTCGACGAGGCGCCTGGCCAGCACCCGCAGCAGCGCGCGCGCCACCGCCGGCTCCGTCTCGAGGATCTCCTCGAACTCGGCGCGGTCGAGCGCGAGTGCGCGAACGTCCGTCTTCGCCCACACGCGGCCCGTCCGCTGCGTGCCCGCGAGCAGCGAGAGCTCGCCGAACGCCTGGCCTGGGCCGAGCTGGTGCTCGCGCCCATCGTGCGTGTCGACGGCGACCGTGCCGTCCACGACGACGAACAGGCCGGAGGCCGGGACGCCGGATTCGATCAGGACCGTGTCCGCAGGCGCCTCGTACACCGTGGCCTCGGACGCGACGCGCGCGAGCGCGTCATCGTCGAGATCGGCGAAGAGATCGCTGGAGCGAAGCTGCTCGACACGTTCGGCGACGGCCACGTTCCTCTCTTATCACGCGAGGACGATCCCGGCGTAGAGCAGGGCCACGGCGACGGCCACGAACGCCGCGGTCCCGGACACGCCGAGCCCCGCGAGCGCGCTGCCGACGGCCGCCACGCCGACGCCGGCGATGATCAACGCGTTCCCCCGCGGCCGCCGGCGGATCGTCAGCAGGGCGACGCCGACGACGGCGAGCGTGCCGAGCGAGTTGGCGACGATCGCGAGGAACCGGGCGGGGAAGAAGTCGAGGTGGTCCTGCGCCTGCGGGATCGAATGGCCCGAGATGTGGCCGGTCACCGGCATCGCCAGCGCGACGCCCACCGCCAACCCGACGTAGACGAGGCCGACCGGCGCGGCCCAGCGGCGGCCCCACAGGAGCAGCGAGCCGACGCCGAGCAGCGGCGCAGTCAGCAGGCCGCCGGCGAGGTAGTAGACGCGGAACGCCGGCGTGCCCCAGCCGTAGGACGCGCCCCACGCGAGCGCAGCCGCGGCGACGGCGTACGCGAACAGCGAGCAGGCCCAGGCCGAGGAGCTCCGGCCGCCTTCGCGCGCGCCAGCGCCCGGCGAGCGATCCGGCGAGGCGCAGCGCGAGCAGCGCGGCGGCGAACGCGAGCAGCGCCTCCACGGCGCAAGCCTACGGCGCGGGTACCGTAAGACGCCCGTGAAGCGCTACCTGCTGACCCCTGGCCCGACACCGGTGCCGCCCGAGGTGCTCGCCGCCGGATCGGAGCCGATGATCGGCCACCGCACGGCCGAGTACCGCGCGGTGCTGAGCGAGGTCCTCGGACGCCTGCAGCAGGTCTTCCGCACCAGCGACGACGTCGTCCTGATGACCGCTTCGGGCACCGCCGCGATGGAGTCGGCAGTGGCGAACGCCTGCTCGCCCGGCGACCGCGTCGTCGTGGTCTCTGCCGGCAACTTCGGCGAGCGCTGGGTCTCGATGACGACCGCCTACGGGCTCGACGCCGACGTCATCCGCTACCCCTGGGGCGAGACGCCGTCGCCGGACGACCTCGCCGCGCGGCTGCGCGAGCTCGGCGGCGCGAAGGCCGTCTTCCTGACCCACTCCGAGACCTCGACCGGCGTCGTCTGCGACGTCGAGGCGCTCGCGGCAGTCACCAGGGAGGCCGGCGCGCTGTCGATCGTCGACGCCGTCTCCAGCCTCGGCGCCGTGCCCGATCGAGACCGAGGAGTGGGGGATCGACGTGGTCGCGACCGGCTCGCAGAAGGCGCTGATGACGCCGCCGGGCCTCGCCATGGTGTCCGTCTCGGGCGCGGCCGCGGAGGCCGCGTCGAAGTCGACCTCGCCCCGCTTCTACCTCGACTGGGAGCGCTACCGGAAGGCCCAGGCGAAGCCGGATGCGGCGTACACGCCCGCCGTCTCGCTGGTCATCGCCCTCAACGTCGCGCTGGGGATGATCCTCGCGACGGGCCTCGAGGAGACCTACGACCGCCACGTGCGCCTCGGGCGCGCCTGCCGCGCCGGCGCCAAGGCGATGGGCCTCGACCTCTTCTCGCCCGACGAGGACCGCTCGTCGGTCGTCACCGCCATCCGCATGCCCGAGGGCATCGACGGCCAGGAGATCTCGTCCACGGTCCGCAAGCAGATGGGCGTCACGCTTGCCGGCGGCCAGGGCGAGCTGCGCGGCAAGATCGTGCGTATCGGCCACATCGGCTACGTCGACATCTTCGATGTCGTCACGGGCCTTGCCGCCCTCGAGCTGGCACTCGCCGAGGCCGGTGCGGACATCGAGCGCGGCGCCGGCCCGGCCCGCGCGCTCGAGACGTTCGAGCACAGCCGCGTGTGAGCGACCGTCTGCGCGTTCTCGTCCGTGAGTCGATCGCCCCGCGCGGCGTCGAGCTGCTGCGCGCGCGCTTCGACGTCGACGAGGACGGCGACTTCGACCTCGCCGAGCGCCTCGGTGACTACGACGCGATCGTCATCCGCTCGGCGACGAAGCTCGACGCCGGCCTGATCGACGGCGCGGAGCGGCTCAAGGTGATCGGCCGCGCGGGGGTCGGCGTGGACAACGTGGACGTCCCGGCCGCCACGCGCCGGGGGATCGTGGTCGTCAACGCGCCCGAGTCGACGGTCATCTCGGCCGCCGAGCACACCATCGGCCTGCTCGTCGCGCTCGCACGCAACATCCCGCAGGCGCACGCGGCCCTCAAGCAGGGCCGCTGGGAGCGCTCGAAATGGGGCGGTACCGAGCTCGCCGAGAAGACGCTCGGCGTCCTCGGCCTCGGCCGCATCGGCCAGCAGGTCGCGCGCCGCGCCCTCGGGCTCGGCATGCGGGTGGTCGCGTACGACCCGTTCGTGACCCCGGGCCGCTTCGGCGAGCTCGGCGTCGAGCGCGCCGCGTCGCCCGAGGACGTCTACGCGGTCGCCGACTTCGTCACCTTCCACCTCCCGCTCACCGACGAGACGCGCGGCTCGGTCGACGCCGCGGCCTTCGCGCACATGCAGGATGGCGTCCGCGTCGTGAACGCGGCGCGCGGCGACCTGATCGACGAGGCAGCGCTGATCGACGCGCTCCAGTCGGGGAAGGTCGCGGGCGCAGCCATCGACGTCTTCGCGACCGAGCCGTACTCGGGCCCGCTGCTCGAGCTGGACAACGTCGTCGTCACGCCGCACCTGGCGGCGTCGACCGCCGAGGCGCAGGACCGCGCCGGCGTCGTCGTCGCGGAGCAGGTGGCGGACGCGCTCGAGGGCCGCATGGTCGCGAACGCCGTGAACATCCCCGCCATCAGCCCCGAGGAGGCGGACGCGCTCGCGCCGTTCGTCCCGCTGGCGGCGCAGCTCGCCCGGCTCGCGTTCGAGCTGGCCGGCGAATCGGGCCGGATCGAGCTGACCTACCACGGCGGCCTCGCCGAGCGCGATACGCGCCTGCTGACCGTCTCGGCGCTGAACGGCGCCTTCCAGGGGCGCGTCGACCGCCAGGTCAACTGGGTCAACGCGCCGCTCGTCGCCGCCGAGCTCGGCGTCGAGGTCAGCGAGGAGCGCCGCCGGACGTCGCACGACTTCACCAACCTGATCGGCGTGACGGTTGCGGACGCGACAGTCGAGGGCACGACGATCGGCACCGACGGCCGCGGCTGGCTCGTCACCGCGCTCGGCTTCGGGATCGAGATGGAGCTGAGCCCGCTGATGGTCTTCTTCGTCTACGACGACGTGCCGGGGGTGATCGGCCGCGTGGGCACGCTCTTCGGCGGCGCCGGCGTGAACATCGCGAACATGGCCGTCTCGCGCACCCGGCAGGGCGGGAAGGCGCTGATGGCGCTGTCGATCGACTCGCCGGCGCCGAAGGAGCTCCAGGACCGCCTCCAAGCGGAGGGCTTCGACGACGCCCGCTTCATCGAGCTCGGCGTAGAGGCGGCGGCTGGGTCGTCGCCCAGCTCGTGCTGCTCGTCCTGATCGTCGCGGTGCAGGCCCTCTTCCGCCGGCCGCACCCGATGCCGACTGTCCTCGTGGTCGCCGGAATCGCGCTCGTGGTTGCCGGCCTGGCGATCGTCGCCTGGGCGCGGGTGGCCCTCGGCGGGGCCTTCACGATGTTCCCGGAGCCGAAACGGCGTGACTCGCCGGTGTCGTCGGGGCCGTACCGGTACGCGCGCCACCCGATGTACGGCGGGCTCCTGCTCCTCCTTGTCGGGGTCGCGCTCGTTCGTTCGTTGCCGGCGCTCGTCGTGGTGGCCGCGCTCGCCGTGCTCTGGTGGCGGAAGTCGGTCGAGGAGGAGCGTCGGCTCGTCCGCACATTCCCCGGCTACGACGACTACCGGCGGCGGACGCCGCACAGGTTCCTCCCGTTATCGTGGCCGCGTGGCCACGCTCCCTGAGCCCGTCGAGCGGGTCGCACGCGTCCTCCGCGACTCCGGCACCGAGGGGCGCGTCGAGGAGTTCCTGATGGACACGCCGACCGCCGAGGACGCGGCGCGCGCGGCGGGCACGACGCTCGAGCAGATCGTCAAGTCGCTCGTCTTCGTGTGCGACGGCCGCTACGTGCTGGCCATGGTCCCGGGCGACAAGCGCGCCGACGGCAAGCGCGTCGCCGAGGCGGCCGGCGCGAAGAAGGCGCGCGTCGCCGGCGCCGAGCAGGTCGAGGATGCGACGGGCTTCACGCCCGGCGCCGTGGCGCCGTTTCCGCTGCGCAAGGTGGAGACGGTCCTCATCGAGCGGCGGCTGCTCGTGTACCCGCTCGTGTGGATCGGCGGCGGCTCGGAGCGCCATCTCGTGCAGATCGCGCCGGCCGACCTCGTGCGGCTCACGCAGGCCCGCCCGGCCGATCTCGTCGAGCGGGACACGTAAACTTTTCGCACGTCCTGCTGAGGAGGTAAATCGTATGCGCGAAACCGAGAAGATCTGGATGTCGGGCGAGCTCGTCGACTGGGGGGACGCCAAGATCCACGTCGGCGCGCACGGCCTCCACTACGGCTCCGGGGTCTTCGAGGGCATTCGCTGCTACGAGACCGACAGCGGGCCGGCCGTGTTCCGGCTCACCGACCACCTGAAGCGCTTTGGCAACTCGGCGCGCCTGCTGCACATGGACCTGCCGTACTCGGTCGAGGAGCTGCGGGCGGCGTCGCTCGAGCTGCTCGCGACGAACGGCCTGCCCGAGGCGTACCTGCGGCCGATCGCGTTCTACGGCTACGGCGAGCTCGGCGTCTCGGCCGCCGGCAACCCGGTCGAGGTCGTGCTGATGAGCTGGCCGTGGGGCGCGTACCTCGGAGACGAGGCGATGCGCACGGGCATCCGGGCGAAGGTCTCGTCCTGGAAGCGCGTCGGGCCGAACACGATCCCGCACGCCGCCAAGGCGACCGGCATCTACCTGAACTCGATGCTGGCGGTGACCGAGGCGAACCTGGCCGGCTACGACGAGGCGATCCTGCTCACCGACGAGGGCTTCGTCGCCGACGGCTCCGGCGAGAACGTCTTCATCGTCAAGGACGGGCAGCTCGTCACTCCGCCGCTCTCGACCTCGATCCTGCCGGGCATCACGCGGGACACGGTCATCCAGCTGGCGCGGAGCCTCGGCCACGAGGTCTCCGAGGACAACCTGATCCGCACGGAGCTGTACCTCGCGGACGAGATCTTCATGTGCGGCACGGCCGCCGAGGTGACGCCGATCCGCTCGGTCGACGACCACGAGGTCGGCGTCGGGCCGATCACGATGGAGCTCCAGAAGGCGTACCTCGACGTCGTGCACGGGCGCGGCGAGGAGCGCTGGTCGGACTGGCTCGAGGCGGTCGAGATCCGGCCGCGCGAGCCGGCGGGCGCGTGACCCAGGCCGCCGTCCGGCGGGTTCCGCTCTCGAGGCCGTCGATCGGCGAGCGCGAGGAGGAGCTCGTCCTCGAGGTGCTGCGCTCCGGGCGCCTGTCGCTCGGGCCGATGATCGAGCGCTTCGAGGAGCGCTTCGCCGAGCGGGTCGACGCGCCGTTCGCGGCCGCCTGCTCGAGCGGAACGACCGGGCTGCACCTGCTCTGCCACGCCGCCGGGCTCCAGCCGGGCGACGAGGTGATCACGTCGCCGATCTCGTTCGTCGCGACGGCGAACTGCTTCATCTACGAGGGCGCGGTGCCGGTCTTCGCGGACGTCCGCCCCGACACCCTGAACGTCGACGTGGCCGCTGTCGAGGCGGCGCTGACCGAGCGCACGCGCGCCATCGTCGCGGTCGACATGTTCGGGCTGCCGTGCGACCTCGACCAGCTGAGCGAGCTCTGCGAGCAGCACGGGCTGACGCTGATCCAGGACTCCTGCGAGGCGCTCGGCGCGCGCTACCGCGGCCGGCCGGTCGGCTCCCAGGGGCCGTCGGCGGTCTTCGCCTTCTATCCCAACAAGCAGATGACGACCGGCGAGGGCGGGATCGTGACCACGCACTCCGAGGAGCTCTGGCAGCTGCTGAAGAGCCTGCGCAACCACGGCCGCTCCTACGACGCCCGCTGGTTCAACCACGTCCGCCTCGGGTTCAACTACCGGATCAGCGACGTGCAGGCCGCGCTCGGCGTCGCCCAGCTCGAGCGGCTGGACGAGATCCTGACGGCCCGCGACCGTGCCGCTGCGCGCTACGGCGAGCTGCTGGCCGGCATCGACGGCGTCGAGGTCCCGCACCCCGACGACGACGAGCACGTCCGCTCGTGGTTCGTGTACGTCGTGAAGCTCGACCGCGGGCTGGACCGCGACTTCATCAGCGCGAACCTCGGCGCGCGCGGGGTGGAGGCGGGCCACTACGTCCCGTGCGTCCACCTGCAGCCGTACCTGCGGGAGCGGTACGGGTTCCGCGAGGGCATGTGCCCCGTAGCGGAGGATGCGGCGACGCGCACGCTCGCGCTCCCGTTCTTCACGGACATCACCGAGGACGACCAGGCCTACGTGGCCGACGTGCTCGCCGACGTCGTTCGGGGTAGATTCGCTCCGTGGCAGACGGCGCGCCGAAGATGGTCTTTCTCGGCTTCGGCAAATACGCCCGCGCCGACAAGATCTACGCGCTCGAGCCGCTCGTCGGCGACGAGCGCGGCGGCGGGCACCGCACGCGCGTCTGGGTCGAGGGCGTCGCCGAGCCAATCGTGGCCGGGCGCACCGAGCGCAGCATCCTGACCGCGATGGGCGTCGAGCGCCGACGCGGCAGAACGCGCTCCTCGACGAGGCCCTCGCGCTCGCCGAGCGGATCGTCCAGGACGCCGACCGCGGCCGCGTCGACCTGCCCGATCTCTCGCGTCGCGCCAGGCACCTGCTCGAGTCCACGGCAGCGACGCCGGAACAGCCCCTCTTCTGACTTAGTGGCTGACAGCCACTAACTCTGTGGCCGACCCGCCGCTGGACCCCGAGGGCTTCGAGGCCGAGCGCCCCGGCTTCTCGGGCTGGCTGCGCCGCGTCCCGGTCGACATCTCGCCGCTCAGGCTCTCGAAGCCGTTCCGCCGGCTCTGGGTCGGCACGGGCATCTCGGCCATCGGCAGCCAGATCACCGCGGTTGCGATCCCGTACCAGGTCTACCGGGACACCGGCTCGACCTTCGTCGTCGGGCTGCTCGGCCTCGCCGCGCTCGTCCCGCTGCTCGTCGTGCCGCTCTACGGCGGCGCGGTCGCGGACGCCGTCGACCGGCGCAAGCTGCTGTTGCTCTCCGACGTCGGGCTGGCGCTGGTGACGATCGGCCTGCTCGCCAACTCGCTGCTCGCCGAGCCGAGCATCCCGGTGCTCTTCGGCGCCGAGCTGCTCGGCACCGCCGCCTACTCCTTTCAGAGCCCGACGCGCAACGCGCTCACGCCGAGTCTCGTGCCGCCCGAGAAGCTGACGGCGGCGCTCGCGGTCGACGACGTCATCTTCACGCTCGCGCGGACGGCAGGCCCGGCGTTCGGCGGCCTGCTGATCGCAGGGGCCGGTCTATCCGGCGCCTTCGCGCTCGACCTGCTGACGTTCGGGGCTTCGTTCGTCGTCATCTGGCTGCTGCCGTCCGTGCCGGCCGCGCCCGACGCCGACCGGCCGAGCCTGCGCTCGATCCTGGACGGGCTCCGGTACGTGCGGACCCGGAAGGAGCTGCTCGGGATCTTCGTCGTCGACTCCAACGCGATGATCTTCGGGATGCCAAGCGCGCTGTTCCCCGCCTTCGCGGCGGGGCTCGGCGGCGGCGCTGGCACGCTCGGCTTCCTCTACGCGGCGCCGTACACCGGCGCGCTCCTCGGCTCGCTCTCGTCAGGCTGGGTGCAGCACGTCCGCCGGCAGGGCGTCGGCGTGTGCATCGCCGCCTCGCTGTGGGGCGTGGCGCTCATCGGCTTCGGCTTCTCGACGACCCTGTGGCTGGCCTTCGTCATGCTCGCCGCTGCCGGCGCCGCGGATTACGTCAGCGCGATCCTGCGCAACTCGATCCTGCTCGCCGCAACCCCCGATCATCTGCGCGGGCGGCTGTCCGGCATCGAGCTGGCGCAGGTTGCGAGCACCCCGCAGCTGGGCAACGTCGAGGCGGGAACGGTCGCAGCGCTGACGAGCGTGCGCTTCTCGATCGTCTCCGGCGGGATCCTGACCGTGATCGGCACCGGGATCGTCGCGCTGGCGATGCCGGCGCTCGTCCACTACGACGCCCGGCGGGCGCGCGAGTGAGCCTCGGCCGCGAGTTCTTCGCCCGTTCGGTGCACGAGGTCGCGCCCGAGCTGCTCGGCGTCACGCTGCTCGTCGACGGCGTCGGCGGCCCGATCGTCGAGCTCGAGGCCTACGACCAGCAGGATCCCGCCGCGCACGGGTACCGCGGGCGCACCGAGCGGAACGCGGTCATGTTCGGCGGGCCGGGGCACGCCTACGTCTACCGCTCGTACGGCATCCACTGGTGCCTCAACCTCGTCTGCGCGGAGGAGGGCGTGCCCGAAGCGGTGCTGATCCGCGCGCTCGAGCCGGTGCACGGTGTGGAGGTGATGGCCGCGCGCCGCCGCGTCGAAAGGCCTCGCCTGCTGTGCTCGGGGCCGGGCCGGCTCTGCCAGGCGCTCGGCGTCACGCGCGAGCACGACGGCCTGCCGCTCGACCGCCCGCCGTTCGAGCTCCTGCCTGCGGCCGCGCCCGTGGAGGTCGTGCGCGCGCCGCGGATCGGGATCACGAAGGCGGCAGACCGGCCGTGGCGCTACCTGGTCGCAGGCTCGCGCTTCGTCAGCCGCCCCGCACCACGAGCCTGACCGTCATTCCGGGCGCGGCGGCCACCCCCGCCTGTGGCGACTGGCGGAGGACGCGCCGGTTCGACGCGGCATCGCTCGGGCGGACGGTCGGCGAGAGGTGCAGCTTCTCCAGCTTCGGCAGTGCCGCGTTCAGCGGCAGCCCGACGACGCGCGGGACGATGCCGTGCAGCGGCTTCGCGAGGACGAGCGTGACCTGGTCGTTGGCGGCGAGCCGGCGCAGCGGGCTCGGGATCTGCGCGACCACCGTGTTGGGCCATTGCAACGGCCGCGCGGCCTTGTACACCAACAGTGGCTTGAGGGGCTGTGCCCGGAGCCGCGAGACAGCCGTTGCCCGGCGCACGCCGATCAGGTTCGGCACCTGCACCTCGTTCGCGCGGCAGTTGGCCGTCCGTGACGGCCCGCCCTCGCTGAACGTCCACACCTTGAAGGCGCCCTTGCAGATCCCGTTGTCGCGCTCGAGCTGCCCGTCGCGGTAGACGACGTAGCTCGGCGAGGCATAGAGGCCCGGCTCCGACGGGAACGGCTGCGGCGTGTCGTGCTGCTCCTTGAGCGCGCCCAGCATGAACGACTTCCAGATCAGCGCCGGGTAGGTGCCGCCGGCGACCGGCTTGCCGTGGTACTCGGTCAGCATGGGCTTCAGCTGGTTTGGATAGCCGACCCAGACGGCGGTGACGAGCTGCGGCGTGTAGCCGACGAACCACGCGTCGCCGTGGTTCTCCGTCGTCCCGGTCTTGCCGGCCGCGCTCCAGCCGCCGCCGAGCTGGGCAGCCTTGCCCGTGCCGGACTGGATGACGGTCTGGAGGATGCTCGTCAGGAGCGCGTTCTTGGCCGGGTCGAGCACCTGCCGGTAGACCGGCTTGTTCACGTCGAGCCGCGCGATCTTCCCGTTGGTCTTCGTCTGCTGGTCGACCCAGCGGATCGCGCGCGGCTCGTTGCCGAACGCGGAGCCGTCCGTGCGCTGCCCGCCGTGCGCGAAGGTCGCGTAGGCCCGGGCCATCTCGAGCGGGTTGACCGCCTCCGCGCCCAGCCCGATCGAGAGGTACGAATCGAGCGGGCTCCTGATCCCGAGCCGGTGCGCCATCCGCGCGACGCTCGCGGGGCCGACGGTCGCAGTCAGCTGCGCGTAGACGGAGTTGTCGGAGTACGTGGTCGCGGTGCGCAGGTCGGCCGAGCCGAGGTAGTCGCCCTCGTAGTTCGTGACGTGCCAGATCTTGTTGTCGAACGGGATGTCGACCGGCTTCGACGCGAAGGTCGTCTCCGGCGCGATCCCCTGGTCGAGCGCGTCGGCGAGCACGAACGGCTTGAACGACGAGCCGGGCTGGCGCTCGCCCTGCACGGCCAGGTTGAACTGGCTCTGGCGGAAGTTCTTGCCGCCGGCCATCGCGAGCACGTCGCCGGTGCGCGGGTCGATCGCGACGAGCGCTGCGGCCGGGCCCTCGGGGTCGGTGAGCCACTTGTCGATCGCCTGGCGGGCGACCTTCTGGAGGTTGAGGTCGATCGTCGTGTGCACGCGCAGGCCGCCGCCGAAGACCCTCGCCGTCCCGTACTTGTCGATCAGCTGCTGCTTCACGTAGTTCGTGAAGTACTGGCCGACCTCGCTCTGCGTCCCGGGCGGCTTGATGTCGTCGGGCTTCGGGAGCGGCGTGCGGACTGAGTTGCGGTACTGGCGGCGCGTGATCAGCCCCTGGTCGCGCATCAGCCGGAGCGCGATGTTGCGCTGGCGCTTCGCGGCGCGTGGGTTGCTCGCCGGGTCGTACGCCGCCGGGTCGCTCGGCAGCGCCGCCAGCAGCGCCGACTCGGGCAGCGTGAGCTTCGCGGCCGAGTGCTGGAAGTACGTCCGCGCAGCCTGCTCGATCCCGTAGGCGCCGTTCCCGAAGTAGATCGTGTTCAGGTACTCGGTGAGGATTCGGTCCTTGCTCCAGCGCTGGTCGAGCTGCCGCGCCAGGATCGCCTCCTTGAGCTTCCGCGCGATCGACCGGGTGTTGTCGACGTACGCGTTCTTGATGTACTGCTGCGTGATCGTCGAGCCGCCCTCGACGACCTGCTTATGCCGGACGTCGGCCCAGAAGGCGCGCATGATCGCTCGGAAGTCGACGCCGTCGTGCTCCCAGAAGCGGCGGTCCTCGACGGCCACGATCGCCTGCTTCATCATCGGCGCGATCTGATCCGAGCTGACGATGACGCGGTTCTGCGACCCGCGCAGGACGGCGAGCACGCGGTGTCCGCGGTTGTAGATGTAGGAGTTGCGCTCGGTCGCCTGCTGGTGCGCCGCCTCGAGCTTCCATGCCTGGTTCGCGACGGCCGTGACCATGCCGTAGGTGAACGATGCGAAGGCAAGCAGGAGCAGCACAAGCGCCATGGCGAGGAAGCGAAGCTTGCGGATGCGGCGCCGTTTTTTGGGCGGCGCGCCGGTGTCGCGTCTGCGTAGCCGCACGAAGCGCAGAAGTGTACTCGGGCGTCCTGCCAGAATCCGGCGATGGCCGGGCTGACACGGAACGCCGTCCACGTGCTCCCGGAGGGCGGGCTCGAGCGCAAGCTGGCGCTCGGACGACCGCTGCGCGTGAAGTTCGGCATCGACGTCACGTCGCCCGACATCCACGTCGGCCGCGCGGTGCCGCTCCAGCGCATGCGCGCGTTCCAGGACGCCGGCCACACCGGCGTACTGATCATCGGCGACTACACGACCCGCATCGGTGACCCGTCGGGCCGCTCGGCCGAGCGGCCCGTCCTCTCCGACGAGGAGATCGACCGTAACGCGCGGACCTACCTCGACCAGGCGATGATCGTGCTCGACCCCGAGCGCACCGAGGTGCGGTACAACGGCGAGTGGCTGTCGAAGCTCTCGTACGCGGACGTCGTCCGCCTCGCGCGCGAGATGACGGTGGCGCGGCTGCTCGAGCGCGACGACTTTGCAAAGCGCTACGCCGCCGGCGAGCCGATCTCGGTCTCGGAGCTGCTCTACCCGCTCATGCAGGCGTACGACTCGGTCGCGATCGAGTCCGACATCGAGCTCGGCGGCACCGACCAGCTCTACAACCTGCTCGCCGGCCGCGAGATCATGGAGGCCTACGGGCTCGAGCCCCAGGTCGTGCTGACGACGCCGCTCCTGGTCTCGTGGGACGGGGCGAAGATGAGCTCGTCGGTCGGCAACAACATCCCGCTGACGATGGCGCCCGAGGAGCAGTTCGGGCGGACGATGCGGATCTCCGACGACCAGCTGCCCGAGTGGTACCGGCTCGTCATGGAGCGGGAGCCGCCTGCGGGCGATCCGCTGGAGGCGAAGCTCGCGCTCGCGCGCTGGATCGCGGCACGGTCGCACGGGGAGGAGGCCGCGCACGCGGCGGAGGAGCACTTCACGCGCGTGGTGCGCCGCGGCGAGGCGCCCGAGGCGGTGGCGGAACGGGGCCTTCCTGACGGTGACCCCCTCCATCTGCCGGCCGTGCTGGCCGACGCCGGGCTGGCGCCGTCGACGAGCGAGGCGCGCCGGCTGATCGCCCAGGGCGCCGTCCGCGTGGACGGCGAGCCGGTCTCCGAGCTGGACGTCCCGCGGATCGTGCTCGAGGGCGCGCTCGTCCAGGTCGGCAAACGCCGGTTCATGCGCTTTGTGTCAGGGTGAAACGGCGCACCGGCCCGGTTTGACAGCCAGCCGGATGCTGCTACTATTCCTCGGCTGCCCACCCAGGCGGCACTTGAAAGTCCCTGTAATCGACGAACGGAGAGCACTCGGCGGGATCGGATACGAAGTTCCGAGAACTCCGAGGGCCTCTGCGAGTCAGAGGCTTTTTTGTGCAGCCGGCCGGGAAGCGCGGTCTTTGAAAACTCAACAGCGTGAAACGTCGAGAACCTCGACCGCGTCCGCTTGCGGACCGGGAGAGGCATAACTGAACCCGTCGGATCCCTTAGTGCAAGGAATCTGACTTTGAGTTCAAGCTCTAACTGATTAGATTGCAACGGGCGTTAAAGCCCAACGCAAGACAATCTCTTCACGGAGAGTTTGATCCTGGCTCAGGACGAACGCTGGCGGCGCGCTTAACACATGCAAGTCGAGCGAGAACCATGGCTTCGGCCATGGGGACAGCGGCGAACGGGTGAGTAACACGTGGGTAATCTGCCCTCGGCACTGGGATAGCCCGGGGAAACCCGGATTAATACCGGATGGCCTCTCGAGCTCTCGGGCTCGTGAGAAAAGGTAGCTTCGGCCTCCGGCCGAGGAGGAGCCCGCGGCGGATTAGCTTGTTGGTGGGGTAATGGCCCACCAAGGCGACGATCCGTAGCTGGTGTGAGAGCATGACCAGCCACACTGGGACTGAGACACGGCCCAGACTCCTACGGGAGGCAGCAGTGGGGAATCTTGCGCAATGGGCGAAAGCCTGACGCAGCGACGCCGCGTGCGGGAAGAAGGCCTTCGGGTTGTAAACCGCTTTCAGGAGGGACGAAGCCACTCGGGTTAATAGCCCAGAGGGTGACGGTACCTCCAGAAGAAGCCCCGGCTAACTACGTGCCAGCAGCCGCGGTAATACGTAGGGGGCGAGCGTTGTCCGGATTTATTGGGCGTAAAGCGCGTGTAGGCGGCTTGGTAGGTCTGCTGTGAAAACTCGGGGCTCAACCCCGAGACGTCGGTGGAAACCACCTGGCTAGAGTCCGGAAGAGGAGAGTGGAATTCCTGGTGTAGCGGTGAAATGCGCAGATATCAGGAAGAATATCCGTGGCGAAGGCGGCTCTCTGGTACGGCACTGACGCTGAGACGCGAAAGCGTGGGGAGCGAACAGGATTAGATACCCTGGTAGTCCACGCCGTAAACGATGGGTGCTAGGTGTGGGTGGTGTCGACTCCATCCGTGCCGAAGCTAACGCATTAAGCACCCCGCCTGGGGAGTACGGCCGCAAGGCTAAAACTCAAAGGAATTGACGGGGGCCCGCACAAGCAGCGGAGCATGTGGTTTAATTCGACGCGACGCGAAGAACCTTACCAGGGCTTGACATGCACGGGAAAACCGTAGAAATACGGTCCTCCTTCGGGACTCGTGCACAGGTGGTGCATGGCTGTCGTCAGCTCGTGTCGTGAGATGTTGGGTTAAGTCCCGCAACGAGCGCAACCCCTGTCCCATGTTGCCAGCGTGAAAGACGGGGACTCATGGGAGACTGCCGGTGACAAATCGGAGGAAGGTGGGGATGACGTCAAGTCATCATGCCCCTTACGTCCTGGGCTACACACGTGCTACATTGGCCGGTACAGAGGGCTGCAAACCCGTGAGGGGGAGCGAATCCCAAAAAACCGGTCCCGGTTCGGATTGAAGGCTGAAACTCGCCTTCATGAAGGCGGAGTTGCTAGTAATCGCGGATCAGCAATGCCGCGGTGAATACGTTCCCGGGCCTTGTACACACCGCCCGTCACGTCATGGGAGTCGGCAACACCCGAAGCCGGTGGCCTAACCCGCAAGGGAGGGAGCCGTCGAAGGTGGGGTCGGTGACTGGGACGAAGTCGTAACAAGGTAGCCGTAGCGGAAGCTGCGGCTGGATCACCTCCTTTCTAGGGAATACCGGAGCTATTACTCCGGTAGGCGTCCAACTCGTTTGATGGCTGCTGTTTAGCCGTCCGAAATGTTGGGCTCGCCTGGAATTACGTCGACCTCGATGCATCTGACCGACTTCTAACGGTCGGTCAGGCGCTCACGCTGTTGAGTTTTGAGAGACCGCCGGGCAGCCGGCGTTTATCTCTGTTGGGCGAGCGCGCCTCGCGTGCACCTTGAAAACTCCATAGTGGCAACAATGGTGTTCTTCATGATCAAGAGATGAAGGGCACGCGGTGGATGCCTAGGCGCCAAGAGCCGATGAAGGACGTGGGCGGCTGCGATAAGCCCGGGGTAGGTGCTGACCAACCTGTGATCCCGGGATTTCCGAATGGGGAAACCTACGCGTGGTAATGCGCGCGTGACTCCGCCTGAACACATAGGGCGGAGCTCGGTAAGCCGGTGAACTGAAACATCTTAGTAACCGGAGGAAAGGAAAGAAACCTCGACTCCCTGAGTAGTGGCGAGCGAAAAGGGAAGAGCCTAAACCAGTGCGATGTCAAGACGGCAGTCGTTGTCGTACTGGGGTTGTAGGGCCTGATGTGATCCGTCTGCCGGCGGGTCGGAGAGTTACAAAGTTGGCTGCTAGCCGAAGCAAATGGAAAGTTGCACCACAGCGGGTAACAGTCCCGTAGGCGAAAGCAGATCAGCCTCTCTATTCAGGTACCTGAGTACGGCCGGGCACGGGAAACCCGGTCGGAAGCTACGGAGACCACTCCGTAAGGCTAAGTACTCCTTGGCGACCGATAGTGAACTAGTACCGTGAGGGAAAGGTGAAAAGTACCCCGGAAGGGGAGTGAAATAGTACCTGAAACCGTGTGCCTACAAGCGGTCGGAGCGGAAGCAATTCCGTGACGGCGTGCCTTTTGCATAATGAGCCAGCGAGTTACTCTTCAACGGCAAGGTTAAGGAAACGGAGCCGTAGCGAAAGCGAGTCTGAATAGGGCGATTTAGTCGTTGGAGGTAGACCCGAAACTGAGTGATCTACCCATGGGCAGGCTGAAGCGAGGGTAAGACCTCGTGAAGGGCCGAACCGACTTAGGTTGAAAACTGAGCGGATGACCTGTGGGTCGGAGTGAAAGGCTAATCAAACTCAGAGATATCTGGTTCTCCCCGAAATATATTTAGGTATAGCGTCATGCGTTCAATAACGGCTGTAGAGCACTGTTTGGGCTAGGGGGCCTACCAGCTTACCGAACTCAGGCAAACTCCGAATACCGTTATTCCAGAGCATGGCAGTCAGAGTGCGGGGGATAAGCTTCGTGCTCGAAAGGGAAACAGCCCAGACCGTCGGCTAAGGCCCCTAATTCCTAGCTAAGTGGGAAACGATGTCCGGTTGCCCAGACAACCAGGAGGTTGGCTTAGAAGCAGCCACCCTTCAAAGAGTGCGTAACAGCTCACTGGTCAAGTGATCGGGCGCGGAAAATGTAACGGGGCTCAAGCTAGGAGCCGAAGCCACGGACTTCACGCTTTGCGTGGAGTGGTAGGGGAGCGTTCCCATGCCGGCGAAGCGGCGGCGGAAGCCAGCCGTGGAGGCATGGGAAGTGAGAATGCTGGCATGAGTAACGAAAGAGGAGTGAGAAACTCCTCCGCCGAATGCCTAAGGGTTCCTGAGTAAAGCTAATCTGCTCAGGGTTAGTCGGGACCTAAGCCGAGGCCGACAGGCGTAGGCGATGGACAACAGGTTGATATTCCTGTACCACGTACTCACCGTTATGACCGATGGGGGGACGGGGTAGGCTATGGAAACCCAGGCGATGGTTGACCTGGGGTAACCGCGTAGGGCGACCGGTAGGGAAATCCGCCGGTCATCAAGCCTGAGACGGGACGCCGAGCTCCGAAGGGAGCGAAGTTCCGGAAGCCATGCCTCCAAGAAAATCCTCTAGGCAGGTGGGGCGTGCCCGTACCAAAACCGACACAGGTAGGCAGGTAGAGAATACCAAGGCGATCGGAAGAACCCTCGTTAAGGAACTCGGCAAAATGGCCCCGTAACTTCGGGAGAAGGGGCGCCTCGGTAGGGTTGAGGTCTTCGCGACCAAAAGCCCGAGGAGGCCGCAGTGAAACGGCCCAAGCGACTGTTTACCAAAAACACAGGTCTCTGCGAAGTCGAAAGACGACGTATAGGGGCTGACGCCTGCCCGGTGCCGGAAGGTCAAGTGGAGGGGTTAGCCGCAAGGCGAAGCTCTGAAACTAAGCCCCGGTAAACGGCGGCGGTAACTATAACCGTCCTAAGGTAGCGAAATTCCTTGTCGGGTAATCGAATTGCCCGTACCGGCTCATAACGGGGAATCCCTACTCGTACGCGACGCGTCAAGGACGTCGTAATAGCGAGAGGGCAATCCCGTGGGAAGTCGGCTCTTCGGAGCTTGACCCCGTAACGACTGATCGTTCTCCAATGGGGAACGTGAGATCACGGTCTCTGCCTAGAGCAAATCTATGGCCGTGATCAAACGCCGGCGCCCTGATGTTCAGGGGCGAAGGGATAGTCTGCGCCCCTGGTAACAGGGGAATCACGCGAAGTTCCGACCTGCACGAATGGCGTAACGACTTGGGCGCTGTCTCAACGAGGGATCCGGTGAAATTGCAGTCTCGGTGAAGATGCCGAGTACCCGTGGTTGGACGGAAAGACCCCGTGAACCTTTACTACAGCTTGACATTGGAGTCTGGGGTGCGTTGTCCAGGATAGGTGGGAGGCTTTGAAGCGGGGACGCCAGTCCTCGTGGAGCCAATCTTGGGATACCACCCTTCGTGTTCTGGGCTTCTAACCTCTGGCCGTGATCCGGCAGAGGAACAGTGTCAGGTGGGTAGTTTGACTGGGGCGGTCGCCTCCTAAAATGTAACGGAGGCGCGCAAAGGTTCCCTCAGCACGGTTGGAAATCGTGCGTAGAGTGCAAAGGCATAAGGGAGCTTGACTGCGAGACTGACAAGTCGAGCAGGTGCGAAAGCAGGCCTTAGTGATCCGGCGGTAGAGAGTGGAATTGCCGTCGCTCAACGGATAAAAGGTACTCCGGGGATAACAGGCTTATCGGGCCCAAGAGTCCACATCGACGGCCCGGTTTGGCACCTCGATGTCGGCTCGTCGCATCCTGGGGCTGGAGTAGGTCCCAAGGGTTGGGCTGTTCGCCCATTAAAGCGGTACGCGAGCTGGGTTCAGAACGTCGTGAGACAGTAGACCTTGCTGTCTATAAATCTGGCCATATGCTGGAAACTCCGAGAATCCCGCACTACTCACTGAGGGCGTCCGGCCGGGCGTCTACAGTAGTGACAACGTGTCGGGTGCGGACAATCAGCAGGAAAGGCTGGACAGCTACATCGCGGGTTACGTGGATGGAGAGGGAAGCTTCTCCATCTCGGTGCAGCGAAATGCCACGTGCTCGGTCGGGTTTCAACTCGTCCCTGAGTTCCACGTCAGTCAAAACGACGACCGAGCTCAGGTGCTCGAACTGATTCGCGATCGGCTTGGCTGCGGATACATCAAACGAAACAGCAGACGCGACCATGCGCTGGTGTTCGTTGTCCGCGAACGAACTGCATTGCTCGATCGGGTTATCCCGTTGTTCGAGCGCAACCCGCTGCTCTCGACGAAGCACGAGGACTTCCTCAAGTTCTCGAAGATCGTCAGGGCGATGGCTCAAGGCCATCACCGCACGTACGCCGGCTTCGGCGAGCTTCTCGATGTAGCCCTCTCCATGAACGGAGAAGGCAGGTCGCGGAAGGTGCGGTGGAAAGAGCTAGTAGCTCTCCAGAATCCTCAGAGACTGTACGCCAGACAAGGCTCCTAGGAGCCCGGAAGATACAGTCCGAGCTGCATGGCGACATGCAGAGTCAGGCAGAAATGACCTGGCCCTCGAGCACGCAACGCAGCACGCTCGGGAGTAACAATGCTGTCGGTCCCTATCCACCATGGGCGCTGGAAGCTTGAGAGGAGTCGTCCCTAGTACGAGAGGACCGGGACGAACAGACCTCTGGTGTATCAGTCGTCGTGCCAACGGCGCTGCTGATTAGCCACGTCTGGATGGGATAACCGCTGAAAGCATCTAAGCGGGAAGCCCACCTCGAGATGAGGCTTCCCATCCCCTAGAGGGAGTAAGAGCCGTGGGAGACCACCACGTTGATAGGCGGGACGTGTAAGTGCAGCAATGCATTGAGCGGACCCGTACTAATTGCTCGAGGTCTTGATTTTGAACACCACGAAGCCACTATGGAGTTTTGAGGGTGCGCGAACAGACGCGCAGGAGCCTCACAATTTTCGGCGGTTATGGCGGCGGGGGTACACCTCTTCCCATTCCGAACAGAGAAGTTAAGCCCGCCAGCGCCGATGGTACTCGGGGAGCAATCCCCCGGGAGAGTAGGTCGCCGCCGAATTAATTCCGACAAAGAGCCGCGAAAGCGGCTCTTTTTGTTGGTCCTACGCCGGCAGTATCAGCGACTCGAGGTCGCGCGGGTAGTACGTGAGCCACTCGACGCCGTCGTCGGTCACCGCGACCGTGTCGGAGTGGCGGAAACCGCCCAGCGCAGGCGCGTACAACCCGGGCTCGACCGTGAACACCATCCCCGGCCGGATCTCCGTCGGGTCGCCGCGATCGAGGAACGGCCCCTCGTGGTAGCGCAGCCCGATCGCGTGCCCGACATGGTGCCGCCAGTTGTCCCAGAGCGAATGCTCGTCGTAGTACCGGCGCACCGCGAGGTCGACCTCCGCGCACGGGACGCCCGGCCTGATCGTGTCGACGGCGAGCGACTGCAGCGCCAGCATGTGGTCGAAGAACCGCAGCTGCTCGTCCGACGGCTGCCCGATCACCATCGTCCGCTCGAGCTCCGAGTGGTAGCCCCACACCGGCGCCGTCGCGCCGGTCACGAGCACGTCGCCGGCCTCGAAGACGATGTTGTTCGCATGCGCGTGCGGGATCGCCGCGTTACGCCCGATCTGCCCCCGGTACGCGGCCAGGGCGCCCTCGAACCACAGGCTCTGCGCGCGGTAGCGCGGCCCGATCGCGTCGAGCATCGCCGACGTCGCCTCGTTCGACGCGCGCCGCTCGACCTCCGTCTCCGTCACGCCCGGCCGCGTGTACCGCTGCAGCAGGGTGTGCGCCAGGTTCCCCCAGACACAGCTCTCGCGCAGCAGCGCGATCTCCGCCGGCGACTTGATCGCCATCTGATCCTCGACCAGATCCGCGATGTGCGTCCACTCGCCGAGCCCCGGGCCGCGGTAGCCGAAGATCCACGGGTACCCGTCCGCATCGGCGCCCAGCGCACCGCGCACGCCCAGCGCGTCGAGCAGCTCGCGCAGGGCCTCCATCGGGTGCCGCTCGCCCGGGTACTCGTCGTAGTGCGCCACCTCCTGGACGGCCGTGTTCATCTGCGCGTGCTCGAGCTCGAGCCGCGGCACCAGCATCCCGCCGCGCCCATCCGCCGCCAGCGCGAACGCCAGCGGCCGCTCGGTCGGGATGAAGAAGAAGCCGCTGTAGTAGTGGACGTAGTGCGGGTCGAACAGCACCGCGCCGCTCAGCGCCGCGCTCCTCCAGCCGCGCGGCAAAGGCCGAGCGCCGCGCCGCGAACTCCTCGTCCGAGATCCGCACCGCGGCGGAATCTACTCGTACAGCGTCAGCGTGGCGATCACGATGTAGATGCCGATGAGCGCAAGCCCCTCGAACATCGGCGCCTCGCCGTCGCCGGTCGTCTGCCACACGAGGATCGCCCCGATCGCGAGCGCCGCCGTGTAGACGACCGGCAGCCCGAACGTGAGGTGGTGCGTGAACGCGAGCGAGACGAGGACGAGCGCCGGCCACAGGAATGCACTGATCTGCGAGACCGAGTTCTTCACCACGGACACCGCGAGCTCGGAGCGCTGCTTCCACGCGAGCACGACGCCGGTGGCGTTCTCCACGGCGTTGCCCGCGATCGCGGCGATGACCAGTCCGGCGAACGCGCTCGAGATCCCCAGCTGATCGATGGTGGGGCGGAGCTCCGCGACGAACCAGTCGGACGCGAACGCCGAGCCCACTCCGGCGACGGCGAGCAGCACGATTGCGACCGGCAACTCGACACGCGGCGTCATTCCGGTCGGCTCCGCCTGGTCGTTGCGCAGGTACGGCACCAGCCAGGCGACGTACACGACCAGGATCGTGACCGCACCGACCGCGGAGATGACCTCGATGTTGTCGCTGGCCTTGTCGTGGGTCGCCGTCGACGCACCGCAGATGACGATGAGGAAGGTGGTCGTCAGCACGAGCGTCGACGTGTCGTTCGGCAGCCGCTTGCCGAAGCGCATGATCCCGTCCTCCGACCGGTACGCGCCCGTCACGATCACGATCCCGAGGACGAAGGCGCCGTTGGCGAGGATCGAGCCGAGCAGCGAGAACTGGGCGACCACGACCTCGCCCGCCGAGAGGGCGAACAGCACGATGAAGAACTCGGGCAGGTTCCCGAGCGTGGACTGGAGCACGCCCGTGATCGCCGGCCCGTACCGCTCGCCCACCTGCTCGGTCGAGAACGACACGATCCACGCGAGGCCCGCGAGCGCGAGCGTCGCCACCGAGAACGCGAGCACCGACGGCGCCCCCGCGTAGTGCAGCGCGCCGGCAGCCACGAACACCAGGCCCGTGACGCCGACGAGAATCTGCTCCCAGCGCCTCACGCCGCGCGTACCCGCTCGCGCCACCCGGGGTCGAGCGCGCGCAGGCCGGCGATCCGCTCGCCCGGCGGCGGCTGCGTCGCGAACAGCGCGGGCAGGCCGCGATCCGGGAACGGGTCGAGGGTGTAGAGCGGCGCCGTTGCCGGGTTCGCCCGCAGCTCGACCAGCTCGATCGCCTGCTCGAGCCGCAGCAGGGCGGCGGCGAGCCCGTGCGGGCTCTCGCACACGAACGCGGCCAGCGCATCCGCGGTGAACTCCCGTTTCGGCGACAGCAACGCGTTGACGATCGCCGACGCCAGCGGGCCGAGCACGAAGAGCAGCGCGCGAGAGGCGAGCCCGCCGACCCGCGAGAGCTCCACCAACGCAGCGGCGACGACGACCGCCGGCGTCGCGACCAGCACGTCGCGCGTCCTGATGTGCGCGATCTCGTGGGCCAGCACGCCGTCGAGCTCGGCCGGCGGCAGCGCCTGGATCAGCCCCTGGCTGACCCCGACCGCCGATCCGACCGGCCCGCGCCCGGCCGCCCAGGCGCGCGGGAAGCCGTCACGGACGATGTAGACCTTCGGCGGCGCGATCCCGCTGCGCGCCGCCAGCCGCTCCACGGTCGACCGCAGCACCGGGAGCTCGCCGCGCGGCAGCTCTTCCGCGCCCACGAGCCCGGCGACGATCCGCTCGCCGTACCAGTAGACGCTCGCCGCGGCGAGCACGACCGCGAAGACCGCGATCAGCCCGACGCGCACGCCGGCGGCCCACCAGCCGAGCAGCCCCGGGATCGCGGCGGCCACCAGCAGGAACAGCCACGCCTTCGCCAGGTTCGCGGCGATCGCGCGCCGGATCCGCGGCGGCTCAGTTGTCGTCTTCGCGCTCGTCCTCGACGAAGCCGCGTGGCGGCCAGTCCGGCTCCGGCGCGTCGCACCGGCTCGTGCAGTGCAGCGACGCGATGTTCTGGAGCGGGATGAGGATGTGCCCGTTCAGCTCGATGTGCGCGACGTCGTCGACGGCGCAGTACGCCGTGAGCACGCCGTCCTGGTAATCGCCGCCGAAGAGCGCAACCTCGACCTGCTCGCCCTTGTACTTGCTGGTGTAGTCCTCCACGGGCCGACTCAGTCTAACGGGCGCACCGTGCTGTTCACGACGGCGGTTCGGGGACCTGTCCACGGCTACCCTCGCCCGATGCCGCTGCGTGACGACATCCGCAACGTCGCCATCGTGGCGCACGTCGACCACGGCAAGACGACCCTCGTCGACGCGCTGCTATTCCAGTCCGGTGCCTTCCGCGAGAACCAGGAGGTCGCCGACCGCATCCTGGACACCGGCGACCTCGAGCGCGAGAAGGGCATCACGATCCTCGCGAAGAACACCGCCGTCCGCTACGAGGGCGTGAAGATCAACATCGTCGACACGCCCGGGCACGCCGATTTCGGCGGCGAGGTCGAGCGCGGGCTGACGATGGTCGACGGCGTGCTCCTGCTCGTCGACGCGAGCGAGGGCCCGCTGCCCCAGACCCGGTTCGTCCTGCGCAAGGCCCTCGAGGCCCGGCTGCCGGTGATCCTCGTCGTCAACAAGGTCGACCGCCCCGACGCGCGGATCGAGGAGGTGGTGAACGAGGTCTACGAGCTGTTCCTCGACCTCGACGCCGACGAGAGCCAGATCGAGTTTCCGATCGTCTACTGCAACGCGCGCGCCGGGATCGCGTCGCTCGAGCCGGAGCTCGGCGAAACCGCGCGACCTGCGCCCGCTCCTCGATCTGGTCCTGGAGCACATCCCGGCCCCGTCGTACGACGAGGGCCATCCGCTGCAGGCGCTCGTCACGAACCTCGATGCCTCCCCGTACGTGGGGCGGCTCGCGCTCTGCCGCGTCCTTCAGGGGACGATCCGGCGCGGCCAGCAGGTGGCGTGGTGCCGCGCGGACGGCGAGATCGAGCGGGTGAAGGTGACCGAGCTCTACGTCAGCGAGGCGCTCGACCGGGTCGAGGCCGCCGAGGCCGGCCCCGGCGAGATCATCGCCGTCGCGGGCCTCGCCGAGGTCCGCATCGGCGAGACGCTCGCCGACCCCGACGATCCGCGGCCGCTGCCGACGATCACGATCGACGAGCCGTCGCTCTCGATGACCGTCGGCCTCAACACGTCGCCGCTCTCGGGCCGCGAGGGCGACAAGGTGACCGCAAGCCTGATCGAGTCGCGGCTGCGGCAGGAGCTCGTCGGCAACGTCTCGCTGCGCGTGCTCCCCACCGAGCGGCCGGACACGTGGGAGGTGCAGGGCCGCGGCGAGCTCCAGCTCGAGGTGCTCGTCGAGCAGATGCGCCGCGAGGGGTTCGAGCTCACCGTCGGCAAGCCACGGGTCGTGACGCGCCTGGTCGACGGAACCGTCCACGAGCCGATGGAGCGCGTCTCGATCGACCAGCCCGAGGAGTACGTCGGCATCGTCACCCAGCTCTTCGCGCTGCGCAAAGGCCGCACCGAGTCGCTGGTCAACCACGGCACCGGCTGGGTGCGCATGGAGGTGCTCGTGCCGGCGCGCGGCCTGATCGGCTTCCGCACGGAGTTCCTGACCGAGACCCGCGGGACGGGGATCCTCCACCACGTGTTCGAGGGCTTCGAGCCGTGGCACGGGGAGCTGCGCACGCGTCCGACGGGCGCGCTGATCGCCGATCGCAGCGGCAAGACGAACTCGTTCGCGCTGCTGAACCTCCAGGAGCGCGGCGCGATGTTCGTCGGGCCCGGCACCGACGTGTACGAGGGGATGATCGTCGGCGAGAACGCACGGGCCGAGGACCTCGACGTGAACGCGACCAAGGAGAAGAAGCTCACGAACATGCGCTCGTCAACGGCCGACGAGCTCGTCCGCCTGATCCCGCCGCGCGCGCTGCCGCTCGACCAGGCGCTCGAGTTCATCCGCGAGGACGAATGCGTCGAGGTGACGCCGGAGAGCGTCCGGCTGCGCAAGGTGGAGCTCTCCGCCCAGAAGCGCCAGTCGGCGGCGAGCCGCAAGGCGCGCGGGCTCGCCGCCTCAGTCCAGTAGAGCGGACGCTGCCGTTCTCGACGGCGAGCCGGGACACGTCGCAGTTGCCGATGCTGCGCTGCTCGTTGCGGCCCTCGGGGTACGCGAGGCCGGCCGCGTCCATGAGGATCACTCGCATCGCGCCGCCGTGCGCGACGACGAGGATCCGTTCGCCGGGATGCGCCGCCGCGAGGCGGTGGATCGCAGCGCGCATGCGCGCGGCCAGCGCGAGGTGGTCCTCGACGTCGCCTTCACCCTCGTTCCCGTTGCGCCAGCGCGCCCAGGCGCCCGGCCAGCGCTCCTCGAGCTCGTCGACCGTGCGGCCTTCCCAGCTGCCGAAGTTGCGCTCGCGCAGCGCCGGGTCGACGACGACGGGGAGGTCGAGCGGGGCAGCGAGGATCTCGGCCGTCTCACGGGCGCGGTCGAGGTCGCTGGAGTACACGGCCGCGATCGGCTCGCCGGCGAGCTCGTCCGCAAGCGCGCGTGCCTGCGCCCGGCCGCGCTCGTTCAGCGGCGAGTTCGTCTGGCCCTGGATGCGCCGGTTCGCGTTCCAGTCGGTCTCGCCGTGGCGGACGAGCAGGATGGTCGTCTCGGGCACGGCGCTACGGTAGCCGCGTGGATCTCGGGCTCCACGACCGTGTCTGCGTCGTCACCGGCTCGACGGCCGGGATCGGTCTCGAGGTGGCGCGCCAGCTCGCGGCCGAAGGCGCGCTCGTCGCCGTCTGCGGACGCGACCGCGAGCGCACGCAGCACGCGCGGGAGAGCACCGGCGCCGCCCTCGCCGTCGTCGCCGACCTCTCGGAGTCGGGCGCGCCCGAGCACGTCGTCCGGCACACCGCGGACGCCCTTGGCGGCATCGACGTGCTGGTCAACAACGTCGGCGTCGCGCGCCAGGTCGGCTTCGACGAGCTGTCGGACTCCGACTGGGACGCCATGTGGCACCTGAACGTCATGAGCTACGTGCGCGCGATTCGCGCCGCCACGCCGCTGATGCGGGAGCGGGGCGGGGGCGCGATCGTGAACGTGTCCTCCACCTCGGGCAAGCGGCCGTCGACCTCGATGCCGGAGTACTCGGTCGGGAAGGCGGCCGTCCTGTCGCTCTCGCGGCTCGTCGCCGACACCTACGCGCGCGACGGCATCCGCTGCAACGCCGTCACGCCGGGACCGACGGCGACGGGCGCGTGGCTCGACCCGGGCGGCCTCGCCGACCAGCAGGCGGCCCGCACCGGGAAGACGCGCGACGAGGTGCTCGCCGCCGTCGCGGGCGGCCGGCCGCTCGGCCGCCTGGCCGAGCCGGACGAGGTTGCCTCCGTGATCACCTTCCTCTGCTCCGACCGGGCGGCGTACGTCACCGGCGCCGCCTGGAGCGTGGACGGTGGAACTGTGCCGATCATCGTGTAACGCTCCGCACCATGTCCGACCTCGCCGCGGGTGTCACCGTTGCCGGCTACCGGATCGAATCGCTGATCGGTCGCGGCGCGTCCGGCTCGGTCTACCTCGCGCACGAGCTCAGCCTCGACCGCCGTGTCGCGCTGAAGACGCTGCTGCCGGAGCTGGCGGCCGACGCGCGGTTCCGCGAGCGCTTCCTGCGCGAGTCGCGCCTCGCGGCCGCGCTCGAGCACCCGGGCATCCTCCCGATCTATGCGGCCGGCGAGGCGGACGGCGTGGTCTACCTCGCCATGCGCTTCGTCGACGGCACCGACCTCAGCCGGCTGATCGAGAGCGAAGGCCCGCTCGAGCCCGAGCGCGCGCTCGACCTGCTCGCGCAGGTCGCGGACGCGCTCGACGCCGCGCACCGCCGCGGTCTCGTCCACCGCGACGTCAAGCCGGGGAACATCCTCGTCGACGAGACGGGCCGCGCCTACCTGGCCGACTTCGGCCTCGCGAAGCACGCGGCGTCCGTGAACAGCCTCACGCGCGATTCGCCCTTCGCCGGGACGATCGACTACATCGCGCCCGAGCAGGCGCGCGGCGAGGAGATCGACGGTCGGACCGATGTCTACTCGCTCGGCTGTGTCCTGTACGAGACGCTCACGGCCGAGCCGCCGTTCCGCCGCGGGAGCGAGCTGGCGTCCGTGCTCGCCCATTTGAACGACCCGCCGCCGGCCACCGGCACTCAGCTTGATCCGGCCATCGCGCACGCCCTGGCGAAGAGCCCCGACGACCGCCCGGCCACGGCAACCGCGCTGATCGAGGAGGCGCGCGCAGCGGTGGGCGGGGCGGCCCCGGCCGCGCAGGCGCGAGTCGCTCAGCTGCGCACGTTCCTGATCACGGACGTGCGGGGGTACACGCGCTACACCCAGGAGCACGGCGACGAGGCGGCCGCGGCGCTCGCAGCGCAGTTCGCAGAGCTCGTCGACGACGTCGTCTCCCGGCGCGACGGCCGGCTGCTGGAGCTGCGCGGGGACGAGGCGCTCGTCGTGTTCGAGTCGGCCCGCAAGGCGCTGCAGGCCGCGGTCGAGCTGCAGCAGCGCGCGACCGAGCTTCCGCGCGGGATCGGCATCGGGCTCGACGCCGGCGAGGCGGTGCCGGTCGGGCGCGGCTATCGCGGTGCCGCGCTGAACACCGCTGCACGGCTCTGCGCCAAGGCGAGCCCGGGCGAGATCCTCGCCAGCGAGGGCGTCGTCCACCTTGCCGGCACGGTCAAGGAGGTCGGCTACGGCCTGCGCCGGCAGGAGCGCCTGAAGGGCTTCGACCGGCCGGTCACCGCCGTCGAGATCGTCCCGGCCGGGACCCGGCTCGGACGCCAGGTGCGCCGCCGGGTCGCCACCCGTGCGCGCGGCACGAGCCGCGCGCACGCGCCTCGGCGGCATCGCAGCCGTTGCGCTCGTCGGCGTCGGCGTCGGCGTGCTCCTACTGACTCTGGGCGGCGGGAACGAGGCGCTCGCCGCCAACAGCGTCGCCGCGCTGGACGCGTCCAGCGGCAAGGTGAAGGCGGTCGTCCCGGGCTCGACGGACATCGGGGGACTCATCAGGGACGGCGACGGGTTCTGGGGCATCACGGCCGGTGGCCGCGTCCTCCAGCAGGTCGACGCGCGGGGCAACAAGCTCGGCCGCCAGATCGCGCTCCCGGTATCGCCGACCGCGTTCGCGCCGAACGTCGTCCGCGGGGCGATCTGGGCGACCGACCCGCACGAGCCGGCGACGGTGCTCCGCATCGATACGAAGTACGGGACGATCCAGCGCATTGCGCTCCACGCGCCGAAGGTCGAGCAGGAAGTCGCGCCGCAGAACGCCGATGGCATCGACGCGACGATGGACGCCGTCTGGGTTACCTACGCCTACCCGAAGCGCATCGCGAAGATCAATCCGGTCACGAACGACATTGTGTTCGAGCACCGTATGCCGGACGGGGGCAATTACGACAACGCACTCGTGACCGCCGACGGAGACAACGTGTGGGTCGTCGACCGCGACGGGCTGCACATGACGCGGCTCGACCCGAAGGACGGGAGCCTGGCGGCGACGGGGAGGCTGCACGACGGCTGGGTCGAGGACGCCCGGGTCGCGGGCGGGTCGCTGTGGCTCGCCGTGCAGAACGACGGCGGCGTCTGGCAGCTCGACAAGCGGGCGAACGTCGTGGGCAAGGTCGCGACGGCAACGTCCCGTACTCGCTCGCGACCGACGGTGGCTCGCTGTGGGTGGCGAACGCGAACAGCGGCACGGTGACCGGCATCGACCCCGTGGCGGGCGGGAGTCACGAAGAGCTTCCGTACGGGCCACCGGCCGATCGCGGTCGGCGCGCGCGGCGACGAAGTCTGGGTGTCGCTGGGCCTCGGCGACGCCGACGCGCAGGCGCGCGTGTCCGGAAGCAGCGTGGTGCGTCAGGCCGCCGTCGGCAACCCCTACTACGCCCTCGACCCGGCCGTGCTCGCGGGTCTGGGCTGGCTCGTGTTGACGGACGCGACCGGCGCGCGGCTGACGGAGAACCGGCCGAGGGCCGACGGGACGGTCCACATCGTTCCGGAGCTCGCGACCCGCCTGCCGGAGACCCCCGACCGCGGTCGCACCTGGACGTTCGCGGTCCAGAAGGGCTTCCGGTTCTCGCCGCCGTCCGGCGCGCCCGTCACCGCACAGGTCGTACGCTCGTCGCTCGAGCGCGCGCTCTCGCCGAAGCTCGTCAACAGCTACTGCCGCGACGCGATCCTCTCGGACATCGCCGGCGAGAAGGCCTACGTCGCCGGTCACGCCCAGCACATCAGCGGCGTCACGGTGGACGGCGACCGGCTCTCGATCAAGCTGGTGGCGCCTTCGTGGACCCTGCCGTCCCGGGTCGCGATGCCGTGCTTCTCGGTCGTCCCGCCGAGCACGCCCACCGACCCGGACGGGATCGCCGACCCGATCCCGTCCGCCGGCCCGTACTACATCGACGACAACCTCCAGGACTTCCAGCTCGTCGTTAAGAAGAACCCGAACTACGGGGGAGCGCGCCCGCAGACCGTCGACGGCGTCATCGTCAAGGAGAGCCTGAGCCCCGAGCAGGCCGCGCAACTGGTCGAGAACGGCCAGGCCGACTACGCCTACGACGATGGCGACCCGCCGTCGGCGGCGTTTGCGCCAGGCGGCCGGCTCGACCGCGTCCACGGCGGCGGCGCCGAGCCACGCTATGTGCGAGAGCCCGCCAACGGGACGCGCTTCCTCATGTTCAACACGACCCGTGGTCCAATGGCCGACGTCCGTCTGCGCCATGCCGTCGCACTCGCGCTCGACCGGCACGCGATCGCCGAGCTCGTCGACAGCGATCCGCGCAGCCTCTTCCTCTCACCCGGCGTCCCCGGGTACGCGGCGATCCACGAGCCGGGCCCGCGAGTCGCGCAGGCGCGCACGCTCCTTCGCGACCGGACCGTGCCGCTTACGCTGATCGCGGCCGCGGGAAACCCGCGCTACGAACGCATCAGCGCCGAGGTGAAGAAGGATCTCGAGCGCGCCGGCTTCCGGGTACGCATACGCCTCCTGGCGGATCCGTGGGGGTACGCGCGCGACGGCGGCCGGGCCGACCTTCTGCTCGACGGCTGGTCGAACGACTACCCCGACGCCCAGAACTCGTTCACCGACCTGCTCGACCCGCGCGACGGCTTCCACTTCTACCCGGCCTGGTTCAGAGATGCGCGCTGGCTCGGGCGGATGCGCGCGGCGGCGGCCGCGCCGGAGGCGCGGCGGGCGGCCGCCTACCGCAAGCTCGACCGCGAGCTGGCGAGCGGCCCGCTGCCGGCGACCGGGCTGACCGAGAACGTCAGCCCGCCGCAGTTCTTCTCGGCCCGTGTGAGCTGCGCGTCCTACCTCCCACAGTTCTACGGGCTGGCCGACCCCACATCCCTCTGCCTCCGGTAGCACCGATACCGTAGGCAGCAATGCCGGAGCTCGCGAAGACGGTCGCTGAGAGCTTCGCGGAGCGGATCCGCGAGCAGGAGGACGCATGGCTCTCGCCGCTCGCCGTCCGCTCGTACGAGACGCGTGGCCGGGCCGAGCCCGAGGCCGAGAGCGACCTGCGCACGCCGTTCCAGCACGACCGTGACCGGATCGTCCACTCGAAGGCGTTCCGGCGGCTCAAGCACAAGACGCAGGTCTTCATCTCGCCGGAAGGCGACCACGTCCGCACGCGGCTCACGCACACGCTGGAGACCACCGGCATCGCGCGCGGCGTCGCCCGGGCGCTGCAGCTGAACGAGGATCTCGTCGAGGCGGTCGGCCTGGGCCACGACCTCGGCCACCCGCCGTTCGGCCACGCCGGCGAGGAGGCGCTCGACGCGCTCCTGCGCGAGCATTACGGCATCGGCTTCCGCCACAACGAGCACTCCCTGCGCGTCGTCGACGTGCTCGAGCGCGACGGCCGCGGCATGAACCTGACCTGGGAGGTGCGCGACGGCATCCTGAACCACACCGGCGAGAACCTGCCGGCCACGCTCGAAGGCCGCATCGTGCGCATCGTCGACCGCGTCGCATACATCAACCACGACATCGACGACGCCGTCCGAGGCGGCCTGCTCTCGCACGAGGACCTGCCCGCCGCGGAGCTCGAGCTGCTCGGTGACACCGGCTCGCGCCGCATCGACACGCTCGTCCACGACCTCGTCGAGACCTCGGCGGCGGCCGGGGACATCCGGCAGAGCGACGAGATCGGCGGTGCCATGCTCGCGCTGCGCCGCTTCATGTTCGACCGCGTCTACCTCGGCCCCGGCTCGCACGCGGAGCACGAGCGTGCCGCCGACACCGTCGAGCTGATCTTCGAGCACCTGCGCGCGCACCCCGAGGCGCTCCCGCCGGCGCCGGGTGACCTGCCGCAGCGGATCACCGACTACGTCGCCGGTATGACCGACCGGTACGCGCTCACGTACGCGGCGGCGCTCTAGCTGGCGCGGATCAAGGACTCGTCCATCGACGCCGTCCGGGCGGCGATCGACATCGTCGACCTCATCGGCGCGCGCACGCAGCTGCGCAAGGTCGGCGCCCGATACACCGCCCGCTGTCCGTTCCACGAGGAGCGCACGCCGAGCTTCTCGGTGAACGCCGGCGACAAGCTCTACCACTGCTTCGGCTGCGGGGCGAAGGGCGACGCCATCACGTTCGTGCGCGAGACCGAGAACCTCGACTTCGTCGGTGCGATCGAATGGCTCGCCGACCGCTTCCACGTCGAGCTCGAGTACGACGACGAGTCGCCGCAGCAAAACGCCGAGCGCCGTCGCCGCGAACGGCTGATGGCGCTACTCGAGCAGGCGACCTCCTTCTACGAGCGCTACCTCTGGGACACGGCGGCCGGCGAGCCGGTGCGCGCGTACCTGGCGGGCCGCGGTCTGGCCGAGGAAGTCTGCCGAGAGTTCCGGCTCGGCCTCGCGCCGCGCGGGACGAAGCTCGTACCGAAGGCGCGAGCCCAGGGGTTCACGCCGCAGGAGCTGCGCGGCGGCGGGTCTTTCGCGACGCGGCGGCGACTACTTCTCCGGCCGTCTGCTCTTCCCGCTCACCGACGCCCGCGGCCGGGTCGTCGGCTTCCAGGCGCGCAAGCTCAGCGAGGACGACCCGATGCGGGCCAAGTACGTGAACTCGCCGGAAGGCGAGCTCTTCCGCAAGGGCGACCTGCTCTACGGCCTGCACGCCGCGCGCAACGCGATCGCGAAGCAGGGGCGCGCCGTCGTGGTCGAGGGCAACACGGACGTGCTCGCGCTGCGCCAGGCCGGCGTCGAGCCGGTGGTCGCGTCGATGGGCACGGCGCTGACCGAGCGTCACGTCCGCGAGCTCGGCCGGCTGACGCGGATCGTCTACCTCTGCTTCGACGCCGACGCCGCCGGTGAGGCCGCCACCCTGCGCGGCATGGAGCTTGCCCACGGCGAGGGCCTCGACGTCCGGGTGGTCGGCGCTCCCGCCCGGCACCGACCCGGCGGACGACGCGGCGGGGTTCGACGATCGGCTCCGGCACGCCGAGCCGTATCTGCTCTACCGCGTGCGCCTGACGATCGAGCGCGCGGAGAACCCGCAGGCCGGGTTCGACCAGGCGGTCGAGATGCTGAGCGGCGTCCGCGACTCGCTCGAGCGCCAGGAGGCCATGAAGCTGGCAACGAGCCTCCTCCACCTGCCCCCCGAGTTGCAGAGCGCGCTGGCGCCGTCCGCGGGAACGCCGGAGTGCTCCGGCCGTGTCCCGGAAGATCGTGCAGGCGGGCGACAGGCTCGAGCGTATGTTCCTGGCCGCCTGCGTGCTCGATCCCGCCGCGGCCGCGCCGTACGTGCACGAGCTCGGCGACGAGCACTTCGACTCGCCCGAGCATCGGCGGCTGCGCGCGAACCTCGCCGGCGAGGGCGCGGAGGAGCAGACCGCCGCGCTGCGCGCCGAGCTCTGGGCAACCGCCGAGCAGGAGGGCGTCACCGCCGACCGCGCCCGCGGCCTCGGCGCTCGAGCTCAAGAAGCGCTGGGTCGAGCGGCAGATTGCCGCGCTCGAGCACCGCGAGATGACGCGCGACGACGAACGGCGCCACGCCGACCTCGTGCGCTTCCGCGGCGAGCTGCGGGACGCGGTCGAGGCGCTGGCATGACACGTGTGCTGGCGTGCGCGAGCGCTGCCGCGCTGCTCGCGGCGGCGCCGGCGCAGGCGGGCGACTCCACGGTCAGGCAGTCGTTCCGTGCGGGCCTGGCCGCCACGCGGCCCGGCGACTTCCACGCGCGCGCACGGCTGGTCAGGCAGACCGTCGAACGGCTCCGCCACGACCATGCGAGCTCGCCGTCGGGCGCGGAGGGCCGCCGGCTTGCGGTCGGCGGCTATCTGTGGGCGCTGTGGGGGTTGCGGGCGCAGATCGAGTTCGTCGACGAGGACAGCGGCCAGGTCGCCGAGGCGACGCGCGACGCCGCCCGGGCCGACCGTTGCTGGCTGCACGCGGCGCCTCGCCTGCGCGCCGCCGGGCAGGCGCTCGGCGTGCCCGTTGGCCTCGTGAACGGGTTCTGAGAGCAGGCTACAATCCGGCGAGCCGCGCCGGTCCCCGGTAGCTCAATTGGCAGAGCATCCGGCTGTTAACCGGAGGGTTGTTGGTTCGAGTCCAACCCGGGGAGCTGCGAAAGCCCTGCTCGCGCGGGGCTTTCGCGATTTCAGGGCCAGCGGCGGCCCCGAGTTGGTACCGGGCCACGTAGGCACCTCGCCGAAGATCCGCTCTTCGGCCTTCGCCGCAGTACACGGGAAGAGCACCTGCGCGGCGTGGACCCCTCGCGCGCCGGGACTCCTGAACGGCCCTGATCGTGCCGAGCGCGGGCTGGGACTCCTGCCGGAATTTGAGGTCGTCGTGCTCTGCCCCGGGGCAGGTGGACGGCGCGTGCCTAAGTGACCGGGTCGCACCTGTAGGAAAGTTGTGGGTACTACACCGCACCGACAACGGCAGCCCCGCGATTCGCTGGGAAGGTCTGGCTGGCACGGGCCTCGTCGCGGGGCTGACTAACCGCGGGATCGTGGACTGGCTGGCGGCTGATGCCCGTTACGGCGCTCGCGCGGTGACGCTCAGCATGCGCTTGCAGTCACTTCACGTTGGCCGCTGGTGAGGGGTCGCTGACGGCCACGCGAAGCAGCGAACGCATCCAGATACTCAATGTCGGCGCGCCGCTTGCGGTCGCGGCGGATGGAACCGTGACGAACTCTGTTCCCGATCAGCGCCACGTACTACGACGGTCGGAATCTCGTCTTCGGTACTGCGACGCTGCGTTTCACGGGCACCGCATGAACGGCGATCAGGCGTTGCGGGCGTAGGGCGACAGGCGGGTGAGCCGCGCGGCCCATGGACACGCCTCCCTGGATGCGCAAGGATCGCTGGCGGGAGGGAGATGTTGCGACGTATTGAAATGGCGGCCTTTGCTAGCGCCCTGATCGGCGCGTTTGTGGTCGCTGGCGCGGCGACAAGCGCGATGCCGACCGACGTGACCCGTGCGACGCAGCCGTCGGCCACTTGCTCCGCTGCGGAGCAGTACCGACGGGCCAAGGCGTTGGGGGCCTACAAGAAGGCAATGCCGAAGCGGAAGGCCGCGTACTTCAAAACCCACAAGCGCGCCAAGCAACGAGCGGCCTTCGTCAAGGCGCAACAGGCTGAACTCAAGCGTTTGCGTCAGAGGACTGAGTGCTCGATTGCGGCCACTCCGCCTGGGGTGGCTGTGCCTCTGCCTCTGCCGCCCGGTACGAGCACCGTGGCGGCTCCGACGACCTCTACCTTCGACGGATTGCCGACATCGCCACCCGTTTCTATGACCAAGCCAGGCGCGACGACCACGACCACGCCCGTCACGACTTCGACAACGACGAGCACGACGACAGCCGCATCGACCACCATCTCCCCGACAACGTCAACCACATCTACGACGAACACCAACACGACCACAACGAGCACGACGACAACCACAGGCTCCGGATGCGCCGCCTCCTACCCCGACTTCTGCATCCCGCTCCCGCCGCCGGATCTCAACTGCGCCGACGTCGCACCGCACAAAGACTTCACCGTCCTCTGGAACGTCCCTGATCCCGATCCGCATCACTTCGATACCGACAAAGACGGCATCGGCTGCGAGGGCTGAGCCGTGCCCCGATGACGGCGGAAGGCATCAACGCGGTCCGGGGTGTGGTGGCGCCAGTTCTGCTGCGAAAGGACATTTGGTACCGAACGACCTGGCCTGATCTGAGGTCACCTCATGGAATCTGAAACGGCTTGAGCAAAAGGGGATCACTCGGCGTGACCTCGCCCGATGCGACTGTTTAACCGGAGGGTTGTTGGTTCGAGTCCAACCCGGGGAGCTGCGAAAGCCCTGCTTGTGCGGGGCCTTTGCGTTCAAGAGGAGGGCCGCGGCGGTCGATACCAGCCGCATGACCCAGCGGTTCGGCGGCACCGGTGTCATCAGCCTGCTCGTCTCGGCGGTCGTCATCGGCATGCTCTGGCAGTTCGGTGTCGTCGGCGGGGGCGGCTCCGGCGTGGCGTCGCAGCCGGCGCAGCAGATCACGCGGGCCGAGAACGCAGCCGGCGAGGCCAACCTCACCGCCATCACGCCCGCGATCGCGGCCTTCTTCGCCGACCACGGCACCTACGAGGGCCTCGGTGACCCTGCGCAAGGCCTGCTCCACTACGACGCGAGCGCGACCGGGCTCACGGTCGTCAGCGCCGATGCGGCTTCGTACTGCATCCAGACGGTCGGCACGCCGGCCTACAGCCTGCGCGGCCCGGGCGGCACGGCGACTCCGGGGCCGTGCTAGCGCTCGGCGAACTGCTGGCTAGAATCAAACGGTGGGAGTTTTCTGGATCGCCTTGCTCGGGTTGGCGGTCGGGGTGCTCGTCGCGGCCGAGTGGCCGCACATCGCGAAGCGCCTGCCGCTCGGGGAAGACGCGGACCGGCGCCGGCGGCGCCGCAAGAGCGACCTGCGCGTCGTGCGCACCGAGCCGGTAGACGACACCGAGGACTTCGCTGCGAGCGTCGAGCGCGACCTGGCGGCGCTGCCGACGATCAAAGAGCGCGACCGGAACCGCTAGCGAATCGTGAAGGCCGCGTTCAGCGTGGCCGTGTTCGGCAGCGACGGCCCGCCGCGGTTCTCGTCGTTCTTCGTCTCCTGGTAGTCGGCCACGCTGACGTGCAGTCGGTGACTGCCCGTCGCCAGCCCGGTCGTAGCCGCGACGATGACGCCGCTGGTCTTGGCAAACGCCGCCGTGACCCGGCGGCCGTCCACCGTGACGGCGAGTGAGGCCGAGTCGACACCGGAGCCGGCATCCGTGGCGCTGATGCGCAGGAGCCCGCCGGCGGCAAGCTTCGGCGTCAGCAGCCTGACGGCCGGCGGCTTGAAGTCGTCGACCCAGTAGCGGAACGTGAAGCGCCCGCCGGTGTCCAGCGACCGGCTGTCGAAGACAACGTCGTATGTGCCGGCCGGCGGCGCGATCGCGCCCACCACGGGCGCCGGCGTGTCGTAGCGCTTCGAGTACGGGTTGATGTCGAGCGGGAGCCCGGCGACGCCCGTCAGCCGGTTCTCGTCGCCCGCATAGAGCAGGCGGGCCGTGATCGTGCTCCCCGGCGCGCGCGCGACGACCGCGACGCCCATGTTGGAGGCCGCCCGGCCGAGCTTGATCCGGAAGACCTGCTCCGGCCCGTCCAGTTGCGTGGGGACTCCGAACCCGGTCGGATCGTCGGGGTACCGGTACGAGGCGATCCGCGACACACGACCCGAAGCGTTGCCCGTGTATGTCCCCGGGCGGGTGAGCGGGGTGACCGGAAGCTTCGCCAGGACGGGCGTCTCGACGTGGGCCCAGTACGGCACGCGGCGCCGGACGCCGTTCTGGGTCAGGACGACGAAGCCCTGCGCGTCGCCCTCGGTGGCGCCGGCGTGCACGGTGACGACGAGTCGCCCCGGGATCGTGGCCGTCGACGGGACGGTGACGGTCGTCCCCGGGGGGCTGCTTTGCGCGTTGATCGCGGCCGACCAGATGCCGGCGCCGCCGCCGGCGTCCGAGAGCGCGACGGTGCGCGCGGGCGCCTGGCCGGAATGTACGAGGCCGAACGACAGGCTCGTCGGCGCTGTAAACAGCAGCGGCTGGTCGGCGGCCGAGACATCGATCAGCCCGCCGCCCTCGCGCGTGACCGGCACCTCGACGGTGCTCTTGGCGCTGGCGTAGACGGGGCTCCCGGTCGTCACCAGCGCCGACTTGACCTGCTCCACGGTCCAGTCCGGGTGGCGCTGCAGGAGCAGCGCGGCAGCACCGGCGACGTGCGGGCTCGCCATGCTCGTCCCGTCGAGCGAGCCGAACTGCTTGCCTGGCAGCGACGAGACGATGTCGCTGCCGGGAGCGGTCACGTCCGGCTTCAGCCGCAGCGACACCGGCGTCGGCCCGGCCGACGAGAACCAGCTGATCGTGGGGCGGGCATCGCTCACGTCGGCCGCGGCGACCGAGATCGCGTTCGCGGCCGCCGACGGGGAGATGATCGAGCCGTGGCCGAAGTCGGCGAAGTCGTTGCCGGCCGCGGCGACCGGGACGACGCCGGCGTCGGCGGCTGCGTCGAGCGCTCGGGCCACGACGTCGCGGCGCGGGTCGATCTCGACCTCGCCGAGCGACAGGTTGATCACATCCATGCCGTCCGCCACGGCCGCCTCGATGCCGGCGACGACCTCGGGCGCGTTCCCGTTCAGCCCTTCGTCGAGGTCAGGACGCGAGTAGACCTTGTAGTTGCCGAGGTACGCACGCGGCGCGATGCCGGAGAGCGAGACGCCGGCCGGGGTGCGCGTGGCGTAGTCGCCGGCAGCGATGCCCGCGACGTGCGTCCCGTGGGACGAGAGACCCGTCTCGAAGGGCTCGCGCGCGGCGGCCGTCTTGAGCGACGGCGGCCAGAACGAGCGGGCGACGATCACCTTCCCGGTCGTGTACGCCTTCTGCCCGCGCGGGTACCCGGCGGGTGCGACGAACCCCTGCGCGCTGAAGTACGGGTGCGACTGGTCGATGCCGTCGTCGATGATCCCGATCTTCACGCCCTGCCCCGCCGTGGAGAGGTCAGGGCCCCAGATGAGCGGCGCCTTCACGGCGGTGACGTTGGCGGTGTCCTGCGCGACGAACCGGCTGTTGCCGTCGACGCGTACAACGCCCGGGATGCGGCCCAGGCGGGCGACGTCGCGCGCGGGCAGCACGACCGCGAGCCCGTCCAGCGTGACCGAGTAGTGCCAGCGGATCTGGGCGCCGGGAATCGACGTCCGGATGCGGCGCGCCACCCGCGCCTGCGCTCCGGCGAGGTCGGCGCGGTAGCCCCGGCTCAGCGACGCGGCGAGATCGAGGCGCGGCGTCGGCTTCAGCACGCGGCTCGACGTGACCGCGCGCGCGAGCGGCGGCGGGCCGAGCTCGGCGATGACCTCGACCCGGTTTGCGGCGCTCGCCGGCACGGCGGCGACGACCGAGAACGCCGCGCAGACCGCGGCCGCAAGACCCCAACGCATACGCGGCATCGTACGGTTAGACGTCGGATTGGGGCTCGCGGTCGGGGCTACAATGCCGGCGCCGCGCGGATGTGGCGGAATTGGTAGACGCGCACGGTTCAGGTCCGTGTGCCCTTAGGGGCGTGGAGGTTCAAGTCCTCTCATCCGCACTTTTGTAGCGCGACAGTGCTATTCGTCTCTCGTGCCGTCCGCAAGCATCTTCGGCCGTGAGGCCGAGCTCACGGCGATCGCCGACCTCCTCGCCAGGCCGCCTGCCGCGGTCGTCATCGAGGGCGAGCCGGGGATCGGCAAGACGACCGTCTGGGAAGCAGGAGTCGCCGCCGCCGATGCGCGCGTCCTGTCCTGCCGCGCGGCGGGCACCGAGGTCCAGCTCTCCTTTGCCGCGCTCGGCGACCTGCTCGCGCCTGCGCTCGCGGACGTGCTGCCGGGGCTCCCGCCGCCACGGCGCCGCGCGCTCGAGGTCGCGCTCCTGCTCGAGCACCCGGATGGACCCCCGCCCGAGCGGCGGGCCGTCGGGCTGGCCGTCTTCGACTGCCTGCGCCTCCTTGCCGATCAGGGCCCGGTGCTCGTGGCCGTGGACGACGCGCACTGGCTCGACGACGAGACCGCGCACGCCCTGACCTTCGCGCTCCGCCGACTCGACGCGGAGCCCGTCATGGTGCTGGCCGCGGTACGCGCCGGCGAAGCCGCGGCCTTCACCGCCGAGCACACGAGCATCGGCCTCGGGCCGCTCGACTCCGCCGCCCTGTACCGGCTCGTGCGCGACCGCCTCGGGATCGCGCTGCCTCGGCCCCTGCTCACGCGGGTCCACGAGACGAGCGGCGGCAACCCGTTCTACGCCCTCGAGCTCGCGCGCGCGCTCGGTGACCGGTCGCAGTCTCGACGCGGGCGAGCGGCTGCCGCTCTCCGCGAGCCTGCAGGCGCTGCTCGCCGCCCGCCTGGACGACCTGCCGAGCGAGACCCGGAAGGCGCTGCTCGCCGCCGCGTTGCTCGCACAGCCGACGGTCACTGCGATCGGCCGGCGCAAGGCGCTCGAGGACGCCGCCGCGGCTGGCGTCATCACCCTCGACGGCGACCGCGTCTCCTTTGGCAATCCGCTCGTCGCCGCTGCGGTGGAGGCTCGCGCGGAGCCGGACGAGCGGCGTGCGATGCATCGGGAGCTCGCCGAAGTGGCCGGCGATGCCGAGACGCGGGCGCGCCACCGGGCGCTCGGCGCCACCGGCCCGGACGAAGCCGTCGCGGCGGAGCTCGACGGCGCCGCACTGGCGGCCCTCGCTCGAGGTGCGCCGGAGGCCGGTGCCGAGCTGCTGGCGCTGGCCGCGCAGCTGACGCCAGAGGCGCGGGCCGAGGAGCGCCGCCGGCGGCTGCTCCAGGCTGCCGATGCGTACGTGACCGCCGGGGCGCTCGCGGAGGCCCGGGCGGTCCTCGACGGCCTACTGGCGGAGCTCGGGGCCGGGGAGGAGCGGGCCTCGGTGCTCCTGCGGCTCGGCACGCTCGCGGACGACCTCGCCCGGGCCCAGCCGCTGCTCGAGCGCGCGCGCCGAGAGGCGTCGGACGACGGGCTGCTCGCAGGCATTCACCTCGCGCTCGGCAGCGCGTGGCCGCTCCACGGCATCGAGCACGCGCTCGCCAACGGCCGGACCGCACTGCGCCATGCGGAGCGCTCAGGCGACGATGCTCTCGTCGTCCACGTGCTCGCGCGGCTCGCCCTCTGGATGCTGTGGGCCGGGCGCAGTCCCGCCAAGCCGCTCGAGCGCGCGCTCGTCCACGGGCGCCGCCCGGGCGAGTTCCCGGACGACAGCCCGGTCTTCGCGCTGGGCCTCTGGCAGCTCTACCGGGGCGACCTCGACGACGCCCGCGAGGCGTTCCAGGGCCTGGCCGACCGCGCGGCCGACGCGGGCGACGACGTCGACTGGCTCGCGGTCCGGGGCCGGCTCGCGGAGGTCGAGCTGCGCGCCGGCCGGTGGCAGGAGGCGCTTGCGCATGCCGATGCGGCCTACGAGCTCGCCGAGCAGCTCGGCCTGAACGTCGACGGCGGGCTGAGCGCCTACTGGAAAGCGCTTGTCGAGGCGCATATAGGCAACGCCGACGACGCCCGTGCGGCGGCGGCGGCAGGCGCGACCGTGGCGCGGGAGGCGACGGAGGAGAACACGCTCGTCATGAGCCTCGGTGCCGTCGGCTTCCTCGATCTGTCGCTGGGCGACGACAAGCGGGCGCTTGCGAACCTGCGGCCGCTGCTCGACTGGCTGATGCCGAGGCAGCTCGCGCTCGCGACCCATCCGCTGGGCCCATACGCGATCGAGGCGCTCGTCGGCGTGGGGGAGCTGGACGAGGCGAACGCGCTCATCGACCAGCTCCGGCGCGAGGCCCGGCGCATCCAGAGCCCCTGGGCGCTCGCCGTCGCCGCGCGGCTGCGGGGGACGGCGCTCGCAGCGGCCGCCGAGCTCGATGCGGCGACCGGCGCGTTCGAGTCCGCCGTCGCGCGGCACCGCGACTGGCCGTTCGAGCGCGCGCGCACGCTGTTCGAGCTCGGCCGCGTGCGGCGGCGGCGCAAGGAGAAGGCCGCCGCGCGCACCGCGCTCGAGGGCGCGATCGAGGTGTTCGACGCGCTGCCCGCCGCCTTGTGGGCCGGGCGCGGCAGGGCCGAGCTCGAGCGGGTTGGCCTCCGGCAGGGCGCTTCGGATGAGCTGACCCCCACCGAGCGGCGCGTCGCCCAGCTCGCCGCCAGCGGCCTCAAAAACCACGAGGTTGCCGCCCAGCTCTTCGTCAGCCCGAAGACCGTCGAGGCCAATCTGGCGCGGGCGTACCGCAAGCTCGGAATCCGGTCCCGCGCGGAGCTCGGCGCGCGGCTTGCCCAGGAAAGCGCTCCGATGTAGGGAAACGCCCGATTCGTCGAAGCCCCTCGCGCTCGTACCGTGGGGACATGGACGAGACCAAAGACGTCATCTCATCCGGCGCCGGCCTGGCCGCTGTGCTGCCGGCCGAGGGCTCCCTTGACCTCGACACCTCGGATGCTGTCGTTGCCCGTGGCTACTGGGAGCAGGTCTGGCGGCGGTTCAGGCGTGACAAGGTCGCCCTCGCCGGCGGGGTGTTCATCATCTTCCTGTTCCTCGCGGCCTACATCGGGGCGCCGATCGCCGCGCATCTGCTCGGCCACGGCCCGGACGAGCCGTTCGCGGGCGCGCTCAACCCGCAGACGCTGCTGCCGGTCGGCCCGTGGACGCACGTCTCGACGGCGCCGTTTGCGGGTGCACCCGGGCACTTCGGGTCCACGCTGTTCGTCCTCGGCGGAGACGGTCAGCTCGGACGCGACGAGTTCCTGCGCCTGCTCTACGGCGCGCAGACGTCGCTCGAGGTAGCGATCGGCGCGACCGTGCTGAGCATGGTCGTCGGCGTGATCATGGGCGCGATGGCCGGCTACTACGGCGGCGTCACCGACACGGTCGTGTCCCGGCTGACCGAGATCGTGATGGCCTTCCCGATCCTGCTCTTCATCATCGCCCTCGCCAGCACCGCCGGCGACCGGCTCAACTCGATCACGCTGGGCGGGCTCTTCGGGCCGGGGGTGGTGACGCTTGTTTTGGTGCTCGGCTTCTTCGGCTGGTACTACCCGGCGCGCATCGTGCGCGCCCAGGTGCTGTCGTTGCGCGAGAAGGAGTTCATCGAGGCCGCGCGCATGGTCGGCGCCAGCGACTCGCGGATCGTCCGCTCGCACCTGCTGCCGCACCTGGTCGCGCCGATCATCGTGCTCTCCACGATCACCGTGGCGCAGTTCATCCTGGCCGAGGCCGGACTGTCGTTTCTCGGCATCGGCATCCAGGACCCGACGCCCAGCTGGGGCAAGCTGCTCTCGGTGGGGCCTGACTACTACCTGACCCAGCCGTGGCTGATGGTCTGGCCAGGCCTGGCCGTGCTGCTCGCGACCCTCGCCTTCAACCTCCTCGGCGACGGCCTCCGCGACGCGCTCGACCCCCGCGCTGGAGGCCGGCATTGATCCGGTACATGATCCGGCGCCTGCTGTGGGCGTGCGTGCTGTTTCTTGCGGTCACGGTCGTCAGCTACGTCCTCTTCTACATCATCCCTGCGGATCCGGCGAAGCAGGCGTGTGGCCAAGCGTGCACGCAGGCGGAGGTGCTGAGGGTGCGGCACAACCTGGGGTTGGATCGGCCGATCTGGTACCAGTACTGGCACTTCCTGTCCCAGCTGATCTTTCACTTCAATCTCGGGCATTCGTACTTCAACCGCGAGAGCGTGAACCAGCTGGTCGGCGACGCGGCGCCCGTGACGGCCTCGCTCGTGTTCGGCGGCGCCGTCGTGTGGATGCTGATCGCGGTGCCGGTGGGCGTGCTGTCGGCGCTGCGCCCGCGCTCGATCATGGACCGCGCCTCGATGAGCTTCGTGCTGATCGGGATCTCGGCGCACCCGATCTGGCTCGGCCTGATCTTCGCCTACTTCATCGGCTACAAGTGGGGCATCACCCCGATAACCGGGTACGCGGACTTCATTCACCCGCCACCGGGGCAACCGGGAGGGCCCGTGCAGTGGGCCTACCACATGATCCTCCCGTGGTTGACCTTCGCCATCCTCTTTGCTGCGCTCTACGTGCGCATGATCCGAGCGAACGTGCTGGACACGATGAACGAGGACTACGTCCGCACGGCCAGAGCCAAGGGCGCGCCGGAAAACACCGTGCTGCGTTCGCACGTCCTGCGCAACGCGATGCTGCCGATCGTGACCATGCTGGGCATGGACATCGGCCTGGCGCTCGGCGGGGCGGTGTTCACGGAAACGGTTTACAGCCTGCCGGGGCTCGGCAATACCGCGGTCAAGGCGTTGTTCAACTTCGACACCCCAACGGTGCAGGGGATCATCGTCTTCGCCACGGTGGCGATCATCATCTTCAACCTGATCGTCGACCTGCTCTATGCGTGGATCGACCCACGCATCCGACTCGGCTGAGGGCTAGAGCGCCGCTAGGACCTTCTCCGAGTTGCCCTGCGCGCGGACGTTGGGCATGGCCGTGGCGATGTTGCCCTCCGGGTCGATCACGAAGGTCGAGCGGATGACGCCGATGTGCGTCTTGCCGTAGAGCTTCTTCTCGCCCCAGGCGCCGTAGAGGTCGGCGACCCGGTGGTCGGGATCGGCGAGGAGCGTGAACGGCAGCTCGTACTTCTGCCGGAAGCGCACGTGCGAGTCGACGTCGTCGGGGCTGACGCCGAGGACGACGGCGCCGCGCCGCTGGTACTCCTCCCAGTCGTCGCGGAAGCCGCACGCCTGCGCCGTGCAGCCGGGCGTGTCGTCCGCTGGGTAAAAGTAGAGAACTACCGGCCTCCCGCGGTAGTCAGAGAGTGAGACGCGCTCGCCGGTGTCGCTTTCTAGCGTGAAGTCGGGAGCCGGCTGCCCTTCCTCGATCATGGGGCGAGCCTAGCGATTGCGCAGGGTGCCGCTTTAGCCCGCTTATACGCCCGGCGCGTGCGGATGCAACCTCGTCCTAAGCTCCGACGATGACGAAAGGCGCTGAACCGCTATTCGCCGTTCTCCGACTCGACCGCCCGTTCGACGGCGATCTTCGGCGAGTCTTCGACGAGCCGAGGAACTACATCACCGTGAAGGAGGTGCTTCCGACGTTGGAGGAAGCCGAGCAGGAGGTGCGGTGCTGAACGCGCTCGCCGCCGACAAGGGATGCATCTACTTCGCTTCACTCGCGCGGTATTTCCCGGAGGGGCGGCAGGGGTCGTCCGAGATGTGAGTCCCGCAGACTGCGCCAGCGTTCTGGAATCCGCCTGACGGCTGCCGCGAACGGCTCTAGCCCCAGGGCAGGCGTTCCCAGTATGGGGGCCGCGCTCGCCGGAACATCTCGGCCGTCTCATAGACCTGCTCCGGATCGGATGTCTCCTTCGCGACACTCGCGCCGTAACGGGCTGCGAGTTCCGACACGGGATACCGCACTTCCGGGCTTACGTGCGCGTCAACCATCAGCACCACACACGGCGCGTCGCCAGCTCCCACGAAGGCATGCTTCGTCCAGGGAGGTGAATGGAAGAAGTCCCAGGCTCGGAGGAGTCGCTCCTCGCCCTCGACGAGCAGCCTGCACTCACCGACCAGAACGAGGAACGCCTCCTGGTTCGCCTCGGCGTGGTAGACGCTGCTCTGGCCGGGCTCGAGGACCCTCAGGTTGATCCCGAGCTGCGCGAACTCGATCGGAGGCTCGCCGTACTCGTTGGCGAACCAACACGCCGCACCCCTCGTCTCGGAAGAGAACCACTCGGCATCGCGCACGTTGACGACGAACCAACCCTCCGTCACCGGGGCAAGCCCGGAGCCAGCGTCCTCAAGCCTCGCTTCGTTCACGCAACAGATTCTCGCAGCCCAAGCGACGGCTCTCTCGTATGGCCGAGCGTCGTCTAGCCCGCACTACTGCAATTGCGCCTGCGCGAGTCGTCGCGTGGGTAGAAATAGAGGACGACGGGCTTGCCGCGGAGCTGCGACAGCGTTACCTGCTCGCCCTCGTCGCTCTCGAGCGTGAAGTCCGGTGCCGGCTGTCCCTCCTCGAGCACGCGGCGAGCGTAGCGTTTTGAATCCTTGTCGCCGGGGGAACAATGACCCTGGTGAGACGGATGCTCGTCCGCGCGCTCGTCCTCGCCGCAGCCCTGGCAGTGGCCGCGCCGTTCGCCGGCGCGCAGACCGGCACGTGACCGTCCGCATCGTCGGCGCGGACGACGGCAATGGCAGCTTCACGCTGAAGGGCGCGCTCGCGGATACCGGCAGCGTGACCGCTTCGAGCGCCCGGCTGGTCACGCGCGGGAGGAAGGGCACGCTGACGTTCTCCGTCACCGGCAAGAGCTGGCGGAACGCCTCCGGCACGAGGACGTACAAGGGCGTCTACGGCCACGGCACGATCACCCGCAGCGCCGACGGCAGCCTCATGACGCTCACCGGCACGGTCGAGCGTCCGCGCCAGCCGACGGCATAAGGGCGCCCCGATAGGGTCGCGCCGTGCTGCGCGCCCACCAGACCGTCGCGGTCCTCGTCCTCGTCTCGGCGGCCGTCGCCGTGCTCGTCGGCGCGCTCGCGTATCGCCGCGGCGGCACGGCCACCGGGGCCGCTCGCCACCTGCTCGCGCTCGTCCAGACGCTGCTCGTGGCGCAGGTCGCGCTCGGCCTGCTGCTGCTCTCGGACAACCGGCGCGCCCCCGACCAGCTGCACTACGCCTACGGGTCGTTCGCACTCGCGGCCGTCCTGGCCCCCTGGATCTACGCGCCCGCCGAGCCGCGCCGCCGTCTGCTCTGGTTCACAGGAGCTACGCTCCTGGCGGGTTTGCTGGCGGGGCGCGCGTACATGACCGCAGGATGAGGCGCTACATCTCGGAGATGAACCCGCTGGTACGCGGGCTCCTGATCGTTGCGGCGATCGCGCTCGTCGTCGTGGTCTTCCAGCTCTACGCGACGCTCGCGGCGCTGTATCTGATCGCGCGGATCGCCTTCTTCATCGCGATCGCGTTCTTCATCTACCTGGTGTGGCGCGAGCGGCGGACGGAGATCGCGACGTGGCCGACGCGCGCCCAGGTCGCGTTCTACGGGGCCGCACTGCTGGCCGTCTTCGCCGTAGGCGCGTACCTGGTGATCGGCGCCTCGGGCCCGGACGCAGCCGCGTTCCTGCTCGTGCTGGTCATCTGCGGTTTCTCGATGTTCCGGGTCTGGCGCGACCAAACCGGTTACTAACGGACTTGCCAGAGGAAGGGGGGAGCTCGAGGGGGGAACCGCAGGTTCCCCGTTAGAAGTCGAATAGAGCGACGTTCAGGCCGACGATGGCGCCGCGCCGGTGTCGGCGGACTGAACGAGCGGTGTCCGAGCCGAGACGCGCGACGACGCGCCGTCGAGCGCGTCGAGCGCCGCGCGGATCGCCATCGGCTGGCCGACGAAGATCGGCGTGTCGCGCTCCGTGTAGCGGGACGCCTCCGACTCGCGCAGCGTCAGCATCAGGTGCATGAAGTCGGCCGGCTCCTCGCACTCGAACGCGGTCATGAACTCCTGGTCGTCGATCCCGAACGAGTACGTCGTGTGGTTCTTGATCGCCGTGAACTCCTGCGCCGATGCGGATGTGCTCGTCCATCGCCCGCTGCCGCTCCTCGTCGGAGAGCGCGTACCAGGGCCGCACCTTCACGAACGGGTAGACGACGAGGTACGGCAGCTCCTGCGGGGCGATCTTGCGTGGCGCGGCGCGCCGAGTGTACTGCGACGGCCTTCGTCGTCGCGAGGTACGAGTACGGCGTCTCGAGCCAGCCGGCGAGCGGCGTCGCGTTGAGCGCGGCGCCGAGCTCGCCGAGATCCTCGTAGCGCTCGGTGATCTTCCAGAGGAAGAAGTCGGCAGTCGGGTCGCACGCCCGCGACCGAGTAGGCGCGCAGGCCCGACATGCGCTCGGCCCACTCCTCGACGACCTCGGCGAACGCGTCCTTGCCGGCGGCGCGCTCCTCGACCGGGAGCCGCCGCCACGCCGGATCGACGCGGTAGAAGGTGTACGCGACGTACTGACCCTCCATTCGAGGGATCGTAGCCCGCAAGGCTTGACCCCCCGTTCGAGGGGAATAACAGTCCGTCCGTGGGACGGGGGCTGCTTGCAGCAGTGTTGGTCGCGTGCGCGCTTACGGCGACGGCGTCGGCCGGGCGCGCGCCCGTCTACGCGGTGACGGTCGTCGGAACGATGAGCACGTCGTCGTTCGTGCCGGCGCACGTCGAGGACGGCTGCTGGGTCGACGCGGTCAGCGGCGTGCGGACGCTCGCCTTCAAGAGCATCGCGCTCGGTGCGCGTCAGCAACCTGAAGGCGCTGCGCCTGGCCGTACCGGTGCGTGCGACCACGGACGCGGGCGGCACCCACGAGCGCCGCCGCCAGTGCGACGACGGCACGGGCGGAGTGCTCGCGATCGACTACGCCGCGAAGCACGCCGTCTCGCTCGAGCCCGTCCAGCTGCGCGTCGCCGGCGGCCGGCTCTGGCTCGACGGCACGGTCGACGACATCAGCGGCGCGTGCTTCGGCGCGCCGACGCCGCCCAGCCCGATCGGGCTCGCGGACGCGTACGCACAGGTGCCGGCACGGGTGGGGAAGCGGCTGACGCTGCGCGGCGAAGAGGACGGCCAGGCCCAAAGCGACGGCTGCCTGCTCGTCCGCTCCGTCCGCTGGACGGTCACGTTCTCGCGCGTATAGGCGTGGCTACGCTGGCCGCGTGGCCCACGCGCTCGAGCCGCGGCTGAAGACCCTGCCCGCCAAGCCGGGCGTCTACCTCTTCCGTGACGCGCAGGGCGAGGTGCTCTACATCGGCAAGGCGAAGTCGCTGCGCCCCCGCGTGCGCTCCTACTTCCAGTCGGGAGACGAGCCGCCGCGGCGTCGCCGACCTCGCCCGCCGGATCGCCGACCTCGAGGTGATCGTCACCGGCACCGAGGCCGAGGCGCTCCACCTCGAGCAGAACGCTCGTCAAGCGGCACCGGCCGCCGTTCAACGTCCGGCTGCGCGACGACAAGTCGTTCCCGTACATCGCCGTGACGGTCGAGGACGACTACCCGCGCGTCATGTTCACGCGCGAGCGGCACCGGCGCGGCGTCGTCTACTTCGGCCCGTACGCGAACGCGAAGAAGGTGCGCGAGACGCTCGACGTGCTCAACCGCGTCTTCCGCTTCCGGCCGTGCGAGGGCCCGCAGCCCGGCCGGCACTCGGGCATCCCGTGCCTCGACTACCACATCGACCGCTGCCTGGCCCCGTGCGTCGGCTACGTCTCGAAGGAGGACTACGCGGAGATCATCGACGGCGTCGATCGAGTTCCTCTCCGGCGACACGAAGTCGATCCAGCGCGAGCTCGAGCAGCAGATGCGCGACGCCGCGGCCGCTCGAGCGGTTCGAGGACGCGGCCCGCTACCGCAACCGGCTCTTCTCGGTGCGCCACCTGGCCGAGCGGCAGGCCGCCGACCGGCGCGACGTTCGGCACGATCGACGTGATCGGGATCGCCGCCGCCGGCGACCGCGCCGCCGTGCAGGTCTTCCCGCTCCGCGACGGCAAGCTCGTCGACCGGCACAGCTTCCACCTCGAGAACGTGGAGGGCCAGGACATCCCGACCGTGCTGGAGGCGTTCGTGCTCGAGTACTACGGCTCGTCGCCGAGCGTGCCGCCTCGAGATCGTCGTGCCGCCCGAGGTACACGACACCGAGGCGCTCGAGGAGTTCCTGTCCGAGCGGCGCGGGGCGCGCGTCGAGGTGCGTCCGGCGCAGCGCGGCGAGAAGCGGCGGCTGCAGGAGCTCGCGACGCAGAACGCGCAGCTCGCGCTGGAGACGGACGCGGCCGCGACGGAGCAGCGGCGCATGCGTCGTGTCGAGGCGCTCGAGGAGCTGCGCGAGGCGCTCAACCTCGAGAGCCTGCCGGTGCGCATCGAGTGCTTCGACATCTCGAACATCCAGGCCGAGTCGCCGGTCGGCTCGATGGTCGTCTTCTCCGACGGGGTGCCGAAGAAGGCGCACTACCGCAAGTTCGGGCTGCGTCAGCTCGAAGGGCCCGACGACTTCGCGGCCATGGCTGAGGTCATCTCCCGCCGGTTCGCGCGCCTGCAGGACGTGACCGCGGACGAGTACGACGAGAGCTTCGCGGCCGTGCCGAACCTCGTCGTCATCGACGGCGGCAAGGGCCAGCTTTCGGCCGCGCTGGCGGCGATGCAGGCCTACGACCTGCCGCGCGTCGCGGTCATCTCGCTCGCCAAGCGCGAGGAGGAGATCTTCCTGCCGCACCGCTCCGACCCCGTCCGGCTCGACCGCCACTCGCCGGGGCTCCAGCTGCTCCAGCGGCTGCGCGACGAGGCGCACCGCTTCGCGCTCGGCTTCCACCGGCAGCGGCGCAGCGCGCGCGCGCGCGAGTCGATCTTCGAGCGCCTCCAGGGCGTCGGGCCGGCCCGGCGGCGCGCGCTCGTGCGGCACTTCGGCTCTGCCGAACGGTTCCTCGCCGCGAGCGAGGAGGAGCTCGAGGCGGTGCCAGGGCTGCCACGCGAAGACGGCTCGCTCGATCTACGCCCAGCTCCACAAGGCAGGCCACGGCTAGGAGGAGTAGCGTCGGTCGGTCTCGGAAAGGAGGGACCGATGTACGCTCGGATGACCGAGCTGCAGGGCTTCACGGGGGACATCGACGCGGCGGTCCAGACCGTGCGTGACACCGTCGTCACCCGCGCACGCGAGATCGACGGCTTCAAGGGCTTCCTCGGCTTCGTCGACCGCGACACGAAGACATTCGTGTCGTTCACGCTCTGGGAGAGCGAGGAGGCGATGCGCGCCAGCGAGGAGACCGCGAACCAGATGCGCAGCGAGGTGAGCGAGATGATCCACGCCGGCACGCCGACGGTGAAGCGCTTCGAGGCGGCCATCGTCGAGATGCCGACTGCGGTAACCGTCTAGCCATTGCTCAGGTGCCGTCCGGCCTCTCAGCCGGGCGGCACAGGAGCCGGCGCCTCCTCGGCCTGGCGCCGGCGGCGGATCTCCCGGAAGTCGATCGTCCGGGCCATGATCAGCAGCGCCAGGAAGCCGACGACGACGTTCGCCGCGGTCACGGTGAGCTTGACGCCGACGCTGAACGCGACGAGGGCGGTCTTCGATGCGGCGCCGGCGAGCACCACGACGAGCAGCGCCTGCTCGGTGCCGATGCCGCCCGGCGTGATCGGCAGCGCCGTCGAGGCGCTCTGCGCCATCTGCGCGATCAGCGCGTTGTGCAGCGTGGCGTCGATGTGGAACGCCTTCAGGAAGAAGAGCGTCTCGGCGATCCGGGTCGTCCAGTCGACCGCCTGCCACAGGGCGACCCGGCGCAGGTAGCGGCGTGGGCGCCGCAGCACGGTGAACCCCTGGGCCAGGTGCTGCTTGAAGGCGGCGACGTGCCGAGCGGCCCAGTAAAGGCCGACGCCGATGGCGATGCCGAGCCCGAGCGACACGCCGGCGAGCAGGCGCGGCCGCTGGAGCAGCCAGCCGAAGTCGAAGCTCGGCAGGTCGGGGATGACGTGGACGCTCGGGAGCACGTTCTGCGTCAGCGCGTACGCGAAGAGCGCCAGCGCCGCGGTGATGTCGAAGATCGCCATGACGGCGAGCGACGACGCGAGCGTCGTGTACGTCGAGTTGCTCACGCGGTGCCTGACCAGGTAGAGACGGACCGCGTCTCCCGCGCGCGCTGGAATCAGCGCGTTGACGCCGACGCCGGCGAGGTAGGCGCCCCAGATCGAGCGCCAGCGGACCTTCTCGTCCGGATAGGCGTCCGCGATGACGTTGCGCCACGCGCGCGAGATGGCGAGCGAGCGCAGGAAGTGAAGCGCGAGCGCCATCGCGATCCAGCGGAAGTCGACCGCCGAGAGGTGGTCGTAGAAGACCTCGATCGAGTCGAGGAGATGGCGCATTCGGGCCGGGGCCCCTTACTCGCCCGGGGGCTAGGGGCGATCCGGCGGGGCGGAGCCGTTGCCGCCCGCGTCGGGCTGGTCGACGCCCATGAACGGGTAGCGGTAGTCGCGCGCGGCGGCACGAAGGTCTCCTTGATCGTGCGCGGGCTGACCCAGCGGATCAGGTTCCACATCGACCCGGCCTTGTCGTTCGTCCCGGAGGCGCGCGCGCCGCCGAACGGCTGCTGGCCGACGACTGCGCCGGTGGGCTTGTCGTTGACGTAGAAGTTGCCGGCCGCGTAGCGGAGCGCCTCCTCCGCCTGGATCGACCGCGTCGCGGTCGTCGCGAGAAGACGGCGCCCGTGAGGCCGTAGGGCGAGCCGCGGTCGACGAGGCCCAGCGTCTCCTCCCACTTCCCCTCGGGGTAGACGTAGGTGGTCACGATCGGCCCGAAGAGCTCCTCGCTCATGAGCGGCATCTCCGGGTCGGTGGTCGTCGATCACGGTCGGCTCGACGAAGAAGCCCTCCGAGTCGTCGACGCCGCCGCCGGCGAGGATCTCCGTGTCCGCGCGGCTGCGCGCGAGCTCGATCGCCTCGCGGTGGCCCTTCTGCGCCTTCGCGTCGATGACGGCGCCCATGAAGTTCGAGAAGTCGGCGACGTCGCCCATGCGGATCTGCGGCACCTCCTCGGCCAGCCGGTCGCGCAGCGCCGGCCAGAGGTTCGACGGCGCGTAGATCCGCGACGCCGCGGAGCACTTCTGGCCCTGGTACTCGAACGCGCCGCGCACGATCGCGGTCGCGAGCGGCGTCGACGTCGGCGGAGGGGTGGGCGAAGATGAAGTCCTTGCCGCCGGTCTCGCCGACGATGCGCGGGTAGTTCGCGGTAGCGGTCGATGTTCTGGCCGATCGTCTTCCACATGCCCTGGAAGACGGGCGTCGAGCCGGTGAAGTGCACGCCCGCGAGGTCGCGGGCTGGCCAGGGCAGGGTCGCCGATCGCCGCGCCCGGCCCGTAGACGAGGTTGATGACGCCGTCGGGCAGGCCGGCCGCCTGGAACAGGCGCATGAGGAAGTAGGCCGAGTAGCGCCGCCGTCGAGGCCGGCTTCCAGACGACCGTGTTGCCCATCAGCGCCGGCGCTCGACGGCAGGTTGCCGCCGATCGCCGTGAAGTTGAAGGGCGTGACCGCGAAGACGAAGCCCTCGAGCGGCCGGTACTCCAGGCGGTTCCAGACGCCGGGCGAGGAGATCGGCTGCTGCTCGTAGATCCGCGTCATGAACTCGACGTTGAAGCGGAGGAAGTCGATGAGCTCGCACGCGGCGTCGATCTCGGCCTGGTGCACGGTCTTCGACTGGCCGAGCATCGTCGCCGCGACCAGCGTCGGGCGCCACGGGCCGGCGAGCAGCTCGGCGGCGCGCAAGAAGATGGCGGCGCGCTCCTCCCAGGGCATCCGCGACCAGTCGTGCCACGCCTCGCCGGCCGCGTCGATCGCGCGCTCCACCTCCGCGGGCCCGCCCTGGTGGACGGTCGCGAGCACGTGGTCCTTGTCGTGCGGCTCGACCTGCTCGAAGTGGTCGCCGGTGCGGACGTCCTTGCCGCCGATCACCATCGGGAGCTCCATCTGCTGGCCGCGCAGCTCGCCGATCTTGCGGATGACCGCCTCGCGCTCCGGCGAGCCCGGCGCGTAGTCGTGAACGGGCTCGTTGACCGGCGGCGGCGGGCGGAAGATCCCGGGGCGGCTCACGGCGGCGATGGTATAGGTGCGCCCGTGGCGCGGTGCGTCCCGTACGAGGCGGCGGGCTGGGGCACAGGCGAGCTCTGGCTCGAGGACGGCCGCCCGGTCTGGCACGAGCTGCCGCGCGGCGTGGCAGGGGAGGATCGCGCCGACCACCCGCTGACCCGCCGGCTCGTCCGTTTCTTCCACGGCGAGGACGTCGCGTTCGACGACGTCGAGCTCGACTGGGAGGAGGAGACCGAGTTCGGGCGCGCGCTCGGCGAAGCGCTCGTGGCGGTGCCGCGCGGCGAGGTCGTCACCTACGGCGAGCTCGCCGCCCTGGCGGGCCGGCCAGGGGCCGCGCGGGCGGCCGGGACCTTCTGCGCGCACAACCGCCTGCCCGTCTTCGTGCCCTGCCACCGCGTTGTCGCCGCGGGCAGCCTGGGCGGCTACGGGAGCCTGGGCGCCGACTACAAGCGGCGGCTGCTGGCGCTCGAGGGTGTTACCGTCCGGTGAACGCGCGCAGATATCTCCAGGCGCGTGTCAATCCCCAATACGCGGTCTTGGCGCGCCGGTGCGCGATCGGTCATACTCGGCTTCGGGCGGGTCTGCGCTCGTCCGGCATCGGATTCAGACCCCGTCCGGTGCCACGGTCCGGAGCGCGGTTCAACTGGAGGGGGAGGTCGTCCTCGGAGCTTCCCCTCCGACCCGCCCCTACCCGTGGGCGGTGGTCGAGCGAGAAGAGGTGTGAGCCATGCCGAATAGCCGGCCTGCAAGCGTCGAGCAGTTCCCGACCACGACCGACGGGCTCTCCGACGCGGTCCGCCCGGAGGTCGTGGAGCTCGCGGACGGCGACTCGTTCGACCTCGTGATCGCTCCGGTCAAGAAGCGGATCGGCGACGCGATCGTGCGCATGCTTGCGTACAACGGCTCGATTCCCGGGCCGACGTTGAAGCTTCCCCAGGGTGCGACGGTCACGGTTCACGTGACGAACCACGGCGACCTCGACGCGACGGTGCACTGGCACGGGCTGCGGCTCGAGAACCGGTACGACGGAACGCACGACACGCAGGCACCCATCCCCATCGGCGAGACCTTCACGTACGCGGTGACCGTGCCCGATCCGGGCGCCTACTGGTACCACCCGCATATCCGCGAGGACTACGGGCAGGAGATGGGCCTGTACGGGAACATCCTCGTGGTTCCCGCCGAGCCCGACTACTGGCCGCCGGCCAGTCGCGAGCTTCTGCTCACGCTCGACGACATCCTGATCTCCGACGGCAAGGTCGCCCCCTTCAGCGAGTCCGAGACCACGCACGTCGCGATGGGCCGGTTCGGCAACGTCATGCTCGTCTCCGGGGATCCGAACCTCTCGCTGGCCGCGAAGCGCGGCGAGGTGGTGCGCTTCTACTTCACCAACACGGCCAACACCCGCGTCTTCAACGTCACGTTTGCGGGAGCCCGCATGAAGCTCGTCGGAGCCGACAGCGGTCACTACGAGCAGGAGGAGCTCGTCGACGAGGCCCTCCTGGCGCCGTCGGAGCGAGTCGTGGTCGACGTCCTCTTCGCAGAGACCGTTGGGCTCGTGCTGGAGCACCGCACTCCGGATCGGTCATATCGGCTGGCGGAGATCACCGTCGGTGACGAGCCTGCGGAGCCGTACCTCGCCGATGCGTTCGCCGTTCTCCGCAGGAACGAGGACATGGTGGCCGAGCGGAAGCGAAGCGAGCCGTATTTCGCCGCACCGCCGGACAAGACGCTGGCGTTCGTCGCGGAGATGGACCTGGGTGCCCCGGAGGGGCCTGTCGTCTATGCGTGCCCGATGCATCCGGAGGTGGTCAGCGACGAGCCCGGCCGGTGCCCGAAGTGCGGCATGAGCTTCCTCGCCACCGCGGCCCCCGCTGCGGCGTCCTACGTGTGCCCCATGCATCCGGAGGTCACGAGCGATGCGCCCGACAGCTGCCCCAGGTGCGGCATGAAGCTCGTCCCGGCCGATCTCGTCGTCTCCAGCGACGAGCACCACGAGCACGGCGGGGAAAGCGGGCACCACGCCGAGCACGACGCTCACGGCCACGAGCACGACCACGGCAGCGCGCAGGGGATCGAGTGGGAAGACGACATGGTCGAGGTCAACCGCATGACCACGCCGGCCAACATGCGCTGGAAGCTGGTCGATTGTGACACGGGCGCCGAGAACGCCGGGATCGACTGGCGCTTCCGCGTCGGTGATCGGGTCAAGATCCGGCTCGTCAACGAGATGGACTCGGATCACCCCATGCCGCACCCGTTCCACGTGCACGGAGCGGGACGCTTCCTGATCCTTGCGCGCGACGGAGCGGACGAGCCCAACCTGGTCTGGAAGGACACGGTGCTGGTCCGAACCGGTGAGACGGTCGACATCCTCCTGGACGTGACGAACCCCGGCGTCTGGATGGCGCACTGCCACATCGCCGAGCACCACGAGAGCGGGATGATGCTCAGCTTCAACGTCGATCCCGCCTGACCGACGGGATCCGCTGCTCGACCCCTCCGACCCGCCCGATAGCGGTTTGCCCCGGAGCGTCGAAACCCGCCGCCCCGACGGGTCAGCGGGTTTCGACCACGGGCGGCCGGTGCGCGTCGTCAGGAGACGTGCAGCTTCTCCTTCGCCTTCTCGGCATGCTCCTGGACGCCGGCGCTCAGCTCTGCCTTGCGCCGCTCGCGGATGGTGCGCCGCGCTTCCCGCTCGGCCGCCTCGGCGGCCTCCTCGGTCGCGTCGAGCTCGACCATGACGTCCGCGACCGGGCGACGGGTCACCTCGCCGCCGAGCTTCGCCATCTCGCCGTCGATCACCTCGATTGCCGGCTCTTCGACGCTCGCGATCACGGCGGTCGATTCCGGCGGAATCGCCTGACCGAGAACGGTGAGCGCCTCGTCCGACGTGGCGCCGCGACCGATGTCGAAGGCACCGCCCATCATCGCTCCGGCGCCCCAGCCGAGCAGGACACCGACCGGGCCGCCCAGGACGCCGATGAGCATCCCGATGAGCGATCCGCTCGCCGCGCCGATCGGGCCGACATTGTCGGCGTCCTCGGGGACGCGCAGCTCGCCGGTCGACGAGCGTTCCACGATCGCCGCTGAATCCAGGCCGATGCGGCCGTCGGCGTCGCACTCCTTGAGCACGCTGAGCGCCTGATACGCCTTGCTCGGCTCGTCGAACCGAACAACCACTACGTTCTGTGCAGCCATTGCTGCTCCCTTCGGGTTGAACATCTCTGACCACTGCACCCTTTCGGGCGGCGCTGCCACGACGCTGCCAGTGCAGGCGCCGGGGCTGCCATTCGGCGCACCTATTCCGCAGGCGGCGCGTCTTGACCGCGACGCCAGGCGAGCAGCTCGCTCGAGATGACCTTGGCGGCGCCGGCGAACGGGATGGCCAGAAGGACCCCGACAACGCCTCCGAGCTCGGCGCCTGCGGCGACGCTGAGCGCGATCGCGAGCGGCGACAGCTTCACTGTGCGGTGATAGACGGCCTGCTGGAGGACGTGATTCTCCAGCTGCTGGTAGACGATCAGCACCACGACGACGATCGCGGCGGTCCCGACACCCTGCGTGGCCAGGGCCACCGCAGCGACGAAGACCGTGCCGATCGTGGCGCCGACAAGCGGGATCAGGTCGGTGATCGCGACGATCATCCCGAGGGCGATCGGGTACGGGACGGAAAGGGAGTAGGCGGTCACCGCGGCGACCGTCCCGGCGATGACGCTGATGAGCAGGTTGCCGGAGACGTAGCCGCCGACGACGTCGGCGATGCCGTTTCCTGTCCGGCGTACGCGCGTCCGGCCGTCCTCCGGGACCAGCCCGGTGAGCGACTCGTACCACTGGCGCCCGCCCAGCTGCACGAACACGGCCAGGAAGAGCACGAAGACGATCTGGCCGCCCGTCTGTACGCCCGAGCTGACGACGCCCCAGGCCGGTCCGGCCGCTGCACCGAGCTTTCCCGACTGAACCGCGGATTGCACCCGTTCCACGATGGAGAACCTCTGCTCGAGGAAGCCGAAATGGCCGCGGCCATGGCTGAGCTGGTTCAGAAGCCTCGGCGAGTCGTGCACGAGCCGGGTCGTCTCGTGGACGAGCGGCCCGAGCAGGAGGTAGAGGACGGCCACGAGCGCGATGGCAATCGCGCCGAAGCTCACCCCGACGGCGGCGCCGCGCGTCAGACCGCGCCGCTCGAAGAGCCGCACCAACGGCTCTATCGCCATCGCGAGGACGACCGCGATCACGAACTCGACGAGCACCGTCCGCGCCGCCCAGGCGACGGCGAGCGCCAACACGGCGCTCAGCGCAACGGCGACGGAGAGGACCACCGTCCGTGTCGAGATCGTCACGACCGGCTGCCCGGCGTCCCGCTCAGTACGGCGCCTCTCGCCGACCTGGTCGTGAACTGCACGTGTCGTCGAGGTGCGCATCAGAACTGCTCCCGTCCCGCGACGAGCCGTGCGCGCACGTGGAGCCACGCGGGCGGCCGAATGGAGGCGAGCGGCCCGCTCGACATCCCGAGCGACCGGTGGTCGAGCGTGGTCTCCGAGTCGATCTCGAGCGCGTCGCCGAGCTCGCTCACCGACGCGTCCAGCGAAACGGGGATAGTTGTCCCCGCTACCTCGAGAGTGCCGCTCACGCGCAGGCGTCCGTCTCCCGTGCCGACGACGCTCGACGATGTGAACTTCACCTCCGGGTGTGCGCTGAGGTCGAAGAAGTCTTCGGTGCGCAGGTGCTCGTCCCGCCGGCGGTTGCCGGTGTCGACGCTGCTCGCGTCGATGGTCAGCTCGATTGCGGGTGCCTCGACGTCGGCGACGTAGGAGCCCTGGAAGCGCCGGAATTGGCCGCGCACGGTGCCCAGGCCCCACATGTGCCGGATCTCGAACTCCACCGTGCTGCCCGTCGGGTCGACGATCCACCGCTGGGTCGCGGCAACGTGCTCTGCAATGCTCATTGTCTGCCTCCTCAGGTCGTGAACGAGGAGAGCGTCCCGTGCGCCGCTGCCATCCCGCTGCCGCGCTTCGTCATCGCGCTGCCCAGGGCGACGTCTATACACGCGCGACTGGCCGTGCGAGACTCGGCGGGGCAGGCCCCGACCCTGGCCAGCAATGAGCGACATGCTGGAAATCCGGCTTCTCGGCCCGTTCGAGGTCCTCGCCGACGGATGCCCGGCGGACGTCAGCGGGGGCAAGCGCCACGCGCTGCTGGCACTCCTGGCACTTCGCTGCGGCCGCGCGGTCGCAGTCGACGCGCTGGTCGACGCTCTGTGGGAGGAGGATCTCCCCGCCGCGCCGCGGAACGCGGTCCAGCACCACGTCGCTCGCCTCCGCGCGGCACTCGGGCACGACACGATCGCCGCGTCGCCCGACGGGTACGCCCTCGTCCGCGCGTCCGTGGACGTGCTCCGCTTCGAAGAGCTGCTCGAAGAGTCGCGCGCCGCCCTGCGCGAGGGAGAGGCGCGCGCCGGAGCCGAGGCCGTTGCCACCGCGCTCGCGCTGTGGCGCGGCTCGGCGCTCCAGGGACTCCCGGCCACCGCATGGTTTAACGCGGAGGCTCGGCGGCTCGAGAGCCTGCGCGTCGACGCGCTCGAGGAGCGCTTCGAGGCCGAGCTGGCCCTTGGAGCACACCGGGAGCTCGTCTCCGAGCTGCGCAAGGCGATCGACGGGAGCCCGTTCCGCGAGCGCCTGTGGGGCCAGCTGATGCTCGCGCTGTACCGAAGCGGCCGCCAGGCCGATGCGCTCGAGACGTTCCAGGAGGCGCGCCGCGTGCTGTCCGACGAGCTCGCGCTCGAGCCCGGCCCGGACCTCCGCCGGCTACAGGAGGCGATCCTCGCACAGGACCCGGCGATCGCACCGGTTGCCGTCGCGCCGAGGCCACGCGGCAACCTGCCCTCCCCGTCGACGTCGTTCGTCGGCCGGGAGGACGAGCTCGACCGGATCGTCGATTTCCTGCGCGCGAACCGTCTCGTGACGTTGACCGGCCCGCCCGGCGTCGGGAAGAGCAGGCTGGCGGTCGAGGCTGCGCGAGCCCTGGAGGCGGAGACCGACGGCGCCTGGTTCGTCGACCTCGAGCGCGCGGGGGGCGACGCAGGCGTTGCCCGTCTGGTCGCCGACGCGGTCGGCGCGCGAGGTGGAGACCCGCTGGAGCGGGCAGTCGCCCGCCTTCGGGATACCGATTCGTTCCTCGTCCTGGACGCGTGTGAGCACGTGCTCGACGAAGCCCGGCGGGTCGCCGAAACCGTTCTCAGCGGCTGTCCACGCGTCCGCGTGCTGGCTACGAGCCGGGAGCGCTTGCGCGCTTCGGGCGAGGTGCGCGTGATCGTCGATCCGCTGCCCCTGCCCGACGCCGATCCCGCTGCGGCCTCTCCGGCCGTCGATCTGTTCCTCGAGCGCGCCCGCGCGGCGAGGCCCGGGTTCGAGCTGACCGCGGAATCAGCGCTGCTCGTGGCCGAGATCAGCCGCCGGCTCGACGGCCTGCCGCTCGCCATCGAGCTCGCGGCCGCGCGTGTCAACGTCCACGGGCTCGCCGAGCTGCTCTCGGTCGTGGAGCGGCGCCTCGACCTGCTGCGAGACGGTCCGGCGCCGGAAGGGCCGCGCGCCGCTCTCGCTGCGCTCGTCGCCTGGAGTTACGACCTGCTCCACGCCGACGAGAAGACGCTGCTGCATGCGCTCGCCGTGCATCGAGGCGGCGCATCGCTGCAGTCGCTCGCCGCCGCCGGCGGACGGCGCGGGCTGGAGGAGTCGACCGTGATGTACCTCCTCGGCGGGCTGGTCGACAAGTCGGTTGTCTCGGTCTCGTTCGCGGGCGACAGCGCGCGCTACGACCTGCTCGAGACCGTCCGCGAGTACGTGCTCGAGCGGCTCGCCGAAGCGGACGAGCTCGTGGAGGTACGACGCGACCACGCCGAGCACTACGCCGCGCTGGCCGAGGGCGCGCGAGTCGACCTGCGCGGGCCTGACTGGCTCGCTTCGATGGGACGCCTGCAGTTCGAGAACGACAACTTCTGGGCCGCGCTCGATAGCGCCCGCAACGTGCCTGATCCGGCGTTGGCGATGCGGCTCGCAGCGGGACTCGGCTGGTACTTCGTGCTTGCGGAGCGGGTGTCGGAGGGACGGCAGTTCCTCGAGCTCGCATCGGCGGGAGCCTCCGAGGCGGCGGTCGAGCGCCAGGTCGAAGCGCTCGCGTTCCTCTGTTACTTCGCGACCGAGGAGCTCGACCTCGAGGGTGCGGTCGCGGCCGGCGAGCGTGGGCTCGCCCTCGCGGCGGACGCGCCTCAGGCCGCGGCCGCCATGGTCCGGACGGCGCTCTCGCTCGCGCTCGTCAACGCGGGGCAGGAGGAGCGGGCTGCGGCACTGGCCGACGAGGCCCGCGCCGCATCGGAAGCGGCCGGGGACGCGTGGGGCGTCTCGGCGGCCGCCCTGATACGCGCCACGGGCGCCGCGCTCGCGGGCGACGTCTCCACGGTCGCCGACATGGCGGCGGCCACCCACCGGGCGTCGGTCGACGGGGGATTCGACGGGTTCGAGATCCCGGCGATCCTCCTCGACGCGTGGGTCGCCGAGCGCCGTGACGACCGTGGGGCAGCGGCTGAGGCATACGGGCGCGCCTTCGACCTGGCCGGCCGGGCGAGCTTCGCCGATCACGCGTCGTTCGCACTCGCCGGCCTCGGCTCGCTCTCGCTCGCGGCTGGCGACCTTCGCGAGGCGGAAGAGCTCGCCCGTGCGGCGTTGGCTGCCGCCGAGGCCGCAGAAGCGTCGTGGGCCGCCGCTCATGCACGGGTCGGGCTCGCGCGCATCCTCGCGGCGGCGGGCGACGGAGAGACCGCCGACCGCCTGTGCCGGGCAGTCCTGGAGTGGTCTCGGACGCCGCGCACGCACGGCCCTCGCGAGAGCCTCTTCGTCGCCCTCGCGGGCGATCCGGCTGCCGCCGCCGGCGCATCTGCCGACGAGCCGTCGGCAGCCGTGCTTCCCGCCTGACGACGGCAGCACCGCCCGAGCGCGTGGCAGTCGCATGGCAGCGCCCCGGCGACGCTTGCGACGACCCGCAAGCAACGAAAGGAGGCCCGCAAGTGCCCACTGCGATCGACAATCGACTCGAGGAGCTGAAGGGCCGCATCGAGGCGCTCGACGCGCGATCGTACGACGGCGCGGCCGAGGCACCGGCGCGAATCCAGCGCTACCTCGAGACGCTCCGGCAGGAGGACGAGGCGGCAGACGCCGAGGCGATCCGCCGCCCCGGCGAGTACGAGGCGCCGTACCAGGCGCAGCTCCAGGTCCTCGAGAACGAGCTCAACATCGCCGAGCACCGCCTCGACGCGGAGATCGCCGACGACCGCAAGCAGTTCGTGGAGGCGGTCGAGGCGGAGCTCGACGACTGGGACGCGTTCATGGAACGCATGCAGGCGAACGCCGCCGCCAAGACCGGTGCCGCCCGCGAAGAGAGCGAGAAGGTGATCGCCGACCTGAGGCGCCGCCGGCTCGCAATCGGCGAGAGCCTCGCCGGAGTCCGCGCCGCTGTCGGCGACACGTGGCGTGACAGGAAGAAGCGCGTCCTCGCAGCACTGGACGAGCTCAAGCGCAAGGCCGACGCTGCTCGGCCCAACTGAGAGGAGAACCATGAGCATCCAAGCAACAATCGAACAGGGCGAGAACTACCTCGCCCACATCTGGAAGGCCATCGCGACCCTCGGCGTCACCTCGATCGTGTTCGGTGTCGTCCTGCTGGTCTGGCCGGACCTCGGCCTCGCCACGATGACGGCACTGGTCGGCGCGTTCGGGCTGGTCTACGGATCGCTGTCGGCCTACGCCGCGTTCAGGCTCCCCAAGGAGTCGGGCCGGCTCCGGCTCTGGGTCGCGATCCAGGCGGTAATCGGCTTCGGCATCGGCCTGGTCGTGCTCGGCTGGCCCGACCTGTCGGCGACGGCGCTCCTCTACGCAATCGCCATCTGGGCGATCGCAGCGGGCATCGCGCAGGTCGGCGGCGCCGTCACGCTGCCGCTGCGCACGTCGGAGTCTCTGCTCGTCGCGCTCAACGGCATCGTCATCGGAGCGTTCGGCGTGATCATGTTCGTCAAGCCCGGCGAGGGCGCGCTGGCGCTCCTTGCGCTGGTCGCGACCTTCGCGATCGTCGACGGGATCTTCGAGCTCGCGCTCGCGCGGGAGCTCCGCAGCGTCGTCGAGGACGTCAAAGAGCACAGCGGGTCGCTCATGCGGGCGAAGCCGCTCGTGCACGGGTGACGGAGAGGAGGGGCAGCCATGCAAACGCTCGATCCGACACTCACGTCCGCCCTCGCCTCGCTGGCGGCGGTGCTGCTGATGGTCTATGCCGGCATCGGCAAGCGGCTCCTGTCGTGGCGCCCTGCCGTGAAGCGTGTCCAGCGACCGCGCCGGCACAGGCGGATCAGAGGCTAGGTCACTGACAGCTCGGGGGCGGCGCCGAAGGCGTCGTCCCCGGTGCCCTCGGCGGCAGCGGAGGCCGGCCTCGTGGCAGCGGCATGGCATCGCGTCTCGCGAGCGTGCCGTCACAGAGACCTCGAAAGGAGACGCGATGATCACGACAGCAGATGCACGGACGACGGGAGCGCAGTCGGGCGGCGCCTCGGTGACGGGAACGCCGGCGCGTCAGCGGGGGCTGATCTTCGGCGCGCTGCTCCTCGTTCTGTTCATCGCGTCGCTCGACCAGACGATCGTGTCGACGGCATTGCCGACGATCGTCGGCGACCTCGGCGGTCTCGAGCACCTCTCCTGGGTCGTGACCTCGTATTTGCTGGCGTCGACCGTGGCCGGGCCGCTGTACGGGAAGCTCGGCGACCTCTACGGTCGCAAGCGCGTCCTTCAGGTCGCGCTCGTTCTCTTCCTCATCGGGTCGGCGCTGTGCGGGCTGGCCCAGAGCATGCCCCAGCTGATCGCCTTCAGAGCAGTCCAGGGGCTCGGCGGCGGCGGCCTGATCGTCGTGTCGATGGCCGTCGTCGGCGACCTCGTGGCGCCGCGTGAGCGCGGCCGCTACCAGGGCATGTTCGGAGGCGTCTTCGGCGTCTCCGTCGTTGCCGGTCCGCTGCTCGGCGGATTCTTCGTCGACAAGCTCTCGTGGCGCTGGATCTTCTACGTCAACCTGCCGCTCGGCCTTGTGGCGCTGGCGGTGATCGCCACTGCCTTCCGCTCGCGGCAGGTGACGACGCGGCACCGGATCGACTGGCTCGGCGCGGTCGTTCTCGCGGCCGGGCTGTCGGCCGTCATCCTCTATACCAGCCTCGGCGGCACGAGCTACGCCTGGGACGCGCCGGGAATGCTGGCCGCGATCGGCGGCGGCGTCGCGCTGCTCGCGCTCTTCCCGTTCGTCGAGTCGCGCGCCGAAGAGCCGATCTTGCCGCCGGAGCTCTTCCGCAACATGACGTTCAGAACAACGAGCGCGATCGGATTCGTCGTCGGCTTTGCGCTCTTCGGCTCGGTGACGTTCATCCCGCTCTACCTGCAGATCGTCAAGGGCCACACAGCCACCGAGTCCGGGCTGCTCATGACGCCGATGATGCTCGGCGTCCTCGTCACCTCGACGGGAAGCGGCTTCCTGATCTCGCGCTACGGCCGCTACCGCGTCTTTCCGATCGTCGGCACGGCAATCGCGGCCGTCGGGCTGTACCTGCTCTCGACGCTCGACGTCGCGACGCCGACGAGGGTCGCGGCCGGTTACATGCTGCTCCTCGGCCTCGGCCTCGGGCTTGTCATGCAGGTGCTGGTGCTCGCCGCGCAGAACGCAGTTGATCACCGGCTGCTCGGCGTCGCCACCTCAGGCGCGACGCTGTTCAGGCAGATCGGCGGCTCGATCGGCGTCTCCGTCTTCGGCGCGATCTTCACGAACCAGCTGGGGCGCGAGCTTGCACGTCGTCTCCCGGCCGGCGTACATGCGCCGGCGCACGCGAGCCCCGCTGCCATCCAGCACCTGCCGCCCGTGATCCACGCGGTGTACGGCACGGCCGTGGCCGTCGCGCTCCATCCGGTCTTCCTGACGGCGGCCGCGGTGATGGTCGTGGCATTCAGCCTGAGTTGGCTCCTGCGCGACGTCCCGCTGCGCGAGACCGCCGGTGCGGCCGACATCGGCGACGCCCTCGCCGTGCCGCGCCCGGTGGGGTCCGAGGCCTAGCTCTGCGAGCCCTCGGCCAGGACGGTGACGGTCACGTGGCAGCCGGATCTTCGGCAGTGGTCTCCGCGTGCTTGTGGTGCTCGGCGGCGCGCTGCCTCGCCTCGCCGTAGGAGGTCTTGAGTAACGCTCTGCCGTTCGTCCAGCCGAACACGGCCAGGACGAGAATCAGCGCGAACGCGATCTTCCAGGAGTTCGTGACGAGCTGGCTGGCCACTGAGTACGCAGTCGCCGTGCGCGCGTCGGTGTAGCCCTTGAGCGCGACGGCGGTGATCGCCTCCGTGACTCCTGCCCCGCCCGGAGTAACGGCGGTGTTGCTCGCGATCGAGTTGCCGGCGACGACGTGCGTCACCGAGTTGAACGAGACCGGGATCGCGAAGGCCGCGAGCATGACCGCGATCACTCCGAGCTTCGCGAGGTAGCCGGCGAAGGACGGCAGCACCACTCGAACGAGGTACTCCCGCGGCGAGGAGAGGATCGCGCCGCCCTGCTTGGCGTCCTCCCACAGCTTCCGCAGCCTGGTGATGAACACGCGCCCGACGGCGACGAGCAGCAGTACGACTCCGACGACGATGAACGCCGTCAGAGCCGGGTGCTCGCGCAGCCCGCCGAGCTCGACGGAAAAGGAGCCCGGGACGGTCGCGAAGAGCACGACGTACACGAGTGCACCCATGACGACGAAGAAGATCTGCTGGACGAGGTAGGCGGCGAACACGCCTGCGTACGTCGCGCCCGGGATGATCGCCACGAACATGAAGAGCATCACGAACGTCCCGAGGCTCGCCGGCAGGACGCAGTTCAGGGCCGTCCCGACCGCATATCCCGTCAGGATCGGCGCGAACCGGATCTCGGCGTGGGGGTAGCCCGCGCGCAGAATGAAGAGCCAGGCAATCGCCGTGCACCCGATCTGCACGCTGACCAGCGCCACCGCACCGATCAGGTACGGGACGGAGACGGCCCCCAGCGTGTCCCAGACGCCCGCCAGCCAGCCGCCGACGTCGATCCCCAGCGCGTCGAGGACACCTAGCACGACAGCCGCGACGGCGATCCAGCCGACGACCTTGGCCAGGCGCCGCGCCCGTGAATGATCGCCGATCGGATTGATCGCGCTCGTGGCGGCCGCGACCCCGTCGGGCATGCGCTACGGCGCGAGGTCGTACGGGAAGTCCGTGAGCGTCTCGCTGCCGCCGTCGGTGACGACCAGCAGGTCCTCGAAGCAGACCTCGCCGCCGCCCGGGATGGTGATGCCGGGCTCCAGCGTGATCACGTCCCCTGCGACCAGCGGGCTGTGGCCGGCGAGGCCCAGGATCGGCTCCTCGTGGACGGCCAGGCCCACGCCGTGGCCGAGCGATGCCCGGAAGCCGGTGTCGGGGACGCCGCCGCCGACCGTGCGCTGGCTCTCGTAGCCGGCCGCCTCGATCACGTCGGCGGCCGCGTCGTAGATCTCTTTCCCGGTGACGCCGGGCCGCACCGCGGCGCGCGCGGCCTCCACGGCGTCGCGGACGACGCGCGCCGCCTCACGCACGCTCTCCGGCGGCTCGCCGACGACAAACGTCCGCATCGAGTCCGCCCAGCAGCCCGACTCCTCGTCGCGGGGCCACAGGTCGACGATGATCGGCAGGTTCGCGGGCAGCGGGCCGTACCCCGCCTCGTGGCCGCCGTCGCCCTGCCAGGGCGACGCGACGATGACGTCGGGCGGAGCCGGAGCGCCGTGCTGCGCACAGGCCTCGCGCAGCGCCGCGCGCACCATCTCCGCCGTGAGCGGCTCGCCGTCGACGACCAGCCGGTCTCCGTCCACCTCGGCCCCGGCGAGCACCGCCGCCGCCGCGCGCAGTCCGGCGTTGCCCGCCTTCTGTGCCCGGCGGATGCCGGCGAGCTCGGACGGCGACTTCGACCGCCGCCGCGCGGCGACCGCCGGCTGGTCGAGGTGCAGCGTGATGCCGTCCGCCCGCAGCCGGTCGGCGATCGAGAACGGCATGTCCGGATCGGCAACCGCCTCGCGGAGGCCGATCGCCGCGGCCGTACGCGAGGCCAGCTCGACCTCGATCTCGAAGAGGCTGCGGCCGCTCAGGCGCAGCTCTCCAAAGCCGAGATCGCTGTAGTCGTAGAGGACGGCGTCCGGGACCGCCTCGACCACCCGTTCGCGGTCGAGGAAGCTGACCGCCAAGTGCAGGCGCTCGTCGACGATCGCGAGCAGGAACGGGTCGCCGATCACCACGGGCAGCTCGTGCCGCATCGCGTGCGAGCGCTCGGTGTCACCGTAGAAGACGAAGTCGGTCATTCCAGGACGAAGGAGACGATGGCGTCGACGGTCATTCTCGCTAACGGCGCGAAGACGAACGTCACATGGTTGCCGTCGACCTCGACGAGGCGACCCTGGGGGAGGAGATCGATGGTTCGGCGGGCGCTGTCGGCGGGGACGATCGGGCCCGACCCCGGTGGCCCGAACGGGCGCGTGGCGCGCACGAGCAGGGTCGGACACGCCACCCGCGTGACGGTCTCGAGCCAGTCGACGGCGAGCTCGCCCTCGATCACCGCACGGATGACCTCCGGCCGCGCGCGGGCGTGCACGGAGCCATCGGCGGCCTCCTCCGCGTCGCCCCGGTAGTACGCCTGGATCTCGTCGTTCCACTCGAAGCCCTCCCAGTACGGAAACGAGCGGATGAAGGCGTCGTACTCGTCCCACGACGCGAACGTCCGGTCGAGCCGCGCGAGCGACGGCGCGATCTGGTCGAGGATCTTCGGGTCGATCTCCGCGGGCGCGTCGAGCACGACGGCCTTCGCGACCCGCTCGGGATGGTTGGCGGCAACGAAGTAGGTCAGCAGCCCGCCGAACGAGTGCCCTCCGAGCACGACCCGGTCGAGGCCGAGCGCGTCGAGCGCGCCGAGCACGTCTGCGGCATGGTCCTCCATCCGGTAGCCGAACTCCGGCCGCTCGGTCAGCCCGCGGCCGCGCGCGTCGAAGACCAGTACGCGCAGCCGGTCGGCGAGCCCGGCGGCGAGCAGGCCGTCCAGCGAGTGCGCGTTCGCCGTCAGACCGGGCACGAGCGCGAGCACCGGGCCGTCGCCGGCGGCGTCGAGGTAGTGCTGGCGAATCCCGTTCGCCTCGACGAAGCGGCTCTCCGTCACGGGCGCGCTGCGTACTCCTCGCGGATGACGCGGCGCAGCGTCTTGCCGGCGACGCTCGTCGGGAAGTCCTCGCGTACGACGACCTCGCGAACACGCTGGTAGCGCGCAGGCACATGCGCGTTGATCCACTCGCGGAGCGCCTCGGCATCGTCGCGCGCGCCCGGGCGCAGCCGCACTGCGGCGATCGGGCTCTCGCCCCACTTCTCGTCGGGCACCCCGAACACGGCGACGTCGAGCACGTCGGGATGTTGCACGGCGACCTCTTCGATGTCGCGCGGATAGACGTTGACGCCGCCCGAGATGATCAGGTCCTTCTTGCGGTCGACCAGGTAGAGGAAGCCGTCGTCGTCGACGTAGCCGAGGTCGCCGCTCAGGATCCAGCCGTCGACGAGCGTGTCGGCTGTGAGGTCCGGCCGCCCGAGGTAGCCGGGCATCGTGATCGGCCCGCGACCGGCGATCTCGCCGACCTCGCCGGGCGGCAGCTCGGCGCCGTCCGGGCCGAGGATCTTCAGCGAGTAGAGCGGCGGCGGCACGCCCACCGACCCGGGCTTCCGATCGACGTCCTCGCGGTCGAGGATGGTGACGAAGCCCTCGGTGAGGCCGTACAGCTCGTAGAGGCGGCGCGGCAGCCGCCGCATCAGCTCCTGCTTGTGCTCGAGCAGGAGCGGCGCGCCGAGCGATCCGATCATCTCCAGCCGGGGCAGGTGCGCCTCGTCGAAGTCGTCGTGCTGGAGCAGGGCGACGAGCTGCGACGGGACGGTCATCACGTGCGTCACCCCTTCCGCCGCGAGCGCGTCGATCATCGCGCGCGGGTCGAATGCGGGCAACAGGACGTACGGGCAGCCGAGGTAGAGCGCCGGCATCAGCGTCACGAACGACCCGTTGAAGACGAGTGAGCCTGCGTGCAGCACGACGCTGTCGCGGTGAATCCGGAACGAGCTCGCGAAGCCGGTCGCGTACGCCTCCCTGATCCGGTGCGTGTGCACGATGCCCTTCGGGTCGCCCGTCGTCCCGGAGCTGTAGATCACGTTGAACGGGTCGTCGTCGTGCAGGCCGGCGTCGGGCGGCTGCTCGTCCGAGGCAACGGCCGTCAGCTCGTCGAGCGGCCGGTATCCCTCCGCCGCGCCGGCGACCAGCCAGTGGTCGATCGTGAGCTCGCTGCGAGCCCGCTCGAGCTCCGGCGCCAGCCGCGGCGCCGTCACGACCGCCGACGCGCCGGAGTCGGCGAGCAGCTGCCGCAGCCCCCCGGCGCGGAGCAGCGGGCTCAGCGGGACGACGACGATGCCGGTCTTCATCGCGGCGCCGTACAGGTCGAGCAGCTCGAGGCAGTTGTCGAGCACGAGCGCGACGCGGTCGCCCTTCGCGAGACCCAGGCCGAGCAGCGCGTTCGCCGTGCGGTTGGCGCGGCGGTTCACCTCGTCGTGCGTGAGCCGGTGCGGCCCGCAGACGACCGCCGGCTCGCTGCTCCGGTAGCGGGCGTGGCGCGCGGCGAGCGTGTCGAGCGGCACGGCTCGACTATCCCACCGATCGGGGCGGGTGTGTCCACACCCCACATACGGGGAAACCCCGGATCGGCGTGGAGGGCGTCTTACTAGACTCGGAAGCGATCGACTCCAGGAGGCGAGAGATGACAACGCGCGTAGGCATCAACGGTTTCGGCCGCATCGGACGCAACTTCTTCCGGGCGCACCTCGAGCGCAACGGCGATTTCGAGATCGTGGCCGTGAACGACCTCGCAGACGCGAGGACGATGGGGCACCTGCTCCAGTACGACTCGGTGCTCGGCCCGCTGCCGCAGCGTGTCGAGGTCGGCGACGGCCTCATCACAGCCGCCGGCACCGAGCTCAAGGTGCTCGCCGAGCGCGATCCGGCGAACCTGCCGTGGCGCGACCTTGGCGTCGACCTCGTGATCGAGTCGACGGGGCACTTCAACGACCGAGCCGGCGCGCAGAAGCACCTCGACGCCGGCGCGAAGAAGGTCCTCATCTCGGCGCCGGCCAAGGAGCCGGACGCGACGTTCGTCCTCGGCGTCAACGACGACGAGTACGACCCGGAGAAGCACAACATCATCTCCAACGCTTCGTGCACGACGAACTGCGTCGCGCCGATGGCCAAGGTCCTCCACGACGCGTTCGGGATCGAACAGGGCTTCATGACCACGATCCACGCGTACACGAACGACCAGGTCATCCTCGACTTCCCGCACAAGGACCTGCGGCGCGCCCGGGCGGCTGCGATCAACCTGATCCCGACGACCACCGGTGCCGCGCGGGCGATCGGCGTCGTCATGCCCGAGCTGAAGGGGAAGATCGACGGCATCTCGGTGCGCGCGCCGGTCCCGACGGGGTCGATCACGGACTTCGTCGTCCGGCTGTCCCGCGAGGTGACGGCCGAGGAGATCAACCAGGCATTCCGCACGGCGGCCGGAGGCCGGCTCGACGGGATCCTGCGCTTCTCCGACGATCCGCTCGTCTCGACCGACATCCAGCACTCGGCGTACTCGTGCATCTTCGACAGCGAGCTGACGATGGCGAACGGGACGATGGCCAAGGTGTTCGGCTGGTACGACAACGAGTGGGGCTACTCGTGCCGGCTGGTCGACCTGACCGCCAAGGTCGCGGCCTCGCTGCCGGTCGGCGTCCGGTGAGGCTTCCCCGCTCCGTCCGCAGCGCCGAGGTCGGCGGCAAGCGCGTGCTCGTGCGCGCCGACCTCAACGTCCCGCTCGAGGACGGCCGCGTCGCCGATGACACGCGCATCCGCGCGTCGCTGCCGACGCTCGAGCTGCTCCTGCGAAACGGCGCCACGGAGGTGAACGTCTGCTCGCACCTGGGCCGGCCGAAGGCGCCGGACCCGGCGTTCTCGATGGAGCCGGTGGCCGAGCGCATCCGCTACCTGCTGCCCGACGAGCGCATCCACGTGCTGGAGAACACGCGCTTCAACCCCGGCGAGACGAAGAACGACCCCGCGTTCGCCCGCGAGCTGGCCTCGCACGGCGACCTCTACGTCAACGACGCCTTCGGCTCGGCGCACCGCGCGCACGCGTCGACCGAGGGCGTCGCGCACCTGCTGCCGGCGTACGCCGGCCTGCTGCTGGAACGCGAGCTCGAGGCGCTCGGCCGGCTGCTCGACGACGTCGAGCGCCCGTTCGTGCTCGTCACCGGCGGCGCCAAGGTCGAGGACAAGCTGGGCGTGCTCGAGCATCTCGGCGGCCGCGCCGACACCGTCCTCGTCGGCGGGAAGATGGCCGAGGAGATCCGCGACGAGAACCCGCTCACGTTCCCGGTCGAGCTGCCCGTGGACGTCGTGGCGGCCGCATCGTTCGACGCCGACGCGGAAGCGCGCGTGACGCCGTACGACGAGCTGCCCGAGGGCTGGCTCGGCCTCGACATCGGGCCGGCGACGCGAAGCGCCTTCGGGCGCCGGATCATCGAGGCCCGCACCGTGTTCTGGAACGGGCCGATGGGCGTCTTCGAGTGGCCGCGGTTCGCCGAGGGCACGAAGGCGCTTGCCGAGGCGGTGGCGACGTGTGCCGGCTACACGGTCGTGGGCGGCGGCGACTCCGTCCGTGCCGTCCAGGAGCTCGGCCTCGCCGACCAGGTGTCGTGGGTCTCGACCGGCGGCGGCGCGGCGCTCGAGCTGCTCGAAGGCAAGGAGCTGCCCGGCGTGGCGGCCATTCCCGCTGTCGCGGGAATGGTTCGGGGGTAAGGCCTTGCTGGTCGCCGGCAACTGGAAGATGTTCAAGGGGCCGGCGGAGGCGCGCGCCTTCGCGGGCGACCTTGCGACGAGGGTGCCCGGCGGCGTCGACGTCGTCGTCTGCGCACCGTACGTCTCGCTCCCCGCGGCGCTCGAGTCCGGTCTCACGGTGTACGCGCAGAGCGTCCACTGGGAGCCGGAGGGCGCCTACACGGGCGAGATCTCCGCGGCGATGCTGACCGAGCTGGGCGTGCACGGCTCGCTCGTCGGTCACTCGGAGCGGCGCCAGTACTTCGGCGAGACGGACACCTCGACGGCGCGGCGTGCCCAGGCGGCGCTGAACGCGGGCCTCCGCGTCATCGCGTGCGTGGGCGAGACGCTCGAGGTGCGCGAGGCGGGGGACATGGCGCTCGTGCTCAAGCTGCAGGTCGAGGCGATCGCCGATGCCGTCGGCGCGGACGACAACCTCGTCCTGGCCTACGAGCCGGTCTGGGCGATCGGCACCGGGCGCAACGCGACGCCGGAGCAGGTGCAGGAGGCGCATGCGTTCATCAAGGAGCTCCTCGACGTGCCCGGTCCTCTACGGCGGCTCGGTGAAGCCCGGACAACGCCGGGGAGCTGCTCGCGCAGCCCGCCGTCGACGGCGCACTCGTCGGGGGCGCCTCGCTCGAGATCGAGTCCTTCGCGGCGATCTGCGAGGCCGGCGCCCGCGTAGCCACGCCGTGACGCCTGTCCCGCTCGTCGCCCTGGTCATCCTGGACGGCTGGGGCATCGCGCCACCCGGCCCCGGCAACGCGGTCGAGCTCGCGGACACGCCGGTGTTCGACCGCATCTGGCGCGACTACCCGCACACGACGCTCCAGGCCTCCGGCGAGGCCGTCGGCCTGCCGCCCGGCCAGATGGGCAACTCCGAGGTCGGGCACCTGACGATCGGCGTCGGGGCGGATCCTCTTCCAGGACCTGCAGCGCGTCAACCAGGCGATCGAAGACGGGTCGTTCCTCGAGAACCCGGCGCTCGTCGGCGCGTTCGAGCGCGCGCGCTCACGCGACGCCAACGTCCACCTCCTCGGGCTCGTCTCCCACGGCGGCGTCCATTCCCACATCGACCACCTGCGTGCGCTGCTCGAGCTGGCCCGGCGGCAGGGGTGGGAGGACCGGACGTTCATCCACGCGTTCACGGACGGGCGCGACGTGTCGCCGCACTCGGCAGCGGATGACCTCGCCGAGCTGCCGGCCGAGCGGATCGCGACGGTGGTCGGGCGCTACTGGGCGATGGACCGCGATGCACGCTGGGAGCGCACCGACCGTGCCCTCGCCGCCATCACCGGGGGCGAGGGGGAGACGGCCGACGACCCCGTGCAGGCGGTGCGGGACAGCTACGCGCGCGACGTCACCGACGAGTTCATCGAGCCGGTGGTCATCGCCGGCCGCCCGCGGCTTGAGACGAACGACGAGGCGATCTTCTTCAACTTCCGGCCCGACCGGACGCGGCAGCTCTCACAGCGGCTGCTCGAGGGCGGCTACCCGCTGACGACGATGACGCGCTACCGCGAGGACTTCCCGTTCCCGGTGGCGTTCGACGAGCAGGAGGTTCCCGAGGTGCTCGCCGAGGTCCTCGCCGGCAGCGGGCCTCGCGCAGCTGCACACGGCCGAGACCGAGAAGTACGCGCACGTGACGTACTTCTTCAACGGCGGGCGGGAGGAGCCGTTTCCGGGCGAGGACCGGATCCTCGTGCCCTCGCCGCGCGACGTGCCGAGCTACGACCAGAAGCCGGAGATGTCCGCGCGGGGGGTGACGACCGAGCTCCTGGCGGCGCTGGAGCGCACGGCGTACGCGTTCGTGGTCGTCAACTTCGCCAACCCGGACATGGTCGGGCACACGGGCGTGATCCCGGCGGTGGTGCAGGCGGTCGAGACCGCCGACGCGTGCCTCGGGCGACGTCCTGGCCGCCGTCGAGGCGCGCGGCGGGGTCGCGCTGGTCACGGCCGACCACGGCAACGCCGAGAAGCTGCTGCAGGACGACGGAAAGAGTCCGCACACAGCGCACACGACGAACCCGGTGCCCTTGGTGATCACGCGGACCGGCGCTACGCTCCGCGACGGCGGGGAGCTGTCCGACCTCGCTCCGACCGTTCTCGATCTCCTCGAGCTCGCCGCAGCCGGAGCGCATGACCGGGGTATCTCTTATTCGCTATTAAAGATCGCGGAAAAAGCCTTACAAACCTCGTACCCGCACCAGATCTACAAGCGCATACCTGCGATATACTCCGGCCACATTGTCGCTCCCACAGCCTGATCCGAGCATCCTCCGCAAGGCCCAGCGTGGCGACGAGCGGGCGTTCACGATCATCGTCCGCTCGTACGAGACGCCGGTTTTCAACTACGTCCTGCGGCTCGTCGGCGGCGACAGGTCCCTGGCAGAGGATCTGACGCAGGAGGTCTTCCTCCGCGTCTACCAGGGGCTCCCGAACTTCTCGCTCCGCTCCCGCTTCACGACCTGGATGTTCCAGGTGACGAAGAACCGGGTGCTGGACGAGCTCCGCGCCGTCGAGCGCCGGCCGCGCACCGTGGTCGCGATCGAAGACGCCCCCTCGCTCGAAGTGCTGGACACGCCGCTCGAGAACCTCGAGGAGATGGATGCGCTGTGGCGCGCCATCAACGCCCTGAGCGTCGACCTGCGCATGGCGCTGCTGCTCCGCGACGTCGTCGGGCTCTCCTACATGGAGATCGCCGATTCGCTGGAGATCACGCTCGCGACGGTGAAGTGGCGCATCTACAAGGCGCGTGAAGAGGTTCAGCTCGCGCTCGCCCGCGACGGCATCCGCGTCGGCAAGGACGCCGAGACCGCCGCGAACGTGGTCGAAGTCGACTTCTCCTAGTCGTTAGACGCCGTAGGCGAGCCGCTGCGCCAGTGCGGCGGGCAGGCCGGCTTCACGCATCTGCGCCTGCGTCTCGTCGACCGGGTACTCGACGCGCCGGAACTCCGCGCGGCCGGCTCCGAGGTCGAGCAGCAGGTACGCGGCCCGCGGGTCGGCGTCGCGCGGCTGGCCGACCGAGCCTGGATTCAGGAGCCAGCGGCCGCTCGCGAGGTCGACCGTGTGTCCGCCGGGCGCATGCGCGCCTCTGGCAGCCGAGCCGTCGCCGGTGATCGCGACCGGCACGTGCGTGTGACCGACGAGCACGAGCGGGTCGTCGGTGAGGTCGAGCGTGCGGCGCGCGTCCTCGATCGTCAGGACGTAGTCCCAGACCGGGTCGGTGGCGCTGGCGTGGAAGAGGGACACGCCCTCGCGCCGGGCCGTGGGGCCAAGCGAGAGCAGGAACTCGCGGGACTCATCGGTCAGCTGCTCCCGGGTCCAGCGGGCGGCGGCGGCCGCGTCCGGGTTGAACTCCGCCACCGAGACGCCGGCGGTGCCGAGCGCGACGAGGTCGTGGTTGCCGACGAGCGCGGCGTCGGCGCGCTCTCGCACGACCGCGGTCGTCTCGTTCGGCCGCGGCCCGTATCCGACCGTGTCGCCCAGGCACCAGAGCTCGTCGACCGCGTCGGCCGCGACGGCGCGGAGGACGGCGTCGAGCGCGGCCTCGTTGGCATGCACGTCTGAGATCACCGCGGCGCGCAGGTGGGCAACTTAGCCGGATCCGGGCGGGCCTGTCCGGGGCTGTCCCCGCAGGGGGCTGTCCCCAGGGTCCAGCCTCCGTCTCCGGTGGCGGCGAAGACCTGTCCAGGCAGATGCGAGGACACCGAGCAGTGCAAAGCTCGATCACTCGGGACAGCCCCCGCTGACACGGGGACGGCCCCTCAGGGACTGCCGGTCGAGCTAGCCGCCGCTGGGAGGTTCTGTCTCCGGCAAATTGCGAATGCCCTCGCTGGTCGACCATTTCGACCAGGAGTCCTGCATGGCGGCGAGCAGCTCCTGCATGAACCGCGGGGACATGTTCACGCGCGACACGACGACGCCCGGGATCTCGCCCTCGCCGACCTCGTGGTCGATGCGCGCGAACGTGATCGTGAACTCGTAGTTCGAGAACGTGATGTTCGCGAAGTTCGCGTAGACCCCGCCGAGGTGCTCGGGATCCATGTGGATGTTGAGCTGACGCTGCCCTGGGTCGTCCACGCGCCGGGGATACTACGCGCCCCGTGGAGCGCTTCACCGCCCGCCGGCTGATCTGGGCGCAGGTTGTCTTCGTCGCCCTGGTCGTGATCGGCATGGTCGGCTTCCACGAGATCCTCCACGAGGACTGGGTGTCGTCGCTCTACCGCTCGGTCGTCACCATCTCGCTGACCGGCCTGGACACGAAGCCGGAGGGCGCGGCGGCCCAGCTGTTCACGCTCGCCCTGCTGCTGGCGGGCGTGGCAATCTTCCTGTACGTCGCCGGCGCCATCGTCGAGGTGATCGCCAGCGGCGTCCTGACCGGAAAATGGGCCGACCGGAAGCGGAGGCAGGCCATCGAGCGGCTGCGCGATCACTACATCATCTGCGGCTACGGGCGCGTCGGACGACGGGTCGCCCAGGAGCTGCGCCAGGCCGGGCGCGACTACGTCGTGATCGACTTCAACGAGGAGGTGCTCGCGGAGGCGCGCGCCCGGAGCGACCACGTCGTCGAGGGGAGCGGCACACGTGACGAGGATCTCGCGGCCGCCGGGATCGAGCGCGCAGCGGGGCTGGTCGCCTCGTCGGACTCGGACGTCGACAACCTCTACATCACGATCACCGCGCGCACGCTCAAGCCCGACATGCTCATCGTCGCCCGCGCGTCCGAGGAGCACGCGGCCCAGAAGCTCCGGCGTGCCGGGGCCGACCGCGTCGTCCAGCCGTATTCCACCGCGGGCAAGGAGCTGGCGAACCTGGTGCTGAAGCCGCAGGTGACGACGTTCCTGGAGCTCGTGTCGACGGGCGGCGGCCTCGACTTCCGCTTCGAGGAGATCGTGGTCGGCCGAGCGCTCGGAAGGCTGCGGTCGCGCCATCCGCGAGCTTCCGATCCCGGAAGGCGGCGCCATGATCGTCGCCGTACGCCGCCACGACGGCACGTTCGACGCCACGCCGGGGCCGGACGCCGTGATCGAGGCCGGCGACGTTCTCATCGGCGTCGGCACGCCGGAGGAGCTGGCCGTCCTCGAGCGCCTCTTCACGCCGGGTGAGGCCGTTGCCGCCCACTGACGCCGTCCGCGACCTTGCCGCGCAGCTGTCGGAGGCCGCCGGCGCGACCGGTGCGCTCGAGCGGCCCGCGAAGGCCGAGCACGGCGACTACGCCACGAACGTCGCCCTCCAGGCGGCGCCGCGCGCCGGCCGCGCGCCGCGCGAGCTTGCGCAGGAGCTCGCGGGGAAGGCCGAGGCGCTCCCGGCGGTCGAGCGTGCCGAGGTCGCCGGTCCCGGGTTCCTGAACCTGTTCCTGGCGCCCGCGTGGTTCGGCGAGGCACTCGCGAACGTGCTCGACGCCGGGGCGGAGTACGGCGGCCGGCTTCGACCAGGCCGATCCGAAGCGCATCCAGGTCGAGATGGTCTCCGCGAACCCGACCGGGCCGCTCACGGTCGCCTCTGCGCGGAACGGCGCCTACGGCGACAGTGTCGCCCGGCTGCTCGAGCTGGGCGGACCACGAGGTCGAGCGCGAGTACTACTACAACGACGCCGGCGTCCAGATGGAGCGCTTCCGCGCGTCGGTCGATGCGGTTCGGCGCGGTGAGGAGCCGCCCGAGGACGGCTATCGGGGCGCGTACCTCGAGGAGCTTGCCGCGCTTGCCGGGCGACCCCGTCCCGCGGATGCTCGAGCGGATCGAGGGCACGCTCGAGCGCTTCCGCATCCACTTCGACAGCTGGGTGCGGCAGAGCGAGCTCGAACGGCGGCTGGCCGACTACCTACCGCGGCTCGACACGTACGAACGGGATGACGCGATCTGGGCGCGGTCGTCCGCGTACGGCGACGAGGAGGACCGCGTGCTGATCCGCTCGGCCGGGCAGGGCGGCACGCCGACGTACCGCGCGGCCGACGTCGTCTACCTCGCCGACAAGCTCGACCGCGGCTTCGATCGCGCGGTCTACGTGCTCGGCGCCGACCACCACGGCACCCGCAACTGGTACGCGGCCGTCGCCCGCATGCTCGGGTACGACCCGGAGCGCGTCGAGGTGCTGCTCTACCAGCTCGTCCACCTGACCAAGAGGGGCGAGCTGACCAAGATGTCGAAGCGCCGCGGTGATGTCGTCTTCCTCGACGACTTCATCGACGAGGTCGGCGTCGACGCCGCGCGCTGGTTCCTCGTCAACCGCGGGCCCGACCAGACGATCGAGATCGACGTCGACGTCGCCGCGGAGCGCAGCGAGAAGAACCCCGTCTACTACGTCCAGTACGCGCACGCGCGGATCGCCGGGATCCTGCGCAACGCGGGCGACGCGGAGGTCTCGGCGGTTGCACCGCCGGTGGTCGCCCCCGAGGAGCGCGACCTGATCAAGCGGCTCGCCGACTTCCCGGGCATCGCGGAGGAGGCGGCCGCCCGCCGCGGCCCGCAGGCGGTCCCGAACTACGCCATCCGCGTCGCCGACGACTTCCACCGCTTCTACCACCACCACCGCGTGCTCGAGAGCCAGGAACAGGCCTTCCGGCTCGGGCTCGTGACGGCGACGCAGCTCGTCATCGCGCGCTGCCTCGACCTCGTCGGCGTCGACGCGCCCGAGCGTATGTAGCACTAGGATCCTCGCGTGACCGCGACCGAGCACCACGGCTCGACCAACGGCACGACAACCCCGCCCGACCGGAACCTCGCGCTCGACCTCGTCCGCGTGACGGAGGCGGCGGCGCTGGCCGCGGGACGCTGGGTCGGGCGCGGCGACAAGGAGGCTGCCGACCAGGCAGCCGTCGACGCGATGCGGCTGATGCTCGGCACCGTCAACATGTCCGGCGTCGTCGTCATCGGCGAGGGCGAGAAGGACAAGGCGCCGATGCTCTTCAACGGCGAAGAGGTCGGATCGGGGCATGGCCCGGAGGTGGACGTCGCCGTTGACCCGCTCGAGGGAACGCGCCTGACGGCGTTCGGCCAGCCGAACGCGATCGCGGTGATCGCGCTCGCCGAGCGGGGGACGATGTTCTTCCCGGGCGCGGCCCTGTACATGGACAAGATTGCGTGCGGCGCCGACTGCGCGGCCGTCATCGACATCACCGCGCCGCCCGCCGAGAACGTGCGCAGGGTGGCAGCCGCGAAGGGCAAGTCCACGAACGACGTGTCCGTCGTCGTGCTCGAGCGCGAGCGCCACGCGCAGCTGATCTCCGACCTGCGCGAGTGCGGCGCCCGCGTGAACCTGATCCGCGACGGCGACGTTGCGCCGTCGATCGCGGCCGCCCAGCCGGGGACCGGGGTGGACATGCTGATGGGCATCGGCGGCACACCTGAAGGCGTGATCTCGGCAGCCGCCGTGAAGTCGCTCGGCGGCGCACTGCAGGGCCGGCTCTGGCCGCGCGACGACGCGGAGCGCGAGCGGCTGGTCGGCGCCGGCTACGACCCCGAGAAGGTGCTCACCACGGACGACCTCGTCGCGGGCGACGACCTCTTCGTCGCGGCGACCGGGGTGACGTCCGGTGCGCTGCTCGGTGGTGTCCGCTACACCGCGCGACGGGGCGATCACGCACTCGCTCGTCATGCGGTCCCGCTCGGGCACCTTCCGCCGCATCGAGGCGACGCACGCGTTCGAGAAGCTCGCCCGTTTCGCGGGCATCACGCTGCGCTAGCCGCGCTATCCTCCGCGTCAGCGCGGACGTAGCTCAGTTGGTAGAGCATCAGCTTCCCAAGCTGAGGGTCGCGGGTTCGAACCCCGTCGTCCGCTTCCAGAAAAGCCCTGCGTAGGCGGGGCTTTTCGGTGTCGAGCGCGAGGCGTAGGGAGGAGGTCTGCGGCCGCCAGTGCCCGAGCAGTGCCCGCCAACGTTCGTGGGCTCGAAAGGGTCGCCGCATGCGCTGACGCCGGCTCTCGCGGCCGTTTCCCCGACGCGCATGACTCGACCGTAAACCCGGACCTTGGTACGGATTGCCAGGGTCACGGGGTTTCGCGGTTGGCGACGGACTAGGGTGTCCGGTCTTCGAAGAAAGGGGAGGGATGGGAATGACCAAACTTCGGCTGCTGATCGGGGCCGGCCTCGTGCTCGCCGTAACCCTTGTAGGGTCGGTCGCGAGCGGGGCGGGCGCGGGCGCGTACACCTGCTCGGGCGGGCAGATTCCGGCGGGTGAATACCACGCCGGCATGAGCGTCACCGGCACGTGCACCTTCGCGGACGGCCGGGTCCAGATCGACGGGAACCTCGACGTCGCGGACGGCGCGATCCTGAACGACCACGCCGCGGCGCACACGTTCGTACGCGTCACCGGGAACGTCACCGTCGGCAAGGGCGCCGTGCTCGGGCTCGGGACGTACGCGCCCAGCCCGGCACACGACAGCTCGATCGTCCTCGGGAACGTCGTCGCGACGCATCCGCTGTCGCTGTACCTCGGCGGCATGACCATCCGGGGCAGCCTCGTCTCGAATAACGGCGGCTCCGGGCCGGCCGGCCCGTTCCGCAACTTCCCGCTGAAAGACGACACGATCGTCGGGAACGTGATCATCCAGGGCTGGCAGGGCGGCTGGCTCGGTGTCATCCGCGTGGTCGTCGGCGGCAATCTGCTGGTGGCGAAGAACGCAAGCGTCGTCACCGACGACGGCTCGCCGCCGCCGGATCTCGACTCGACCGAGGTGCAGACGAATCAGGTCGGCGGCGACCTCATCTGCCGCAACAACACCCCGCCGGCGCAGGTGAACCCCAACGACGGCGGGCAGCCCAACGTGGTCAACGGCAACAAGATCGGCGAGTGCGCCGGCCTGTAGCGCGCGCACACGACTGAGAGTCGAGGGGGCCGCTGCTGCGGCCCCCTCGCTGTAATAGGGGCCGATGATCGACCACGTCATCCGGCCGTCCTAGCTCTCCTCTTCGAGCGTGGGGAGACAGCGCGCTCGCTCGCCGAGATGGTCGCGGACGACGTCGCCGGCGAGCTTCGACAGCGGCCTCCATGGGAAGTCGCCGGCCAATAGATCGGCGTCGTCCTGGTGTCACTCGGATTCGCTTCCGTCGCCGGCCCGACCGATCGCACGGCGCGGCTGTTCGCGCCCACGTTCCGCGACGAGTTCCTTGCGGCGACTCACCGGATGCGCCCCGACGCGGTCATCAGCGTGGGAGAACACACCAGCGTCGAGCAGAGCCGCCTGCTGGGGTTTCACGTCGCTCCGGGCGGCGACGCCTGGGGCATTTCGGCTGACTGGAACGGTGGCGTCGGGCTCGTTCGAGCGGTCGACGAGATCACCGGCGAGTTGTCGTGGCCGGTACGGCTGATCCGCGCCGCATGGACCGAGGCCGTCACGCTCGCGGACGCCCTCGGCCGCTACGGACCGGCTCGCCTCCACGTCACGGTGACAGTGCCGCACCGCCCACGGAATCGCGGCTACTTCATCGTCCGTATCCAGCGGCCGACCGAAGTGCGCCCGCCCACAGAGTCGGAGCTGATGAGCGTGGAGCGCGAACTCCGACGTGCGGCAGGCGAGGCAGCCTGGGAGCCCGAGGCCGGGGAGTCGAAGTGACGCGCGGGTGACCCACTTGCACTGTCTGCAAAGCCCACGTATGGCCGGCCAGTGCCGGTCCAGTGCCCGCACTCGCCGCAAGACGACCGCGGGCTGTTTACGCCCGGGGGCTGTCGGAAGGAGCGCAAGCCCCTATTCATGCCGGGCTGTGCGGATCAGGCCGTACGAGACGGAAGCAGCCGGTAGACGCGCGATCGTGTTCCCAAGCTGAGGGTCGCGGGTTCGAACCCCGTCGTCCGCTTCGCACCAGGCCCGCCGCGTGGGAGCGGCCCAGGCTCGGCGCTCTCCACCGCTATTCGCGCATGAGCATGGCGGCGGCCTCGCGCTCGAGGTCGATGTATGCCTCGCCGCTGACGTCGACGGCGACACGCCGGATGGTTCCGCCCGTGAACCGCAACGGCTCGGTCGCCCGGATAGTCCGTCGTGACGCCGGCGCCTCCGTCGCGGCCGATGCAGAGCCCTTCGCCGGCGATCATGAACTTCCCGGGCTGCGTCTTGATCGGCCCCTCGCCGACCTTCGTGTCGCCGTGCCAGAGCGACAGCAGGCCTGTCGCGACGCCGGGCGGATCCTCTCCGCTCTTGTCGAACGACGCGGACAGGATCAGGTTCTGCCCGGTCGGGACGTCCTCGGTCGCGACGATCTTCTCCTCCATCATCCCGACGAAGCTGTAGACGTAGTGGAGTCGGTTGTCCTTCACGTAGAGGGCGTGGCCGCCGAACGGTGACCCGTGCGCGAAGAGCACTCCCTGCGCGCCGGGCGCGGGGATGTCGACGAGCGCCCCGATCGTGAAGGAGCGGTTGCGGACGTTCACGGCCTGCGCCTCAGGCACCTCGGCAGTGTCCGGGAAGTAGATGTAGCGGTCGCGCGGCGGCGACAGCACCGGGCGCGGCGTGAGCATGATCTCGAGCGCCGAGCGGTCGTCGAGCGGGAACGCCGCGTTCGCGCCCGCCTCGGCGAACCAGAGGTTCACGAGCTCCCGCACCTTCTCCGGGTGCTCGGCCGCGAGGTTGTGCAGCTCCGAGCGGTCGACCTCGGTGTGGTACAGCTCCCACTCGTCGTCGTTGAAGTTGCTCCAGCCGGCGATCGTCGGGTGGTTCGTGACGGCCTTCCAGCCGTCGTGCCAGATCGCCCGCGAGCCGAGCATCGAATAGAACTGCGTCGGTCCGCGTCGTCGGCGCCTTCGCGTCGTCGAAGCTGGACCGCATGCTCGCGCCGTCGAAGCTGGCTCTGCACGTGGCCCTTGATCGTCTCGGGCGCGTCGACGCCGAGCGCGTCGAGGACGGTCGGGACGATGTCGATCGCGTGGTGGTACTGCTCGCGGATCTCCCCCTTGGCCTTGATGCCGGCCGGCCACGAGATGATGCACGGGTCGCGACGTGCCGCCGTTGAACTCGTAGCGCTTCCACATCTTGAACGGCGTGTTGAACGCCATCGCCCAGCCGTTCGGGTAGTGGTTGTACGTCTTGGGGCTGCCGAGGTCGTCGAGCAACGGCATGTTGGCCTCGATCGTGTCGGGGATGCCGTTCGCGAACTTCATCTCGTTGACCGAGCCGTTCGGGCCGCCCTCGCCGCGAGGCGCCGTTGTCGGAGACGAGGATGACGATCGTGTTCTCGCGCCAGCCGAACTCCTCGAGGAAGCCGAGCAGCCGGCCGATCTGGTCGTCCGTGTGCTCGAGGAACCCGGCGTAGACCTCGGCCATGCGGCAGAACAGCGTCTTCTCGTCGTCGGAGAGCGAGTCCCACGGCCGGGTCACGTCGAGCGGCGGGAACGGCTTCCCGTCGGGACCGGTGCGCGTCTCGGTCGTGCCGATCGGGTTGATCGGCGGCAGTTCGGTGTCCGCGGGACGATGCCGAGCTCCTTCTGGCGGGCCAGCGTCTGTTCGCGCAGCGCCTCGTAGCCCATGTCGAAACGGCCCTGGTACTTCTCGATCCACTCCTTCGGGACGTGGTGCGGCGCGTGGCAGGCACCTGGCGCGTAGTAGAGGAAGAACGGCTTCTCCGGCGCCACCGACTTCGCGTCCATGATGAACTCGATCGCCTTGTCGGTCAGGTCGACGGTGAGGTGGTAGCCCTCCTCCGGCGAGCGCGGCTGGTCGACCAGGTGGTTGTCGTAGACGAGGTCCGGGATACCACTGGCTCGTCTCGGCGCCGAGGAACCCGTACCAGCGCTCGAAGCCCCGGCCGCTCGGCCAGTTCCGCCGAGTCGAAGCGAGGTTCATCTCGTCGTCGGGACAGAGGTGCCACTTGCCCACCATGTAGGTGTTCCAGCCCAGCTCGCCGAGGATCTCCGGCAGCATCCCGTTCTCCGGCGGGATCGTGCCGCTCGCGTTCGGGAAACCCGATCGCCGCCTCGGTGATGCACGCCATGCTGTTGCGGGTGTGGTTGCGGCCGGTGAGCAGACAGGAGCGGGTCGGCGAGCAAAGCGCCGTGGTGTGCCACTGCGTGTACCGCAGGCCGTCGCCCGCGATGCCGTCGATGTTCGGCGTGTCGACCGGCCCGCCGTAACAGCCGAGCGCCGAGAATCCGACGTCGTCGAGGACGATGTAGACGACACTCGGCGCGCCGTCCGGTGCCTTCGGCGGCTCGAACGGTGACCAGTCGGGCTTCGAGTCGCGGATATCGACGTTGACGATGCCTTCGAACGGCTTGCCCATCACGTTTCCCTTTCGTCGCTTGGCCGGCGACCGCCGAAGGGCGCTCCCCGCGTGGGTACCAATGTTGCGGGTGACGCGTCGCGGCGCCTCACCCTGTGCGGACGAGACGGCGGCAATCGCAGCCACGCTCCCGAGATGCTCGGCAGTTTCACCGATCCCTGGCCGTCGCTCACGCCCGGAGCCCCTGGTCGCGCGCAGACCAGGGCATCCCACGGGTGCGAGCCGGTGGATGCTCGGCGACTCTCATCCCGACCCCGGCGAGAGGAGACGGCATGTCCGCACCCACGATGGAAGCAACCGCGATCCGCGAGTTCCGCGTCGACGTCCCCGACGGCGCGCTGGAGGACCTGCGCCGCCGCCTGAGCGAGACCCGCTTCCCCGAGAATGAGACCGTCACGGACGCCACGCAGGGCGTCCAGCTCGCGACGATCCAGGCGCTCGTGCGCTACTGGGCCGACGAGTACGACATGGGACGTTTCGAGGCGCGGCTGAACGCGTTCCCGCAGTTCATCACCGAGATCGACGGCCTCGACATCCACTTCATCCACGTGCGCTCGCCGCACGAGAACGCGCTGCCGCTGATCATCACGCACGGCTGGCCCGGCTCGGTCATCGAGATGCTCAACGTGATCGGGCCGCTCACCGACCCGACCGCCTACGGCGGCGATGCGGCGGACGCGTTCGACGTCGTCGTGCCGTCGATGCCCGGCTACGGGTTCTCGGCAAAGCCCACGACGACCGGGCTGGGATCCCGTCCACATCGCGCGTGCGTGGATCAAGCTGATGGAGCGCCTCGGCTACGAGCACTACGTCGCGCAGGGCGGCGACTGGGGCGCGCAGATCACCGACGTCATGGGCGCCGAGGCGCCTCCCGGACTGCTCGGCATCCACTCCAACATGCCGGGCACCGTTCCGCCCGAGATCTCCAAGGTGCTCGCGTCGCACGTGTCAGGTGCCGGCGAACCGGCGCCCACCGGCCTGTCGCCCGACGAGCAGCGCGCGTACGACAGGCTCAACGTCCTGTTCACAACGGGGCTCGGCTACTCGTTCGAGATGGGTCTGCGGCCGCAGACCCTGTACGGGCTCGCCGACTCCCCGGTCGCCCTTGCCGCCTGGATGCTCGACCACGATGCGCGGAGCTACGACGACATCGCCGCCGCCTTCCGCGGCGAGCCCGTCGGCAACCTCACGCGCGACGAGGTCCTCGACAACATCACGATGACCTGGGTGACGAACACCGGCATGTCGTCGGGCCGGCTCTACTGGGAGAACACGCTCGGCTTCTTCGACGTCAAGGGCACGACCGTGCCCGCCGCCGTGACCGTGTTCCCGAACGAGCTGTACCAGGCGCCGCGCAGCTGGGCCGAGAAGGCCTACCCGAACCTCATCTACTTCAACGAAGTCGACGCGGGCAATCACTTCGCGGCCTGGCAGGAGCCGGAGATCTTCACGAGCGAGCTCCGTGCCGCCTTCAAGTCACTGAGGAGGGAGTCATGACCACGACCGTCGAGACCGCTACCGAGATCAAGCCCTTCCAGATCGAGATCTCCGGCGAGCAGATCGACGAGCTGCGCCGACGCATCGTGGCGGCGCGGCTGCCGCACAAGGAGCTCGTCGACGACCGCTCGCAGGGCGTCCAGCTCGCGACGGTCGAGGCGCTCGCAGCACTACTGGGCGAACGAGTACGACTTCCAGCGCGTCGCGCAGCGGCTGAACGCGCTGCCGCAGTTCACGACCGAGATCGACGGCGTGGACATCCACTTCATCCACGTGCGCTCGCAGCACGAGGACGCGCTGCCGCTGATCGTCACCCACGGCTGGCCCGGCTCCGTGATCGAGCTGCTCGACTCCATCGAGCCGCTCACCGACCCGACCGCCCACGGCGGCCGTGCAGAGGACGCGTTCCATCTCGTCCTTCCGTCCATCCCGGGGTACGGGTTCTCCGGCGAGCCGGCCGAGCTCGGCTGGGGCGTCGGGCGCACCGCACGGGCCTGGGCGGAGCTGATGCGCCGGCTCGGCTACGACCGCTACGTCGCCCAGGGCGGCGACGTCGGGCGCGCTCGTCACCGACATGATGGGCCGGCAGGCGCCTGACGGCCTGGTCGGCGTCCACATCAACCTGCTCGCCGGGGCGGCCGCGCTCGGCGACAAGCTGCCGTCGGAGACCGAGCAGGAGCGCGCGGCGGCTCAGGCGACCGCCACGTTCCGGCAGACCGGATTCGGCTACTTCCTCGAGCAGGCGACGCGGCCGCAGACGATCGGCTATGCGCTGCTGGATTCACCGGTGGCGCTGGCGGCGTGGATGCTCGACCACGACACGGACAGCTACACCAAGATCTCGCGCGCGTTCGTCGATAGGAAGCCGGTCGGCAACCTGACGCGCGACAACGTCCTCGACAACGTCACGCTGTACTGGCTCACGGGCACCGGCGCCTCCGCTGCCCGGTCCTACTGGGAGAACGGACGAGCAGCAGGCGCTCGCAGCGGGCCAGGCTCCTCCGCCGGTCTCCGTACCGATCGGGTTCACAACGTTCCCCGACGAGATCTTCGCGGCCCCGCGCAGCTGGGTTCAGGCGGTCTACCCGAACCTCGGGTACTTCAACGAGGCCGCCAGGGGCGGGCATTTCGCCGCCTGGGAGGAGCCGGAGCTCTTCTCCGCCGAGCTGCGTGCCGCCTTCGAGTCTGTGCGGCGGCAGTGATGACCACTGCGGTCGAAACAGCAACGGGGGTCCGGCCGTTCCACGTCGACTTCACGGGCCGGCAGATCGACGAGCTGCGCCGACGCATCGTGGCGGCGCGGCTGCCGCACAAGGAGCTCGTCGACGACCGCTCGCAGGGCGTCCAGCTCGCGACGATCGAGGCGCTCAGGCACTACTGGGTGAACGAGTACGACTTCCAGCGCCTCGCGCAGCGGCTGAACGCGCTCCCGCAGTTCACGACCGAGATCGACGGCCTCGGCATCCACTTCGTCCACGTGCGCTCGCCGCACGAGGATGCGCTGCCGCTGATCGTCACCCACGGCTGGCCCGGCTCGGTGATCGAGCTGCTCGATACCGTCGGGCCGCTGACCGACCCGACCGCCCATGGCGGAACGGCCGAGGATGCGTTCCACCTGGTGATCCCGTCGCTGCCTGGCTACGGCTTCTCGGCCGAGCCGGCCGAGCTCGGCTGGTACACCGGCCGGACTGCGCAGGCGTGGGCGGAGCTGATGCGCCGCCTCGGCTACGGCCGCTACGTCGCCCAGGGCGGCGACCAGGGAGCAGCCGTCACCGACGACATGGCCCACCAGGCACCCGAGGGGCTGATCGGCGTTCACCTGAACCTGCTCAGGAGCGCGCTGGCAAACACAAACGGCCTCCCCGCGCGGTCCGACGAGGAACGTGCGGCTCTCGACGCCGTCACCACATTCAGGACGAGCGGCTTCGGCTACTTCCTCGAGCAGTCCACACGCCCGCAGACGATCGGCTACGCGCTGCTCGACTCACCCCTCGCCCTCGCGGCCTGGATGCTCGACCACGACACGGACAGCTACGACAAGATCGCCCGCGCGTTCGTCGACGGTCAGCCGTCGGGCGGTCTCACACGCGATCACATCCTGGACAATGTCACGCTGTACTGGCTGACCGGCACGGGCGCCTCCGCGGCCCGGTCGTACTGGGAGGGAGGCAGGGCCGCGGCGCTCGCCGCCGGCACGACGCCTTCGCCGGTCTCGGTCCCGGTCGGCTTCACCACCTTCCCCGGCGAGATCTTCCGCGCGCCACGCAGCTGGGTAGAACAGACCTACCCGAGCCTCGCCTACTTCAACGAGGCCGCCAGGGGTGGGCACTTCGCCGCCTGGGAGGAACCCGATCTGTTCACGAACGAATTGCGCAGGGCCTTCCGGCCGCTGCGCTGAGAGGAGGAACCATGTCCGATACAACCCCGACCGTCGTCCTCGTCCACGGCGCCTTTGCGGACGCCTCGAGCTGGAACGGGGTGATCCCGCTGCTCGAGGCGAAAGGCCTCAGGGTGACGGCACCTCCGAATCCGCTGCGCGGCATTGCGATCGACTCCGCGTACGTCAAGAGCGTGCTTCAGCAGATCGACGGCCCGATCCTCGTCGTGGGCCACTCATACGGCGGTGCAGTGATCACGAACGCCGCGACGGGGCTCCCGAACGTCGTCGGCCTCGTCTACGTGGCCGCCTTCGCCCCCGACGAGGGTGAGCTCCTCGGGCAAGCGGCGGAGGACTCCAAGGACAGCGTCCTGAACTCGGCGCTCGTCCCGCGCCAGTACCCGACCGGGGACGGGGGAACCGCGACCGAGTTCTCCATCGCACCGGACAAGGTCCGCGAGGCGTTCGCGCGCGATCTCCCGGACGGCGACATCGCACTCATCGCGGCCGGCCAGCGGCCGATCAGCGAGCGTGCGTTCAGCGACCCGTCCGGCCCGCCGGCCTGGAAGCAGTTCCCGTCCTGGGCCGTCGTCGCCACGGGCGACAAGGCGGTCGGAGCCGACCTCGCCCGCTCGATGGCGGAGCGCGCCGGCGCGACCATCACGGAGGTCGAGGGCTCGCACGTGATCATGATCTCGCAGCCCCAGGCCGTGACGGACGTGATCGTGGAAGCGCTGGCCAGGGTCGGGTCGGAAGCGCTGGCAGGCGCCCGATGACCGTGTTCGGGCGCGTCAGCCAGGGCTCCGTCCCATCGCTCGCGGGCGCGACATCCTGGTTGAACTCGGAGCCCCTCACACCCGAGGGGCTCCGGGGGCAGGTCGTCGCCTTCGACTTCTGTACCTACACCTGCATCAACTGGCTCAGGACGGTCCCGTACATCCGGGCGTGGCAGGAGCGCTACGGCGGCCGGGGCTTCACGGTCGTCGGCGTCCACACGCCGGAGTTCCCGTTCGAGCGCGAGCTCGAGTACATCCGCCCGGAGCTCGCCCGCCGTGGTATCGAGTACCCGGTCGCCGTAGACAGCGACTACGGCGTCTGGCGGGCCTTCGACAACCACTACTGGCCCGCGCTCTACCTCGCCGACGGCGACGGTGAGATCCGTTTCAGCCACTTCGGCGAGGGCCGCTACGACGACATCGAACGGGCCATCCAGGAGCTTCTCGGCGTCGACGAGGACCTGGTGTCGGCCGAGCCGAAGGGCGACGAGGTGTCCGCCGTGTGGGAGGACGTGCGGTCGCCCGAGTCCTATCTCGGCTACGAGCAGGCGGAGAGCCTCGCATCGCCGGGCGGCGGGGCGCTTGACCGCGGGCGCGCGTACGAGCTGCCCGAGCAGCTCAGGCTGAACCAGTGGGCGCTGGCCGGGAAGTGGACGATGCGGCCGGGCCGGGTCGACCTCGACGAGGCCGGCGGGCGGATCGCGTTCCGCTTCCACGCTCGCGACGTGAACCTGATCGTGGGTTCGCTGGAACCGGGTAGGCGGGTCGGCTTTCGCGTCACCATCGACGGCGGCGAGCCGGGCGGGTCGCACGGGGTCGAGTGCGACGAGCGCGGCGCCGGGACGGTGGGCGAGCCGCGCATGTACCAGCTGGTGCGGGCCACCAATCGCGTCAGCGAGCGCACATTCGAGATCGAGTTCGAGGAAGGAGGGATCGCCGCCTACTGCTTCACGTTCGGGTAACCAACTGGTGAAGAATCGTTTGCGCGCCTGACGACGTTTGTGCCACCCTCGACGCGACGGAAGGGAGAGGACGACGCGCGAGGGCCGGCTACCCGGGCAGGCGTACTCGGACACCCCGGCCGCCGGCTGGCAACCGGCGATGCTGGGCCGCGGTGATGAGTGTGCCGCGATCGACGATCTGCTGGACGGCGTCCGCAGGGGCGCGAGTGGCGCACTGCTGATTCGCGGCGAGCCAGGCCTCGGGAAGTCGACGCTGCTCGCCTACGCCGTACAGGCCGCGGAGGGGTTCCGCCTCGTGCGAGCGGGCGGGGTGGAGGGCGAAATCGAGCTTCCGTACGCCGGGCTCCAGCAGGTGTGCGCTCCGCTCATGGACGGCCTCGGCTCGCTCCCCGAGCCGCAGCGCGACGCGATGGCGGTCGCCTTCGGCCTCAGCGCCGGCGAGACCCCGGACCGCTTCCTCGTCGGCCTGGCCGCGCTGAGCCTGCTCTCGGCGGCGGCAGAGGAACAGCCGCTGCTCGTCGTGGTGGACGATGCGCAGTGGCTCGGCGCGGCGTCGCGCCAGGCGCTCGCGTTCGTCGCGCGCCGCCTCGGCGCCGACTCGGTCGCGCTCCTGCTGACGGCGCGCGAGTCGACCGAGGAGCTCGACGGCGTCCCGGAGCTCCGGCTGTCAGGCCTCCCCGATGCCGACGCCAGGAAGCTCCTCGACGCCGTGCTGGTCGGCCGCTTCGACCACCAGGTGCGCGAGCGGTTCCTGGCCGAGACGCGCGGGAATCCGCTGGCCCTGCTCGAGCTGCCCTGGACGCTGACGCCCGCCGAGGAGGCGAGCGGCCTCGCACTGCACAGCGGGGTGCCGCTCTCCGGACGCATCGAGGAGAGCTTTCGCCGACGCATCGCACCGTTGCCGGACGAGACGAGGCGGCTGATGCTGGTCGCCGCGGCCGACCCGGTCGGCGACTCGATGCTGCTCTTCCGCGCCGCCGACCAGCTCGGCATCCCGCGTGACGCGGCGGACGCGGCCGAGGAGGCCGGCCTGCTCGAGCTCAGAGAGCGGCTGACGTTCCGTCACCCGCTCGTCCGCTCGGCCGTCTACCGCTCCGCGACGCCTCAGGAGCGACGTCTGACGCATGCGGCGATCGCCGACGCGACCGACCCGGATCTCGAGCCCGATCGCCGTGCCTGGCACCGGGCGCAGGCGACGGCAGCGCCGGACGAGGACGTCGCGGCTGAGCTCGAGCGCACGGCCGAGCGTGCACAGGCGCGCGGCGGGCTCGCCGCCGCCGCTGCGTTCCTGGAGCAGGCCTCCGCGCTGACGCCGGACCCGGCGCGCCGGGCCGAGCGCCGGCTGCGCGCCGCCGAGCTGAAGCAGGAGGCCGGCGCCTTCGACGACGCGCTGACCCTTCTGGGCTTCGCCGATGCCGGGCCGCTCGACGAGCTGCAGGCCGCGCGCGCGGCGCGCGTCCGCGCACGCATCAACGTCGCGCGGCAGCGCGACACGCCGTCGCTGCTCGCGCTGCTGGAAGCGGCGCGGCGTCTCGGCCCGCTCGACACCGAGCTCGCGCAGGAGACGGCGCTCGAGGTGCTGACGGTGGCGTACGGCGTGGGTGATCCCGACGCCATCCCGGTCGTGGCGCAGGCGCTGGAGGAGGCACCGCTGACGGGCTCGTCCCACCCGGCCGAGCTGCTGCTCCGCGGCTGGGGCCGGCTGCTGAACGACGGCTACCCAGCGGGAACCGACCTGCTGCGCGCCGCCATGGTCGCCTTCCGCGACGATCGGCTCACGAGCGAGCACGAGATCCAGGCGCTCCATTTCGCCGTCGGGATCGCCACCTCGCTCTGGGACTTCGAGAGCTGGTACGCGATCGCCGAGCGCAACGTGACCCTGACGCGCGGTGCGGGGGCTCTCGGCACGCTCCCGGTGGCGCTCGAGAACCTCGCCGAGGCGCAGATCGCCGCCGGCGAGTTCACGGCGGCGGCCGCGACGCTCGAGGAGGCTGACATGGTCAGCGAGGCGACCGGGAGCGCGGAGTCGATCGAGGCCTGGCCGCGGCTGCACGCCTGGCAGGAGGACGAGACCCGCGCCCTCGAGCAGATCGAGCTCAGCGAACTGCGCGCCGCCGGCCGAGGCGGCGCGCGCGTCTACACGGAGCTCGCGCGCGCGATCCTCTTCAACGGCCTCGGCCGCTACGAGGACGCCGTCCTGGCGGCGGAGCGCTCGTGCGAGCAGCATCCCCTGAAGGCGCACGGGCGCGCGCTGGCCGAGCTGGTCGAGGCCGCCGCTCGAAGCGGGGACCGGCAACGTGCGCACGGCGCGTTCGATCTGCTCGCGGAGCGGACGCGCCTTGGCGACAACGACTGGTCGCTCGGCCTCGAGGCGCGCCTGCGAGCCCTGCTCAGCGAGGGCGAGGAGGCGGAGCGCCTGTACGAGGAGGCGATCGAGCGGGTCGGCCGGACCCGCGTTCGCCCGGAGCTGGCGCGCGCGCACCTCGTGTACGGCGAGTGGCTTCGCCGCGAGAACCGGCGCGTGGATGCCCGCGACCAGCTGCGAACGGCGCACGAGCTCTTCGACTCGATGGGCGCGTTCGCGTTCGGCGAGCGCGCGCGGCGCGAGCTGCTGGCGACGGGGGAGACGGCGCGCAAGCGGACCGACGACGCACGCGGCGAGCTCACCGCGCAGGAGGCGCAGATCGCGCGCCTCGCGGCCGAGGGCCATACGAACCCCGAGATCGGTGCGCAGCTCTACATCAGCCCGCGCACGGTCGAGTGGCACCTGCGCAAGGTCTATCCCAAGCTCGGGATCACGTCCCGGCGGGAGCTGCGGTCGGCGCTGGCAGGGAAGCCGTAGCCATCGCCGGCGGCCTCGCGCGCTACCGTTTCGGTGTGAGCAGCAACCTCTACGAACGGCCCGACCCGGCCTCAGAGATCCTCCTCTCCGAGGAGGGGAAGCAGCACCTGCGCGATCACCCGACGGCGAGCATCGCGCTCGAGCGCGTCGTCAACGAGGGCTTCAGGTCGGCGAGCGAGTTCAACCAGGATCGTCGCCGCCATCCCGACAAGTACCCGAGCTGGCTTCGCCTGCCCACGCCGGGCGACTCCGCCGACGACGCCTGATCTTCGGATCGGCGCTCAGCTCAACGTCGACGAAGCGCAACCACCGGGATGACGCGGGGAGCCGCCTTCGCCTCGTAGTCGCCGAACTGCCGCGGCGACACCTCGCAGCTGTCAGCGCCGTTCCCAGACGGACACGTGCCCGGTGCTGTCCGCCGTGAACGGCTCGCGCTTCCAGCCGGCCCAGCGCTCGCGGAGCCGCATGCCGGCGATGCGCGCCATCAGGTCGAGCTCGGCGGGCCAGACGTAGCGGAACGGCATCGAGAGGCGGTGCCAGGCACCGTCCTCGCGCCAGAAGTGGTGGGAGACCAGCCCCTGCCGCACCACATCGAACTCGTCGAAGCCGAGATGGTCATCGGTGACGTCGAACGGCCGCACCGTCTCGCCGGGCGGCAGCCGCTGAAGCTTGGGGCACGCCGATCTCGACGACGAAGCACCCGCCCGGCTCGAGGTGCGCTGCCACGTTCTCGAAGCACGCGACCTGCTCGTCCTGCGTCGTCAGGTTCCCGATCGTGTTGAAGACGACGTACGCGACCGTGAATGTCCCGTCGACGCGTGTCGTCGCGAAGTCGCCGACCGTGACGCCGATCGGCCTCCGCGCCCGGCTTGGCCCGCAGTCGCGCGACCATCGCGTCCGAGAGGTCGATGCCGTGCACCGGCACGCCGCGGGCCGCGAGCGGCAGCGCGATCCGCCCCGTGCCGATGCCGAGCTCGAGCGCGGCGCCGTCGCCGGCCAGCTCGGCGAGGAAGTCGACCACCGGATCGACGACGGCCGGGTCGAACAGGTCGGCCGCGGACGCGTCGTAGCGTGCTGCGACGGCCTCGCCGAAGTGGTTCTCGGGCACGGCGCGAGCGTAACGACGCACAACATCGCGCGCCCTTCGGTCGTCTCAAGACGTACAGGTGTCGTTGGGAGGCGTCACAGGTTCGCGGCGCGTCCGCCGCAGGATGACCTGGCTTGCCGCGCTCGGGGCGGTGGCCGGGGCGATCGCCGTGCTCGTCGTCGTCCTTCCGAATCACGGCGGCTCTACGACGATCGGGCCTCCGGCGGACTCGCCGCGGCAACGCATCGCGACGCAGGAGAAGAAGCTGAAGAGGCTGCCGCCCGATGCACGCCGCGTCGCCGGCGAGTTCATTCTCACCGCGCTCGCGCGCAAGCACCTCGACCGCGCGTGGAACATTGCCGGGCCCGAGGTGCGGGAGGGCATGACCTACAAGCGGTGGCTGACCGGCAACATCGCCGTCCCGGTCGCGGACGGCGGTGTCGGGCTCACGCACATGGGCGTCGACTCGGTGACGACAACCGAGGTCTGGCTCCAGATTCTCGTCGACCCGGCGAAGCCGGGCAAGCAGTTCAAGCCGACGGTCTACTCGGTGCGCCTGAACAAGGTGGGCCGCGGCTGGGTCGTCAACGAGCTTCAGCCACGCGTCGGTGTGCCGATCAGGCACGTCGACTGACGTAGGCTCACTGCATTCGACAAGGAGGCCTCAATGGCAGTCGCGCGCGTCGTCACGTTCGACGGTGTCAACTCGGAGCGGATGCAGCAGATGCAGCAGGAGATGTCGGGCGGCGAGCGGCCGCCGGGAGTGCCGGCCACGGAGATCGTCGTGCTGCACGACCCGGGCTCGGAGAAGTCGGTGGTCATCCTCTTCTTCGACAGCGAGGACGACTACGCCCAGGGCGACGCGGCGCTGAACGCCATGCCGGCCGGTGACACGCCCGGCACCCGCACCGGCGTCCAGAAGTACAACGTGGCCGCCCGCATGTCGGCGTAACCGGACGAGTGACGCAGCCCGGCTGCGTCGCCGCCGATAACAGGGGCCAGGTTCGCGCCCAATGGGAATCGCCGTCCCCGGTTTCACTGCTGGGCTTCGTGCCCGAAGACGAGCCCGAGCCCTCGGGCTTCGGCCGCCGGGCGCTCGCATCGGGCCGTCGACGTGACGCTCATGTGGGTGCTCATCGTCTTCACGTGCCTGGTCGCCGTGATGCTCCCGGCGGCACCCGGCGCGCTCGTCGGCCTGTACGCGGTCGTCGGCGTCGTGCCGACCTACCTGACGTACTTCCACGGCAGCCCGAGCGGCCAGACGCCGGGCAAGCGTCTGCTCGGCATCGCCGTCCGTGCCGAGGAGGGCGGGCGGCTCGGCTACGGGCGTGCGCTCAAGCGGGCGGTCGCGCTGGTGATCGTGGCGCTCATCCCGGTCTCAACATCCTCGGCTCGTGATCCGGCCCGCGCGACACCCACGGTCGGCACGCGTACCACGACGATGTGGCGCGCACCGACGGTCGTCCAGGTCGCGGACGACTTCGTCGCGTCTAGAAGCGCAGCCGACCGGATGCGGAGTTACCGTTCCGGCGTGCTGGCAGACGAGCGCCCGCTGCAGGGCCCGGCCCGGCTCGACCCGGCGCTTCAGGGCGCGCTGCTTCGGGCGCAGACCGAGGCGCTCCTCGACGGCATCCTCGTTCGTCTCCGGCGACGGCCGCATCCTGCTCGCCAACCGCCGCTTCGCCGAGATCTGGGGCGTCCCCGACGACGTCCTGGCGACCGGCTCGGACGATGCCGCGCTGGCGTTCGTGCGCGACAAGCTCCGCGACCCGGACGAGTTCGTCGAGCGCGTCGAGTACCTCTACCGCCACCCCGACGAGACGAGCCGCGACGAGATCCGGCTGCTCGACGGCACGCACGATCATCCGCTACAGCGCGCCCGTCACGCTCGACGACGGCAGCTACGCCGGCCGCGTCTGGTTCTTCCGCGACGTCACCGACCGCGTCCGCCAGGAGCGCGAGCAGCGGTTCCTCGTCGAGGCGACGACGTTGCTCTCGTCGTCGCTCGACTACGAGACGACGCTCGCGAGCGTCGCCGGGCTCGCCGTGCCCGAGCTGGCGGACTGGTGCGTCATCGACCTGCTCACCGACGACGGGGCGATCAGGCGCGTCGCCGTCGTCTGCGCCGATCCGCGCCGGCAATCGGTCGCGGACGAGATCAGGGCGAGCTACCCGCCGCAGCTCGACCGCACCGAGGGGACGTCGAAGGTGCTGCGCGAGGGCGTCCACGACCTCGTCCAGCACGTAACGCCCGAGTGGGTCGACGAGATGGCGCCGTCCGGGCGCCAGCGCGAGCTCCTGCGCAGCCTCGACCTCTGCTCGAACCTGCTCGTGCCGCTGATCGCGCGCGGGCGCACGATCGGCGTGCTGACGCTCGCGACCGCGGAGTCGAAGCGGGTCTACGGCGCCGCCGACGTGGCGCTTGCCGAGGAGCTCGCCCGGCGGGCCGCGATCGCCGTCGACAACGCGCGCCTGTACCGCGAGGTCGCCGAGCGCGCGCAGGCGGCGCAGGCACTCGCCTTCGTCGGCGACGGCATCGTCCTCGTCGACCCGGCCGGTGTCGTCCGCCTCTGGAACGCGGCCGCCGAGACGATCACCGGCCTCGCCGCCGAGCAGGTGGTCGGCGAGCTGGCGACCGAGGCGATCCCCGGCTGGGAGACGCTTGCCGCGCGCGTCACCCCGCCGACGCCCCCGGCGAGACGCCGCCGGGGGAGGTTCTGCCGCTGCGGGTCGGCGGCCGCGACCTGTGGCTCTCGGTCGTTGGCGTCCGCTTCCACGCGGGCACCGTCTTCGCCTTCCGCGACCTGACGGCCGAGCGCGAGGTCGAGAAGCTGAAGAGCGACTTCGTCTCGACCGTGTCGCACGAGCTGCGCACGCCGCTCGCCGGCGTCTACGGCGCCGCGATGACCCTGCGCCGCGCCGACGTCGAGTTCGACGACGAGCAGCGCAACGTCCTGTTGGACGTGATCGCGGCCGAGGCCGGCCGGCTGGCGCGCATCGTCGAGGACATCCTCTCCGCCGGTCAGCTCGACGCGAACACGCTGACCCTCAGCCTCGATCGCGTGGAGGCGGACACGCTCGCCGCCGAGGCGATCCAGGCGGCCCGCCTGCGCTTCGCCGAGGTCGCCTTCGACCTCACGCTCGACGGCACCGCCGTCGTCCGCGCCGACCGCGCCCGCCTGCTGCAGGTGCTCGGCAACCTGATCGACAACGCGGTCAAGTACTCGCCGCCCAGCGCGCCGGTCGACGTCGCCGTGCTGCCCGTTCGCGAGCACACGTGCGCTTCGCGGTCTCGGACCGCGGGCTCGGCATCCCGGCCGCCGACCGCGACCGCGTGTTCGACAAGTTCTTCCGGCTCGATCCCCACCTGGCGCGCGGCGTGGGCGGGACCGGGCTCGGCCTCTACATCTGCCGCGAGCTCGTCGAGTTGATGGACGGCCGCATCTGGGCCGAGGCCCGGGCCGGCGGCGGTTCCACGTTCCTGGTCGAGCTTCCGACCGGCTGAGCCTCGTCGTCCACGAGGTCGAGCAGCGGGCCGAAGGCGTCGCGTACGAGCCCCTCGAACGACTCCGGCAGCACGCCGGCGGCGTCCGTGTAGCCGCGCAGGTGGTGCAGGTAGGCGTCCCACTCGTCGACCCGATCCGCGAACCGCGCGCGGTGCTCGGCGACGAGCGCCTCGAGGATGGGCAGGGTGCGCTCCGCGCGGAGCGACGCCGCGCTGTGCGGTGGCCCGCTACCTCCGCGTGTGAGACCGGCGCCGGGGGCGAGGGCAGCGGCGCCGCCTCGGCCTCCGGCTTCTGGTCGGCGCGCCCGGCGAGCGCTTCGCGCCGGGCGAGCTCGTCCTCGCGTTCCTCGACGAGCGCGATCCGCGGCGCGATCGCGGCCTCCGCGAGGTCCAGGGCGCTCGTCTCCGCCGTCTCCCACAGGGCGGCGATCTCGGCCTCGCGGGCGGCGACGAGCTCCTCGCGGCGGGCGATGTCGGCCGCCTTGCGGTCGAGCTCGACGGCGGACTTGCCCTGGCCGCGGATGACGCCGACGAGCTGCTCCGTGCGCTCGGCCAGGTCGCGGTCGCGCACGGCGAGCTCGCGGTCGCGTGCTTCGGCGTCCTGCTCGCGCAGCTCGAGCGCCTGCTCGCGGCGCTCGACGTCGAACGTGCGGAGCTCCCGCTCCCGGACGGCGGTCTCGCGCTCGTCCGAGGATCGACAGCGCCGCCGCCCGCTCTTCCAGCTCGCGCTCGCGTGTGTCGAGGGCGCCCTGGCGGTCGGCGAGCGCTGCCGCCAGCGCTGCGGCCTCGCGCTCGCGGCGGGCGACGTTCGCCTCCTGCTCGGCGACCCGGCGGGCATGCTCCTCGGTCGCGCGCTCGCTCTCGACGAGGCGGCGCTCCTGCTCGTGCACCTCCTGCCGGCGCGCCTCGACCACGGCGGCCTCCTCCCGGAGAGCGGTCTGCTCCTCGGCGACCTGCGCGTCCGCGGCGGCGGTCGCGCGCTCGTGGTCGGCGACCGCCGCCTCGCGGCCGGCGAGCGCCTCTTCGCGTTCGTCCAGCTCCTCGTCGCGGGTGGTGGCGCGGGCCTCGAGGCCCTGCGCCTCCTCGAGCCGTTTCTCGGCGCCGGCGGCGAGCGTCTCGGCGTCACGGAGACGTGAGGCCGCCTCCTCCATTCGCTCGCGTGCCCGTGTCTCGCGCTCCTCGACGACCCGGCGCTGCTCCTCGACGGCCGCCCCGGCGCTCTCGGCGGCGTCCCGGATCTGCGCGGCCACCTCGCCGCGACGGACGATCTCCTCCTCGCGCTCCGCCAGGTGTCCGCCGCCTGGGCCTACGCGTCGAGGACGCGCTCCCGGTCCGCGACGTCGACGAGGCGTGTGTCGAGCTCGAAGTGGCGCCGCTCGGCCGCGCTCAGCTCGTCGACGACGCGTTGCGCCCCGAGCAGCGCCGCCTGCTCCCGCTGTCCGGCGGCGCGGAGGCGCTCCTCGATCTCGCCGTCGACCACGCGGACGCGCTCCTCGATCTCCTCGCTCCCGCGCGCGGCGCTCTCGAGCTGCTCGTCGCGCTCCGCGCGCGACCCGCAGCTGCCACCTCGGTATCGATCCTGCGCGGCGCGTTCCCCGAGCCCTGCTTCGAGCAGCCTCCACCTCGGCGCGGCGAGCATCGAGCTCGTCCGCGATAGCCGGCCACTTCCTCCTCGCGCGTGCCGATCTCCGCGAACCGGCGCTCCAGCTCGGCGCTCGTCGTACGCCGCTCCTGCTCCGCAAACTCGAGCTTACGCCGCGCCTCGGCGACCTGGGCCTGCCGCGCCTCGAGCGCCTCCTCGACGGCGGCCAGATGGTGCTCGCGCTCGGCGAGCGCCTCGCGCTCCTCCTCGAGGTCGGCGAGCACGTCTGCGTGCGGGGTGGCGGCCGGCGACACCCCTTCGTCTGTCATCCGTTTCATCGGGCGCTCTGGGAATGATGTCGGCGCGGGCGGATGCCTCTTGAAGCCCAAGGGGCCTTGGAGGGAATCAGCTGTGCCGCGGCCGCGCGGACTCCCTCCAAGGCCACTGGTAAGCGGCAGGGGTCCGCGATAGCCTCACAGATGCCCGAGAAGGCCTGACTCGGGGTGGCGAGCGGGGCGGCCTGCGAATCTCCCCCTGCGGCCGCCCCGCGCTCCGATGTCAGCCCGGCGGCCAGGCCGCCGCGACCCGCTCGCGCGTCGCCCTCAGGTGTTCCGGAAGCACGCGCACGTCCGCCAGCACCGGCATGAAGTTCGTGTCGCCCGACCAGCGGGGGACGACGTGCAGGTGCACGTGGTCGACGATCCCGGCACCCGCGGCCCGGCCGATGTTCCAGCCCAGGTTAAAGCCGTCCGGCGCGTAGAGCTCCCGGAGCGCCGCGGTCCCGTCCGTGGCAAGACGGTGGATCTCGACGACCTCGTCGGGCTCCAGGGCCGCGAGATCGCCGGTATGCCGGTTCGGAGCGACCATGAAGTGCCCGGACGTGTACGGGAACCGGTTCAGCAGCGCGAAGGCGCGTTCGCCGCGGTGCACAACGAGACGCTCCTCGTCGTCGCCGGCGAGGGCGTCGCAGAAGACGCAGCCGGTCCGCCATCGGCTGCACGACGTACTCGAGCCGCCACGGGGCCCAGAGGCGGTCCACGTGCGTGTTCTACAGGGGCTGTCCCCGAAGGGGGCTGTCCCTCGTGCCTCCGGCGACCGGCGCAGCCCGACACTGAAGACAGCCGCCGCTGCGCGGGACAGCCCCTTACAGCCAGCGCTTCCAGCGGAACAACCCGAGCATGCCGACGACGATCGCCGCCGACGAGACCAGGATGATCCAGAACTCCAGATGCGACGACGTGGCCGGGTTGCCGCCGCCGGGAAGCCCGACGTTCATGCCCCAGATGCTCGCAATGAGCGTCGCGGGGAGGAAGACGATGCTGAACACGGTGAGGATGCGCAGCACGTCGTTGAACCGGTGCGACAGCACCTGCTCGTTCGTCGATTCGAGGGCCTCGACAACCTCCTTGTAGTTGTCGAGCAGATCCCAGATCCGCTCCGAGGCGTCCACGAGATCGTCGAAGTACAGCTCGAGGTGCTCCGGCATGAAGTGATCCATCTTCCGCTCGAGCAGCCTGAGCGATGGCCGCTCGGGCTTCATGATCTTGCGGTACGAGATGATCTCCTGCTTCACGTTGGAGATGTCTCGCACGACCGCCTCCGAGGAGTGGCCTTCGAAGACGTCGTCTTCGATGGAGTCGAGCTTGTGCCCGATCTTGTCGAGGATCGGGAAGCAGTAGTCGAAGAGGTCGTCGAGAATCTCGTAGAGCAGGCGCCCCGAGCCGTTGGCGAAGAGCTCTCTCCGGAACGCCTCGTCCTCGCGGCAGCGCGTGAAGAGACGCGTCACCGGCAGCAGCGGAACGTTCGGCAGCGTGACGACGTAGTCGGCGCCGAGGAAGACGTCCAGCTCCGCCGCGTTCAGCCGCTGGACGTTCTTGTCGTAGAACGGGAAATGGAGGACGACGAAGAGGTAGTCCGGGTACTCGTCGATCTTCGGCCGCTGGCGCTTCGAGAGCACGTCCTCGACGTCCAGCTCGTGCCAGCCGAAGCGCTCTGCGAGCGCGCTGATCGACTGCTCGTCGGGACGGTCCAGGTGGACCCAGGTGAGGCCGGCGGCCTCGACCTCAGCGGGCTCTGGCCGGAAGGGCTCCTGGAGCGGGAGCGTCCGGCCGCGCGGGCGACGGATCCGAGGCAGGCTCGGCATAGGTACTGAACGGATCCTCGGTCGCCGGCATTACAATCGCATTCTAGCCCGCAAGCCGTTCGCCTCCCCTCGTTCAGGCAGACGTCAGGCCGGGTAGGCGAGCGTCGGGCCGCCCCTTGGCGCCTCGCCATGAGCAGCTCTCCCGCCAGCCATCTGCGCTTCCGCCGCCGCCCACGCCGCGTGCTCCGGGTCGTCGTCGCCGCGATCGCCGTCGGTGCGGTTGCCGCCGCGGTGGCTGCGCTGCTCGTTACCCAGGGCGGAGCGGGGTCGGCCTCGCCGTCTACGACAACCCGCACCGTCGCCGATCCGGTGAAGCGCCACCGGCTCGTCGTCACCAGGCTGGTGCCGTCGGGGACGGGGACGCTGCCCGCAGCCGTCCAGGATGCGGCCGCGGCGCCGCTCTCCGCGACGCGCGCGGTCGTGGCCGGCGGGCTGTCTGCCGCGGACGTGTCGACCACCGACGTGCGGGTCGTCTCGGCACGCGGCGGCCGCACCGCGAGCCACCTGCCGCTCGCGCTGCACGACGCCGCCGGGGCATCCGTCGGCGGCCATGCGTACCTGCTGGGCGGCGGCGACGGAACGGCGCAGCACGACGGGATCCTCCGCATCGACCCGGGCACCGCGCCGCAAACGGTCGGACGGCTGCCGGCGCCGAGCTCCGACCAGGCCGCCGCGGTCGTCGGCGGCACGGTCTACGTGGTCGGCGGCTATACCGGCTCGGCCTGGCTCGACACCGTCGTCGCGTGGCGGCCGGGCTCGACCGCCCGGGTCGTGGGCCACCTGCCGACCCCGGTGCGCTACGCGGCGGTGACGGGCGCGAGCGGACGGGTGATCGTCGCCGGTGGCTCGCTCCCGAACGGGACGGCGTCCCGGGCGGTGTACGCGTTCGACCCGGCCACGCGCCGCGTCACGCTCGCGGGGCGGCTCCCGGATCCCACCACCCACGCCGCGGCGGCGACGGTGGGGGGCACGGCATACGTCATCGGCGGACGCGGGGCTGCGGCCGACACGCCGACGGACGCGATCGAGGCCGTGGACGTGCGCCGGCGGCGCGTGCGCGCGGCCGGGACGCTGCCGACCGCGGTCTCGGACGCAGCGGCGGTCACCCTGGGGAGCAGGGTGGTCCTCATCGGCGGCCGGGGCCCGGCCGGTACCACCGACCGCATCCTGCGACTGCGAGTAGCCGAGGGCGCCGCCCCGAGGCGGCAGGTCGTATCGAACGTCTACGCGGCGGACGGCGCAGGGATGCTCGACGGCCCCGCGCAGCACGCGCTCGACCGCGTCTACGTCCCCAATAGCCAGAGCAACACGGTCGACGTCATCGACCCGCACACGTTCAAGGTCGTGGGCCACTTCGCCGTCGGCGAGCTGCCGCAGCACGTCACCCCGTCGTGGAACCTGCGCTGGCTGTACGTCCTGAACGACCTCGGCAACACGCTCACGCGCGTGGACCCGAACACCGGCAAGCCCGACCGCACGATCCCGGTCGAGGATCCGTACAACCTCTACTTCACGCCCGACGGGCGCTATGCGATCGTGGTCGCCGAGCGCCTGCGCCGGCTCGACTTTCGCGACCCGAACACGTTCACGCTGAAGCGCTCGCTGCACGTGCCCTGTGCGGGCGTCGATCACATGGACTTCTCGGCCGACGGGAAGCGTGCGGTGGCGAGCTGTGAGTTCTCGGGCCAGCTCGTCGAGGTGGACGTCGAGCACCCGCGCGTGATCCAGACGCTGACGCTGCCGGACGGCTTCTCTGCGATGCCCCAGGACGTCAAGCTCTCGCCCGACGGGCGGACGTTCTGGGTGGCCGACATGATGGCCGGCGGCCTCTGGAAGATCGACGCGCAGCGATTCCGGGTGCGCGGCTTCCTCAGGACCGGCCACGGCGTGCACGGTCTGTACCCGAGCCGCGACGCCCGCCTGCTCTACGCGTCGAATCGCGGCGAGGGCTCGATCTCGGTGATCAGCTTCCGCACCGGGAAGGTGCTGCGGAAGTGGTGGATCCCCGGCGGCGGCAGCCCGGACATGGGCGGCGTGTCGGCGGACGGCAAGGTGCTCTGGCTGTCGGGGCGCTACAGCGCGGTCGTCTACGCGATCTCGACGCGGACCGGGAAGCTGCTTGCGCGGATCCCGGTCGGCAACGGGCCGCACGGCGTGTGCGTGTGGCCGCAGCCGGGGCGGCACTCGCTCGGGCATACCGGCATCCTGCGCTGACGTGCCCCGAGCTCCCCGAATGCAGGGGATTTGCTGCAGTGCAGCTCCGACCTCCACGGTTTGCAGCCAGCACGAAGCACGGTGCGGAGATGCACTCGATCTCTTCAAGGACGGGTCGGCTTGGCGCTGTCGCCGCGGTCATCCTCGCCGCCCTGTGGCTCGCCGCCGCAGTCGGCGCGGTCGCGTCGCGGCCCAGGCCCCGGGAAGTTCAGATCCCGCTCGTCGTCAGGGTCGATGACCGCGGCTTCCACTGGAGCGATGCCGGCATCGGCGCCGCAGCCGGATTCGGAGCCGCGCTCGTACTTGCCGGCAGCCTCGCGCTCGCCGGCCGCGGAGAGCGAGTGACCCATCCGCGACACGAGAGGGAGGAACAGGGATGAGACGTCTGACGTACGCACTGTCGCTTGCACTGATCGCCGGCCTAAGCGCCGCCGTCGCCGGGCCGGCCCTCGGGGCCGGCGACCTCTGCGTCGGCAAGAAGCCGGACTGCTTCCCGACCATCCAGGCCGCTGTCAATGCCGCCCACGACGGGGACACGATCTCGATCGGCCCCGGCACCTTCGCCGGCGGCGTGACCATCGACGTGAGTGTCGACGTCCGGGGCGCGGGCGCGGGGAGAACGACCATCAAGGGCGGCGGGCCCGTCCTCCTCATCGGCCAGGAGCAGGCGGACACCGAGCCGACGGTCTCCCTCAGCGGCCTGACGATCACGGGCGGCTTCAACAACTCGAGCCCCGACCACGCCGTGACCCAAGGCGGCGGCGTCGAGATCGTCGTTGGCTCGTTCGCAACGCGCGGCGGCCTCGGCGCGACGGTGACGATCACCGACAGCCTCATCACCGGGAACGTCGTGTCATCGCAAGAGTTGCTCCCGCGCATTTTCTGCGACCCGTTCGACTGCTCGTTCGCGACCGGCGGCGGCATCGCCAACGCAGGCACTCTCACGTTGGTCGACACCCGCGTCGCAGACAACCAGGCCGGCGACGCGTCTTCGCTGACGGTCGTGGCGACCGGCGGCGGCATCGCGGGAGCCCCGCAGGCGACCCTGACCCTGAAGCACAGTGTCGTCACCGGCAACCGCGCGATCGGAACGCCGCCGCACGGCGACACCGCGCATGGAGGCGGCATCGATGCGCCCGGCCCGCTCACGATCCAGGACAGCATCGTGAGCGGCAACAGCGCCGACCTCTCGACGCAGGATCCGACCGACGAGTTTCCGGTTGCACTCGCGGGAGGCATCGGGATCGGGGCGCAGGCGACCATCACGCGCACTCTCGTCACCGGCAACCGCGTGACGTCGACGAACGCCGGCGGCACGTCGATCGCGGCAGCAGGCGGCATCTTCGACGAAGGCTCCCTGGCGCTCAGCGACAGCACGATCGCGCACAACCAGGTCAGCTCGACCGTCCCTGCCTCCTCCCACGACTCCGCGCTCGCCGGGAGCGGCGGCATGGAGGTGAACGGCACCGCAACGGTCCGCAACAGCGTGTTCGTCGGCAACAGCGTCTACGCGAACGCGCCAGGCGGCGTCGTCAACGCGGGCGGCGGAGGCATCGGGAACTTCGGGCAGTCGACCATCGAGCGGACGGCCGTGATCGCCAACCATGTCACGGCGTCCGGGGCGGCCGGCTTTGCGCACGGCGGCGGAATCGAGAACGAGACGCTCTTCGGGTCGACGCCGACCCTGACGCTGACCGACAGCGTCCTCGCCGGCAACACGCTCGAGGCCGGCCCCGGGCTCGCCGCACAGGGCGGCGGGCTCTTTACGGCCTTCCCGGTCACCTTGACGAGAACCTGGATCCGCAGGAACGAGCCGGACCAATGCTTCGGGTGCTGAGCGCCGGCGCGGGCTGAGACTCGGCAGGTGCGAGGAGCGGGAAGGCGTGCCGGAGACGGCTTCCCGCTTCTTCGCCGGCGTGCGGGTCTCGTGACCCCGGCGCGACCCGGCCCCCAGGGCTTCCCCTGCGAAGGCTCAGCCCGGGCGGCACTTAACGTGTCGGCATGGGCACACCGTTCCTGCTGGACGACAGCGTCGTCTTCCTGAACCACGGCTCGTTCGGCGCCTGCCCCGAGCCCGTCTTCGCCGAGTACCAGGGCTGGCAGCGCGAGCTCGAGCGCGAGCCGGTGGACCTGCATCGCGCGGCGCCTGACGGGCTGCTGGAGAACGTTCGCGCCGAGCTCGGCGCGTTCGTCGGCGCCGATCCGGACGGGCTCGTGCTGCTGCCGAACGCGACCGCCGGCGTGAATGTCCTCGCCCGGTCGCTGGAGCTGCGGCCGGGGGACGAGGTGCTCTCGACCGACCACGAGTACGGGGCGATGGAGTTCGTGTGGCAGGACGCCTGCGAGCGCGCCGGTGCGAGCGTGGGTCGAGGCGCCCGTGCCGGTGCCGTGCGCGACGGACGACGAGATCGCGGAGGCCGTGTGGGCGCGGCGTCACCGGACGGACGCGCGTGCTCTTCGTCAGCCACATCACCTCGCCGACCGCGATCCGCTTTCCGGTCGAGGAGCTGTGCCGCCGCGCCCGCGCCGCCGGGATCCTGAGCGTCGTCGACGGCGCGCACGGTCCCGGGCAGCTCGACCTCGACCTGGAGGCGCTGGGAGCAGACGCCTACGCGGGGAACTGCCACAAATGGCTGTGCGCACCCAAGGGCAGCGGCTTCCTCTATGCCCGCCCCGAGCTCCGCGACCTCCTCCGCCCGCACGTGATCAGCTGGGGCGCGCACGCGGAGCGGTTCGCCGACCGGCACAGCCGGCACGGCACGACCGACCCCGCTGCATACCTCGCGCTCCCGGCAGCCATTGCCTTTCACCGGGAGCACCTGGCGCCCGCCCGCGAGGCGTGCCATGCGCTCGCGGCGGAGTTCGTGCCGCTCCTCGGCGTGCCGGTCGCTGCGCCCGGGCTCTTCCACCAGATGGCGAGCGTAGAGCTGCCCGCGGGAGACGCGGCTGATGTGCGCCGGCGCCTCTGGGAAGAGCACCGGATCGAGGTCGTGGCCGAGGAGTGGAACGACCGGGCGCTGCTCCGCGTGTCGGTGCAGGTCTATAACACGCGCGAGGATCTGCAAACGCTCGTGGCGGCGCTGGGGCTGTCCCCGAAGGGGGCTGTCCCCAGTGTGGGCCCATAGCTCTGCATGCGGAACCCGTTCAGCCCGGGTGCCTTGCAGACAAGCACGAGGGACAGCCCCCGCTGCGCGGGGACAGCCCCTGCCGAATTACGGCGTGTCGCGCCGCGACAGCCAGGCGAGGAACCCGATCAGCCCGGCCGAGATCCCGAGCAGCGCGAGAAAGGCGCCACGCTCCTTCTCACCCATCCGCCGCTCGGCAGCCATATGCGCCAGGCAGGAATCGAACCTGCGACCTCGCGCTCCGGAGGCGCGCGCTCTATCCCCTGAGCTACTGGCGCGGGGAAGCGCCAGTGTATCGGCGCGGAGCCACGATTAGGGTTTGCCGCGTGCGCGTGACGGGCCGGATCGTCGCGATGCCGCTCGCCGAGCGGTTCACGATCGCGCGCGGCGCCCAGGACGTCGCCGAGGTCGTCCACGTGGCCGTCGAGCACGACGGCGAGGTGGGGTGGGGCGAGGCGGCGCCGATCGACCGCTACGAGGAGTCGCCCGTGTCCGCCCTCGCCTTCATCGAGGGCGCCGAGCTCGGCGACGACCCGTTCGCGCTCGACGAGATCGAGGCCCGGCTCGCCGAACGGCCCGGCGAGCACGCCGCCAAGGCGGCCATCGACGCCGCGCTGCACGACCTTTGCGGCAAGCTCGCCGGCGTCCCCGTCTGGCGCCTGCTCGGCCACCGCCGGCTCGGCCCGCCGACCTCCTGGACGATCCCGCTCGACGACCCGGACGCGATGGCGCGCAAGGCCGAGCGCACCGGCGCGCCTTTCCAGCGCCTGAAGCTGAAGCTCGGCGGCGGCGACGGCCTCGACGTCGAGCGTGTCCGCGCCGTCCACAGCGTCGCGCGGGTGCCGATGCAGGTCGACGTCAACGAATGGTGGACGCCGGACCAGGCGCTCGAGGCGCTGCCGCAGCTGGCCGGGCTCGGCGTCGAGTACTGCGAGCAGCCCCTCCCCGCCGGCGACCCGGGCGGGCCGGAGCTGAAGCGGCGCTCGCCACTTCCGATCTTCGTGGACGAGGACTGCCACACCCTCGCCGACGTGGCGCCCTGCGCCGAGCGCGCCCACGGGATCACGATCAAGCTCGCCAAGTCCGGCGGCATCCGCGAGGCCGTGCGGATGGCGCACGCCGCGCGCGCGCTCGGCCTCGGCGTGATGCTCGGCTGCATGGTCGAGTCCGGCCTCGGCATCTCGGCCGGGTGCCAGGTCGCGAGCCTTTGCGACCACGTCGACCTGGACGGCAACCTCCTGCTCGCCGAGGACCCGTGCCCGGGCGTCGAGCTGGTCGGCGGCATCCAGGTGCCCCCTGCGACCTGTGGCCTCGGCGTCCAGCCGGCCACCGTGCGCGCGTGAAGCGCTACCTCGTCCTCGCCGAGGGCCGAAGCGGCGACCCGCACTACGGGAAGACGCTGCGCGGCGTCGTCGACTACGGGCTCGACCCGGTGGTCGCGATCCTCGACACGCAGCGCGCGGGGGAGACGCACAAGGGCATCCCGATCGTCGGCTCGGTCAGGGAGGCGCTCGCCTACACGCCGACGACGGCGCTCGTCGGCGTCGCGACGCAGGGCGGCCGCTTCCCGCCCGAGTGGCGCGTGCTGCTGCGCGACTCGGTCTCCGCCGGTCTCGACGTCGAGAACGGGCTGCACGAGTTCCTGGCCTTCGACTCCGAGCTCGCGGGCCTGGCGGAGACGCTCGGCGTCGAGCTGCGCGACCTGCGCCGGCCGCCCGTCGGCCTGAGCGTCCCGACCGGCGCCAACCTCGAGGTCGACGCGGACATCGTGCTCACCGTCGGCTCCGACTGCGCGATCGGGAAGATGACCGTCTCGCTCGAGCTCGACCGAGCTGCCCGCGGGCGCGGGCTCGAGTCGGTGTTCGTGCCCACCGGGCAGACCGGCATCGCGATCGCAGGCTGGGGGATCGCCGTCGACGCCGTCGTCTCCGACTTCCTCGCGGGCGCCGCCGAGCAGCTCGTGGTCGAGGGCGCTCAGCGCGGCGGCCGCCTGCTCTGGGTCGAGGGGCAGGGCTCGCTCGTGCACCCGATGTACTCGGGCGTCACGCTCGGGCTGATCCACGGCTCGGCGCCGCACGCCTACGTGCTGTGCCACCGGGCGGGCTCGACCGAGATCGAGGGCGCGCCGGGCCACCCGATCCCGTCGCTCGACGCGCTCGTCCGCCTGCACGAGGAGATCTCGCTCCCCGCGCGGCCCGCGTCCGTGGCCGCCGTCGCCGTGAACACGCGCGGCCTCGACGACGTCGAGGCCGAGTCCGCGATCCACCAGGTCGCGAAGGTCACCGGGCTCCCGGCCGACGACCCGGTGCGGTTCGGGCCGGACCGGTTGCTCGACGCGGTCCTCGCGGCGCTTCCGGCACGTAAGGCCGGGGCCGCGTCCACGTCTCAGACGTGATGCTCAAGCCCATTCAGACGCCTGCCGATGGCGACCACATGCGCCGCCCCGCGCTGCTTGTCGCGCTGCTCCTGCTCTCGCTCGCACTTCCGGGCGCGGCCCGCGCGGCACTGGTCGTCGGCGTGACGGACGACTCCGGCCGCGACTCGGGGGACGGCGGCGCGGCGTTTCTCGCGCGCCTCACCGACGTCGGCCTGACCGAGAACCGCGTGTCGATCGTCTGGAGCCCCGACGCGCCGGACACGATCCCGTCGAAGGCGCTGCTGGACGCCTACGTCCCGAACGCCGTGGCGGCCGGCGTCCGGGTGGTCTTCGCCGTCTACCCCGCAAAGCCGGGCTCGCTGACGGCCTCGCCGGACGCACCCGGGCAGTTCGCCGGCTTCCTCGCGGAGCTCGCCGGCGACTACCCGCAGGTGACCGATTTCGTCGTCGGCAACGAGCCCAACCAGCCGCGCTTCTGGCAGCCCCAGTTCTCGACCGCGGGCACCCCGCTCGCCTGCGCGACGTACGAGCCCGTCCTCGCGGCCGGCTACGACGCGCTCAAGGCCGTCAACCCGGCGATCACGGTCATCGGCGTCGGCCTGTCCCCGCGCGGCAACGACATCGCCGCCGCCGCGGACAATCCGTCGACCTCGCCGGTGCGCTGCCTGCGCGACATCGGCGCCGCCTACCGCTTGAGCGGCCGGACGAAGCCGATCATGGACGAGCTCGCCTTCCACGCCTACCCCGAGCGCGACTCACAGCCGTTCGGCGTGGCGTCCTCGTGGCCCAAGGTCGGCCTCGTCGACCTCGCCCGGCTCAAGCAGGCTGTCTGGGACGCGTTCAACGGCACCGCCCAGCCGACGTTCGCCGAGACCGGGCAGTCGGTGATGCTCCCGGCGCTCCGCCTCCGAATCGCCGAGGTCGGCTGGCAGGTCGGCATCGTGCCCTCCGCCCAGGCCGCCTACACCGGCACCGAGAACGTCGCGACGACCGACGAGACCAACCAGGCCAGTGACTACACGCAGGCGATCCGGCTCGCGGCGTGCGACCCGGCCGTCAAATCGCTCGACTTCTTCGGCCTCGAGGACGAGACCGACCTCGCGCGCTGGCAGGCGGGCCTGATCCGCGCCGACGGGACGACCAGGCCCTCGTACGACGCGGTCAAGACGGAGCTGGCGACGTCGCACGGCACCTGTGCCGGCACGTTCGTGCACGTGGACGCACACGACCGCCGTCGTCGGCGCCGCGCCGCGCTTCGACGCCCGCAAGACGCTGCCCGCGAAGTTCACGGCCTGGAGCTTCCCGCTCGGCGTCAAGGAGAACGCGCTCTTCACGGCCGGCCTCTTCCGGCTGCCGGGGACGACGCTCACGGCCCGGTCGCGGTCGCTCATCGGCAAGGCGCTCGCCGTCAAGGCGCGGGCGACGATGAAGCCGGTGCTGAAGCTCTCCGGCCGCGCGCTTGCACCGTTCGGCCGGACGGTCACGTTCGCGCGCAAGCGCGTGAAGGCGGGCGTCTACGTCTACGGGATCCGGCTCGCGGCCGAGATGAACCCGCAGCGCGTCACCTTCGTGACCGGAAAGCCGTTCCGTGTCGGGGCGGCGCCGAAGGCGAAGAAGAAGCGCTAGCTTCTTGACACGAACACGTGTTCGCTGTATGGTCGAACACATGTTCGTCAAGCTGATGATCGTCACGGCGCTGATCGGCGCCGTCGTCGGCGGGATCGCCCGCCCCTCGCAGAGCGCGCAGCACGCGCGCCACTACGTCGTCCGGCCCGGGGACAGTCTCTGGTCGATCGCCGCGTCCCGCTACGGCGGAGACACGCGCGAGGCGGTGTGGCGGCTCCAGCAGCGCAATCCACGCGTGGCGGCCGGCATCCAGGCCGGCGACGTGCTCACCCTGCCCTAGGGAGGGCAAGCGCTACCGGAAGCGGGGCGTCGACTCCGAACAGGTCGGGCCGCGCCGCCATCGCGCGCACGAACGCGTCGACGATCGCGGGCGCGAACTGCGTGCCGCGGCCCTCGACGACCTCGCGGAGCGCGTCGGCCGGGTCGAGCGCGAGCCGGTAGGGGCGGTCGCTCGTCATCGCGTCCCACGCGTCGACGAGGCAGATGATCGCCGCCTCCTCCGGGATCGCCGTGCTCGAAAGCCCGTCGGGGTAGCCGGTGCCGTCCCAGCGCTCGTGGTGGTGGCGCACGGCCGGGATCAGCGGCCGCAGCCGGCGCAACCGTGCCACGATTTCCGCGCCCTCGCCGGGGTGACGGCGGATGACCTCGAACTCGTCGTCCGTCAGCCGGCCCGGCTTCGTCAGCACGGCGTCGGGCACGGCGACCTTGCCCACGTCGTGCAGCATCGCCGCGTGCCCGAGCGAGGCGAGCCGCGGCTCATCGAAGCCGAGCTGGACGCCGATCGCGACCGACATGTCCTTGACGCGCTTCGAATGCCCGCCCGTATAGGGGTCGCGCGCCTCGACGGTCGCGTTGAGCGTCTCGATCGCCTCGAGCGCGCTCGACTCGAGCTCGGCGTACGACGCGGTGAGCTGGCGCGCGCGCTCTTGGAGGCGCCTCGCCTGCTCGCGAAGCAGCCGCGAGGCGCCGCCGACGAGCAGGAGCAGGATCAGGTAGAGGGCCGCGAAGACGCCGGCCACGTAGAGCCAGATCGTCCGCCGGCCGTTCGCGATCGTGGCCTTCACGGCCGCCGGGTCGGCGTAGATCTCGTAGGCGCCGACGACGCGGCGGCCGGCGTGGATGGGCGCGTAGACCTCGAGCAGGTCGCGGTTTGCGACGAGCGCCTCGACGGCATCCTCGCCCTCGGGCGTCAGCCGCGTGAGCTCGGCCGTCGCCCTGTCCTCGGCCATCGCGTCACCGAGATCCCCGTCGACCCCGAAGCGCTTGCCGATTCGCTGCGGGTCGAGGTTCGTCCAGGCGAGGGTGCCGTTGCGCGTCCAGACCTTGACCGAAAGCAGGTCCTTCCGGGCCTTGACGGTGCGCATCAGGACGGCCTGGCTGGCCGGCGTCACGTCCACCCGGCCGTCGTGCACCGCGTAGCGGCTCACGATCGTGTCCGAGTACTGGACGACGTTCGCCTTGGCATCGTCGATCGCCTGGGTGCGGATCGTGGCGGTCATGCGCGAGCCGAGCAGCAGCGCGCCGGCCGCCAGCAACAGCGCACTGGCGACGACGAAGACGCGCAGGAGCGTGAGCGAGCGCGTGAGCTGGTCCCTGCCTGCCGCAAGCATGGGTGCTGCCTGTATCGGCTGTTACAGGCTGATGCTTGATCCCCCTACACTCGCGCGCGTGGATCTCGACCTCGTCTTCCTCGGCACGGCCGGCTCGGCGCCCACCGCACAGCGTGGCCCGTCGGCGCTGCTCGTCCGCCGTGGCGGCGAACGCCTGCTGATCGACTGCGGCGAGGGCACGCAGCGCCAGCTGCTGCGCTCGAACGTCGGCCTCGTCGACCTGCGCGAGGTCTTCCTCACCCACTTCCACGCCGATCACTACCTCGGCCTGCCCGGGATGATGAAGACGTTCGCGCTGCGCGGCCGCGACGTGCCGATCACGATCTACGGCCCGCCCGGGCTCGAGGACCTGTTCGGCGCGCTGAAACGGATCTTCGGGCGGCTCACGTACGACTACGAGCTCGTGACCGTGCAGCCCGGCGACACGCTTGCACGCGAGGACTACGAGCTGCGCGTCTTCCCGACCGAGCACGGCATCAGCGCGGTCGGCTACGCGCTCGTCGAGACGGTGCGCCCCGGCCGCTTCGACGTCGAGACGGCCGACGCCCTTGGCGTCCCTTTCGGCCCGGAGCGCGGCGCCCTGCAGCGCGGGGAGAGCATCACCGTCGGCGGCCGCGTCATCTCCCCGGACGAGGTGCTCGGACCGGCCCGGCCCGGCCGCACCGTCGTCGTCACCGGCGACACCGCGCCTTCGGCGATCGTGCTCGAGGTCGCCCGCGGCGCCGACGTCCTCGTCCACGAGGCGACCTTCCTCGACGACGAGGAGGAGCGCGCCCGCGAGACGATGCACTCGACGGCGCTCGACGCCGCGGCGATCGCGCGCGACGCGGAGGTCGGACTGCTCGCGCTCACCCACATCTCCAGCCGCTACCCCGGCGGGCAGGTCGCGCGGCAGGCGCGCACCGTCTTCGCGGAGACGGTCGTGCCCAAGGACTTCGATATCATCGCCGTCCCGTTCGCGGAACGGGGAACACCGCGTCTTCACAAGGGAGGCGCGCTGGAGGACGAGCCCGGAGCCGTCGCCGAGCCGGCGGCGGTGTCCGGAGCGGAGGAGGGTGCGTCCGGATGAGCCGCATGGTGCAACTGGCCGTGGCGGAGGACATCAGCGAAGCCGAGGAGCTGCAGTCGATCCTCGAGGCGGCCGGCATCGAGTCGTCGCTCGAGGCAGCGGTCGAACATCATCCCCGCGAGACGGAGGACACGCCTCAGAAGGTCCTCGTCCCCGAGTCGTCGCTCGAAGCCGCCCAGGAGGCGATCGAGGCGATGACCGAGCCGGACGACCTCGTCGCGGAGTAGCCGTGCGCTCGCTGGCGCTCGTGGCGGCCCTCGTGGCCGCCGTCGCCCTGCCTGCCGCCGCCCAGGCGCGCGACGTGACGCAGACCGCGAAGTCCGGCGAGGTCAGCGCGACGCTCACGTACCACGTCGCGAAGGACGTCTACTCACAGGTACGCCTCCGCATCGCCCGCAGCGGCACGGTCGCCTCAGACCAGCGCCTCCGCGAGGTCGCGTGCGGGACGGGCTGCGCCGCCTGGGTGCCGGGCCTGTTCGCCGTCCCGGGGCCCCTGCAGGTGCGCGACCTCGACGGCGACGGCGAGCCGGAGGTGATCGTCGACTTCTACACGGGCGGGGCGCACTGCTGTGTCGTGACGGCCTTCTACCGCTGGGACGGCAGCGCCTACCGCCGCTCGGTCGAGTACTTCGGCAACTACGGCTACAAGGTCGTCGATCTCGACCACGACGGGACGCCGGAGCTCTCGGCGTACGACGAGCGGTTCGCCTACGCGTTCGGCTCCTTTGCCGACTCGTTCTCGCCGCCGCTGATCTGGCACTGGCAGGCCGGCAAGCTCGTCGACGTGACGAAGAGCTTCGCGGCCATCGTCAAGGCGAATGCCAGGACGGCGTTCAAGCTCTTCACGCGCAGCAAGCGCAGGCATGACGCCGTCGCCGCCCGCGCCGTGCTCGCTGCCTGGACCGCCGACCAGTGCCTGCTCGGTCAGAGCAAGCAGGCCTTCGCCCGCCTGGAGGCGGCGCGCAAGGCGGGTGATCTCGGCACGTCGAAGGCGGCCGCGAGCTACATCGCGCAGCTCCGCACCTTCCTGAAGCGCGGCGGCTACCTCTGACCGGCCGCTCCACGTGCGCCCGGAGTGCCTCCACAGGCGGCTAGCGTGACACGAATGGGGCGCTATCGCTGGGTGGTGCTGGGCGCGGGCGTGACGGCGCAGGCGGCGTACTCGGCGCTCGGCACCGGCGTCGCCGTCCTCGTTCCCGATCTGCGAGAGCAGTACGGGCTCTCGCTCGGGCAGATCGGGCTCCTGCTCGCCGCCGCCAGCGGCGGCATGGTGCTGACGCTGATCGCGTGGGGGCTGCTGACGGACAAGGTGGGCGAGCGGATTGTCGTCGCGCTCGGGCTGAGCGTCTCGGGCCTGGCCTTCCTCGCCGCCTCGACGCTGCCGCCGTACGCGGTCGTCTTCGCGCTGCTCACGCTCGCAGGCATGGCGGGCGCCTCGGTGAGCGCGGCGAGCGGGCGCGCCGTCATGGGCTGGTTCGCGGCCGACGAGCGCGGCTTCGCGCTCGGCATCCGCCAGACCGCCGTGCCGCTCGGCTGGGCGATCGCCGCGCTGGCGCTGCCGCCGATCGTGCACGCCGGCGGCCTCAGCGCCGGCCTGGCGGCGCTCGGCATCGGCTGCCTCGCGGGGGCGGCCGTCGGCGTGCTGCTCCTGCGCGACCCGCCGCGCTTTGCGGACGCCGGTCTCGACCCGGGGCGGCCGCTGAGCGACCCGCGCCTCTGGCGGCTCTCCGCCGGCAGCATCTTCTACGTCGGCGTGCAGATCGCCCTGACGAGCTTCGTCGTCGTCTACCTCCACGACGAGCGCGGCTTCTCCGTCGCCGAGGCGGCGGCCGTGCTCGCCGTCATCAGCATCCTCGGCGGGGCGCTCCGCATCCTGCTCGGGCGGCTGTCCGACCGCCTCGCGACCCGCATCATCCCGCTACGGGCGATCGGCGTCATGCTCGCCGCCGCGGTCGCGCTGACGGCCGCGCTCTCCGACGCGCCGAACGCGCTGCTCGTCCCGGTGCTGATCGCGGCCGGCGCCATCTCGTGCGCGTGGAACGGCCTCTCGTTCACCGCCGCCGCGGAGCTTGCCGGCCGCGGCAAGGCCGGCGCCGCGCTCGGCTTCCAGCAGACGGCGCTTGCCGTCGGCAGCGCCGTCGCGCCGCCGCCGTTCGCCTGGCTCGTGTCGGCGACGTCCTGGACGGCCGGGTTCGCGGCGCTCGCGGCGTTGCCGCTCCTCGGCGTGTGGACGCTCGGCCCGCTGGCGCGCGACGAGGTTCGAGCCCCTGCGCCGGCGCGGGAACCGGCGCCCGGCTACTACAGGTAGCGCCGGAACCAGTCGACGATCCGCTCCACGCGGTCGATGCGCCGGTCGGGCCGGCCGACCGCGAAGAGCAGGTGGTACTCGCCCGGGTAGCGCACCATCTCGACCGGCCGGCCGAGCGCCCGCAGGATCGCGAACACGATCTCGCTGTTCACCGGCGGGCAGCGGAGGTCGCCCTCGCACTGGAGCAGGAGCAGCGGCGCCTCGTTGCGGTGGATCTGCGCCGCCGGCGACGCCGCGCGCATGCGCTCGCCGTCCTTCCACGGCTCGGCGCCCACTGCGACGCGGCCGATGTCGACCCCCGCGTCGGAGGCGCCGTACTCGGCGAGGTGGTCGGTGACCGGGTTCTCCGCCACGGCGGCGGCGAAGCGGCCCGGATGGCGGCCGAGCAAGTACGTCGCGGTGAAGCCGCCGTAGGAGAGGCCGAGGATCCCGACCCGGCCGCGCTCGGCGAGGCCCTCGGCGACCGCCCAGTCGACGAGGCGGAGGAAGTCGGCCTGGTCGAGCTCGCCCCAGCGGCCGCGGAGCGCGGTGCCGAACTCCTCGCCGTAGCCGACCGACCCTCGTGGGTTCGGTGCCAGCACATGGAAGCCGGCATCGGCGAGCGCGACCATCTCGATCCACGGCACCGGGCCGTGGGCGAGGTGCGGCCCACCGTGGACCTGCAGCACGAGGCCGCGCGCCCGGCCGCGGGCGCGCCAGAGGAAGCCTTCCACCACGGGCCCGCCGCGCACCTTTGCGTGCACCCGCTCCGGCTCGCGCACGTACGGGCGGAACCAGCGCGAGCCGTCGCGCGTGAGCGCGCGCAGCCGGCCGTCCTCGACCGCGAAGATCTCGCCGGCCTCGCCGTCGACGCACGCGGCGACCGCGACGCGCCCGCCGCCTGCGCCAAGCGCGTACGCGACGATCTCGCCGTCGACCAGCCGCTCGGCGGAACCGTCCGTCCCGAAGCGGTACGGCAGCGACCGGCCGTGGTCGGAGACGAGCGTCACGAGCCGCTCGTCGTCCAGCCAAACGAGCGGCGGCGGGAACCGCTCGATCAGGTCGACGATGTCTCCGGTGGTCGCGTTGAAGTGCGGGCGATCGAGGTCCGCGGCGAGCTGCCGGAGGCCGCGCCGCCCGGCGACGTGGAGCGTCAGGTTCTCGCCGCCGAGGTCGCTGTCCGCGTCGCTGCCGAGGACGGCGAGCGTTCCGCCCGGCGACCAGGCCGCCGTGGTGATCCCCTCGGCGAGCCGCGCCGACTCGCGCAGCCGGCCGCCGGCGGCGGGGACGGTCCAGGCCTGCGGCCGTTCCCAGAGACCGGCACGGTCGGTCCGGTCGGCGAGGACCGTGACGCGCTCCCCGTCCGGATGCCATGACGCTCCCGCGACCGCGTAGTCCGCGGCTGTTATCCGTCGCGCCCGTCCGCCCTCGACCAGCCAGGCGCTCATGAACTGGTCCCTTACGCCGGTCATGTCCAGGCGCCAGCTGAGGTCGTGGATGACGCGCGCGACCGGGTCGGCCGGGTCGCCCACGATGAACCGCTCCTCGCCGCTCGGCGCGATGAGGAGGACGCGGCGCCCGTCCGGCGACCACTCGGCGGCGCCCACGTTGCCCTCGACCTCGACGAGCTGGTCCGGCTCGCCGCCGTCGAGCCGCAGCACCCAGGGCTGCATCCCGCCAGAGCGGTTCGAAAGGAAGAGCAGCCGCTTGCCGTCGGGCGAGAACCGGGGCGCGAGGTCGACCGGCCCGCCGGTCAGCTTTCTCGGCCGCCCGCCGCGCCACGGGACGATCCAGATGCGATGGCGGTAGTCGCCGTCCTCGATCGTCCGGCGGATGTACGCGACCTGCGCACCGTCCGCCGACACGACGGGCTCGGTGAGCAGGATCTGGCGCAGCAGGTCGCGCGCCGCGAAGCGTGGGGTCGGCACACGCCGAATCTACTCCGTCCGACCGCCACCGTTACACTCGGCCTCGCACCGAGCCCTTTAACACGGTCCCGTGAGGCCGAGAAGGAGTCGAACATGATCCACCTGCAGCGCTTGCCCGCGACCGTACGCGGGCGTTGAACGACACGCACGTCGAGTCGGAGAAGGTTCTCCTCGACGACGAGGCGATCTCGCGGACGCTCTCGCGGATCGCGCACGAGATCATCGAGCGCACGGACGTCACCAGCGTCGCGCTCGTCGGGATCCAAACCCGCGGGGTCCCGCTCGCGCAGCGCCTCCGTCGCCTGATCGAGGAGTTCAGCGGCGAAGAGGTCGCGCTCGGGAGCGTCGACATCACCTTCCACCGCGATGACCTGCACGTGCGCGGCGGGGCGGCGCCGCTGCACCCGCAGCCGCTCGTCCGCGACACGAAGCTCGAGTTCCCGCTCGAGGGCATGACGATCGTGCTCGTCGACGACGTTCTCTACACGGGCCGCACGATCCGTGCCGCGATCGACGCCCTCTTCGACTACGGCCGGCCGGCGCGCGTCCAGCTCGCCGTGCTCGCCGACCGCGGCCACCGCGAGCTGCCCATCCGCCCCGACTACGTCGGCAAGAACCTGCCCACCTCGCGCGGCGAGCGCGTCCAGGTCCAGCTGGTCGAGGTCGACGAGGTCGACCGCGTGCTGCTCGTCTCGACCCCGGAGGAGACCACCCATGACTGACATTCGCCTGGTGGGAGAGGAGTTGCTCCCGCCGCCGGCCCGTGAACGGCGCCACCTGATCTCGATCGAGGACCTCGAGCACGACGACATCGAGCGCCTGCTCTCGATCGCGCGCTCGTTTGCGCGCTCGCTGGAGCGCGAGATGAAGAAGCTGCCCACGCTGCGCGGGCGGACGATCGTGAACCTCTTCTACGAGTCCTCGACGCGCACCTCGTCGAGCTTCGAGCTGGCCGCGAAGCGGCTCTCGGCCGACACGATGTCGATCAAGGCCGCCGGCTCGTCGGTCGACAAGGGCGAGTCGCTCAAGGACACGGCGCTGACGATCGCCGCCTACGACCCGGACGTGATCGTCATCCGCCACCCGCACATCGGGGCACCGCAGCTCGTGGCCGCGAACACGGGCGCGCACGTGGTCAACGCCGGCGACGGCAAGCATCAGCACCCGACCCAGGCGCTGCTCGACCTCTACACGCTCCAGCAGGAGGTGGGGGAGCTCGACGGCCTCCACGTCGCGATCGTCGGCGACGTCCTGCACTCGCGCGTCGCCCGGTCGCTCGTCCAGGCGCTCGTGCTGATGGACGCCCGCGTGACGCTCGTCGGGCCGCCGACGCTGCTGCCCCGTGGGGTCGAGGCGCTCGGCTGCGAGACGAGCATCGACATCGACGCGATCCGCGACGCGGACGTCGTCTACGTCCTGCGCATGCAGCGCGAGCGGATGCAGGAGGGCGCGAACTACGTGCCGAGCCTGCGCGAGTACGCGGCCCGCTGGGGCGTGACGTCCGAGCGGTTGCGGGCGGGGCAGAAGGTCATGCATCCGGGGCCGATGAACCGCGGTGTCGAGATCGACGGGCGCGTGGCCGACGCGGCCGACGCGCTGATCGTCGAGCAGGTTCGCGCCGGGCTCGTCGTGCGCATGGCCGTGCTCTACGACCTGCTGACGCACGGCCCGGTCGCGGTCGAGCTCGCCGCGGTGGGGGAGGTGGCGTGATGCTCTTCGCCCGCGAGATCCCCGCAGCCGAGGTCGTCGTCCGGCGTGCCCGCGTGCTAGACCCGGTGCGCGGCATCGACGCGGTCATGGACGTCCGCGTCGACGGCGGCGTCATCGCTCAGCTCGGCGACGACCTGCCGACGAACGCCCACCGCGTCGTCGAGGCCGAGGGCAAGCTGCTCGCCCCGGCGTTCGTCGACCCACACGTGCACCTGCGCACGCCCGGCCGGGAGGACGAGGAGACGATCGCGACCGGCACGCAGGCGGCCGCGGCCGGCGGCTACTGCGCGATCCTCGCCATGCCCAACACCGACCCGGTCATCGACTCGGCCGCCGTGCTCGGCTCGCTGATCGACGGTGCCCGCGCCACCGCCGAGGTCCCGGTTGGCTTCCTCGCCGCGATCTCGAAGGGCCAGACCGGCGCCGAGCTGACCGAGATGGGCGAGCTCGCCGACGCCGGCGCCGCCGGCTTCACGGACGACGGCAGGCCCGTCACCTCCGCGGGGCTGATGCGCCGCGCGCTCCAGTACAGCGCCGTCGCCCGGCGGACGGTCGCCGTCCACTGCGAGGAGCCTGCGCTTTCGCGCGACGGGCAGATGCACGAAGGCGAGGTCTCGGCCCAGCTCGGCTTCTCCGGCTACCCCTCGGTGGCCGAGAGCCTGATGGTCGAGCGCGACCTGGCGCTCGCCGCCTACGAGCGGCGGCCGCTCCACCTGCTGCACCTCTCGGCGCGCGAGTCGGTCGACGCGCTGCGCGGCGCCCGCGAGGCGGGCATCGCCGCCAGCGGCGAGGTCACGCCGCACCATCTCGTGCTCACCGACGAGGCCGTCCGTTCCCTCGACGCCAACCTGAAGATGAACCCGCCGCTCCGGACCGCCGAGGACCGTGCGGCGCTGGTCGACGCGCTCCTCGACGGCACGATCGGCGCCGTCGCGACCGACCACGCGCCGCACGCCCGCCACGAGAAGGAGGTGCCGTGGGAGGCCGCGCCCTTCGGCGTCACCGGCCTCGAGACGGCCTTCCCGGTGCTCTACACGCACCTGGTCGAGCCGGGCCTCGTCCCGCTGGGGACCCTGCTCGAGCGCATGTCGGCCGGGCCGGCGCGCATCTACGGCCTGGACGAGCCGGCGATCGCCGTCGGCGCGACCGCGAACCTCGTGCTGATCGATCCCGAGGCGGAGTGGACGGTCGAGGAGCGGGGGTTCCGGTCGCGCTCCGCGAACTCCTGGCTCCTCGGGCAGCGGCTGCGCTCGCGCATCCTGCTGACGATCGCCGCCGGCCGGGTGGCCTTCGGATGAACTTGCTCGGCGGGTTCCTGGCACTCGAGGACGGCACCGTCTTCCAGGGCGAGTCGGTGGGGGCGCCGGGTTTCGCGTTTGGTGAGGCGGTGTTCACGACGGCGATGACGGGCTATCAGGAGGTGGTGACGGATCCGTCGTATGCGGAGCAGGTGGTGTGCTTCACGGCGCCGATGGTGGGCAATTACGGGGTGGCGCCGGGGCGGTCGGAGTCGTCGCGGGTGCATGCGCGTGGGGTGGTGATGCGTGAGGCGCGCGGCCCGGCGTGGACGGACTGGCTGCATGCGCAGGGGACGGTGGCGCTGTCGGGTGTGGACACGCGGGCGCTGGTGTTGCATCTGCGCGGGGCGGGTGCGATGCGCTGCGCGATCGTGGCCGGTGAGGCGTCGGTCGAGGAGGCGGTCGCGGGGACGCGGGCGCAGGCGCCGATGGCGGGGCGGGCGTTGGCTGCGGGCGTGTCGACCGAGCAGCCCTACGCGGTGTCGCGTGGGGGCCGGGTGTCGGTCGGGGTGGTCGATTACGGGGTGAAGCGGTCGATCCTGCGCCGGCTGACCGAGGCGGGCGCGGGGGTGACGGTGTATCCGCATGATGCGGGGCCGGAGGAGCTCGTCCACCACGACGCCGTGCTGCTGTCGAACGGGCCGGGTGATCCGGGGGCGCTGGACGACGAGGTGGAGACGATCCGCGAGCTGCTCGGCAGCGTGCCGGTGCTCGGCATCTGTCTGGGCCATCAGCTGCTCGCGCGGGCGCTTGACCTCGGGACGTTCAAGCTGCCGTTCGGCCACCGGGGCGCGAACCACCCGGTGCTGGAGCGGCGGACGGGCGCGGTGCTGGTCACCTGCCAGAACCATGGCTTCGCGGTCGAGCCGTCGGAGGAGCGGGTGGCGACGCACGTGTCGCTGTATGACGGCACGGTCGAGGGGCTGCACGCACCCGACGTGCAGGCGCGCTCGGTGCAGTTCCACCCGGAGGCGGGGCCGGGCCCACACGACGCGCGCTTTGTGATCGAGCAGTGGGTCGAGGGGGTGAGTCTTGCCAAGGCGGCTTGATCTGCGCTCGATTTGCCTGATCGGGTCGGGGCCGATCGTGATCGGGCAGGCGTGCGAGTTCGACTATTCGGGCTCGCAGGCGTTGAAGGTGCTGCGTGAGGAGGGGCTGCAGACGATCGTGGTCAACTCGAACCCGGCGACGATCATGACCGACCCCGGTTTCGCCGACCGCACGTACCTGGAGCCGCTGGATGCCGCCGGGGTCGCCTCGGTGCTGGAGCGTGAGCGGCCCGATGCGCTGCTGCCGACGATGGGCGGGCAGACGGCGCTCAACGTGGCATTGGAGCTGGCCGAGACGGGGGTGCTGGACGAGCTCGGGGTCGAGCTGATCGGCGCCCCGCCGGCGGTCATCCGCCGGGCCGAGGATCGTGAGGAGTTCCGGGAGACGGTCGCGTCGGTCGGGCTGCGTTCGCCGGAGTCGGTCGTCGTGACCGAGCCGCGGCAGCTGCCCGACACGCTGTCCTTCCCCGCCATCTTGCGCCCGGCCTTCACGCTGGGCGGGCACGGCGGCGGCACCGCGCACTCGGCCGAGGAGCTCTCCGTGCTGCTCGAGCGGGCGCTGGCCGAGAGCCCGGTCGGCCAGGTGCTGGTCGAGGAGTCGCTGATCGGCTGGGACGAGTTCGAGCTCGAGCTGATGCGCGACCGAAACGACAACGTCGTCATCGTCTGCTCGATCGAGAACCTCGACCCGATGGGCGTCCACACCGGCGACTCCGTCACCGTCGCCCCGCAGATGACGCTGTGCGACGAGGACTACCAGGCGATGCGCGACGCCGCCATCGCCGTCATCCGCGCCGTCGGCGTCGAGACCGGCGGCGCCAACATCCAGTTCGCCCGCTCACGCGAGACCGGCGAGCTCAGGGTGATCGAGCTCAACCCGCGCGTCTCCCGCTCCTCCGCGCTGGCGTCCAAGGCGACCGGCTACCCGATCGCCAAGGTCGCCGCCAAGCTCGCCATCGGCTACACGCTCGACGAAATCCCCAACGACCTCACCAAGACCACGCCGGCCAGCTTCGAGCCCACGCTCGACTACGTCGTCGTCAAGTTCCCCCGCTTCGCCTTCGAGAAATTCCCCGGCGCCGACACCACCCTCGGCACCCAGATGAAAGCCGTCGGCGAAACCATGGGCATCGGCCGCACCTTCACCGAAGCATTCTTGAAGGCGATGCGGTCACGTGAGCTGGACACTTCCGCGGCTGCGCCGTGGAAGTGTCTAGACGACGTGCCCGCGGGTGTGCATCCGTGGTTCCTCGCGGAGTTCGCGCGCATCCGCTCTGCGCTCAACCGTGCCTCGTCACTCGACTGGCTCGCCCTCAAGCGGATCGGCCTCTCGGATGCCGACATCGCAGCAGCCCGCGGTAGCTCGGAGGACGAGGCCCGCGAGGCGCGTCTCGCCGCGGGGGTTCGCCCGGTGTTCCGGCGGGTCGACTCGTGTGCCGGCGAAGTCGAGGCAGCGTCGAACTACTTCTACTCGACGTGGGGCGAGGCCGACGAGGCCGCGCCCGACGGCGAGGCGCCGCGCGTGGTCATCCTCGGCTCCGGCCCGAACCGGATCGGGCAGGGCATCGAGTTCGACTACTGCTGCGTGCACGCCGCGCAGTCGTTCCGCTCGCTCGGCTACGAGGCCGTGATGGTCAACTGCAACCCCGAGACGGTCTCGACCGACTACGACACCTCCGACCGGCTCTACTTCGAGCCGCTCGCCGCCGAGGAGGTGCTCGCGGTCTGCGAGCGCGAACAACCGGCCGGGATCGCCATCCAGTTCGGCGGCCAGACGCCGCTCAAGCTCGCGCCCGTGCTCGCCGCCGCCGGCTACACCATCCTCGGCACCTCCCACGACGCCGTCGACCTGGCCGAGGACCGCGAACGCTTCGCCGCCCTCTGCGACCAGCTCGGGATCCGCTGCCCCGACTGGGGCATCGCCCGCGACCCCGACGCCGCCGTCGAGGTCGCCGAACGCGTCGGCTACCCCGTGCTCGTGCGACCCTCACACGTGCTCGGCGGCCGCTCCATGCGCGTCTGCTACGCCGCCCAAGACGTCCACCAGGCGATGGCCGGCATCCACGGGCCTACCCTGATCGACCGCTTCCTCGAGGGCGCGGTCGAGATCGACGTCGACGCCCTCTGCGACGGCGAGGACACCTGGGTCGCCGCCGTCATGCAGCACGTCGAGGAAGCAGGCGTCCACTCCGGCGACTCCTCCTGCGTGCTCCCACCACCCTCACTCGACACCACCGAGATCGAGCACATCGTCCGCACACTCGCCCCCGCACTCGGCGTCATCGGGCTCGTCAACGTCCAACTCGCGATCGCCGACGGCCACACCTACGTGCTCGAGGCCAACCCGCGCGCCTCACGCACCGTCCCCTTCGCCAGCAAGGCAATCGGCGTCAACCTCGTCGCCGCCGCCTGCGCCCTCGCCGCCGGCAAACCCCTCGCCGACCTCGACCTGCCCTGGGGCCGCACCCCCACCGAGGTCTCCGTCAAAGCAGCCGTCCTCCCCTTCACCCGCTTCCCCGGCAGCGACCCCGTCCTCGGCCCCGAAATGCGCTCCACCGGCGAAGTCATGGCCTCCGCCAACGACTTCCCCACCGCCTTCGCCAAAGCCGAACGCGCCGCCGGCCGCCGCCTCCCCGACACCGGCACCGTCTTCCTCTCCGTCCGCGACGACGAGAAGGACGGCGTCGTGCCCGTCGCCCGCGCGCTCGCCGGCCTCGGGTTCGACCTGGTCGCCACCTCGGGCACCGCGGCTGCGCTCACGGCCGCCGGGCTCACCGCGCGGCCGGTGCGCAAGGTGACCGAGGCGGGGGAGGGGCCGACGGTCGTCGACCTCATCCGCAGGCGCCGCTGCGACCTCGTCATCAACACGCCGCAGGGCTCGGGCGCGCGCTCGGACGGCTACCGCATCCGCGAGGCGGCGCTCGTCGCCCGCGTGCCGTGCATCACCACGCTGGCCGGCGCCGCGGCAGCCGCCGAGGCCATCTCCGGCGCGCGCGGCGAGTCCGCGCTCTCGCTCCAGGAACGCCATGCCCAGGCGCGAAGCGCGTAGCGTCACCGGCAGCGACGCGGTCGGCCCGTACACGCTCCTGCGCGTGGCGCAGGGCGGGCTCGACCCCGGCGAGCCGGGGCAGTTCTTCATGCTCTCGCCGCCGGGGAGGCTGCTGCCGCGGCCGATGAGCCTCTGCCTCCAGGCGGCCGGTGAGCTCGGATTCCTGATCGACGTCGTCGGCCCGGGCACGCGCGCGCTCGCCGCGCTGGAGCCGGGCGCGGAGCTGACCGTGTTCGGGCCCCTCGGCATCGGCTTCCGCCTCGACGTGCCGCGCCCGCTGCTCGTCGGCGGCGGCGTCGGCGTCGCGCCCTTCCCGTACACCGCGGCGCGCATGGGCGGCCCGCCGGCGGTGCTCGGTTTCCGCACGGCGCACCACGCCGAGGCGGCCGCGCTCGTCCCGAACGCCGAGGTGGTGCTGGAGCCGACCTACGTGACCGAGGCGATCTCCCCGGGGCACGACGTCCTCGCCTGCGGCCCCGAGCCGATGCTCGAGGCGGTGCGAGCGCTCGCGCCGGACGCGCAGCTCGCGTGGGAGGCGCCGATGGCCTGCGGCTACGGCGCCTGCTACGGCTGCGTGGTGGAGATCGACGGCGCGCTGCGCCGGCTGTGCGTCGACGGCCCCGTCCTGCAGGCGGCCGCGTGATCCGGCTGCTGAACGCCTCCGGCTGCCTCGACGCGCTCGTCGCCCCGGACGTCGCCCGGGCGCTCGACGCCTTCGTGACCAAGACGGTCACGCCGCTGCCGCGCGAGGGCAACCCGCCGGTACGCATCGCCGAGACCGAGCAGGGGATGCTGAATTCGATCGGCCTGCAGAACCCGGGCCTCGACCGCTTCGTGGAGGAGCACCTGCCGCGACTGCGCGAGCTGGGCGTCCCGCTCTGGGTGTCCATCGGTGGGTTCCGCGCCGGCGACTACGCCGACGGCTGCGAGGCGCTCGGCGCCGAGCCGGGCATCGAGGCGCTCGAGCTCAACGTCTCCTGCCCCAACGTGGAGGAGGCGGCCGACACGATCGGCGAGCTCGTCGCCGCCGCGCGCGGGGCGACGAAGCTGCCGCTCTACGTCAAGCTGTCGCCCGCCGTACCGGACGTCGCGGAGCTCGCGCGGGCGGCCGAGGCGGCCGGCGCCGACGGCCTCACGCTCGTCAACACGATCCGCGGTCTCGCACTCGACGACGCGCTCCGGCCGCGCCTTGCGCGTGCCGTCGGCGGCTACTCCGGCCCGGTGCTGAAGCCGATTGCGCTGGCCGCGGTGTACGCGTGCCGGCGCGCTACGGCCCTGCCGATCGTCGGCGTCGGCGGCGTGATGAGCGGCCGCGACGCGCTCGAATTCGTTGCCGCAGGAGCAAACGCGGTCGCGCTCGGGACGGTGCTCTTCAGCGACCCGGCAGCGCCCGGCCGCATTCGCGCGGAGCTGGCCGCCGAGGCGGCGGCGATGGGTCTCGCCGACCCGGCCGACGCTTGGGGACTCGCTCACTCGGACGTGCCCGACCGGGTGGGGGCGCCGCACTAGCCAAAAGTAGCGGTTTACAAAATCCCTGCAAAAGCCGTATTTTGTGCCGGTTGCACCGCGCGGGGAATCTGGTAGCCTCCCGCGCTCAGTGATCGCGACGAAGTCTCCGACGCAGGCCCCGCTCCGGTCTCCCGACCAGCGGATGGAGGCCCTCAAGCGCGCCAACGACATCCGTGTCCGGCGTGCCCAGCTCAAGAAGGACCTCAAGCTCGGGCGGGTCTCGATCGACGACATCCTCCGTGATCCACCCGACTACGTCTCGACCGCGAAGGTCTTCGACATCCTCATGGCGGTGCCCAAGTTCGGTCGTGTCAAGGCGACGCGCTACCTGAACCAGGCGCGCATCAGCCAGTCGAAGACGGTGGGCGGCCTCTCGGAGCGCCAGCGCACCGAGCTCATCGGCCTCTTCAGCCGCTAGGCCGCATTTGCCGCGGCCCGTCTTCGTCGTCACCGGGCCATCCGGAGCCGGGAAAGGGACGCTTGTCCGCGCGCTCCTCGACCGCTTCGCCGAGCTCGAGCTCGCCGTGTCGGCGACGACGCGCGAGCGGCGGCCGGGCGAGACGGACGGCGTCGAGTACCACTTCCTGAGCGAGGAGGAGTTCACGCGCCGGGTCGCCGCGGGCGACTTCCTCGAGCATGTCGAGTTCGCGGGCCACGGCTACGGGACGCTGCGCTCGGAGATCGACCGCATCGCGGCCAGGGGGCATGTCCCGGTGCTCGAGCTCGAGATCGAGGGCGCGCTGCTCGTCCGCGACGAGCTCGAGGGGGCGATTGCGATCTTCGTCTCCGCGCCGCTCGATGCGCTCGAGGCGCGGCTGCGCGCGCGGGCGACCGAGTCGAGCGGCGAGATCGAGGAGCGGCTCGAGATCGCGCGGCAGCAGCTCCAGCACGAGGACGACTTCGACGAGGTGGTGCTGAACGACGATCTCGCGACCGCTGTGCAGGCGATCGCGGACGTCGTCGAACGGGGCTTAGCCGGCCGCGTGTACCATGCGCGGCCGTGATCAGTCCTCGCATCGACCACCTGCTCGCCAACGTCGACGGCCGCTACTCGCTCGTGATCGCGGCCGCCAAGCGTGCCCGGCAGATCAACAACTACCACCAGCAGCTCGGTGAGGGCACCTTCGAGGACTTCGCCCCGCCGCTGATCGAGTCGCGCTCGAAGAACTACTTGACCATGGCCCTCGAGGAAATCGCCGAGGGCAAGATCAAGTACACCTACCCGAAGCCCTGAAGATCCTGCCCCGCTGCGCGGGGCCATGGCGATTCTCAGGGGGCATTGAGCTAGACGAACCGACCGGGCGCGCTGACTGCGGCCGGGGAACCCGGTTTCCGCCGGTGGGGCAGAATGAAGCCCATGGCTCGCGTTTTGCAGGGGGTTAGCGGCGGCATCGCCGCCTACAAGGCGTGTGAGCTGACGCGACTGTTCGTGAAAGCCGGGCACGACGTCGTCCCACTCGTCACGCCCGGCGCCGAGCGCTTCGTCACCGCCGAGACCTTCCGCGCGCTCGCGCGGCGGCCGGCCGGCGACGACCCCTACCTGCACCTGACGCGCGCCGACCTGCTGGTCGTCGCGCCCGCCACCGCGAACACGATCGCGAAGCTGGCGCACGGGCTCGCCGACAACCTGCTGACGGAGGCCGCGCTCGCGCACCGCGGTCCGTTCGTCGTCGCGCCGGCGATGAACGTGCGCATGTGGGAGCACCCGGCGACGCAGGCGAACGTCGCCTTGCTCCGCGAGCGCGGCGTCGACATCGTCGGCCCGGACGAAGGCGAGCTGGCGGAAGGCGAGTGGGGCGCGGGACGGATGGCCGAGCCCGAGCAGATCTTCGAGCGGTGCAGCTCACTACTTAGTGGCGGACAGCCACTAACTCTGTCGGGCAAGCGGGTGCTGGTCAGCGCGGGGGGGACCCGCGAGCCGATCGACGCCGTCCGCTTCGTCGGCAACCGCTCGTCCGGGCGCATGGGCGTCGCCCTCGCCGAGGAGGCCCGCCGTCGTGGCGCCGACGTCACGCTGCTCGCCGCCAACCTCTCGGTGCCGGCGCCGGCGGGCGTCGCCGTCGTCGACACCCCGGCCGCGGCGGACATGGAGCGCGAGGCGCTCGCCCGCGCGGACGCGGACGTGGTGATCATGGCTGCCGCCGTCGCCGATTACCGGCCGTCGGCCGCGCTCGAGGGGAAGCGGCCCAAGTCCGCGAAGGGCTGGGAGCTCGAGCTCGAGCCCACGACCGACGTCCTGAGCGAGCTCGGCCGGCGCCGCCAGAACGGACAGGTGCTGGTCGGCTTCGCCGCCGAGGCGGGCGGGGACGGGCTCGCCCGCGCGGCCGACAAGCTCGAGCGCAAGCGGCTCGACCTGGTCGTCTACAACGACGTGTCGCGAAACGGGGTCGGTTTCGACAGCGACGAGAACGAGGTGGTCATCCTCTCGGGCGACGGCCGCCGTGAGGTGCCGCGCGCGCCGAAGGCCGAGATCGCGGCGGCGGTGCTGGACGAGATCGAGCGAGTGCTGCATGGACGCACGTAGCGAGCCGCGCCCGGCAAGCGGCGCGGCCGAGCTGCTCGCCGCCATCGCCGCGAACGTCGGCCGCGTCGTGCACGCCCCCGAGGAGACGCTGCGCCTCGCCGTCCTGTGCCTCGTCGGCGAGGGGCACCTGATCATCGAGGACTTCCCCGGCGTCGGGAAGACGATGCTGGCGAAGGCGGTCGCCCGCTCGGTCGACTGCGCGTTCTCGCGCCTGCAGTTCACGCCGGACCTGCTGCCCTCGGACGTCACCGGCGTCAACGTCTTCGACCAGCGTGTCAACGAGTTCGACTTCCGTCGCGGGCCGGTCTTCACGAACCTCCTGCTCGTCGACGAGGTCAACCGCGCGTCGCCGAAGACGCAGTCGGCGCTGCTCGAGTGCATGCAGGAGAACCAGGTCACCGTCGACGGCATCACCTACGCGCTGCCGCGGCCGTTCATGGTCATGGCCACGCAGAACCCGCTCGAGTACGAGGGCACCTATCCGCTCCCCGAGGCGCAGCTCGACCGCTTCACGATGCGCATCTCGATCGGGTACCCGGCGCTCGCGGAGGAGGCGGCGATGCTGCGCGAGCAGACGAGTGAGGAGCCGCTCGAGTCGCTCGAGCCGGTGACGACGGCGGACGAGGTCCAGGCGCTGATCGCCGAGGCGCGCGACGTCTACGTCGAGGAGAGCGTCAACCGCTACGTCGTCGCCGTCCTCCGCCACACCCGTGGCGACGCCCGCCTGGCGCTCGGGGCGAGCCCGCGCGCCGGCGTCTCCCTGCTGCGCATCGCCAAGGCGCGGGCGCTGGCGGACGGACGCGACTACGTCCAGCCCGACGACGTCAAGGAGCTCGCCCTCCCGGCGCTCTCGCACCGGCTGATCGTCGCGCCCGAGCAGCGCTCGGCCGGCGTCACCCCCGAGGACGCCATCCAGGACGCACTGGCCCGGACGCCCGTCCCGGTGTGACCCACCGCGGCCGCCTGACGCTCGCGCTCGGGTGCGTGCTGTACGCAGCCGCGTGGCTGCTGGGGGCGCAGACGCTGTATCCGGTCGCGATCGGCCTGGCCGCTGCCGCGGTCGGCGCGGTGCTGTGGGTGCGGGCCGCCCGGCGCCCGGGCGCAGTGACGCGGCGCGCCGGCCGCGACCTGCAGCTCGAGGGCGACGACGTCGCGCTCGAGCTCCGTGCCCAGCTGACGCGCGGGCTCCGGCCCGCGGTGCTCTCGGTCACCGAGCGGCTCGGGCGCCTCGGCGAGCACCGGATCATGCTCACGCCGCACGGCCGCCTCGCGACCGGCCGCGTCACGTTGCGGCGCGTCCCGCGCGGCCGCTACGCCTTCACGGGCGCGACCACGACGGTGGAGGACCCGTTCGGGCTGGCGCGCTGCGACTCACAGGTCGCGGACGGCGGCGCGCTGCTCGTCCACCCGCGTCTCGTCGACCTCGACGGCGTGTTCACCGAGAACGGGGCGCTCGGCGCCGGCGGGCGGCGGTTGCTCCTGCGGCGGCCGAGCGGCTTCGACTTCCACGGCGTGCGCGAGCACCAGCAGGGCGAGTCGCTCCGCCGGGTGCACTGGCCCTCGACGGCCAAGCGCGGCGAGCTGATGGTCAAGGAGTTCGAGGACGCGCCGCGCGACGAGCTTGCAATCGTCCTCGACGCCGCCGGCGTCCCGGCAGGCCCGAGCTTCGACGTGCAGGTCCGCGCCGCCGGCTCGCTCCTCAAAGCGCTCGGCTCAGGCGGGCGCACCGCGCTGCTCGCGATCAACCGCGCGCGGCCCGAGTACCACCACGTCGCGTCCGAGCGCGACTGGCATGCGGCCTTCGACGCGCTGGCGGCCGCCGAGGCGGACGGGTCGACGCCGGTGGCCGCGCTGCTCGCTGCGGAGGCGAGCCCGCTCGCGCGGGTGGGGGAGCTCCTCGTCGTGACGGCTGCGGTGCCGCGCACCCTCGCCGACCGGCTCGTCGAGCGCGCGTCGTCCGGCCGCCGGGCCGCCCTCGTGTTCGTGGACGCCGGCTCGTTCGCCGGGCGCAGCGCCGTGCCGACCGCCGACCTGCTGCGGCTCTCCGCGGCGGGCGTCGCCGTCGCCGTCGCGGGAGGCGGCGACGACCTCGCGCGTGTCCTCGGCGGCCAGTCGCTCCGGGCGGCTGCCCGTGCGTAGGACCGTCCTCGTGTGGGTGCCGACGGCAGCGCTCGTGGCCGGGTGCTGGCTGCGTCTCGAGCAGCCCGCCGCCGGAACGGCGCGGGTCGTCGCCCTGCTGGCGCTCGCACTCGTTCCTGTCCTTCCGGGCCGGGCGGTGACCCGGGCCGTGCTCGCGGTCGCCGCGACGCTCGGCGCGGCCGCCGTCGCCGCCGACGCGGTCGCGCCGCGCGAGGTGTGGAACCGCGCCGACGACGGGCTGCGGAGCTTCTACGCGCTCACCGTGCCGTTCGACCCACACCTGCATCAGGAGATGCACGCGCTCGTTCTCTTCGCCATCTTCATCTTCGCGCTCGGGCTCGCCGTGACGGTCGCCGCACGGCGGCCTGTCGCGGCCTGCGTCGTGCTCGCGACGGGCGCCGCGTGGCCGACGACGCTGCTCGGCGGCTCGGGCGCGGTCGCCCGCGGCGTGTTGCTGCTCGCCGGGTGCCTGCTCCTGCTCGGCGCGCTGGGCCCGCGGACGGCGCTGCGCCCGGCGCTCGCCGCCGGCGTGCTGCTCGTGCTCGCAGCGGTCGCGGCCTCGGCGGCGGCGGCCGTCACCCCGGGCGGCGTCGTCGAATGGCAGCGCTGGAACCCGTACTCGGCCGGGCGCCAGGTCAGTGTCGCCTACATCTGGCGCAGCCAGTACCGGGGCATTCAGTTCCCGAGCCGGCCGACGACCGTGTTCGAGGTCGAGGCGCCGGCCACGGCGCGCTACTGGCGCGCGACCACGCTCGACCGCTTCGAGAACGACGTCTGGGACGAGTCGCTCACGGTCGACATCGCGCGCCCGGAGGGCGCGCGCGAGCTGCTCACGAACGACGCGACGCTGCCGCCGCGCGCTGACGACCCTCAGCGCTGGGTCCGCCAGCGGTTCTTCGTGCGCGCGCTTGCCGACGACCACCTGCCCGCCGCCGCGACGCCGGTCGCCTACGCAAGCGGGGATGCGACACAGCTCTACGCCGACGGCGGCGTCGCCCTGCGCCCGGGCGGCCTGCACGGCGGCGACGTCTACACGGTCTGGAGCTACGCGCCCCGGCCGAAGCCGCGGGCGCTCGCCCGCCTCGGCGCCGAGTACCCGCACACCACGGAGCTCGCGCAGTACCTGACGGTCTGGGGCGACGACGGCGTGCCCACCTTCGGCAGCCCCGGGCGCGAGGCCGCGGTCGCACACGTGTTTGCGACCGACGCGCCGGCCCGCGCCTACCAACCGCTCTACCGCACGGCGCGTCGCGTCGTCGGCAACGCGCGCACACCGTACGGCGCCGCCGTCGCGCTGGAGACGTGGTTCCGGTCGAGCGGCGGCTTCACGTACGACGAGCAGCCGCCGCAGGCGCACGGCGTCCCGCCGCTCGTCGACTTCGTCACGCATACGCACGACGGCTACTGCCAGCACTTCGCCGGCGCGATGGCGCTGATGCTCCGCTACCTCGGGATCCCGGCGCGCGTCGCCGCCGGCTTCACGAGCGGCCGCTGGGACGGCTCGGCGCAGCGGTGGGTCGTCTCCGACCGCGACGCCCACGCCTGGGTGGAGGTCTGGTTCCCCGGGTACGGCTGGCTGCCGTTCGACCCGACGCCGTCCCGGGGCACGCTCGATGCTCCGTACTCGGACGCGTCCGCGTCGTTCGACGCGGGCGCCGCGACGACCGCGTTCGCGGGCGGTGCCGCCGGGCTCGGCCTGCAGGCGCTGCTGAAGCTCGTCCGGCAGCACAGCCGCGGGGCGGTGCTGCCGCCGTCGCTCGCCCCACCGGCGGCGTCTGCGCGCCGCGGCTCGGGCTTCCCGTGGGCGCCGCTCGCCGCGGGCGTGGTGCTCGCCGTCGTAGCGGCGCTGGGGCTCGTGGCGCTGGCGAAGGCGCTTCGGCGCCGGCTCCGCTACGCCACGGCCGACCCGCGCCTGGTCGCGGCCGCCTGCCGGCGTGAGCTCGAGGAGCTCGCCGCCGACCAGGGCGTCGCCGTCCCGCGCGGCGCGAGCCCGGCCGAGGCGGCCGCGCTCCTCGAGGAGCGGTTTGGCGTCGACGCCCGCCCCCTCGCCCGGGCCGTCGCCGAGGCGCGGTTCGGCCCGCCGGCCCGCGCCGGCGCCGCGGCGACGCAGGCGCGCCGTGAGCTGGTCGCGTTCCGCCGCTCGCTGCGCGCGCACCTGACGCTCGGCCGCCGCCTCCGTGGCGCGCTCTCGCTCCGCTCGCTGTGACGCCGGACGCCGTCGTCATGGCCGCCGGTGAGGGCACCCGCCTCAAGCCGCTCACGGAGCGGTGGGCGAAGCCGGTCCTCCCGATCGACGGGACGCCCGTGCTGGCCACGCTCCTGCGGGAGCTCGCCGCCGCCGGCATCCGGCGCGTCTGGCTGGTGACCGGCCACCTTGCCGAGCAGGTGGAGGCGCTCGCCGGGGACGGGTCCGCGTTCGAGCTCGAGATCGTGACCGTGCGACAACCGGTCGCAGTGGGCTCGGCGGACGCCCTGGCGCGGGCGCTCGCCGCCGGCGCGGCGCCGCCGTTGCTGCTCTCGGCGGCCGACACCGTGTACGCAGGCGGCGCCGTGGCCGACTTCACGCGTGCCTGGGAGGCGAGCGGGGCGGAGGGGGCGATCGCGGCCCGTCGCGCCGGCGGCCCGGAACACAGGACGCATCTGCTCGTCGACGGCGGCCGGATCCTCCGCATCCGCGGCCCCGCGGACGGCATGACCGCGGCGCCGCTCATGGGGTTGGACGAAGCCGTCCTGCGGGAGATCCCTGCCGTCTGCAGGCCGCCGTTCAAGGCTCCCTACGAGGTTGCCGACGCCTTCCAGCGAGCGATCGACGCCGGCGCCACCGTCGCCGCGATCCAAACGGGGGCTACCCGTGACTTGACCAATCCGCTTGACTTGGTGGAGGAGAACTTTCCGTATCTCCGGGGGTTGGTAAGAGAGTGAGCGACACGACGTATGACCTGTTCCAGCTCGGCAGGCGGCACCTCAGCAAAGGGATGGCCGCCCAGGCCACCGTGCCGCTCGAGAAGGCCAAGCGCCGCGAGCCGCACAAGGCGTCCATCCGTGAGGCGCTCGGGATCGCCTACTTCCGCATCCAGCGCTACCGCGATGCGGAGCGTGAGTTCCGCGCGGTGCTCGAGATCTCGCCGGTGGACGACTACGCCCACTACGCGCTCGGCCGCTGCCTCGAGCAGCAGGGCAAGCGCGCGGAGGCGAACGGGCACTACAAGCTCGCGAGCCAGATGCGGCCCGAGAGCACGGACTATTCCGCCCGCATCAAAGATCTCGACTAGTCGTCATCATCGTCCGGCAGCGGCGCGACCGCGGGCCAGGGGCGCGCCATCACGCGCCGGTAGTGGCTGAGCGAGATCCAGATCTGCGACACGACGAGCACGAACGCGGCCGCCGCGATGACGGCCGCGCCGGCGCCGGCGTCCAGGAATGCGACGCCGACCCCGATCAGGATCGCGACGAGCGACCCCTCGCGGGCGACCACCCAGAGCCGCGCGGTGCGACGTTCTGTCTCGTCAGCCACGCCTCCTAGTGTTCCCGGCATGCGGGCCGTCGTCCAGCGCGTGTCCCGGGCCCGCGTCGTCGTCGGGGACGAGACGGTCGGCCAGATCGGGCCCGGGCTGCTCGTGCTGGTGGGCGTCGCGAACGGCGACGGCGAGGTGGAGGCGGAGCGCCTGGCCGGCAAGGTCGCGCGGCTGCGCATCTTCGAGGACGGCGCAGGCCGCTTCGACCGGGCCGTGCTCGACACGGGCGGCGCCGTGCTCGCCGTCAGCCAGTTCACGCTCATTGCCGACACACGCAAGGGAAACCGGCCGAGCTTCTCGGAGGCGGCGCCGCCCGAGGCGGCCGAGCCGCTCTACGAGCGGTTCTGCGGAATGCTCGCGGAGACGGGGGTGCCGGTCGAGCGTGGCGTCTTCGGCGCGCGCATGGCGGTCGAGCTCGTCAACGACGGTCCGGTCACAATCGTGCTCGACAGCTAGCCAGGAGATTGCCGTGCCACCGACCCGCAAGGAGATCGAGAGCCGCCTGCAGGCGCTGCTCGCAGACCATCTCGACGCCGTCGCCACCCAGAACCCCGAGGGCTTCGACATCGGCATCGTCGCCATCGTCACCGAGGTGCGCTACCCGGCGAGCGTCGAGGAGGTGGAGGAGCTCGTGGAGAGCCGCGGGCGGCCCGAAGCGCGCTACACGCCGGAGGCGGAGTGGAACACGTACGTGGCGATGGGGTGCTCGGACAGCCGCAACTGGATCCAGGGCGGGATCCTCAACGCCGCGCTCGAGCTGCTCGACGAGCCCGCAATCGACGTCGACGACGGCGACGGCGAGTAGCGCGGCGGCGCCCGGCGGGCCGCGACCCGCTGCTACAATCGGCGGCACCACATTTCACCGGTTAGTTGGGAAATGGGCGCGCTGCGCCCGTTTTTTTTGAGAAAGGATCCATGGCACCGACACACGCGAAGGAACGAGCTCTTTACGCCGAGATCGCGCCCCAGGTGGAGCGCGACGTGCCCGGCGTGCAGGTGCTCGCCCTCGAGCTCTCCGGCCCGGATTCGTTCCGCGTCTACGTCGACCACCCGGCCGGCGTCGATCTCGCACTCTGCGAGCGCGTGACGGGCGTGCTGCGGCCGTACCTGGCCGAGTACAGCGTGGAGGTGTCGTCCCCCGGCAGCGAGCCGCCGGTTCGCACGCCCGAGCATTTCGCAAACGCGGTGGGGCACCGCGTGTCGCTGCGCATGTCCGAGGAAATCGCCGGTCGCCGCCGCATCCGCGGCGAGGTTCTGGCCGCCGGTGATACGGGGGTTACGGTCAAGGCCGAAGACCAGCCCGTGGAGGTCCCCTACGAGGCAATCGTCCGCGGGAATCTGATCGAGTCAGACAAAGAGGTGACGAGATGAGCCGAGAGATAGTCGAAGCGGTCCGTGAGCTCGAGCGCGAGAAGAATCTGGAGAGCGGCGTGCTCGTCGGCGCGCTGCGTGACGGCCTGCTCGCCGCCTACAAGAAGACGCCGGGCGCCTACCGCCACGCGACGGTGGAGCTCGACGACGAGGGCGAGTTCCGCGTCATCGCCATCCACATGCCGGCCGATCTCGAGGAGCGCCTGCTCGACGAGGCGCGTGAGCCTGCACTGACCGACCTCGAGCGCATCGAGGAGGAGACCGGCGAGCGCCAGCACACGCTGCTCTCGGACGACGACCTGCAGATCAACTGGGACGAGGTCCCCGAGGACCAGATCGAGCGCGAGGACGTCACGCCGGAGGGCTTCGGCCGCATCGCCGCACAGACGGCGAAGCAGGTGATCCAGCAGCGCATCCGCGAGGCGGAGCGCCAGATCATGTACGAGGAGTACATCGACCGCGTGAGCGAGGTCGTCACCGGCATCGTCCAGCAGGCGGGCGACCGCAACAACGTGCTCGTCGACCTCGGCAAGGTCGAGGCGCTGCTGCCGCGCTCCGAGCAGGTGGACGGCGAGCGCTACGAGCAGGGCAGCCGGATCAAGGCGGTCATCACCGAGGTGCGCTCGGGCACGAAGGGCCCGCAGGTCATCCTGTCGCGGCGCGACCCCGAGCTGATCCGCACGCTGTTCGAGCTCGAGGTCCCGGAGATCGCCGACGGCCTCGTCGAGATCCGCGGCGTCGCCCGCGAGCCCGGCTACCGCTCGAAGATCGCGGTCGAGTCGCACACGCAGGGCGTCGACCCGGTCGGCGCGTGCGTCGGCCCGCGCGGCTCCCGCGTCCGCATGGTCGTCTCGGAGCTCCGCGGCGAGAAGATCGACATCATCCCGTGGAACACGGAGCCGGCGCGGTTCATCGCCAAGGCGCTGTCGCCCGCCCGCGTGCGCGAGGTGCTCGTCGACGACGACACCCGCGAGGCGACGGTCATCGTGCCCGAGGACCAGCTCGCGCTGGCGATCGGCAAGGAGGGCCTCAACGCCCGCCTGGCCACCCGGCTGACCGGCTGGAAGATCGACATCACGTCAGACGTCGGAGTTCGCGCAGCAGGAGGCCCAGGCGGCCTTCGGCGGCGGCGACGGCGTGGGCGAGGAGGAGTTCTCCGGCCGCTGCGCCGCGATCCTCGCGAACGGCAAGCGCTGCCCGAACGCGTCGCTGCCCGGCACCCGCTTCTGCGGCATCCCGGCGCACCAGGAGCTCGCGAACAAGGCGCCGGAGGAGCTCGTCGGCCAGGTCGTCCAGATCGGCGGCCCCTCGACCGAGGGCGACGACTCCGTCGAGGAGGACGGCGCCGAGGCCGGCATCTCGCCGCCGGAGGTGGAGCCGGTCGGCGCCACCGGGCTCGCGGTTGAGGTGGCGGACCCGCCCGCAGGCGACGAGGCTGCCTCCGAGTGAGCCCGACGCGGACCTGCGCGGGGTGCGGGCGCAAGGCCGAGCAGGCCGAGCTCGTCCGTTTCGTCTCCCGTGACGACGTCCTGATTCCCGGACGGCGAATGCCCGGCCGCGGCGTCTATACCTGCGACGACGCGGCCTGCTTCGAGCGGGCGCGCGACGCGCATGGGTTCGCGCGGACGCTCCGCAGGCCGGTGCGGGTCGATCCGGAGCTCGCCCGCCTCTACACTGGAAGCCGCTAGATGGCCAACGACCGCCCAAATCGCCCGATTCGCCCGCGCGGCCCCGTGGGAGGCCGCCGCAAGCGCCGCGTCGTCATCGACACGCAGGCATCGCGGCCGCGTCCCGACGCGCGCCAGGCGCGTGACCGCACGGAGCAGCGCCCGAAGACGCAGCAGCCGGTCGTGGCGCCGACCGGTCCCGTGAGCGTCCCGTCGGGCGTCACGGTGCGCGACTTCTCGCAGGCGCTCGGCGTGCCGGCGGCCCAGCTGATCAAGATCATGATGGGCCTCGGCAAGATGATCCAGATCACGCAGTCGTTGACCGACGACGACGTGCAGCTGATCGGGGCCGAGCTCGAGCGCGAGGTGACCATCCGCCACGCCGCCGACGAGGAGCCCGAGCCGGAGACCTTCGAGGACAGCGCCGAGGATCTGACCGACCGTCCGCCGGTCGTGACGATCATGGGCCACGTCGACCACGGCAAGACGACGCTGCTGGACGCGATCCGCGAGACCGCGGTCGTCGAGACCGAGGCCGGCGGCATCACGCAGCACATCGGCGCCTACCAGGTCGACCACAGCGGCCGCCGCATCACCTTCCTGGACACGCCGGGCCACGAGGCCTTCACCGCCATGCGCGCCCGCGGCGCGAAGGTGACGGACATCGCCGTGCTGGTCGTAGCCGCCGACGACGGCGTCATGCCCCAGACGCGCGAGTCGATCTCGCACGCCCGCGCAGCCGCGGTGCCGATCGTCGTCGCCGTCAACAAGATCGACCTCCCCGACGCGAACCCCGACCGGGTGCGCTCGGAGCTCGCCGCCGAGGACCTCCAGCCGGAGGAGTGGGGCGGCACCACCCAGTTCTCCGAGGTCTCGGCCAAGGCCAAGCAGAACCTCGACGATCTCCTGGAGCGCGTCCTGCTCGTCGCCGACGCCGAGCTCGTGCTGACGGCGAACGCGAACGCGGAGGCCTCCGGCCCGATCATCGAGTCGCGCCTCGACATCGGCCGCGGCCCGGTCGCGACGATGCTCGTCCAGCGCGGCACGCTGCGCGTCGGGGACGCCATCGTCGCCGGCGATGCCTGGGGTCGCGTGCGCGCCCTCTACAACTTCCGCGGCGACAAGATCAAGGAGGCGACGCCGGGCGATCCGGTCGAGATCCTTGGCTTCGACCATCCGCCGGGCGCCGGCGAGCTGGCGCGCGTCGTCGAGAACGAGCGCGAGGCCCGCAACGTCGCCGGCCTGCGCGAGGCACGCCTGCGCCGCGAGCAGCTCGCCTCGTCGGCGCGGCCCGCCATGTCGCTCGAGGACGTCTTCGACCGCCTGCAGGAGGGCGCAGGTCCAGGAGCTGAACCTCGTCGTCAAGGGCGACGTCGACGGCTCCGTCGAGGCGGCCGTGTCCGAGCTGCAGAAGATCCAGCACCCCGAGGTCGGCGTGCACGTGATCCATACCGGCGTCGGCGGCATCACCGAGAGCGACGTGATGCTGGCGGCCGCCTCACAGGCGATCGTCGTCGGCTTCAACGTGCGCCCGAACGCCGAGGCGCGCTCGCTCGCCGAGCGCGAGGGCGTCGACATCCGCACCTACCGGGTCATCTACCAGCTCACCCAGGACATCGAGCAGGCGCTCGTCGGGATGCTGCGTCCCGAGGAGGTCGAGGAGACGCTGGGCGAGGTCGAGGTGCGCGAGACGTTCCGCGCGTCGCGGATCGGCGTCATTGCCGGCTGCTACGTCCGCTCGGGCGTGGTGCGGCGCGGGGCCAAGGCGCGCGTCGTCCGCGACGGCACGCTCATCTACGAGACGACGATCGATTCGCTCAAGCGCTTCAAGGACGACGCCCGCGAGGTCGCCGAGAGCTTCGAGTGCGGCATCCACCTGGCGGCGTTCGACGACGTCAAGGTCGGCGACATCCTCGAGATCTACGAGACGCGCTCGATCGAGCGCACCGACCTCACCGTCGACGCCGCCACTCCGGTCGCCACGGCGTCCGGAAACTCGCCTAGCTAGTCACCTCCGGCGCCGGACGGTGCGCGGCCGCGAGCAGGTACGCGCTCAGCGCGATGATCCAGGCGAGCACGACCACGGACGGGACGAAGAAGATCCCGACCAGACCCGCGACCACCGCCAGCACGCTGAACCAACCCAGCCAGGCGGGGAACGCCTTGAACTGGAACGCGATCGTCGCGACCGCGAGCGCCATGCCGGCGGCCGCGAACAGCGACAGCACGAACAGCAGGTAGCTGAGGTTGGAGAGCGTGCGCCCGAGATCGGGGTTGACCGTGTAGCTGCTGCCGACGTCGCTGCGTGTGAAGGAGAGCACGGTGCCGACCGCATGCGCGGCGACGGCCAGCGTGATGAACGCGGTTCCGGAGGCGACGGCGGCGGTGCTGATGCGCGCCGGGTCACCTTCGGCGCGCGCGAGCGCGCCGCGGACGCTGCCGAGGAACTGCAGGAAGCAGAGGGCGGCGAGCCCGATGAGCACGAACGAGATCTCCTCCTTCGTCCGATTCCCCGAGTCGGCGTAGTAATTCGTCCACGACTGGTCGGACTCCGTCGTGCCCGGCGACCCGGTCCCGAGGATGACGCCGACGACGACGAGTGCGGCGAAGACGATGCCCAGCCCGGGCACGAGCCGCGCGATGCGCAGGAACATCCGATCCTCCTTGTCTCGAACCGCAGCGACCTTCCTACGCGGCTCCCGGCCGAGTCAAGCCGGAACTAACGTGGCACCTGACATGGGCGCGGGCTACGTCGGCATCCTCACCGTCGACCTCCACTTCCCGGAGGCCGGCTCGCTCAAGGGCAAGCGCAAGCACGTCAAGTCGGCGAAGGCCCAGCTGCAGAACCGCTTCGGAGCCGCGGTGGCCGAGGTCGACCACCACGAGCTCTGGCAGCGGGCGCGGCTGACGGTCGCCTGCGTCGCGCGCGAGCACCGCGAGCTCGACGGGCTGCTCGACGACGCGCTCCGCTACCTGCACGGCCAGGAGTACGAGGTGGCCGGCGCGGAGCGGATGGTGGTGGCGCCCGATGACTGAGCGCATGCGGCGTGTCAACGAGTCCGTCCGCGAGGTGCTCTCCGAGGCGATGGGTGAGCTCAAGGACCCGCGCATCGGCTTCGTGACCGTGACCGGCGTCGACACCTCCGCCGACCTGCGCCAGGCGCGCGTCTACGTCAGCGTGCTCGGCTCGAAGCGCAAGCGCGAGCGCACGCTGGCGGCGCTCGACCTCGGCGCACGGTGTCCTCCAGGCGCGCATCGCGAGCGAGCTGCGGCTCAAACGGACGCCCCAGCTGACCTTCGAATACGATCCGACCGTCGACCAGGGCATGCGGATGTCGCAGCTGATCGACGAGCTTGCCCCCGCCGAGCAGAATGACGAGCCCTGACCTGACCCAAGTCGCAAGGGCGATCCGCGAGCACGACCGGTTCCTCGTGACCACCCACGAGAACCCCGACGGCGACGCGCTCGGCTCGCTCCTCGGCCTCACGCTCGGCCTGCGCGAGCTCGGCAAGGACGCGGTCATGTTCCTGTCGGGCGACGTGCCGCTGCCGGCCGAGTACCGGTTCATGCCGCTCGACGACCTGCTGCGCGGGATGCCGCCTGCCGACGCGGCCGGGCGCGTCGTGCTGGCCGTCGACTGCGCGAGCGACAGCCGCCTCGGCGCCGCCGCCGAGACGCTGCTCTCCGCGCCGCTCGTGATCGACATCGACCACCACCACGACAACACGCGCTTCGGGCAGATCAACTGGGTCGTCGCCGACGCATCGTCGACGGGCGAGATCATGCGCGACCTGCTCGCCGAGATCGGAGTGCCGCTCACCGCCGAGATCGCCGAGCCGCTCTACGTCGCCATCGTCACGGACACCGGGCGCTTCATGTACTCGAACACGACCCCGAAGTCGCACCGGGTCGCAGCCGAGCTGCTCGAGGCCGGGGTGGACGCGCAGCGCGTGTTCCGCGCGGTCTACGAGTCGATCCAGTTCGCGAAGCTCAAGCTGCTCGCGCGGGCGCTCGAGCGGGCGCAGGTCTACGACGGCGGGCGCATCGTGGTCTCCTGGCTCCGCGCCGCGGACTTCGCCGAGGTGGGCGCGGAGGAGCCGTTCTCGGAGGGCATCATCGACTCCCTGCGCGCGGTCGAGGGCTCCGAGCTCGCGGCGCTCATCCGCGAACCGCCGCGCTCGCGGCCTGACGCGCCGCGGCACCGCATCAGCCTGCGCTCCAACGTCGACGGGCTCGACGTCTCGGCAATCGCCCGCGCGTCCGGGAAGGGCGGCGGTCACGTGCGGGCCGCGGGCTTCTCGAGCGAGGAGTCGATGGAGGAGATCACCGACTTCATCCGTCGCGAGTACGCGGCCGCGACCTCGCAGGTCGCCTGACAGGCCAGGGCCCCTGAGTGCCGCCGCGCGGGCTCGAGCCGACCGGCATCTTCCTCGTCGACAAGCCTGCCGGCCGTTCCTCGTTTGCCGTCGTCGCCGAGGTGCGCCGCCGCACGGGCGCCCGGACGGGCCACGCCGGCACGCTCGACCCGTTCGCGACCGGGCTGCTCGTGCTGTTGTCCGGCCGGGCAACTAAGGTGGCCTCATGCTTCGTGGGGCTCGACAAGCGCTACCTGACGGACGTCGACCTGACGGCGCGAACGACGACCGGCGATCCGGAAGGAGAGGAGCTCGGGCGCCACGAGGCGCCGGACGCCGCAGAGCTCGAACGCCGGCTCGCGGGCCTCCGCGGGGAGATCGAGCTGCCGATCCCGGCTGCCTCGGCGGTCAAGATCGGCGGCGAGCGCGCCTACCGCCTGCACCGCCGCGGCGTCGCCGTCGAGATGCCGCTCCGGCGCTCCCGCGTGGACGCGCTCGACGTCATCACCTATCAGGACGGCGTCGCCCGCCTCGACCTGCGCGTCACCTCCGGCACGTACGTCCGCGCGATCGCCGACGCGCTCGGCGGCCACTGCCGGACGCTCCGCCGCACCGAGGTCGGCCCGTTCGCCGTGGAGGAGGCCGATCCCGAACGGGTCATTCCCGTCGACGACGCGCTCGCCCGGCTGCCCGAGCAGGTGCCCGCAGAGTGACGGTCGCGCGTGCCCCGGAGGAGCTCGAGGCCCGCCCGCGCGCGGTGGCGCTCGGCACCTTCGACGGTGTCCACGTCGGCCACCAGCGGATCCTGCGCGCCGCGGTCGACGCCGACCTCACGCCGACGGTCGTCACGTTCGACCCGCACCCGCGTGTCGTGCTCGGCAACCGGGTCGAGCTGCTGACGACGCTGGAACGCCGGCTCGAGCTGATCGCCGCCGCGGGCATCGCCGACGTCCTCGTCGTGCCGTTCACGGCGGAGCTGGCGGCCCTGGAGCCCGAGGCGTTCGTCGACGCGTTCCTGCGCCGGATCGGGGCCGAGGTCGTCGTGGCCGGCGCCGACTTCCACTTCGGCCACGGCCGCGCCGGCGACCTCGAGCTGGTCGAGCGCCTGGGCTTCGACGCCAGGCGGGTGCCGCTGGTCGAAGGCGTCTCGTCGACGCTGATCCGCGGGCTGCTGCGCGCCGGCGAGGTCGACCGCGCGGCGCACCTTCTGGGCCGGGCTGCGGAGGTCGACGGGATCGTGGTGAGCGGCGACGCGCGGGGCGGCACGCTCGGCTTCCCGACGGCGAATGTCCGCGTGCCGCCGGACCTGCTCGTGCCCGCCCACGGAATCTACGCGGGCGCGGCCGCCGGCCACCGCGCGGCGACGTCGATCGGCGTGAATCCGCACTACGGCGGCGCCGAGCTGCGCGTCGAGGCGTTCCTGCTCGACTACGAGGGCGACCTCTACGGTCAGCGCCTCATCGTCGAGCTGTGGCAACACCTGCGCGACGAGCGCGCCTTCGACAGCGAGGCCGACCTCGTCGCGCAGATCACGCACGACGTCGAGGAGACGCGGGCTGCACGGCATCCCTTGACGCCGGCGTAACGGGAGGCGATCCTCGGCGGACTCGTCCGTACCCGGCCCCAACCCCAGCGGGGCCTCTGAAAGGAGGAACGGATGCTCAGCGGAGCCAAGATCGGCGCCGTCGTCCCTGTCTCGGATCTCGAGCGCGGCATCGAGTTCTACGGCCAGACGCTCGGCCTCGGGACACCCGAGCGCGACGATGTCCCCAGCGCACCGGGCGCGCGCTTCCAGCTCGCGAGCGGCGAGCTCTACGTCTACCAGAGCGTCGGCGCGGGCCAGAGCCGCCACACGCTCTGCGCGTTCGAGGTCGACAACATCGAGCGCGAGATGGACGACCTGCGCGGCCGCGGCGTGACGTTCGAGGAGTACGACATGCCCGGGATGACGACCGAGAACGGCGTCATCGAGATGGGCGGCGAGAAGGCCGCCTTCTTCAAGGACCCCGACGGCAACATCATCGGCCTCGGGCAGCGCGTCCGCGTCGGCGCGGGCGTCTAGGAGGGTCTGGCGGAGCCGCGACACAGTGGTTGCTTCGCCAGACCCTCCTATGACAGGACTCGGGCGGCGCCGTCCCGGCGCGGGTCGCCGGCGGCGCCGCCCGGCGTGACGACGCTCACGCCGCCGAAGTAGTGGTGGAGCGCCGGCCAGCGGCGGACAGCCCAGCCGCGCCGCTCGAGCTCCTCGAGCCCTTCCTCGGGCACGCCCGGCTCCGCGTTGACGATGCCGCCGGCCGGATGGAACCGAGGCCGGTCCACGGCGTCCTGGGGCGACAGGCCCTCGTCGACGATCCCGGCGACGACACTCACGAGCGCGGTGGGGATCCGCGTGCCGCCCGCAGCGCCGGCCGCGAGCACCGGCCGGCCGGAGGTGTCGAGCGCGAGCAGCGGCGCGGTCATGCTCTCCATGCGCTCACCCGGGACGAGCGGCGCCACGACGAGGTCGATCTCGCCGAGCATGCTGTTCAGGTGCAGGTCGAAGCCCGGCACCCAGTCGCCTGAGCCGAGCCCGAGCGTGGACGTCAGCACGCAGACGTTCCCGTCGGCGTCGACCGTGACGGTGTTGGTCGTGTGGCCGTCGCGGTCGGCGGTGCCTGTCAGCGCGTCCGTCAGCTGAAGGACCCGCTCGGCGGCCGTCCGCGCCGCGAGTCGCGGGAGGCGGGCGAGCACCTGGGCGACGGTCGAGAGACCGCCGCGGGTCAGGACCCGGACGCCGTGGTAGGAGACCGCCACCGGCTCGCGCCACTCCGCCCGGTAGGCGAGCAGATCGTCGCGCGTGATCAGCCCGCTGCGCTCCTCGCTCAGCTCGAGCAGCGCCTCGCCGATCGAGCCGCAGTAGACCGCGCCGGCACCTTCGTCCGCGACCGCCTCGAGCGCCCGTGCGATGCCCGGCTGCACGACGACCCCGCCGGCGCCGAGCAACCGCCCGCCCGGCGCGTACATGTGCGCGCCCTCGTGCATCGTGAAGACGGGCGCCAGCATGGCGAGGCAGGCGGCGTGCGCGGCCGGGAGCACCGCGCCCTCCCGTGCGATGCGCACCGCCGGCTCGACGAGGCGGCCCCAGGGCAGCTTGCCGTGAGCACGCCAGAGCGCGTCCAGGCCGGCGGGCAGCCCCGGCACGGCGCACGTCGCCGGCCCGACCGCGTAGTGCACGAGCTCCTCGCCGAACGGCACCTCGAGGTCGATCACCTCCGGCTCTCGCGGCGGCACGCCGAGGCCCGGGACGGATACGAAGAAGTCGAGGTTGCGGACAGCGCCCGAGGCCGCGTCCCGGTAGATCGCGTGGCCCCCGCCGAGCAGCCCGGTCATGATCGTCTCGGCGACGCACGAGGCCAGCGAGGCGGCCACGGCGGCGTCCGCGGCCGTCCCACCGGCGGCGAGGATCTCGAGCCCGGCGTCCGCGGTCGCCGGGTGGCCCGCAGCGACGGCCGCGATCACGCCTGGAGTATCGCGATCGGCTGGGGCCGAGCACGTCGCAGTCCGGCCAAGGGCGCTCAACCGCGTCAAAACGGCTTCGCTGCTACCCTTCCGGCCGACCGCAGCCTCGGCCGCACGCGTTCTTCCTTCGCGGCGCGCTGGGACTGCGGAGTCATTCTGCAAGGAGGCGTATGACCCTCACCAAGGAAGCGAAGCTCGACATCATCGGCAAGCACCGCCAGCACGACTCCGACACGGGGTCGTCGCAGGTGCAGATCGCATTGCTGACGACGCGGATCAACGAGCTCACCGAGCATCTCCGCACGCACGCGAAGGACCACTACTCGCGGCGCGGCCTGCTCAAGCTCGTGGGCCGCCGCCGCCGGCTGCTCAACTACCTCCAGCGCGAGGACCTCGAGGCCTACCGCGCGCTGATCAAGGAGCTCGGCCTCAGGCGTTAGCAGCAGAGACCCGCGGAGGGTGGAAGTTTGTGCGAGCCCCGCGCAGCGGTGGGGCTGACCCAAACCTCCACCTTCTGCCAAAGGACGGAGGACACAGATGGCAATTGCGACTGAGCGCGAGACTCGAGTCTCGACGACGGTCGGCGACCAGGAGATCAGCTTCGAGACCGGCAAGCTCGCCAAGCAGGCGGGCGGCGCGGTACTCGTGCGCTCCGGCGACACGATGGTCCTCGCGACCGCGATGGGCCGGATGGAGCCGCGCGAGGGCGCGGACTTCTTCCCGCTCACCGTGGACGTCGAGGAGCGCATGTACGCCGCCGGGAAGATCCCCGGCGGTTTCTTCAAGCGGGAAGGGCGCCCCACCGAGCGCGCCATCCTGACCGCACGCATGATCGACCGCCCGATCCGGCCGCTGTGGCCGAAGGGCTACCGGAACGAGACGCAGGTGATCTGCACGGTGCTGTCGGCCGATCTGATCACCCCGCACGACATCCTGTGCATCAACGGCGCCTCAGCGGCGCTCATGATCTCGCCGCTGCCGTTCATCGGCCCGGTCGGCGCCGTGCGCATCGGCCTCATCGACGGCGAGCTGAAGATCAACCCGACGCTCCCGGAGATCGAGGAGGAGACGGAGCTCGACCTGATCGTCGTCGGCACCGCCGAGGGCCTGACCATGGTCGAGGCGGGCGCCAACGAGGTGCCCGAGACGACGCTGCTCGAGGCACTCGAGCTGGCGCACACCGAGATCAAGAAGCTCTGCCAGGCCCAGGAAGACCTGCGCGAGGCGGCCGGCAAGCCCAAGTGGCTCGACGGCAACCTCACCGAGGAGCTCGAGCGCGAGCACAGCGGCGCGATTCGCGAGCGGATCGGCGCGGAGGGGCTCCGTGCCGCCGACGCGGTGGTCGAGGAGCTGCTCCCCGACCTGAACATGGAGTCCACCGAGGACGACGTGCAGCTGCAGGTGCAGCGCAAGCTGAGCCTCGCGCTGATCCTCGAGCAGGCCCGGCTCGACGCCGTCCTCGGCCCGGTGCGCGAGCAGTTCGAGAGCGACCTGCGGGCGCTCACGGACGCCGAGCAGGACTCGAAGGAGCTCAAGTCGGCCAAGCGCCAGCTGCTCTTCGACCGGATCGTCGAGAGCGTGCAGCTGCCGTTCCCGGTCGGCCCGCTGGCCGGCGAGGAGCCGGCCATGGTGAAGGACTCGATCACCAAGAGCTACGTCAAGAAGGCGGCCGAGGCGATCTACAAGGAGCTCGTCAGGCGCAAGATCGCGGTGGAGAAGCAGCGCCCGGACGGCCGCGGCCCGGAGGAGATCCGGCCCGTGACCTGCGAGGTCGGCGTCTCACCGCGCACACACGGCTCGGGCCTCTTCACCCGCGGCCAGACGCAGATCCTGTCGCTACTCACGCTGGGCACGGCGAAGGAGGGGCAGCGGATCGACGACCTGTCGCTCGAGAGCGACCGCCGCTTCATGCACCACTACAACTTCCCGCCCTACTCGGTCGGGGAGACGGGCTTCATGCGCGGCCCGAAGCGCCGCGACATCGGCCACGGCGCGCTCGCGCAGCGGGCGCTCGAAGCGGTCATCCCGTCGACCGAGGACTTCCCGTACACGATCCGCATCGTCTCGGAGACGCTCGAGTCGAACGGCTCGTCGTCGATGGGCTCGGTCTGCGGCTCGACGCTCGCCCTGATGGACGCCGGCGTGCCGATCAAGGCACCGGTCAGCGGCATCGCGATGGGGCTCGTCAAGGAGGGCGACGACTACGTCATCCTCACCGACATCCAGGGCGCCGAGGATCACCTCGGTGACATGGACTTCAAGGTCGCCGGCACGCCCGACGGCATCACGGCGCTGCAGATGGACATCAAGATCACCGGCGTCACGCAGGAGATCATGCGCGGCGCGCTCGAGCAGGCCTCGCGTGCACGGGCGTCGATCCTCGAGAAGATGCTCGAGGCGATCCCGGAGCCGCGCGTCGAGCTGGCCGACCATGCGCCGCGCATCTCGACCGTGAAGATCGACCCGGAGCAGATCGGGCTCGTCATCGGCAAGGGCGGCGAGACGATTCGCTCGCTCGAGGGCGACTACGACGTCCAGATCGACATCGAGGAGGACGGCACGATCCTCATCTACGCGACCGAGGGCACCAAGTCGGACGCGGCGATCGCGGCGATCAAGTCGCTCACGAAGGAGCCCGAGGTGGGGGACACCTACACGGGCAAGGTCGTGAAGACGACCGACTTCGGCGCGTTCGTGGAGCTGAAGAAGGGCACCGACGGCCTGCTGCACGTCTCGAACGTCGGCCCGGGCCGTGTGAAGCACATCGAGGATGTGATCGCGCGCGGCGACGTGCTGGACGTGCTCGTCCAGGAGGTCGACAAGCAGCGGGGCCGGATCGGCCTCAAGCTGATCGCCAAGCACGAGAACGGCTCCATCGTTCAGCCCGAGGAGCTGATCGAGCGGGCCAAGGACGCCCCGGACCGGCCGCGCGAGGAGCGCCCGCCGCGCCGGGACGGCGACCGCGGCCGACGCGGCGGCGGCCGCGACCGCGCCGGTTCGCGCGACTGACTGACCAGGCCGGGGGCGGGGCGCTAGCCTCGCCCCCGGCCGTCCGCGCCTACCCAACCAGGGGCTGTCCCCGTGTCAGCGGGGGCTGTCCCCAGTGCTCAGCCACGGTTCGGCTTTACGCAATAGCGTCCGGACGGAAAGGGTTCCGCCCATCGAGGTCTGGTCCGGTCACTGGGGACAGCCCCCTGCGGGGACAGCCCCTGGCCGGGCGCGGCAGGCGAACCTCGCATAGCGTCCCGCTCGTGAAGGACGACCTCCTCGTCAGGCCGGGCGACCACCCGAACTTCTCGAACCGCGACCCGGGAAACCGGCTCGGCCTCGACAAGCAGGAGGGCCACAAGCGCACCGAGAAGCTCCAGAGCCAGATCGAGCTGCTCCAGCAGCGGCTCTACGCCGAGGGCAAGCGCAGCCTGCTGCTCGTGCTCCAGGGGCTCGACGGCGCGGGCAAGGACGGCGTCATCCGCAGCGTCTTCACCGGCGTGAACCCGCAGGGGGTCGAGGTGCACGCGTTCCGCGCGCCGTCGCCATCCGAGCTTGCGCACGACTACCTCTGGCGCGTGCACGCCGTGACGCCGGAGCGAGGGGAGATCGGCATCTTCAACCGCTCGCACTACGAGGACGTCGTCACGGTCGACGTCCTCGGGCTCGCGCCCAAGGAAGTCGTGAAGCGGCGGCCGCGGCAGATCCGCGACTGGGAGCGCATGCTGGTCGAAGAGGGCACGTCGATCGTGAAGGTCTTCCTCCATGTCTCGCGCGAGGAGCAGGGCACGCGCTTCAGGGAGCGGCTCGACGACCCGGAGAAGCGCTGGAAGTTCCGCGCCGCCGACCTCGAGGTGCGCAAGCGCTACGACGACTACATGGCGGCCTACGAGGAGGCGATCGCCGAGACGTCGACGCGAGTGGGCGCCGTGGTACGTCGTGCCGGCCGACCACAACTGGGTCAAGGCGCTCGCGGTCGCGACGCTCGTCGCGGGCGAGCTCGAGCACATCGACCCCCAGCTGCCCGAGCCCGACCCGGGCATCGACCCGGATTCGATCTAGACGAGCGCTTCCTCGTCGCGATACGCGTCCCGCGCGACGAGCCGGGCGTACGCGCCGCCGAGCTCGAGCAGCTCCTCGTGCGTGCCGCGCTCGACGATGACGCCGCGGTCGAGCACGAGGATCTGGTCGGCGTCGCGGACGGTCGACAGGCGGTGCGCGATCGTGATCGTCGTCCTGCCCTCCGCGAGCCGGTCGAGCTCGGCCTGCACGGCGCGCTCGGTCCGCGTGTCGAGCGCGCTCGTCGCCTCGTCGAGGATCAGGACGCGCGGGTTGCGCAGGACCGTCCTGGCGATCGCCATCCGCTGCTTCTCGCCGCCCGAGAATCGGTAGCCGCGCTCGCCGACCATCGTGTCGTAGCCGTCCTCGAGGCTGGAGATCAGGTCGTGGATGTGCGCGGCCCGCGCGGCCTCCTCGACCTCCTCGTCGGTCGCCTCGGGCTTCGCGAAGCGCAGGTTCTCGCGGATCGTGGCGTGGAAGAGGTACGTCTCCTGTGAGACGACCCCGATCGTGCCGGCGAGCGACTTGAAGGTGACGTCGCGGATGTCGATCCCGTCCAGGAGCACGCGCCCGCGGTCGGGCTCGTACAGGCGTGCGGCGAGGTACCCGATCGTCGTCTTGCCGGAGCCGGTCTCGCCGACGATCGCCGTGCGGGTGCCGGCCGGGACCTCGAACGAGACGTTCTGGAGTGTCCACGGCGCGTCGGGGTCGTAGCGGAACCAGACCTCCTCGAAGGCGACGTCGCCCTTGCAGGGCGGCAGCGGCACGGCGTCGGGCCGCTCGTCGATCTCGACCGGCAGGTCGAGGTACTCGAAGATCCGGTCGAAGAGCGCGAGCGAGGTCTGCACGTCGACCCCGACCGAGAGCAGCGAGCCGAGCGGGAAGAAGAGGCGCGTCTGCAGCGTGGTGAAGGCGATCACCGTCGCGTAGTTGATGTCCCCGAACCCGGCGTACCAGTAGACGAGCGCCGGCATGATCGAGAAGCTCATCTGGATCGAGGCCATGACCCAGCGGCCGGCCATCCGCGACTTGACTTCGAGGTTCGCGAGATTCTCGGACTCGTGCTCGAACCGCTCGGCCAGCTCGTTGCCGCGGCCCATCGTCTTGCCGAGCAGGATCCCGGAGACGGACAGCGACTCCTCGACGAGCGTCGACATGTCGGCGAGCATTCCCTGCATCCGCGTGGTGATCCGCCGGCGCTCGTTGCCGACCCGCCGGCTGAGCAGCACGAAGAACGGCAGGAGGATCAGCGAGAAGATCGCGAGCTGCCAGCTCAGCAGGAACATGGCGATCACCGCGGCGACGACCGTCGCGACGTTCGAGACGATCGACGTGGCCGTCGACGTGACGACGTTCTGGATGCCGCCGATGTCGTTGGCGATCCGCGACTGGATCTCGCCCGTGCGCGTGCGCGTGAAGAAGGCGAGCGAGAGGCGCTGGAGGTGGCGGTAGACGGCCGAGCGAAGGTCGTGCATCACGCGCTGGCCGACGACGTTCGAGAGGTAGGTCGAGAGGACGCCGATCACGCCGGTCGCGACCGCGATCGCGATCAGCCCGAGAACGAGCTTGTTCAGCCACGCCTGGTCACCCGCCGGAAGCGCGATGAAGACATCTCGGATCAGGAACGGCGTGATCATCGAGATCCCGGCGGAGATGAGGATCAGGGCGAGGACCGCGCTCAACCGCAGCCGGTACGGGCGGAAGAGCGCGAAGACGCGGCGCAGATTGGCCCTGCGCACCTCCGGGTCGGCCGGCCGCTCGACCGGCTCGCGGCCCACGAACGTGCCCCCGCGCCCCTCGGGGTTCTGTCTAGTCCTCATAGACAGAAGGTAGCCCCGGAGAGTGGTGCTCCGCCGGACGCGGATACGATCCGCCGGTGCAGCGGTACGACCTCTCGGAGCTCGACTCCGGCATGCGCGTCGTGACGGAGCGGGTCAGAGGCGTTCGCTCGGTCGCGATCGGCTTCTGGATCGGCGCCGGCTCCCGCGACGAGCGCAGCGCGAAGGCCGGGGCGTCGCACTTCATCGAGCACCTGCTCTTCAAGGGCTCGCGCAACTACACGGCGCACGAGATCGCGTCGATCTTCGACCGCCTCGGCGGCGAGCTGAACGCGGCCACGTCGCGGGAGAACACGGTCGTCTACGCGCGCGTCCCCGACGACCGGCTCGAGCTGGCGATCAACGTCATCACCGACATGGTCTACACGCCGCTCTTCGCCGACCTCGACGCCGAGCGGGCGGTGGTGCTCGAGGAGATCGCGATGTACGAGGACACGCCGCAGGAGTACGTGCACGACCTGATCTCCGAGGCGGTCTTCGGGCGCCACCCGCTGGGCCGCCCGGTCGTGGGCGAGGCGGCGATCATCGAGTCGATCTCGCGCCGCTCTCTCGCGTCGTACCACCGCGCGATGTACGCGCCCGGCAACGTCGTCGTCGCTGCGGTCGGCAACCTCGAGCACGACCGGCTGCTGAGCCTGCTCGAGGCCGCGGCCGGAAAGGCGACAGAGGGCCCGCGCCGGCCGATCCGCTCGCCGCTCGTGCGCGCGCCCGCGCCGGGGCTGCGCTTCCAGCAGAAGCGGACGGAGCAGTACCACGTGTGCCTCGCCGCGCCCGGAATCGCCCGTTCCGACCGGCGGCGCTTCGTCGTCTCGCTGCTCGACGCCATCCTCGGCGGGTCGGCCTCGTCGCGGCTGTTCCAGGAGATCCGCGAGAAGCGCGGCATGGCCTACTCCGTCTACACGTTCGCGTCGCAGTACACCGACACGGGCCAGGTCGGGCTGTACGTCGCCACGCGCGAGGACAACCTGCGCGAGTGCCTCGACATCGCCGTCGAGCAGATTCTCGACATCGCCTCGGGGAACCTGACCTCCGAGGAGCTCGAGCGCGCGAAGGACAACCTGAAGAGCCGGGTCATGCTCTCGATGGAGTCGACGTCCAACCGGATGTCCCGGCTCGGCAAGTCGCTGATCACGAACACCGAGATCCTCTCGCTGCCGCGGATCATCGCCGAGGTGGACGCCGTCACGACCGAGGCCGTCGCCGACCTGGCCGGGCTGCTGCTGGCGCCGGAGCGGCTGTCCGCGGCCGGGATCGGCCCGCGCCAGGACCGCTTCATGCGCGCGGTCGAGCGGGTCACGCCGACGCTGGTCGCCCGCGCCGCAGCATGAGTTTGTGGCTCTCAGCCACTAAGTCGGGACTGCAGGGATGAAGGTCGCGCTCTTCGGCGCCGACGGCAAGGTCGGGTCGGTGCTCGGCGCCGCGCTCGCGGCCGAGGGCCACGAGGTCACGCCGGTCGAGGTCGGCGACGAGGTGGCGCTCGCCGGTCATGACGCGATCGTCGACTTCACGCAGCCGGACGCGGTCGCCGGCAACGTGCTGGCCGCGGTCGAGCAGCGCGTGCCGGCGGTGGTCGGGACGACCGGCCTGCAGCCCGAGCAGCTCGAGCGCATCGACGCCGCGGCGAAGGAGCGGGGAGTCCCGGTCTTCATCGCCCCGAACTTCGCCATCGGCGCGGTGCTGATGATGCGCTTCGCCGCCGAGGCCGCGCGCTTCATGCCGCGGGCGGAGATCATCGAGCTGCACCACGACACGAAGCTGGACGCGCCGTCGGGCACGGCCAAGGCGACCGCCGGCCTGATCGGCGAGGGGACACCGATCCATTCCGTCCGCCTCCCGGGTCTCGTTGCGCACCAGGAGGTGCTCTTCGGCGGCCCGGGGCAGACGCTGAGCATCCGCCACGACACGATGTCCCGCGAGGCGTTCGTCCCCGGCGTGCTGCTGGCGCTGGCGCGGCTCGAGACGCTGCCGCCCGGCCTCACGGTCGGGCTCGACGCGCTGCTGGACTGACTCGCGTCAACTGGAGAGAATGGGGCCGTGCGCTCGGTCGCCGGCTGCGCTGCGCTGCTCCGCTACTCGTACTGCAGCGCCCGCAGGGGGTTGAGCCGCGCCGCGCGCCGCGCCGGGAAGATCGCGGCGATGAGCCCGACGAAGATCGCGGCCAGCGCGAACACGATCACCGAGCCCCACGGCACGGCGAAGACGATGAAGTCGACCCGCGCCGCGAGCAGCGCGCCGAGGACGATGCCGAGGACGATCCCGATCACCGCCCCGAGCAGCGCGGTGATGATGCTCTCCCAGCGGATCATCCGCCGCACCTGACGTCGGGTCATCCCGACCGCGCGCAGCATCCCGATCTCCCGCGTGCGCTCGAACACGGTCAGGACGAGCGTGTTGACGATCCCGAACAGGCTGACGATGACGGACAGGGCAAGCAGCACGTAGAGGATGTTCAGCACCGAGTTCAACGCCGAGATCTGGTTGTCGATGAACTCCTGCTTCGTCTGCACCTTCGCGTTCGGGAAGCCTTTGAGGGCGGCATCGAGGCGAGCCTGGTTGGCGGCGGTCTCGCCGCCGCGCATGCGCACGAACGAGTAGAGGTTGCGCGGGGAGTCGTAGTTCCGGTCGAACGTCGCCTGCGACATCGTCACCGTCGCCGAACGGGGAGCCGCCGGCCGGCTGCTTGAAGATGCCCCTGACGACCATGTGGAGCTGCCTTCCTCGCGGCGTCTCGACGACGAGCCGGCGAGCCGATCGACAGGGTGGGGTTCGTGGCCGCCGACGTGTCGATGAACACGCCGTTCGCTCCGAGCTCGCGGAACACGTTCTGCGAGCCGTGCGACCCATTTGACATTGAAGACGCGGGCGCCGGCCGGGTTCACGCCCGTGGCAGTGCCGACGCTGCCGAAGACCTTCGCGTCGCCCGACGCGGACGTTGGCGACCGCGGTCACGCCGGGTACCTTCGCGGCCGCGTTCGCGGCCGAGACCGCGATCGGCGAGAAGTTGTTCTGCGCCGTGATCGCGTAGTCGGCGTTCCAGAGGTCGTTCACCGCGCCGCGGAAGCTCTGCGTGATCCCGGCCGCGAGCACGGCGACGAGCGTCACGAGGGCCAGTCCGATCATCAACGCGGACGCGGTCGAGGCCGTGCGCTCCGGGTTGCGGCTCGAGTTCTCGCGCGCGAGCCCGCCCGCGACGCCGCCGAACCGGCGCGCCGGCCAGCCGAGCACGGCCGCGAGCGGCGGCACGAGCTTGTACGAGAGCAGCGAGACCCCGCTGAAGATCAGCAGGGCGCCGAGGCCCATCCAGAGGAGGATGCCGGTCGTGCCGAGGCCCGGCCCGAAGAGGCCGAAGGTGAGCGCTGCGAACCCGACGATCGTCGTGACGAGCGCTGCGATCGGCCGGTAGCGGTGGAAGCGGCCGACCGGCAGCGTGGCGCCCTCGCGGACCGCCGCGATCGGCGGGACGCGCGTCGCGCGGATGGCCGGCCGAACGCTTGCCACGACCGTGACGACGATCCCGGCGAGCATCCCGATCACGATCGTCCGCGTCTCGAGCACGAGCCCGTTGTTCGGCAGCGTGAAGCCGACCGCATCGAAGAGCTTGAAGAGGCCGTTCGCCAGCCCGATGCCGGCGAGCACGCCCACGATCGAGGCCAGCAGGCCGGTGACGAACGCCTCGACGATCACGGACCACAGCACCTGGCGTCGCGAGGCGCCGATCGTCCGGAGCGTCGCAAACTCCCGCATGCGCTGGGCGATCGTGATCGAGAGCGAGTTGGCGATGACGAAGGCGCCGACGAAGAGGGCGATGCCGCCGAATGCGAGTAGGAAGTCCTGGAGGAACGAGATGAAGGCGGTCGCGTTCTGCGAGTCCTTCTTCGCCTGCGCGTCCGCCGTCCTGACCTGGGTGCCGTGCGGGAGGATCGGCCCGATCTGCTTCGCGAGCTGCTGCGGGCTCACGCCCTTGATCGCCTTCGCCCGGATCTGGTCGAGCTTGCCCACCTTGTCGAAGAGCCGCTGGGCCGTCGGCAGGTCGAAGCCGGCCAGCGTCGCGCCGCCGAGGCTGGAGGCGCCGCCGAAGTGCACGAGGCCGGAGATCCGGAACGGCCTGACCGGCCCCTCGGCCTGGATGCCGACCGTCTGACCGACCTTGAGGTCCTTCTTCGAGGCGGTCGACTGGTCGATCACGACCTGGCCGGTACGCGGCCAGGAGCCCTTCACGAGCGTGAGCGAGTTCATCGCAGGCCGCGTCGGGTCGACGCTGAAGCCGAGGTTCGGCGCGCCGCCGAAGACGATCGCCTTGCCGTTCTTGCCGATCAGCTGCGCGTCGCCTGCGACGCCGCCGACAGCGTCCTGCACGTCCGGCAGCCGCCGCACCTCGCCGAGGAGCGACTGGCGGAAGGGCGGCGCGATGGTGCCGTTGTTCCCGGAGAGGTCGAACGCGCTCTTGCCGGTGATGGTCGCGTCGGTGCCGCTGTAGACCGTGGTGAAGATGCCCGAGAACGCCTGGTTGATGGAATCCGTGAGGATGAACGTTCCCGTGACCATCGCCACACCGAGAACGATGGCCAGGGCGGTGAGAACCGTCCGGAGCTTCCGACCCAGCATCCCGCGAAGCGCCACGCGGAGCATGCCGGCCATCGTAGTGGCCGCCTGCCTGCTCGCGGCGGCGGGCTGCGGCGGGAAGGACGTCGACGCGCCGCCGCACTCCGAGACCTACACGCTCGACAGCAAGGTGCTCGACGTCGGCCTCGAGCAGGTCGTCATCCGCGAGGGGCGTGGGCGGCCGCTGCTCGTGCTGCTCCACGGTCGCGACGGGTCGCCGGCGGACTTCTTCGGCAAGCGGCTCAACTCGACGCTGCGCGCCCTCGGCGCCGAGGCGCCCAACATCCTGCTGCCCGCCGGCGGGGCGTCGAGCTACTGGCACAACCGCCGCGACGCGGAGTGGGGGCGGTACCTCCTGCACGAGGCGATCCCGGACGCGGTCGCGAAGACCGGGGCGGACCCGAAGCGCATCGCGATCGGCGGCTTCTCGATGGGCGGCTTCGGCGCCCTTGCCCTCGCCCTGCAGCATCCCGGGCTCTTCTGCGCCGCCGGCGGGCAAGCCCCGGCGCTCTGGAAGACGGCCGGCGCCACCGCGCCCGGTGCCTTCGACAGCCCCGCCGACTTCAAGCGCCACGACATCCTCGCCGCGGCGAAGCGCGGGTGGCCGTTCGGCAGCACGCACATCTGGCTCGACGTCGACACGCACGACCCGTTCCGCGCTGCGACCACCCAGCTCGCCCACGAGCTCGGGACGCGGGCGCGCTTCACCGTCTGGCCGGGAACGCATAGCACTGCCTACGTCGAGCGCCACCTGCCGCAGACGATCCGCTGGTACGCCGCCTCGCTCGCCGCCTGCAAATCCACCCGGCCCAGGGGCGCGTAGAATCGAAGACAATGCCGCTCTACATGGACATGCACACCTTCGACGGCGGCGTCTCCCTGACGGACGTCATGGAGGCCCACCGCAAGGACCTCGAGGTGCAGGGCAAGCACGACGTCGACTACAAGGCGTACTGGGTCGACGAGTCGTCGGGCAAGGTCTTCTGCCTCGTCGAAGCGCCGGACGCCGAGTCGGCTGTCCGCGTGCACGCCGAGGCTCACGGCCTCGTCGCCGACGAGATCTGGGAAGTCAAGCAGGGCGACTAGAGCCTTCGGCGGGCTACCGCCGGACACAGTCTGTAGTCCGCCGAAGGCTCTAACAAAGCATCAGGGCGTACAATCGCCCTGATGCTCGGCGAGCTCCTCACCGCGATCGTCACGCCGTTCCGCGCGGACGGCTCCGTCGACCTGGACGCGTTCCGGGCGCTCGCGAATTATCTCGTCGAGCACGGCTCGGACGGCATCGTCGTCTCCGGCACGACCGGAGAGTCGCCGACGCTGAGCGACGACGAGAAGATGGCGCTCTTCGAGGCGGCCGTCGACGAGCTGCGCGGCCGGGCGACCGTCGTTGCGGGCACCGGGACGTACGACACCGCGCACTCGGTGCACCTGACCGAGCGGGCGCACGAGCTCGGCGTCGACGGGTTCCTCGTCGTCACGCCGTACTACAACAAGCCGCCGCAGCGCGGGATCGTGGCGCACTTCCGCGCCATCGCCGAGGCGAGCGACAAGCCGATCGTCGTCTACAACATCCCCGGCCGCGTCGTCGTCAACATCGAGCCCGAGACGATCGCCGAGCTCGCCGAGATCCCGTCAGTGCGCGCCGTCAAGCAGGCGAACGACGACCTCGAGCAGGCGCGCCGCATCGTCGCCGAGACCGATCTCGATCTGTACGCAGGTGACGACAACCTGGTCTTTCCGTTCCTGAAGCTGGGCGGCGTCGGCGGGATCTGCGTCCGCAGCCACATCGCCGGCGAGCGCATGAAGGAGATGATCCGGCTGTATCGCGCAGGCGACGAAGAGGGCGCGCAGCGCATCCACGAAGAGCTGATTCCAGTCTTCGATTTCGACCGCGTGGCGGTCAACCCGATCCCGGTCAAGACCGCGCTGGCCATGCTGGGGCACGAGGTCGGCGGCTTCCGCCTGCCGCTTGTCGACGCGACGGACGCCGAGCGCGACGCCATTCGCGAAGCGCTCGCGCGGGTCGGCCTGCGGGCTCCTACCCCGGCGTGACAGCCGCAGCTCCAGCCACGCCGAGCGCCTCGGGCTCCTCGGCGTAGAGCCGTTCCATCGCCGCCACGACGACCGGACAGAACTGGGTGCCGGTGTGGGCGCGCAGCTCGTCGACCGCCTCGGGGACGCTCCGCCCGAGCCGGTACGGCCGATCGCTCGTCAGGGCGTCGAACGCGTCCGCGACCAGCACGATCCTCGCCGGCAGCGGGATGTCGTCGCCGGCCAGCCCGTCCGGGTAGCCCCCGCCGTCGATCCGCTCGTGGCTCGAACGGGCCACCTGGAGGACGATCGGGTTGAGGCCGACCTCCGAGAGGATGTACTCGGAGATCACCGGGTGCTCCTTCATGATCGCCCACTCGTCCTCGTCGAGCGGGCCGGGCTTCTGGAGGATGCGCTCCGGGATCCCGATCTTGCCGATGTCGTGGAGGAGGGCGCCGATCTCGATCGCCTCCAGCTCGTCGCCGATGAAGCCGAGCCGGCGCGCCAGCGTGAGCGCCACGGTGGCGACCCGCTCGGTGTGGCCGCCCGTGTAGAAGTCCTTCGCCTCCATGCTCTTCGACAGCGCGGCGATCGTGGCGAGGTGCGTGCGGCGCACCTGCTCCTCGAGCTCCGCCGTCTCCAGCGCAGCCGTGAGGTGCGGCGCCACGGCCTCGCGTAGCCGCCGCCATCGCGCCTGGTCGACCGTCGGGCCGGCCTCGAGCGCGCCGCGGTCGTGCACCGCGACAGGTGCGCCGGCGACAGCCGTCAGCGCCTCCTCGGCATAGGCGACCAGCTCGTCCCGGTCGCGCGTCCGCGCCGCGAGGCCGCCGCTTACGCGAAGAAGTGCCTGGAGGTCCCGGTTCCGCTCGGCGAGCTCCTCGTTCGCGACGACGAGCTCCCCGGCGGCGCGGCGCACGTCAGCGTCGCCCTCCTGGGTCTGGGTCACGTACCGGCGCATGACGAGCATCACGCCGACCGGGCCGAGCGCGACGGTCGCGACGCCCTCGATGCCCATCGAGGTGTAGACCTCGGCGAGCACCCACGCGAGCGGGCCTGTGGCCGCAGCGAAGGGCGTCACCCAGCGCAGCCGCTCGCGCCACACTTCCGCAGGCCGGCTCCTCTGCGCGACCAGGTGCGCCGCGCCGAGCAAGCTCAGCCAGACGACGGCGTAGACCGCGCCGGCGGCAACGGCCGCCGCGGGCTTGGGCACGAGGCCGTACGCGAGCACCCCGGCCGCGGCTGCAAGCAGCGACTGCGCGGCGTCGAAGACGCTCCGGTTCAGCGGCGTGCGCCGCGCTGCCACGGTCACGATGCCGGCCGCCGCGGCAACGCCGACGGCGGCCGCGGTGCCGAACAGGAACCCGGTGGCGAGCAGCGCGACGCCGGCGAAGCTGACGGTGCCGCGGCCGTAGACCTCGAGCGGCACGAGCTGCAGGACGGCGGCGAGCGCCGCGAACGCGGCGAGCTCGGCCGGCATGGAGCCGAGCAGCGACGGCAGGGCCGCCAACAGCGAGACGGCCGCCGCGCATGCGACGACCGATACCAAGAGGTTGGGATTGCGACGGGCGGCTGACTGCCCGCCGAGCGAGATCGCGTCCGCGTTCACCGCCGGTGCGACTTCATGACGGCTCGCTTGACCTTCGCCGGCCGCTGCACCTTCGCGCGGTCGACAACGTCGCCCGCCGGGCGCGCCCCCGCGCGCACGACGGTGGGGTGACCGGGCGACAACCGCGCCGCGCCCGCCGCCACGGGCAGCACCAGGGCCACCACGCCGGCGACCACGGGCAGGCACACACGTCCGGTCAGCTTGAGCCGCATACACACGTTCTCCCACCCCGTGGGCCGCGGGTCGATCCCTGAAACGGGTATTTCGTGCGCCGGAGGCCGATCCGGGCGGCGGTTATGCTGGCCGTCGATGGCGGACGGGACCCTGCGGATCATTCCTCTCGGCGGACTCGGCGAGGTGGGGAAGAACATGACCGTGTACGAGTACGGCGACGACATCGTCGTCGTCGACGCCGGGCTCGCGTTCCCGCGCGACGAGCAGCTCGGCGTCGACCTCGTCCTGCCCGATTTCGGCTACCTGTCCGACAACGCCGACCGCGTCCTGGCCGTCCTGCTCACGCACGGGCACGAGGACCACGTCGGCGGGCTGCCGTACCTGCTCCGGCGCGTGCCGATCGGGCACATCTGGGGCACCAAGCTGACGCTGGCGCTCGTGCAGTCCAAGCTCGACGAGCACGGCCTGCTGCGCGCGGCGGAGCTGCACGAGGCCGACCCCGAGGGCGACCCCGTCGACGTCGGCCCGTTCCGTCTCGAGTGGGTGCGCATGGCGCACTCGATCCCTGACACGGCCGCGATCGTGCTCGAGACGCCGGCCGGCCGGGTCGTGCACACGGGCGACTACAAGATCGACCACACGCCGGTCGACGGCATGCGCACCGACGTCGGCCGGCTCGCGGACATCGGCAACCGGGGCGTCGACCTGCTTGTCGGCGACTCGACGAACGCAGAACGGCCCGGCGTGACCCCGTCGGAGCGGGTCGTCGGGGAGGCCTTCCGCCAGCTGATCCCGGTGCGCACCGGCCGCATCTTCGTCTCCTCGTTCGCGTCGAACGTGCACCGCATGCAGCAGGCGATCGACGTCGCGGCCGAGGTGGACCGGAAGGTCGCCGTCATCGGCCGGTCGATGCGCAAGACGCTGAACATCTCGCGCAATCTCGGCTACATCGACATTCCGGACGCCATGCTGCTGAAGCCGCATGAGCTCGAGGAGTACCCGCGCGGGAAGACGCTCGTGCTCTGCTCGGGCAGCCAGGGCGAGCCGCTCTCGGCGCTCACGCGGATCGCCTACAACGACCACCCGGCGACGAGCGTCGAGCGAGGCGACACGGTGATCATCTCGGCCAAGCCGATCCCGGGGAACGAGCTCCGCGTGCACGACACGATCAACGGGCTCGCGAAGCTGGGCGCCGAGGTGCTGCACGAGGACAACGCCGTCGTGCACGCGTCGGGGCACGCGAACGCCGAGGAGCTCCGGTTGGTGCTGTCGCTGCTGCGGCCGCGCTGCGTCATGCCGGTGCACGGCGAGTACCGCATGCAGGCGGCGCACGCGCGCCTGGCCGAGGATGCGGGCGTCGATCGCCGGAACATCGTCATCGCCGAGAACGGCTCGGTCGTCGAGCTGACCGACGACGGCATCGCGATCGTCGACCAGGTGCAGTCCGGCGTGACCTTCGTGGACGGGCTCGGCGTGGGGGACGTGCGCGACGTCGCCATCCGCGACCGCCAGCGGCTCTCCGAGGACGGCGTCGTCATCGTGGTGGCCACGCTCGTCGCGACGAACGGCGCCAGCTCGCCGCCCGAGCTGATCGTGCGCGGCGTCGGCGACGCGCAGCCCATCATCGACGAGCTGCGCAACGAGGCCGACCAGACGCTCCGCGACTGCCTGGCGCAGAACATCACGGAGATCAAGCTGCTCCAGGAGCACCTGCACGACAACGTCGGCCAGGTGATCTACGACCGGACGGGCCGGCGCCCGATGATCCTGCCGGTCATCGTCGAGGTCTAGGACTGTCCCCGGGGCTGTCCCCGCAGGGGCTGTCCCTCGTGCCCCGCATACAAGGAAGCCGGGCTAAACGGGTTCCGCCGGCAGCGCTCCGGCCAATCACTGGGGACAGCCCCCGCTGACACGGGGACGGCCCCACACGACGCCGGCGTCCCTAGACTCCGAGAGTGAGCCTTGTTCAATCGAGCCGCCCGGGCTGGGCCGAAGTGCTCGCCTTTCACGCCGCAGACGGCAACACCGGGCCGCGTGTCATCGCACAGCTTCGCGCCTGCGAGGCGTCGGCGCTCTCGTTCTGCCGGCTGCTCGAGCGCTGGGCACGCGGCGACGCGGACCCCTGTACGCCCGGGAAGCGGCAGGCCGCCTTCCGACGCGCCGCGGAGCGGGTCGAGACCGCGCTGATGGGCCTCGAGGAGCCGCTCGGCCGCTACCTGCTCGAGCTCGAGCCCGACGAGGCCGAGGGCGCATCCTGGTACGGCGAGCCGTCGGTCGCCGAGTTCGTCGAGTGGGAGCCGGTGCTGAAGCGCGCGGGCGTGGCCGTCTCTTCGGCCCGAGTCGCCCGCGCCTACCTGGAGCTCGCCGTCTTCGTCCGCGCCCTCGAGGGCCTGGCCGCCGCGGCCCAGTGGGATGCCGTCCCGGACCGCTCGGCGCTCTGGGCCGGGCTGTTCGACCTGCGCGAGAACCTCATGGGTGGCGCCGCGCAGGATCTGCGCGCGCTCGCCGCCTGATTTCACGTTCGGCACGCCCCTCGCGGACCTGAGCTTGTGGCTGACAGCCACTAATTCCATGACCGGGGGCTTGTAGGGGCAAGGGCTGCGGCGTCGAAGAGAGGCGCCCATGGCCCGCCGCCGGACCACCAAGCGACCCCTGCGCCCGCGCAAGCCCTCGCGCGTGAAGAAGCGGACCCAGCGCAAGTCCGCGCGTAGCCATCACCGCCCCGAGCTGATCGGGCTCGGCCTGCTCGCGGCCGGGCTCTTCCTCGCCTCGCTGCTCTATCTCGGCTGGGACGGCGGCGTCGGCGGCCAGAAGGTCGTCGACGGGCTCGACCAGCTCATCGGCCAGCTGTCGTACGTGCTGCCGATCGTCCTCGTCGCCTTCGGCCTGCTGCTGGTCACCCGCTCCGAGCTGCTCGACATGCGCCCGTTCCGCACCGGCAGCACGATCGTGATGCTCGGCCTCTTCCTCGTGCTCGGCCCGAGCGCCGGGATGATCGGCGCCGGCCTCGACACGCTCGTCGGCCGCTTCGTCGGCTCGACCGGACGCGTCCTGCTCGGCGTCACGGCGACCGTCGCCGGCATCCTGCTGCTGACCGGCGCCTCGATCGGCGCCATCCTGCGCCGGTCGCACCACGTCGTCCGCCGCGCGGCCACGCGCGCAAAGCCACCCGCGCGCACGCGCGAGACGGCGCGCGCGCTGCCCAGGCTGCCCGCGCCTGCTCCGCACGAGCCGCCGGTCGACGCGGCCGCCGCCTTCCCTGACGTCGTGGGCGAGCCCGAGCCGCTCGACCCGCGCGCGCCGCAGCTTGAAATCGGTCGCGATCCGGAAGAGATCTCGCTCGAGGACGGCCTCGAGACGTCCAGGTCGCACGGCGAGTACCGGCTGCCCGACCGCGCGCTGCTGCACCGCTCGCCGCCGGCCACGGGCGGCACGGCCGACGCGAACGCCCAGGTCGCGGAGGCCCTCGTCTCGGCGCTCGGCCACTTCGGCATCGAGGCCGCCGTCGTCGGCCAGATCTCCGGCCCGCGGGTCACGCGCTACGAGCTCCAGCTGGCGCCCGGCACGAAGATGTCCAAGGTCTCCGCGCTCAAGGACGACCTCTCCTACGCGCTCGCGACCACCGAGATCCGCATCCTGGCGCCGATCCCCGGCAAGCAGGCGGTGGGCGTCGAGGTCCCGAACCTGAGCCCGAACCTCGTGACGCTCGGCGACATCTTCGGCGACGTCCCGCAGACCGCGAGCCCCGTTTCCGTGTGGCTCGGCAAGGACATCTCTGGCAACGCCGTCTGGACCGATCTCGCGCGCATGCCGCACCTGCTCATCGCCGGTACCACCGGCTCGGGGAAGTCCGGCTGCATCAACACGATCCTGACCTCGGTCCTGCTGCGCTCGACGCCGGACGAGGTGCGCCTGATCCTGATCGACCCGAAGCGGATCGAGCTCGCGTACTACGAGTCGATCCCGCACCTGCTCACGCCGGTCGTCTCCAGCCCGAAGGAGGCGAGTGCCGTCCTCGCCAACGTGGTCGCCGAGATGGAGCGCCGCTACGAGCGCCTCGCCACCGTGCGCGCACGCAACCTCCCCGAGGCGAACCGCTCGTTCCGCAAGAACGGAGAGGACACGCTGCCGTACCTGCTCGTCGTCATCGACGAGCTCGCCGACCTGATGATGATCTCGCCGCAGGCCGTGGAGGACGCGATCATCCGCCTCGCGCAGAAGTCACGCGCGGTCGGCATCCACCTCGTGCTCGCGACGCAGCGCCCGTCGGTGGACGTCATCACCGGGATGATCAAGGCGAACGTCCCGTCGCGGATCGCGTTCGCCGTCTCGAGCCAGACCGACTCGCGCGTGATCCTCGACCAGTCGGGCGCCGAGAGCCTGCTCGGGCAGGGCGACATGCTCTTCAAGCCGCTCGGCACCTCACGGCTGCAGCGCCTCCAGGGCGCGTACGTGACCGAGGAAGAGATCGCGCTGATCGTGGAGCAGGCGCGAGCGCAGCGCGAGCAGGAGCTGGACGAGTCGCTGCTGCAGCCGCCCGAGGACGGTCCAGAGGTCGAGGCCTCGGACGAGGAGTTCGACCCGGACGAGGACCCGCTGCTCGATCGCGCCATCGAGATCGTCGTGCAGACGCAAACGGCGTCCGTGTCACTGATCCAGCGCCGCCTGCGCGTCGGCTACACGCGCGCGGGCCGCCTGATCGACATGCTCGAGCGCCGCGGGATCATCTCCGGCTACGAGGGCTCGAAGCCGCGCCGCGTGCTCGTGGACGAGGCGGATCTCGAGCGCGTGCTCGAGCACGTCTCCTGATCCGCTAACCGTGGGCCTGCCCGCGTCGTCTCAATCGGTGTAGGGGTCAAAGCCGGTATAGGATCGCGCCGGTTTAGCGAAGATCTGTTTACGTAGGAGGGAGTCCCTTGAGGAATAAACGCGTCGCTGCGGTGCTGCTTGCGCTTGCAGCCGTGGTACTCGCCGCGCTTGCAGCCGGCTCGGCCGGTGCGGCGAAGACGGCTACCGCCGGCTACAAGGTGTCGTTCATCACCGACACCGCCGGCCTGAACGACAAGAGCTTCAACCACCTCGCCAACCTGGGCCGCGCGAAGGCGGCGAAGGACCTGGGTCTCGACACCAAGACGTACGTGTCGACGGCCGAGTCCGACTACCTGCCGAACGCCGTGGCTGCCGCACAGTGGGGCGCCAAGGCCGTCGTCATGAACGGGTTCCTGCTCGCCGACGCCACCAACACGGCGGCGAAGCAGTTCCCGGACATCAAGTTCGCCATCACCGACTTCCCGCGTGTCGCGCTCGCCGACAAGCCGGCGAACGCGTACGGCCTGACCTTCAAGTCCGAGCAGTCGGGCTTCCTCGTCGGCTACCTGGCCGCCAAGATGATCAAGGCGCAGAAGGGCCCGAACGGGAAGCTCAAGAGCAGCAAGATCGTCCTGAGCGCCGTCGGCGGGAAGAAGATCCCGTCGGTCGACAACTGGATCGCCGGGTACCGCGCCGGCGCCAAGGCGTACGACAAGAGCGCGAAGGTCCTGATCGACTACTCGAACGACTTCACGCCGGCGACGGCGTCGAAGTGCAAGGAGATCGCGCTCAAGCACATCTCCCAGGGTGCCCAGGCGGTCTTCCAGGTCGCCGGCGGCTGCGGCCTCGGCGCCCTCCAGGCCGCGAAGTCGTCGAAGGTCTGGGGCATCGGCGTCGACGCCGACCAGTCCTACCTCGGCTCGCACATCCTGACGTCGGGCGTGAAGCGCGTCGACACGGCCGTCTTCACGTTCTACAAGCTCGCCGCCACGAACAAGCTGGGTGCGGGCAAGGACCTCGTCTTCGACCTGAAGAACAAGGGCCAGGACGTCGGCAAGATCAGCAAGAAGGTGCCGGCGGCCTTCATCACGGCGATGAACGCCCAGAAGGCGAAGATCATCTCCGGCAAGATCAAGGTCCCGAGCACGCTCTAGGCGTCTCCGGTACCGCTGTTCGAGGGGGCGCCGCAAGGCGCCCCCTCGTCGTTTAGGCTGGCCCACGTGAGCCTGCGCGCCGGTGTCGTCGCCGCCGTCCTTGTGCTCGGCCTCGCCGCGTGCGGCGGCGGGGGCAGCTCGAAGTCGACGAGCAGCACGACGACCACGGGCGGCTCCGGCTCCTTCAAGGCCTCGTTCAACACCGACACCGCCGGCCTGAACGACAAGAGCTTCAACCACCTCGGCAACCTCGGCCGCCTGAAGGCCCAGAAGGACCTCGGCATCCAGACGAAGGTGTACGTCGCGGCGACCGAGTCCGACTACCTGCCGAACGCCGTCGCGGCCGCGAACGGGGGCGCGAAGGCCGTCGTCATGAACGGCTTCCTGCTCTCCGACGCCACCAACACCGCAGCGAAGCAGTTCCCGAACGTGAAATGGGCAATCACGGATTTCCCACGCGGGGCGCTCACCGACAAGCCGACGAACGCCTACGGGCTGACCTTCAAGTCCGAGCAGTCCGGCTTCCTGGTCGGCTACCTGGCCGCGCAGATGGCGAAGGCGAAGATCGGCCCGTTCGGGCCGTCGTCCGGGAAGCTCGTGCTGAGCGCGGTCGGTGGGAAGAAGATCCCGTCGGTCGACAACTGGATCGCGGGCTACCGCGCCGGCGCCCAGGCGGTCGACCCGAAGTTCAAGGTGCTCGTCGACTACTCGAACGACTTCACGCCGGCGACGGCGCCGAAGTGCAAGGAGATCGCCCTTAAGCACATCTCGCAGGGCGCGCAGGCCGTCTTCCAGGTCGCCGGTGGCTGCGGCCTCGGCGCCCTCCAGGCCGCGAAGTCGTCGAAGGTCTGGGGCATCGGCGTCGACGCCGACCAGTCCTACCTCGGGCCGCACATCCTCACGAGCGGCGTCAAGCGCGTCGACACGGCCGTGTTCGACTTCTACAAGGAGGCGCAGGCCGGGACGCTCGGCCCGGGCAAGGACCTCGTCTTCGACCTGAAGAACGGCGGCCAGGACGTCGGCAAGATCAGCCCCAAGGTGCCGCAGGCGTTCATCACCAAGATGAACGCCGAGAAGGCCAAGATCATCAGCGGCGCCGTCACGGTTCCCTCGACGCTCTAGCGGCTCTTAATACCCGACCCCGCACGGCTCCATAGAATCGCGCGGGTGTCCGAGGGGCCGCCCGTTCTCGAGCTGCGCGGGATCACCAAGCGCTTCCCCGGCATCGTCGCGAACGACCACATCGACTTCGAGCTCCGCCGCGGCGAGGTGCACGCCCTGCTCGGCGAGAACGGCGCCGGCAAGTCGACGCTGATGAACGTCGTCTACGGGCTCTACCGGGCCGACGAGGGCGAAATCCTCTTCAAGGGCAAGCCGATCGTCCTGCACTCGTCGAGCGACGCGATCCAGCACGGGATCGGGATGGTGCACCAGCACTTCATGCTCATCCCGGTGATGACGGTGGCCGAGAACATCGTGCTCGGCGACGAGCCGAACGAGGCGGGCATCTTCCTCGACCACTCGGCGGCCGACAGGCGTGTCCGGGAGCTGGCGAAGACCTTCAACTTCGCGATCGACCCCGACTCGCGCGTCCAGAACATCGGCGTCGGCCAGCAGCAGCGCGTCGAGATCCTGAAGGCGCTGTACCGGCACGCGGACATCCTCATCCTGGACGAGCCGACGGCCGTGCTGACCCCGCAGGAGGCCACCGACCTCTTCGAGATCCTGCGCACCCTGACCCGCGAGGGCATGTCGGTCATCTTCATCAGCCACAAGCTGCACGAGGTGCTCGAGATTGCCGACCGCATCAGCGTGCTGCGCCGCGGCAAGCTGGTCGGCACCGTGCCGCGCGAGGGCGCCACCGAGCAGGGCCTCGCCGAGCTGATGGTCGGGCGAGAGGTCGTGCTCCGCGTCGAGAAGACCCCGGCCCAGCCGGGCGACACGCTGCTCGAGGTGAACGACCTCGAGGCGCAGGACGACCGCGGCCTGCCGGCGGTGCGCGGGGTCGGCTTCAGCGTGCGGGCCGGCGAGATCGTCGGGATCGCCGGGGTGGACGGCAACGGCCAGTCGGAGCTGATCGAGGCGCTCACAGGCCTCCGGAAGCCGACGGCGGGCTCGATCCTCATCGGCGGCCTCGACGTCGCCCACGAGTCCGTGCGCGACCGGCTCGAGCACGGGCTCGGCCACATCCCGGAGGACCGGCTGAGGCGCGGGATGATTCTCGAGTTCACCCTCGCCGAGAACCTCGCGCTGCACGACTACCGGCACGAGCCCGCCTCGCACTTCGGCTGGCTGCGCCCGGGCCGCATGATTGCCGCCGCACGGCGGCTGATCGCCGAGTTCGACGTCCGTGGCGGCGGGCCGAGGGCGAAAGGCTCGGAGCTCTCGGGCGGCAATCAGCAGAAGCTCGTCGTCGCGCGCGAGGTCTCGCGCGACCCGAAGCTCCTGATCGCCGCGCAGCCGACACGCGGCCTCGACGTCGGCGCCATCGAGTTCCTGCACCGCCGGTTGATCACCGAGCGCGACGAGGGCCGCGCGATCCTGCTCGTGTCGCTCGAGCTCGAGGAGATCCTGTCGCTCTCGGACCGGATCCTCGTCATGTACGAAGGGCAGATCGTCGGCGAGTTCGGCCCCGGCACGGACGCCGAGACGCTCGGCATCGCGATGATCGGCGGCGGCCGCGACGCGGAGGAGGCCGCCGCGTGAGCGACCCGGTCATCCCGAGCCCGGAGGAGGCCCCGCACCAGCAGCCCGGCGGCTACGCGCCCAGCGTCGCCGAGCGCTTCAACGTGTTCTCGAAGGCCGGCGGCGCCGTCCTGCCGCTCGTCACCACCCTGGTCGCCTTCCTGATCGGCGGCCTCGTCATCGTCGCGACGACCGGGCACAACCCGCTCTCCACGTACCAGGCGATCTTCAACGGCACGGGCCTGAGCTGGTTCTTCCACCCGGGCAGCTACCACATCGACCTGCCCTTCACGGACGTCCAGGTGTGGTTCCCCTGGAACACCGACAGCTTCAAGTCACGCGACGCGTACGCGCTCCAGCAGACGCTGCTGTTGACGACGACGCTGATCTTCACCGGGCTCGCGGTCGCGTTCGCATTCCGGTGCGGCATGTTCAACATCGGCGGGCAGGGCCAGTACATCGCCGGCTCCCTCGCCGCGGTCTGGGTCGGGTCGTCGTGGGCCGGCATGACCCACGGCGCGCACGTCTTCCTCGCCATCGGCGCCGCCGCGCTGGCCGGTGCGTTCCTCGCCGGGATCGCCGGGTTCCTCAAAGCGACGGTCGGCGCCCACGAGGTGGTGGTGACGATCATGCTCAACTGGATCATGTTCTGGACCGGGCAGTGGCTGCTCGGCTCCGGCGGCCCACTGAACGTCAACCAGGCGACGTCGACGTCGGCGGACGTCGCCGAGTCGGGGAAGCTCTGGACGTTCTGGGGCCTCGGCATCCTGCAGGGCGCCCACGTCGGGATCTTCATCGGGATCTTCGCGCTCGTCGTCTACTGGGTGATCCTCAACCGGACGACGCTCGGCTACGAGGTCCGCGCGGTCGGCCACAGCCCGGACGCGGCCCGGTACAGCGGCATCAACGTGGGGCGGAGCTACTTCCTGGCCATGGCCATCGCCGGGACGTTCGCCGGGCATCGGCGGCGCGATGGACGTGCTCGGCTGGGAATACCGGCTCGCGTCGAGCACGATCTCCCTGTCGCAGATCGGCTTCCTCGGCATCGCCGTGGCGCTGCTCGGCCGCAACACGGCGCTCGGCGTCGGGCTGTCGGCGCTGCTCTTCGGCGCGCTGCTGACGGGCACGTCGCAGCGCAACCTCGACCCCTCGATCTTCAAGCCCGAGCTCGCCGGCAACCTGACGCTGCTGATCCAGGGCCTCGTTGTCCTGTTCGTCGGCGCCGACCTGCTGATCCTCGGCGTCTGGAACTACCGCAAGAAGCTGAAACGACCGGCGCCGCCGACAGCCGAGCCGGAGCCGGCCGGATGAGCACGCTCGCGCTCGCCGCCCGTCCCGTCCAGCGCCTCGGCACCGCCAGGGCGATCGGCGCACTCGGGATCATCCTCGGCATCACCTCGTGCTGGGTCGCGCTGCCGCCCATCCACGCGCGCGGCATCGGCTGGCCGTTCGTGTTCGGGATCCTCGCGATCGCCGCCGGCATTGTCTCGATCACCCGGGGCGGCGGCCGGGCCGGCTGGGGCGCGATCGCGGCCGCCTTCATCGGCATGAGCCTCGGCATCGCCGCGACGCAGTCCGGCCTCGGCAACCTCGACCTCGTCTTCGCCTGGGCCGTGCTCCTGGGGGCGACGCTGCGCTACGCGACTCCGCTTGCGTTCGCCGCCATGGGCGGGCTGTTCTCCGAGCGCAGCGGCGTGGTGAACATCGGCCTCGAGGGGATGATGCTCATGGGCGCGTTCTGGGGCTTCTACGGCACCGACCGCTTCAACAACTGGGTGCTCGGGCTGGTCTGCGCCATGATCGCGGGGGCGTTGCTCGCCAGCGTGCACGCGTTCTTCTGCATCCACCTGCAGGCCGACCAGATCGTGGTCGGCACGGGCATCAACTTCCTCGCGCTCGGCATCACCGGCTACGCGTTCGTCGACATCTACGGCGCGCAGGGCTCGCCGACCGACGTGCCCACCGTCGGCAGCCCGTCGCTGCACTTCCTCTCGCACATCCCGGACATCTCCATCGGCCCGGTGCAGTTCGGCGGCACCTTCCTGAACGCCGTCTTCGGCGACCTGAACTACATGATCTGGCTGAGCTTCATCCTGCTGATCCTCGCCTACATCGTCCTGTTCCGCACGTCGATCGGCCTGCGGCTCCGCGCCGTCGGCGAGCACCCGCGCGCGGCCGACACGGTCGGGATCAACGTCTATGCGATCCGCTACGGCGCCGTGATCCTCTCCGGCGCCCTGGCGGCGCTCGGCGGGGCGTACCTCTCGGTCGCCGACGTGGGCCTCTTCGACCAGAACCTGACCGGCGGCCGGGGGTTCATCGCCATCGCGGCGCTGATCTTCGGGAACTGGCGTCCGTTCGGCGCGTACACCGCCTGCCTGCTCTTCGGCTTCTCGAGCGCACTCGGCGACCGCCTGCCCGCCTACTTCGCCGAGGGCAGTGCGACGCCGCTGCTCTTCAGCACGCTTCCGTACGTCCTGACGCTGATCGCCGTCGCCGGCGTGATCGGCCGTTCGATCCCGCCCGCCTCGATTGGCCGTCCCTACCGCAGGCAGTAACGGCGTCCGGCCCTCCGTCCGAGGGAGCGCCGTCGTCGCGTTCCTGTTCGGGCTGGCGGGCGCGGCGTCGCTCCCGTTCGCGGTCGTCGCCGCGTACGAGACGTCGTGGTGGTCGTACCTCGAGTCGATCTGGGCGGCGATCCCGGCGGCGGTCTGCGGGCTGGTCGCGGTCATCGCCGCGCGGCGCGCGAAGAAGCAGGCGCAGCGGTCGGTGCTGCCCGTGAAGGGGGCGGGGCTGGCCAGGTGGGGCGGCCGTCTCGGCTGGCTCGCGCTGTACTTCGCGGCCACGGCCGGGCTGGCCCTCGCGGTCTACGGGATCGAGACGTACTACTCGGGGTAACCGACCTGGTGAGCCCGGGGTGCCCGGGATCCTGATCCGCTGTACGATCGTCCCTCCGTGTTCGAGATCGGGAATAGTCTCCGTGAGGCACGAGTCCGCCAGCACCTCGATTTTCCCGAGATCGAGCAGGCGACGAAGATCCGCGGCAAGTACCTGCGGTCGCTCGAGGACGAGCAGTTCGAGGCGCTGCCCGGGCAGACCTACGTCAAGGGCTTCCTGCGCACGTACGCCGACTACCTCGGTCTCGAGGGGCAGCTCTACGTCGACGAGTACAACTCGCGCTACGTCGTCGGCGCCGAGGACGAGCAGCCGGTGCGCTTCCGCGCGGGCGGCGGGCCGCGCTCCACGCACTTCATGTCCAGCGCCGTCCTCATCTCGCTGACGGCGATCGTGCTCGCGTCGGCCCTCGTGATCGTGGCGTGGAAGTACGGCGGCGCGTCCGACACGGGCGTCGTGCCGCCGCCGAAGAAGGCGGCGAAGAAGCACCACACGGCGCGAACAAACCAGCGGCAGGTACCGCCGACGACCGCCGAGACCGGCGTCCGCCTGGTCGTGAGGGCGACAAAGGGCGAATCCGGGCTCGAGGTCCACCGCGGCACCCCTGTCGGCCCCCTCGAGTACCAGGGCACGCTGCTCAAGGGCCAGCAACAGGTCTTCACCAACCGGCGCCTCTGGCTCACGATCGACGTCCCCGCCAACGTGGTCGTCAAGCTGAACAGCGTCAAGAAGCCTCTGCCCAGTCACGGCCCGGTCGCGCTCGCGCTCACCAGGACGGGCTTGCAGCAGGTCAGTTGAGGCCGCGCGCGGCCGTCGTCCTGACGGGCTCGGAGCTCGTCCGCGGCCAGCGCACGGACCGCAACGGGCCGTTCCTCGCGCGCGAGCTCGTACGGCTCGGGTTCGAGCCGGCACGCCTGATCATCGTCGGCGACGACGCCGACGAGCTCGACGCGGCGTTCCACGAGGGGCTCCGCTTCGAGCTCTGCATCACCTCAGGCGGGCTCGGGCCGACGCATGACGACCGCACGGTCGAGCTCCTCGCACACGTCACCGGCCGGAAGCTGGTGCTCGACGATGCGCTGCGGGCGGAGATCGAGGGCATCTCGAGGCGGATCTCGGAGCGCTTCAAGCGGCCGTACGCCGACTTCCAGCCGGGGATCGTCAAGCAGGCGACCCTGCCCGAGGGCGCGGTGTCGCTCGGGCTGGCGGGAACGGCGCCAGGGGTGCTGCTCGAGGAGGAGGGCCGGATCGCGATCGCGCTTCCCGGGCCGCCGGCGGAGTTGCAGCGGCTGTGGCGGAATGCGCTCGAGTCCGGGCCGATGCGGCGGCTGCTCGCGCGCGTGCCCCCGGCGCACGACCGCGTCGTGCGGATCTACGGGGCGACCGAGTCGGCGGTCGCACGCGCCTTCGAGGAGGCCGGCGGCGAGGGGGAGGGGCTCGTCGCGACCATCTGCGCGCACGACTTCGAGATACGCGTCGACCTCGTCGCCGAGCCGGGCGCCGAGGAACGCGCCGCCGAGGTCGAGGCCGCGCTCGTCGAGGCGCTCGGGCGCTACGTCTTCGCGCACGACGGGCGGCCGGTCGAAGAGCTCGTGCTCGAGGCATGCCGGGAGCTGGGGTGGACACTTGCGACCGCCGAGTCGTGCACGGGCGGGCTCGTCGCCGCACGGCTGACGTCCATCCCGGGCTCGAGCGACGTCGTGCTCGGCGGCGTCGTCGCCTACGCGGACGCGGTCAAGCAGGCGCAGCTCGGGGTGCCTGGGCCGCTGCTCACCGAGCATGGCGCGGTCTCGGCCGAGGCCGCCGCGGCGATGGCTACCGGCGTCCGTGAGCGGCTCGGCGCCGACGTCGGCATCTCGGTGACCGGGATCGCCGGGCCCGGCGGCGGAACGCCGGAGAAGCCGGTCGGGCTCGTCTACATCCACGTCTCGACACCCGGCGGCGAGGACGCGCTCGACCTGCAGGTCCCCGGCGACCGCGACGCGATCCGTGCGCGGGCGACGGCGGCCGCGCTGCACCTCGTGCGGCGCCTTCTGACACGGAGCCTGCACACAGCCGTATGACCTCGGCCGGTAGCGTCGAGGGGCATGAGCGGCCACGGCTCTTCGTCGCGCTCCGGCTCCCCGGCGACGTCGTCGAGCGGCTCGTCGCCTGGCAGGCGCAGCTGCCGGGCGCAGATGCCCGGCTCGTCCCGCCGGAGAACCTGCACATGACGGTCGCCTTCCTCGGCGCGCGGCCCGCGGCGGAGGTGGAGCCGATCGTGCGCGAGCTGCGCGAGGCGGCGGCCGCGGCGGCGGGGCAACCCATGGAATTCGACGTGCGCGACTACCGGGAGACGCGTAGCGTCGGCATGGTCCGCTTCGCCGACCGCTCCCTGTCCGCAGACAGGTTCGCGCAGGACGTGTCGGCCCGCCTCGCCCGCCTGGGCGTCTACAAGCCGGAGCGGCGGCGCTGGCTCCCGCACGTGACGGTGCTGCGCTTCCGGACGCCGCCGCGCCTGCATCCCGAGCCGCCGGCCCTCGGCCGCTTCAGTCCGTCCGATGCCGCGCTCTACCATTCCCTCCTGCGGCCGAGCGGGGCGCAGTATTCCGTGATCGAAGCAGCACCATTGGGAGGTTGAGACCAGGTGGATCGCGCGCAAGCACTCGACGTCGCCCTGAGCCAGATCGAGCGGCAGTACGGCAAGGGCTCCGTGATGAAGATGAGCGACCAGGCACACGTGTCGACCGGCGCCGTGTCGACGGGATCGCTCTCGCTCGACCTCGCACTCGGCGTGGGCGGCCTGCCGCGTGGCCGCATCGTCGAGATCTTCGGCCCGGAGTCCTCGGGCAAGACGACGCTCGTCTACCACGTCATCGCCGAGGCGCAGCGGCAGGGCGGCATCTGCGCCTTCATCGACGCCGAGCACGCGATGGACCCGCAGTACGCGCGCAAGATCGGCGTGAACACCGACGACCTGCTGGTCTCGCAGCCGGACAACGGCGAGCAGGCGCTCGAGATCGCCGAGCTGCTCGTCCGCTCCGGCGCGCTCGACGTCGTCGCCGTCGACTCGGTCGCCGCGCTGACGCCGAAGGCGGAGATCGAGGGTGAGATGGGCGACAGCCACGTCGGCCTCCAGGCGCGACTGATGTCGCAGGCGCTGCGCAAGCTCGCCGGCACGCTCAACCGCACCGACACGATCTGCATCTTCACGAACCAGCTGCGCGAGAAGATCGGCGTCATGTTCGGCAACCCGGAGACGACGCCCGGTGGCCGCGCGCTCAAGTTCTACGCGTCGGTCCGCCTCGACATCCGCCGGATCGAGACGCTGAAGGACGGCGTCGAGGCGATCGGCAACCGCGTCCGCGTCAAGGTCGTGAAGAACAAGGTCGCGCCGCCGTTCAAGCAGGCCGAGTTCGACATCATCTACGGCACCGGCATCCCGTGGGAGGGCACGCTGCTCGACACGGGCATCGACCGCAAGGTCGTGCAGAAGTCGGGCTCCTTCTTCAGCTTCGAGGACGAGCGGCTCGGCCAGGGCCGCCAGAACGCGACCGCGTTCCTGCGCGAGCACCCGGATCTCGCCGAGCGAATCCTGGCGCGGCTGCAGGCGGAGATCGGCCCCGACCAGGTCGTGTCGGCACGGCTGGAGACGCCACCGGGTGTGGCGGTGAACGGCGACTCGCCGAATGCCGACGCCGAGGCCGACGCCGAGGCCGAGGCGCAGGAGGAGGAAGAGGTCGTCGCCGCCAAGTGAGTCGGGCCTGACGGGATGACCTCTGAGCCTCCGACGAGGGCCATGCCGCCAGGCCCTCCTGACGAGGCGCTCGCGGCGGCGGCACGCGCGCTCGCGAGCAGGGCGCTCTCCGAGCACGAGCTCGAGGAGCGGCTCGCCCGGAAGGGCATCGACGGAGCGGCCTGGTCGGAGGCGCGCGAGAAGCTGCGCGCGGCCGGCTATCTCGACGACACCCGCTTCGCCATGAGCCGCGCTGCCGTGCTCGCCGGGCGTGACAGCGGCGACGCGCTGATCCGCGACGACCTGGAGCGGCGCGGGCTCGAGCGGGACGCGATCGAGGAGGCGCTCGCTGGCCTCGACCCGGAGCCCGAGCGGGCTCGCGCAGCGGTCGGGCGGGGTGGTCCCGCAATCCTGCGCAAGCTTGCAGCGCGCGGGTTCTCACCGGACGTCCTCGAGGAGCTGGCAGCCGTTGCAAGCGGCCGCGGCGACCTAGTAGACTGAGGTCAACCTGAATCCATCAAAGCGCCTGCATAACGCGGTTTTCTCACTGACACTGATTCCGTCTTGCATCCTTCGACCAAGCCAGCAGCTCCACCGGGAAAGAGCCCAGTCCACACCTGAGCCGCTTCTAGCTGGTTGTTTGCAGCAGCCCGGGAGGGTTGCGACTGCCGATCGCGTTGTGCGGTCCCTTTGGGGACTGAGGGCCTCGCGCGCCACAACGGGAGAAAGGCAGGAACGAGATGCTGATCGTCACGGGGGTGCTCATCGGCCTCCTGATCGGAGCGGTCGGCGTCCTGCTGGCGCTCCGCTCCGCGGCCGGCTCGCGTGCCGCCGCGGCGCACCGCACCCGTGACGAGCTGCTCGCGGACGCCACGCGCCAGGCCGAGGCGATCCGGCGCGAGGCGGGCATCGAGGCGCGTGAGGAAGCCGTCAGCGTGCGCGCCGAGCTCGAGCGCGACCTGGCCGAGCAGCGCGGCCGGCTGGAGAAGGTCGAAGCGCGGCTGCTCGACCGCGAGGAGGAGCTCGACCGCCGCGGCCTCGAGCTGGAGCGGCGCGAGCAGGGGATCAACGACCGTGAGGTGCACGCCAAGCAGCTCCAGCAGGATCTCAAGGAGGCGAACGAGCGCGAGCTCGAGCTCCTCGAGACGATCGCCGGCATGACGGTCGGCGAGGCGAAGGCCGTGCTGATGGAGCGCTCCGAGGAGCTGATCCGGCACGAGCTCGCCCGCCGCGTCCGCCAGCATGAGGAGGAGGCGCAGGTCGAGGCGCGGCGGCGCGCGCGCAACCTGGTCGCCGACGCGCTTCAGCGCGTGGCCGCGAGCCACGCCGCCGAGACGACCGCCTCGGTCATCGAGCTGCCCTCCGACGACATGAAGGGCCGGATCATCGGCCGGGAGGGCCGCAACATCCGGGCGCTCGAGCACCTGACGGGCGTGGACGTGATCATCGACGACACGCCCGAGTCGGTCGTGCTGTCGTCGTTCGACGGCATCCGCCGGGAGATCGCGAAGCTGACGCTGAAGCGGCTGATCGAGGACGGCCGCATCCACCCGGCGCGGATCGAGGAGATGTACTACCAGTCCAAGTCGGAGATCGAGGAGCACATCCGGGAGGCCGGCGAGCAGGCCGTCTTCGAGGCCAACTGCGGTGAGTTCAACGAGGAGATCGTCAAGCTGCTCGGCCGCCTCAACTACCGCACCAGCTACGGCCAGAACGTCCTCAAGCACACGCTCGAGGTCGTCCACCTGGCCGGGATCATGGCCGCCGAGCTCGGCGCGAACGTCAAGGTCGCCAAGCGCGCGGCGATGCTGCACGACCTCGGGAAGGCGCTGACGCACGAGGTCGAGGGCTCGCATGCGGCGATCTCCGCGCAGTACGCGCGCCGCTACGGGGAATCGGCGGCAGTACTTCATGCCATCGAAGCGCACCACTACGAGATCCAGCCGCAGACGGTCGAGGCCGTGCTGCTGATCGCCGCAGATGCGATCTCCGGCTCGCGCCCGGGCGCCCGCGGCGACAGCCTCGAGAACTACGTGAAGCGGCTCGAGGCGCTCGAGGAGCTCGCGGGGCAGCACAAGGGCGTCGACAAGGTGTACGCGCTGCAGGCGGGCCGCGAGATCCGCGTGATCGTCAAGCCGGGCGAGATCGACGACGACCAGGCGGTGCTGCTCTCGCACGAGATCGCGCGCGACATCGAGGATCACCTGGAGTACCCCGGCCAGATCAAGGTGACGGTCATCCGCGAGTCGCGATCCGTGGAGTTCGCCAAGTGAGGCCCGGCCATTTCTCGCCTGGCTCTGATAAGCGCAGGGAGGCTTCGGTCGCGAGAAATGGTTAGCTGGCGAAGGGCTCTTGTCTGCGGGTTGCTGCTTGCGGGGGTGGTCGCAGGGGCGGCGCTCGCTGCGAAACCGGGCCGGGTTGCGCTCGCGCCGAACGCGATCGCGTTTCGCGACGCGCGGCACGGGCTGATGGGAACGGGCTGGCTCGGATGCGAGTCGAGCTCGTTCGGCTGCAAGCTCCAGGGCACGATCTCGCGGACGAGCGACGGGGGACGAACGTGGAAGGTCGCGCTCCGGACATCACGCCCCGTCGTGTCCATCACGGTCGACGGCAAGACGGCCTGGGCACGCTACGACGACGGGGCGAACCTCCGCAGCACGGACGGCGGCCGAACTTGGCGCCCCGCGGTCGGCCCGAACCCGGTCGGGAGTCCGTGCCCTTACGGCCTGAACGACGTCAGCCAGACGGTGACGACACCGGGCGGAAAGGCCTGGGCGCTTTGCGCCGGGCAGGGCGGCGCCGGCTCGGAGCCGAAAGCCGTGTACCGCCTGGGAGCAAGCGGGTGGAAGCGAGTGGCGTACACGCCCCTGTTCGGCCGCGGCGCGTACGGTGGCTTGCCCAAGTCGGGCTATCCGATCGGAATGACCATGGCGGATGACGGCTTCGGAATCATCTGGGAGTCGCGCGGCACGCTTTACGTGACGCGAGACGGCGGCTCGCACTGGGTCGGCGAGCCGCACGTCGCGAGATGGGAGGTCGACTTCGGCCAGTCCGCCGCTGTGCTGCGAGGCGACCTCGGCTGGATCGTGCTCGCACGCGGCGGCAGCATGCAGCGGCGGCTCCTCGTCACGCACGATGCTGGCCGCCACTGGCGCGTGGTCCACCGCTGGCGCTGACCGGAGTTTGTGGCTGACAGCCACTAAGACCCAACTGGTCGCGGAGAGCCACAAACTCCGGGCCGGGGCTACGATCAGTCGCCGATGAAGCGGTACTTCGTCACCACCTTCGGGTGCCAGATGAACGCGCACGACTCGGAGCGCATCAAGGGCACGCTGGAGTCGCTCGGCTTCGGCGAGGCGCCCTCGCGCAACGAGGCCGACGTGCTCGTCTTCAACACCTGCACGATCCGCGAGAAGCCGGACACCAAGTTCGCGGCGTACATGGGTGACGCGGCCGCGCGCAAGCGGCGCGACCCCGACGCGATCGTCGCCGTCGGCGGCTGCTACGCCGAGGCGCAGCGCGAGCGGCTGTTCGAGCTCTACCCGTTCGTGGACGTCGCGTTCGGCCCGGGCACGATCCCGCACCTCGCCGACTGGATCGGCGCCAACGGGGAGGGCGTGGCGCGGTCGAGCTTCGGGACGGCCGACGAGCGCGTCTTCTCCGCCGGCCTGCCGATGCACCGCGAGCGCCGCTTCCAGGCCTGGGTGCAGGTGTCGATGGGCTGCAACTCGACCTGCGCCTACTGCATCGTCCCGGCCGTCCGCGGCCGCGAGGTCAGCCGCCGCCCGGGCGAGATCGTCGCCGAGGTGACTGCACTCGCCGAGGGCGGCGTGCGCGAGGTGACGCTGCTCGGCCAGAACGTGAACTCGTGGGGCCGCGACCTGCGCCCGGACATCGCAACGGAGTTCGGCGAGCTCCTGCGCGCGGTCGACGCGGTCGACGGCGTCGAGCGGATCCGCTTCACGAGCCCGCACCCGAAGGACTTCCGCGAGCCCGTCGTCGCCGCGATGGCCGAGTGCGCGGCGGTCTGCGAGCACATCCACCTGCCGCTCCAGTCCGGCTCGACGCGCGTGCTGAAGGCGATGCGCCGCACGTACTCGCAGGAGCGCTACCTGGCGCTCGTCGAGCGGCTGCGCGCCGCCGTGCCCGATCTCGCACTCGGGACGGACATCATCGTCGGCTTCCCGGGCGAGACGGAGGAGGACTTCGCCGAGACGCTCGCCGTTGTCGAGCAGGTGCGCTACGACAGCGCCTTCACGTTCATCTACTCGCCGCGCGCGGGCACCGAGGCGGCCGCGATGGAGCAGGTCGCCGAGGAGGTCAAGCACGAGCGGCTGGAACGGCTCGTCGAGGTCGTGCAGCGGATCGCCGCGGAGCGGAACGCCGAGCGGGTCGGCCGCGTCGAGGAGGTGCTGGTCGAGGGCTCGAGCCGCACCGACCCGTCGCTCAAGCGCGGGCGCACGAGGCGGAACACGACCGTCAACTTCGCCGGCGCCGCGGCGCCGGGCGAGCTCGTCGACGTGCGCATCGACGGCGCGACGTCGACGACGCTGCGCGGCACGCAGCACGCCGCGGTCGCGGCCTGAGCGTCGTCGCGCTCTTCGGGCCGACCGCGTCGGGCAAGACGGCGGTCGCCGAGCTGCTGGCCGATCGCCTGGGCGGGGACGTCGTCTCCGCCGACTCGATGCAGGCCTACCGGGGGGTGCCGATCATCACCGCACAGCCGGAGCGGCCGACGGCGCTCGTGGCGATCTGGCCGCTCTCGCACGACGGCTCGGTCGGCGAGTACGCCGATCTGGCGCACGCGGAGATCGACCGGCTGCTCGGCGACGGGCGCGTGCCCGTCGTCGCAGGCGGCACGGGGCTCTACTTCCGGGCGGCGCTCGCAGACCTGGAGATCCCGCCGTCGCCGGCGCCGGGCGCACGGGAGCGCTGGGAGGCGGCCTACGACGCTGATCCCGCCGCCGCGCACGCCGAGCTGGCGGAGCGCGACCCCGAGGCGGCCGCCGTGGTGCACCGAAACGACCGGCGGCGCGTCGTCCGCGCGCTCGAGCTGACCGACGCCGGCGCCTCGCTGCGCCGCGCCGACAGCCGGCTCTGGAGCGAGCACACGCGCCACCCGACGCGGATCTTCGGCCTGGACGTGCCGCCGGACGTCCTCGAAGCGCGGATCGCCGAGCGCGCGCGCGGGATGCTCGCCGCGGGCGCCGTCGAGGAGGCACGTCGCGCGCTGGCCGGCGAGATCTCCGCCACGGCGCGCCAGATGCTCGGCCTCACGGAGCTCGCGACACTCGAGCCGGGCGAGGCGCTCGAGGCGCTGATCGTCGGGACGCGGCAGTTCGCCGCCTACCAGCGCAAGTGGATGCGGCGCATCCCGGGCATCGAGCTGGTCGACGCCGACCGGCCGCCCGACGAGGTCGCGGAGGAGATTGCCGCACGCGTCGCGTGACACCATGCGCGCCGTGGAGCGCTGGCACGCACACGGCAACGTCTACGGGGTCGTCGCCGGCCCGCTGAGCGCCGACGAGGCCCGCCGCCTGGCCGAGGGCACCGACGGGGTCGTCGAGGTGGTCGCGTCCGGCGACGACTGGGCCGACGTGCGCATCTGGAACCCGGACGGCTCGCTGGCCGAGCTGTCGGGCAACGCGACCCGCATCGCCGCCCGCTGGCTGGCCGCCGGCACGGGCGCGCAGACGGTGACGATCCGCGTCGGCGAGCGCCCGGTCGTCGCCCGCATGCTCGGCGGCGACGAGGTCGAGCAGGACATCGGCACGGTGCGCGTGGGCGAGCCGGAGGAGGCCGACGGCATCCGCTTCACGCCGGTCGACGTCGGCAACCCGCACGCGGTGGTCGTGGGGAACCCCGACGACCTGCCCGACATCGGCCCGCGGCTCGAGACGCACCCGCGCTTCCCGCAGCGCACCAACGTCCAGGTCGCGCGGATCGACGCACCGGGGCGCGTGACCGCGCGGGTCTGGGAGCGAGGCGTGGGGGAGACCCAGGCGTCCGGCACGAGCGCCGTCGCGGTGGCGGCGGCGACGCACGGCAAGGGCGAGGTGATCGTCTCCTTCCCGGGCGGAGACCTGACCGTGCGCCTCGCAGACGGCGAGGCGACCCTGATCGGCCCCGCCGCGCCTATGTAGCGATCTCGTACTCGCGCAGGACGTCGTTCAGCGACAGGCGCTGATCGTGCGACTCCGCCCGATAGCCGATGATCAGCGCACAGTCGAGCTGGTACGTCCCGGCCGGGAACACTTTCGGGCGTGTGCCTGGCACGACGATGGCGCGCGCCGGCACCTCCCCGCGGTACTCGACCGGCTCCGGGCCGGTCACGTCGATCACCGGAACGCTGCGCGTCAGCGAGACGTTCGCTGCCAGCACGGCCTCGCGGCCGATGCGCACGCCCTCGGTGACGATCGCGCGGGAGCCGATGAAGGCGCCGTCCTCGACGATCACCGGCTGCGCCTGCGGCGGCTCGAGGACGCCGCCGATGCCGACGCCGCCCGCGAGGTGCACGTCGGCGCCGATCTGCGCGCACGAGCCGACCGTCGCCCACGTGTCGACCATCGTCCGCGGCCCGACCCAGGCGCCGATGTTCACGAAGCTCGGCATCAGGACGACGCCTTCGGAGAGGAACGACCCGTAGCGCGCGACCGCCGGGCGGCACGACGCGCACGCCGCGCGCCGCATAGTCGCTGCTTGAGCGGGATCTTGTCGAGGTAGCCGAACGCGCCGGCCTCCATCGGCTCGACCTTGCGGAGCCTGAAGTAGACGAGGATCGCCTTCTTCAGCCTCTCGTTCGTGACCCAGCTCGCCGTCGCGCGGCTCGGCCACGCGCGCCTCCCCGCGCGTCGAGCAGGCGGATGGCCTCCTCGACAGGCTCGGCCTCCGACTCGCCGGTCTCCCAGAGGCGGTCGATCGTCTCGGCGAGGCTCAGAGCGACTCCAGGATCACGGCCGCGCGGCGGCACTCGTCCATGGGCGGCGTCAGCGCGATGCGGACGTAGCCCTCGCCGCGTCGGCCCGAAGTAGGAGCCGGGCGAGACAACGACGCCGCGCTCGAGCACGCGCGTCGCGAAGTCCTCGGAGGTCTCGCCCGCCGGCACCTCGACCCAGAGGTAGATGCGTCGCCTGGCTGCCGGCGACCCGCAGCCCCGCCTTCGCGAGGGCCTCGAGCAGCACCTCGCGCTTCTCGCGGTAGCGCTCACGGTTGCGCACGACGTGCGACTCGTCGCCCCACGCGACGACGGCGGCCCGCTGGACGAACTCCTGCGGCGCCGTCCCGACGGACGGCCGGAACGCGCGCAGCGTCTTCGACGAGCTCGGGGTCGCCGGCCGCGAAACCGACCGGTAGCCGGTCATCGACGAGCGCTTGCGAGAGGTGTTGAACACGAGCACGTTCGTACGGTCAGCGACCTGAAGCGCCGACGGCGGCTGCCGGTCGAACCACAGCTCGGTGTACGCCTCGTCCGAGGCGAGCACGAAGCCGTGTCGGCGCGCGAGCCCGGCGGCACGCTCGAAGAAGTCGAGCCCGGCGACCGCGCCTGTCGGGTTGTTCGGGTAGTTGACCCAGAGCAGCGCGACGCCGTCCCAGTCGACCGCGTCGAGATCCGGCAGGAAGCCGCTGGCGCCTCGAGCAGCGGAGCCCGAGCGGCTCGCGCGCCGGCGAAGAGCGCGCCGCGTTCGTAGACCGGGTAGGCCGGCTCGGTGTACGACCACCGTGCGCCGGCCGGCGTCGCGGTCGAGCAGCGCCAGGGCCAGCGAGAAGATCGCCTCCTTCGAGCCGTACGTCGGGATGACCTCGGTCTCGGGATCGAGCCGGACGTCGAAGCGCCGGTACGCCCAGCCGGCGACCGCCTCTCGCAGCTCCGGCAGCCCCTCGGCGAGCGGGTAGCCCGACATCTCGGGGAGCGCGTCGACGAGCGCGCTGCTCGATGCGGGGGTCGGTCGGCTCGCGCGGGTCGCCGTGCCCAAGTCGACGATCTCGATCCCGCGCGCCTGCACGCGCCGTTTTGCCTGCTCGAGGCGGACGAAGGGGTACGTGCCGGTGCGCGCCAGCAGGGGCGAGACGAGCGCCATCGCTGCGGATTCTGCCGCGGCCCGCGGCATAATCAGCCCGGTGACCCATCGCCAGCCCGATCCTGCGCCCGGCGCCGCGCCCGAGCGCGGATTCATCGTCGCAGTGCCTGCCACAGGGCGTCGACGCCGAAGAGCGCCTCGCCGAGCTGCACGAGCTCGCGCGCGACGGCTGCGGTCGAGCCGGTCGGCGAGCTCGTCCAGCACCGGCGCTCCCCGACCGCCGTTCCTACGTCGGCAAGGGCAAGCTCGAGGAGCTCAAGGCCGCGTTCGGCCAGTCCGCGGCCGAGTCGCTCCTCGTCGACGACGAGCTCGTCGCCGACGCAGCAGCGCCTCTCGAGAACGCGCTCAAGGCGCGCGTCGTCGACCGCACGCAGCTGATCCTCGACATCTTCGCCCAGCACGCCGTCAGCGCCGAGGGGCAAGCTCCAGGTCGAGCTCGCCCAGCTCGAGTACAACCTGCCGCGCATGCGGGGCATGTGGCAGCACCTCGAGCGCCTCGGCGGCGGCGTCGGGACGCGCGGCCCGGGCGAGTCGCAGCTCGAGACCGACCGCCGGCATCGCCCGCCGGCGGGTCGTCGGTCCTCAAGCGCCGGCTCGACGACGCTCAGCGCGCAGCGCGACACGCGCCGCGAAGTCGCGGCGGCGCAGCGAAGCGCCGACGGTCGCGCTCGCCGGCTACACGAACGTCGGCAAGTCGACGCTCCTGAACGCGCTGACGGGCGCCGACGTCTCCGTCGACGGACCGCCTGTTCGAGACGCTCGACCCGACGACGCGCTCGTTCGACGCACGACGGCCGCCGCTATCTGGTCACCGACACCGTCGGCTTCATCCGCCGGCTCCCGCACCAGCTCGTCGAGGGGTTCGCGGCCACGCTCGAGGAGACGCTCGTCGCCGACCTCGTGCTGCACGTCGCCGACGCGTCCGCGCCCGAGGAGCGGCTCGACGAGCATGGTCGACGCGGTCGAGGCCGTGCTGGGCGAGATCGGCGCCGCACGACCTGCCGCGTCGAGCTCGTGCTGAACAAGATCGACGCGGTCGACTCGCTGACGCGCCGCCGGCTCGCGAACCGCTTTCCCGGCGCGCTGCAGGTCTCGGCGCGGACCGGCGAGGGGCTCGACGAGCTGCGCGCCCGCATCGCCGAGCGGTTCGCAGGCCGCTTCGAGCGGTCGTCGAGCTGCTCGTGCCGTACGAGGAGGGCGCGACGCTCGCCGAGCTCTACGCGCTCGGCCCGCCGATCGAGCTGCGCGAGGACCGCGCCGGACGGCGTGTTCATCCGTGCGCGGCTGCCCGAGCACGAGCTGCGCCGCTACGCGCCGTTCCTCATCGCCGAGGCCGACGCAACCGCCGCGTCGGCTGCCCGGTGATCGAGCTCCCGATCCGGCGGCTGCAGCGAGGACGCCGTCGCTGCCCGGAGCGCGCCTACCCGGGTGACGCGGGGCTCGACCTCGGCTGCGTGCGAGCGCGTCGAGCTCGGCCCGGGCGAGCGCGCCGTCGTCGGCACGGGCATCGCCGTCGCGATCCCGGAGGGCCACGCGGGCCTCGTCGTGCCGCGCTCGGGGCTCGCCGCGCGCCACGGGATCGCGCATCGTCAACGCGCCGGGCTCGTCGACGCGGGCTACCGCGGCGAGCTCCAGGTCGTCCTCGTCAACACCGACCGCCGGCGAGACGTTCGTCGTCGAGCCCGGCATGCGGATCGCGCAGCTCGTCGTCGTCCCGGTCGCCGGACGCTCGAGCCGGTCGAGGTCGACGAGCTCCCGAGAGACGGAGCGCGGCGTGCCGGGCTTCGGCTCTTCGGCGGACGTGACCGGGCAGCCGCGGATCCGCGTCTCGGCGATCCTGCGCTGGCGCGACAGCGTGCTCCTCTGCCGCCACGAGAAGCACGGCAAGCGAGTACTGGCTGCTGCCCGGCGGCGGCGTCGACGCGGGCGAGAGCCTCCTCGCAGGCGCTGCGCCGGGAGCTGCACGAGGAGATCGGGATCGAGGACAGCCCGCCGGTCGAGGGCCCGGTGGCGATCGTCGACTCGATCGCGCCCGCGGGCAGCGTTCGCGCGCAAGCACGTCGTCCACATCATCTTCGCGACCGACCTGACCGGCCGGTCGCTCGAGCGCGTGACGTCGGAGGACGCCGCCGTTCGCGGCCATCGGCTGTTCGCGCTTCGACGAGCTCGACGACGTCGTCCTCCACCCGCCGATCCAGCGTTTCCTCGCCCGCTGGCGGCCGGGCGACCCGACGGTGTACCTGGGGCCGCTCTGGGCGCCGTGAGCGCGGTCACCTCGAGGGCGTCGCCCACGCCAACGGCGTCCAGCGCCATCTCGACGGGGAGGGCGGCGCGCCAGAGCCAGCGGCTGTCCACGCCGATCGTCCAGAGGAGCGCCGTGCTGTCGCTCACCGAGCCGAGCTCGCGGATCGTGAATCCCGAGCGCTCGAGCATCGCTGCCAGCGTGCCGCGCTCGAAGTGCCACAGGTGACGGGGCACGTCGAGCGGGCGCCACTTCGTCCCGGCGACGCGCCGGAGGAGCGAGCCGAAGTTCGGCACGCCGGCCATCACCATCCCGCCCGTGCGCAGGAGCCGGTACGCCTCTGCGAGCTCGGCGCCCGGTGAGCGCATGTGCTCGAGCGAGTGCCAGAACCGCACGCCGTCGAACGAGCCGGCCTCGAAGCCGGCGCCGACGAGGTCACCGTGCGTCACGTCCAGGCCGGCCTGCTGGGCAGCACGAACCGCGGCGGCGCTCGTCTCGACCCCGCGCGCTTTCCAGCCGGCCGCCCGCAGCATGAGCAGAGCCGCGCCCGAGCCGCAGCCGACGTCGAGCAGGTCGCCGGGCGGGCCGGGCGGTACGCCCGGCACGAGCCGGCGCGCGAGTGGCCCCCGCCCGGGACGGCGCGACGGCGGCTTTGGAGGCTGAAAGCTGTAGTAGTCGTCCGGGTAGAGGGCGGCCAGGTCGTCGGGCTGCGGCTCGGTGCGGACGAGGCGGCACTCCGTGCACCGCACGACCGCGTAGTCGCCGACGGTCACAAGCGTCGTCCCGGCGCTCGCGCCGCAGAGGTCGCAGGCCACTCAGAAGCGGCCGCCGCGCGTCCGCGCACGGTCGGCCGAGACGGCGTGCGCCTCGCGCTCGAGCTCGTCTGGCAGCGGCTCGAAGACGGGTCGCTCGCCCGTCCGGTGCTCGACCGCGTGCGCCAGCAGCCAGTCGGCGAGCCGCGGATTGCGCGGAAGCAGCGGCCCGTGCAGGTACGTGCCGATCGCATTCCCGACGCGGCAGCCCTCGTAGCCCGACTCGCCGTCGTTGCCGAATCCCGCGACGACGCGGCCGAGCGGCTCGGCGTCGTCGTCGAGCAGCGTCCGGCCGGCGTGGTTCTCGAACCCGGCCACGGTGCGGCGCTCGCCGGGATCCAGCTCGCACTCGAGCAGGACGTCGCCGATCATCCGCCGCCGGCCCGCCACGGTGACGAGCGGGAACACGCCCGCGCCCGGGAGCTCCTCGCCGGCGGCGTCGCGGTAGCCGCGCCCGAGGAGCTGGTACCCGCCGCACACCGCCAGCACCGCAGCGCCCTCCCTGGACGAGCGCCGCCAGCGGCTCTGCCCGAGACGCCAGGTCGGGTGCGATCAGCGCCTGCTCGCGGTCCTGGCCGCCGCCGACGTAGAAGAGGTCGTAGTCGGCGGTCAGCGGCGTGCCGACGCCGATCGGCGTCACCTCGAGCGTCAGCCCACGCCAGGCCGCGCGCCGGTCGAGCACCGCGATGTTGCCGCGATCGGCGTAGATGTTCAGATAGTCGGGGTAGAGGTGGGCGACGCGGATCATGCGGCACGCTCCCAGTACGGCCGCACGTGGCCGCGCTCGGTCACGATCTCGCGCAGCGCCAGCATCGCCGTGTAGGTCGGCAGGCAGACGAGCTCCTCGCCCTCGGCGACCGTCTCCAGGCCGAGGTCGAGCGCCCTCCCCAGATCCGGCTGGACGACGACGTTCTCGAAGCCGGCGTACTTGCAGCGCAGCGCCAGCTCCGCCGCGCGCTCGCCGGTGGCGATCACCTGCTCGAGGCCGTCGAGCAGCGGCTCGAAGTCGACGTCCCAGATCCAGGAGACGTCCCGGCCGTCCGCGATCTCGTCGTTCAGGGCGATCAGCGCCAGTCGCGGCGGCCGCCCGGCGACGAGGGTGCGGATCGCCTCGTTCGCGCCGGCCGGGTTCTTGATCAGCAGCACGAGCAACCGCCGCGAGCCGACCGTGATGCGCTCGAAGCGCCCGAACGCCCCGCCGAAGCCCTCGAGGCCCGCGACGATCTCGTCGAGCGACGCGCCCAGGGCCAGCGCAAGCGACGCTGCGGCGGCCGCGTTGTAGACGTTGTACAGCCCCGGTAAGCGCAGCCGCACACGCCGCTCGCCCTCCGGCGTCGCCAGCAGGAAGGACACCGAGTCGAGCCCGTCCAGCTCCAGCTCCCGCGCCGCGACGTCGAGCTGCGGCCGCGCGTGCCCGCACGCGGGACAGCGGTAGTCGCCGAGGTGGCCGACGTAGGCGGCTGCGTACTCGTACGGCGTTCCGCAGCGGATGCACCACTTCGAGTCGGCCGCGTGCTGGAGGCGCGGCCGGGCGTGGCGCGGGTCGTCGAGCCCGAACACCAGCGAGCTCTGCCGTTCGCGGGCGAGGTCGCCCACTTGCGGGTCGTCGCCGTTCACGACCAGCGTGGACGCTGGATCCAGGGACGCCGCCATCGCGCGCCAGCGGGCCGCGACGAGCTCGAGCTCGCCGTAGCGGTCGAGCTGATCGCGAAACAGGTTGCCCAGGCAGATCGCGCGCGGCCGCACGCGCCGCGCCACCTCCGGCAGTGCCGCCTCGTCGACCTCGAAGAGCCCCAGCTCGGCGTCGTTCGCCGAGAGCAGGGTCGAGGCGACCCCGGAGACGAGGTTCGCGCCCGAGTTGTTGTGCGCGAGCTTCACGCGCGGGGCGAGAATCCCGGCGACCATCGAGGCGGTCGTGGTCTTGCCGTTCGTCGCCGAGACGAGCGCGCTGCCGCGCGAAAGCCTCGCCGACAGGCGCTCCAGCGCCGCGGGATCCAGCCGCGTGAGCAGCTTTCCGGGCAAGGTCGTGCCTCCGCCTGCCCCCGCAAGGCGGGAGAGCCGCCCCGCGCCGCGCGCGAGCGCGACTTCGACCGACAGCGGAAGCCGGAGCTGCACGGAACGAGCGTATCCACCGGGCTGCGGTACCTCTGTCGGGGGATGGCCATGTGGCCCCGTGGTTCCTACGGTCAGAACACCGGCCAAAGGGCCGGTGAAGACACATGCGGTCAATGCGGCTGGGAGAGAACCGGTGAACTCACGTGACCACGCTCGGCGATAGCGCCGAGAGCGCGTCGGTAGCGGAAGCGCCCGCCAAACGGCGGGGGTTGCCGTTCAGCGCCACCGTGTACCTGGCCGTCGTGGGCGCCATCGCGGTCGTCGTCGCGCTGCCCGTACTCCAGGATCTCTCGCTCGAAACGCCGGGCTGGACGACGTTCCTGATCCTGACCGGCTGCGCAGCCGTCGCGCAGCTCTTCACGGTGCGCACCAAGCGGAACTACGCGTACCACACGACCGCCGTGTTCCTGGTCGCGGGTGCGCTGCTGCTGCCGGCTTCGCTCGTCGCGCTCATGCCACTTGCATTGCGGGCGCCCGACTGGGCGCGGCGGCGCATCTCCTCGGCCGTGCAGGCCTTCAACGTCGCCGCCTACACGCTCGCCGTGCTGGCCGCCTACGCGGGCGCGCACCTCGCTCATGACGTCGTCCACGGCCAGAACGCCGAGGCCGCGGCCGCCGGGCTCGTCGCGATGGCGCTGCTCGTGGCCGTGCAGGCGGGCATCTCCGCACCGATGGTCGCGTTCATGCGGCGCTGCTCGCTCTTCGACACCGGGATCTTCTCGACGCACGGGCTGACCACCGAGCTGGTGCTCGCGGCGCTGGGCGTCGCCGTCGCAGGACTGTGGACGGGCAATCCATGGCTCGTCCCGTTCGCGCTCGCGCCCCTCCTCGTCGTGCAGCGCTCGCTCTCGGTGCCGAAGCTCGAGGAGGAGGCCCGCGTCGATCCGAAGACCGGCCTCTTCAACGCGCGCCACTTCAACACGGCGCTCGAGGGCGAGTTCGGGCGCGCGCAGCGCTTCGTGCGGCCGCTGGCCGTGCTCATGGCCGACCTCGACCTCCTGCGCGAGGTCAACAACACGTACGGCCACCTCGCCGGCGACGCCGCCCTCCAGTCGGTGGCCCAGGTACTGCAGCGCGAGCTGCGCGAGTACGACGTGCCCGCGCGGTTCGGCGGCGAGGAGTTCGCGATCCTCCTTCCCGAGACCGGAGCGGACGAGGCGGCGGAGATCGCGGAACGCATCCGCTGCGCCGTCTCCGCGATGGAGATCATCGTCGACACGGCGCCCGGCCCGATCCACATCACGACCTCTGTCGGCGTCGCGGCGTACCCGACGCACGCCGACGACGGCACCGGGCTCGTCCACCAGGCGGATATGGCCGTGTACCGGGCGAAGGTCCAGGGGCGAAACCGCGTTGTCATCGCCGGACACGAGAACGCCGTTGCGTCACCCAGCGCCACCGAGCGCCTGCGTTCCGTGGCGGCCGGGCCGCTCGGCCTCCAGGTGCCGACCGCGGGCCTCGTGCCGCTCTTCGTCACGGCCGCGGGCATCCTGGCCGGCGTCGCGGCGATGGTGCTCGGCACCAACCAGGACCTGCTCGGGATGATGGCCCTCGTCGGCGTCGTCGCGCTCGTCCAGGTGCTCGCCGACTCCTCGCGGGGCGCCGCCTCGGTCAGCGCCGTCGGGCTGCTCGCCGGCGCCGCGCTGTTCGGGCCGCGCGTGGCGTTGCCGACCGCCGTCGTCGCCTGCGTCGTCGAGTGGGGCAGGGCACGCGTGCCCTTCGCCCGTCTCGGTCTCGACATCGGCACGCTGACCCTCGCGGCCCTCGCGGCGGCCGGCGTCTTCGCGCTCCCGCGCGGCGTGCTTTCGCCGGACGCCGGGCTGATCGCCGCGGGGCTCATCGCCGGCGGCGTCTACTTCGTGATCGCGGCCGCCGGGCCGCTGGCGCTCGCCGCGAACGAGGCGGGCACGGCGATCTGGGCGGCGATCCGCGCCACCCTCGGCTGGACGCTGCTCCAGGACACAGCTGCGGGCCTGCTCGCCGGCGTGGTCGCCATCTCGTACGGCGCGGCCGGGCTCTGGACGCTCGCGCTGATCGCCGTTCCGCTCCTGCTCGCACGCGCGACCCAGGACCGCGAGGCGGCCCGGGCGCAGCGCATGGCCGCCGACCTGCAGGGCGAGGTCGAGACGCTCGCGACGCGCACGGCCGTGCTCGAGCAGGCGAACGACGCGCTGCGCGAGCACTCGACCGCGATGATCGAGGCGTTGACCGCGGTGATGGACGAGCGCGAGTCGGCCGGCCACTCCGGCGAGGTGCAGCGGCTCGCGATCGCAATCGGGAGCGAGCTGCGGCTCTCGGCGCCGGAGCTCGACGTTCTCAGCCAGGCTGCGCTCCTCCATGACGTCGGCAAGCTCGCCGTCCCGGACTCGGTGCTGCTCAAGACCGAGGAGCTGACCGAAGGGGAGTGGGAGCAGCTGCGCGACCATGCGCCGCAGGGCGCCCGGCTCGTCGGCCGGCTCGCGTACCTGCGCGACGCCGTGCCGGCGATCCGCCACCACCACGAGCGCTACGACGGGCTCGGCTACCCGGACGGCCTCTCGGGTGACGAGATCCCGCTCGGCGCGCGGATCATCCACGTCGCCGAGGCGACCGTCTCGATGCTCAGCGCCAGGCCCGACCGCCCGACGCACGCGGCCGTCCTCCAGGAGCTTCGCCGCTGCGCCGGAACGCAGTTCTGCCCGCGCTGCGTGGCCGCGGTCGAGTCGATCGCCGGCGCCGGGCTGCTCGAGCCCGTGCGCAAGCCGGGCGACCTGCCCGTCGGCTGAACGAACCCACTTGCATCTCTATCAACGTGCTCTAGGGTTCTTGCTATGCCGCGCCGCCGTAGCGTCCGTGCGCTCGATCGCGTCGATCCCGAGGCGCTGAAGGCGTTCCAGGCGGGGCTGCGCCGCCGTTACAGCGACGAGGAGATCGTCGAGCAGCTGCGGGGCGCCGCCGAGCGGCTGGGCCGGGCGCCGACCATGCGCGAGTTCGCCGCAGACGGCGGAACGACGGTGCATCCGCAGACCGTCATCTCCCACTTCGGCAGCTGGAACGCGGCCACCCGGGCGGCGGGGCTCGTGCCGCGGCGGTTCGCGACCCGTGATGATCTGGTCCGCCTGCTCCGGGAGCTCGGCGACCGGCTCGGCCGCCCGCCGACGGCGCGCGACCTGGACGAGCACCGGGCCGAGATGCCGTCGAAGTCGCTCTACTGGCACACATTCGGCTCGCTGACCACCGCGCTTCGCGAGGCCGGGTTCGACGTGCCGGTCGGCGAGGAGCGGCTCGAGCGCGCGCTCGAGCAGGGCGCGGCGCTCGCGCGGAAGCTCGGCCGGCTACCGAAGTTCGCCGACTGGACGGACGCGCGCCGCGAGGACGACACGCTGCTCAGCGAGTGGCAGATCTACCGCATGTTCGAGGGCCGGCGGGGCGCCTGGGCGGCGTTCCAGTTCCTCGTGCGCGAGCAGCTCGTCGCCGAGGGCGCCGACGTAGCGCCTGACGGGACGTTGACCTAGAGGAAGGCGGCGACGGCGGCGGGGAGGAGGCGCAGGCACGATTCGCGCTCCTCGGGGGCGCGGACGGCCGGCAGCGGCCTCTCCTCGACGTAGTGCTCGGGGCGGAACGACGCCCACTGGACGTCGCCGTCGGCGCGGAGCGTGACGTACGAGCCCTCGGGCACCTCGCGCTTGGAGAGCCGTAGGTCGAGGTAGCGCTCGATCAGCTCGAGCGCGCGCTTCGTCGACGCGAAGAAGGTCTCGTGGCGGCCCTGGCCGAGCCAGAGCGGCCGGCCGACGCCGCGGGCGAGGAAGAGCTCGTCCGGGCGGCGCTCGTCGATCCAGGCGGTGGCCATCGCGCCGTAGAGCTCCTCGAGCGTCTCCGGGCCGGGCGAGTCGTCGAGCAGTGCGAAGATCGCCTCGGAGTCGACGGTCATGTCCGGGTGCGCGCGATCCCAGCCGCGGCTGCCGAAGATCTCGTCGTCGTTGACGATCAGCCCGTTGTGGACGCCGACAACGGCGCCGTGGCGAATCGGATGATTGTTGGCCTCGATCCGCGGGTGGCCCTTCGTGAAGTCGCGCACGTGCATGAGCAGGTGCCGCGTGGTGTGGGGCAGCACGACCTGGCCGAGGAGCGCGCTCGCGCCGGAGCGCTGCTTGTAGATGCGCGCGTTGGGCCCGTCGTGCCGGTATGCGTACCCCGCGGCGTCGGCCCCGCGCTCCGCGATACCCGCGAGCAGCACCCTCGCGGCCGCCGTCCTCGAAACGGCGGAGCGCTCAGTCAGGCTAAAACCAGCAATACCGCACATAAGAAAATCAAGACCCCTTTGTTTTCACCGTAGCGGACGAGTACGACGTGGTGGTGTAAACGTCGTGTGAGGTTTTTCGGCCTCGGCCGTCTCACCTCCATGCCCGCACTTCTCTATGACGACGCCGGCTCCTTCGGGTTAGGCGTCCCAGTCCTGTGTCCCCCGTTCGAGTGTCCCTCGGAGGGCGTGTGACGCCGATAGACCCCGCGATGGCGCAGCGCTCCCCTGACCCTGCGGATTCCGCAGAGGCCCATCTCGAGCTGATCCCCGGCGGAGCGATCGCGAAGGAGCTCGCGGACGAAGAGGAACACACCGTCGTCCAGACCGAGCCCACCGATCCCCAGCTCGCGGATCCGCTCAAGCTCTACGTCCGCCAGATCGGGGACGGCCCGCTGCTCACCCCGGCGCAGGAGCGCGAGCTCGCCCGCCTGAAGGACGCGGGCGACGAGGCCGCCAAGCGCCGCCTGATCGAGTCGAACCTGCGCCTGGTCATGTCGATCACGCGCAACTACACGAAGGCCGGCGTTCCGCTCCTCGACCTCATCCAGGAGGGCAACCTCGGCCTCATCCGCGCGGTCGAGAAGTTCGACTACAAGCTCGGCTTCAAGCTCTCCACGTACGCGACGTGGTGGATCCGCCAGGCGGTCACCCGCGCGCTCGCCGACCAGGGCCGGACGATCCGCCTGCCCGTCCACGTCGCCGAGCAGGTGCGGAAGCTGCTCCGCGCCCGCCGCGTGCTCACGCAAAAGCTGAACCGCGACCCGACGCCGGCCGAGCTGGCGCACGAGAGCGGCTTCCCGCTGAAGCGCGTGAACGAGTTGCTCGAGCTCGTCGAGGACCCGGTCAGCCTCGAGCTGCCGGTCGGCGACGGCGAAAGCATCTATGCCGACCTGATCGAGGACACCAAGTCCGATCAGCCCGACGAGGCGACGGCGAAGCAGCTGCGCTCGGTCGAGCTGGCGGAGGCGCTCGACCGGCTCAACCCCCGGATGCGCAACGTCCTCACCCTCCGTTTCGGCCTCGACGGCCAGAAGCCGCGGACGCTCGAGGAGGTCGGCGTCGGCCTCGGCATCACCCGCGAGCGGGTCCGTCAGCTCGAGGCCCGCGCCCTCCGCGAGCTCCGGTCGGTCGCACCGGGCCTCCAGCTCTACATCGGCAACGAGTAACGCCGAGTTTCGGCGGCAGGGGTTTCCCTCCGCCGAAAAAGAGCTAGGTTGAGTGCTATGGGGGATGTATGGGGGATGGTGTAGGTAGGCCACGCCTGAATGGCGGCTCGGCCTCGTGGATGGTCGACTGCCATGCGCACGTCGTCCCGTCAGGTGACGACGGCGCCGGGACGACCGACGAGGGGCGCGCGCTCATCGTCGAGGCCGCGCGGCGGGGGACCGCCGTGCTGTTTGCGACGCCGCACGTCTGGCCGCATCTGCTGCTGACGCAGGAGCGCGAGGACCAGATCCTGGCGGGGCTGGCCGAGCTCCGGCGCCGCGCGCGGCTTGACCTACGGCTCGGATACGAGCTGACGCCGTCGCCGCTCCTGCTCCGCGAGGACCCGCGGCGCTACGCGCTCGAGTGCACGGACTGCGTGCTCGTCGAGGTGCCGTTCACCGGCGGCGTCGAGATGCTCGTCAAGGTCGCCAAGCACATCGAGCGCGAAGGGCTGCGCCCGGTGATCGCCCATCCGGAGCGCACACAGGCCGTCGCGCGTGATGCGAAGGTCGCCGTCGGTTTCGCCGAGCGGGGCTGGCTGCTCCAGGTCAACGCGACGTCGATGATCGGCCACCACGGAGCTGCGATCGAGCGGCTTGCCTGGCAGCTCCTCGAGCGCGACGTTGTCTCGGTCGTCGCCTCCGACGGGCACAGCTGGACGCGGCCGGCGCACCTCGACTGCGCCTACGCGCTCGCGGCGGAGCGGCTGGGGCAGGGTGCCGAACGCCTGTTCGACGGGTCGGCGCTGGGTGTGGCCGTGGCGGAGCGCCAGCGGACGGCGCGCGTCGCGTCGGCCTAGTAGCCGGCGGCCACGCTCTCCATCTCGCGCAGCCGGCCGAGCCGGTCGAGCGCCGCGATCTCGATCTGACGGACGCGCTCGCGCGTGAAGCCGAGCGTGCGGCCGATGCTCTCGAGCGTCTTCGGCTCGCGGCCACCGAGCCCGTAGCGCAGCACGATCACGTCGCGCTCGCGCTGGCTGAGCGCGGCGAGGGCCTGAACGAGCGCCTTGTTGCGCATTGACAGCTCGACCTCTTCCTCGGTGGCCGGGCCGTCGCCGGCCACGAAGTCGCCGAAGACGGCATCGTCCTGCTCGCCGACCGGCTGGTCGAGGCTCGTCGAGGCGCGGGCGGCGTTCCTGACCTCTCGTGCCTGCTCGAGCGGCACGTTGGCCTCCTCGGCGATCTCCGCGAGCGTCGGCTCGCGGCCGATCTGCGTCCAGAGCAGGCGCTCGGCCTTGTTCATCTTCTGGAGCCGCTCGACGATGTGCACCGGCATGCGGATCGTGCGCGCCTTGTCCGCAAGCGCGCGGGCGACGGCCTGGCGGATCCACCAGGTGGCGTAGGTCGAGAACTTGTAGCCGCGCCGCCAGTCGAACTTCTCCACGGCGCGGATCAGGCCGAGCGTGCCCTCCTGGATCAGGTCGAGGAACGGCAGGCCCTGGTTGCGATAGCGCTTGGCGATCGAGACGACGAGGCGCAGGTTGGACTGGATCATCATCGACTTGGCGGCGAGGTCGCCGCGCTCGATGCGCTTCGACAGCTCGACCTCCTGCGCGGCCGTGAGCAGCGGGTGACGGCCTGCCTCGCGCAGGAAGAGCTGGAGCGCGTCGGTCGTCGTCTCCGGCGTCGCGTGGGCCGGCGCAGCCGGTTCGGGCGCGCCGTCGAGGATCTCGATCCCGCGCGACTCGAGCTCGTGCTGGACGGTGTCGAGCTCGAGCGGGCCGAGGGCGTGCACCTCGACGAGCTCGTCGAGGTCGGACTGGCGCACGGAGCCGGTCTGCTCGGCCGTGGCCAGCAGCTGCTCGACCGCGTCGTGTGCGAAGACGGTCTCTGGGGCGATCGTCATCCTCGCGGCGAGTCTTTCGCGTTTGCCTGGGTGTCAAACACGCGACCGGTCGTTGCTGGCGGGCGCTCGGCGGGCTCGCCGTCCGGTGTGTTGCTTATTCTGGCAACATGCCAGAACCGCACGCGTCCGATTACGCGCCACGGATGACCTGTGAAGTGTGCGGCCGTTCATACGTCTACGAACACAGGACGACCGGGCACACGCGCCGCAAGTGCAGCACATGCGTAAGCGCGTGGTCGTCTCGCGAGGCGCGGCTGACACGCAAGCGCCTGATGGTCGCGTACAAGGGCGGCCGCTGCGCAGGGTGCGGCTATGACAAGTCGGTTGACGCGCTGTGCTTCCACCATCCGGATCCCTCCCGGAAGCGATTCCAGATCGCGGGCAATCACGGTAGAAGCTGGGCGTCTCTCGAAGCGGAACTTGACCAATGTGTCTTGCTGTGCCGTAACTGCCATTACGAGCTGCACGACGCCCAGGAACTTCACAGAAGGCGTCCAGGCCGTCCGGCATCCGTTGGCGTCGGCGAAGTCCGGAAGTGTTCCGACTGTGGGCGCGAATACGTGCACGACTGGAGGAAGGGTCACACGCGCCTCCGGTGCAACTCGTGTCGAAACAACCAGGGGCGCGCAGTGCGAGCCGCACTCAAGGCGCGGCTGTTAGCGGTCAAGGGCGGCCGGTGCGAGCGTTGCGGCTACGACCGCTGCGCGCGAGCACTGTGCTTTCACCACGTCGACCCTGCTACGAAGCGCTTCACTCTCGCTGGCAGCCATCACCGCAGCTGGGCCACGCTCGTCGACGAGATCGCGAAGTGTGTGCTGCTCTGCCAGAACTGTCACGCGGAGGCCCACGTGCCTGGGACGCCGTGACTTCCACGCACGGGAACCAACGTTATGGAAAGCCCGAGGACGTCGATCCCTCCCCGTCGAGCGTCCACAGCGGGTCCCACAGGCAGTGTGGAAATGTGGAGAAATCCGCGGTCGCAAATTGCGCTCTTTTCGGTGGAATGGGGAGCTTGACGGCCTTGTCGGACGTGTCCCGAGCCCATAGGTTTCCTCTTGCGCCGAGCACGGAGCGCAACTAGGACGAAGCCCCGCCGGGCGGCACTAGGCGGAAGCCGAAGGTCAGTCGGTGAGGTGGACGAAAGCGAAATCGGTTCGGCGAATTGAAAGGGCCCGCAAGGGCCCTTTCACTTTCTCTGGTCCGGCCCGCTACAGCTCGAAGGCGACGCGCCACTCGCTGCGCAGGATGGCGGCGTAGACCTCGCCGGGTTTCGCCGCGCCCAGCGTCGCGTCGTGCACCGCCTGGGCGCGGGCGGCCCGCGCCGGCAGCCCGGGCTGGCGCCGCACCTCGGCGACGAGCTCGTACCGGCCCTCGCCGAGCTCGCGCAGAACGACGTAGCTCGGCCACTGCGGGGATCGCTCGCTCATCCCCCGATGGTCGCAGACAGAGACGGAGCTAGTGGCTGTCAGCCACTGAGTCCGGCCCGGCGAGACGCGTACGAACAAGTGGTCGCAAAGTGCGGCGTTTTTCGTGGCCGAGGGTCTTGCTGCCGCACCCCCCGAACCCGTCTAGGTTGCCTCTTGCGCCGAGCACGGAGCGCAACTAGGACGAAGCCCCGCCGGGCGGCACTAGGCGGAAGCCAAAGGTCAGTCGGTGAAGGCAGACGAACGCGAAACCGGTTCGGCGAATTGAAGAGGCCCGCAAGGGCCTCTTCACTATTTGGCGGGACGGTTTACCGTCTCTCCCATGCGCACGCTGCTCGCGGCGACGATCATCGTCTCGGCGGTAACCGCCGCGAGCGCGCTCGCGGCCACGACACCGATACCGCTCCTGGCGCCGGGCGGCTACCGCGACTACTGCGGCGGCATGGGCAGGCGCTCGCTGTGCCCCACCGGTCGCGCCCCTCAGCTTCTCTGGCGCAAGCTGACACTGCCCGTTCTGGCCGACGGGTCACCCTGCCCCGTGTCGGCAGCGCGGCGGATCCCACCCGTGTCCCCGCCGGTGCTCGGCCCCGGCCCGGTCCTCTTCGCCGCCGGCGCATACACCCGCTCGGCCGGGCCGACAACGGCCGAGATGGCCTTCCCTCCCACCGCCGGGCCTGCGGTCGGCACGGGCTGGGGCGTCGCCAAGACGCCGCTGCTCATGCGCCGATCGTTCTCGGAGCCGCTGGTCGTTCGCGGCCGGCGGCTCGACGGCGCCTCCGACCCGCTCGGCTTCTCCGGCGGGAACGGCCGCCCCTACATCGCGATGCAGTTCGCGCCCGGCTCCCCCACCATCCGGCTCGGTTCCTGGAAGGCGTACGGCCTGCTCGTGTGGGCAACGTCACCCGGGTGCTACGGCATCCAGGTCGACGGTCGCACGTTCTCGCACACGATCGTGTTCCGGGTCGACTTCCTCCCGAAGGCGTAGCGAGAATCTCTCCGCGCAAATTGCGCCCTTTTTCCTTCACGAGCCTCTTGAACGAGCCCCCACCAGCCCATAGGTTTCCTCTTGCGCCGAGCACGGAGCGCAAGTAGGTCGAAGCCCCGCCGGGCGGCACTAGGCGGAAGCCGAAGGTCAGTCGGTGAGGTGGACGAAAGCGAAATCGGTTCGGCGAATTGAGAGGGCCCGCAAGGGCCCTCTCACTGTTTGTGGAGCGATACGCTGCCGCCGTGCACCTCCGCGCACCGAGCATGGATCAGGGCGTCCAGGCAGGCCTGTGGGGCGTCTTCTTCGGCGTCTTCCTCTGGGCCGGCCTGTGGGCGGTCGACGTCCAGAAGGCGACGGCGTTCATCGCCGGCTGTCTCGGCGGAGCAGCCGTCTTCCTCTTCGTGCGGCACTGCGGCGGCGACGCGCCGCCGGCCGACCGGCGCTAGCCGTTACGCGAGCCGTTCGCGAGCGCGCATGCGGTGGTCGCCCGAGAGGGCGTTGACCAACCGCTGCGCCAGCGGATCGCCGACTGCGCGCTCGAGGCGTTCCCTGGCGGTGACCTGCGGCTGGTCGAGAAGCCAGGAGAGCGTGTCGCAGTCAGCGAGCAGCCGGCGTGCGGCGCGCTCGCCGAGAGGCGCTGTGGGGGCGGGTGCGAGCATCGTTTTCCATGTATCGAACACCCTCGCCCGCGGAACGATCCCTGGCCGGAGTGAAGCCGTTTTCGGCAGATTCAGGTGTGGACGCGATTGTCCGGTGTCGTCGACGCGCGTCTCGCCGTCCGGGCTCGGTGACGACCGTCTCCGGTCGCCGTTGTCGACCGGCGTGGCGACGCCGTCGAGCTCGCTCGCCGGGCGATCGACGACGCCGCGGCGCCGGCTCCGCGGCCTCGTCGCACCACCGCCGCCCGCGCCACGCGCGGCCCGCTGGTGTCGAAGGAGAAGCCGAAGAGGAGCCCGAGCAGGAACGCGATCGCCGGGACGGCGATCCAGATCGTCGAGACCGCGTGGAAGACGCCGATGTCGTTCGACCAGCTGCGGACATGCCCCGCGCCCCAGCCGCGGCCCGGCTGGTGGAACGCCAGGATCCAGAGGCCGACGATGAGCGGCGGCACGAAGCCGATCACGAGGACGGGCACCGAGATGGTCGGCCACCCCCACTTCGTCCAGCCGCCCAGGAGCTGGGAGAGCGCCATCACGAACCCGGCGGCGGCGAGCGTCAGCAGCCACAGCCAGTAGTCGCCCTTCGACGTGCCCTGGAAGCTGAAGGGATGGGTGACGATGCGTGTCCCGACCCAGAACAGGAAGCCGGCGACCGCAGCACCGATGAGCGTCGTGCCTGCGCGTGTCAGTCCGTACATACCGGGACCGTTCCCCGGAACGCGCCGCGCCCTAATCCAGCAGCAGCCGGCGCGCGTCGAAACGCGCGGAGTACAGCTCGGCCGTGAACTCGTCGACCGTCTGCCGCGCGTCGTCGGAGAAGAAGTGCTCGACCACCCCCACGTGGCGGTCGTTGTGGAACGGCACGTCGAGGTGCGCGACCGAGACGAGGTTGACGGACAGCCGCGCGCACGCGGCGCAGCGGACGGCGACGCCGACCGCGGCCCGCTCGCCCGGCGCGACCAGCGTGAACGCCGACGGGAACCCCGGCCGCGGCGCGCTCCTCGGGGTAGCAGTAGAACGTCCACGGCCACTCCCCCGCTCCGATCCGCCGCGCGGCCAGGTCGGCGAGCTCGCCGGCCACGTCGTCGACGCGCGCGGTCATGACGTTCACGAACGAGCCGGCCTCGAGGCCGAGCGGCGCCCAGTCGAGCTCGTCGTGCGCGGCGAGGCCCACATGGTCGCCGCCGCACGCGCAGGCGAACGTGATGCGGAAGAGCGCCGGGTGCGACGCGCCCGGCAGCCGCTCCACGCGCCGGAACGCGGACAGCGGCACGCGCGCCTCGCCCGCGTGCGGGACACGCGAACGTGTACCGAGCAGTGAGCGCGTCGTACATCTCCTTATTGTGCGCCCCGGTCCGGAGGTCGTAAACGGCGGGCGCCGGCAGCCGCGGCTGCCCAGCGATCGATTTTCGGAAACGGGGACAGCCCCCTTCGGGGACAGCCCCAGTCGTCAACACACGTTCGAGTCGCTTCCTAACCGTCCGCCGGAGGCGGACGGCTAGTAGGTGATCAGCGAGTGCAGGTCGTAGCCTGCGAGCCGCTCGCGCCCGCTGAGGAAGCTCAGCTCGATCAGGAACTCGACGCCGACGACCTGCCCGCCGAGCTGCTCGACGAGGTCGAGGATCGCCTTCACCGTGCCGCCGGTGGCGAGCACGTCGTCGTGCACGAGGACGCGCGCCCCGCCGGCGAAGGCGTCCGCGTGCACCTCGAGCGAGTTCTCGCCGTACTCGAGTGCGTAGGTCGCGCTGATCGTCCGCGCCGGCAGCTTCCCCGGGCGCCGCGCCGCCGCGAAGCCGCAGCCGAGCCGGTGCGCCAGCGCGCCGCCGAGGATGAACCCACGCGCCTCGGCGCCGAGCACGAGATCCGGCCGCCGCGGCTCCGCCCACTCGGCGAGCCGCTCGACCGATTCGTGCAGCGCCGCCGGGTCCGCGAGCAGCGGCATGATGTCCTTGAAGACGATGCCCGGCTCGGGGAAGTCGGGGACGTCGCGAATCTTTGCGGCCAGGTCCATGGCAGTTGTCTCGCTCATGCCGCGGCAACTCTACGCAGCGCGCGCGCGAAGAGGAGCAGGGACAGGTGCTGAGAGTGCTCGGCGAGCGTGGTCAGCTCGTCCAGTGCCCGCTTCCGGCGCTCGGCATTCCTCGCCCGCAGGCCCGGCGCCGCCACCTGCTCGAGCAGCGCGACCTCGCGCTCGGCCGAGGTGCGAAACGGCCGGAGGTGCCGCGGCGTCAGCCCGAAGCGCGCCAGCTCTGCGCAGGTCGCAGCGACGTCGGCGTCGCTCTCCGGGTACACCCCGCCCCGCCCTTCGAGCAGCCCGAAGCCCTCGAGCTCGCGCACGACCTCGGGCGTCACGCCGGCCCGGCGGCAGAGCTCGTCCAGCTCGATCTCGTCCTCGTGGTCTCCGAGCGCGACGGCCCGGCGGCGCTGGCGCTCGGTCGCCGGCGACGACAGCTCCTGGCGAATGACGCGCAGCGGCAGGAACTCGTCCCGCTGCAGCCTCAGGATCGTCCGCAGGCGCTCGACGTCCTCCTCCGCGAACTGCCGGTACCCGCCCTGGGTGCGGCGCGGCGTCAGGAGCCCCTGGTCCTCCAGGTAGCGGATCTTCGAGATCGACACGTCCGGGAACTCCTCCTGGAGCGCCCGGCACACCGCGCCGATCGTGAGCCTGCCGCTGGGGGCGAGCGAGGTCATCCGCTGAAGAACGTCATCCGGTACTTGCCGATCTGCACCTCGTCGCCGTCCTCGAGCGCGGCATTGTCGATGCGCGCGCGGTTCACGAAGGTGCCGTTCAGGCTGCCCTGGTCCTCGATCGAGAAGCGGCCGCCGTCGTCGATCAGCACCGCGTGGCGACGGGAGACGGTGACGTCGTCGAGGAAGATGTCGCAGTCCGGGGAGCGGCCGATGACCGTGCGCGGCCCCGAGGCCAGGAAGTGCTCGCCCGCGCGGCCGCCGCCGGAGCGGACGACGAGCGCCGGCCCCTCGACGCCGACCTCCGCGAGCGGCGGCGTCTCGCCGGACAGCTCCTCGACGGTGTACGTCTGCGTGACGTCCGACGGCTCCTCGGCCCTGACGAGCAGGGTGCCGCAGCGTGCGCAGTAGTTCGCCGAGGCCGGGTTCTGGAACCCGCACTCGGGGCAGTAGACGTGGCTCAATCGAGTTCCGCTTCGACGGGCGGCGACCCCTTCGCCGCGAGCACCTCGGTCAGCCGGTGCACGTCCGCCTCGCTGATCGGGCTCTCCCCCGCGTCGACGCTCTGGCGCAGGCGGGCGACGAGCTCCGCGCGGAGGATGTCGATGTGCCCGTGCAGGATGCGGCGGCGGTACGAGACCTCGTTCTCCTCCTTGACGAGGTCACGGATCAGATCCTTCAGCTCCTGGTCGGAGAGTGTTGCAAGATCGGGGAACGAGTCCACTTGGCCCTTTCGGTCGCGTTCTGTTCGAGTACTGGATTGAAGCAGCAGGACCCCAAAGGGTCAACTTCAGGTTGAGGGTATTGGCTGCGCCGGCTCACTCTCCTCCTGCAGCACCTCCTCGATGAGCAAGCGCAGCTCGCCCTCGAGCTGGGCGGACTCGCCGGCGTTCCGCCCCTCCGCGTAGACGTGCACGATGGGCTCGTCCGGGTCGGCCAGCACCTGCGCCCAGCCGCGCTCCTCGAAGACCTTGATCCCGTCCGTCAGGTCGACGTCGCGGTCCTTCAGCCGCTCGGTGACCACGCGCATGACGTAGCCCTTGAGCGCCCACGGGCAGGTGATCCGGCGGTGCACGAGCGTCGGCGACGGCAGGTCCGCGACGAGCTCCGAGACCGGCCGGTCGATCGGCGCGAGCAGCTCGAGCAGGTTGCAGAGGCTCGCGACCGCGTCGTAGGCGGGGATGAACTGCGGGAAGACGTAGCCGCCGCCGACCGCGCCGGCGAAGACGACGCCCTCCTGGGCCGCCGTCCGGGTCAGGTCGGCGAGCGAGGCGGGCGTGCGGATGACCTCGAGGCTGCTCCCCTCGACCATCTGGTCGACCTGGCTCGTGACGGTGACCGGGAACGCGAGCTTGCCGGTGCGGCCCGCGCCGGCGATCAGCCGCAGAAACAGGAGGAGTGCCTGCTCGACCGGGATCTCGCGGCCGCGCTCGTCGACCAGGTACACGCGCTCGGCCGCACCGTCGAGGACGACGCCGAGGTCGGCGCCGATCGCGCCGACGAGCTTCTTCGTCTGGCCGACGAGCCCGCGCAGCCCGGTCTGTTCGTTGCGGTTCGTCGCGAACGCGTGCGCCGAGACGGCCTCGACGCCGAGCGGGCCGAGCACGAGCGGGAGCACGAACGACGCGGCCGAGAAGCCGTAGTCGACGACGACGCGGAACTTGCGACGCCGGATCGCATCGGCGTCGAGCGTGGCGAGCAGCTCCTGCGAGTACGCCTCGGTCGCGCGCGCCGGATACGTGATCTCGCCCACGTCGGCGGCCGAGACCCGGCGGAGCTCCTGGCGGGTGAAGTGCTTTTCGATCTCCTTCTGCAGCGCCTGCGTCAGCTGGGTTCCCGGGTGCTCGAAGAAGCGCACCTGGACGAGCTCGGGGTCCGACGCGGACACGCCCACGTGGACGCCCGCCTCGTAGCCCTCCGTCTTCACGAGGTGGCGCGCGACCGGCGCAGTGATGACACGCAGGTCGGCGACCGCGATGCCGGTGGAGATCAGCCCGGAGATGATCGCCCGCTTCACGAGCCGGCAGGCAGGAGACCCCTCCCGCGAGGCGACCACGCGCGCGTCGCGCTTCAGCGCCGTCCCGAGCGCGGCGCCGACGCGAACCGCGATCTCGGGTGTCAGGTCGATGTTGACGAGCCCCTCGACGCCGTCGGCGCCGAACACGCGCGACCGCGCGCGCGACTCCCAGATCAGGTGCTCGTGGATCTGCGCGCCGGACTCGACCTCCTTGTACGGGTAGATGCGCACGCCCGGCATGACGACGCTCTCGGCGCCGATCGTCACCTCGTCGCCGATCGCGACGCCCTCGTGGATGCGTACGTGCGAGCGGATGTCGCACGAACGGCCGATGACCGCGCCCTCGATCAGCGCGGAGGCGCCGATGTGCGTCGAGGCGTCGATGACCGACCGGGTCGTGCGCGCGCGCTCGCGCAGCGTCACGCTCGCGCTGAGGACGGTGTGCGCGCCCACCTCGGCATCGGCGCCGATGCGCGAGTAGTTGCCGACGAACGCCGGTCCCTCGATCGCCTCGAGGTCTTCCATCTCGACGCCCTCGCCGATCCAGATGTTCCCGCGCAGGCGCACGCCCGGGATCTCGAGCTGGACGAGCTCGTCGAGCGCGTCGAAGTTCGCCTGCCGGTACTGGTCGAGGTTGCCGATGTCCTGCCAGTAGCCCTCGAGCACGTGGCCGTAGATCGGCCGGCCCATCTCGAGCAGCAGTGGGAAGAGCTCCTTCGAGAAGTCGTAGGGCCGGTCGGGCGGGACATGGCCGAGCGCCTCCGGCTCGATCACGTAGACGCCCGTGTTGATCGTGTCCGAGAAGACCTGGCTCCACGACGGCTTCTCGAGGAAGCGCTCGACGCGCCCCTCGCTGTCGGTCACGACGATCCCGAACTCGAGCGGGTTCGGGACCGACTTCAGGCCGATCGTCACCGAGGCGCCACGCTCGCGGTGGAACTCCACGAGCTGCGCCAGGTCGAAATCGCAGAGGGCGTCGCCCGAGATGACCAGGAACGTCTCGTCGAGCTTCCCGAGCGCCATGCGCACGGAGCCGGCCGTGCCCATCGGGGCGTCCTCGACGGAGTACTCGACGTGCATGCCGAGCGCCTCGCCGTCACCGAAGTAGCTGCGGATCGCCTGCGGCAGGAAGGCGAGCGTGACGATGACGTCCTCGAAGCCATGGCGCCGGAGCAGCTCGAGGATGTGCTCCATGCACGGCTTGCCGACGATCGGCACCATCGGCTTCGGCTGGTTCGAGGTCAGCGGGCGCAGGCGTGTGCCTTCGCCGCCCGCCATGACGACGGCCTTCACGCCGTCTTCCCTCTGGCCTGGCGCACCGTGTCGTTGACGTACCCGATGCCGGCGGCGACCGCGAGTGCGAGGCCGATCCAGAACAGCCAGACCGGCCACTGCGTGCCGTCGGTCGTGACGATGATGAGGCAGAGCGACGCGTAGAGGATCCAGGTCGCGACCTTGCCGAGCATGCTCACGTTGAGGTCCATGCCCTTGCCCTCGAAGACGCGGTAGCCGCCGACGAGGACGACGTCTCGGAGGACGATCAGGCCGAGCGCGATGAACGGCAGGCGGCCGTCCAGCCAGAGCATGATCACGGCGGCGTCGATCATGAGCCTGTCGGCGAGCGGGTCGGCGACCTTCCCGAACGCGGACTCGACGTGCCACCGCCGGGCGAGCCAGCCGTCGACCTGGTCGGTGAGCGCGGCCGCGACGAAGACGAAGCCGGCCGCCCAGCTGTGGCCCCCGTCGGCGTTGGCCATGATGATCACGAAGACCGGGACGAGCGCCAGCCGCAGGATCGTCAGCGCGTTCGGCAGGTACGCCAGCGGCGCGGACACGGCAGGGGCAGTCGTCTCCACACGTGAAGGATATTCCTCGACTCTCCACGCCAGGGGCTGTCCCCCAGGGGCTGTCCCCCAGGGGCTGTCCCCGTAGGGGGCTGTCCCACTAGCTGTCCGGTGGCGCTCATCACTGGGGACAGCCCCCGCTGACACGGGGACGGCCCCTGTGGGTAGCGTCGCGTCGTGCTGGAACTGCCCGGCTTCGTGAACACGCACACGCACACGTTCCAGCGGCGGCTGCGCGGCTGCGCGGAGTCGCCGGAGCAGGGTGACTTCTGGGCCTGGCGCGAGCGGATGATCGCGGCGGCCGAGGCCGAGACGCACGAGACCGTTCGCACGACCTACGAGGCGGCGTACCGCGAGATGCGGGCCGCCGGGTACACCGCGGTCGGCGAGTTCCACTACCTGGGCTGGGAGGCGGCGCTGGCGGCGGCCGGTGCGGCCGAGCAGGCCGGGGTCGAGCTCGTGCTCCTCTATGTCGCGTACGCGCGCGGCGGCAGCCCGGCGTTCCGGCAACCGTCCGTGGAGAAGTACCTGAGCCTGGTCGAGACGCTCCGCGAGCGCGACGTGCGCGTCGGCGTCGCCCCCCACTCCGTCCGCGCCTGCCCCCGCGACTGGCTGGAAGCGATCGGCGCCTACGCCGAGCGCGAGTCCCTGCGGCTGCACGTGCACGCCGACGAGCAGCCGCGCGAAGTCGAGGAGTGCCTCGCCGAGCACGGGCGCCGCCCGATCGAGCTTCTGCACGAGACGGGCTGCCTCGGCCCGCACACCACGGTCATCCACGCCACCGAGGCATCCGACGGCGAGCTCGACCTGCTGGCCGAGACAGGCACGCGCGTGTGCCTGTGCCCGACGACGGAGGCCAACCTCGGCGACGGCTTCGCCCCGGTCGAGCGCCTGCTCGAGCGCGGGATCGGCATCTGCATCGGGTCCGACTCGAACGTCCGCATCGACCCCCTCGAGGAGCTGCGCGAGATCGAGGCGATCGCGCGCCGCGCCTCCGGCCGCCGCGGCGTCGTCCCGCTCGACACGCTACTCGGCGCCGGCGCCGACGAGGGCGCCGCCGCCCTCGGCCTCGACCAGTGGCCCGCGATCGAGATCGACACTGCGCACCCGTCCCTCCAGGGCATCGACGGGTGCGACCTGCTCGCGGCAGTCGTCCATGGCTGCAGCGCCGAGGTGGTCGCCGCATGAGCTACCGCTGGGTCGAGGGCCCCGCCGAGCTGCGCCTCGACTCGCGTTCGACCACGACGGCGGCGTGTGGCGGGCGCGCGTCGCGCTCGACAGAAGTTAGGAATCCGTTAGCGGGAATCCGCAGGTTGGCGTCGAACCGAACCGCGGGGCCGGGAGTGTGCCCCTCCCCCGCTCCGGGGCCCTATTTCGGTCCCCGGCCTCCCGGCCCCTAACGCCTACCAGGCTCTCTCCCGCCACAGCACGGCCACGGCCCCGGCGAGATACGCGAGGAGCGTGACGGTGGCGGTCACTTTCAGCGAATGCTTCATGCAGGACCTATCGGCGGGCATCTCTCCCCCGAACAGGGCGACTTCTTTCCCCCCTTCGGGGGATTGGGCGTCAACGCAACCCCGCGTACAACGAGTGAATAGGTCATCCCATCGGTTGGAGGAGTCGATGGCTGCGGCAACGACACAAGTTGTTCTTGCGGACGAGACGGAGCGCGAGCGGGTCATTCGGTGGCGCGTGGAGCAGCTGGCGAAGGTCGGGTTCAGCTGGCCGGCCGCGATGGTGATCGCGGCGAACACGCACGTCGACCTGCACTCGGCGGTCGATCTCGTTCAGCGGGGCTGCAACCCGGACACCGCCGTCCGGATACTGCTCTAGCCCCCGGGGTCCGCTGACTCGCCCGGCGCGCGGCGTGCCCGGGGGATAACCTCGCGCGGGCATGACGTGGGAGATCGCGATCACGGTGGCCGCGATCGGCCTGCTGGCCCTGCTGCATGTCGCCTTCGCGCCACCGGCAGTCCCGCCGGTCGCCGACGGCTCGCCGGCTGCCGTCGAAGGCGCTGCCTGGGGCCGTTGGCTGGCCCTGGCCGCGATCGCGGCCGCGGCGATCGCGCTCGCTGCTCTCATCGTGCCGGCCGTGTTCGGTGGCGGCAGCAGCTCGACGAGCGCCACGCACTCGACGACGACCACGATCCCGAGCACGACGACGACGCAGCCGACCACGACGACGCAGCCCACGACGACCACGCACGCCACCACGACCACCCACGCGACCACGACGACGACCACCACGACGCGGCCGAGCACGACGTCGACCACGACCCCCGTGACGACCACGCCCGGCCCGCCGCCGAAGGGCTCCGCAGTCCTGGTCAGGGGCACCGTAACCGGCGCCGGAGAGCTGGCGGTCGTCCAGAACCGGCTCGGCGGTAGCGTCACGGCCGGCCGGGTGTCGCCCGGCGTCTACCGGATCGAGCTGTCCGACCTGAGCGATGCCTCGCGCCGGACGAGCGTCGTTCGCGTATCGGCCGGGCCGCGCACGACCGCGGTCGGCGGCTGGTCGGCCGACGGCCATCTCGTCGTCCTGGTCTCGGACAAGCAGACCGGCGCGCCGGCGGCGCGCCCGTTCAGCTTCGTGGTCGTCGGACCGAAGCAGCAGGCAGCGCTGCCGCGCACGACGTAGGCCCCTTGGGCCCGCGCCGGCCCGCTTCTTCGTCCACGGGGCCGCAGGCCCTCCCGGCCGGCCGGCGCGGGTCAACCAATCCTCCCGCGTCGGAAGCCGGCGTGCAACCGCGGGAGGAGCCGGCAACGCGGCGCGGAAGCCCACGATCGTGGGCCGTCTCCGCCACGTCGGGCTTCCGCTCGCGCTCGTCGCCTCCGCGGGGGCCGCAGGCGCCGCCGTCCACGCCGAGGTCCAGGCCCGCGACGCCCGGGGCGAGCTCTCGACGATGCGCCTCGACCTCGACAAGCAGAACCGCACGAGCGCCCTGAAGATCTCCGTCCTCGACCGCCGCGTCGAGGCCGTTGCACACCCGCTGCACGCCGCGCTCAGCTGGCCCGTGAACGGCGAGGTCACGAGCCCCTTCGGCGCGCGCGGATGCTGCTCGTTCCATCCGGGGGTCGACATCGACGCGCCCGCGGGCTCCGCGGTGCACGCGGCCGCGGCAGGCGTCGTCGTCGCCGCGGGCGAGGAGTCGGGCTACGGCAACCGAGTCGTCGTCGAGCACGGGCGCGGTCTCGAGACGCTGTACGGCCACCTCGGCTCGATCGACGTGCAGACGGGCCAGGCGGTGACCGCGGCGAGCACGCTGGGCACGGTCGGCTGCACGGGCCTCTGCGACGGCGTGCACCTGCACTTCGAGGTACACCTGTACGGGCGCAAGAGCGACCCGGCGCTGTGGCTGCCCGAGCAGGATCGCGCCGTCGCGGCCCTGCACTGGGGCGGTTAGTCAATTCTTAACGAGCGTCGGGCACCATGTCCGGCGTGTCGCGGCGGGGATATCCGGGGCGCAGGCCGATCGTGCGCGGGCGCGAGAGTCTGCCCTACCAGCGCACGTACCTCAGCGAGCACCACGGTCTCGTGGTGCTCGCCGGCGTCATGCTGGTCTTCCTGCTGCTGCTGCTGCTCCTGATGGCGCGCTAGCCGCCTACCCGTGCCCGAAGCCACCCGGGCCGCCGGGGCCGCCCTGGAAGACGTTGAGGCTGCTGTCCATGTGCACCTCGGTCGTGGTGCCGTCCGACTTGGTCACCGTCACCTCGTAACCGGTGCCGGTCATGTCGGTCGTGACCTCACCGGCGGTGCCGCCGCCCAGGTACTTGACCGCCGCGGCCTTGGCCTTCTCGGCCGCCGCGCCGGTCACCGCCTTCTCCTGGTCCTCGTGCGCGGCGGTGCCGTGCGCGGGGAAGTTCGCCGTTGGCGCGGTGGTGGGCGCCGCCTGGGTGCTCGGCGTGGTCGTGGTCGTCGAGCTGCCGTTCGAGGCGGCGCCTGCCAGCGCCGCCGCGCCGAGCGCGGCCGATGCCATCAGCGAGACGACGAGGAGCCCGTTCTTCAGCTTGTTGCCCATCTCGATACTCGATCCTTTCGTTCGGGTGTATGCACCCAGCCAATCAACGGGGCCTAGGGAGGCCTTGAGCACGGGCTGAGAGGTCGCTGTGAGAAACGCCGAGGGCCGCCCCGCGGGCGGCCCTCGGGTGAAGCGGACGCTTCCGTGTGCCTAGCGGTGCACCCGGAACGCCGTCGTGGTGGCCGTCGTCGTGTCCGAGCTCGACGTGTCGCTCGACGACGACGATGAGCCGCCCGAGCCGCCCCCGCCGCCGCACTGGCCGCCGCCACCGCCGCCGGGACCCTCGGCGTAGCCGGTGAGGCTCGCGACGGCGCCGGACTTGTAGCCGGCGAACGTCTTCGAGTCGAGCGCCGTCTTCGCGGCGGTGGCCTGGTCGGCGGTGATGTCGCCGGCTGCGAGCGCCGTGTCGATGGCCTTGGACGCAAGGGCCTTGCGTGCGGCCCGGAAGCCGGCGTTCAGATCCTTGGTGGTGATCTTCAGGTTCGCGGCCACCGTGCGGGTCTGGCTGACCTGGTACGCGACATTGAGGTTGTCCTCGATGTCGGCCTTCAGCTGGTCGCCTTCGTCGGACGTGATGTCCTCGTCCTCGACCGCCGCATCGACGCGGTCCTCGGCCGACTTGACGATCGCGGCCTTGAGGTCGGCACGCGCCACGTTGAGCTGCTTCGCTGCCTCGGTGACGAGCGCACTCGTGCTGACGCTCTTCGCGCCGCCGCGCCCGTGCGCACTCGCCGTGGCGACGCCGACGACGAGAAGCGCCGTGGCGGCCGCGACGGTGAGCAGCCCGAGTCGTTTGGTGTATCGCGTCATGAGACGCCTCCTCCGTTTCGATGACGTCCTTACCCCTTCATCGAATCCGGAGGGTCTTGGGGTTGCCTGGGAGAGCCCTGAGAGTCCGGTTAGGTGGTCGTATGGATTAGCGGCGGCGCATCCGGCGCGTCCTCCGTCGTCGCCGCGAGGGGCAACGTGACCCGCACCGTCGTGCCGGCTCCCGGTTCCGAGACGGCCCTCGCAGAGCCGCCGTGCGCCTCCGCCACGGCTGCGACGATGGAGAGCCCGAGGCCCGTCCCGCCCTGCGCCCGCGCCCGCGCCGGGTCGGCACGGTAGAAGCGCTCGAACATGCGCGCGGCCTGCTCCGGCTCCATGCCGCGGCCGGTGTCCTCGACCTCGATGACGGCCGAGGCATCGGCCCGCAGGACGCGCACCGTGGCCGACGCGCCGGGTGGCGTGTGCGCCCGCACGTTGGCCAGGAGGTTGTCGACGACCTGGCGCAGACGGTCGTGATCGCCGTCCACGACCGCCTCCTCGGTGCTCAGCTCGATCGGGCGGCCGGGCTCGAGCGTCGTCGCCGTCTCCACCGCCTCGGCCACGAGCTCGGCGAGGTCGACCGGCTGGTGCTCGAGCGGCCGCCCCTCGTCGAGCCGCGCCAGCAGCAGCAGGTCGTCGACGAGCAGGCTCATGCGCCGTGACTCGCGCTCGATGCCGGTCATCGAGCGCTCGAGGTCGTCGGGCCGGCTGTTCGCGCCGCGGCCGAACAGCTCGGCATAGGCGCGCACGGCCGCGAGCGGCGTGCGCAGCTCGTGGGAGGCGTCGGCGACGAAGCGGCGCAGCCGCGCCTCCGAGGCGGCCGTCGCGTCGAAGGCCGTCTGGATCTGGGTGAGCATGGCGTTCAACGCCATCCCGAGCCGCCCGACCTCGGTATTCGGCTCGGCGCGCTCGACGCGCCGAGAGAGATCGCCGGCGGCGATCGCCGCCGCCGTCGTCTCGATGGCCGCCAGCGGGCGCAGGCCGAGGCGCACGACCCAGACGCCGAGCGCGACGATGCCGAGGAGCACCGACGCAGTCACGAGCAGCTCGATCATCAGCAGGCGCCGGAGCGTCGCGTCGACGTCCGAGAGTGACGCCGCGGTCATCAGGACGCCGCCGCCTCGCTCGAGCTCCGCGCGCACGCGGTAGCGGCTCTTCCCATCCTGCGCCGAGACGGTGAAGTACTTCGCGTTGTCGTCGCCGAAGCCGAGACCTGAGGTCGACGGCCACTTCGGCGGCGAGGGCGTGGTGCCCGCCAGGGTCTGGGGCGCAACGCTGCACACCTGGCCGTTGGGCGCCTGCAGCCGCGCGAACGTGTTCCCGGGCGGCCCGCCGTGGCCACCGCCCGGGGGACCGCCCCCGCCGCCGCCCTGGCAGTTGCCCACCACGTTCGCGAGGTCGGGATGGTTGTCGGAGAGCGACTGATCCGTTCGCTGGATCAGGAAGGAGTGCAGCGACGCATACGTCGCGATGTCGGCCGCGGCGAGCCCGACCCCGGCGAGGACGATCACGCCGAGGATGAGCCGCGCCTTCAGCGAGAGCCGGCCGATCACTCCTGCCGCGCGTCGAGCATGTATCCGGCCTGACGGACCGTCTTGATCAGCGGCGGCCCCGTCGCATCGAGCTTGCGCCGTAGGTAGCTCACGTAGGTCTCCACCACGTTGGCGTTCCCGCCGAAGTCGTAGCGCCACACGTTCTGGAGGATCTGGGCCTTCGAGAGCACGCGCCGAGGGTTGAGCATGAAGTAGCGCAGCAGGCTGAACTCGGTGGCCGTCAGCGTGATCGCGTGGTCGCCGCGCGTGATCTCGTGGCGCGCCTCGTCGAGGGTGAGGTCGGAGAAGGTGAGCACGTCGCCCGGCAGGTCTCCTGCCGTGCGCCGCAGGATGGCCTGGGCGCGCGCGACGACCTCCGCGAGGCTGAACGGCTTGGTCACGTAGTCGTCACCGCCGACGCGCAGCGCCTCCACCTTGTTCTCGGTCGCGTCCTTCGCGGTCAGGAACAGGACGGCGGTGCGGTACCCGCGGGCGCGGAGCCGGCGGCCGACCTCGATGCCCTCGATGTCGGGGAGCATCCAGTCGAGGACGATCAGGTCAGGCTCGTCCCGGATAACCATCTCGAGCGCCTCCCGGCCGGTGTAGGCCTGGTCGACCTCGTAGCCCTCGTAGCGGAAGGCGGTCGCCACCGCGTCGACGATCGAAGGCTCGTCGTCGACCACAAGAACCCTTCGGGGCGTGCTGGGAGCGTGGTTAAAAGCCATGGCCCCAGACTCTCCCATGAATCTGAGAATCGCCTGTGAAACGGACGATTCTCAGCGGGCTCTCAGGTTCGGGAGGAGACGCCTCGCGACGAGCGACGACCCCGATGTTGCGGCGGCGGAGCCGGCAGTACCATCGGCGGCTCGCTCCATGAGGAAGTGGGTTCTCCCTGGCGGCGCGATCCTGCTCGCTGTCGCCGCCGGCACGACTCGCTCTTCTCGCTGATCGAGCCCGGAGTAGGATTTCCGCTCCGACACGACGATCTGCGGCGTGAGGGGTGGGAGCGATGGCGACAGGTGCCAATACCGCTGCAGTCGACGCATTCGAGCGTGCCGTCTTCGTTCGCGAGGCGATCGACGACGTCTCCGGCGCCTGCGGCCGGCTCGACGACGCGACGGTGGCGCTCGCAGCCGCGAAGGAGCTCGTGGAACGCCGGCGCGTCGCGCGGTTGATCGGCTCGCTCCGGCGTACCGGAGCGTCGGACGCCCAGCTCGACCATCTGCGCAAGGCCTTCGGGGCGCTTGCCGAGCAGCTGACGGCCGTGGCCGGCCTCGTGCATGCGACGCGGGCGAACGCCGGACAGGTTGCCGAGGAGCTCCAGGACGAGCTGTCGGACGCCCGCTCGGAGCTGAACACGAGCCGGCTCTGACGCCGCTACACCGGGTGCACGCGCAGCACGGTGTGCCCGCTGCCGACGTAGACGTCGGTGCCGAGGTCCTAGCCGACGACGGCGAGCTCGAGCCCGAGCAGGTCCGCGACCTTGCGGATCCGCCCCAGCTGGTGCCCGACGCCGAGCGCGACGTGGTGCGTCGGCCCCTCGGCGCACCAGGCGTCCATGAACGGCGCAGGCCCGAGAGAGAACCGCAGCCGCGAGTTGGTGTTGCCGATGCGGAACGTCGGCCCCGGGATCGACTCGCCCTCGGCGGCGATCAGCTTCAGCCGGCCGTCCGCGGTCTGGGTCATGCCGAGGATCGTCACCGGGCCGAGGCGCACCTTCATCTCGACCGAGAGGCCTGCGCCCGCCTTGCCGTGGTACAGCTTGAGCGCCCTGACGACCGGGCGGCCGTCGGCGATCGCGATGTGCGCCGGGCCGTCGTGGCCCATCAGCACGAACTCCTCGTCGAAGTCGAGCGCGTAGAACTCGGTGTACGAGCCGCCCGCGCCCAGGCGGTCGAGCAGGAACATCGCGAGGTTCGTCTTCAGGTCGCCCTCGCCCGATGCCGGCACGCCGCGCGCCGTCAGCAGCGAGTTGCCGACGATCAGCCCGGCGGCGACGCGCTCGAAGACGTTGTCCTGCAGGCCGCGGTAGTAGTAGGTGAGGCCGTTCAGGTCGAAGTCGGCGACCAGCCGGTCGAGCCCGACGGCGACGCGCGCCGACCAGTCCCACTGCTCCGGCGAGATCTCGTCGGCGATCGGGTCGCCCGCCGGCTCGGCCAGGTCGAACAGCTCGCGGATCTCTTCGCCCTTGCGCTCGACCTCCTTCGCGGAGGCTGCCTCGACCCGCGCGACGAGGTCGTCCATCTCGAGCACCTCGATGTGCGGCCCCGCCTGCGCCGAGACCTGCGTGAAGTCCGAGTACATGTCGAGCATCCCCGGGTACGTGTGGCCGAGGAAGCCGAAGCGCGCCCGGCGCAGCTCGCGCACCGCCCGCGCCGCCTCGACCCACTCCCCCATCGCGGCCCAGGCCGGGTCGCCGTCGAGCAGCGTCCCGGTCACGGTCCGGTATGGGATCCGCGCCCGCGTAAGGGCGCCCGCCAGCTCCGGTACGCAGCAGGCCGAGCAGTTCGCGAGCCACTCCCCCGTCGTCATCGCCTCGTAGTCGA